>CAWDLW010000024.1:0-84271 GCA_963803145.1 Methanotrichaceae archaeon
AAGGGAAATCCATAAATCTCTAACAACCGACCTTCCCTCTCGGATATCTCCTGCCACCTCTATAATCATTCCACTCTCCTCAGCTGCTTTTGCTATCGTGTCATAATTCCTTCTCCCCCTCATCTATCGGCATTAGCAGGAGTGCCAATTGGCTCTCAATGGCAAGAGCTGCTGGCCCGAAGATCGGCCTTGTGCGTGAGAGGCTGAGAAGCCCAATGAATCTACTGAACTCAGAGTCGATATGTTCAGATGCTATCCTCTCCAGCTCTTCATGGCGCTGCTCGGTTTTTTGATCAAGCAGGCCAGCAGGGAACCGAATTATGAACGGATCCTCGAAACCAAACTCCCATTGAGCACTGCTTTTAATCTTCTGGAGAGGCCATATCGACTCAGGGGTATAGATGTAAGTGGAGAATCTTCTTTGCGTGCTAAACTGCCCTACAATGAAAAGGCTTTCCTTATCCAATATTGCAACCATACTGCAGGGAAGCTGACTCCGGACTATACCCCTCTGTAGATGGCGATCTTCGGTAGTTGCATCAACGATCGCCATGAACTCTTTGAGCAGCAAGTCAGCCTTCTCCTGAAGCTCAAGGGGCATATTGCCGCTTCGCATTCCCCCGTCATTTAACATAAACAAATACATCTTAGCATAAATTACTTAAGATTATCCTGATAATGCCGCAATTCAACATCATCCCTTAGGTAATGAGTCCAGTAGCTCTGCCACTGCCATATCTATCCCTAAATTCGTTCTATAGTTATCGATTCCGACGAGTGTTACATTTTTTCAATTATATAATTATCCAACATATAAGCTTTTCCGCTACTTTTACTAATACCCAACAGACATCATAGACATAGGATAATAGTTTTATGGGGAATTTCCAGTTTTTAATGATAGTTAAGTATATAGGTTAGAGGTATTGTCATTATCTGAAGCACTATCACCGATATATGTTAAGAACTCAATTTAGAAGATAGTATGTGTTACTGGAGTTGGTTAGATGATGGCAGAAGAATTCAGCACTAACGGAATTATTACTCAGTTTGATAACTTTATTAATACAATAGATAAGGAAATACCTAATCTTTTTGATGTAAGTGATAATAGATTAACTGAGCATCTTAGCAACATTCATTATAATTTATTGGAAAATTATAAAGTAAAAAGTGGAACATCTAATGGGTATCACGGTATTTCAGAATACATTGTTCTTTCGGCTTTCAAACACTTTATCGAGGCTCAAAATGAGGGAAAGGAACTTAAATGTACTGAGATAGATGGACATAAATATTCACGCTGTTTTAGATTAGATAAAAAGGATAAAAGTATAATAATATACCATGATTTAAGCCTAAAAAATATTCCTGATGGAGCTAAAAGTCAAATATTTACTGATGCTACCAAATTACGTGTACCAGATATAGTGATATTGAAGAAAGAAAATAATTATTATAATATAGTGGCCGTGATTGAAATAAAGAATTATTTAGATAAAGGTAAAATAATTTCCGCAATTGAAATGCTTAATCAAATAAAGGTCTCTCAAAAAAATAAAACAATACAAGAGATGGCCCCAACTAGATATGCTTTATTCGCTTTTTCTGGAATTTCTTTAAATGACGATACCTGTGAAGAAGTTAAGAAATTCTTAAATGATAAAAATAATTTCCTTATGGTAAATAAGGATAAGATAAACACGGAAAAAAGAAAATATAAGGAAATCGAACCGTTGGTCAAAGATCTATCACAATTCTTTAAACATATCGAAAGTGAAATAAAACTATGAGATCGAGGAAATAATAAACTTGTGATATCATCTAATCGATTAGAGGGGTGATGATGAAGCAGTCCTAGAAGGCCAGCTTAATATATTGGGCATAAGCGGAAGTATCAGACTTCCAAATCATCGTTCTGAGAGTAGAACTCGATCTCTACCAATGGGCTATTTCCTTCGAAAGATGCCTGCATTAGTGCTCCGCATAGAGATAAGTTTCTTTCAAAGAACCTTTGGGACCTGCCGCTGACGGGATTGTATGAAACATTCCCTTCACCTGCAATACGCACTGCCATCCAACCGTCATTCAAAATTGTCTCGACCTTTATCTCCTCTGCCCCCACTGCCACAAATCTTTCGAGAATGTCTATGAGAGAATCTGAGAAGCGTTCCTTGTCCATATTGACGGATGGATTCCTTGAATCGGGGTCAAAAACAAGGCCTACCTTTTCAAAGAGGTTGACGTGGGCTATCCTCGCCTTCAATGCCATCAGATAGTCCTCTTCGCTCTCTGCATCCAATATTGCCGTATCTCCGTGAGGATCATGTCTGACTTGCTCTATGATATCTCCAATCAGTTTATTGATATCCATGCATTCAACGTAGTATGGAGGACGAAATCCTCTATAGATCACAGAGTAATCGCTAAGTAGCCTCCCTGCCCTCCGCAAAAGAGACTGATCAATAATAGAGCCGAGCTTCTTCTTTTCGAATAGCCTGTCCAACCTTCCTACAATCTGGCCAGTCTTATGAACCATCTCCCAATCGAGCTTCCTCCCTGTATGAAGCTCCATAGCGAAGTGGTTGAAATCGGAGAACATATCATCTATCTGCTCTGTGCGGAGAAGCGATATGGTTTCCTCAGACTCGCTTTTCTCCTCAAGCTCTGCGAGCACATGGGCGAGGAAGGCCAGCCTGCCGGCAATGATTGTGAAGATCCTCTCCAGCTCAACCATGAGATCATGAGCATAAGCGGATGTCCTCCTGGCCCATTCGGGAGAAATCTCCTCTATTCCATCGAGCGCAGCAGCGTCTCTGTACATTACCATGAGAGTTTTTTTTGCCGTCTCTTTATCGATAGGCCGCCCATGTCCTGAACAGCAGGATAGGATATTCTTATTCTCGAGTATCCAGAGCACCTTCTGTACCGAATCCATGAAGTCCTGCCTGCTCCAGCCGTATGCCCCTGCCATGCCAGGATTAGGCGCGAAAAAGAGGTCACCAACAATGAGAAGCGAGCCTATGCGTAGGCAGATGCTATCCGGACTATGCCCGGGGATATGATATATCTCCATTTGATCATCCTTTCCAAGAGGCATAGTCTGGCTGTGAAATTCGAGTCCTTCTGCATTCAGGGGATTAATGGAATAATCAAGTCTCCATTTGCCAACATCGAGGCTATGCTGTCCGATGATCATTTTATCAAGAGCAGATAAGAGTTTTATTTCCACAGGAGTGGTTATCATCCGCCTCCCGAGGAGTCCTGCAAGGGTGATATTTGAATCCCCAGCTTCAAGCCCCTTTGCACCTATCTCCTGCACTGCCAGAGCTGCCTCTCCAAGAACTCTGGATATATGGCTCTGTTTGAGCTGGATCCAATGATCTAAATGCACATGCGTTAGATAGACTACTACCGGTCTCAGCAGATCCTCTTGTAGCCGAGTGATCTCTCTATCCAGATGCTCGATCTGATCTTCCAGCCCTCCAGGATCTATTAGGGCGATCTGATCCTCACCTGAAATAACATATGAGTTAGAGGACATGAGGTCGATCCTCCGAATATAGGGATAGATTTCAACGCCTTTTGTGCTTGCGATAGGCTGCGATGCCATCGGCTCCAACATAAAAATCCCCTTGCTGAGGGTTAAGCTACAACTACTGTTTAAAAGGAGTGCGGTAATATTTATCAGTTACGTTTTTCTCGAAGATTGCCATATCAAGCATATAATTCTAAATCGAAAAGCAATTAACATTATATTAAGATAGTAATATGAACATCCAAAGTTAATGTTTAACCTTAACTCCGATTTTTAGGGAATAAGAAAATCGCAGAGAATGAGGTTCTAGCGGCCTATTATTGATAAATTAATTTGCAAAATAGTTATTCCCTAATATGGGATAAAACAAAGTGGCCGCTTGAAGCCTCCTTGCGATGCCAGGCCCCCGAATGCTATTGATTCTAGGATAATATGTCATAAGGAATTTATATAGTTATTCCCTAAATTGCGGAGTTAAGGGTTTAAATAACATTGATACATGATCCCAGTCGTAGAGGAGGAACCAATCAGGCATACCAATCAATCAAGCATACCAATATAACACGCCGCTTGACATTTATTGAGAGTGATTAGTATCCGAAAAACAAAAACTATACGATAATATAATTATTGATGAGATGCGGTTATCATGGCTAAAGATCTTGGAAATAATATCACAGAGAAAGAGTCATACTTAAGCTCTGCGAACATGGTTCCGACCCAGGTTATAGATTTTCTGCCGGATGCAACTTTGGCCGTAAATACAAATGGAGAGGTGATAATCTGGAATAGAGCCATGGAAGAGCTCACAGGCGTGAAAGCCAACGATATTTTAGGAAAAGGCAATTATGAGTACGCATTGCCCTTCTATGGCAAGAGGAGGCCAATTCTTGCAGATTTGGCCCTGATGCCGGAGGACCAGATCGCAGGAAGGTATGATAAAATCCAACGCGATGGATCAACATTAACTATTGAGATATTTATACCGACATTTGGTTTAAATGGTGCGTATATCTGGGCAAAGGCCGCTCCTCTGTATGATTCCTTGGGAAATGTAATTGGAGCCATAGAATCGATAAGGGATATCACAGAACGCAAGAAATCAGAGGAGACAATACTCAGGTCCGAGCAAGAGAAGGCTGCGATTCTTGGGGGCCTGAAGAATGTATCTGTAGAGTATCTTGATCCCGAGATGCGCATAATCTGGTTGAGCGATGCAGTCCAAAGGCACATTGGCCTCTCGGCTGAGGAGATAAAAGGCAGGAACTGTTTTAAGGTAATTCAGGGCCTAGATGAGCCATGTCCCGGATGTACGGCAGTATTGGCCGTTCAAATGGGCCAGTCCCAGGAGGGGGAGCTCCTCACTCCAGATGGCAGATCGTGGATATCGCGCAGCAGCCCAATCAAAGAGGATGGACAAATAAAAGGCGCAGTTCATGTAGCAGTTAATATAACACAAATCAAGCTCGCAGAACAGAAAGTCTGCAGCATGAAGCAGCGCCTGGCCCAGATCATCGATTTCCTGCCTGATGCCACATTGGCGATCGATAACGATGGCAAGATTGTGACCTGGAATAAGGCAATGGAGAAGCTGACAGGCGCTAAGGCTGAGGATATGCTGGATAAGGGCAACTACGAGCATGCATTGCCCTTCTATGGGGTTAGAAGACCTATCCTCGCGGATCTTGTTCTCATGCCGGTGGGTCAGTTCACGGGGAATTACAATAAAATTCAACGCGATGGAAAAACCATAACAGCTGAGATTTTTATTCCAACCTTTGGACCAAAGGGCTCCTATATCTGGGCTAAAGCTACACCGCTTTACGATTCATCAGGTAGAATCACTGGAGCAATCGAATCTATTCGCGATATAACAGAGCGCAAGAAATTGGAAGAAGCTTTGCTCAAGTCCGAGCAGGAAAAGGCAGCGATCCTTGGGGGCCTGAAGAACGTTGCAGTCGAATACCTTGATCCTGAGATGCGTATAATCTGGTTGAATGATGCAGTACAAAAGCGCCTTGGCCTCTCGGCTGAGGAGATAAAGGGCAAGAATTGTTTTGAGCTAATTCAGGGTCTTAATGAGCCATGCCCTGGATGCACAGCAGTCAAGGCCATTCAAACGGGCCAATCACAAGAGGGGGAGCTCCTCACTCCAGACGGCAAGGCATGGGTGTCACGCAGCAGTCCGATCAAGGATTTGAAAGGACATGTTAAAGGCGTTGTTCATGTAGCGGTAAATATCACACAGCGCAAGAGGGCTGAGGAGAAGCTTGCCAATATCATCGATTTCCTGCCGGATGCTACATTTGTCATGGATATAAACAGCAAGGTCATAGCCTGGAACAGGGCGCTGGAGGAGCTGACAGGTGTGAAGGCCAAAGAGATGATCGGCAAGGGGGATTACGAGTATGCTCTTCCCTTCTATGGCTCGAGAAGACCTATGCTCATTGATCTTGCGATGATGCCTGAAGTGGAGGTTGATGACAAATACAGCAACCTTCAGAGGGAGGGAAATACGCTCATAACTGAGGTTTACATCCCAACCTTCGGACAAGGAGGGGCCAATCTCTGGGCGAAGGCAACACCCCTTTATGATACTGCAGGAAAGCTCATGGGCGCCATTGAATCTGTTCGCGATATGACCCTACTCCGCAGGGCAGAGAAGACGCTGGAGCGTTCCAAAGCTGAGCTGCGCATAGCATCAGATATACAAAGGAGCTTTTTGCCTGAGCATATACCGCCCGTTGCCGGATTCGATATGGCAGCAATCTCAATCCCTGCAATGGAGGTAGGCGGAGACTTCTACGACTTCATACCAGGAAATGGCAGCGTTGGCATGGTCATAGCGGATGTTTCAGGTAAAAGCATTCCAGCTGCCCTATTTATGGCGCTGTCTAGGACGATAGTACGTGCAAATGCCACCCATCACGAAAGGGGAATAGATGTACTCCAGGAGGCGAATGATATGATATCTGCTGATTCGCACTCCGGTATGTTTGTCACTCTATTCTACGGAGTTCTCGATCAGTCCAGCCGCGATCTTGTGTATGCAAATGCTGGCCATCCGCCGCCGATACTCTTACGCGGGGGCAGTGATGAGATCGTTAAACTGGATGTCACAGGGATTGCGCTCGGAGCAATTAGCGGTGTAGAGTACGAGGAACGGAAAGTGGCTCTTCTCCCCGGAGATATGGTAATTCTATATACTGATGGCGTGACTGAGGCAATTAATAGCGACGTAGAGCAATATGGCCTGAAGCGACTTTGCACCGTTGCACAGAGATATCGTAATCTATCTTCACAGGGGATAATTGAAAAAATCCTCGAAGACATATCGCAATTTAGCGGAGAACAGGCCCAGTTTGATGATATCACTATGATAATTGCAAAAGCTGAGCAGGATAAGTCGAGTATCAATAACACGTCAATGACTTAAATTATTAAAACCTGGATTTATAAAATAGACGTCTTATAATAAACATCTCATTACTGAAAGATAGGCATATAAGTAAGATGATGATTATAAGGTTTCGACGTGAGATAATGGAGATCGATCAGAAAATTATTAATAACGTACCAATAGTTATGGTAGCCGGGAGAATTGATGCCGCCACCTCGAAGGATCTTGAGAGCGCACTAAACGTGCTGATAGAAAGAAACAATACAACTATTTTGATCGATCTTGCGGGCGTGGAGTACATCAGCAGCGTTGGATTGAGGGTCATGCTCGCAGCACTGAAAAAAGTGAGGCCAAAGCAAGGGGATGTGATGCTCGCTTCACTGCAGCCCTTCGTAAGAGAGGTATTCGAGATCACTGGATTTACAAAGCTCTTCACAATTTATCCTAATCAGGGAGAGGCGATCAGTCACATAAAAACTTAGAAACCCTTGCCTGATCATCTATTGGAGGGAGGGATAGCACTAATGGTATTGGGCTATAAGGTATATCATCGATTGAAGAGCTGATTTTATTGAATCAGGCAGATGATAAACTGATGGAGAACATGCAAGAGCTCAATGTGCCGGCCTCGGAGGATCAAATATCCATTATCTCAGAGTTCATCGCAGATCTGATGGCTGCTTCGGGATTCGATCTTCAGAAGATGTTCGAGGTTCAGCTCGCAGTGGAAGAGGCATGTACCAATATCGCCCTATATGCATATCCTAAAGGAGATGGCGGCATCAGCATTGCTGCCAAGATTAACAATGACCGCCTGGAGCTGGTTATAGCCGACAAGGGAGAACCATTCGACCCTATAGCGAGGATTACATCGATATCTAACGCTGATGTTGAGCATAGACCAATTGGCGGGCTGGGAATCGCTCTTATAAAGGCATCAGTTGATGAGCTATCCTATGAGTTTAAAGATGGGAAGAATATACTCAGGCTTGTAAAGAATAAGGTGTAACATTGCTTCTAATGGGCAGGATTCAAAATTAAGTCATAAGAGCCGGTACTGAAGTTGGAAGATCTGGTGGGTGGGCAATCTTCCATAATGATCGATTTTATCAGAGGTCGGAACTCTGAGGCTGCACTCAGTACCGGCTCGAATTATCATTAGGAGGCTAATTAACAAGCAAATTTCCGGATACTATCACCATATATTAATATTTTGTGTTCTCCCTCCTGGCATTAGGCTTTGAAGTTGGCTCCATATCGCTGTAATACCTATTGAGATATTAGCTTTAATAGTATATCAATATTTCTAAATAACTACTGTATTCGATTACTGTATCTGATGCCATGAGCATCGTTTCAAGAGCTTGTTTTATTTTCATCCTATGAATGGAGAGCCGTGCAAAGTGGCCGCTCGGAGATGAACGAAGCTATCTAAATATAGGTGGCATTAATATATTGAGTACTTATGTGAGTCTCGTTTTGTTAATATAATTTGAATTGTTAATAATAATCACAGATGAATGCCATCACAAAGAGGACTGCGATCCGGCTATCGGCTGGCCTGATTATAATCGCAGTGCTTATCTATTTCTCTGAACCGAAGGCGATCCTCTCTGCTATTCTTTCGGCCAAGCCATACTACATTATGCTCTCCCTCCCGCTCTACCCCCTGGCAATGATTTTGTACACCTTTCGATGGCAGATAATAGTAGTAATGATGGGAGATAAATTTCCCTTATGGGAAGCCCACCAGGCCGTTTTGGCAGGTGCGTTTGTATCCGATTTCACTCCTGCGAGGCTCGGAGACTTTCTTAAACCGCTGATGGTAAAGGATAGAATAGATGTCGGCAAAGGCATGGCTTCTGTTATCATAGACCACTGGGCAGATACTATGACAGCAGTCATACTAGGCATAATAGGATTACTTGCAATACTTCACATGAGAAACTGGCAGCTTGTCCTGCTCATACTTGCGCCACTTTCAGGTATGCTCATCTTTCTCTCAGGCGTTCTACTGAGGAAGGATCTGGTAATGAGGGCTGTCTACAGAATCAATCATGAGAGGCTAACAAGCATGGTTGAAGATTTTTATAGTGCCATGGATCATGTAGATGACAAACTCAGGCTCATAGAAGCATCAATACTGCTCACTTGCATAATATGGATTACATTAGCCCTAAGGATCGCAATACTCATAAAAGCCTTCGGCTACGATGCACCCGTTGTCAAGCTGATCTTTCTCTTGCCTCTTGTGAACATGCTTTCGGCTTTGCCGCTTACAATATCAGGGCTTGGAATCGTTGAGGGAGGTATGACACTTCTTGTTGTTGCATTAGGAGAACCTCCATCTGTCGGATTATCCGTAGCTCTCATAGATCGTGCTCTATCTATGGGCTACCATGCTCTGATGGGTTCGAGATATGCATCCAGGTTACTATAAATGATAATTCGATCCGGAGAGCTTTATCCGGTCTAAGTTATACGATTGAAATGATATTTTCAATGTCTTTTTCCAATAGCGCAAGGCTTTTCTCGCGCGCTCCCACATTCACAGCGCAAGCGGTTAAGAGCTGTTTTGGTAGAACTCACCTCCTATTTTCTCCTAAAGCCTTTTAAGACATATCATAACATAACGGAAACTTCCCCCTCCGATGGGGATTCCTATCTTTCCAAATAACAATAGTTGAAGGTAAATTATAGATAGTAAAAAGCGATTATCTATTGCAGTTTAGGCCGGGTAGAAATGACCGCTGACAACCTCCATCAAATGGTCTCCGAGCTTTCACAACGCTTAGAGGAGCTCCAGGCAAAGTGTGCGAGCAATCCAGCAAATGCAGCTGAAATCCTTTCCGACACTTTGGAGAGTCTTCAGTTCAGCCTGGAGGAGCTATCATCTGCAGATGAGGAGCTTATACAGCATAACGAGGAACTCCTGCATGTTCAATCAAAGTTGCAGGAAAGCGAATCCATTCTGCGAAGTTTTTTCGATAGCCAAGGAGTAATGCGAGGAATTGTCGAAGTAATTGATGATGATGAGGTTAGGCACATTGCCGATAATAAGGTTACTTCATGCTTTCTAGGATTGACCCCTGAGGCAATGAGGGGCAAGTTGGGCAGTGAACTAGGCGAACCAAAGGAAATATTGCGCACTTGGGTCGGCCATTACAGGCAAAGCCAACTCACAGGGGAGCCGGTCAGCTTTGAATACCAGGATAAGCGGGGAGATAATGAGGCTTGGCTGTCTGCCACTGTCAGCTTTCTGGGGGCAGCACAGGAAGGAAGACCAAGGTTCTCCTATATCGTTAATGACATCACTGAGGGCAAGAAGACCGAACTTAATCTAAGAAGAACTAAGGAACGATTAGAACTTGCTCAGAAGGCTGGACGGATAGGTATCTTCGAGTGGGATGGGACCATAACCAGCGATATTTCGATATCTGGGATGGACGTTGCCTATGGTAATCCGCATCTGGGATTGATAAGCAATTACGAGAATTGGCGCAGATGCGTCCATCCAGATGATATCGGACAAGTGGAGAAGAAGCTAGCCGATTCCTTATCTAACAAAACCCCATTTTATATTGAATATCGCATTCTATGGCCTAATGGATCGGTTCATTGGATAGAGTCACGCGGAGTGGTGGAACACGATAATAAGAGCAGATTGGCACGAATAATTGGCGTAAACATGGACATTACCGAACGCAAGCACGCCGAAGAGGCACTGTGAGAGAGCGAGCGGCGCTTCCGCTTGGCGCTGCGCAACGCGCCCGTGTCCGTATCGGCACAGGATCACGACCTCCGATTTACCTGGGCATACAACCAGCGGACAGCACGACCTGAGGAGATCCTCGGCAAGTTCGACGCCGATATCTTCACGCCCGAGGATACAGAGCGTCTTACTATGATCAAGCGGCGTGTTCTCGAAGAGAACGCCGAGGTACGAGAGCAAATGTGGCTTGATCGACCGAGCGGCCGAATGTTCCTCGATGTCTGCTTCGAGCCCATTCGTGACGAAGCTGGGAGGGCTATCGGCGTGGGAACAGCTACCGTCGATCTAACGCCGATGAAGATTGCAGAGGAGGCGCTGAGTAAATCCAAGGACGAGCTAGAGTTGAGGGTCGCTGAGAGGACTGAAGATCTAACAAAAGCCAAAGAGGCCGCAGAGGCTGCATTCGAGGCCAAGGCTGCGTTCCTGGCGAATATGAGTCATGAGCTCAGGACACCCCTGAACGCTGTTATAGGCTTCTCCAGCCTTCTCCTGGATGATAACCTCACACAGGATCAGAAGGAGTATATCGAGAGAATCAAGACGGGCGGTGAAGCTCTCCTATCAATTATCAGCGATATTCTGGAGTTTTCCAGGGCAGAGAAGGAGAAAATAACGCTGGAACATCAGCCTATCAGCCTCAAGGCTTCCATCGAGGAGTCCCTGGATATGGTGGCAGTGCAAGCTGAGAAGAAGTGCCTGAACCTCGTTTATACCATTAGCTATGGCACTTCAGATATTATCATCGGTGATCCTGGCAGGCTTCGACAGGTTCTAGTCAATTTGCTTAGTAACGCTGTTAAGTTTACCGACGAAGGGGATATATCGGTATCTGTTTCCTCAAAAATTATTGAGGGCAATAAGCGCATAATAACTTTTGCAGTCAAGGATACAGGCATTGGCATGCCCCAGGATAAGATGGACAGGCTTTTCAAGCCCTTTACCCAGCTTGAGTACGTAATAAGCCGCAAGCGTGATGGTGCTGGGCTTGGACTCGCCATATGCAAGGAGCTTGTGGAACTCATGGGCGGAAAGATCTGGGCCGAAAGCGAGGAAGGTAAGGGTTCTATTTTCAGATTCACTATTCCCGTAGAGACAGTCCCAGGAAAGCAGTTAGATCTAGCTGGAAAAGATAAAGCTGAGTATGAAAACCTCTCGGCTCAAAAGCCACTAAGCATCCTTGTAGCTGAAGATAACCCTTCAAACCAGAAGGTGCTCGTTGAAATGCTTAAGCGATTGGGCTACAGGCCAGATGCTGTTGCTGATGGTGTCGAGGTTCTGCAGGCACTGCAAATCCGTCCTTATGACCTGATATTCATGGATATCAGGATGCCAGAGATGGATGGGCTAACTGCCACCAGGGAGATACGAAAGCTTTGGCCCGATAATGGGCCGAAGGTCGTAGCTATCACTGCCTTTGCAATGGACGGCGATCGGGAGTTGTGCCTGGAAGCTGGTATGGATGATTACATCGCTAAGCCTGTGAAAGTAGATGATCTCGTAACGCTATTGCGCAATATTACTCCCTCGCCCAAGAATAAAATTTAGAAAATAAAATGATGCAAAGGCAAGATTGGCTAATAATGAATGTATATCCTAATGCTATCTATTTCTTACTTGTAAGGATCACGTAACACGATAATCTCACCATCCAAGATTGGCAACCTATTAATAGATCCGGTCATATAATATAATTGTTGAAATCGGATAGGGCTGTCATCACTACTGCTATCAGGATCCTGATAGGGCTGGCATTAATATCCTTTATAGTATACTCCTTCAATCCAAAAGCGACATTGTCCATGATGCTTTCTGCGAGACCCTACTATCTGGCCCTTGCTGTAATTCTCTATCCTTTTATGATGCTCATCTATACCTTTCGGTGGAAGTTCATATTATCAATGATGGGAGACCATCTGCCTCTGCCTGTCGCCTACCAGGCCATAACAGGCTGTGCCTTAATATCAGACTTCACTCCAGGCAGGCTTGGCGATTTTCTTAAGCCCTTGCTTGTAAAGGATATAATCCATCTGAATAAAGGTATGGCATCTGTCGTTATAGATCATTATGCGGATTCTCTGACAGGGGTGCTTCTCGGAGCCACAGGCTTATTGGCAATACCGCATAGATGGAGTCTATATCTTATAGCTGGAGTTTTTGCTCTTCTTATAATGCTCTCGATCATGTCGCTCTTATGGGTGAAGAGGGATCTGATTGTAAGAGCCGCCAAGTGGACTCGGCACGAGGGAGCGATAGCATCCATGCAATCATTTTGCGATGCGATAGGATGCATAAAGAATGCATCAAAGCTTCTGGCCACAGCCATCGCTATCAGCCTCGTTATTTGGGTTCCTTATGCGTTGAGGATATTTTTTATAACAAAATCCCTTGGCTATGAAACACCTGTTTATATGATCTTCTTTTTGCTGCCGCTGATCGCTATGCTCTCTGCGCTGCCTATCACAATCTCAGGACTAGGCCTTGTAGAGGGTGGAATGATAGCGCTCATGGTTATGCTCGGCTTGCCTGCATCTGTAGGTATTTCTGTGGCACTGATGGATAGATTCATGGCAATGGGCGTGAACGCCCTTATAGGAGGGCGCTATGCTGCAAGGCTTCTACGAACGAATCCAGCTCACTTTAAGCAAAGTTGATACCCCTCTTCAAACTCTCTTTAAAACAAACTAATTCTATCAATTTAATTTAAATTTACTTAGAAATTTTAACTTTGATTAGAAAACAAATTATGGGTCTTGATTTGATCTGGAATTAAACTTTCAATAGTTAATTTTAAGTAATTTGGGCGCTTATAACTAGGTTGCACCACCAAAGGAAGGTATTATTGATGTTATCTCCTCTGATTCCTAATTATAAGCACCCAAAATGGATAATAGTGCTCAAAATACTTGAAATTATCGGATCTCAGCTATCTAGGAAAATTGCATCCAAGTTAAAAATATATGATATAGATAATTTCGTATTAGCAATAAAAATTATAGTCCTATCAAGCTTGTTTGAAAGAGATATTTCCTCTATAATTTCAGAAATAAATATGAATTTAGAGTTACAAAAGCTATTGGATATTGATTCAACGATAAATGCGCAAAAAGTCTATAAATCTATGTTTGATTTAAGTTATGACTCATTGTTCCATTTTTTTAGCAAAACATTCCAGTCTGAACGCCGTAAAAGAGATAAAAAGCAAAGAACTATAATTATTGATACCTCTCCAATCGTAATTGACCTTAATATTTGGAGAAACAAGGATAAAATAGGTAAGAAGAATAAAAAATATAAATGGTCTTATTACCCTTCCATAGGCTATTTCGTAGGATTTAAATTAATTTTGGCTATAGATCTTGATGACAATCTTATTGGATTTGAAATTCATAAAGATTGTCCTAATGATTCAAAAATACTTATTCCTTTTGTAGAAAGGCTTTTCAATTCAAGAAAAATACATTCAGGCGATTTAATCATCTGTGATAAAGGCTTTACGTCAAAAAAGAATTATCATGCGTTAATCAATCAATTTTACTTGATTCCGATTATTTATCCAAGGAATAACACCAATTTAGATCAAATAATTTACGAACTTAATCCGCCTTTAGATGCATTTTCTCACAATAAATATAAATTAGAAAAATGGATTCATATTGTTAACGAATTTAAGAATTTAATCTATCAATGGAAGAGTTTTAAGTATTATAGGCTTGAAATAGAAGTTTTCTTCAATATAGCTAAAAATACCTTAGGATTGAACAAAATACATCAATATACACAGCCTAGTGTCGAAAAAAAGGTTGTCCCAATAGTTTTCTTAGCTACAAAGTTAGTTTCTTTAGCGAATTCTCTAAATATCGGAAAAAAGGCTATACCTTCCTGGTAGGTCACGAAGAGGGGTAATAACGCCATATTGCGCTTTAAATTTGTAGTAATTACCTTCTCTGCCAAATTATATTGCCCTGTTGCTGATCTTCCCAGGAAAACCAAGATATTCTAGCGTCCTGTTCCTTATCCTGATCATATCCCTGGTGAGTGCATCCCCTCCTCCCACACGCTCGACATAATTCAGGGAGAATGCCAGGCGGTCATTGATGCTGATGCCCGCAATAAAGAGGGGAAAGGCCTCGCTTGCAGGAGCCACGAAGAACATACGGTCAAGCCTAAGGTTTCCATAATCCTCGGGAAAATACAGCCGTCCGATGTTTGAGAATATGGTTCCAGGAAGATTATAAACAGCATTGCTGCAAAGTTCAAAAGCTATGTTCTTCCTATCCTGGGCAAATCGCGAGAGGTTTTCGGTCTGATTGAAAGCCTCCGGGAGTAGATTCACATAAGGTGCACAGTTGGTGAAGGCGTCCACAAGCGTCGGATCGAATGGTTCCATATCAATAGCAGAGGTATCAAGAATCTCAGCTCTTTCCCTGATGATCTCCTGCAGCTCCTGAGCATTTTTCCAGAAGGATCTTTGGGAGTCATAGGCAAATGGAAATTTGAATGCCCCTACAAAGAAGCCCAGGAAATCTCCTGGATTTACTCCGAGGCGCCTTCGCAGGTCAAAGGGCACCTGAATGGTCCTTCTATTCTCTGGAAGCTGGCCTCTGACCTCCTGGTATGCAGCGAGGAATGCCGCTGTCAATGCTGAGGTTACTGTCGCCCCGTTCTCCCGGCACCTGGCAACCAGGTCTAGTGTTTCCTCTGGCTCTAGCTGAAGAATTACTATTTCATGCTTGACCGTTCTGGCGAGGGCGGCATAGATGGTGCAAAAATCTTCTTGGGCAAAATAATAAGGGCTCTTTCGCCATTGATCGTTAAATTGATCAATGGCAGCTTTATCTATAGATTCTGAAGAGAAATTTCCATGAATCTTCAGATAATCGGTGGTTGCAGGCGGATGAATAGCCAGTCCCCCAACGACAGGATTTGCATAGCTGGCAAGTATGTCACGGAACAGGTTTGCCAGGGATATCCCGTCGCAGATGCTATGCTGAGAAAAGGCGATAAGCTCTGAGACCTCCTTGGAATACACGAGCACAAACCTTATCAGAGGACCCCTAACAGGCTCAAAAGGCACGAGGTACTCCTGCCTAACCTCTTCGAACCACTGCTTTTCAGAGGTCCTTGGTACAGTTCGCAATGTCGGTTTTTGGGCATGATCAGTTGAGAACCAGATATCATGATGACCATCAATAACCACTCTGGCGCCCATGAGGGGATGCACTGCTGCGACTAAATCTATCGCTCTCCCAAGGTAATCCTCCCGGACATCTCCTTGGATACGGGCGACTGCTGCGAGATTATTTTCTGAGCTCCATAATAGATACCGCTCGAAATTGGTGAGCCGTCTCAGGCATCCCGGGATATCCATGCCATTGTTGTTCCCTTCACTCTGGTTCATTCCATCATCAATCATCCATCATCCATCGTCATTTATCCATTATTAGCCTGGCCTTCAAGCCTGTTGTGATTATTCTATTATTCCTTCTTAAGGCATAAGCCTGAGGTCATTTTCCCCTAAGACCTAAAAGAAGGGCAATCCCAGGCTCCTGGAGCTTCTGCGGACAAGGAAGTACTGGCTGAGATATTCTACACTAGACCTATGGATATTGAAGAAATAATCTGCTGCAGGCTTGAGGGAAGTGGATTGAATGCAGAGCAAATTCCTGTGATTGATGGCCTGCAATCTCATCAACCTGGTGAGTGTAGCCATGGGCAGGGGCTTTGAAAGCGAGAAATTGGACGTGAAGGATGTTGTGGCTGGATGGCTGAAGGCTTCAGAGGCGCAGAACAGGGAGTACCAGATCTACAGATAGATGATTGCCGAAATAGCCAGAAACATTCAAGCTAGGCATCTTATGGTCTTGCTTCTGTGGGAGGTGGGAGTGTTTTCGATATCGTTGGAACTTATGAAAATGTAAAATATCATGTTGATGGTTCCTAAAAAATTTTGATTATTGAAGATTGATATAGATATCGCAACTCTTTCAAATATGCGGAGAGCATGATTTATATGGACGGAGTTACTGAACACAAGAGTGTGAGCTGGCAAATTATACCATACTTCTTCCCATTACTTGCCTCTGCAGCAATTTCGTTAGCCATTGCTTTCTATGCGTGGTATCATAGGAAAACGTCTGGAATAGTTGCTTTGACATTTCTGATGCTTACTATTGCCATATGGTCAATTGCGTATGCATTGGAGCTTAGCTCAAATGAACTTCAACTAAAACTGGTCTTCACAGATATAGAGTATATAGGCATAACTCTTTTGCCTGTTGCTTGGCTGGCATTAGCGCTAGAATTCTCAGGTCGTGATCATTGGCTATCTCTTAGAAAAATCGGTCTCCTTACAATAATACCCGTAGTAACAATGGTATTGGTCTGGACGAATAATTATCATGGTCTGATCTACAAAGATGCTTCGGTCGATTTCAGCCAGGGATATCCTGCCCTCGAAATAGTTCAAGGACAATGGTATTGGGTCAATGTAGCATATTCCTATGCTCTTGTTTTGATGGCCACGCTATTGGTAATTGAGACATTTATCCGCTCTACCAAACCCTACAGAAAACAGGCATCGATTCTACTAATAGGGGCTCTGATCCCCTGGATTGCCAATTTAGCGTACATGACAGGATGGCATCCTTTTCCCCATTTAGACACTACCCCATTGGCGTTTCTATTCACTGGACTGGCCATGGCTATCGGATTATTTTATTTTGGGCTTCTGGATATAATGCCCGTAGCAAGAAATATTGTTATAGAAAATATGTCTGAAGGCATCATAGTCTTGGATGATAATAACCGCATTCTAGACATGAACTCTGCTGCCCTCAATATGACTAGGCTGAATCTCAATCAATCAATTGGGCAGCCTGCAACCAGTCTTCTCTCTTCGATGCTAGCACCGATAGAGAATCTATTGAGGCCATCCGACGGTCGTGTTGAAGCCCCTATGGAAAAAGAAGTAATAGCTGAAAGAGATAGTCGATATTATAATCTTAGCGTATCTCCCATCTATGGAATGAGAGGCGAATTAAAGGCTCGGGTCTTGCTGATTCAGGACATTACATCTCGAAAGAAGGCGGAGATTCGGCTTAAAGAGAGCGAAGAGACTGCGCTTACCCTGCTAAATGCACCTCTGGATGCAGCATATCTCCTGGATGAAAAGGGGATTTTTTTAGGATTAAGTGACGCAGGGGCACGCAGTCTTGGAAAGAATATCGAGGATCTTAGGGGTACTTATGCCTTTGATCTATTTTCGCCTGATGTGCGCCAGAGGAGAAAGGAATCCGTAGAGGACGTAGTGAAGTCAGGTAAGCCAATTCAATACGAAGATAAAAGACTGTACTCTCCAAGTTTCTCACCAATTTATAATCTCCATTCTATATCAAGTCATATCTTATATCCCTGTTCTTTGATTAGATAGAGTAAACCACTATCAGGAACTGGCAAATTAAAGTATTGTAATACATATATAAAGGCATCAATGAATGCTTGAGCCTTTATACTATCTATCATATCTCCAATCGTTCTATTTTGTTGATTTCTTTCCACTGGTGGGTTTTTGAGTTCATATAAAACGATAGCTGTCCAGACTGAGAAAACCATCTGAATAAATCTTTCAATTGATCGTTTTCCTCTTAATTGATAATCCTTGAATCCCAATTTTTGATTTGACTCTCTATGAGCAGTCTCAATATCCCACCTATCCTCATAAATAGAAAGGATTTCTACCAAAGATAGTGAACAATTGGTGCTAATAAAGTAGTTGGCGTCACCATTTTTCTTTTTCTTTGAGATGACTAGCTTTACTTTGCCAATCTTATCTAAGATGACTTCTTTTTCGATTGCATAATATACCTTCTTCTTGCCGCGAACTTGGACTGTAGTTCTTCTATAATAAATTTCGTCAATCTGATTTGCCAAGTCCCTGACCTGAAAGGACATATCCTTATTTATCCATACCTTTTTATCAGACTTAATTTCACAAACGACTTGATGACCTAAGTTCAGGCATTTAGTTATAAAATCAGCAGAAAACCACCAGCTGTCGAAAACAACATAAAGACTCAAGCCTTTTGGTATTTTTAAGGGCTCGATGATATCTTTATAAGCGATTTCTATTTTAGTCATGAAATCTTCACTGCTGTCTATCTCTTTAGTATACATTTTTGCTTTATGTGGTATAAATATACCTCTAGATTGGAGGACTGAGGTAACAAAGTTGTTACCCATAATATAGTCATCTTTGCAATGATCGTAAAACTTGCCCACGCCATCAGTACATTTCCCTTCCTTTTCATTATATGTATCGTCTATAATTAATAATATTTTGTCGCTTGCACTTAACTGAAGAGCTTCTATAAATAGATCCGCACTGCGCTGAGCTACTTCGTTCTCATCCCAGATTGCATCACTAAAGAACCAATTATAGGAAGAGCGTGATTTCGTACATTCTCGATCCTTTGCCATAGCATCACTAAGGTGTGCGATGGTCTTAGATTTATCACATACGCTCAGTGCTGAAATCATATCACAGAAAGAATTATAGCTCGGTATGGTGAATAAATCTTTAAATTCTTTTAGAAATGGCTCTAACTGTAATGGAATCTTAACTAATTTGATCATGACATAGTAAAATACTTTTATAAATAAATCTATTTTGTATCAAGAATTAATTTTAATGGTAAAAGAAAATATAGCTATAAATATAAAGCTATGAAAAAGTTGGAGAGTACAGTAAAAGAGATGAACGATATTTTAATAACTCAATTCTTCCAATCTTTAATCAAGGGGGCAGGGTTACTAAGGTAGCAATATTTGCCAAAGATATCACAGAGCACAAGCATGCAGAAGAAGCTCTCCTTGAAAAAGATAGGCTGCTCAGCGCAATTGCAATTGGAACAAATCTTCTTCTCACTGAAAAGGATCGAGAGTATGCCATCAACCGGACTCTGGAGATTATTGGAGATGCCATAAGAGCAGACTCAATTTTCATTTACGAGAACCATGATTCAGAAACAGGTGAGCATTTCGCAACTATAATCTATGAATGGCTCAAAGATAAATCCACCAACGATGAATCGAAAAACTCAAATAATTTTCCCTCTTTTCAAGAGTGGCCTTACTACCCAAAAATGTCCAGATGGCATCAGACCCTTTCATCTGGATACCCCATAAAAGGTGTTGTTCGAGAATTCCCTCAGTCTGAAAGGAGCATATTGGAGCTGAAGGGAATCGTATCGTTATTAGCCATCCCAATCTCTATTGATGAACGTTTCTGGGGATTCGTACTTTTCAATGATTGCCATTCTGAACGAATGTGGGTTGGTATTGATGTATCTATTCTTCAAGCAGCAGCAGCTTCAATTGGCGGAGCTATCATGCGAAGCCACGCGGAAGACGGACTTAGAAAGGCAAAAGACATATCAGAATCTGCATCAAGAGCTAAATCCGATTTCCTGGCAAACATGAGCCATGAGATTAGGACGCCCTTAAATGCAGTTATTGGCCTGACTGGGCTACTTCTACAAACAGATTTAAATCAGGAGCAGAAAGACTATTTGGAGACTATTAGAAATAGTGGAAACTATTTGCTATCGGTGATAAATGATATCTTGGATTTCTCAAAGATCGATCTTGGAAAAATGGAGCTAGAAAAACAGCCTTTCAATCTTAGAATACGCATCAAGGAATCGCTTGATCTTATAGCTCCAAAGGCTTCTGAAAAAGGAATTAATTTGTCTTTTGATATAGATCCAAGCACTCCGGAAATTATTGTAGGCGACCTTACTAGACTCCGCCAGGTCCTGGTTAATCTCCTCAACAACGCTGTTAAATTCACGGGCAAGGGGGAAGTAACGATATCGGTAATCAGCCAAAAGCGTAGTGGCGGAGACTACGAAATCCATTATGCCATTAAGGATACAGGGATAGGAATACCTCAAGAGAAGATGAGCCAATTGTTTCAGTCCTTTAGCCAGGTGGACCCATCAATTACTCGAAAATATGGAGGTACAGGTCTTGGCCTAGCTATAAGCAAGAGATTAGTGGAATTGATGAATGGGACGATTTGGGTCGAATCAGATGTAGGCAAGGGATCGGTATTCCACTTCACAATAATTGCAGAGGAAGCAACCGAGAGTCAGATAGAAGCCATGAAGCACGATCACGAGTCTATAACTATATCACCGCTGATCGATCAATATGCATTACGCATATTATTGGCTGAGGATAACCCAGTCAATCAGAAGGTAGCTCTACAGATGCTCAAGAAGATAGGTTACAAAGCTGATATAGCTGCGAATGGAAAAGAAGTATTATCTGCCCTGGAACGCCAGTCTTATGATATAATTCTCATGGATGTGCAGATGCCGGAAATGGATGGTCTGGAAGCTGCCAAAAGAATACGCGAGCGGAGCGATAGGCCGAAGATCATTGCAATGACAGCCTTTGCTCTTAAAGGCGATATGGATAGATGTCTTGATGCAGGGATGGATGATTACATAAGCAAGCCTATACAGCTGGAGGAGCTTCGGAATAAGCTTATCAAATGGGGAATGAACAGCAAAACGCCCGTTGTTTATTCGTAAACTGTGTGGAATTCCAATCTCCCGCACGCAATCATAGATATCCTACATGATCTCTGTTTTATTATCGTGGATCGTCTTCTTATCAAATTCATACTGCACACACATGATATTTTTGATCTCAGCCCTGCCAGACCTCTAAGGGATATTGGCCTCGGGTATAAGATAGAATATGCGGATCTTCGATTGCTATTGCAGGGGCTGTATTGAACCTTGGGACTTGAGAAAATAGGCTCAAAACTATGGGCGCTAGCTATCCTCCCTGCTTCTACATCTCGGACAAACGCAAGAGGAAGCTCGAGGCCCTGAGCGACATGTGACACCAGACTGGATATTATATTATCAGCACCATGGCATACAAATCTGCTATATCGGAGTATGATTTCAGCACCCGGATACTGTAACCTGCGTTCTTGGCCGTCTGGAATATATCGATTCCAAAGGCATCCATAGGCGGTCGCATGATATCCTTGTGTCTACAATCAAGAGTGCTAAAGTCATCTATCTTTGAGATATTTGGTCTCTCTTTAATCACGCAGGTATCACAAAGGGTGCATGGAGTTGCGCCCATGGCAAAAGCCTTGTAGTATCCCAGGAGAAATGCAGCTCTCTCCATCTCGATTATCGCCGTATGAAGCTTCGTCCTGCACTCCTTTAGATGCTGGCGGCGCTGCTCTGGGGTAAACTCAGGATCTGGCGAAGTCTGGGAATGAACCAGAACTGCCGTCTTGTACTCTGCCAGGAGCCTGCGAGTTTCTTCTGGAGTAGGGCTGAATGGCGGGCAGCTTAATCTCTGTCCAAATGATGGGCATCCATACCTGCACTTGAACCTCACCCATTCAGAGACAACTACAATATCTGTAGAGATCAGCTTGAGATCTTTATGGATATTTTGGAGAGTGGTGATGAGATTTCTGGTACTCTCATCAGACATCTCCTCTTCGGGGGTTTCATTGTTGTCCTCCTGGCGTTTATGCTATCTGACATTTCTCGCTACCTCTCTGGAAATTCTTTACTTTTCCGAATCGTCCAGCAATAACACTGTCTAATGAAGCCGGAGCCCATAGCATCAAACCAGCCGAAACCATCGACCAGTGTATCATATATTTGAGACGGCAGATATTTGACTATATTACCAATGGTTAAGCGCCACTCCTTCTCGCAATCTCCATCGGAAGATCAACCACAAAGCAGGCCGCATCAACCACATTCCCATCGCTTGTTGCAACAATATCCTTCGCAACCTTAAGATGATGATCTACATTCATTTCTGTCCTTGCTGTTCCTCGAATCCCTCGAAGTGACATCATCTCCCGGATATGAGCCGACAGGCTGCCGCTCATGGATATCTGCTGGTCAAGCAAAAAATCGACTCTGGCAGGTTCTACAAGAGCCAGGAGATCGATGATCTCAGATAGTGCCTGATCGGTGATCTCGGACATCCTGTAACTTCTGAAGATACCCCTAATATCTCTAAGCAACCCATCATCGCATAAATAAACAGGGCAGCCCTCAAGAATGCTTTCAACTGTTATCAGGACGTTGTATCCGTCAATTAGTATTTCTTTTCCGTTCAGCGCCTCCAGAGAAACAAGCTTTGCCATGCGGGCGGATGCCTGAACCGTTGCTACTACAACTCTCACTAGCACAAACCTCTGCCATTCAGGCAGACGATAATGATCGGCGACAAAACGTATCGCAGACTCCTTTGGGTAGCCGCGACCCAAGAGGTGGCGTACATCCTCAGCAGCAAGCCTCAGCCTTTCAGGCGATTCTGGACCGACGCTCTCACATCCTTATATATATCATGTCCATAGGAATCGATGGCTACGATCATCGGCCCAAGGTTTTCGGCCTCGAACTCCCACAGGGCTTCAGCCATGCCCAGCTCCTGCAAGTGTACTCTCTTGACCTTCAGCTGTCTGGCAGCTGCAGCGCCACAGCCTCCGGGATATGCCAGATAAACTGCCCTGCCTCGGAATGGTTCGCCAGGCAGGCCGCCTTTGCCTATTATCGCCTTAACTCCAAGGTTCAGGATTTCCTCCGTATAGCGCGCCATTCTGCCGCTTGTTGTCGGGCCTGCAGATAGAACTTGATCATTCTTTATTAAGGGGCCGCAATGATACAGAACAGCGCCTTCAAGAGAGATGGGGCTGCCTTTTGATCGAAGCAGAGCATGCGCTTTATCACGCGCAGTATAAACAGTGCCGCTGAGATAGACCACATCTCCAGAGCGAAGTGATTTTATATCCTCGATTGAGAAGGGCGTCTTCAGCCTGTGTTCTGTCATCGGATCAACTCTGATGCGCTTCTATTGGCCCAGCACTGGAAGTTTATGGCTACGGGCAGCGAGGCAGTATGGCACGATGCCATTTCAATCTTTACGCCCAAAGCCGTTGTATCCCCGCCCAAGCCCATTGGACCGATCCCCAAAGCATTGATCTTTTTAAGAAGCTCAATCTCCCGCTCTGATGATCCCGGCATATTGAAGAGAGCTCGCTTTGCCAGACGTGCAGCCAGATCGAACGTCCCTCCTATTCCGATGCCCAGAAAAAGCGGCGGGCAGGCGTTGGCAGCGCGCTCTGCCACTGCTTTTAGAATGAATTCAAACGAATCATCAGCCGGATTCAGCATTCCAACAAGGCTCATATTCTCCGAGCCAGCACCTTTTGGAAAGGCCGTGATCTTCAAGCAGTTTCCATCAACTGATTCCATAATTATGTCAGGCATTATAATGCCCGTATTATCTCCCGTATTCTTTCGGGTCAGAGGATCAACTACATTGGGCCTTAGCGGAATTTCTTTTGTAGCAATCCTTACGCCCTCTGCAATAGCATTCTGTAAATCAAAGTCTAACCTGAGATCTCGTCCGACATCCAGATGGAATATCGGCAAACCGGTATCCTGGCAGAGAGGAAGCTTTGTCTCCTCAGCTATGTGGACGTTCTCAAGCATAAACTGAAGGTGGGATCTTGCCACAGGGTTAGTCTCATTTTCCATAGCATGCTCGATCAGTTCTAAGACCCAATTTGGAAGCGATGTCTCAGCCTTCTGGAGCGTACGGATGGTTGCCTCTACAACCTCCGATTTTGACATCATCCTTTCTGCCCCTTTTTGCCAGGCTCGATCTTTATGGGCTTAGATTGATCAGGCAGCTCCAGCTTTGTGACCTTGCCAAGAGCCCTCTCCATTGCATCTTTATGGAGATCCCCTGATGTATGGATGCCTCCTGGAGTGCCTCTCACTGCGCGGCATGGATACTGCTGACAAAACAGTCCAGCCATGGATGGAGCCTCATCAACAGTTTTTCCAATCAGGCCCTGTGCAGCATGCCAGGTTGAGCCGCAGGGTGAGCCGCGGATGACATTGATTGAAGCTATCCTGCCGTCCTTTACCTTCACATCAAGCTCGGGCTTGCCGAGCTTTTCGGCAAATTCATCCACAGCAGGAACGCCGCATTTCTCAAGGGTACAGCAGATCTCATCGACCTCGATATGGATATTATACTTCTCGGCGATTTTCTCAAGCTCGCCGATGGATCCAGCACGGGCGATGCCCCCAGGAATTATTGCTGCCTTAACACCGTGCTCTCCTGCAATCTTCACAATCTCCGGGGTTAGATCGGGATGGAATGTGTAAAGGATAAGGAGATCCGCATCGAATACCTTCGGATCGAGGTTTAAGCCCTTCACAAACTCTTCAGGGTCCTCGATGAAGCCGGGCAGATATTGAGGAACCTCGGCTGAGACTACCTGAAAATCGGTCTTCTCTTTTATTACCTGAATCAGGCGCTCGCCATACTTCCCTCGTTTTATTACTCCAACAAGCATATAAGAAGATCCGTGGGGTAACTTAATAGCCTTTTGCTGCTGTATTGCGTATTGAGAATTGCTTTAAAGATCATCATATATTAAAATAATATACTAAAATAAACGGATTACTTGAACACATCCCCTGCCTCTTTGTACCAGAGCAAGAGGTCAAGGTGCGACATGGGTATTCCTACCTGCTTCGAAAATTCAATCATTTTCTTCTCGATATCCAGATAGGTTTTTTTCGAGAGGGATGTAGGGATCTCATCGATCACTCCCATTAGCTTGAGGTTTTTGAGGATATGCCTGTCAAGTATCGCCAGATCTTCTCCAAGCCCAATATTCCTTAGAAAATGGCTGGCCTCTTTATATCCTAGACCCATCACGTTTTGAACCAGCCACTCACGTGCAGCAAATGGGCTGCTGAAGCCCCTGATGATTGCTCTTAGCGATTGATCTGAGAACATTTTGCGAGCAAGGCAGATGTATTCCGCCTTTCTTTCGTTGAACCTGACGCCGATAAGCTCCTTCTGGATTAGTTCTGACTGGCATCCGTCTATTAGGGATGTCCTGACAAGGCGCTCAACTGCAGCCCAGCATGTTTTAGCCCTTGACTGGGGAGTTAGAAGGCAGAAGACAAGCTCTCTGAAAAGGTCTTCATCGTTTGCAGTTTCCCAAATCTGCTTGAACTCCTTCAAACGTGATTCTATTCGGCCTTTTACGGGCGCGTAGAGTTCCATCAGCTCCTGTATACCTTTGTATTCCTTTTTTCCAAAGTCCATCTCTGCTTCCTTGTCTATCTTATGTACTGTACTCTCCAAGTTTCTCACCAATTTATAATCTCCATTCTATATCAAGTCATATCTTATATCCCTGTTCTTTGATTAGATAGAGTAAACCACTATCAGGAACTGGCAAATTAAAGTATTGTAATACATATATAAAGGCATCAATGAATGCTTGAGCCTTTATACTATCTATCATATCTCCAATCGTTCTATTTTGTTGATTTCTTTCCACTGGTGGGTTTTTGAGTTCATATAAAACGATAGCTGTCCAGACTGAGAAAACCATCTGAATAAATCTTTCAATTGATCGTTTTCCTCTTAATTGATAATCCTTGAATCCCAATTTTTGATTTGACTCTCTATGAGCAGTCTCAATATCCCACCTATCCTCATAAATAGAAAGGATTTCTACCAAAGATAGTGAACAATTGGTGCTAATAAAGTAGTTGGCGTCACCATTTTTCTTTTTCTTTGAGATGACTAGCTTTACTTTGCCAATCTTATCTAAGATGACTTCTTTTTCGATTGCATAATATACCTTCTTCTTGCCGCGAACTTGGACTGTAGTTCTTCTATAATAAATTTCGTCAATCTGATTTGCCAAGTCCCTGACCTGAAAGGACATATCCTTATTTATCCATACCTTTTTATTAGACTTAATTTCACAAACGACTTGATGACCTAAGTTCAGGCATTTAGTTATAAAATCAGCAGAAAACCACCAGCTGTCGAAAACAACATAAAGACTCAAGCCTTTTGGTATTTTTAAGGGCTCGATGATATCTTTATAAGCGATTTCTATTTTAGTCATGAAATCTTCACTGCTGTCTATCTCTTTAGTATACATTTTTGCTTTATGTGGTATAAATATACCTCTAGATTGGAGGACTGAGGTAACAAAGTTGTTACCCATAATATAGTCATCTTTGCAATGATCGTAAAACTTGCCCACGCCATCAGTACATTTCCCTTCCTTTTCATTATATGTATCGTCTATAATTAATAATATTTTGTCGCTTGCACTTAACTGAAGAGCTTCTATAAATAGATCCGCACTGCGCTGAGCTACTTCGTTCTCATCCCAGATTGCATCACTAAAGAACCAATTATAGGAAGAGCGTGATTTCGTACATTCTCGATCCTTTGCCATAGCATCACTAAGGTGTGCGATGGTCTTAGATTTATCACATACGCTCAGTGCTGAAATCATATCACAGAAAGAATTATAGCTCGGTATGGTGAATAAATCTTTAAATTCTTTTAGAAATGGCTCTAACTGTAATGGAATCTTAACTAATTTGATCATGACATAGTAAAATACTTTTATAAATAAATCTATTTTGTATCAAGAATTAATTTTAATGGTAAAAGAAAATATAGCTATAAATATAAAGCTATGAAAAAGTTGGAGAGTACAGTTATGTATATATTGGTTCGCGTGAGGCTGTTCAAACGCTTCTTGAATAAAATTCATTCCCTTGTGTTTTTGTGCCTTTGTGGTTTAGTGCTATTAACTTAACCACAAAGGCACAAAGCTGTTGTTCTGAGATAAAGCTATTATTAGTTCTAGGTAGCCTCAATACAGTAGTAACAAAAATATTGAATAAAGGCAGTAGGAAGGGGAGATCTCTTCACGTCCCCAAGCTGAGCTTTACCTTGCCTATGCCCGACTCTACATTGATACTCAGGTTAGTCTTTGATTTTCCATAGGCATCATTGGTGTAGGCTTTGCCAGTGCTCTTAAGGCCGCTGCCTGCTTCAACTGACCCGATTCCCTGGCTGACATAAACTATCGCTCCAGTATTCTTCGGAATCACGAGCACAAGGTTGCCTACGCCGGCCTTGATGCTGGCATTGAGGCTATTCCTCCAATTGCCGCTTAGATCGATGGTGATGTTGCCCGCACCGGACTGGATGCTTAACCCCGTCAGGGACATGTTGCTCAGAATAATGTTGCTCTCACCTGCGCCAAGAGTTGTTTGGAGGTTGATGGGAACATCATTATTTAGTCGCAATTTCCAGATGTAGGTGACGTTGCTGCCAAGAGATTTCACCGAGCTGGTGGGCTGCTGAACACTCAGGTTTCCAACATTGCCTGTCACAGTATAGCTGAGATCGGGCTTCCATGATGGCAGATTATAACTAAAATTGGCATCCAGTAGATCCTTCGCGCCTCCGAGAAGTGTGAGACTGCCTGCCCCCATTGTTACCTGAGCATTGACCGATTTTGCACCGCCCAAAGCAACTGATCTCGATTCATTCTGTATCGGGCCGGGCTTTTCGCTAGGGCCAACGCAGCCGAGAGCTGCAAGTACAATTGCGGCTAATAATAGCATGCATACTAAACTTGAGGGTTCGATTCTTGAGGGTTCTATTTTCAAGGTTTATCTCTCCCTATTATCATCATATTATCAATCAATGTTAAGGATCTTATGATATAAAATTATTAGGATGTGTTCGGCTACGTATTAGACTACGTATCAGAATTAGAGTATCAAATCGGCAAGCCCAGCCAGGCGAAGACTCCAATCATCCGCAGACCGATGAAAAACATCAAAGCTATGAAGATATATCTGAGCTGTCGCCCCGGGATAAGATGAGCGAATCGAACACCAAGCTGCGCCGCAGGCACGCTTGTGCCTGCGAGTAAGATAAACTGAAGAAGATCGATGTAGCCTACCGAATACGCAGGTCTCCCTGAAACTCCCATCCCATTTATTGCATAAGAAGAGATTCCTCCAATGGAGTTCAAAGCAATCGCTACAGATGATGTCCCGACCGCCTGAAGCATGCTGAATCCCATGCCCACGACCAACACAGGAACCATTAATACGCCGCCGCCAATGCCGCTCAATCCCGATACGATTCCGACTGGGAAGCCCCATAAAATGTAATGCAGAGGATCAGTTTTGGGCTTTGTACCGGGCTTTATTTTCCCGGCCAAAAGCAGACGAAGACCCCCTGCAAGAACCACCACACCAAATATCGTTTTGAGTATATCTGCTGGGGTATGAGCTGCGATTGTTCCTCCTATGAATGCTCCGGCGAGCCCTGACAGCCCCATGATTATCCCTGGCTTCCATAGAACTACTCCCCGGCAGCTATGCCCATAGCAGCCGCTGAGGGATGTTGGCAGAACCACTGCTAAACCTGTTCCAAACGCTACGCGAGTGGCGATCGTAGCATCGATGCCCATAGAGGTCAGAGCCCAGAGCTGAATAGGCACCATTATAAAGGCGCCGCCAACTCCCAAAAGGCCGCAGGCTGAGCCTACAAGTATGCCTGTTGCCATCAATACGAGCACATATATGAGCAGAGGTTCTGGTATCAGTATCACCATATCCTGTGATAGTAATGAACAGCATTTTGCCTTTTATTTTGACCCAGTTTGTTCAGGCGATCTTCAGCCCCTTGTGTTTCGCAAGTACCTCATCAGCCAGCTTATCCAAGGCCTTGAAGTCATCCTCCTTCGGGTAGCCTTTGATCACTACAGGCTCTATCAGTTCTACTTTCAGATTCGGTATTGCAGCCGTGATTTGATCTACAGTTCTGCCTCCCCAGCCGTATGAGCCGATTATCGATGCAAATCTGGTCTTGGGTCTCAGAGCGTTGGCAAGGATTGCTGCATACAATGCCATCGGATGTGCTCCCGCAAGAATTGTTGGTGATCCGATGATAATCGTGGCTGCATCTACAAGCGCCTCTGCCAGCTCTCCAATATCCGTTCTTGTCAGGTCAAACTGCTTGACCATGATCCCTCTGGATATGAGCGCATCTACAAGGTGGTCTACCATTGCCTTTGTGGCACCATGCATGGAGACATAGGGAAGTACAACCTCATTCTTGACAGTATCTGAAACCCAATCGCGGTAGGCATTCAGTATGAACTCGGGCCTGTTATATAGAGGACCGTGGCTTGGAGCGATCACATTAATCTTCAGATCCTTTATCCTAGCCAAATGCTTCTGGATATTTGACCTGAAAGGCATCATAATTTCTGCAAAATACCTTTTAGCAGACTCATATACAGTTGCCTCATCCGTTGCATACAGATTGCTTGTGGCCAGATGCGATCCAAGGAAGTCACAGGTGAAGAGGATTTTATCTTCAGGCAGGTAAGTGAACATCGTGTCAGGCCAGTGGACCCAGGGGGCGTGAATGAACTCCAGCGTCTTTCCGCCAAGTGGGATATGCTCGCCGTCTTTAACCTCCTGCACTCGCTCTTTTGGAACAAGGCTGAAAGCTATCAGGAGATCTATGCATTTGCCTGATGCCACAACCTTGGCATCCGGGTAAAGCTCGATTAGCCTCTTGATGGTGCCTGAATGATCCTGCTCGGCATGCTGTGAAACGATATAATCCAGCTTCTTTACTCCGAGCGTACTGAGATTTTCTATGAGAACATCCAGCATCGTCGTATCGACGGCATCTATCAGAGCGACTTTATCGCTGCCTTGAATCAAATATGAGTTGTAGCTGGTTCCGTCAGGCAGAGGTATCAATGCATCGAAGAGCCTTCGGTCCCAGTCTATTGCACCAACCGATCTCACCCCGGGCCTTATATCCCTGATCAGGCTCATTTATTTCACCGCTTCAAACGCATCCTTTGCCGCTCCACACTGAGGGCAAACCCAGTCATCAGGAAGGTTTTCGAAGGCTGTGCCGGGAGCAACTCCCGAGTCTGGATCTCCTTTCTCTGGATCATAAATATATCCACAAATTGTACATTGATATTTTTGGGCGATTTTCGCACATCCATTTGATTTATCTCGAAATATCTGCTTTAAAATTATTGAGGCCGATTGTACTTAAACATTCTTTTAAAATTCAAAACGGATTAATCAGGGAGCTCGCCTCAAAACTTCCAATTTGATAAAGGAGTGGATCTGATTGGGCGGCGAAATTATCGGGCCGAATGAGGCGGCATTGATAAGATTCCTAAATAGTAGAGGCAAGTACTTCAGTATATCTGATCCCGATGGCCTCAGAAAGCTCTCTAGAAGCTTTGCCTTTTCCGAGGGGATTGTGCGCAATACATTAGGCGCTATGGGATTCATTCCACTGAGCATAGCCATGTTATATTACTAAAGAAGGATAATACTCTAGATGGACCTGATTAAATGGCCAAGAGAAAGGTAATCAAGATAGATGAATCCAAATGCACTGGCTGTGGTGAGTGCACTGCAGCCTGTGCCGAGGGTGCGATTGAGCTGAGGGATGGCAAGGCCAGAGTTGTAAGTGATCGATTCTGCGATGGTCTGGGCGCTTGCCTGGCAATATGTCCTGCAGGCGCCTTGACTATCGTTGAGCGTGAGACTGAAGAGTTCGATGAGCAGGCAGCCAAAGAGCACCAGATGGAGACGGTTATACCTCTAACCCCTTGTACAGCTCCCGTCAGCATGACGCCGGATAAGCAGCCAAAAGCAGAAGCGGGAGTGCCAGTTCAGCCTTCCCAACTCACCAACTGGCCGATACAGATGAGATTAGCCCGTCCAGGTGCACCTTACTTTAAGGGTGCAAGTCTGCTTATAGCCGCAGATTGCACGGCCTTTGCCTATCCCAATATCCAGGATCTCCTAAGTGGCCGCGTAACTCTAGTGGGATGCCCAAAGCTCGATGACCAAAAGCAATTTGTGGATAAGCTGGCGAGCATCCTGAAGGAGAATGATATCAAGGACATAACAGTTCTGCATATGACAGTTCCCTGCTGCACCCAGATCACACGCCTCATCTCCCAGGCTGTGAAACAGGCTGGAAAGGAAATACCTGTTAGCGATTACATCGTGGGGATCCGGGGTCGGATTGAAAAAGGATGATTCCTCTTAAATCAAGAGTTAAGATCGCAAGATCAAGTGAGATTAGAAAAGTTTATTCCTTCCGGCGATAAGCTACGGCTATGGAGGCCAGCCGTAAGTTCGATATCGCTGCCGTAGCAATAGTATTCCTGGTATTCATCGCCACGGTTTATCTAACAAAGGACTTCCTATCGACGATCTTGCTAAGCATTGTCATGACATTTCTTCTTAAGCCGGTCTATGCGAGATTGCTTCGGCTTACAAGGCAGCGGCAGATCTCATCGTTTCTTGCCATTCTTGTGGTATTCATTATAATTCTGGCTGTACTTTTGGGCATGACTAGTGTGCTTCTGATAGAGATATCGAACCTCCAAAAATCAGGAGATATTGCAGATATCACCGTAACCAATCTCTCTCAAGATCTCAATAAGTGGATGGAGACAAATCTCCCCGCGCCAGTATCGGGATACATAAAGGAAATAGGCGATATCCCTGCGACCATAGCCTCCTGGGCGCTTCCTATTATAGAGGCACAGCTATCGGGATTTGCATCCAACTTGCCGATATTATTTGCCCAATCGATCGTAGTAGTATTCTTTACTTACTATATACTCATTGACGGCAAATACTTTGTAAGAAAAGCAGTAGAGATTATGCCTAAAACGAGGATGGGATTGGCTAGCCATTTCCTGCAGGAGCTGAACGCAATCTACACCACCCTTTTTACAGTTTACTTCACAACCTCGATGCTGAGCGGAATTCTGGCTGCGATCGGGTTCTTTCTGCTGGGGATACCTTATCCGCTGATCTGGGGAATCATCGTGGCCATCTTCACTCTAATACCTCTTCTTGGGCCACCTTTTGTGATCGTGCCCATTGCATTATATTATCTGCTGCTTAAGGATTATGCAATGGTGATTGCCCTAGTTGCCTTTGGAATTATTGCGCTCATGATCATACCGGAGAACGTCTTGCGACCGCAACTAGCGATAAGAAGCGCCAGAATCCATCCGATCGTCACAGTCCTTGCCTATACAGCACCAGTATTCGTTGTAGGGCTCATGGGGGTTATTATCGGACCGGCCCTTTATGGGTTTCTTCTGGCGGTCTATAGGACAATTGTATATTATCGAGAGATCTAGAATCCAGAAGTCTAGAGTCTAGTGGTCTATAACCGAGCAGTTTGTGACCAATCCTCTGAAAACTTAGAGATATATAATCAGAGAGTTTGCGATCTTAAAACATTTCAGAACGCGAACAAGCATGGAAAGCTTTATCTCTTTTTATAGGCCATTAGTAGTTTCCAGTCCTACGGAGTTTTAATGATGGGTTCGGAGAATTCTGGCGCGATTGAGGTCGCAGAGCTTCTGCTCACTGCAGATATCTATAACCGCTCAGGGAATTTGACTGAGGATGACCTACCATCCAACATAAGGAAGCATTACTTCGATATCGATGCGAAGTGCATCAAGCGGCCAATATACGTGACGGGACAAGATATACAGCAAATATATGGGATAGACAATATTAAAAGTGTTATAAAAGATCTGCCGTTCGTTAGTTTTGAGGAGTTCGGATCGCAGCTCAAGCTCACAGTCTTTGACGTTGCAGCAAAGTGGTTTGCAAACCAGAAGCCCATACCGAGAATAATGTCGAACCCGGTATTGGCCTATTTCTACGAGAATTACAACTCATTAAAAGTTAGCTACTCAGAAGCCAAGAGAAACAATAAGCCTCTAAGCGCCGACCGCGAATGGATCGAATCAAGAATCAAGGAGCTCTGCAAAGATGCAAAGGAATCCGATGACCTTCTCAAGCTTGTGAACGTCAAGGCGCCTGAGGATGTTAGAGACTCCATTGAAGAGCTTGTGCTGACGGATGATCAGAAGATGGAGATTGAGAAGATCGGCAAGGCTCTGGAGTACAGGTCTTACCTTAGAGATATCGGACTTTATGATATTGGAAAGCTTCTCTTCGTCGGACCGCCTGGAACAGGCAAGACATCGACTGCTCGCGCTCTCTCAAAGTGGTTCTCTTTGCCGATTGTAGAGGTCAGGCTGTCGATGGTAACCTCACAATACCTGGGCGAGACCTCGAAGAATATCGATAAGGTCTTCGATCTTGCAAAGAAATTGTCCCCTTGCATTCTCTTTATAGATGAGTTCGACTTCGTTGCGAAGACTAGAACATCGGATGAGCATGGAGCAATTAAGAGGGCAGTGAACACTCTGCTCAAGGCAATAGATGAGATCAGCCTTGTTGAGGACGGAGTCTTGCTGCTTGCTGCTACGAATCACCCTCAACTCCTTGACTACGCCGCATGGAGGAGGTTTGATAAAGTCCTCAACTTCCCGTTGCCGGATGCTGAGATCAGGCGCAAAATTCTAGATAGCGTACTCTCAAGGATCAACAAAAAGGTGGATACTCAGGAGCTTGCAGAGCTGACCGATGGCTACTCAGGCTCTGACTTAAGGCTAGTGATCAGGGAAGCCGTTCTGAACGCTCTAATTGAAGATAGAAAGAACATAAACCAGGAGGATCTACTGAGATCCGTGGAAGATTTCGGCAAAAGGATATCCGATTACAAGCGGAGCATAACCGCATGAAGATCACGCTTCTTGGAACAGGCGATGCCATAGGGACTCCCAAGATCGGCTGCAAATGTCCTGCCTGCATGGATGCACTCCGTGGCGGAAGAAGCAGAAGGATGAGGTTCTCTGTTCTCGTTGAATCAGATGAGGACGAGGGAAGGGTGCTCGTGGATACGAGCCCGGACCTCAGATGGCAGCTTCTGAAGAGAGATATAAGCTCAGTTGATGCAGTTATATGGACTCATGCACATTATGATCATTATGCAGGCTTTGGAGACTTTCACCGCGTTCAGAGCCATGTGGATGTTTTTGCATTGAAGGATACAATGGATTATATCCTAAACTACCTCTACTTTCTGAAACCAATGCGCCACGATGTGCTGGCTTATGAGCCATTTGAGATTGCTGGAATGGAGTTCACTCTTTTTAAGGTAAATCACCCTCCAACAGAAACTGCTGGGGCTCTCATAACTAATGGATGTAAAAAAGTTGTTATAACCAGCGATACCAATCTCGATATTCCACAGGAGAGCCTGGATCTTATAAAGAATGCCGACCTGATGCTGGCAGATGCCATAATGCCCCCCGGCTACAATCTAAATAAGCACATGAATGCTGAGGAGGCAGTTTGCCTTGCCAGGAATTTGGGCGTAAAGGATCTCAGGCTCACTCACTTAAGCCATCTTTATCCTCCGCATGAAATAGCCCTCAAGACCTGGCCTCTGGGCCACGATATGATGGAGATTGTCTTGTGAGCCTTTTCCGGATATTATCATTATCCGTTGCGTTCGTTCTTTTATTTCTCACAATCTCTGTTTTATCATCATCGCCTTCAGCCCATTCAAATAGCCTATCCGAATCAGAGTATAGGGGCAGTGGGCTATCCCTGGAATATCCTGAAGATTGGATTGTGACGGCTTTTGGGAAAAGCCCATGCGGAAACCTGAGCATGCGGTCTCATGATGCATACATTTTCCTCACTTGGGTACGAGATCCAGGGGTTGAGCCGGAGAAGGTACTTGATCAAATAGATAAGACCTATAGTGGTGATGAAATAAAGATCATCTCATCGACGCATAGTCGAATGAGGATAAATGGTGAGAATGCTTCCGTCCTTGATCTTTATTACACAATGGGAAAATATGGCTCAAGGAAACGTTTTGCAGTCTGGAACTCAAGCGTGTCCGATAGGCTATTCTTCGCCACACTATCAAGCAGCAGCGAGAGCTACGACCTGAGCACCTTAGCCTTCAATCATATGCTTGAAACGTTCTCAGATGTGCGAGATAGAAGGGCAACAGCACTCAAGCAAAGGACTGTAAAGGGCGATGCTTGGGGCATTGTGCTTGAAGATCTGCTTGCAAGCTACAGCTATAAGGATACGTCCACACTACTATCCAGGAAGGTGTATCTGGAAACTATGCATTCGCTAATGCCATCAAACGGGACTTATCAGCTCTCTTCAAGGGACCAAATAAAAGTCGATCCCCAGTTAGCGGCAGCTTCCAGGGCTGCCGCGGTGCAAGATCTGCTCAATCAAAAAGGCTATGAGACCAGGCTGATCCAGAGAGGCGGAAATATCTGGGTTGCTGCTCGGGATACCGCGGGCAGCTGGCAGCTTGTATCCTTGAACCCTAGGGAGCCTGGGAAGATGATAGGCGTCCCAATATATGATGGAGAGGAGGGCATAGTTTATACGGATATTTCAGACCTGGCTGAAGACAACCTAATGGATCTGGGCAATAGTATTACTAATAATAGCATCCAGAGCAGCCAGATCATACGCAAAGATTGCGAGCCCTCCAGGTACGTTGAACTCAGAGAGGCCATCCTCGGAAAATAAATCCTGGACCGAAAACTTGCAGAAGGTTCTTGATAGCTACGATTATGGCCAGAGCTATCGGGAGAACGTCTTCGACTGCTCAAATACTTCTCAGATATGCTGGTCGATTCTGCAGGGTAAGGGATACGATGCCAGGCTTATGATGAGCTATAAGGGCCATCCGCTTGATCCCCATATGTGGGTCGTGGTGCGATATCCATACGAGGCTGAGAGATATGTGGCTATTGAGGCTACGAACACGGATAAGAGCAAGAAGCTGATTCATCTTGGGATGATCACGATGAAAGATGACTACTATAAGGGTATAATGTACAATACCAGTGCGCAGTTTTCCTGGCTGCATCCTGAGGAAGGGAATCGTCAGCAGCTTATTATCGAGAATATAATACAAGAGTATAATTTTAAAACATTTAAAATTAGATGTTTAAGATTGTTTTTATTCTTGCTTTGCCCTCTTCAGAGCTGAGCATCTTCTCCAGCTCATTTCTTACTAGCTCTCCGATCTGCGCCTGATCGATAATATGGCTTTGGCTTATGAGTTCATCCTTTTTGTCTACGAACACCGTCTCATGTTCTCCAAATATCCTAATAGGCTCGACAAAGAATGGTTTCTGCCCGTCTCTTAGCCGTTTTTGGGAGGCTTCCAATTTATATTTTAAGCCGTTGGTTCCGTAAAAGTAGTTCCTCAATGCTTTTTTGGTTATCTCTGTATAGCCATGGACTCCTAAGATATTGTTCTCATTCCTGTCAATGTACTTTATTGCTTCATTTATTATGCTGTAAATACGATTTTCGAAGGTGCCCTCGATATTATAGCTCTCTGTATCGCCTCCATATGGATTCCTCAGCAAAATCAGGATATCATTTAAATTGCCGTCACCTATCTTGCGGTAAACTATTATTTTATCTTCAGAAAGCCCTGTATATTCACAAACTGCATCTACTATTTTGCCTGCACTAAGAAATCCTCTTACAAAAACAAATGCCCTCTCCGCTTTAGTGGGATTACAATTGAAGAGTCTTCCATCTTTATCCAGAGATTATTTACCAGAAGTTCTTCAGTCGAGCTTTTCTTGGAATAATAGCAGGGAATCAGTATAGGAGGAAATAGCTGTCCATTACCTTCATTTGGGCTACCGTTCATAGTACCCAAGAAAGCGCGCTGAATGCCAAGCACTTCATCCTGCTGCTCGGCACCGGGATAATTCCTCAAATCGATGAGCGGCTTCATGGCATCGTAAATTGATCTGTTTATAGCCGCATAGTTATCTCCGAATTTATCGATCAGTATCTGGTTATCAATCATAATCAGGCTATCGATGCCTGTCCCTGCCTCCTTAGTCAACAGATCGTACATAGCAATTACGGCGCCAAGATCCCTCTGTCCTTCCTCAGTGTTCTTACGATCTGTCCCTTTTTCTGTCAGAATACCTAATGCAAATATAGGAAACTTCAGTTCCTCTGCCCGTACAGAGCTGGTAATGGGGTTTATGAAGCCGGTTCCTGTTCCTCCTCCAAGAGAAGCTATGAAAAGTATGCTATCGCAAAGTTTCAGTTGCCGAGTTTTATTTACTTCATCTGGTTTTATAGATAAAGTAGTGAAAGACCGAATGCCCTGCCGCCAGATGTAGCCGGCAAGCGGATTCTTTTCTCCTTTAAACTCGTCAGTTGCTATGGATTGTAAATCTTCATCGGTCTCAAAGATCTCAAAGATGCCCTTAAGATATTCTGCACGTCTATCATAGCCTGAAGCCTTGAGATCAAAGCCATATTTGTTAGTTACATAATCCTTAGTTTTAGAGTGATCTTCTATGCCCCCATGGCAGATTAGATAAAAAGGATAGTTGCCGCTGGTAAGACTACTATAGAAAGGATTATCCTGGACTTCATGGCTTGCAGAATCAAGCCAAATGCCTTTAACATCTCCAAAAGCCAAATATCCTCCAAAAGAGAACTTAGGTAGATAGGCATCTTGGCTTTGGAGTAACTGCGTTAGGATGTTACCTCCAGTGCCACCTATCCCAACAACATATGGTCTCAATGTAAATCCCTCACGAAGCCGGAAAATACAGGCAACAATAACATAATCTGGGATGCAATCAGAGTCAAATATCCTAAGTTCCAAAAACTATTATCCTTGAGGGGATATATAGTGCCAATGTAGATGGAAATTGATATTGAGATAACTAGTAATAAAGGCACAAAGTATACGATGATGTTTTTCAGAGCCCTAGGAATTACATAATATCCATAGATTCTCGGAATGCTGAAGGCAAGTAGGCCAGTGAGCAATATTACAGCAGCACCAAGGATAATTAGACCAAATTCATAGGACGCAGCTGCAGGAATTTGGAAGTAATTCCAGTTCTCGAAAATAGTGGGAGTCAGAAAGTATAGAAATACTAAAGCTACAAAGAATAGGCTCCAGGATGAGAGTAGTACGGTGTTGAAGTTGGAGCCCTGAGAGATATGAAGCGCCTTTTTTAGATCATTAATTTCAACATTGCTGGATACTATCTTATTTAGCCTTGCCCTGATCATATTCAGGTATGCAAAATGCAGGAGCCCCCCTAACAACATAATGCCAGCCAAGATGGCCAGAAGTTCTATCTCATACATCATCTGTAGAACCTCCTCTCGACGAATATGCCTGCTAAAATGGCGACTATAACGATCGCCAGAAGGTTGCCCACTGCCTGGATTGAGGCTAGTTCATAGCTGATCAGCTTTGAGTTTATTTGTTTGGGCCCGTCAAACCACGTGGACTCGTACTTTCCATATTGATCAGGAGATGTATAAGTGAAGTAGTAGTGGAATGGCTGGTTGCGGTCTGCCACATTGAAAGGCTCTATATCTTCAAAGAGGATGTCTGTGTAATTAGACCCCGAGATATGTTCCGATTGAGATGATACCGGCTTTTTCGGGGACGAAGGAGTATCCGTATAAAGGGTAACAGTCACAGTATCTCCCTCGTTGTTCTGGCTTTTCATGCCGAGCCCAAAGGTGTATTTCTGCCACCAGTAGTAGTTATCGCTTTCAGGCCGGATCATCGGATTGCTGACTCTTATCTTAGAGATGGGTCTCAGGACTGGACCAGACATAACTTCACTCCATGTGGTATTCTCTCCACCGATCACTCCATCGGTACATGAATAACGGTAGCTGAAGTTCTTACCTGCATCGCTCTCGTCAAATATGCCTTTATCTTTAGTGCTGAAGATAATAGGATCGCCCACAAGGAACGGCTTCGTGATATTGTTTATCTCTGTATCGTTTAAGAGGATGTGAAGTGTAACCTGATTGATATTCTGTTGGCCCTTATCTGCTGAAGATACCAGAGGCGTGCTAGTATGATCATCCTCCAATGATGCTGTATATTGGATAAAGTCGTCCCATCTCGCGGGATTTGGGCTGACTTCCATACTGCTATTGTTTACTCTAGGCGGTATGTTGTATACACTCATATTAAGTTCGCCATAGCACCCGTCTTTAGGAAAGTCCTTCTGTATACTAGAGTAATAGTTATACTGCCCATCTGAGACTTTGATCCTTAATTTTGCATCTCCTACCTTTTTGAGATAGCCAAAAGATTCGAGATCTGGAAAGATCCTCATAGTGGCATTGGTCTTTTCATCGTACTCATTCACTTGTATTATCTGAGTGCCTGTCTTGGCAGGTTTGAATTCCTTCTCTCCGGGCTCCTGTATCTCCAGATCAAGGAAAAGGGCTCTCCTAATTTCTATAGGGTTTTGGTTAGAAATCACAGCGCCAATCTTTATATTTTCATCTCTAGATACTGTGGTATTATTCGTAGGCGGGTAATATACCCACACCGCGGGAGGAATGTATTTCTGTGTAGTAAACGGTTCCTTATATAGCAGCTTTTTAAGGTAATCAAACTTATCCGGGTAGTTATTCTTCCAGCCTTCAACCTGCCGGATGAAGTTATCTATATCTGGCGATCTCGGACTTCCACCATCACTGCTTCGAGATACTGATGGCGATGGCGGAGAGATATCTATGCTGGGACCTTGGCCCCCGTCCTGACCTGAGGCCAAATGGCCTAAAAGTGAAGCTGCATATAATAGTATGAACCCTATCAGAAGAGCCCTTTTCATACTATGCCCTCATGACATCAAACCGAACCGTTTTGTGCCAAGGCTGATTTTTCCACACAAGCTCCTTCCATTCCTGGGTATCGGATTTATACTCTTGGATGAGATTCGATCTTGTCCAGACCAATCCATCATTGGTATAAATAAGCTCGATTTTCAAGCTGGGCTCAGGTGATCTTACGGTGACTTTATAATCGAAGCGAGGAGTATTAAGTATAGAGACATATGTCATATTTTTAAACGCTACATCTATATTGGGACCCGTGAACTCTCCTAAGACTGAGTTGTCTGCAACAAATCTATATCTGCCGCTTCCAATTGCTTCTGCAAAGCTAGGATCAAAGCTGATGCCTGCCCAAGTAAGGGTATTGTTATCGCCATTATAGGTAACGGTGCCCCTATCTGTCCACATATCGCATCTTGGTGGAGCGGTCTGAAGTTTAACATCGAAACGCGGCTCCCTAGATTCTACCTGTACTGAATAGGTATATGGCGTAAAGATCGTGCCGTTCCTGGGCAGAACAGTCCAGTTTTTCAGAGCTATCGGAGCCAGGCTCGGCCCGGGATAATATCTCCCAGTACCCTTATATGTGGTTGTTACAGGCACCTCCGCATCCTTATAATAACAGCTGAAAAAGTAATTGGACTCCCCTTTTGCGTCTGTTGTGGAGGAAGGTCGGATACCATTCCATGTCAGAGTCTTCCATTGGCTTACATTTTCATAACTCAATCTCCCGGCGGAATTATAATTCCCACTGCTCACATCTAGAACATTCAGCTCGACATCGATTGCCTTTGATGAGTTTATATCGATGCTATATGTGAAGGGCGTATCTGAAGTTCCGTTCTCTGGAGTAACACTGCTGTTCCGATACGCTATTGCAATAGGCCAAAATGGTCCCTGAAAGATCTCTGAATTCGTTCTTCCTGCGAACTTAAAGTAAGCTATATTGAAGTTGAAGCCCAAAGTTTTATTATCCCATCTTAGAGTTTGGAGTGTATTTGGCGTTGCATATTCTTTGCTTCCTAGATCGGTCCAAGGACCATTCATCGGAGGGCCCGACAAGAAGGCTTAGTTATCCCATAGCTCCCATAAGACAGTCACTTCGTAGCTATACTGATCCTCATTGTTGCCTTGTGCTGGATCAACCATTGGGCTCATAAATTCAAAGAAAGGCTTGCATAGTTGAGGATGCCCTTCATAATTCTCAAGTGTGATGCTTTTCCCAAAAGAGGAGATATGGTTGCACGATACCAAGCATTATCCCAGATACTAGTATCATTTTTATTTTGGACCCAAGTTTTGAAATCGCCTCTGGATAAATCTGGAGAGCGGAAGTTTACGTCGAATGTAGTGTAAGTCGTTGAATGAGGATTTACGTTTACACTTTGTGCATCAAATCTTTTGAATACATCTGGATTATTTATGTCAGAATCCCACATCAAGATTTACAGTGTAAAGCATGTTATAATTAATACCATTATTAATAGGAACAATATAATTGACAGTACTTATTTACATCAAACGGTTCTTTATTTAAGCCTGATTGCGCGAAGGAAATTGCATCTTGAGCATTGGAAAGAGGCATGACTAGCAGCAATAAAAGCAACAAAACGTGCATCAGCGCCGACCAAGAAGAGCCCATTTTAATTACCACCCTACATATGTGGTAGAATAGGAAAAGTTAGCCTTAATAAGCCTTTGCATTAGAGCTTCCTTAAGGCTAAAACTATTTGAAAATAGCTGCATTATTCTCTGCGATAATCAAGCTAAACTCCCAGTGCCTTGCTTGCAGCCTCGACTCCTGCGCCACGCTCTGCCAGGCGTCCTTCTTTGGCCAGCACCAGCTCCAGGGTCTGAATGGTCCTGAGGACATCTCCCTGGGAGCAGATGCCCATTGTTCCTATTCTGAAGATCTTCCCTTTCAGCTTCTCCTGGCCGCCTGAGACTATGACGCCCTGCTTCTTCATGCCGCCTCTGAGCTTATCATCGGTGATGCCCTCTGGCATCTTCATAGCAGTGACTGTATTGGAGTAGTGGGAATGCTCGTTAACCGTTGGAAACAGCTCGATTCCAAGTGCCTTTGCTGCAGCCCTCACTGCCTCGGCCTGTTTTGCAGTCCTGGCTCTTCTGGCAGCGAAGCCCTCTTCCTTTGCCATATGCAAAGCCTCCTGAAGAGCATAGAATAGAGGAACCGCAGGAGTATACGGCGTCTGTGCAGGGCTTTTTCTTACGCTCTTAAGATGGGCTTTGAGATCAGCATAATAGCTGGCGCTCTTTGCCTGGAATCTCTCTTCCGCCCTAGGGGAAACAGCGACAACGGCCAGGCCCGGAGGCACAGCCAGGGCCTTCTGTGAGCCAGTAATTGCAATATCGATGTTCCACTCATCCGTCAGGAACTCATTGCCTCCAATAGATGAGATCCCGTCCACAATGAAGATAGCATCGTGCTTTCTAACAAGCTTGCCTATCTCCTTGGCAGGATTGGTCAGGCCCACGGAGGTCTCATTATGAACCATCGCCACTGCCTTTGCTCCATTTTCCAGAGCGTCTTCAACCTTGTCCAAATTGAAGGGCGTTCCCCAGTCAAAGGCTAAGGGTATTGCCTTTCCGTATCTTTCACCAATCTCAGTGAATCGTTCCCCGAATTTGCCGTTGGATATCGTTATAATCTTATCTTCTCGGCCAATTATGCCAGCGACAGCGCCATCCATACCTACTGTGCCGCTGCCGGTCATTACCACTATCTCGTTCTTAGTCTCGAAAAATTCCTTCAAAAGCATGCGGCAGTCATCGTAAATCGCTCCAAACTCGCCGCTCCTGTGGCTGATCATCGGCCTTGACATGGTGCGTAAGACTCTCGGCGCTACCTTGACAGGCCCCGGAATCATAAGAAGTGTATCCTCTATATCCATGAGATCCCTCTAATTATACTTTCAGGCAGCCTATATAAAACTAGCCTCTATAAGTATCTTTTATACGCTGCGCCGTGGCCCAGGAGCGTCTTGCACAGGGCGGCAGGTCTCCCTTATCTTTTACCCAATTTTCTAAAAATTCTACTGTTTCTGGATCTCCTGGGTAACCGCTGCCTATTCTGCAGCCCATCGACTTTTCCAGCTCTCTGACAGATTCATCTCTTCTCACCTTGGCAAGAATTGATGCCCCAGAGACAACCTTATGATTCTCATCTGCCTTGTGCTCGGCAACAATTTCCATTGTTGTGCCGCTGGTGGTTCTTACTCTATCGGCAAACCGTTGTGCATTTACATCACAAGCATCCAATATTGCCCTATCGGCTGAAAGATGCTGCAGTACCTGCGAAAAGCATCGCACCATTATATCGTTCATAGTCATTGCTTGGCGCAGCTCGTCTATGATTCCAGGCGGGACCTCCAGAATATAGTGATCGCTCGCAATACTGAGGATCTTCTTTGCCAAAATCTCCCGTCTAGCTGGCGTGAGCTGTTTGGAATCCCGAACTCCCATGGCTGCAAGATCGAATAGTCTTTCCTCGTCGATAACGAGACCTGCAATAATCATGGAGCCTACTACAGGTCCTTTGCCCGCCTCATCCACGCCAAGGAGGTGCATTGCTGAGCTATTTTCAGTGAATGTATTTCAAGTGTTCTGAGGTATGCAAATACTAAATAATTTGGCGAGCGCTTAGAAGCACTCGCGCACAGGACGATTCACAGCCGGATGTCGTTAACTGTTATCGTGTTGAAGGGATACTGAGTATCCACGTAGATGACATCGCCCGTATCATAGATTCCCCAGCCGCCGTTGTTTATGTTTCCATTGGCGTTATAGAAGCTAAGCATTCCTGGAAGTGTGGTAGTTGGCTTATCGCTATCTAAATCGGAGTCCCTCACTCTGCTTCCGGGAGGATATATCATCGGACCATCCAAGGGATAGCCAGTTATCCTGATGTCGCCTGCGCTCACTATTCCCGGATTGAGGTCAAGGTATACTGGATCTATGATGCTGTAGGACTTGTCGCCATCCATATCGAAGAACCTCAGCTCTGCAGCAGGGTAACGATATGTTCCAAATCTTATCAGAGTTTTATCGTGGTCAGGATCTACTGCATTTACCTGACTCCCTGGTTGAAAAGATCCAAAAGGAGTAACTCTTACATCGTCTTCGCTCACTGTTCCGTCAGCGGAATTTATGTTTATGTAGACAGGATCAGTCGGCTCGAATATGCCATTATCATTTAAGTCTATGAAGGCGAACTCAGGTCCAGCATAAAATGGGCTGAGAGCCTTGGCCTCATCAGAATCGCCTAACACTACCTTAGATCCGTATTCCTGTGCGATAGCTGGCGCTGATAGCAAAAATGCCAGCAGAAGGATTTTACAGATGGATTTCATAATTTTACCCCCATACTTTGCCTTAATATGCTCGAAGTAATTTAACCTTTCTATTGGATATATATCATTATTACTATCGGAAGATATATTAACGAATATCGATAAGTAATAATGCCGATAGATAATTTTGCATCGCCAAACTTAAGTTTGGATGGGAAGGTTTATACACTAGTATACGGTGATTGAGTAATACAACTATACAGTTATATGAAGCGGGGTAGGGTAGTCAGGATATCCCGACGGGCTCATAACCCGTAGATCAGTAGTTCAAATCTACTCCCCGCTATTGTTCTACCAGCAAATTCGGATCTTGAAATTAATTACTCATACTAATTGGCCTTATCTACAATATAACTTGGAAACCATTGCTTATTGGGTCCGTCGCAGCTTGTTGTTTGTTTAGATCTTTTATCTTTCATCAGAATCGAAACCATTAAGGTCTATTTAGCCCAAAGGATCTTCTCATGACTTTCTCATTCTTCCCGGCCGTCGATCTTCGCGGCGGCAAGTGCGTGCAGCTGGTAGGCGGCGTTCCGGGGACTGAAGTAGTTTCCCTAGACAATCCTTTGGCAGAGGCCGAGCGCTGGGTTTCAGAGGGGGCAGATCATCTGCATATCATCGACCTTGATGGCGCTATTCAGGGAAAGAGGATCAATTCGACCATCCTAAGCGAGATCGTTAGGAATCTCGACATATTCATCCAGGTTGGAGGCGGCATCAGGACAAAAGAGGACGTGAGATCGCTCCTGGACTTGGACGTCGATCGGGTGATCCTCGGCACTGCCGCCCTAAAGAATCCCGATATGGTCAAGGAGCTATCTGAGGAATACGGCTCAGAAAGAATCATGGTTGCCCTGGACGTGAAGAAGGGAAATGTGACGACTGAAGGCTGGCAGAGGTCGCTTCCCAAACAAGCCGTCGATCTCGGCAGGCTCTTCGAGGAAAAGGGTGCAGGATCAATCCTGTTTACAAATATCGATGTTGAAGGCCAGCAAAAGGGCATAAATATCGCTCCAACCATTCAGCTGATCGAGGCTGTGAAGATTCCAGTGGTCGCGGCAGGAGGAGTCACGACTATAAATGATGTCCTGGCTCTGAGGAATGCGGGCGCGTCCGGTGCAGTTGCAGGTACTGCAATCTATACAGGAAAGCTCAGCGTCAGAAAAACTCTGGATGCACTAAGGGGGGCAATAAATTGAGGAAAGGCAAGGCGAATTTCAAGCGTAGAGATTTGCTATCAAGCGTTAGCATCGATCTCGATGGCTCAGGAAAAGCCAATCTCTCATCAGGCTCGGCATTTCTAGATCATATGCTGAGTGCTTTTTCTAGAACTGGGCTGATTGATCTGGATGCAAAGACTAGCGATGACAGTTATAGCGGCTATAGGGATCTGGGGAACGCCATCGGCCTTGCAATTGATAGCGCTCTCGGAGATCGAGATGGTATCCGCAGATACGGAAGCGCTACCATACCCATGGATGAATCCCTGTCTGATGTGGCCCTGGACTTCAGCGGCAGAGCCTATATCGTATTTGAGGGAAACTTCAAAGGCGACAGGATCGGCGATCTTGAGACACAGGAGATAAAGCCGTTCCTTGAGGCCCTTGCTGATGGAGCGCGCATGACTCTGCACATTAGATTCTATGGCGAGAATGATCACCATAAGGCAGAGAGCATCTTCAAGGCGCTTGGTTTTGCAGTGCGGCAGGCTGTGATAAAGGAAGGCAAAGGCATTCCAAGTACTAAAGGCGTGATCTAGAGCTTTATATTAATTTTTTGAGCACCCGAAGATAATTCATTATGGACATCTAGATATTTAATGCTTACATTAAAACAGCCAAGGATGAGCTTCATAATAATGCTGTCGCATTGAATGAGTACATCGAGACAAAGATGAGTATAAAAGGATGAGGAGGCTCCAACTAAATCAAAGAATGAAAAAGGCGCAAGGCATCAGCGCTTGAAGCTTCCTATTTTTTGATCGGCGTTCTTGCAGTTTTTGACTTTGCAGCTGGTGCCATTGGTGCGGCCGGTTTCCTGGGGGCTTTTATGGATTTCTTTATGGCAGATACCTGTGCATTGGGCTTGCTTGATGCTAATGCAGCCTTTACGGCTGAAGTTTTTTCTACTTTGGCACTGCTTGAAGCCGATGTATCTACTTGGGTTCCCAGATCTTTAGCTTTTGATGCTATCGGCGTCCTGGGTGTCCTTGTGGATTTCTTTGTTGCGGATATCTGAGCTTTGGGTTCCTGCGATCCGGCCAAACCAGCGGCTGGAACTCTACTTGCCCTTTTGACTCTGGTTTTAACAGATCCATCGTTTTCAGCTGCTTTTATAGAAGGATCTATTGAGGCATTATCAGTTAAGCTATTGCTGATTTCAGTTGTGTTTAAAGTGGTGGCATTCGCATTAGCTGCATTCATCAGTGCATTAGTAGCATTTATTGAGGCATTAGATGTGTTATTTTCATGTGCCTTACTAGAGTTGATATTAGAAACAACCTCAGTAGTTGTGCTCGCTTTTGGTGCAGCTGCACTATAATAAGAACTGTCGCCTGAAGAGCTGTCGTCCACAGAGCTATGTTCCTCGCTATTGGCGCGGGCCCAATCGACAATTATCCTGGAGCCACCTTTTGCCGTTTTGCTGCCTGATTGGACAGATGTTGTATTTGATGAGTTTATTGAGCGCATAGGATTCGGCCATTTGCCTAACTTTTCAGCCTTGGCAAATGCCGCTCTTGCATCATCAAATCTCTTCAGTGCAAAAAGAGAGCGTCCTTTGTTATAGAGAGCCTCCCCATCTGATGAGTTCAAAAGCAGCGCTTTATCAAAGCATTTGATGGAATTATCATAATTTCCAAGGGCATATAGTGCATTGCCTTTGTACCTCCACGCATTAGCGTTTGTTGAGTTATCGGATATGGCTTTATCGAAGCACACTATTGACTCGTTATATTTACCTTGCTCAAGTAATTTCATGCCCTTCTCTTGCCAACCATCTATTACCGCGATGCTCCCTTTGCCCTGCAGGCCGAAGGAAGAACCGTCAAATGCTCCTACAGCTCTGTTGGATAAAATATCATATACCAGATATCCGGCCAGAGAGGTTAAAGAGATTAATATTAGGATTATTAGGATGTTATACATCCTTGAATTGTTTTTCGTTAATGCCTTGCGGATTGACTCCGGGAAGGCACCTCCTGATTCAGCGGTGTCCCTCATACTTAGGAAGTTATTTTTTTAAGTTTATAACTTTTACGGTAGAGATAAATTAATAGAGTTATATTTGGTTTTGGGCATTTTGCTATTTTCGAGAGAGTATGTTATCTATTGTATAGATTGCGCCTGCACGTTTCAGCAAAGTTCAATAACAACTACCGAAAATATGAGCTTATGAATGCCGTTTTGATATTGTCGGGCGGCTTGGACTCGACCACCATGCTTTACAAGATGCGATCCGCTGGCTATCACATTCATGCACTGACATTCAACTACGCTCAGAGACATAAGAAGGAGATCGACTGCGCCAGGAATATCACTGGTCTTCTCAATATCCCCCATAAAGTTGTAGATCTGACCCGTATTTCAGGACTTCTAGGTGACAGTGCGCTTCTAGGTGGAAAGGAGGTACCGAAATGCCATTATACGGAGGATGCTGCCAGACAGACGATTGTTCCCAATAGAAACATGATAATGCTCTCCATAGCCGCTGGCTATGCTGAGGCACATGAGATTCCCGAGGTCTTCTACGCTGCTCATAGAAATGATTCAGCAATCTATCCCGATTGCAGGGCAGAGTTTGTAGAAGCAATGATACCCGCCATAAGGTTAGCAACTGCGTGGCACCCTGTGGAGCTCAGAGCTCCTTTCATTAACATGACCAAGGCAGAGATAGTGAAGTTAGGCATTGATTTGAATGTGCCCTATGAGCTAACTTGGTCATGCTATAGAGGGGAGGAGAAGCCATGCGGGTCATGTCCCACTTGCATCGAACGCGAAGAGGCATTCGCTCTGAATAACGCAATAGATCCTCTAATTAATGGCTAGGCTATGTTATCACGTGTAACTGTGTAATTCCCCGAAAAGGCACAAAAAGGATATACCCCTCTTCGTGACCTACCAGGAATGTATAGCCTTTTTTCCGATATTTAGAGAATTCGCTAAAGAAACTAACTTTGTAGCTAAGAAAACTATTGGGACAACCTTTTTTTCGACACTAGGCTGTGTATATTGATGTATTTTGTTCAATCCTAAGGTATTTTTAGCTATATTGAAGAAAACTTCTATTTCAAGCCTATAATACTTAAAACTCTTCCATTGATAGATTAAATTCTTAAATTCGTTAACAATATGAATCCATTTTTCTAATTTATATTTATTGTGAGAAAATGCATCTAAAGGCGGATTAAGTTCGTAAATTATTTGATCTAAATTGGTGTTATTCCTTGGATAAATAATCGGAATCAAGTAAAATTGATTGATTAACGCATGATAATTCTTTTTTGACGTAAAGCCTTTATCACAGATGATTAAATCGCCTGAATGTATTTTTCTTGAATTGAAAAGCCTTTCTACAAAAGGAATAAGTATTTTTGAATCATTAGGACAATCTTTATGAATTTCAAATCCAATAAGATTATCATCAAGATCTATAGCCAAAATTAACTTAAATCCTACGAAATAGCCTATGGAAGGGTAATAAGACCATTTATATTTTTTATTCTTCTTACCTATTTTATCCTTGTTTCTCCAAATATTAAGGTCAATTACGATTGGAGAGGTATCAATAATTATAGTTCTTTGCTTTTTATCTCTTTTACGGCGTTCAGACTGGAATGTTTTGCTAAAAAAATGGAACAATGAGTCATAACTTAAATCAAACATAGATTTATAGACTTTTTGCGCATTTATCGTTGAATCAATATCCAATAGCTTTTGTAACTCTGAATTCATATTTATTTCTGAAATTATAGAGGAAATATCTCTTTCAAACAAGCTTGATAGGACTATAATTTTTATTGCTAATACGAAATTATCTATATCATATATTTTTAACTTGGATGCAATTTTCCTAGATCGCTGAGATCCGATAATTTCAAGTATTTTGAGCACTATTATCCCTTTTGGGTGCTTATAATTAGGAATCAGAGGAGATAACATCAATAATACCTTCCTTTGGTGGTGCAACCTAGTTATAAGCGCCCAAATTACTTAAAATTAACTATTGAAAGTTTAATTCCAGATCAAATCAAGACCCATAATTTGTTTTCTAATCGAAGTTAAAATTTCTAAGTAAATTTAAATTAAATTGATAGAATTAGTTTGTTTTAAAGAGAGTTTGAAGAGGGGTAATGGCGTTATCACCCGTAACCATTGCTACTGCGCTCTCATGCCTAACGAAAATATCTTGAAAAATAATCTCTTAGCAATGAAATGCTTCTATACAGACTAATCATAAGAATTTGGGACTCAATTCCTATCGATCATCTTTGAACAAAAGCTTCATCTCATATATCCCGGATTCATTTTGTTTCTTAATATCAAATCCCATCTTATTGAAGAGTCTGAAGACCGGCTGGTTTCCTATAAGAACTTCTGCTGTGAATCCTATGAGACCATTTCTCTTGGCTAAGTGAGTGAGTTCCGAGATTAACTCTGTTCCTACTCCCTGTTTCTGGTATTGATCCCCAACAACGAGCGCAATATCCGCTGTATCCATATCTCTGTTTAAGCTGTACTGTCCAATGCCGGTTATGGTTTCTTTGCCGGACTCACCCAGAACTGCCAAAATAGTAAGCTTCTGGGTATAATCTATTACCACGAATTTCTGTAGCGTCTCGTGAGGTATGTCTCTTCGGGCAGAAATAAACCTTTGATACATGCTTTCATCCGACAAAGAATAGAAGAAATCCTTGAGCATAGGCTCATCGCTGATCTTCACCGGCCGGAGAACTATCTCAAGTCCAGTTTTAGTGATCCTTCGAGTCTCCAGCTCTTCTGGGTACTCTCCCTTAATCCCGGCAATAAATGCCTGATCCTTGAATATCAGTGAGAGCTTCTTGGCTTCTTCTATGAGCCAGGGCCTGAACATCGGATGCGCTATTGCTATCAAATCCATAGCCCTCTCACGGATGCATCTGCCATGGAGGTAAGCTATCCCGAACTCCGTAACTACGTAATGAATATCGCCTCTAGTCAGAGTGACGCCAGCCCCCTCTTTTAGGAACGGCACAATTCTTGATACGCTTCCGTTGTCGGCAGTTGAAGGCAATGCCAGGATTGTTTTCCCTCCCGGTGCGAGCACAGCGCCTCTCATAAAGTCGGCCTGTCCTCCGATACCGCTGTAGAACATTTTGCCTATAGATTCGGCCGTGGCTTGGCCGGTCAGATCAACCTCCAGGGCGCTGTTTATTGCCGTCATGCGCTTATTTTGGGCTATAATTAGAGGATTGTTAGTATAATCAATAGTCCTGAACTCAATTGATGGGTTATCATCGATAAAGTCATAGGTCTCCTTCTTTCCCATACAAAAGGTGGCAATGGTCTTTCCTGGATTAATGGACTTCTCTGTATTGTCTACAACGCCATTCCTCATTAGCTCGACAATACCGTCATTCAGGAGTTCAGTATGTATTCCCAAATGCTTTTTGTCTCCAAAACATGAGGCGATTGCATTTGGTATGCTTCCATATCCCATCTGAATCGTTGAACCGTCTTCAATTATACTTGAGACATGGCTTCCAATTCTCTGAGCTGTATCATCAGGAACATGCTCTATGTATTCAAGCAACGGCTCATCATGGGGCACGATGAAATCTACGTTCTCGATATCTACCTTGCCATCTCCCTGAACATGCGGCATATTGGAATTTGCCTGAGCTATAACCAGAGCTGCTTTTTCAATCGCCGATTTGACAATATCTACACTTACTCCCAGGTTCATCTCTCCATTTTTATCCGGAGGCGTCGTCTGGATTAAAGCTACATCAATCCCAAACCGATCCGTACGGATTAAATCAGGAACCGCAGATAAAAATATAGGCGTGTAATCTGCTACACCTCTATTTATCGCCTTTCGAGTGCTATCCCCAATGAAAAAAGATCTCAATCTGAAGTTATCCCTGAACTTTTCATCTGTATAGGGAGCGACACCAAGGGTTACAATGTTTATCAGCTCAGCATCCAGGAATGCCTTGGGATTTTTATCGATATAGCTTAATAACGCTTGAACGAGATATTGAGGTTCACCGCAGCCTGTACCTATGAATATTTTGTTCCCGGGGTGAATCTCCTGGAATACGAAGCGTTCAGCCTTGAACTTTCCAGGCCAATTCTTTTTGATTTCGTCCCAATCCATCGGCTTACCTCCGGTTCCTATAATTTTTACAGTTGGATCTTAGATATGTTAAAGTAATGATCACTTCATGTCGTGGCCAAAGAGTTAGCCTAATCAGAAAAAAGGAAGGAGGTCCGCTCTCTCACTATTTGGTGATGAGCGGTATGTTGTGCACAGATTCCGGGTTAGCCAGAGCAGACAGATCGCCGGTCTCCTTGCCCAGAGCTTTCGCCTTAATGACACGGCGCATGATCTTGCCTGACCTTGTCTTGGGTACATCCTTGACGAAGAAGACCCGGTCGGGATATGCTACAGGGCCGAGCACCTTGCGGACATGAGTGGAGATATCTTTCTTCAGGTCCTCGCTCTCCTGGATACCTTCCTTGAGTATGACGAAGGCGACGATCTTCTCGCCCTTGACCTCATCGGGCTCGCCTATGACTGCTGCCTCTGCGACCTTCGGGTGGGACACAGCTGCTGATTCGACTTCAGCGTTGGAGATTCTATGTCCAGCCACCTTCAGCACATCGTCGATTCTGCCCTGAATCCACCAGTAGCCATCCTTGTCTCTGGTGGCCTTATCGCCTGCAAGGTACGTTCCTGGCTTTGTCTGCCAGTACATCTCCCAGTACTCCTTCTTGTACCTGACCTCATCTCTGAAGAATGCACGGAGCATGCTTGGCCAGGGGGTCTTATTGACGATGTTTCCACCGAAGCCCAGCGGGACGGAGTTGGCATTCTCATCAAAGATATCGGTGTTGAATCCGGGCAGAGGGAATGCTACCGATCCGGGCTTCTCAGGCGTCATGGGAAGCGGGGCTATGACATGGCATCCTGTTTCGGTCTGCCACCAGGTATCCATAATGGGTGCCTGATCTGCGCCGATATTCTTTCTGAACCAGATGTATGCCTCGGGGTTAAGCGGTTCGCCCACGGATGCCAGAATCCTGATGGAGGACAGATCGTACTTCTTGACGTACTCCTCACCTGTTTTCATGAACATCCTAATGGCCGTAGGTGCCGTATAAAATACAGAGACACCATATTGCTCAATGATGGACCACCATCGGCCCAGGTCTGGGAAGTCCGGAGAGCCCTCGTATAGGATGCTACTTGCGCCAAGGGAAAGCGGGCCGTAGACAACATAGCTGTGTCCTGTGATCCAGCCTGCATCGGCTGTACACCAGTAGACATCGTCCTCGTGGATATCCAGAACCCAGGAGCAGGTTTGAGCAGGGCCTACAGCGTATCCGCCGTGGACGTGCTCGATACCCTTGGGCTTGCCAGTTGTGCCCGAGGTGTACAGAATGAACAGCCTATCCTCTGGATCGAGCTGAGCGGTCTCACACTGGGCGGACTGTTCTTTTACAGCCTCATCATAGTAGATATCGCGGCCTTCTGTCATGGGGATCTGCTGGCCTGTTCTTCTCACAACTAATACTTTCTTTACAGAGGGTGCAGTCTTGAGGGCCTCATCCACATTGGGTTTGAGAGGAAGAGGTTTGCCGCGCCTGTAGAAGCCGTCGGAGGTAACGACCACTTTGGCCTCGGCATCATTGACCCTGCTGTTCAAGCCGCCGGAAGAAAATCCGGAGAAGACCACTGTATGAATGGCACCAATCTTGGCGCAGGCCAGCATTGTGATAGGTAACTCTGGAATCATGGGGAGGTAGCAGACTACTCTGTCGCCCTTCTCGACGCCCAGTCTCTTGAGGGCGTTAGCGAGCTTGTTGACCTCGCGGTAGAGCTCATAATAAGTAATGGTTCTGGTATCTCCCAGGGGCTCCCCTATGAAGTAGTATGCAACCTTGTTCCGCTTTGCTGAGCGCGCATGTCTATCAACGGCATTGTAGGCAGCGTTGATCCTGCCGCCCATGAACCACTTGTAGTAAGGCTTGTCTGACTCATCGAGGATCTGGGTGTAAGGCTGGTACCAATCTGCATATGTCTGGGCCATCTCATCCCAGAAGTCTACGTAATTTGCGGAGCACCACTCACGCATCTCTTTCTCAGTCTTGAAGCCTTTCTTCTTCATCCATTGATATACGTTGGAATGCTCAATAATCCATTGCGGCGTGTTGAAAATTCTGGTCTCTTCTTGGAGAACAGACGTTTTTGCTGTGTCGGCTGATCTCATGAGATAACATAACATGTTATGGTATATTAGGATTTCGCCATCTCTTCAATCAATTATGATCAGGGCTGGACGAATGCTTTATCAATCTCATATCATGGTATACTATAATATGAAACAATTGTCCGTGATGGTTGATGACGATATTATGGAGGCCATTGAGAACCGCATCAAAGCCTCCGGCCGAAGTAAAAGCGATGTCATCAGGGATCTTTTAGTGATAGGTCTGAAAAAACCTCCGTCATCCGCCTATAGAGACCTTATCAATGATGCTATTGCTCAGCACGAGAAAAATTTTCATGCATCCGATTCAAGGGCAGATGAAAGCGATTAGATTTTAGAGCCCTCATATAATAAAGGCATCTAAATTTCCTGCAGTATTTTTTAGAAATTCCTAAAGGTTCCTATTCATTGAAGGTTTTTAACCCTTATAGTAACACCAAAACAAAGACGCATGAGCTTGCATCAGGAATTCTTCTTCTTGAACATGAGATTAACCTTAAAAACCCCAGATTCGTTTTCCATTTTGACATCGAAGCCCATCTTCTTGATCAATGTGAAGATCGGCTGGTTTTTAGCAAGTGCATCACCAGTAAACCCCAGAAGGCCCTGTCTCTTAGCCAGGTTAGTAAGATAGGAGATAAGCTCAGACCCAATGCCCTGGTTATGGTAATCATCCCTCACAGCCAGGGCCAGGTCTGCAGTCTGCATGTCTGAATTGAGGCCATACTGGCCCAGACCTATTATCTTCTCTTTGCCATCAATGTTCAGGGTAGCAAGGATGACCTTATCCCTAGTGTGATCTATCACAATGAAGCTCTGCAACCTTTCATGCGGCATACCCTTCCTGGTCGTCAAGAATCTATGGTACATGCTCTCGTCTGATAGAGAGTAAAAGAACTCCCTTATCAGAGGCTCATCGCTGATTTTCACTGGTCTCAACAATATTTCCAGGCCAGTCTTTGTCTTCCTCTGAATCTCCAGATCTTCAGGATACTCGCCTTCTTTACCAGATATGAAAGCCTGATCAGAGTAGATAATAAATTGCTTCTTGGCTTCATCTATCAGCCAGGGTCTGAACCTTGGATGTGCTATAGATATCAGATCCATTGCCCTCTCGCGTATGCTCTTGCCGTGAAGGTGGGCAATCCCATACTCAGTCACTACATAGTGGATATCGCCTCTGGTTAGGGTGACGCCTGATCCCTCTCGAAGAAAAGGCACAATTCTGGATATTCGGCCATCGTCAGCAGTGGAAGGCAACGCCAATATCGTTTTCCCGCTGGGTGCGAGCACAGCTCCTCTCATGAAGTCTGCTTGGCCACCTATGCCACTATAGAACATTTTGCCTATAGATTCTGCAGTAGCTTGGCCTGTCAGATCAACCTCCAAGGCACTGTTTATGGCCGTCATACGCTTGTTCTGGGCAATGATCAGAGGATTATTGGTATAATCTATAGTCCTGAACTCGACGGAAGTATTTCCATCAACAAAATCATAAGTCTCTTTCTTGCCCATACAGATAGTAGCAATGGTCTTGCCAGGGTTAATGGATTTCTGGGAATTGTCTATCACACCCTCGGCCATGAGGTCGGCAATGCCATCGCTGAACAGCTCGGTATGAACTCCAAGATGCTTCTTGTCTCTGAGGCTAGAGAGGATAGCGTTGGGCAGGCGACCATAGCCTACCTGAATGGTGGAACCATCCTCTACTATGCGGGCTACATAGCTGCCTATCTTCCTGGCAGTATCTCCTGGAACTTGCGCCTGATATTCCAGCAGCGGCTCCTCGTGGAGCACCAAGAAATCCACGTCATCGATCTGAGTCCAGCCATCTCCCTGAATCTCTGGCATTCTGGGGTTGGCCTGGGCTACGACCAGCGCTGATTTATCGATTGCCGCTCTAGTTATATCAACGCTGACCCCCAGGTTAATCCTGCCAAGACTATCTGGAGGGGAGATCTGTATCAAGGCCACATCAATGGGTATTTTGCCGGTCTTTATCAGATCGGGGACTGCGGAAAGAAATATGGGAGTATAATCTGCGGCGCCTTTATTCACTGCCCTTCGAGTGCTATCGCCTATGAAGAATGAGTTCAATCTAAAGTTGGACCTGAACTTATCATCAGTATAAGGAGCAATGCCCAGGGTAACTAAGTTTATCAGCTCAGCATCCAGGAACGCATTAGGATGTGATCTAATATAGTTTAAGAGGGACTGCACAAGGTATTGAGGCTCTCCGCAGCCGGTGCCGATGAAGACCCTATCGCCTGCATGGATATTGCGGAATATACCTGCCTCAGAGATGAACTTCTCAGGCCAAAGCTGTTTCAGCGTACTCAGGTCATTGATAGCTCCATTCGTCCCAGATATCCCAATCGGCAAGAGACCTCACAATCTTAAAGTTGAGTTTAAATAATGCGCAAGCTCATTCATCACAAACTAATCTTAGTTAAGGAGATCTCCTTGATGTCGTATACATATTTGCTGCTTACTGGTTCCTTATCTGTTGGCAGTTCTTTCACATTTGCAGCATAACTTTAGTTTTCGCAGGAGGCATATACCTCTTAAGCATTAGCGATAGCGATATCACGGTTATGGAGCTCATTGCCATTGCTAGACCAGCATACTCGGGCCTGAAAGTAATTCCAAAGAATGGATAAAGAACCCCTGCCGCCAGAGGTATGAGGGCTGCATTGTAGGCAAAGGCCCAGAATATGTTCAGCTTCACTCTTGAGATCACCTTCCTGCTCAGCTGGATAGCGGCTACAGCATCCAGAAGATTATCCCTTATAAGCACAATCTCTCCAGTCTCTATAGCCACATCTGTGCCGCTGCCTATGGCTATTCCTACATCTGATTGAGCTAGGGCTGGTGCATCGTTAATTCCGTCCCCAACAAAAGCGACAACATTGCCCTGCTCCTGGAGCTTCTTCACTTCCTGCGCCTTCTGCTCAGGCAGAACTTCGGCGAAGACATTGTCGATGCCAATCTGCTTAGCTACAGCAGTAGCGCTCCTAGCATTATCGCCAGTAATCATCGCTACTTTTAGATTCATGTCCTTAAGTTCAGCAATAGCTGCTCCGGCGGAATCCTTCAGTCTGTCTGCTATTGCTATTATTCCGGATACTTTGCCGTCAATGGCAATTAAGATCGCAGTCTTTCCCTGCTCCTGGAAATCGGCTGCTCTTGCAAGTGCTTCATCAGTGATAGCTATGCCTTGGTCGGATAAGTGCATCCCATTTCCAGCTACCACCGTTTTTCCATCGATGGTAGCGATAACACCCTTGCCTGCTATAGCATCGAAGCTGCTGGCCGTGGCTAGTGCGAGTCCATCCGATTCCGCCTTTCTGACCACCGCCTCTGCCAGAGGATGCTCTGAGCTCTTTTCGGCACTTGCTGCAAGCCTGAGGAGTTCCCTCTCATCCATGTCGTAGGCTACTATATCTGTCACATCTGGCCTGCCTAATGTCAGGGTACCAGTCTTATCGAATACTACTGTATTCAGCTTCTCTGATAACTCCAGTGCCTCCCCGTTCTTGATGAGGACTCCGAGTTCAGCGCCTCTGCCGATTCCAACTGTGATTGCTGTTGGTGAGGCAAGGCCCAGCGCACAAGGACATGCTACGACGAGAACAGATATCAGGGCTGTTAGGGCAAAGAGCAATGTGCTGCCGAGGATGAAGTACCAGACAATGAATGCCGCGAAGGCAATTGTAAGCACAGTTGGTATAAAGTAGGTTACAGCTCTATCGGCAATCCTCTGGATTGGCGGCCTTGACCCTTGAGCCTGCTCAACGAGAGATATGATCTGAGAGAGGACGGTATCTTTTCCTACCTTAGTTGCTCTTAACCTCAGGACACCGTTCTTGTTCAATGTGCCTCCGACCACATTCTTGCCTGGATCTTTCAGAACAGGGATCGGCTCACCAGTGATCATGGATTCATCTACATAGCTCTCGCCGCCGACCACGATGCCATCAACAGGTATCTTCTCACCAGGGCGGACCAGGATTATATCGCCAACCTGGACATCCTCTACAGGCACTTCCGTTTCGCTATTATCCCTGAGGACGGTGGCTGTCTTGGGTCGGAGTCCGATAAGCTTTTTGATGGCCTCTGAGGTTCTGCCCTTGGCTCTTGATTCCAGGTATCTACCAAGCGTAAGAAAGGATGCGAGCATCAGGGCTGTCTCATAGAACATGAACTCAGGGGTCAATACAATCCTGAAGGTGCCCATTATGCTGGAGACGTAGGCTACGCCTATGCCCATTGAGTACATTACGTCCATGTTCAGGTTTCTATTTCTCAGAGACCGGGTAGCGGCACTGAATATTGGATAGCTCACATAGATGAATGGCAGAATAGAGATGGCAAGCATCAGGTAGCCCATGGGAACGGCCATCAGGACTTCCCCGGAGAAACGATCTAGAGGCAGGTACATCAGACCCATCAGGAACAGGCTGAACGTGAAACCTACAGCCATCCTGCGGAATTTGTCTTTGAGATCATTCTCCCTGGCCTCCTTCTCCAGGTCGGCAGAGACCTCTTCTCCAGCAACGCCAAGGTACTGGTATCCTGTATCCTCGACAGCTTTTTTCAGATCCGCAAGGGATGTCATCCTGGGATTGTAGGTGATATAAGCCTTCTCTGCAGCCAGATTGACATTGGCCTCAACTACGCCATCCAGCTTCTTGAAGGCAATTTCAAGTGCTCCCACGCACATGGCGCAGACCATGCCGCCGATCTTCAGGACGACCTTCTCGTCTACTACGTCATAGCCTGCATCCCTAATTGCTTTCTCCAGATCTACCAGCTTCAGTTTTTCCGGATTATATTCTACGTACGCCATCTCAGTGGCTAGATTTACCTCTGCCTGGCGTACTCCATCTAGGCTCTTCAAGGATTTTTCAATTGCAGAGACACAGGCTGCACAAACCATCCCTATAATCTTAAGCTCTGCCTTCTTGTATTCCGTCATGGCTCATCCTTTCATACTGCTTTCTTCTTTGGCTTCTGAGCTACAGGTTACATTCTCTATCATATTTCGTTCACATCGTTTAAATGCTATCTTTAGCAATCTTGGAGCCACTTTAGATGAAGCTGGCTGTGTGGCAACTTCAGATAAAGCTAGCTGTAAAGGCAGAATCTCGTTGGGCTATGCTTATGATGTTTCTTCAAGGGTATTCCTTGAGCTGGCAATTGCTAATATGTGAAGCATGCATAGGATTTATACTGTGGGGAGTCATCCAACTTTGGTTCTCATATGCTCAAGATAACTCCATACCTCGGCATAATCGTGCTGATAGTCTCCCTCGGGGGTATCTTCTACCCCAAGCTATGGCTACTTCTTGATGTTAGTCTTCGCAAGCTTGATCATCATAAGCCCTTTCAGAGGAAGATGGTTCTGCGGAAATCTGTGTCCACGCGGGAGCTTCAACGATTTCTGGCTCGGCAGGATAAGCAGGTTCAAGAAGATTCCAGATTTAATGAGAAGTTTATGGTTTAGAGTTCCTATCTTCTTTGCCATGATGGGCTTCATGATTTGGAGGATTCTGGGAACTCAAGGATTAGTGGATAAGATAGGCATGGTCTTCGTAGCCATGTGCATATTGACCACATCAATCTCCATATTATTTGGCATCTCCATAGCCCCTAGAGCCTGGTGCACCTTTTGTCCTATGGGCACTCTCCAAAGGACAATGGGAGGCAGCAGGTATCAGCTCAAAGTGGATACGGATAAGTGCATAGAGTGCGAAAAGTGCCAGAAGGTGTGTCCTATGCAGCTTCCGGTGAACGAAATCCTGGAGAAGCCTGATTGTATAAAATGCGCCAGGTGTATCGAGGTATGTCCTAAGGATGCTCTGAGCTTCTGAAATCAAGAGGACAAAAACCTGGGCTGATTAAGCAAGCCTAACAGTAAAGGATGATAAGTCCTCAGCCCAGCTATTTACCAGAGCACGAGGTAGACTTTTTCTCCTTCCTTCCTACCTCTGACAAGCTGGCAATGTCTGAGTATGGCAAACTGGTTTTCGAGCTTGCTTGGTGGCAGCTTGAACTTCTCTGCAAGCTCCTCCCTGGTGGCTTTGCCCTTGGATTTAATGAACTCATAGATATCCTTCTGTTGATCGGTCAGGCCGTCAGTTCCTGTAAGGCCATGGCTCTCTCTGAATATCATCTTCGAGCGCTCAGCCCAGGGATCACAAACTCTGATCCTGTGGCTCACATCTATATAACAGTCTTCGCAGAGGGTCTGGCCTCCAGAAATGGAGACCTCATCTTCAGTTATCTCCCTGCCGCAGCTCTGGCATTTCAAATTGTTTGCCATTTCACGTCGCCTCCATCGTATTCTATTATAAGGCTGTTGTTGGGGTTGATATAATAAACATTAGCCTCGTTAACATGCAACCGGATCATAAGAGCATGAGAGAGGATATCAGATCCGTCATCTAGAAATCTTTGGTAATATTTCGCGCAAGTCATAATGAAGAGGACAGCAGTGAGATTTGGGATGAGATCACTAGAGGTCAGATCCAACTTAGTTTATGGAGGCGCTCTGACGGAAGACAATAGATGAGAAAGATATTACCCCAATCCTGGTGAAGCCTATACATGCTGATTTCTCCGTCAGATAGCTGTACAATCGTGAGAACTCAGGAGCTATAATCGATTTGTATCTGACATATTTATATTACAAATAACTTATTACCATCTGCTATATTTCCGATTTATACCTTTGCCATTAAATCCCGATCGTTATCTTTATAGTTTAGTTATTTATTATAGTTATTTGGGGTCGCAAATAAACTTAAGGAGTATGTGAGTAGCAATGAGTGAAAGAGCATTGGCTTTGATGGTTCTTGCCTTGCTGTCCACTGTGGCCATGGGGAGTGCAGATCCTCTCTTCTTCCCGCTTAGTGAGCATACAATGGCAAAGGAGATATGTCCAAATGCAGTTCCCTGTGATAGAACTTATACATTCACTACAAACGATGAGCAGGCGGTCTCCTGGCTCCTGATCTTCAGAGATGCCCGTGCTCATACCGTGGAATGGAGATGGTATTATCCTGAGGGTAGAACCTATGATCGCAGCTTCAGCGTCATACCTCCTATTGATGGATTCGATGGCATATGGGCTGCGCCGGTCTGGAGCTGCCTGAAGATCAGCGGGACTGAAGTCGCGCGCATGCCTGGCAATTGGAAAGTTGATATAATAGTTGATTTCAGGAAAATACAGACGGAGTACTTCACGATCCTTGCGCCGAATGCCTGTGGAGCGGCTTGAGACGGCATCGATGGCAGTAAAGATATTAGGGAGTCCCTCCAATACATGTCTGTAGAACATAGCGCAAGCTCTGCGCTCAATTTTTTGCTTTAAGAATAGCTGTCTCACGCTGTCCCGAAAGATTTCTTTATGTTTTTATATCTTTGTGGTTTAGTGCTGTTGGTTTCACTACAAAGGGCCCAGGCTTAAGACATAACGCCATTACATTCAAAACTGCTTTTTTGGCAATCGAGCTTTTCATGGTTTTACCATTCTCAATATTGAATGGACGATGAGTATTAAATCTAAAATGTGCTTTTAGAATAGGAATGGTGCTTGAGCATGATGGACCTTGAGTTTGGAGGCAGAAGCAAGAAGCCCGATATCCGCTGGCTTTTCGATATGAATGAAGTAATCTATGATAAAAGCTGGCTGGAGAATGCTGAGAACCTTGAGCTTTATTACATGTATCGCGACCTTTACCTGAGCAATGCAGACAAAGACAAGTTGATTGCTCAAGGTCTAAGATACGATATTACAATTATCCCACCGCGCATGCTGGGTGTCGAGTATGTGAAGACAGCCGGACACTATCACCCTATTCCTCCAGGCGGCACTGTATCTTATCCGGAGCTTTATGAGGTTCTCGAGGGCGAAGCGATATACCTCATTCAGAAGCAGGATATGAGCGATGTTGTAGCAGTTTATGCCTCTGGGGGGGAAAAGGTTCTAGTCCCACCCACCTATGGCCATATCACAATAAACCGGTCAAACAAGATACTGAAGATGGCAAACCTGGTGGCCAGAGACTTCTCGTCAATCTATGATCCAATCAAGGAGAGTGGAGGAGGCGCTTACTTCTACACCACACAAGGCTACATTAAGAATGAACGCTGCCCTGAGGCTGCTGAGCTTCGGAGAATAGAGGCCCCGGATAACAGTCAGCTGAGAAAGCTCGGCATGTCTAAAGGAAAGGAAATATATCCCCTGATAAAAGAGCCAGGAAGGCTGGATTATCTTGTGCACCCTGATAAGCACCTGGAGCTTTTCAAGGGCCTGATTTAGGAGCAGATGAGCGCATGGAGTTTCCAAACCTCTTCGGCCTCTCGCGCTACCGCGCACATATCGAGATGCTTCGCCCGCCGCTGGCGCCCATGGACCTGGCAATGCCTGCGGCCGCGGCGCTACTGGCGAGCTATGCAGTGAGCGGAAGCCTTCCTCCTCTCTTTCCATTCCTTATTGCTACAGTCGGAGCATATTGTGCTATAACAAGCTCATACGTCTACAATGATTGCTGCGATGTGGATGTGGATAAGGTTGCCATGCCTGATCGGCCGCTGCCATCAGCGCGGCTCAGCAGACGTGAGGCATTGATATGGTCGCTGTTACTGTTCTGTGTGGCAGCCGCAACTGCGCTCTATCTGAATCCTGAAAGCTTCGCCGCTCTGGTTGCAGCCACTATCATGATCACTATCTACTCCTCTTGGGCAAAGAGGAGCACACCGTTTTCCTGGATCTTTGTTGGCCTTGCCTTTGGCCTTGTTCCCTTGGGCGTCTGGCTGGCGATGGAGCCTGCAGGACTTCTGAAGGCGGGAACAAGCATTCATCCAGCAGCGATTATGCTGTCGGCCATGATCTGCATCACGGATTGGGGGTTCACCAACTGTGACGCATCGCGGGATACAGTAGGCGACACGGAAAAGGGAATACCAACGACTCCGGCGACCTACGGAATACCGTCAACTGCGAAGATGGTGGCAGCATTCTGGGTTATAGGCATCGTTCTATCTCTCGCCCTCGGAGTCTCAGCCGGTCTCGGACTGCTTTATATGGCCGCAGCGGCCATCGCCGGATGCTGGCTACTTTTGCAAAATCTGGAATTTGTAAAGAATCCGATTGCAAAGCGCGGAGATAAGCTGTTCTATCAATCGGCCAACTATAGGGCGGTGCTATTTGCTGCGCTAATCCTGGATGTGCTGCTCAGAGTAGCTGTGCCCGGAATTGGCTGGCTATAGTTTGTATTGTAAAATATTTCTTTACAAGAAACCATTTATACGCAGTTATCGAAAAACCCATAAAGTAAAGAGTGAAGATGATGATCCACAAAGACCGCATATTCTCCTTCAAGGAAATTGGGAGCGAAGATGACCTAGTAGAGGCTATGATGAACCACAATTGGCCTCTTTGCTACAGCTTCTATTACGGCAAGCTGCTCTATTTGAACGACAGCGAAAGCGAGGCTGATCCTGAGTACGCTGTTGTGACCATCGATAAGACTGAGGGCCATCATGGAATTCATGGCCGTGAGGTTGGGAGAATCAGGCCTCGGAGCATGGATGCCACCTCGGTACATAAGTTCATTCAGGATATGTCTGCGGGCCATTATAGCAGCGAGGAGCCAGTCTCTGCCCAGGTTGAGCCGATCTGGCACCATAGCTGCCAGCTATGCAGGCTGGAGGAAGAGTGAGCAAACTTTCTTTTTTTGCGATCACTAATCGTATAAGGTAGCCAGCTATTGATTACCATACTGCAGCAGACTACGAGATCAAAATAATTGCAATGATGGTAGTTGATTCATCAATCCGCATTAATCCAGCAAATCCTGATGATCTCTTAACTTTAGGTTGGATTCAAATGATTTTGCAATGAGAGGATTTGCAGCCATCTCCGGAATACCCAGTTCCTTCAGAACAAGCCTGCACAACTCCATAGGCTCTATTGTCGGATGGCAGCGGCTCACATTGATAACTGCCTCATGAATGTGCTGAAGGTACTCTAGTCCATTATCCATCCGCTGGTATACCATGCTATCCTTCTGCGGATCATCCCAGGCGGCTAGCAAGTGATTGATGCTTCCAGTAGCCTTTAAGTTTTTAATAGATCTTACCGATTCTAACGCATCTTCATAAATTGGAAGGTCTCCTGTGATGGGAATTGCATCCCCGGAAAAGAGGGCACCAACATCCGGAAGCAAAATGGAGATCGAACCCTTGGAGTGGCCTCCCGTATGCAGCACCTTTGCGCTCATTTCATCATCTAAGCCAATAACATCTCCATCCTGAAGGATGCGATCAATCTTAACAGATCCTCCAACAAGTGACTTGAAGCCGGGAACTGGTCGCTCCTTAAACTGCAAATCCACATCTTCAATCCATGATCTCTCGGCAGCATGGCTTGCAACATCACAGTTTGTTGCAGCTTTGATAGCAGATGCTGCTCCAATATGATCTGGATGAGAATGAGTGAGTATAATCAGGGATATCTCTTCAGGGCTTCTCCCTGTACTTCTAAGATAATCGAAGATAACTTTCTCTCCAGAGGCAACACCGCTATCGATGAGACAGACTTTCTTGCCGTAAATAAGGTAAACGTACACAAAGCGGTCGATTTTTCTGCCAGATGGATCGATCAGATGGAATGGGATCTTCAGTGCGTGAATGTTCTTTGTGATCTGCATAAAACGCCTCGCTCGGATAATATGCATATTGAGTAGCGCCGAAGTACAAAACTCTTCTTGCTTAAATGGTTAGAATCTTAGAAGGCTGAACAATTATGAATAATTAATATCTGAGCATCGCCCCCATCCCACCAATCGATTCCAGAAAAGCATCATCCTCCACCAGTGCCACTTCCGCCCCAGTCCTCTGCGCAAGCTCATAAAATTGCTCTGCAATATTCTCCTCCGACATATGTCCTCCGCAGCTTGGGCAGCTCGACTGCTGAATTTCCGGAATGAGCCTGCAGCTTTGACACACCATGCCGGGAATCTGAAAGTTGTTCAATACAAGTGTCTTCACCCTTCCCTGTTCAAGCGCCTCCCTGACCTCTTCAGATCCGTAGGCAGCAGGCATACCCTTGAAGATCGCAGCCTTCAACTCAGCAGCAACAGCCTTTCCGATGCTACTGCTATCCGCTAGGGCAACGTCACTCCCCAACCCGATAAGTTCAGATGGCAGGGCATCCATCGATAGATCAAGAGTTCCGAGAAGTTTGCTATTCAGTGAAGATGGCAGCATCTGAATAAGTTGATTCTTGGCATCACCCGGACCCGCGATTACAAGACCATTGATAATCGCCTGACCCTCGAGACTCTTCAGGTCATCTATGACCTCTTTGAGGAATGATTTTATAGCTCCTTTCCTCAAGCGGTTGAACCGCATCTGGCTCCATCCGCCCTTTTTGTGTTTGTTCATAAGATCAATCGATGCCTTTCCCTTCTCAACAATTGTGTTCGACCTTACCAGAAATAGCCTGGCTTCCCGCGAGTCAACAAGCAAAAGCCAGTAATCTGCATAATCATTGCTGAGTCGCGCCAGAGGAAGCAGGAAAGGCGATCTGTCCCATACAACCAACGGCTCGACCTCTAGGCCAAGCCTGTACGTTTGCAGTAATCCCTGTGAAGCTGAGGCAAAAATGGCCCGTCCTCTTTCGCCTTTCACAGGCAGAGCAGAAAGTGCAGATTCTGCCAGTGCTAGGGCGGAAGCATATGATTCCTGAAGGTTTTCCGGCAGGGCCTTTCTGATCAATTTAAGCCTGGAATTTACGAAGGATATGTCCCTTTTATTGATAGTTGTATACACCGAAAGAACTGTGTCCTTGTCATCCTGAACCTCTGCTAAAGCTTTGAGGTCTATATCTGATACAGGCACTAGGCCATCAGCTGTGGCAGACTTCGTATCCTCTCTGAACTTCATAATATAACTTACGCGGGAAAGTTAGAAAAGGCTTCCTCTACTTTCGTCCTGCGGCTAGTCTTTATATTCTTTCCGTAAATGTTAAATGTGATGAGAACTGGCGCCACAGATCTGCCGCTTCATACTGGATCCGCGCCTCCCTGGCTCTTCAAGCGAATGTGCCGTCTGGCGGGCGAGGTAGTAGAGGTGCTTGTGTATGAGTATGGCCCGGAAGAGTTCTTGCGCCGAATCTCGGATCCTTACTGGTTCCAGGCGTTTGCCTGCGTGCTTGGCTTTGACTGGCACTCATCAGGCACAACTACTGTCACAACGGGTGCCCTGAAGCAGGCTCTTTCGCCTGAAAAACATGGAATAGGCGTGGCAGGAGGAAAGGGCAGAACGTCCAGCAGATCGCCGGATGATATTCAAAGGCTGGGCGATGCTTTTTCCATAACCTCGAGAAAAGTGGATGAGCTTATCCGAGTAAGCAGGATGTCCGCAAAGGTGGACAGCGCGTTAGTTCAGGATGGCTACCAGATATATCATCATGCTTTCTTTTTCACTGAGAGAGGAGAATGGGCAGTTGTACAGCAGGGAATGAACGGAAGTTATGCCCGCAGATACCACTGGCTTTCCGACAATTTAAGGAGCTTTGTTGAGGAGCCGCACTCAGCTATATGCTCTCAGAGGCGTGAACAGTCTGCCCTGGATCTAACTGCTCATGAAAGTGCTGAGAACAGAAAGGCTACCCTTGATCTAGTCAGGGATGGTCCATCCCACCTGGGAGGACAGCGCAGCCTCTTCGATTTCGATGCCTCAAAACCTAATACCCCTGCCGAATTCTCCATGCCCCGGCGCCATGAGCTTTTAGCCACGCTCGATATCAGCAAGGAGGGAAGAAAGGCTCTGCAGATGGCATATGAACTTCAGCCCTCAAGCTATGAGGATCTCATTGCACTGAGGGGCATAGGAGGAAGCAAAATCAGAGCCTTAGCGCTGATTTCGGAGCTTATCTATGGCGCAAGTCCGAGCTGGCGCGATCCGGCCAAATACAGCTTTGCACATGGTGGAAAGGATGGAACGCCATTCCCTGTTGATCGTGAGACCTACGATCATTCCATCCGTACACTTAAGGAGGCGCTTGAGGGCACTGAGCTTGATAGAAAAGAGAAGTATGAGGCGATTAAGCGGCTTTCGAGATATGCATAACCTTTTTAAAAATCTAGGATAAATCCTTGCCCAATTCTTCGGAAGCTCTTAACTTGAATAGAATAATATCTGCCATATTACATTAACAAATCTTTATCATGGCAAAGCTATAACTGCTGCCTCACGATAAGAATATATTGATGATTTTGGAAGTTTAGGAAGTATCTGGTGGAGCGTGGTTATCATGGCTTATCTCAATGCGCTTCAGAATTTTTGTAAATCCAAATACAACAAGCCAAATTAAAATATTTATTAATAATAATTTAGTATAAGTATCAAAAAATATATCTATATTGGAGTTATGTTTTACGGCTTCTATCGTTCGTAAGAATAGAGCCCATTCCATTAAGAAATATAGAGCAATATACGAATATAGATTAAATCTTCTCCTAGCTACCAAAATAATTGTCACTATAATTACAATAAAAGATAAGAAATAAATCCAATTATTCATCAGAACTATATATGGTCTAAAATTTATGATTTCATTTTCATAAAAATATTTCAACATTGATAACGATAAGTAAAATGCAAAAAAAAGTATTATTCCATGGATTAAAAATACTATGTCTTGGCTGATTGAAAATTTATGATAAATTATAAATTTTTTTGGAGAATAAAAAATTATTCTTTGATCTGTATAAAAGATTGCGGCTAAAATTAGAGGACTGACTAAGATAAAATATCGAACTTGATTAATATCCAAAAAATATGCTTGTAGTTTGATATAAATAAAGGTGTAAGAAAATATTAATAACATATTCGAGGCTGAATAGGATATGAATTTATTTGAAAGATCTATATCCATTTTTATAGGCTCCTATATTTTGCCAAACAGATAAGCTAGAATGCTCCAAATGCCAGGTGTGGCAGGTGTGGAAGCAGTTTGTTTCTTAGGCGATTCTGTATCAATATTTATTTTATCCTCAACTAAATTTATATTGCCATTATATCCATCCATCCAAGAATAGGATAAATAAGATCGGGGTGTGTCTTTGCTTATGGTTGCCAATGTGACATTTTTTGAATCTTCTCCGATAGAAACTGGCAGTTTTTCTAAATGTAAACTAGTGGGAATTGTTACTATTGTCTCGCTTTCTGGATCCAGCCCTTCTTTAAGCCTAAATGCAATAATATTTGGTTTATCTGCATTTGTTTGATTATTGATGGCAATCCCAATCGGTGTTATTTTATTTAATGATCCATTTACTTGTATGGAACTATAAAGTCCAGGATCAATATAGTTGTAAAAAGATTCAAAGATTGTTACATCATTGGCTACAGGAGCGCTGGTGGCGTTTTGAAGGGCTTCTATCAATGCAGCCAACAGATCATTTTCAAGATATTTAGGATCAGGTGGCGTTGGTAAGAATTGAATCCGATCTACAATATCGCTTGGATATCCAGCTAACTCCATCAAATTGTCCACCATAGATTTGGCGTCATTTTCATCTCTTTTTAAGTCAAGAGCTATTATATATATTGAATAGTTTTTTTGCTTAGCTTTTTCTATTAGCCTTTTTTGGACTGGAGTGAACTCGCTTTTTCCAGTTACTAATATAACGAATTTGGATATTCTATGGAATCTATCTTGTTTTATATTATCCAAAATATTAATCGATGCATTAATAGGACTCGAAAGATTCGTACCTGCCATTTCGTTAGCATAATAATAATAATTTTTGGTATTGTTTCCAAATACTGGGTATTTATCTATATCGTCACTTAATCTTTTTGCACTTACGAGCTTAACATTACTACTTTCATTACTTTTAAAGGGATTTATGCTATTTAAACTATTATATATAAAACTGATATTGTCATTAAAACTTACGATAGTTAAGTTTAACTGTTTAGTTTTATATCGATCATTAGTTGTTATATCTTTTATGAAATTAGGAACCGCGCCAGCTACGGCGTGCGCCTGTGAAACATCTCCACCATAACTGAAACTTCCTGAGCTATCGAGCGCCAATACAAAATCATAATAATCTACCTTTGGAATTTTGATTTTGTATATTAGGTTCGGATATCCGTTCGATCCATCTATGGTTTTGATCACGCTGACATTGGTATTTGTATCATTATTGTATCTAGGAGCACCTGAGATAATACTGCTAATGGAAGAGATATTTTTATCAGTTACTTGACATAAACCACTATTGACAATTAATAATATAACCAAAAGAATTATACAACATTTAATTACCCCTCTAATCATATTTTGGAAGCCTCCATCCCTCGCCATATAGCAGATAAGTGCTAACCTTGCAATTGCTTGCTTGAAACTTTTGGTACATAAATATTTCTAAGAATAAGAGCGCATTTATCATCAGAAGCAACTTATATTAATTCTTAATGGAATCCTTAATGCAGAGGACAATAATCTTAAAGAGTCTTTATAATTGTAGTCTCATCGAGGAAACACGGTACTCATCTCCGAACCATTTGGATCCAATGCCAAAAAATTTTATAAACATCCCTGCGCTTGTGCATCTATATATTAAACAAATTGTTTTTAATTTTATACATGGGGCAATAAGAGGATTCCTATTTACTTGTATCCTAAGGGCGGTTTTTTTAAATCGACTCTAGATTTGCCTTACGATGTTCGCTATTCTTGGTCTAACCTGTTTTTTTTCAGTTAATTCTCGATAGCATCCGCTATCCCTAAATGACATTTGCCTTTTTAAGAGTACAAAGCTGATACAAGTTAAAAGCGAAAGCGGTAACTATCATTTTCACATGCACTCTTCTGACTGATGTAACAAGCACTCTTCCAGCCTCGAAAACCCTCTTGATTACAGCATGGGGCCTTTCGCCAGGCGATCTGAGGATACTGATCAACTGATTGCGTTCTTTATCAAGATCAGAAAGAGGTTTATCAGTAGTCCTGCGCTTCATTGTAAAATCAATACCTTTGGCCTTCACACCGAAATATCCTCTATCTCTGAAAACTGGCACGCCAGGGATAGAGAGATCAACCTGACTGTCATGCAGTGATGCAGTCGAGGTCTCTATATCACGTATTAGGCTGTAATCGATATCAGTTATTTGATGTAACTTATATCCGAAGTGAGTTTCATTGCCTTTCTTAGCCCATGTGCCATCCTTGCTGCGACGTGTCTTAGCCTCATCGCCACGTGGTTTCTTTGACTCCGATGATCCTGGATCTGCTTCTATAAAGGTAGCATCCTGAACAATTCCGCGTCTGATCTTCAATCCTTTTGCATCCAACTGTCTTTGAAGTTCAGCCCAAACAAGCCTATCTGTTCCTGTCTCCGCCATTCGTTCTTTGAATGACCATATAGTTCTGGAATCAGGGAACTGATCAGGAAAACCAAGAAATGCCATAAATGATATGCGATCAGCCATTTGCCGTTCAACAGCCAGATCGCTCAGGCCATACCACTGCTGGAGAATCAGGATCCTGAACATTAGAATAACATCACAGTTGGGCCTTCCTCCCTTCTCGGTCTTATTAGTATACATCCCTTCCAGAAGAGGACGAAAGGGAACCCAATTGATCAATCCAGATACTTGAGCTAATTTAGACTCCTCTTGCTTTGCATTTAGACCTTTCAATACCCAAGTAGTAAAAGAATCCATAACAATAAATACTATTTGCTGTATTTAACACTTTCGATGCTAAAGCAGGGGGTAGGTTTATAGGAATCCTCATAAATTTGCGCGGTACTGATAGTATATTTGAATATAGACTTTTTTCTATGCGGAAACTACTCGGTGCTAGTGAAAGTATTAGATCTAGGAGAAACGTCTTCCGGAATAGAAGGATAATAGACTACTCGACCTTTTGCCATCAACTTGAAATTATATACAGAATACCTCCCTTATCCAAGATCAACTTATGCTTAGGGTCCTTATGATCAACTTCGAGTTCTCACCATCTTTTAATAAGGTGATTTCACGTTCAGACATGAGAATAGACTGTACTTCCTGCACAAGGTTTATTGCCTTTAAGCTGAACGTGAAGTCCGGCAATTTATGAGGAATGCTATGCGACTTTCGATGGACTTGGAGTTACAGGATATACCAGGGCAGCTGCTTTTGGCACTACAGCCCTTGAAGGATAACAAGGCCAACATAATCAGCGTGGTTCATCACAGGGAGCGCAAGACCCCACGTGGCATGATACCAGTTCGCTTTGTCGTGGAGATGGATAGATCCAAACTGGATATAGTTAAAACTCAGCTCAAGAACAGCGGCGTCGCAGTGGTTCGGGCTGGAGAGGATCGATTCATCGAAGCGGTTTCGGTTGTTTTAGTCGGCCATATAATTAATAGCGACCTTGGAGATACTATTCGCAGGATCGATTCCACAGGCTTTGCTGAGGTCATGGATCTGGCATTATCAATGCCGGGAATCGATGAACCATCATCCGCTTACCTAAGGATCCGTGCTACGGGAAAGGCAGAGATTCAGAAGTCTCTGATGATGCTGCGTGAAATAGGCGCTGAGAAGAAGCTGCTTGTGATTGAGCCCATTGAGGCTGAGGCAGTATGAGAGAAGTTAAAGCATCTCTAGTGGGCTATGGCATAGTTGGCCATGGCGTTGTTGAAGTCCTTCACCGAAAAGAGCGCATGCTACAAGAAATGGGGCTTGATCTAAAGCTGATAAGTGTTACGGATCATACAGGCACAATCATATGCGAGGACGGAGTCGATGTTGATAAGATCCTGGGCGAGAAGACGCTTTCTAATGTAGCCACCTCGAGCATGAAGGGCAAAGAGGCAATAGCCGCAATTGACTCCGACCTCGTAATAGAGGTCACTCCTACAAACATTGTCCACGGCCAGCCGGGTCTCGGGCACATGGAAGCCGCGCTCTCAAGCGGAAAACATGTAGTGACATCCAACAAAGGACCTCTTGTCGTGGCCTACAACAATCTCAAAAAGCTTGCCGAAGACAATGATGTGATGCTGAAATTCGAGGCCACAGTCGGAGGCACGATGCCACTCATCAACCTGGTCGAGCGCACGCTCGTTGGAAATACATTTTACGGCATCAGAGGCATCTTCAATGGAACGTGCAACTATATCCTGACCAGAATGTCCCAGGAGAACATTCCTTACACCCATGCCCTGAGCGAGGCCCAGGATTTAGGGATTGCCGAGGCTGACCCGAGCTACGATGTGGAAGGCGTGGATACTGCAGGAAAAGTAGTGATCCTGGCAAACGCCTTGTTTAATATGAACATAAAATACAGCGATGTCGATGTTACGGGCATCACAGGTGTAACTCCAGAGGCCATCGCACTCGCAAAGGAAAAGGGATATCTAATCAAGCTCATAGGAGACGTGCCAGCCCTGACTGTCAAACCAACCCTTGTTCCAATAGGCAGCCCGATAGCAGTTGCAGGGACGCTCAACTCTGCTGCAATCTACACAGACCTGTCGGGAACGATAACGGTTACAGGCCTCGGCGCAGGTTCAATCGAGACCGCAAGCGCGATATTGAGTGATATAGTAAGCATCTATAGCACAAAGAGGATGAACTCGACATCTTAAACATGATCCGCTTATGACCAGCTTCCTGAGCTTTGCAAAGCTCTGCCAGAACGTTGAAGGAGTCAGTGCAACCCTCGAGAAGATCGACCTAGTCGCAGCATTCCTGGCAGGGCTTGATGACAATGAGCTGGCCATAGCATCAAACTTCGTAATGGGCGTCATCTTTCCTCCAAGTTTGGATCTTGAGCTGGGAGTTGGGCCCAGCATACTTTATGAAGCTCTTATGCGTGCATGCGGTTGCCCTTGGAGTGAGGTGGAAGACCTTCTCAGAGCGACTGGCGATCCAGGCATCGTCGCATCCAAGGTCGTGGAGAAGCGAAAGCCTCTGAACTTCGCGGCATTTGTGGGCAGCGATGATCTCACAATATCCGATGTTTATCAAAGGTTCTTGGATATCTCCAAAGCATCGGGCAAAAAAAGCCAGGATGCGAAAGTTAAGAATCTCCAGTATCTCTTCAGCCAGACATCGCCGCTCGAAGCACTATACATAGCCAGACTGGCGATAGAGGATCTGAGAATAGGCGTTGGCGAGGGAGGCGTTCGTGATGCAATTGCTAAAGCATTTGGTCGGTCGGCCGTTGAGGTTGAACGCGGCCACAACCTGACAAACGATATGGGCCTTGTAGCTGTGAGCGCCAAGAAAGATACATTATCCAAGCTGAATGTAATGATCAACCACCCCATCAAGATGATGCTGGCTCAGCTTGAAGAAAATATCCCCACAGCCTTTAAGGAGCTTGGCACAGCCGCGATTGAATGGAAGTTCGATGGCGCTCGTGTCCAGATCCATAAGGATGGAGAGAAGGTACGCATCTTCTCAAGAAGGCTTGAGAATGTCACATCATCTCTTCCGGAGATCACCAAGGCGATATTGAAGAATATCCACGCAAAGAGCGCAATACTTGATGGCGAAACAGTCGCCATCGGAGAAAATGGGAGACCGAGAGCGTTTCAGGATATACTAAAGAGGTTTCGCAGGAAATACAACGTAGATAAGCTTGCAGCTGAGATACCTCTGCACCTGTTCCTGTTTGACATGATTTATCTAGACGATAGAAGCATTATCGATCTTCCTTTATCTGAGCGCAGAGAGCTCCTGGTTAAAACTGCAGGCGCCCTAGCAGCTGAGCAGGTTATTTCAGATAGACCTGAGGTCGCTGAAGAGATCTACAAGAAAGCCCTAGATGCAGGCCATGAAGGTATAATGCTCAAGAATCCTTCATCTGCTTATTTGCCTGGAAAAAGGGGGAAGAACTGGCTGAAGATCAAGCCAATCATGGAGACGCTCGACCTAATAGTAATAGGCGCAAAATGGGGTGAAGGCAGAAGGGCCAGGTTTTTGGGTTCCTACAGGCTAGCATGCCGAGAGCCTGAGACAGGGGATCTACTGGACGTAGGCTGGGTAGCAACTGGTCTAACTGACGAGATGCTGGCAGAGCTCACTGAGACATTCAAAAACCTTATCATAGTCCAGAGAGGCATGGAGGTTGAACTGAAACCTGCTATGATATTTGAGGTGGCCTATGAGGAGATCCAAAGGAGCCAAAATTACTCATCGGGTTACGCTTTGCGCTTCCCCAGATTGATTGCGGTCAGACATGATAAATCCCTGGATGAGGCAGATTCCCTTGAGAGGGTGGAACGTCTATATAAAATGCAGAGAGGCCGGGGCACCTCTGCTTGAGATAATTTAAGATAATAATTGAGATAATAAGCTTGAGATAATAAGGTTGTAATTGCTTAAGGCGATGATAATGATAACCAAAAGGCTTGAAGAATTAAATGATGATGACCTGAAAAGCCTGTTTTCCCGCGAGGTGGGAATACAGGATGTTCTGCCAGATGTAAACAATATCCTGATAGATGTCGGATCCGAAGGAGATAAGGCCCTTTTCAAATATGAAGAAAAGTTCGATGGCGTGAAGCTCGAGAACCTGATGGTCAGCCAGGAGGAGATCGCCGCCGCTTATGAGGCTGTAGATGAGAAGCTCATAAACTCCCTTCAGGAGGCGGCATTGAATATTATGGCGTTCCATAATGAGCAGCAGGAAAGGGACCTCTGGATGACTGAGATATCGCCTGGAGTGATCGTCGGCCAGAAGGTCGTGCCCCTGGATTCGGTGGGAGCCTATGTTCCCGGAGGCCGCGCCACTTACCCAAGCTCAGCTCTTATGAGCGTAATTCCCGCCAAGGTTGCCGGAGTACCGAGGGTCATAGTATGCACTCCTCCGAAGGCAGATGGAACTGTGGCGCCGCTCACACTCGTAGCTGCAGATTTGGCAGGTGCTGACGAGATTTATAAGCTCGGAGGAGTTCAGGCGATAGCTGCAATGGCCTTCGGAACAGAGACGGTTCCCAAAGTCAACAAGATTGTAGGGCCTGGGAACGTTTACGTTACAGCCGCAAAGATGCTTGTACGAGGGACAGTTGAGATCGATTTTCCAGCTGGTCCGAGCGAGGTTTTGATTATAGCCGATCGCTGTGTAGATCCTGGAGTTCTGGCGGCGGATATGATCGCCCAGTGCGAGCACGATCCTCAGTCAATAGCTGTATTGATCTCGATGGACGAGCTCTTGGCAAGCGCGGTGATTGAGGAGATAGAGATACAATCGAAGAGCGCAGAGCGTGCGGAGATAATCCAAAAGAGCCTGGAGCATAGCGCGGTTCTTGCGGCAACTAGCATGGCGGAGGCTGTGGACTTTGCAAATGCATTTGCGCCTGAGCACCTGGAGATTATAGTAACGGATCCCCTCTCAGTGCTTCGATTGATCACCAATGCGGGCAGTATATTTATCGGAGGCTATACGCCTGTTGCAGCAGGCGATTATGCAAGCGGCACAAACCATATACTTCCAACGTCAGGCTATGCCAGGACCTTTTCAGGCCTGAATGTCGATCATTTCACAAAGAAGATCACCGTCCAGATGATAACGGATAAGGGTCTCGAAAGCCTCGAGGAGACAATAACTTCTCTTGCAGAGGCAGAGGGCCTAAAAGCGCATGCTCAGTCTGTCAGGAGGCGGCTTGAGCCAAAGTAGCTGGTGAAATTTTGTCTTGGGTGGCATTCAAAACTCACTAACTAAACCACAGAGGCACAAAGGACGAGAAAGATAAAGGATAGTGAAATACAAAGACAAGTCTTTAAGGCCGTCTTTGTGCCTTTGGTCTTTTGTGGTTCCGGTCATAATTGAGCCAAGAAATTACATATACCATTATATGAAACAGTGCTAGCAACAGATTTGCTAATATTATTTCAATATTTTACCATCAAGTTAGATTTAAGATCGTTAAACAAATAATAGATAGGCTATGTGTCAGATCTGCGGATGTGGAATAGATCCCGGCAGCCAGGATTCCATGATTACTAAGAATTACAGGTGCATTGAATGCGGCAGAAGTTTTAAGGGACTGGAGATCGTGCCAAGCTGTCAGTTCTGCGGTTCGAGTAAGGTAAAACGCCATGTAGGCAGGCAACAATGACTGAGCATTTTCTTGAGATGGCCAAGGCCCAAGTAAAGGTAGCTGACGGAAAGATCGAGGTTTTGACAGATCCTCAGATCAGATGCTGTCCCTTGAGAAGAGATCTTTACGGCATTAAAGAAGAAAGCCGGGAAACTGTTGAGAATGTCTTGAAAAGCCATATCGAAGATCTGGGAATGTATAGCCCTAAAAGGGTTTTAGAGCTGAAAGAAAGGCCCGTCAGCTTCGGAGCATCAGAGATTTTGGCTGATGCAATGGCTGAAGGCCTGTTAGATGCCGCCGTTGTTGTCTGTGAGGGCGCGGGAACAGTGATAGTGGCAAAGCCTGAGGTTCTCCAGGCTATCGGCGCCCATATGACGGGTCTAATGAGAACAGAGCCCATAAGAGAGGTTCAAGAGGGACTGGAAGGAAAAGGCTGCATTCTCTTAGACAGGCTATGCACGATCGATCAGGCCAGAGGCTTTGAAAGGGCGGCAGAGGCTGGCTTTAGAAGAATTGCGGTAACTATAGCTGGCAAATATGCGTTTGTTGCTAAAAAGCTGCGAGAGCTTGGGGAAATTGTAGGAAAGGAGCCGATAATCCTGGCGGTACATACTACGGGCATAAGCGAGGCAGAGGCAGAAGAGCTAGCAAATGGCTGCGACATCGTCTGGTCATGTGCATCAAAGGCTGTGAGGGAGATCGTCGGAGAAAAGGCGAGGCTACAGATAGGTATCTCCATTCCTGTCTTTGCGCTGACAAAGGCTGGAAAGCGGCTTGTGCTCAATCGAGCATTGAACTTCGAAGATGGCCTTGTGATCAATAGGGCGAGTTTGCCGATGGTGCCTAGAGGGAAGCAGCCTGAGCCGCTGCTGTAATTATTGTGAGCTCTTGATAATAGCCGATGGCAAAGATAGGAAGGTAGAATGGCTTCATGAGTACATGCGAGTGATTAAGGCTAAACTCGAAGGCGACAGTCTCTCGCCAACCTGCCCAATGATATGGATATCTTTTTTATGTTCAGCTATATAACTCCAATATATGTTTAAGCTTGGCGAATACTGCGAGAATGATGCGAAGTCCCTTATCAATTACCTGAAGAAGGCTGGATTTAAGGTAGACATGAGGCCATATCTCACAGCTGTGCCCCACTCTTCATCCTTCCTGAAGGGGAAGCTGAGTGAACTCAAAGGCCAGGTTGAAGATATAGAAAAATACGAGCAATACCTTGCAGCCATTAAATCGGTGCTGCCTGCAAGCACGAACCATGAGGATTTTAGGGAACGCTTTCTTACGGAGGTCGAACCTTCCTGGAAGGAGATGGATGAGCTGCGAGTGAGATCCTCAGACCCATCGATTGTGCTATCAGATGATGAACAGGATAGGATGGAAAAATCTCTAGAGAATCTTGCAAATTTGATAATAATCTACGAATTTGCCATGAATGTATTAACCCTCAACGATATTAAAGTAGGCGAGCATGCAGGTGAAAAGTTAACTGATCCTATTCTTATGATAAGAGTCGAAGCTGATGAATGCAGTCCTGATCAGAAGATGCTAATCCGAGAAATGAAGGTATTGCTGGAGAAAGTCTACGATGTATACATCGATGAATTCTCAACGCCGTTATACCGGGACCTCGATGAAGAATTCCGCGATGATTTTTTTGCCGAGTCTACGAAGATCATGACTTTGGGACTGCTGATAGAGAATCTGGTGGAAGAACCCTCAGAAGGAAAGATGGATATCGAATCATTTGCGGACGAAAGGTGTTTTCTTGAGCTGGAGGGAGAGGAAAAGTCTATTTCGCTTACCATCGATGCCAGCATGGTCGCTGAGGATATAGCCAGGGTTCTTGAAAAGAACGGTGTGATCAAGATCAAAGGAGATACTATAAAATGGAAAGCTAGATAGGGAAAATAATTTCATGTTAATTCTTTTTATTTAAAATGGGTCGGAGGAAGATGTATATAAAATGCTGGTATGGCGAATTTGCGATAAACTTTTCGATGGCAAGATAAATTAATCCAAAGTGAGCTACAGCAATATAATATGAACAAAATTATTTAACAACCCCGTAAGAAGCCCAATTAACTAGCGGTATTTCCACTGCGGTGCCTTTCGTCCAGGATTTCTTCGATTTGGCAATACCGGGTCTTTTCGTCGCGCACTAAGGCTCAATACTATTAAGTGCTTCAGCTACTTCCAAATCCTCTTGAAGTCACTGCAGCAGCCTGCTCTTCATGATATCCTTCTTATCGAGAACCCTGATGCAATCACCAATGTCCGTCTGCAGACATTTCTCACTATCACCATTGGAAGCAAACGCAGCTTGATTTCTTAATAAATCAATTTCTTTATCTTTCAAATACATCATATCTTGGATCAGGTCCATATCATGGCGCAGACGTTCGATCTCGCTCTTAGATTGAAAGTTCTCTATTCGAAGTTGGTCACGATCGTTACTCAGTTGGCCATCAGTGGATTTGGGTTTTTCAGTGGCCAGAACTCTGAGATAGCATTCTTTGATAAATAGCGGCTCTAATTCTATGGACCTATAATAGCAACTCATAGCCGCTTCATGCTTGCCAAGCTTAAGCGTTGCATCGCCCTTGATAATCAAAACAAGAGGATTATCCGGATTTAGATCAAGGGATAAATCACAATAGTGCACTGCTTGGCTGTACAGCTTCATAGAGAACAATACATCTGCTTTTGCACCTAGGGCTTCCCAGCTTTCCGGATTCTCTTCAATTTCTGAATCAATTATTGATAAGGCGTCATCGAGGTCTCTTAAGGAAGAACCAAAATCATTCTTTAAGAATGAGTGGCCATCTATTTTAGGTTCAGCACTATCCCTAGCAATTCCCTCTTGCATATTACCCCTCACTCCTTTTATAAACTTAAAGCATATATATAACTTTCTACATTAGAATTTGAATAAGTTAAGCAAAGGCTCCTGTGTCAATTGGCAGATTCCGAATTCCATCAATGATATTCTGGAGTTCCAAATTTAAGCCTGCACGGTAACCTTGCCATAAGTCCGCAATCTGATTGCTTAGGGCTTGGCCGGGATAAGCATTAGAATGAAGTGCAACAATATCTATTACTAAGCGGCCTGGGGCAGGCTGTCGAATCCTTCTCGCCATGAATTCATTATCAGGAATCTAATATATTCGATAGCTTTTATAAAGCCGTCTGCTTTTTCTTTTGCGACTTTACACCCATCGATTGTTAAAGTGTATCTCTTGGCCCTCATGTCGCTAAGATCAGTTGCGAAACTTATAACGCCTTCGCGTTCCAGGGAATATAAAATAGGGTAAACAGCACTCAAACCTAGAAGAACATTGCTTCTAATAAATATCGCCCTGATTATGTCGTAGCCAGTGGACCTAGGGTGTTCATTCAGTATTGATAGTATTAGGACCTCTCTGTTCGATTTTATTAGCTTCTCTAGCCATATCCCAAAATCTCTATTTTTTGGGCTATCAGAAAATAGGAGCCCTCTTGCGTCATCCATTACTACCCCTTCTATCTAATATAATTGGGAGAGCTATCTAATAAATTTATCGCTGGATATTTCATCATTGAGGAAAAATTGAATGAAATTGTTTGTATAATATAGCACTCTGCATCATAAATATTTCAAATTAGCAAGCAATGCAGACATTAGCTATCAATCCTTCAAGATGCAAAACAAGAAAATTTAAATCCAATGCAAAATATCCATATTATGATATGAGATTTAACCGTATGTTTCCATAATTATTTCATTTTTTGAAGCGAGATTAATTCTTTGTATTGAAGCAAAGTTAATTTTTTATATTTTAGTTAAATATCCTCACAATAATACCGAAAATTGGTAGGTTAATTTAGGGAAAATAGAATAATTTCAGGTGGGAAATTATATGAAAAGCTATTCGAAAATTGCGCTGATAGCCGTTAGCATCTTGCTTGTCTTGGGCACGGCATTGGCACAAGATTGTTCCTTTGGGAGCAAGGTTTTGCCAGGAGATCCTGATATCGGTCGGCTCCTTAAGAATATAGATGTGCAAGGCAAAGAACAAGCATTGATAGGCTTTTGGGATATTGGACCAAATCCAGATATTTATGATGCAGAAGATATCGTTTATTTAGATCTACGGCCCACTGGAGTGGTAAACGCCAATGACGTCAGGCTTACATCATATGGTGATAAACCTCCTGGAAGCAAGGTAACTGCTTTTGATAATGATATCGGAAAGGAACTTAAGCCATTAAAATTCGCTTATATAGGGTTCTTGAATTTAGAAGGTAGTGAATTATACGATATAGAGGACCCTGTTTATCTCCATCAAAACTCACTAGAACATATTGACCTAAATTTTGGTTCAAATGTGGACCAACAGTTCTGCGAGGGGTTCATAAATTTCGACACGGCTGGTAAAAAAAGTTGCTGCGGAAAATGCGCAGGGGCTATAACCATAAAATTTACCGACAAATATAGTTTATGTGTATTCGATGAGATCGCTGATCCTAAACCAATGGATTGTGGGGTTTGCGATGGGAAAAACGTTGAGGTGATTAAAGGGACAAGCAAATATTACTATCATATTTGTGGTACAAATAAGCTAAAGATATTAGATGCATCACTTTCAAAGGCAGTAGATTCGTTAAATAAAACTATCACAAGTGATAGAGAATATATAGGATATTTAACAAATACAGTTAACAATTTATCCAAGAATTCTCAGCATATAGTTACAAACGATGTTAGATTGAACACGATCGGCTCAAATTGTGCTGGTACAAAAGTTTTGGACTTCGACCTGGATCATAACAAATTACTATCCAATATAATATTGGTCACTTTCCCAGCATATCCGAAGAATCTAGGCGCAATACGCTACTATGACACTAACGGGAATGGAATATATGACGACCCAGACGATATATATCTAGATATCTCAATGCCTGGTGATAGTCCCATAGGGCAAGTATCTATTAACGATGTACGTTTGACCCAGAAATGTTGTGCAGAGGCTTGATATTCGAAGAAGATTTGAATGTGAATAAGGTATGATTCTTATTCACATTTTATCTTCCCCATTATTTACAGCTAGATAGAGGGCTACTTATAAATTTATAGAATTAATGGCATATTGCTGGATAAAACTATAGAACTTTTGCACTCTTCTGGCTTGGTTTATCGCAAAGATAAGAGTTTCATATGAAGTTAAGATGGAACTAACATAAATGTTAGATAAAATATATATAAAAAATAGATTTAAATCTAATTGAAGACTATCGTCGTTATAGTAAAACTAAAAACTGTAAAGGTGGAAATATGAGAAAACAATCGATGATATTACTGCTAATTGTAACATTAGCAGTAGTCGGGCTATTTATGGATGAAAGCGTAGCGCAACCCACTCCAGGAGGTTTCCCTTATGCGATACCTAATGTGGGACCAAGTAGCCCCTCTGGTTATCAAGTGCCCAATCCTTCCGGAAGTCAATCCGGTCTTGTACCATATAACCCCTTTGGTTATGAAGGACCTGTTCCGCCCGAGAATCAACTTAGTCCTATCCCAGGAGAAGAATCGAATTCAGAACATCCTACAGAAGGTCCGCAGGCAGCAATTCCCTCACATGCGCCTTCTGCAAACACAGGTAATGTTTTGGAAAATCTAGAAGGGGGACAAACTCTTGATACCCAAAGTATAATTGCAAATTTCGGTTCTGAACCGGAATCCTCATCAGAAGGAGTTTCAGGTGTTGCTACAAGTGCTCCTACTCCAAAGCTCTTTGCTGCTCCTCCAGCACCTAGTGGCATCCAGATTTGGGCGTTTTACAACGGCCAGTGGACACAAGGACCTTCGTCAGTATCTCTATATCAACAAGAGAATATAGCGGTATTGAATGATCAGACCCAAAACCTATGGGGATATGATTCGAATGGCTTCCCGATGTGGTCTAACTGGGGATTTAGATGGCCAGGATTCACGTTTTCTTCATTCTATGGGGACCAGAGGGGTTGGCATTTGGTAGCAATGTGGGGCAGTAGATCCGGATGGAGCAACGTATTACCTATATATGTCTGGTAGACATCTCTAATTTTCATATATTTTTATTTAGAGTAGTTTAAAATTCTGAGCTTATCCCTAAAGTTATTGCATCTTTAATTCAAGCATAGCTTTTTTTGAAAAAATGCATATCCTATGTCCTTAAATATGGATATGTGATAACATTTTTGTAGTTCAGCATAGAGGATTGTTTAGGGATAAGCCCTATATGAAAAGTAAGAATCGGTAACACTTCCATTGAATTACCGATCGCATGCAACCAACAATAACTTTATTAATAGAAATTCAAATTTTCGAGATAATTGGTGGGAGGGTTTAGCTTTGAAGTATATATTTCCCATATTGGCATTGGCCCTAACTATCAGCCTGACTTCAGGAACCATCAGCTATCTAGGCCCATATAAAATCTCCTTTGATATTCCGGGCTCTAATTCAACGCTAGTTGTAGTAGGGCCCTTGAACGCCTGGGATAGCGTTACTGGAAAGGATTATGTGCAGTATGTTGGCCTGATAAACATACCGGATACAATCATAACATATCTGGATATCAATATAACTGTCCTGAGGCAGTATCCTTCAGCCCTTGTATTGAACAGATCTCTATTCCAAGCAGAAGTGAACAACTGTTTTGAAAACGCGTCCCCTATGGATATTGATGAGACTTACTGGCGAAAAATTGATGGACGGCCAGCGATAGTGAAGATTCGAACCAATACCTCTTCTAATACCACTGAAATGGCTGCCATATCCTGTATCGATGCGAAGGATGATAAAGGAAAGACTTTCATCATTCTTGGGGTAGAACCAGATGGAGTAAATCCCTCAATGAATGAAACGGAATTTGAGTGGCTTATGGATTCATTCCATATTCTTTCTGGGCCAAACCTGTTACAATCAATCGCGATTCCTTGCTTAGCTGCCGCATAGATCCCCCATCCGCATAGGAGATTGTAGAAGTTACCCAATATGTCCCACTTTTTTCGGCTACGATGGGATAGCTGATCGTCTGTTGGCTTCCCGGAGACAGGAAGACTGTTTTGGCTCCGGAGTCTGCCGAGACCCCTGGAGTAAAGCCAGGTGTAACTGTAACTTGAATGCCGTCGTCTCCGTTGTAGGAAAGCATAAGGTTCACCGTTGCGGTCTCACCAACAGCTACGGTTGACGGTTGCACCTGTTGGTTGGCAGTTAATGCAAATGCTGCAGCTTGACCGCTAATGATACCAATCCCAATGAGCAGAAGAATTGGCACTGACACTCCCACTTGACTCATTAGGTATTATTCTCCGCAGCTCAAGATTTAAAGATACCTTTTATATGAAATTTATATGAAAACTAAAGATAGGGCCTAATGCCTCTTACATAAATTACTTATTGTTGGCCAAGATAGATGTCCCAGCAATGGATGTTTCGTATTCCGCCTGGCAGCAATTAGCAGAAGAGAGATTGACGCTTAAAGGGGAAAACTTCTCTTTTCTCTTTGATCGGCGGTATATGAACAGGCTCAACCGGATGAGCAAGGTTTTCTTCGAGGCCTACGCCAGGGCAACCAAAGAGCTGGCTGCCCAGGAGGACCGATTCCCAAGCCTGAGTGAAATAGATGCTAGGATGGAAAGCGGCTCAGTCTATGCATTCAAGGACCGTCTCATCAAAAATACCGAGTTCTTTGAAGAGGTCAAGATCTCTTGGGTAACATACCTTGTGCCAAAAGCGAAGATGTTCGTAGATGCGTCAGGCACCTATACTGAACTCGCGTTCAACTTCGACGAGGGCACAGTTGTGTTTCCCACCAGGAGAAAGGTGCCAACCAAGGCGGAAGCCTCTTTGCCAGAATTGGAGAAATCCGGCCAACAGCAGAAAGACATAGTTTCCATCGAAGCAGAGAAGGATTCTCTGAATCGATAGATATAGCGGCCGATACACTGCAAGATGCAGCTCACTCGGAGCGTGCGCCAGAGTCGCCTGCAAATGCCGCGGGAGAGACTGCT
>CAWDLW010000025.1:0-164654 GCA_963803145.1 Methanotrichaceae archaeon
TAACCATAAAATAACCACATCCAATCAGCCAATAAATGGAACAAGCTAGCTACTGGCTGGACAAAGGCAATAGTTCCTATTTGACAGGTTCTTACGAACAGGCGGAACATCGTATGCTAAACCGGTGAAACTAGATCCATCCCTCCAGGTAGGCTGGCTCAATATGGGAAATTCTCTGTTCTTCTTAGGAAGGTATCAGGAATCATTAGATGCCTATGACGCTGCACTACGACTAGAGCCTCAGAACGCAAATGCACTGCAGGGCAAAAGCCGAACACTCTTAGCCCTCAATCGTACGGCAGTAGCTAATCGTGCGCAGAAGAAGACGATTAGAGTGCTATAGTTATAGCGGTATGGGGTCGCAAGATTAGATTTTGTTGTGTATTATCATGGTGCGTATTATGACGGCTATGGTAGTGATGCAAAGATAGTGGTTAAAAGATAGCGATTTCCAGAGTCGCCTCCATAAAACACATCAAAATCGGAATTGCTAGCCACAAAATTTAGACTTACACAATACATCATCAATATGGCAATTAATTAACAAAGATTTCGGTGTTACCCAGGGTCAAACAGGAATAATAATATTTAAGTAGTTCTGTTAAGATTGAGTAGCAATGTCTACTAGAGCCCTATTAGTAATATCGATGGTTATTTTACGGCTTTCTCGCTATCTCCACAGCCTATGCGGAGAAGGCCGTCGATTCAGTGAATGGTGCGGCACTGTTATCAAACCCGGCCATTGTGAAGGATGAGATCATCATCCCCATGGAGAACGGGACATTGATTGAGTGGCGGCATATTGTCCTCAAGGGAAACAACACTCAGATAGGCATGGCTATCGGAGAGATCACCAGAAGGATTACGGAGTAACATCTCTAAAGAAATACGCTGATCCCATATATGGCAAAGCACGCCAGGAGTACATGGCTAGGAACTATCCAATCATGAGAGATAGGATGAAGGGCATTGCCATGTCATATAGCTTATCTCAGGATAATGCCACCTTCGATACCAACACCTTACTTTACGATGCCGGATCTCTGGCTTGCTCCATGGTATACTTCCCCCCGGAGACAACACTGAATGGACATGCCATAACCTCAAGAAATATGGATTGGTTCTTGGTTCCAATGGACGTCTACATCGACAAAGCTGAGAAAGGGGCCGGCAATGGTATGTTTACCCGGAACTTCTTAATAGAGATCTATCCCGACCATGGATATTCGACTATGGCTATTGGGGGCATGGAACTCAACTCAGTGACAGATGGCTTGAACTCCGAGGGTTTGGGCATATCTTTATTAGAGGACGAAGGGATGGAACCTGTCTTAGAAACGCCCCTGGCAGGGGATAGAAACAGCGGGATTACGTGCACTCAGATAACCCGGCTTGTCCTCGAGACCTGTAGAACTGTTGAGGAGGCGAAGGCAGCGTTTCTGGCCAACAAGGAGTTCATAGCCATGGCAGGAGTAGGAGTCCATTACATGGTCTACGATAGTCAGGGGAATTCAGCGATAATAGAGTGGAATAAATCTGATGGAAACCTGTACTTCACTGACGGCAGCAGCAGTAAGCCGAATATTATGACCAATCACCCCATGTACATATACTCCAAGTATAGTTTGGAGGACCTATCTGAAGAGATGAACCTGATATCGTATAACGATCCATACGATACCTTCAACCGCTACATAACACTGTATAACATCACCAGCAGCCACAAGGGCAAGTTCTCCGATGAGGATGCAGCCAATGTCCTCAGTTCAGTCGAAGGCAACACAGTTGCCATGGTCGAAGGTGCCATGACGCCCATTCCAATCAATACGATCTGGAATGTCATCCTGGATTTGACTGATAGAAGCATGAATGTGAAATTCTTCCTTAAGAATGGTCCTGTGGACGAAGCGACCAACATGAGCACGCTGATCTTCACGCCGTACTTGGCCTTCAAGATGAACAACTCAAATATGCAACGGTGAGGGGCCTATCCGGCTCCTCTAAATTATTTCATCAATTGTTTTAGAGAATCTTTACGTTTGAATAACTACAGCAAGTCCAAAGCTATTATTCAATTATCTGTATGGATATGATCAACAGATATATACAAAAATTTATGAACGTAGAAAACAATAAGTCTTTGGAGGTTTGTCATGAAATTTAACCAATTGCTTCTTGTGCTGATCGCAATTCTGGCTGTATTTACTGTTGTGTCAGCTCAAGAAGTTAATGTAACTCAGCTGAAGCAGATGATGGAAAGCTCATTAGGAAATCTTACAACCTATACATATGCGAGGTCTGCTGAGAGCGATATAATTTACACCAACAATACGACTCACAACGAGATCAACCTTGCCAAATCTACAAACGGTGAAGTAGATCTTGTGAATCAGTCGGGGATGTGGAGTTCAAATCTAACCGATAGAAGTAACGGAAATGTACTGGCGTGGGACGGCTACTTTGTAAACGGCTCAGAATACTGGAAAGAGGGCCAGAACTGGACAAGGTTCTATGTCAGAAATAGAGCGGAAATCATGGAGGATTATAATGAGATTCCAGGTCAGGTCAACCTCCTCAGGTACTCCAATGTGAAGATCGTCGGCTCAGAGAACTTCCAGGGTGAAGATGTTTACAAGCTGGTCGGATCGCCCGTTCTGCCGATATACAGGGGAATGATCGGCCTACAGCTGTTGACAGCTTACATAGGATCGCCTTTCCCGCTGCCGGAGAGACTCCTGAGGCAAAGCCTCGACGTCCGCAGAACAGGCCTATTGAATAACAGCAGCATAGTTGTAACTGCCTGGGTCTCCAAGAACGATTCATCACTAAGAAGGCTGGATATTAACTCGAGCCTGAACATCACTCCTCAGATTCTGAATATCACTTCCCCCAACTACACGATTATGAGCACCATCAATGAGTCTACAGTTTACGATAACTTCGGCGCTCCTCTGAAAATAGAGCTTCCCGCAGGTGCTCAGAATGAGTCCTACAGGCTCAGGGCTACGGATTGGAGATGGGCTGTCTTTGGGTCGGTGAGGCCTTAGATGGAGGTGAAAGAGATGATAATCAGACTTATCATTGGCAAATCCAATATACGAGAAACCAATAGTGGGAAATTGAAGCTCTTTTTAACAGGGCTTTTCATAGCGGTAATTCTTGCATCCAGTATGCTTGCAGCTTCCGGGCAGGTCTTAACTGCTAGTGCTCCAGGCCCGGAAGGCGCTTATTGCGTAAACACGGGTTATCTCTATGCGACAGTGCCTGGGGTAAACAATGGTAAACCAATCTGCCAGTTCCCAGACAACAGCTGGTGCGATGCACATGCATACTACGCAGGGAACTGCACTCCTAGCTTCAGCGGCTACATCAGCCCTAGCGGTTACGTCGCCACCGGCGGCATCGTCACACCAAGTGGCGTAGTTGTTCCGAGCAGCGTCTACCCGAGTGGCGTCTATAATCCTTACGCCACTAACCCCTACTACTATAACAACCCCGCCTACGCCAATGTTACTCAATCAGCCCTGGACATAGCCGATGAAACCAAAACATGCCAGAAGATAGGCGGCAATGTGCAGCAGGTGCACACAACTTATGGTGACGTGAACTTATGCGTATTCCCCGATGGCAGCTCTCTAGACCTTCCACAACTTGCAAGTGGAGCTTATTCTGGAGCTCCTGGTCCTATAGTTTATGCCAATGGAGTTCCTGTCGATGACAACTGGTTCTACTACGCTTACTCATGGCTGAATGCACCCTAGAGCGGGATGAGTACAGGAAGCAACCTATTCTTATTTTTACCCGTAAATAAACGAGATCTCAGAGGATTCCTATAAACCCAATTAGTTATACTAATAATCTATTCTATTCGTGGATTCTTATGGATAGAGGAAGTTCACTTTTTTACTCTTTTTTTTCTTTCCCAACCTCATTAAGCATTTATATAAGTATCCGAATCCCACCCTCGGCGTTTTCTTGCTAGTAAATGCTTATCTCTTATAGGTATTATAATTGAAGACTTCTAAACCGTTACTAAACGAAATGCTTTTAATATAGATACTTCAAGTACGTACTTGAGATTATGAGAAGAAGTAGGGGCGGGGTTATAGCTAAAATCTTAGAGGTCTGTCTAACTGGACCCAGCAAAACACGCGTAGTTTATGGCAGCAATTTGAACTTTAGGACAGTGGTCCCATATCTAGATTCTCTGATAGCGAATGGACATCTTGTCGTAACTGATGAGATGATGCCAAGATATAAGACCACAGATAAGGGAAAGGAGCTTCTAGCCATAATCAAAGAGGCTCATGAGTTCTTTTAGCAACATCTGGGGTGGGTGAATGGGGTCCACTTACCAATCCATTGCGGGCTTTCTGTTTCTTGCTATTATATTTCTTGTCATACTATCCTTAATAGTGGAGCTGAATTTGGTTGAACCCATTTTGATAATAATATCTTTGATATCAATTACTTGGTTTATAAAGGGGATGACCTAACTCAGATGGATTGCTCTCACAATGGCCTCTAAGTTGATTCGTGGATTGCGTGCTTAGCGGCGTGCCCTCTTTTTCATGCCCCAATAGAGAGCTAGCAGACCAATCACGACTAATTTAAATTTTATGATCTTCTTGATAAGTTTGAACATGGTCTATTCACCGGATCTCTATACAGTCTTAAAACTATAAAAAGATGTAGAAGGATCGCAAGAGGTATCATGCCTTCCAGCTCCTCGCCTCCCTAGCCTATCCATCGGCCTCCAATTGATCTATATGCAAGTAAAAGTATAAATCTTAATAACTATTAATAGTTGATTTGCGAAGGGCATATACTTCTAAAGCAATAGATCGTCCCTCCTAATATTTTTGCCCTTCGCCTCCCACCTTTTCTCCACCTCATCCTAGCCTATCCATTGATCTTCAAACCATCTTAGCCCGGGTCCTATCGGTTTTCCTATCTATCCATCCTGATAGGAGATCGTCGATCCTAGGGCATTATAGAAAATAATTTTCTAGGTTTTATGAAATCGAGAGGCTTTAGATAGACATATCATTACTTCATATAGATGTGCCACTATATTTATTAGTTGTAAATACCCTCTAAACCGGGTCGCAATCGCAAAATCATCGCATTCTAATCACCGCGATTGCGGCCCCTATCTCGATTCTCTAATAATGAATGGTCACATCGTTATAACTGATGAGAAAACCCGAAAATATCAGACCACAGATAGAGGAAAGGAACTTCTAGTCATGATTAAGGCGACTCATGAGTTTTTCTAACCTTACTGTAATCGTCTTATGTGTACTTTCATAAGCTCTATCATGGTCAATACATATAAGACGTTGAACATTTTGATGGTTCGGCCTGCCAGCCCCATTAGTAGTGCCACATTGCATTTATAATTCTCTTTGGTGTGGTACTACTTTTTATGGGCTCTTACAACGGCCTCAAATCCAATGCTTATGACCTAAGTGCAACCCATAAAAAGAGGATGGCTATACCTAGAAGCGCTATAACTATAATAACTATATCTGTTTTCGATTCAATGTCGAACCTATTCCGCAAATTCATGTGTCCCGCTCCCATAAATAGCGCCATTCTGATTTTAAATAGTTATTCATGAGAAATCCATAACATTGTTCTTGCAATGGCCTATAGGTTGAATCATGGATTGCAATAGTAGCCATCTAAATACTTCTTTATACAATGTGCCCGTTTCAAGCGAAGGGATGATCTATAGCCATCAGACATCTGCCATCTGGTCTTCTCTCGATCCCCTCGCTCCTCTTTACCTCGTGCATTGATCGGCTAGCTAATAGCCTCCAAGCGATCTTCGTCTAGGTCCTATAATCCATCCTGCCGTGAGATCGTCGATCCTAGGGCTTTTTAAAAATTTATAATTTGGCATCGATTAAATAATACCACTAATTTATAACTTGGCTCGATTATAATATATTGTTCCTCCTCAGCAATTGGGCCACGATCGACTAACATCCCTCAAAAGGCTTCATCATTTGATCGTGGCCCGGCCTGATTATTATTTCCAGAATTTCTACCCTGACTTGGCTCTGGCTTGCAATACCAGTTCTCTAAATATATCCTTTTACAATGCCGAGTTTCATGCGAAGGGATATTTAGTCCATGGTCATCAACCATATTACCCCGTCCCTTCGCTTATCCCTCGTCCATGTCCTGCCCTTTTCTCCTTGCCGTCCTAGGCTACCCTTTCGGACTTCAAGCCATATGCGGCTACGTCCTGGGATAGTTGAATCCTAGATTCCAGTACTAGCTTCCTAAATACTTCCTTCTACAATGTATTAGTTTCAAGCGACGGGATTCCCTATTATCCTGAGCAGCTTCTACCTTATCCCGTCGCTTGCTTAATCGATCTTCAGAAAAATATCATGCTATGAGATCATCAATCTTTGGACAATATAAAATTTATATTTTAGTATCTATAATTTCGAACCACTAATTTATAAGTGTATTCAGCTATATTGTATAATGTAATTTCTCCTTCCACAATTGGGCCACGATCACTATCACCCCTTAGAGGCTTCATCACTTGATCGTGGCCCGCCTGGTTATTATTTCCAGAATTTTTACCATGACTTGGCTCTGGCTTGCAATACCAGTTCTCTAAATACTTCCTTTTACACTATACATGCTTCAAGCGAAGGGATGCTTGTTCAATAGACAGTTGACTCAGCTATAATCCTCCTGTCTCATCCTTTCGCTTACCAGATCGATGCTTATCAAGCGATATCTATACAAGAAAAACTATTTACAGCTTTAATTGTAATAAATGGTTGCGAAGGGATAATCTATTTTCCGATAGAGATACCCTCACAATTCACCATTGAGATAGTCTCTCCCTTCGCTTCCCCTTCACTCAATGATTTATGGATTGCAAGAGGTGTCCTACCTTTTTCTCCTCTCCGTTCCAGACTATCTCGTGGCCTTCAAGCCACCTACAGGCAGTCCCCTTAGTATAATGTCATGCCTTGAGATCCGGCCTTTAAAGGGCATTTTAAAAAATAATTTTCTAGGTTTTATGAAATTGAGAGGCTTTAAATAGACGAATCACTACTTTATATAGATGTACCACTATATTTATTAGTTGTAAAACCCTCTAAGCCGGGCGGCAATCGCAAAACCATCGCATTCTAATCACCGCGATTGCGGCCCATATCTTGATTCTCTAATAATAAATGGTTATATTATCAAAACTGATGAGAAAACGCGAAAAATAAGACTACAGATAAAGGCAAGGAACTTTTAGCCGTAATCAAGAAGGCTCATGAGTTTTTCTAACCCTAAGGTCTTATGTGTAATTCCATAAACGCTATGAGGATCAGTACATATAAGACGGTGAGCATATCGCAGGTTCAGCCTGCCAGCCCTCATTAGTAGTACCGCATTGCCTATTTGATTCTCCGTAATGTGGTACTACTTTTATGGGCTCTTGCAATGACCTCATCTGTATTAGGCGCATTAAAGTTTGAATGGGAGTAATCTTTAGATTATATATAGATTCGACTGAATAATATATGATAGATAATGGCAGTCAAATATTCTGTACGCGAGATTGTTGACGGGGATTATGCTCGCAATCCCGCCATCCTTCTTACAAATCTATATCAATTATGAAGTCCTCAAAAGACTTACTGCATTTCTGTTTTTATCTCTTTGATCAAATCTAATAAATACGTTCTGTCATCATCCCATCCATTACTCTTTAGAATGACCGCCAATTTATTATCGGTCAGCTCAGGGTTATCTTCTACCCATCTCTTGATTGCTTTCTTGTCATATGCTCTCTTATCCGTTATTTCTGGCATTATCTTATCTTTGGCTCGTTAATCTAATAATCTATTTACTCTTGCAATTATTATATATTGATGGCGAAGGGATAATTGAGTCTCAGATAGAACCAAAGCGATATTTCCAATTTGATATAGTCCTCTATCCCTTCGCTTTTCCCTTCATGTATCTTGGCTCTTGCAATGGCCTATTCATCTCACATAGGATCGCAACATCAGGAGGATGTCCCTCTACCACGGGAGGAACATAAACTTACAATGGCCTGAGGTACCATACCTTCCAGCTCCTCGCCTCCCTAGCCTATCCATCAGGCTTCAAGCCCTCTACAGGCAGTCCCTAGGATATGTCATGGCCTGAGATCGTCGATCCTGGGGCCTTATAGAAATTAATTTTCTTGGGTTTATGAAAATCCTTGAACTCTGCCTTTCTTTTTGTCTTCTAAACATGCACGAAACCTAAAAAAGCAAAAATAGGAGGGAAATCTTTACGTTTTAATTTTCTCTACTTCGTTGAGGAAGTAGAAATCAATTTTGATAACACCAGATTTCTTTATCGCTTTTTTTACATCCTCTGATTCAATAAACTTATGGGCATTTTCTAAGTTATCCCATTCATTCAAAATGGTGATATCATTAGGGTTGTCTGCATCTCGAAAGAGCATGCCCCCTTTCGCACCACCACTAGCTTTCCGGGGAGCTGAGAGTTGGTCAAATACAGGTTTCCACTTCGCATAATCCTCAACTTTAACTCTAGCCAACGAATAGGGCATTATATTATCTCCTTTAATCTATTATTGTAGGCATCGCAAGGATATCTAATTTTGGTTTTTTTTTCTAAAGTTGAATTTACGAATAGCTATGAATCTCCTATCATTTCCAGAGCAGCCACCATCCCTTTTTATTGATCTCTTCCTCGCCTAAATCAATGATACTATGCCTCTTGAGTCTATCCTGATCCGGCCTTCTCTCTCTAGGTCCTCAAGGATAGGATTAATCTCTTGCATCCTTAACCCAGTCCGCCGCCTCAGCTGACTTCGCTTCATCCTTCGGCCATTGTTGTTTAGTGTCCACAGGATTTTATCATGCGGGGTCTGAGAGGCATCTTTCATTTGTAGATCATGTGATTAACGCTTGCAGGATAAAAGGCCAAGGTGAGCACAGAGCGAAGGTAATAGAATCCGCATTATCAGAGTCAGTAAAACACGTGTGGTTTATGGCAGCAATTTAAACTTTAAAACGGTGAATCCCTACCTAGATTCTTTAATGGCAAATGGTCACATTGTCATAACTAATGAAAAAATGCCAAGATATAAGACTACGGATAAGGGAAAAGAGCTTCTAGCCGTGATCAGGAAGGTTAATGGATTTTTCTAACCTATTTGGCGGATGCAAATAGCCGTTATTAAAAGGCATGATGCCTGCTGAAGTTGCAAGGATAGTTTGGTCTAATATCCCATGCTGTTTTGGGCGAATTCTTGACATATTTAATTGCATAAATTTATCGCTATTATCATACTTTAGGAAAATAAGTCAACGTGAACAATTGCGATCTACTGCTACTGAATAGCCAAAGTAGCCAAGGTACGTCTAGCTATGTTCCTACATTTTTAAGCCTTTTCTCGATTGAATAGATCTGAGAAAGCTGTAGGCACCCTTATTCAAATAAGTTTTTATAACATAACCATAAATGCTGCATTGATGCCAAATGATAATAATGAGCCGATAATTACTAAGATAAAAAATCTAAAAGAAGAAATAGATACATGCAATGATATGATTAATTGTCTAAGAGAAAGAAATCAAGATTCATCATCAGTAATATCAGCGCAAAATATGCTTAATGGAAGGCTTGCTTTTATCAGTGGAGAATTCAATAATTCAAAAAAATGTTATGAAGATTCTATTTCCGGCCTACAAGATCTTAACCTATTTGAGGAAATGTCAGTAGTGGCTCTAGAAGCGGCAAAGGAGTTTTGGGACATAAAAGATATCGAGGCCGCAAAACAGTTTTCTGAGGATGCAGTCAATGGAATTAAATATTCATGGATGATTACATCATTACCAAATAAACTAAGTTTGCCAGAAACTGCAATAAGAGTTTACGATTTCTCCATAGGCCTATGTTACTCGATTAAGGAATATGACCAAGTATTTGAATATGTTCAGCGAGTTAAAGCGCATTGGCTTCTAGATATAATGGCTTTGCAGCATCTTGGGAAATCAGTTCCTTTTCGGCGGCTATTGGTGGGGAGAAAACTGGATGATCTACTAATAAATGATAAATCTGAATTTACAGAACTATCTAGCGAACTGGATAGCCGATGGAAGAATTACCTTTCTGGACACCTTTTAGAGAAAGAACTTGAAAATATAGAGGAAAGGGTCTTAGAATCCTATTCTAAATATTCAAGACACTTTGATGGACCTATTGTGGCAATGGCATCGATACCCACTATAAAGGACATACAAAGACGACTGGACATCAATGAAGGCATATTAGAATATTTTGTACAGAAAGATGGCGTTTATATAATTGTAATCAAAAATAATGATTATGAGATTGAATTCAAATCTATTGATCCTAATATATTGAAAGAACGTATTCCTTTTATATACATAAATTTGATTCAAGCTGAGAGTAGAAGACAGGCTGAGAACAGGGCAAAGGAAACAAAAGATATCGATAAATCGGAGACAATTAATGATTGGAAAAATTCTTATCCAAGCCCTGTAGAAGGCTTGAAATGGCTATATGATATTTTAATTGAGCCTGTCGAAGATAATATTAGAAATGTTAATAGACTTATAATTTGTCCACATTGGTTATTAAATATCGTTCCATTTGCAGCTTTGCTTTCCGCAAAAGACAACAAGTATGTTGTAGAATCCAAGAGCATCACATACTCACCCAATGCTTCTATTTGGGCCAAGATGATGGATATCAAGAAAGAAAAAGCATCATCTAAAGAGACTATTGCTCTAGTTGTTGGTGTAGAACAAATGCATGTTTCAAAATGGTGGGATTCTGTTGGAAACTTCATTGGCAAATTAATTGGGAACGAAAATATATCTGATTTTGAAGGAGAAGCAGCGAGTATTGCCAAAGATCTCAACGCCATTCCACTTATAGGGCCATCCGCACAAAAAGATGCTATCCTCAATCGATTTCAATCGTCGGATATAATTCATTTTAGTTGCCATACAGTTGAACGCGCGAAACCCTTGGTTAATGGACTTCTCTTGGCGGATGGCGTATTGACCCTTGCGGAAATTCTGATTAATGAAAAGATTGGTGGATCTAGTCCATCCATCATAACTCTAAGTGCTTGCAGAAGCGGTATCAATAGAGTGGAGCCCGGCGATAATATATGGGGCATAGGGTATGGATTTCTTGCACGATGTGGCTGCCCTATACTCTCTTCACTTTGGCCAGTGGATGCTGAGGCTACGAGATTCATAATGGAAAGATTTTATAGATATGGTATTATTAATTCTGATTGGTCAGATGCTTTGAAGAAAGCGCAAAATGAGCTAATGGTCTCCTTTAGCCGACTTGATAAAAAGGGAAGATCCATTAGCTTTAAGGATCCTTACTATTGGTCGGGTTTCTTCTTGCTCGGACCTTGATAATTATTATTACACCTTTCTCCCGATAATAATTGGAACGAATAACGTATATAATGCCAATATTACTGCAGCTTGATAAGGCTTATACCAAGCGAAATTGCTGAAAGGCCCTCCTAGAGCAAATACCCATAGGATAAAAGCTATCGTCGCCACAATTATTTGTGTATAGGCATGAGGTTTGCCTGGCTCGTCAGTAACGCGCCACATATAAAGGGGAGTTGCTATTGTCAATATTAAAAAAATTCCAAAGAAAAAGGTATTTGACGTTTCTCCAGCCGCCTTTATGATGCTATCAATTGCAACATATACAGAAACTACCTCAGTGGGAATATATTTTGCAATTCTTTCCGAAGTAGCATCTGGTTTTTCTTCTGCCTGTCCGCCTGGGACTATTCCCTTTGTTTTTCTTGATTCCGCTATATCACTTTCTGTTATAACACGACGAGACATTATAAGACCCTCCTCGTCCAGTAATTGCGAATCATAAGAATTTTCAACTATAAAATTGCATCTGTTTTTCTCCTTTAAATTGTAATCAATAATCAAATATTTATCTCGTATCCTGGCAGACACCTATCTGGCTTGGAGATACGGCCGCAATAGGCATTCCTTCTCCAAGCGGAAAGAAAAATATAAGTCTCAATGCTAAATAGTAATTAATGTGCAAGAGGTTGTTCCTTATAAATGGAACAAAACCATTTATGCATTCCTATTCGCCCTTTGCACCATCCTCTATTCTTTAGGTTCGCTATTTGTATGTGTTTAGCTATACCAGACTCGGTTGTTAGATGCGGGTTTCAGTTCCTAACGGATTAATATATATTAATCTGTATTTAAATGAAATCGATATCATTGGCGTCTTGGCCCTCAAAACAACCTTTAGCAATTAGCAGCAGGAGAAGTCGTAAAAATGGCTCATGGATACTGATTATAGTGAGCTAAACACATACCGCTATTTCATAAGGAGATTTAGGATGAACTCCTCAGGATATCAGCCTTCAACTTCTTTGCTTTCTCTATCGCCTCTGCATGGCTAACCTTCTTAACGCTGCCTAGATGCTTTGTGACTGTCTTATCCCCCACTCGCCATGAGCAGAGCCAACGATCATAGGTTTTAGGCCCTTTCTTGGTTTGCTTCACAATGGGAGCCTGCCTAACCGTGAGGTCCTCAAGCCTCGCGTGTGTGGCCAATGCGAAAGCTGTCTCACCTAGCTCCTTAGCTCTGTGAGCCTTCACCGCAGCCAAAGCCCTTGTCTCCTCAATGGCTGCTAAAGTTTGGGCTTCTCCTTCCAGCTTCTTGGCCTTCTTCCTCATCTCGCGGGCCTTTGCCCTGCTGGCAGTGTCATGAACCATATGCTCTCCAAATCATTTTTATCCAAGTCGGCTCTATCCAGTCTTGTCCATATCTGGCGGGCAGTTTTGCCCTAGATCCTGCATAGTAGTTCTCGCCTTCTGGCCCGCCTTTGCGATATCCACAGGCTCATGGTGTGTTTCTAACGATAGATAGTAGTACCACATTACATATGTAGTTATTTTTAATGTGGTACAACTAAGGGCGGCGAGGGTGGATAGTCGGGTGTGAAATCGATATGCTCTAGATAGTGAAGGCCCAAAGGATAGGCTCTATTCGCGGAGAGGTCTATAAGCGTCGTGAAGAGGATTATAAGGTTTATTAGGATGCCTGGGTGTTCAGGCTATTGAGGATTTGTTTAGGTTGTTTAGCTTGTTCAGGCTAACATGGGTTTTGTTCGGGTTGTTCTACCTGAGATCACCTCTTCGGCCAGTCAATACAGATCGTAAATTAGGCGTCTATACATCGATCGATGGCCTAGATCATCAGATTCATTTGATGGGCCATTCTGGTATGGCTTTATCTATCTCTTTCATCAAGCGAATGGTCTCCTTCAAGGCTACAACGACCTTCTGGTAATGAGTAAGATCATCATAGGATAATTGTCTGCCTCTTCGATCTTTAAGCCATTTCTCACAGACCTGATAGCCTCCTACATAGAAATTCCAAACCTCCAGAGGGACGCCATCGAAGTATTGTATTTGGTTTATTTTGATGCAGCCATTTTTGTTATCATCATGAACGATGAACTTTGGGTATCCTTTCTCTACCTGGTTATTTCCTGGCATTGGATAGTGAGTAATGAATTTGGAGACTTCAGGGGAGTCTAACACGTGCAGCGAAACTAGTTCCTTTCCAAGTCCGCATAGTTTACGGAAGAGATCAATACTTGATGTCAGCGGCACTCTAGGGAAGTCATTCTTCAGGAACTCAGCATAGCGCTGCCTGTAGGTTGGCGAGTGGAATATGGAGTAGATGTAGTCGAAAACGTCCTCTGGCCCGAAGGTAGTTGTCAAGTCGCCGTGACCATCTGAGATGAACTTGAGGTTGAGGCATGATTCAATTGCCGAAACAAAATCGTGGCTTAGATTGGGGGTTCGGCCATCTTTGCCGGGAGGCCAAAATGAGTTCTGCAATGTGTTTTGGCGTGAGGACTTCTGTTCAATGGATGGATAAAGATAAAGTGGGAAAAGATTGTTGATGTCGTATGCAGCACATGATTTATGTCCACATATTAGAGCTGTAGCTAGAATATCCCATTGATCTCGTGTTTGTCGAGTGGCTATCAGACCTAAATTCCCTTTCGGCACCATATGTTGCATTACTTCTTGTCTTGGAAGTTCTACAACATCTTGACTGTGATAATAATATCTAAAATCAAAAGGCCGATAAAGACATTTCGTGAAATGGCTCTGCCATTCTGAATTCTCTGATAAGGAGCGCCTTTTTTGATTTAATTTCCAATCACGTGTATCTGAAAGGTTGTATTTTTCCCGTATTTTATCATCTAAAATATTTAAGTTTCTGAAGTCCTCAATTCGAGTTCGAAGTGATGCTTGATCGCAATCCAACACAAAGTGGTCGCGATGCGTTTTTACTCCTGTAGAATTAATTGGCATTATCTCTGTAATTTTCCAATTTCTTTCATACTCTGGCTGCGAAGTGGTATCTTGAGGCACAAAAAAATAGAATGGAGGACGTGGTTCTATGATTGTCCATGGAGTGTTACTGACACCATTTACGAGTAACTTTTCATACTTGTTTTCCCTACTTCCCCATAGGTCTGCATGATAAATTGTTGCTTGACCCTCCTTATTCGGCTCTTTTACAAAGATTCCGATTGCTACACCCTGCTGGATGTCGAAAATATTCTCATCTTTTGAACCATCGGGAGAGCGCTCTTTCTTTTTGCTATTTCCATGTAAATTTAGAATATAAATTTGTGTAAAATTAGCGATTAAAGATTTGCGCATCTCTCTGAATGTAGGATTATCAAGATAACCGTTATTGGTGATGAATGCCAAAATGCCTGCACCAGTATGCGCAATTCTCCACTGTCCCCAACGGATAAATTTAACATAATCATCCAATAAGAGTTTCGGATTATGTTCTTTTATGTCATCATGTGGATAATAGTCTTTCCGAATAAGATCAATAATCCATTTACCTTTATTCGCCGAATTTGCAGAATATGGTGGATTGCCTAAAACTACCATTATCGGGTAATCACGCTTGACTACTGAAGCTGAACGTGCCTCTTTTCCTATGACCTCATAACCCCACAAGGATTTCCATGGATTATCAGATTCCTCAAGCGTGTTTGTAAGGTAGATACCCAATCGCTCATCACTGGCAAAGTCATAAGCCCAATCTTTTTGTAAATCCAAGGGCAAATCCTGACCAGCTAGTTGCATTCCGAGCTTGAAATGTGTTATAGCATAAGGTGCCATAAGCAATTCAAACCCAAAAATACGTGTCAACAAGTAACGTTTAACGTATTCAGACCATAGACCGGCATTTCCATATTTCATGAATTCGCTTCGGATCAAATCAACTATCGCATAGAGAAAAGTTCCTGTTCCTGTAGCAGGGTCAAGCATAAGAACCTTGGGGCGTATTTCATGGACGATTCTTGTGGGAAATGCATTCTTTTCTGGCTCTCCTCGAAAATCGGTAAAAAACGTTTCTCTGTCGAATTCAATGGTACTAGTGCAGCATAACACAAGTTTTTTATCCTAGCAAGTCCTTATGATCGCTAATCATGTCGAGGAAAACAATATTCGTCGTAAAATTGACAGATGAGGATCGGGAATATCTGAACCAGTTTATTCGCCATGGAAAGGCATCTGTAAGAAGCGTGACTCGTGCCAGGACACTGCTCATGGCAGACGAAGGTTACTCCAATAAAGATATCGTAAAGATTCTAAAAATAACCAGACCTACGGTTAACAGTGCAAGGAAAAGGTACTGCCAGGAAGGTTTGGACTCTGCAATAAACGATAAACCAAGAAGCGGCGCACCTCCAAAGATAGATGGAAGGATTGAGACACAAGTTACCCTTCTTGCCTGTTCGAAACCACCGGAAGGCAAATCGACCTGGACTCTGAAGCTTTTAGCCGATAGGCTCGTGGAAATGGAGGTAATAGAATCCATATCTACCATGACCGTTCAGAGGATCTTAAAAAAAGCGAGACCAAGCCTTGGCAGAAGGTTAGATGGTGTATTGGCGAGATAACAAGCGATTACATCATGCATATGGAAGATGTGCTGGATCAATATGAGCAACCCTATGATCCTAAGCATCCTTTAATCTGCATGGATGAGATGCCATGCCAATTGATAGACAACGTTTTAGTTCCTATTCCTCCTAAACCTGGAAAATCACAAAAAGTCGATTTTGAATATCGCCGTAATGGTACATGCTGTGTTTTCATCGCCTTTGATCCACATGCCCGTTGGAGAACAATATCTGTTGAAGAACACCGGACGAAAATTGATTATGCCCATTTTATGAAAGGGCTTTCCCAGAAATATCCTGAGGCAGAATACCTTAAAGTTGTCCAGGATAACCTTAACACTCACTCATCTGGTTCATTTTATGAAGCATTCTCGCCTGAGGAGGCGTTCCAGCTTGCCAAGAAGTTTGAGTTCCATTTTACTCCAAAGAAGGGTAGCTGGCTTAACATGGCTGAGATTGAGTTCTCGGCTCTTTCAAGGCAATGCTTGAACCGACGAATTGGCGATATCAAAACTTTAGCCAAGGAAGCGAAAGCTTGGGAACAGGATCGGAACAGGGCTAAAGTAGCTATTCGATGGAAGTTCACCAAAGCCAATGCAAGAGAGAAGTTCTGTAGGCATTACCTTAAGATAAAGAATTAATGTTATGATGTACTAGTTAGAGCTGGGATTGGCCCTGTTATCCCAGCTCCATTTTCCCTACTTCTTTGGACTGAACTTTATAGCTCGATCATACACGATCTCTGAGTAGGATGGCCCAGTTTTTGTAGCCTTTTCCAAGTAGCTCCTCCACCAGATATAAATCGGCTGATTCGGATGTATGCCGTAGCTCCCTGGACCATAGGGAACCTTAAAGCAATGCGGATCGCCATTACAATTTCTGGCAACCTTATAGACATAAAGGTATTTCGCGTCTGGATTATTGGGGAGGTATTCCTCAGCGGTTCCGTTGAAATCAGCATCATTGATTGCTCCAATACCATTCCATATGTCCGCTCCACAAACGGCGAAGTTCTCGTATGTAGCCTTTCCAGTGGCTACATGGTTAACCCCATAGACGATTATGAAATCATTGGTATCGTTGCCTAAAGTAATTGCTGGATGATATACAAACGGATAGCTCAGCGAGAGATTAGGGAAAGAAGGTGTCGGCGAAGAGATCGCTTGGTTTACAGTCCATAGATAGCACGCATCGTTGTCAGGGATTAAGGCGTCAATTCCTCTCTGAATAGCATCAATCCCCACTGGAACCGGTATACTAGTTGGAAGCTCTGTGGCTTTCAATCCACTGTATTTTTTAAGAATCGCCTCCCTCAGTTGTTCGAGGTCATTTGTAAGGTCAAACTCTGTTTTTCCCGTTCCACGTACTCTTATATCTGGATAACTATAGTTAATCATTGAGCTTATTGCCCTATAGATACATTTAATAATTAATGCGTGAAAATACATAGGCATGGGTAGAAAACCTATAATAATTAGGCATATATCAAAGATAGACCTTGATAAATTATATAAAAAAGAGACTGATCTAAGGATTAAGGAACGGTTATTGGCAATAATACATTTATATGAAGGGAAAAACGTATATGAGGTAGCTGATATTTTAAAAAGGGGCGAGAGGACAATAAAATATTGGTTAAGCAGATGGAATAATCATGGCTATAATGGATTGACACCAAAGAATAGAAATGGCAAAAAGCCAAAGATGTCTCTTGATGAATGGGATAGAGTTATTAAAGAAATTGAAGACAAAGGAATGACGATAAAAGACGTATTAAAATATGTAAGGGATACAAGAGGTATAGATTTTTCATATAAATATGGCTGGCGAATTTTAAGAGTAGTGAAAAAAGTTAAGTATGGGAAACCATACATCAGAAATGAAAAGAGGCCTGCAGATGCAGAAAGTTTTTTAAAAAAGGATAAAATCAGTGCTGACCACAGTTACTGATCCTGTTATAGGATTTCTTGATGAAAGCTCTTTACAACAGCGCCCTAATACACGTAGAGTCTTAAACACTCATTTAATAAATTATAAACCTGGAAAGGTTAGATCAAGAACTATTTTTGGATTTATAGCATTAAATGGCAATGATGAGGTTATGGTTTCCAACTCCTCTAAGAAGGAAGCGTTGATGGCATTTGCTCAAAATATAAGAAATAATAATATTATGAGGCCAATTTGTATACTTTTAGATAATGCTAGAATTCATTTGGCCAAGAAATTTAGAAAACTAGCTGAGGAAATCGATATTCACTTAATTTATAATATCCCCTATTCACCAGATTTGAATCCTATAGAATTCGGTTGGAAGGATTTCAAAAGAGAGATCGCCAAATACACTGATTTCGATGAAGCTATTATAGCTAGCCAAGATTGCGCTTTAGAAATATTTTATTCCAAAAAGGATGGATATTCAAAGTCCTGGGTGGAGCGATTTCTTAGTGCAAAAAGCTAGGAGATTAACTATATATGGGTCAAGCTTTGTGGATTCGTTGGGAGTTATGCGGAAAACAGTTGCAGGTGTATTATTTATGTAATTATCTCCAGCTTGCTTATCTTTGAATAAAGCTGGACGGATTATTATAGCAAATGTATCGGAGTTATTCTCCAGGCCCATGTTCAACATAGCCGAGGGAAACATCTGGGTGTTAAAAATGTCGCCCGAATACCCTGCAGATAAGGCAGCAGCGCGGATGCGTTGATCAATGCCTCTGTCGGCTGTGGCGACTATCACAGTAGTTTGGTTGAATGGATTTCCAGCCAACCCATTAGGAGTCCTTTCAGTATTGATGACCAAGTTGTTTACTGTATCTGCTATGTTGGCAAAGACCCATCGGGTTTCATTTCCATATGTTCTATCCACTATATAATGATCGTAACTAAAGTATCTACATTCTGGCGGTGTTCTTCCCACGAAAACAACAGCTTCATCTGGATCAAGATTCCAAAATGAAGATAAGTTCGATCTCAATCCGATCGCTCTAGCTATCTTAGAAAACAGTTCAGGTACCTTAGACCCAGGTGCCGGTGGAACAAAATATGTCAAATATTTCGTGGCAGGATTGTTTCCATAGCATGAAGGTAAGACTCCTAAGTCATGTAATTTGATCGCATCAAAAAAACCTAGCCCACCTTTCTGTACAGTAAATCCATCCTTTTCTAAGGCTTTTTGAAAAGCCTTAACGTCACCTGTTGTCGCATTCTGTCCAAGGCCAATTCCTATTAACATGGCGAATAAAATTGTTAATATTATATATATTTTCATATACTAGATTCCTCTTGTCAATCAATTTATCATTGATTATCATAATTCTACAAAAAGCTTTGGCAATTTATGTAGAAAGCCTATGCTGGCAATTCATGGAGAAACTATAAGCAAACGAAGGACGAACGTGCGAGAATCTCATCCCCAGCACATAATCACCGATCTGAATCTGTATCTATAGACGATATCTCAATTATATTGCCTGGCAATTACCAGTAATCAAATATAAAATCTGGAGCGCAAAGGCACGCTTTAGTAGTTAAATATTCTTTCAAGCTGCTATCTGCAAGAACCCGTAAGTAGCAGCGTTGTTAAGTAATAGAGCAATTAAGCAACTGAACTATTGAGTGATAAATCAATGAACCTAATAGCAGCAAATCCATACGCCCCTGGGGCACCGCGCGTCTGGGGATCTCGCGCGCTAGCTGTTAACGGGGCGCGCTCAGACGCCGCGCGGGCTTGCCCCTGACCCCCGCAAGCAGGGAACAATTTTAGTAGGGTCTATAATATCCGGTTGACCTAGCCATTTACCATTGAGTTATAGTGCTGATTTATTATCCCTGCTCATCCAATTGGCCGGGGTTTATGGTATCAACGGTGTCCAGCCCTTTTATCCCTCGATCATTGGAAATAGCAAGGAGCATTTTTAAAACAGGGCCGCATAACGCCCTGCCATGGATCTTGAAGGCTATGCCAAAAGGGGTCTGAGAAAAAACGACCCAGACATTAGGTCAAAGCTCACAGCCAGAATTCTTGAAGTAAAGGATATATCTGAAAGCCAGGCCGATCTCCTGGCTAAAGCGGTACTTGAGGAGGCAAAGGCCACCCTGAACCCCAAGGGTGAGGTCTTCGAACTCCAGGACTCTGGAGTCACCATGGGTGATTTTGGTGTAGGCTCGCGAGGTTCAGGCGACTTTTACACGCATACCAAGATCGCAGAGGTCATCGGCAGAACGGATGCTGTAGTGGATTCCTCTCAATTGGACGACTCAGGGGTTGTGAAGGCTGGCGGACAGTTCGTAGTTGTAACCGTCGATGGAATGCACTCAAGGCTGAGCGATTATCCATTCCTCGCGGGCTTTCACGTAACACGAGCAGCTCTTCGCGATATCTACGTAATGGGCGCAAAGCCTGTTGCTCTTTTGTCTGACATTCATCTTGCCGATGATGGAGATGTCTCAAAGCTCTTCGACCATATCGCGGGCATAGCCACCGTCTCTGAGCTTACCGGCGTTCCACTGATCACTGGCAGCACTCTGCGCATAGGCGGGGATATGGTCATAGGAGACCGGCTCACGGGCTGTGTCGGATCTGTAGGCGTCTCAAATAGACTCACTCCACGGAAGGATGCTGCACCTGGAGATGTAATAATGATGACTGAAGGAGCCGGCGGAGGAACAATCTGTGCAGCAGCGCTTTATTACGGCTGGCATGATATCGTCGATGAGACATTGAATATCAAGTTCCTCAAAGCGAGCGAAGCACTGCTCGCAAAGGATCTCACAATCCATGCCATGACAGATGTGACAAATGGCGGCATTCGCGGAGACGCGAAAGAAATCGCTTACACAGCAGGCGTGAAGCTCGTCTTCGAAGAGGATAAGATGCGTCGGCTTGTCAATCCTCGTGTTCTTAAAATGCTTGAGGCTCTTGAGATCGATTACCTCGGCGTATCTATAGATGCCCTCCTCATAATAGCTCCTGAAGAGGAATCGCGCAATATCGCCAGGACAATAGAAGAAGCGGGAGTCTCGATAGATATTGTGGGCAGAGTCGAGAAGGGCAGCGGTGCTGAGCTGCATATCGGTAATAAGGCAACGGATTTTGCTCCGAGGTTCAGGGAGTCGGCCTATACCCCCATAAAAAAGACCATCGGGCAGGATGCAAAGAGGGATGTATCCATGATGAAGCGTGAGGTGGATCTTGCGAGCCTCAGAGCTGTTGCGAAAAAAAGGAAGTTTGTAGAGATGATAAAGAATAGTTAACTCAAATTTTAACACAGTGATTAATTAAATCGGGTTTACCGATTCTAGTAATAATAGTAGTTATTTATTTAACAGAAATAAACTATTTATACTATAAAGTTATCTTTCTTGTATAAGGGATAATTAAGGGAGTAGATTATCGATGAAGGAATCTTTTGTAATGAGGTTCGACGAGAAGGATATCGAGGTTGTTGAGACTCTCAGGAGCCTGGGAGTTCCGAGAAAGGTATCAAATATGCTTGCCTATCTTGCAAACGGCATCGAGGCAACATCCCGCGAGATTGAAAGAGGATCCGATCTTCGTCAGCCTGAGGTTAGCATTGCACTACGAACGCTGCGTAAGCACAACTGGATCGAAGAGAAGATGAGCAAAAGCGATGGCACTGGAAGGCCCATGAAGGTGTATAAGCTTAGCACACCCATTGAGGAAATACTTCACTTTTACGAGCAAGAAAAGATGAACGAGGCCAATAGGGCAATGCAATCTATCCAAAGGCTAAAGACTCTGCTGATAGAAGCATGATTGCTCACCTGATGAAATATTTTATATCTTTATTTAATTTCATCAATGGTGTAAGGAAATCGTGCACCCAACTAGTTATTATTTTTTCCTGGATTTATCTGCCCAAATATAGATGGGCCGAGTCTACATACAACTGTTAGAAATTTTTTTTCACGATGAAGATATATAGAGGAAGTGAACAATATTTATTAGGTTGATTTGAAGTTCGATTCCAGGCACACTCACATTGAGCCGTTAGCTGGTCATCATCTGATTGGAATAAATCTAAACCGATACAGGTGATCATATGCAATCGGAACTTTAATTGACAATCATTAGGTTGTGATCTCTTGGCAATAGTTGAGGAAGAAATTCATAAGGCATACCTGAATAAGCTTGTTGGCGAGGATGGCGTACGTATAGTTGAGAATATACCGTGTGATGAGATAACTGATGAGCGCTTGGCTGAGATGACTGGTATCAGCCTGAACACAGTTAGGCGCACATTATATCTTCTCTATGAGCATAGGCTGGCTGTATACAGACGCAAACGAGACCCTGATTCTGGCTGGCTTACATACCTATGGCAGCTGTGTCCTGAAAACTTTGATAAAGCACTTCAGTCAGAGGCAAAGAGGCTTCTCCGGAAGCTCGAAGAGAGATTGGATTACGAGAAGAACAATATATTCTACGCCTGTACTGATGGCTGCGCGAGATTTATCTTTGACGAGGCAAGTGAAGCAAACTTCATCTGTCCGTTCTGCCAGAGCAGCCTCGAGTATATGGAGAACGCTAAGGTCGTGGAGACGATAGAGCGGCAGATAAATGATCTCCAGACCTGTCTATAAATTTTCTAAGTTATTATTCAATACAGCGGTCCACCACCACCGTGCCATATCTACCAGGTCGCGGCTGAACATCCCCGAGAGCTTATACTCGCCGCCTTTGTTGCTTATGAGGCCTGCTCCTAAGAGCTTATTTCTCATAGCATAGAATGCAGACCTGCTCACTTCTAGCTCCTCAAGGAGACGATTCCATTCATTCGTCTTCAGAGGATCCCCACTACTCTGTCGCTCCTCAATAATCGCCAGGAACTTTCTACCTCTGTGGGCAGTGGTCTCGTCCTGAAAAAGCCTGAGCATAAGCTCATTATAGGGGTCTCGCGATCTTGTCACGGCATAATCGGACTTGGACCTAATCTTTAGTGTCGTTGCAGTGCGATGGGCAGATTTAACTGCGGTCATGTGAAATAGGGCCTAAAAGCACCAATTTAGCTATATCTGCATATTCCTTTCGGAGAATATACGTCTTCGGAGACCTATATGAGATCTTGTTTACATGAAGAATTCCCAGGCGCGAGCAGATATAACCTATCATTGAGGCTACTACCTTCTTGGATACATCGAACTGCTTGCTGACAGTATCATAGAGGGAGTTCACAGTGAACTCACCGATTTCAACAATCGACTGCAGAATAAACCGCCTTAGCCCGTGTGTATCCATATCAAGAAAATTTAGCAGGCGGCTCATTATTTCATGCTGCTGTGATCTCATTCCACCCTCCAGACTACGCCCCTAATAATTAATGATAATTTATTAGCATTTGCAATATATACTTTGCCATGTAGCGTATCTATGTCTTTGTACTTATACCTGTACTTATACCATCGCCCTAGATACACGTGTTTAAGCCTAAACTCACATAGGCTCTGGCAATAAAGATCTTGCGGCCATTGGAGGAAAATGGTATCTGATAAACCGGATGAGAGGAAAACCTATCGCCTAAGCAAGGGTGAATATGAAGAGGCACTGGAGGCAATCGCGAAGGCTGCTGGGGATGAACTATACGACGCTGCAAATTGGCTTCGCAAAGGCATATCCCTCAGGAGGTCAGGCAGGTATGAAGATGCCATCGATGCTTTGGATAGGGCGATAGAATTAGAGCCGTCAAATGCAGATTCCTGGAGAAACCGAGGAGTAGCCCTCAATAATTTGGGAAGATATGCTGAGGCTCTAGAGTCGTGCGATAAGGCCATATCAATAGATCCCTCCAACGCGAGGACTTGGATAGTCAGAGGCTTTTCACTCCATAGCTTGGGCAGATATGAGGACGCAATCGCCGCTTACGCGAGAGCGATAGAGCTGAATCCTTTTGGGGCGGATGGAAGGCGAGCCTGGAACAACCGCGGGGCTGCACTGGATAACCTGAGAAGGCACGAGGAGGCGATAGAAAGCTACGACGAGGCGATCATGATCGACCCATTTGATATCTATGCCTGGAACAACAAGGGTGTCGCGCTCGGCGCAGTTAGCAAGCATGAGGAGGCACTAAAGTGCTTTGAGAAGGCTTCACAGATAGAGCCGTCTTATGCTACTGCCTATAAGAACAAAGGCATCTCCCTGAAAGCACTTGGTCGCGTCGAAGAGGCGGATGAGGCGTTTCAGAGGGCCAGGGATTTGGGATTGGAATAACGCTTCGAAGAAAAATAAGATGGACCCGAATCGGTAGTCTACCATAATTGAGTTGATGAATCCCGCCTCCTCATTCGCGCTCTTTGTGGCTTCGCGCGAGCCCCTCATTTCACGCAAAGCCACGAAGTTCAAGGGGGTTATTCCTGGGTCCGCTTAGCCGCTTTCATGGTTTATATGTTCATCAACATAGAAGAGTAGATGACCTGAAAGTTCAGGCCGCAAAAAGCTTGGACTTCACCGGTATCAAACTTTACCATCTGAACATAAGCCAAGTCTTAGCCAACTTTACAGCGCTCTAATTCCGGAGTGCCCGCGAGTCGCTTCGCTCCCGCGCTAGCTGTTTATGGGGCTGTCGCTCAATCGCCGCGACGGGCTAACGCCCTCCGGGACGGCTCACACGAGGAGTGACAGGCAGGTTAGTTGACTACCTGCATTATTGTACTGTAATTTCTGATTTCCATAATAATCAGAAATAATGGTCGATAGCATTGAGTCATTTATGCTTATGGCTGGTTATGCAAGAGATCTAAGTATATAAATCACAGCACAAATGGATATTATTGATCCTATTTTATTAACATAATATAGGCGGACTGCCCGCAAGAAACCAACGAAGGAAATAAGTATAAAAATAATAGTGCTAACTAGTTGGGGTATAGGAGGTATTTAGGCAAATGCATCTCGCATTTATATGGACAATGATACTCTTTATGATAATTGTCCCAGCCCTTGGAGGGGAACTATCAAGAAACCTTGGAGAAGAGAACCTGAGCACATCCCATAATGCACTTCTAATTACTGGAAATGAATCCCGAGAGATAGGTCCGGATCTCTCCGGCTACATCTCTGAGGGCCGCACTCTTCCAAAGGTGGTTGTAAATACATCTTGCGGCAGGATCGCGGGCCTAAGGAACAGGGATGGACTTTTGGTCTTCCTGGGCGTTCCCTATGCCAGAGCGCCCACCGGAGATCTCAGATTCAGGCCGCCCGAGGAGCCAGAGCCCTGGCAAAATATCTACCCAGCTTTCAGTTTCGGGCCTGTGTCTCCGCAGACTTTGGACGAATATGAGCCGGCCTCGGCCCAATTCCAGGATGAAGACTGTCTTAGACTGAATGTCTGGACGCCTGGGGCAGATGATAAGCGCCGCACGGTTCTGGTTTTCATTCATGGGGGAGCATTCATCCTGGGAGCCTCATCCGATCCTAACTATGATGGTGCAGCCTTTGCCCGTCGTGGAGACATAGTTGTGGTCACCATCAATTACCGGCTCGGAGCTCTGGGATTCCTCGACTTGGCGCAGCTTGGGGAGAATAACACAGGTAGCGGAAACCAGGGCCTACTGGACCAGATAGCAGCCCTGCGATGGGTGCAGAAGAACATACGACAGCTGGGAGGAGATCCAGAGAATGTGACCATCATGGGTGAATCCGCGGGCAGCATCAGCGTCTCGACACTGATGGCGGTGCCAGAAGCCAGAGGGCTCTTTAAAAGGGCCATTGCCGAGAGCGGCGCCCCTAATCTATGCCGTTCACCCAAATTTGCGGAGAATGTCACTGAACGGTTCATGGCTCTGGCCGGGGCCAAGGATGCGAAAGATCTGCGCAAGATGAACACTTCCCAGATCATGAAGATCCAAAAGAAGCTCATGACAGAGCTAGGAGTGGGAGCGGACAGGATCTTTGCCCCGGTCATAGATGGAAAGATAATACCCATGAACCCATTGGATGCCCTGGCTGGGGGAGCTGCAGCCAATGTATCTCTGCTTCATGGCACCACCCACGATGAAGCTAGATACTGGTTGCTATATCAACCTCTCCTGAAGTTGTCCACTCCGGAGGATTTACTGAGCTTCGATTCCCAGATCAATGACTCTCTGGGAGACAGAAGAAATGACCTCATCGATTACTATAAAAAGAGCTTTGCTGGACCTGGAAATGCATCCCTAGCCATGGCCACGGACATTATCTTCTGGCTGCCGCACCTTCGCCTATCTGAGGCACAGAGCCAATGGGCTAAGGTTTGGATGTACCGCTTTGACTGGGCCTCACCCTATGCCTCAGGCCAACTGGGAGCTTACCATGCCGTGGAGCTGCCCTTTGTATTCCACAACTATGATACTCCTGAGGCAAAGAATGCTATGGGCACCAATTCTCCGGCAGATCTGAAGAGAATACAGGACTTCTGGATTGCCTTCATCAGAACTGGAGATCCCAATATCCAGGGCATGCCTCACTGGGGCTGCTATAACGCTATGACCAGAGAGACCATGATCTTTGATGCGAAGAATAGCATCCAGAAAGACCCCAGCCATGAGGTAAGGATGCTCTATAAAGGGACTGGGCTGTATCCTTGAGATAATCTTGGCGCAGCAGCGGAGGATTTGACTCAAACAGCAGGCTTTAGAGAAATAGCTAACTGGGTCAGTGCTGCTTGACCAGATCTTTTTCTCTCATATATGTTAACCAATATATCTTTAGAGCTTTCTTTTCTATCATCCGATAATTCTTTTTCGTACTCGACTATGGACTTGATTAAGCCCTGATCAAAGAAGATCTATTATTGGATAAACCAACAGGCTATGGCGGGCATGTATCCCTGAACCCGAGAAGGAAAACCGATATCGATAGAATTCATTAAAAGTCCCTAAAGAATAGGAACGCTTGGGGAAGGCGTGATGCCTTCGGATAATAGATCTTTATAAGGAGTAACAACCTTGAAATATACGCAAGACCGTGTTATGTGATAACAGAGGCGCAATCGATGGCTAGAGAGATGATCAAAAATCAGCTTCCTTTTGGGGGCGCTGTTGATATACATGGCAATATCGTTTGGCGCGTTACCGAAGAGGAATTTCAAGAGCTGAAGAGGCACCTAGATAATGTCTTCAGCGATGATGGCGAGCATTAAGGTATCTATAGATTCTGATATCTTCTTTTTTTGCTTCACATCCAATAGGCCCGGAATTAAGCCAGCGAATGTGAAGCGGCTACTGCAACACATATGCGGAGTTCCTCGTATCGAAGCATTTGCATCCCTTTCAGTCATTGGCGAAAGCACTATTGAGTGCCTTATAGGAGAACAAACAGGCGATTTTCAACATGATCTAAGCAAACTGCATGATCTTATTGATTTCTGGGGCGCTTTGCGGCTCAAATTCCTTTATCCCAACGAGCTTGTCGCTGATGCGTGTTCCCGACTTGTCGAAAGATACAGAAAAGGGTCTTATAGGGATTCTAGGCTTAGCGATACGGACCTTGTTCATCTGGGCTATGCCATAGCTTATAATATGGATTACTTTCTGACCACCGATAAGGCATTGAAGCATTATATCCCAGCCAAATCTGATCTGAAGGTTATTGGCCTAGAAGAGACTAAAGATCTTCCCTAACTCTTCGCGGCTTCGCGCGAGGCCCTCATTTCACTCGAAGTTCCTTCGCAATCTCCTGTGCCAGAGATTCGCGATTCTCCTTTGTAACCGTAATCACCTTGAAGGATCTCCTGACCTTTTTAGCTATGGGATGCTGGGACCATTCCTGAATAACAACAAGCATATTCTTATCTGAGACTATAGCCCTCTCTATAGCTGCGATGAATCTTCTCGACGATAGCTCCATCGGCCCAATCTCATCTACAACTATCAGATCGCAGTTTACGGCGTTTTCGATCGCCCGTGCACCTATGTTATCCAGGTCGTCGAGATGGACGCGGTATTTTCCGAGCTGAGGCCCGGTGCCCGCCTCATCTGCAAGAATGCCTGTTGCTCCTGATGCGAGATCCAAAAGCTCAAATCCAACGCGCCGATCTTTAAACCTTTTATCGCGAGCCAGCACACCGCCTACAATGCCTCCGTAAAGGGCGGCGATTTTCTGTACAAGCGTGGATTTGCCCACGCCCGGATGGCCTGTCAATGCTATCCTTATTATCCGACCTCACCTCAGATACCGATAACTTAGGTGGAGATATTAATAATATCGATGTCAGTTCGTCAAGCTATTATATAATCAATGATGATGCCCTTTAATATTTCCTACATCTTATCTAGGGCTTGGAAGCATGTATCGCACGCATTCTCTCAACGTAGTAATCCAGGCTCTCCACATCTTTTATCTCCTTCCTGACAAGCCGTTTCAGCCTGCTCCTGATATCCATATCGGCGCGCGAGCCGACTGAACGTAAGTGTTGCTCTATGTTCAGGGCCATCTCCTCGCCCTTCTCGTCCCAATCCGTGAGCATTATTATCTGCGAATAGCTTCTGGCTGCGTCCTCTGCCAGATCCAGAGCAGGCCTGTGGGATGCCATCATCACAGGGCCTTTAATTCCAAGAGATCGAAGTGCAGACTCATCATGCCGGCCTTCGACAATTATCACAGCGCCCTCTATTGATGCATCCTGTAAAGATACGATAAGTTCTTCGAGTGCCTCGTAATCGTAAGTCTTCTTTTGACGATTATCCTGCATCCTTCCTCAGGTTGAATCATTTATCTACTCAGGCTTCAGCAGCGATAAAGCCCTATTCAAATCCAGCCCTTTAATCAAGAGCACTTTCCTCGCGCTCTTCTGGCCGCTCATGATCTCTACATCGCCCTCAGGGATACTCAAAATCTCAGCTACGGCAGATATGAGCTGGCGATTTGCCTTCCCGCCTGTTGGCTCTTCAGTGAGCCTTGCCTCAAATGCCTTCCTCCAAGGGTTGAAGCCGGATGGCACAACCAGCCTGGATGCACCCGGCGAGACATCGAACCTGATGATCAGACCCTTTGGATGAGACTGGATCGCATCCCTGAAATCCATGATTCATTGGGCGCACTCATGACCTTAAAGCTTATCCGTCCTAAAACGATGGTAGAAACGCATCTGGCAAGTTGTGTCGGCGAACTGTCTTACTGAATAACTTCAACCTGATGGTGTTTTATTTGGAGTTTTGCCTGCAAAAAGTTAAAATAGCTAAGCCGCGAAAGGATGTGAGGTTCAATGCAAATCAAGCAAGTCGTGATCCTGTCTGATGAGTCGCAGGCGTTGAATGTTACTCTTCCAGGCTTGGAGCAGCTTGGCTTGCAAATATGCGATAGCTTTTCTCCTAATTCCAAAGGAAGCCTTATTATATGCAATCACGGTTTTGAGTCAACCTCATCGGGAGCAGCGATAATACGTCATGCCCTAAATAATGGATGCTGTGTTTTGATGGATTTAGCTAGGGCGCAAGGAGTATTTGATGAAATAAGGCAGACGGGCGAAGTATCAGAGGAGACTCGAAGGAACCTTGCATCATATGCGCTCTACAAGTGTATAGAGAGCGATGCCCGCCATCTGGCGGCACTTCAAAGCAAAAGTGGCATGCCTATCTACGCCGTAGCTGCATATGAGAAGATACAGGACATGAGATATGGCGAGAACTGGCATCAGAGGGCTGCCGTTTATAAAAGTGAGAATGGCCTTGGGCTGTATAATGCAAAGAAGCTAAACGGCAAAGAGATGTCCTACAATAATTTCGTTGATGCTGAGACTGTTCTCGAAATGCTTATAGATCTTTCTCAGTATGATGGTGTGAAGACAGATAGGCCCCTATCAGTTATTGTTAAACATGCCAACCCATGTGGCGTTGCTTACGGCACAAGTCTCGAAGAGGCATATCTCAAATCCTTTGCCACAGATCCTAAATCTTCTTTTGGAGGCGTGATAGGCTTCAACCAGCCTGTTGATATAAATACAGCAAATGCGATAGGCGATTCATTTGTCGAGGTGCTTCTTGCCCCGGGGTATGAGCAGGATGCATTGAAGCGTCTTACAGATAAGAAGCCTAACCGTAGGATACTGGATATCGGGGACCTCCTTAATAGGAAGGATGAGCTTTACAGCGGCTTTTACCAAAAAAACATCTTTGGCGGCATGATGCTCCAGGATTACGACACTGGCGATATAAAGGAGTGGAAGGTTGTGACAAAACGAGAGCCTTCGGAGTCCGAGGTGAAGGCGCTCAGGTTTGCCTGGAAGATCGCCAAGTATGTAAAGTCCAATGCGCTTGTATATACGACTGAGGATCAGACTATAGGAATAGGATCTGGTCAGGTCAGCCGTGTAGATTCAGCCCGCTTCGGTGCGGAGAAGGCTGAGGAGCATTGTTTGAGTACGCTGGGAACTGTCGCTGCCACAGACTCTTTCTTCCCCTTCCGTGATGGCCTTGATGAGGTCCACAAAGCGGGCGCTACCGCAGCTATTCATCCAGGGGGGTCAATCAGAGATGGGGAGGTTATCGATGCTGCTGATGAGCATGGTATGGCAATGGTCTTCACGGGTATGCGGCACTTCAGGCATTGATTTAGCCGTTAAGCCGATCATGTTACTGCAGCTATTATTGGCTTCTATGCTCATATCCAGCGCTTCAGCGACCGTTATCCAATCAGGTCCTGATATCCAGGCTGCAATAGCAAAGGCCTCACCCGGAGATACAATCATCGTCGGATCTGGTGAGCATAACATCTTTGAGGTTGATAAGCCGCTAAGGATTCTGGCATCGGGTGCAGAGATTCGAGCCGGAATACAGAGGCCTGCAATAACCATAAGCTCAGATGGCGTAAGCATCTCAGGCTTTAGGATCGAAGGGGTTGGCAAGGATACTACGTCAAAATTCGATTATTATATGCAAAATCCAGAGGCAGCAGCAGGTCAGAGGCTCGATCTTCCAAATGCTGCCATACTTGTGAATGGCAATGACGCTGTTATCGGCAACACAACCATCTTCGGGGCGGAGGCGGGTATATTCGACGATAGTACAATGAATATATCTCTACTGAATGATACCTTTGAGAGCTGCGATAGCGGTGCGACACTGAAGTCGTGCAGCCCTGGCAAGATCGTTGGGTGCGCATTCTCGAAGTGCAATAAGGCAGGGATGGATATAGAAGGATGCAGCGGATTTATGGTTCGTAATAACAACGTAACAGACACCACTAATGTCGGCTTACTTCTGAAGGAATCCTCCGAGTGCAATGTGACTGATAACCTGTTCTCAGGAAACATCGAGGGCTTAGCCCTCTGGAACTCTACATTTATCGATGTTCTCAGAAACAGCGCAGATCATAACTATTACGGCATACTTCTGTCTGGGTCGAATAACAATACAGTCATGGATAATAATGCCAATGATAACAGCAGAAGCGAAATCGTGAAAGGCTTTGGAGTCGGGATCAGTCTCCAGGAGAACTGCAGTTGGAACGTAATTGCGAAAAACACAGCCCGTAGGGATTTCAACGGCCTTGAGGCGATTAAAGACTGCACGCTCAATGTTATCTACGGCAATAACGCCACAGATAATACACATGGACTCAGGATGGATAAAAACTACAACAACCTCATCTTTGGAAACAACTTCGCCAGAAACACGATCAACGCTTACGAGAATTCCAGCAGAAATACCTGGAACACCACGATTGGCAACTATTATAGCGATTATAAAGGCAAGGATGAAAACGGTGATGGTATAGGAGATCAACCCTATACCTTGCCTGGAACGGATATAAGATCCGTTGATTTAAGGCCGCTAATTAGACCATTTGCCGCCGTTCTCAGAAGTGTGAATGAACTCAGGTCTGAGCCTATGACATATGCTCGCTATAGCAGCCTAGTGGGCGGAGACTCAAAACCATTTAAGATTGTTGGCGGCGCGATAGTGATTCAGTCTAAGGCGCCGACAGGACCGCCAACATTTCCTGAATCAAGATCGATATTTGGTTGAAATGATCAAGTTCCTATCTTTACAGGTTCGACGATTGAGCGCAGCGTAGCTATAGCAGATAGCGCCGCAAGATAGCTCGTTCTGGGATTCTTCGGTGAAGGCACGTTCTCTACACGTGTAGTTATTTGTCCGAAGTCGCCCTCAGCTACAATCTCATGTCTGTTGACATGGATGTTCGGATCCGCCACAATCCTCACGCGGACATCTCCATCGCGCGTAGCCAGGCAGAGTGTCGCCGCGACATTCACGTTCGCTGGGAATGCCTTTACGGCTTCAGCCGCAGTCCCCTCGAAGATCAGCGTAGGTTCCTTCAATGCCTTGAGATTGATGTTCTTCTCGCGGATGTAAGGAGCGCCCTCAAGACCTGCGGGGTTCTTAGTAGTAGTAAGAGTAACCTTTCTAATATTGCCTAGGCTGGCTGATTTAAGTCCATCGAGCCCTGAGATGGCGCCTGACGGCAGGTAAATCCTGGAGCCGTGCTCTGCCGCAAGACTCTTCACCTCTCTGTAAAGGTTCAGATCCGTCAAGGCACCGACGCTCATGATCATAAGCTGCTTTCCCTTAACGAGTGTAGCCCTGGCAATAGCAGGAACTGTGCTCTGTGCCGCAGCCTCGACAACGATATCGGAGGCGTTCACAAGCTCCTCCAGGTTTGCTCTGACAGGCTTCTTCTTCAAGCGGCCGATAAGACCGTCGGCGCACTTGATATTGCGATCGCAGACCGCCACAAGCTCTGCATTGATATCTCCGCTATCTATTGCCCTGGCGATTTCACTTCCTATGGCGCCGCACCCAACCAGCCCGATCTTCAAAGGCATCGGAGCCTATAAATTCAATTGGACATCAAAATCCTTGCGGTATGCTGAGGTCTGAGCTGGAGAGGTTTATATCCGAGGATCTGGGAGAATGGGATGTTTCAAGTGCAATAATCCCCGAGATCGACACTGGAGCAACGATTATCGCCAAAGAAGACTGTATCATATCCGGCTTAGTAGAAGCATCTGAGATCTTTGAATATTTTGGCCTTATACCAATACCACTCTATGATGAGGGCGAATATGTAACGGCAGGATCTATTATCATGGAGGTTCGTGGGCGTGCCAGAAAGATATTGCAGGCTGAGAGGCTTGTGCTTAACTTTCTAACAAGGATGAGCGGTATATCGACACTAACTCGAGAATGTGTTGTTCGCGCCGAACGGTCATCGCGCAATGTGCGTGTGGCCTGTACGCGAAAGACTACGCCCGGCTTCAGGGTCCATGAAAAAAGGGCAGTCTTTCTAGGTGGGGGAGATGCCCATAGGTTCAACCTCTCGGATGCAGTTCTTATAAAGGATAACCACATTAAAATCCTCGGCTTAGAGAATTGCATAGCTAAAGCGAAGCGATTGGCCAGCTTTACAAAGAAGATAGAGGTTGAGGTCGAAAGCCTCGAAGATATGCTGCGCGCTGCAGAGCTTGGCGTGGATATAATAATGTTCGATAACATGGAGCCGTCTGAGATAAGGAGGGGTGTAGAGCTACTGCGGGCAAAGGGGCTTAAAGAGCATCTAATTCTCGAGGCCTCTGGAGGGATAACCCTTGAGACTATAGAGGATTACGCATCAACAGGAGTTGATGTGATCTCTATGGGTGCCCTGACAAGAGATGCAAAATGGATAGACATAAGCCTGGAGATGGAAACGGGCAAAAGCATCGAATAACTAATGGAATGGTGGACCCGTATGCGTCTGATTTATCTGGCGGTCCTTGTTTTGCTGACCTTATCGATGGCTAGCATTCATGGCAAGGCATCGAATGATGATGTTACTTTTAGTGATTTCACACTCAATATCGGCGATAGCATAGATATAGGTGATTACACTGCCCAGCTGATTGAAATCCAGTCTGTCCGCGACGGCCTTGCGCTTATGAAGGTATCAAGCCCAGGAGGTCATTTGGACGAACAGAGGGTCCTCCTAGTCAATAGTGCCAATAGCTTCGATGGTGGAGCTGATGACAGCGGTATAACAATTACACTGATAGACATCTTCGATGAGCAATCCGCGAAAGTAAGGATTGAGTACCCCAAGAGCCTCGGCAATCCAAGAAGAGACTCCGCGGAGCCCAATCAGATAACAGTGGTCAGCAAACAGCCGAATCTGATAGTGCAGAAAAGCTTCGATAAAATGAACCTGAGCGTTGGAGATGAGGTTAAGGTCACAGTCACAGTTAAAAATATCGGAACAGATACTGCATCGGGTGTAGAGGTCGATGATCTTCCACCAATCCCTGAGTTCTCCTACATTGCAGGCTATCCTCCGAAGATCAAAGATACTCTAGATTCCGGTGAATCGGATTTAGCAGTATACGTTATAGATGCTGTGAAGGATGGATCGATAACAGTTCCTGCGATAGAAGTCAGATACTCGGATTCAAAGAAGAACATCAAATCAAACACATCACAGCCATTTGATGTAGTGATTAATCCAAAAAGCAAGCCGGACATCAGAATTAAGCTTAGCGCTCCAGGCTCGATGGCGAGTGGAGAGAAAGGTATATTGAACGTCAACATAATCAACGCGGGAAAGGCGTCTGCTTCAAATATCCGGATCCAATCGATGATAGATCCCTCGGATGGCCTATCCTCGACCGGCCTTGATAAAACACTCCCTAATATTGATCCTGGCAAGATGGAGAACTACTCTGCCGAGCTCGTTGGTGAGCGTAGCGGGAACTATACAATCGACCTGAAGGCCAGCTACCAGGGAGGAGACGAGACGATGCTTGCCGAGGGCATGACAGATGTGAACATTCGAGAACAAGAGTATAAATATCTATATTACTTAGTAATCATCCCAATCATCGCAATAGCTGCGTGGATATTTAAGCGATACAGAGAGTATAAATATTGAAGGAGTTGTGTATCTCCGGAAGAATACCATGTGGGCAATAATAAGAATTCAAGTCATAGCTCAAACAGGTTTGAGATCATGCTTAACGTACTCATACTTGGCGTAGGCCAATGCGGAAACAGGATCCTTGATGCCATAAACAAGGAGGCTTTCGGGGGGTCCACCATCTCAAAGTACTGCTTGCGCCCGAAGTTTCCCAGCCGAGTGGAAACAATCGCCATTAATACCGCTGTTAACGACCTCAAAGAGCTGAGGTTCACGACTGCCAAGGATAGACTCCATGTCCCAAATCTGCATGGAGTAGGGGCGAACAGGAATGTAGGCAAACAGGGATTCTGGGAGAACCGCGACCTGTTAATGGAGGAGATCGAGAAGAGAGGAGACTTCGATCTGGCCTTCGTGATCACATCAACATCAGGCGGCACAGGTTCGTCTTTTTCGCCGCTGCTTATTCAGGAGCTGAAGAGGAGATACAGGAATATAACGGTGGTGACGGTGGCTATTCTTCCCTTCAGAGAGGAGGGCTCAATCTATCTTCAAAATGCTGCCTTCTGCATGAGGGAGCTGATGGAGGTTGATTCGGAAGGTCTCATTCTCGTTGATAATCAATATCTGAAGAGATGCAGCGGAGATATAGCCACTGCATATAATAAGATAAATAGCATGGTTGCACAGCGACTGCTCTTTCTCATAGAATCGTTGGACAGCGAGATGTTATCCGTAACTGATTTGGGCGATTTCAAAACCGTTATGAGTGGTGGCTTAAGAATATGCACAATGGGCTTCTTCCAGGCCGACAGGAAAACGCCTTCAGTAAAAACTGCAATAGAGAATAGCGTCAAACCGGGCAACCTGCTTTATCCTGCAAACATCTACGAGGATGCTGCAAGGGCCATGGTTATCATACAGGGATCTAAAGAGCATCTCGATGTTGACGAAATAACTAAAGAGATCGAGAGGCTCTCCGCAAGTGCAGGACACGTCTTCAAGGGACTTGTGGTGAAGAAAGGATATCCTAGGGTTCTATCAATATTTACGCTTGCAAGTGTGCCGGAACTAGAGGCACTATACGCTCAGGCTGCTCGTGCAATCCAAGAGGAGAAGGATCGAAAACAGAGGGCGAGAAAGAATCTGAGCGACGCATTTGCGCATATTGAAGATCTGGAGGAGATTTATTAATATTATTTATAATACCGCTAGTAACTATTTAGCGCATGTTCTATAATTTTATACTTTAAAGGCTAAATCGCTTATACATCATAGCATACATTTGGTTCAATCCCAGGACTTTTGCCACGTCTGTCATCTCAGCAGCTTTCAGAATTTGCGCCTTCACAGGAGGCACAGGCTTACCATCTTTTGCATACACAGCACCGCCTTTCATCTTTGAGCATATGTAGCTGCCAGCGCTCCCTTCGATGAACACCTCTCCGCCATGCATCTCGGCACCTGTGAAATCGCTCGCATTGCCACGAACAACAATTCTCCCGCCCTTCATCAAAACGCCTGTGTTGCGGTCTGCGTTTCCATAGATATCTATCAAGCCAGAGCGCATGAGTATTCCTGTGCTCATGCCGGCATTGCCTCTAAGTGATATAGTTCTCGTGGCAGTCATCCTTGCCCCGACAGTATCTCTTAAGATGCCATCGCGAATCAATAGTCCATTTGTATCAAGGGTATTGGGCTCCAAGATAGTAGTGCCGTGCTCAAGAGCATCGGTGATGGATATATATTTCCTGTATCCGCTGAGATCTGTCTCGACTTCTATAATATTTCCGATAGGCTGCCCAATCTTGCCGCTCACATAAACAGTCCCACGAAGCATGCTTATGCCCATTCTGCTGCCTACGTCGCCATCCACTACTATTTTGCCTGTTCCCTCTATTGGCCCGCCCTTGCCTCCGAATCTGACTAAATCGACTCCAAGGCTCGACCCAAGCCTGCTTCTTACAGAGCCTCTTATGCGCACTGTCTCTCCTCTTTTCAGTGCATCTACGATCCTGCGGAAGCTAATGCCGCTTATGGTCTTTTCAGGATCCAAGCGAGAGCCTTTATGCTGCCAATAAAAGTCAAATGTAAAATCGCATAGACACTCTTCTCCCGAGGCCTCAATCTCTATCAATTGGACTCCTTAGAAGGATGCTCTCCAGCTATGCGTTTGGAGATATTGATGCCCACAATAGTGACGAGTATGGCAGCGACAGCAGATACAGCCAGATATTGAAGAGATTGTACCATGCCGAGGCTGAAATGGAGGTCCGCGTTGCTTGCAAGTATGAAGCCGCTTGCAGACCAGAGCACAAGGCCTGTAGCGAAGAAAAAGAATGGATATGAATAGGTGCGTTCATCTCTTATTCCCTCCAAATACATATCCATGATCTTCCCGAGGTTGGCGCAGATGGCCGCAGCCATGTACCACCATATGCTGTCATGAAGATAGACCATCACCAGCGTGAGATAGCCATACCATATAGGCTCATGCCAGTACTGCAGGAAGCTTGCTGCACCTTGAATCGTTGCAATGATCACTAACATGGCAGCCAGAATATAGGTGACGAATGCAATCTTCCCGGCGTAAAGTGAAGTCCGCAATGTCTGCTTTGCGTCCTCCATAGAATCATCCAGGCCGAGACCCCTGAAGAGAAGATAGAGCCCGATTGCGCCCGTAATAGCGATCACAGCGCCCTCTGGATAACGCAAGAAGCTGAATAGTGCGTACATCAGCAGTGCGAGGCCAGGCGGAATGAATACTGTATGACTTATCTTTGGATCAGTGAAGATCTGCTTCAGAAGGTAATAGGTACTCTCCAGGTTAGGACTCTGCTTTACAACAACTCGCTTTACGCCATTTACTTTTACACGAGATTGAATTATAGGAAGTATGGCCTCGTCCTCTGCACCATCAGAAACGACAATAACGCCGTCGGGATTGAACTGGCGCATAAGCTCTTCAAGCTGGCATGCAAGCTTCTCATCAGAAATCAGACCGACCTTGATGTCGCCTGCAAGAGAGGCTATCTCTGCCTGCTTTCCTGAGGCAACAAGTTCATCGAGCACCTTGATGCCCCCGAAGATGGTATTGCTGTCGGAGTCCTCAGGATCGGCTATCGCCAGCTTCAAAGCAGCATCGATATTGGCTCCTCGACCGATAACAGGACAAGCTACCCCCGCTTTCCGTCCCAGATCGTTGTCTCTGTCGATACATAGGACGAGGATGCTCATATCCCCAATATCGGTGAAGTATTGTACTTAAAGGATTCCATGGACTGGTGCGATGACCTCATTGTAGAATCACAAGATCGTAGAGGTTTCCAATGGTTATCGTTTATTGAAGTGCCAACATTTTGCGGAGGATCTGCCATAAGATATTTATTCATTCGGAACTAATAACTTAATTATGAGATATTTGATATTAATATTTATGATACTCCTAATGGTATCTCTCTGTCCTCATGCATCAGCTGCCACTATAGATAATTCAACAGTGCAGTATTATGTAAACATTTATAACAGTAGGATAGATAATGCCCCTGATATCCTCAAAGCTCTTGTTGGAAATCAGAGGATCGATTTAGACGTCATTAGAAATGATGGAAGCATATACAAGACAGGATTCGAGATGCAAAACGCTCGCATCAGCAGTACGGTAGAGGGTGGTATAAGTGATCCCACCATCTCGATTAACGCCACAGAGGATTCAATAAACAGGATCAGAAGCTCAAGCGATCCTATATCTACGTTCCAGCAGGAAAGAAGCTATGGCGGAATAAATATTCAAGGCAATACATTTACTACAAGGGCAGAACTGGGCATCGTGTTATCGAATACAGATGTTCTGAAATTCTTCTATAATATCTTCTTTGGCTAGCTGGAGTTATTCCAGCTAGAACAACGCTTTTTTATTAAGGACTCGATAATAAGAGGCAACGTGTAGATAATTAGAGGCAGTTGTGTACGATGTGATAATAGCGGGCGCTGGTCCTGCGGGATCTTCCGCCGCCAGGAATGCAGCTAAGCTTGGCTTGGATGCGCTTGTTATTGAGAAGGAAAGTTTTCCCAGGTATAAACCCTGCGGAGGAGCCATCTCAGAGCGGACGATATCATATCTGGACTTCTCCCTCCCGAGCTATATCTGCGAGAGGAACATTACAGGCGCCAGAATGCATTACCGCGACAATGTAGTCGATGTACAGAAGGGCTATCGAATCATCACTCTTGTCACGAGAAGCGCATTTGATCATTTTATGCTCCAGAAGGCGCTTGATGCCGGAGCTCAAGCGATCATGGGTAGCAAGGTCAAAGGGTACAAGGAGAAGAACGATAGCGTCGAGGTTTATACAAATGAGGGAGTATATAGCTCTAGGTATTTGATTATAGCATCAGGCTGCCAGAATTTGCTTAAGGAAACGATCCGGGGCCATGATAGAAATGATCAGTACGGCGCCTGCTTGGTGGCAGAGATACCGGAAGATGATAATAAGATAGAAGAGCGCATGCGCAGTATCGTAGATGTCCATTTCGGAGTGGTACCGACGGGATATGGCTGGGTTTTTCCGCATAAGGGTTACTATTCTGTTGGCATAGGCGGCATTGCATCGCGCCTAATGCATCCCAAGGAGATTATGATAAATTTCCTTCGAAAAAATGGGTTTTTGGGAGATTACAAGCTTCATGGACATCTGATCCCCTTTGAGGGAATAGAGAGGAGTCTGGCAAGCCAAAGGGTTCTTCTGGCAGGAGATTCAGCTGGTTTCGTAGATGCATTCACTGGAGAGGGAATAGCCTATGCAGTGCGATCCGGGCAAATAGCATCAGAGGTCATAGCGGACGGGCTTCCGCAGGAAAGCATACCCAACGAATATAAAGCAAGATGCGATGCGGACTTTGGAGCGGAGTTGAGATATGCTCTTCTATTCTCGAAGACAGTCCATTCCCGGCCAGAGCTGTTCCTGAAATTGCTGATGAGCCAGGAAAAGTTCATAGACAAATATGTGGAGATCATAGCCTCAAGAGGAACATACAAAAGCTACATCAAATGGCTCCTGCCAAGGATTCCCATGTCTTTTCTTTCCCTATGATAATCATCCCAAGCAATTTTTCGCATCTATCTTTTGACTGCCAGTCCCGATCCGAGGATAATTATATCTAAATATATTATATAGAGGAATGCCCTAATATCTAAGTTAAGTGTAATAAGATATTGAGGCGGTAACATGGCCAGGACAGGGGCTGCACTGGTATTCATGATGCTACTGGCAGTTTCTCTATCGTACTATCTCGATTATGACCTGAAGCATCTCGGTGGTGGCAGCGTAGTAGGTGATCTTCTAGAAAAGACAGCATATGCCATCTTGGGAAATGGGGATGTCCAAGCAGTATACCGCCAGATGCAAGCTGCTGTAACTGCTGTAGATGCGGATACTATAAAGAAAGCAAGTCAAGACCTCAAAAGTCTACTCACAATAGCTATCGCTACTGCTATCAATAAAACGAAGATTATCGTTGCAATACTGGCATCCTACGTGCCGTTTGCAGAGAAATATTGGCAAATGCAAAACTTACAAACGCAAGCAGTATTGGCTTTCATAATAGCATCAATAGTAATTTTAACTTTATTCAAAGCTAGATTGCCGTCCATATTCCTAGGAGAAAACTGGAGTAGATATTCTTCCGAGTTAGATATCAAGATAAAATGTATAGAGCCGTTATTGAAGAATTTGAAGATCAATTATGTTATCGAGAGGCCATGCAAATTTAGGGAAGGACATGTTACGCATGAGGGCAAGATCGATTTCTATCTGTATGATGATATGGGGCCTGTTACCATAATCGAAGATAAAGCAACAATAAAAAACGATGAAGATCTTAGAGATGCACGAGCACAGGCAAGATCTTATTGCCTCGGATTGTATATCTTCGAAAATTTAGTGGTAAATAGCTTTGTGATTGCTTCGAAAGAGGGCTTAAGGATATACCAAATCAGACACAAAGAGGATCATCTCGTTGGAGAGGTGAGCCCCGATAGACTAAACCGGTCTAGAAAAAGATGGATAAAGGAGAAGCTACTGGAGATAAGATAGCATAAATGGATTAGGTATGAGAGCCAAATCTTTAGCAGCATCAATTTTCCTAGAATCGGGTTCCCTGGCATTAGTTCTCCTCTTTCTGATAGCCATATCTACGGCTGTTCCTCAGGGATCTTATGGGCAGCAATATGGCTATGGAGAGTGCCAGAAGTCGTTCATTATTGGAGTGGATCTTCAAAGGGTCTCCGGGCAGGTTAGTTCCCAAGGCTTTCTTGTGTATTTAGATGGCGCATACATGGGCTCTACTGATAGTGATGGCAGATTGGGGATTAGTACTTATGGCGGTCAGCACATCATAAATGTCTCTAAACAGGCAGGCATGGATACATATTCCGGAAGTTGGACTGGGATCATCGATTGCTATTACCCGGCCGGAGGGACGAATTATGTACCCATTACGATAAGCTGGATTCCAGGTAAAACATCCGTTCAAGTACAATCTGCTCAAGTACAGCCTGCTCAAGCGCAGCCTGTGATCAATATTCCCAAGCCTGCCAATTTAGAGGGCATCATATTGATCGTAGTAATAGCTATTGCGCTAATAATCGGAATAATCATTGTGCTGAAATCTATAAGATATTTCCTTGTGAACGCTATCCTGGGATTATTGGTGCTATACCTGGCGAATGCATTTGCAGGGCTGAATATTGCGTACACATGGCTTGTTATAGTGATTTGTGCGATAGGTGGAATTGCAGGAGCCATAATTGTTATTATCCTGCATCTATACGGAATGCCGATATAAAGTTTAGATATGTTTATAATTCCTAGAAAATGTATCCTACATTTATTCTACATTTACAGTCGTCAGGTTGCTTTACGATTGTTCAACTAGGCAGATTAAGATTTTGATTCTTTAAGATGCCACATTAAACCCACATTCCGCGCTTTAACTTCCTAAACCGATTATTTTTCTAGCTAGCGATTCTCCAAATATAATCAAAAAATATATTATCTATTTATATCAATAATTTATTTGTTTGCTGCGTCGCCCCTAATTAGACCCTAATAAGAGAATGATTTGCCATCTTATACCATAAGGGAAAAATGGCATATTGCAAAATTAATCGAAAAGAAATTCTTTATAAATTAAAATATTTTCATTCAATATCTGAAATAGATAGCTAGAAAAATATTGATTTCTGATCTCAAAGTGCGGAATGTAGGATTAAATCCACAAAAAGAGATTAATAATTCGAGATGACGTTCGCATATTTACAGAGATTAAATATCATATCGTTTTCAGCAAATATAATATTCAACTCTATTCCTCTAGCGCAGTCCCCTAGCTTTAGCTCAGAAGGCTAGAGATAGAGAGGGACTATCTCTATGCCTTGCTTTCTGGAAGTGATGCTGCCGATCTCTCGGACTTCCGTACATCGGAGTCCTGCTGGATAACGGTCTCGTCGAAGTCAACCTCGCCTGTCCTGACCTTTCCTGACTTCTCTACAGGTGACACGAAGATCCTGCCATCACCGAACTTACCAGTCCTAGCGGATTCGCAGATGATTTTCATGACTTGATCTACATACTGATCATGAACGAACATCTCAAGCTTGAGCTTGGGGAGGAGATCCACTTCCATTGTTCCTCCCCTGTACTGGAGCTTTATTCCCTTCTGCTCTCCTCTTCCTAGGACCTCGGTGATCGTCATTGCAATGAAACCTTTTTCCTCAAGGGCCTTCTTGACAATCTCAAGCCTTTCAGGTCTTATTATCGCCTCTATCTTCTTCAATGGTAGTCGCCTCATGCAGTTTATCTCATGCGGTTCATCTTATGTGCTCACATGCTCATCAATTTCACGCACACTTTAAGCATAAGCCTTCTCGCCATGCTGGGAGATATCGAGTCCTACGTACTCTTCTTCTTCGCTTACCCTAAGGCCCAGTGTTGCGTCCACAATCTTTGCCAGCACAAAGGTCATCACGAATGCGTAGATCACCGATGCTCCGGCGGCCATGATTTGAACCAGGAACTGGTGGCTGTTTCCATAAAGCAGCCCAGAGAAGCCGTTGATTGCAGGGCTAGCGAATATGCCCGTTGCGATTGCTCCCCATAGTCCGCCGGTGCCGTGTACTGCCCAGGCATCGCAGCTCTCATCGAGTCCTCTGCCGACACGGAAGAGCAGAGCTGTGTAGCACAGGACTCCAGCTATACCGCCAATGACTATTGCGGCCATCATATCGACATAACCTGCAGCTGGCGTTATAGCCACTAGTCCAGCTATAGCTCCGCTGACCATTCCAAGCGCGCTGGGTTTTCCCTTCATCCAGCTTGCTGCCATCCAGGTCAATGCGCCTGCAGCGGCAGCTGTGTTTGTAACGGCGAAGGCTGAAGCTGCCAGGCCGTTTGCCGCCAAAGCTGAGCCTGAGTTGAACCCGAACCACCCGAACCAGAGTAGGCCGGCACCTATCATAGCCATTGGAATGTTATGCGGCTCCATGACATACGATCCAAAGCCGATCCTCTTGCCTATCACCAGTGCTATTGCCAGTGCAGAGAAGCCTGAGCTAATATGCACGACTGTGCCGCCTGCAAAGTCCAGGGCCCCGAGCTGAGCTGACCAGCCGCCAGCCCAGACCCAGTGAGCCAGAGGGTCGTAGACAATGGTCGTCCAGAGCAGGGCCAGTACTATGAAGGAGCTGAGTTTGACCCTCTCGGCCACTGCTGAAGTGAGTATGGCCAATGTTACTGCAGCGAATACAAGCTGGAACATCATATAGACGATATGGGGAATATTTCCGGCCAGGGGCGCTGGGTCCATGCCAACGCCGTGCATTCCTATGAAGTTTAACCCGCCTATGACTCCAGAGATATCTGTGCCGAATGCAAGGCTGTATCCGAAGAGCACCCACTGGATGGATGCCAAAGCGAAGGCCAGGAAAGAGAGGCCTATCATCGAGACGACGGTCTTGCTCCTGACGAGGCCGCCGTAGAATAATCCTACACCTGGGGTCATCAGCATTACCAATGCTGTGGCCGCCAGGACCCATGCTGTGTCTCCACTGTTTAGAACCAACTGCATCACCTTTGAATTATTATCGTTATGGAACGGAAGCTCTATTGTATGGGCACCTCTGAGCTTCAAGCTTAAGCCTTAAGCTTCAGAGCTGAGATGCCCCTAAAGCTTCGCAATATCACCCAGACTTGAGCAGTTAAAAGGGTATTTGATATAATTTCTGAAGTTCTATGATCCAATATGATTTGCTGAGAATTGTTCATACAAGTTAAGAACTGATGGTGTTTTCACTTCCTTGATGTACCCGGAATCTCAAGAGTAAAATGATCAAATACGAGACACAAAGAACGTCTATGATAAGGGATTGCATCAAATAATCGTAAGAGGCCGTGTGTAGAACTAAACAGGAGTATACTCGCCCAATCTTGCCTAACCCTGTTCATTCTAACTTATTCAGGCCTTCTGGTGGGCCTCCTGGCAGCCACCTCCAACATGCCCATCCCTACGTATGCCAATCCATCTTTAAGCGGGTGCCGCTCCAGATACCTATCTGAGATCTCCCGTATAAACTGCGGCCTCATCTCCTCAGGGATACGCTCGGTGACGGAAAGCCACGTAGTGCGGATGAAGCCTTCCAGTCCGGCCCTTCCTGGCAGCACCAAATCCTTGATTGTCAGATCCGCCTTGAGTTCCTCAAGGCCTGCCTGATCCAGCCAGGCGTGATACTCCTCAGGGCCATAGATCCCGTGGGGGTTGGAGTATCCTCTGAAGTATCTGGACCACATCTCGCTCCTGATGACCGCTCTTGTCAGGTCGAAGATATTGCCTTCTGCTCCATCACTTCTGCCGCTGCACTGAATGATCATACGTCCTCCGGGCTTGAGGCTGCGCTCTATGCCCTTGAGAACTGCCAGGTGATCCTTGATCCAGTGGAGGCAGGCGAAAGATGTGATCAAATCGAACTCATGATGGTAGTTCAGGTTAAGGGCGTCTCCTGTCTCGAAGCTGAGATTGGCGTAAGAGGATAGTGATGGAGTAAATGGAAATTGATTATATGGAGCAGATGATGATGAAATGGATGATGATAATATTCTCTGGCGGGCGAAGGCTATCATCTCATCAGAGCTGTCTATTCCCAGCACCTTGCCGCGAGGAACCATGGCTGCCATCTTTAAGGTGATCTTGCCGTCTCCGCAGCCGATATCCAGGATGTGCTCGTCTCCTTTGAGATCAAGCTTTGAGAGAACGGCTAATGCTGCCCTCTCCTGGGCGGAGGAGTTTTTCTCGTAGTCGCTGGGGTTCCATTGATGCATGAGATCTATCGAAACTGAGGGCGCTTAAATAAATATGGTCTAGGATTTTCTGACGTTCATGTGAGTCAATAAGTAAATGAGGTAAAAGAAAAAAGACTTAAATAGCTAATCATTATTTATCATAAGCCAGAGTTAAAAAATTTGCAGTAAGTGGAATAAACTAAGGGTAATAAACGAGGGATAATAAATGAGGGGTAATAAATTAGGCATAATAAGCCTATTTGCAATATTGGTTGTTGTGACCGTACCATTTGGACTCGCTAGACCATCTCTTCCGACAATCCCCGGAGCAGCGGATTCGCAATTAGCCAATAAGATAGATTTTAGTTCACCATCTGTTCCGACACTTCCCGCAGCAGCGAATTCGCAAATAGCTAACATGTTAGGACCTGATTCATCATCCGATCCTGGGACGGGGACTCTCGAACCAACAGGATCTGAACCGGGAGGAGAATCAGGCTTGGACTTGGGTACAGGGAGCGAAGGCATAACAGTTCCAGAAGAATCGATCATAGTAACTGTAGCGGGACAAGAGCTTCCCTTGGAAAAATATCAGACGTATGGAAGTAATGCCCTTTGGATTGAAGGTACGCAGGGCTGGACGCAATATACAAGTGTTCCGCAGTATTCAGATATGTCTCTCATTGTCTACACGCCCACCGGAGGCCAAGGGGCCATCTATGAGATGTATCCGAACCAGGGTTACCAAGGAAGCTACACGATTAATATCTATAACTTCTCTCCTGGGTACAATCGATTGGGATTCCGTGGAAATATTCCTGGCAGACATATCCTGAGTTTATCAATGAACAAACAGTCGAGGATTCCTATAAACCTACCCCCTGCTTTAGCATCGAAAGTGTTAAATACAGCAAATAGTATTTATTGTTATGGATTCTTTTACTACTTGGGTATTGAAAGGTCTAAATGCAAAGCAAGAGGAGTCTAAATTAGCTCAAGTATCTGGATTGATCAATTGGGTTCCCTTTCGTCCTCTTCTGGAAGGGATGTATACTAATAAGACCGAGAAGGGAGGAAGGCCCAACTGTGATGTTATTCTAATGTTCAGGATCCTGATTCTCCAGCAGTGGTATGGCCTGAGCGATCTGGCTGTTGAACGGCAAATGGCTGATCGCATATCATTTATGGCATTTCTTGGTTTTCCTGATCAGTTCCCTGATTCCAGAACTATATGGTCATTCAAAGAACGAATGGCGGAGACAGGAACAGATAGGCTTGTTTGGGCTGAACTTCAAAGACAGTTGGATGCAAAAGGATTGAAGATCAGACGCGGAATTGTTCAGGATGCTACCTTTATAGAAGCAGATCCAGGATCATCGGAGTCAAAGAAACCACGTGGCGATGAGGCTAAGACACGTCGCAGCAAGGATGGCACATGGGCTAAGAAAGGCAATGAAACTCACTTCGGATATAAGTTACATCAAATAACTGATATCGATTACAGCCTAATACGTGATATAGAGACCTCGACTGCATCACTGCATGACAGTCAGGTTGATCTCTCTATCCCTGGCGTGCCAGTTTTCAGAGATAGAGGATATTTCGGTGTGAAGGCCAAAGGTATTGATTTTACAATGAAGCGCAGGACTACTGATAAACCTCTTTCTGATCTTGATAAAGAACGCAATCAGTTGATCAGTATCCTCAGATCGCCTGGCGAAAGGCCCCATGCTGTAATCAAGAGGGTTTTCGAGGCTGGAAGAGTGCTTGTTACATCAGTCAGAAGAGTGCATGTGAAAATGATAGTTACCGCTTTCGCTTTTAACTTGTATCAGCTTTGTACTCTTAAAAAGGCAAATGTCATTTAGGGATAGCGGATGCTATCGAGAATTAACTGAAAAAAAACAGGTTAGACCAAGAATAGCGAACATCGTAAGGCAAATCTAGAGTCGATTTAAAAAAACCGCCCTTAGGATACAAGTAAATAGGAATCCTCAGTCAAGCAACAATATAATAATAGATGTGCAAGGCGGTACGACCTCAACTGCAAGTATGTACCCTACACAGGGATTAGGTACGACTAGCTTCCAGGTCGGTGTGTCAAATATAGCCCTACCATAGATACCTAGGAACGCTAACATTTTTTTGGATATCATAGATCTTACTAAAATTGTTCCCCGCTTGCGGGGTCAGGGGCAAGCCCGCGCGGCGTCTGAGCGCGCCCGTTAACCATTAGCGCGCGAGATCCACAGACGCGCGGTGCCCCAGAAAGTCAGCAGTTTGTTGTTGTATAATGCCGCAATGAGTTCCTCCAGCTAAATAGCGATTACTTCACTTGATTGGTATATCCTTGGAGGAAACGGATAATAACTTTATGAAGCTTGTAAATAAATTTATAATGACCACACTCTTTGGCGGATCAGCTCTTTCTAACTCGATTATTCTAAAGGTTATAGGAACTGGTTGTATTAGCGGTGGTAGTGATGCTGAAGCTTCTTTTGAAGCTAAAGTTCCTGGAATTACTATTCCTGTTGTTCCTGGGGTTCCTATACCAATAAGTCTTGGAAATGCGGGAATTAAATTAGAGGGTGTATCCAAAAAGAATGTTGGATTTTATCTGACATCAAAATCCGGCCTTACTCCCTTTATGACGCTTTATGGTATTCGTAAGTGGTCGCCACTCCATCTCAACGGCCCTAATGAGATGTTTACTCAACTAACTGCAATGTATCTAAGAGATCAATTCACATACGGGCCAGAAACTTTAGACGATAAAAATACATATATGTTACAAAGGCACCCTTTCACGCGCCAGATTTTATGTTTACGTGCGAAGGTACTATTTGATAACGTCTATACAATTAGTGGATTAACAAAATGCTATCATATACTGATTGAATAAAAATAAAAAAGAAGATCAGAACAAACTCTTACACGCATGGCAGCCAATCAACGCTGATTGAGCCGCATGTGGAGTTGCCCCAGAGCTGGATGAACTTCTCTATCGAGAAGACACCAGTCAAGTCTTCAACAGACCTGCCATACTCTGCGTGACGTCCCTTGAGCGTGTTCGGCGCGTTTGCTGCTGGATCTCGGGATAGCCATCCGATATGAGCAACGCCTATGACGTTGCTGTTCAGATTGGCCTCGAGAACACCTGTACAGCAGGTTGGGCAAGATGGCCCTTCATTAATGTTGCCGCCTGTCTCAGCGTTTATGCCGTATCCTCTTGTCTTGACCTCGGTTGTCTTCTGCAGGTGCTCTGCATGGGTGTATATCTCTGTCAGAACTGCGCCGATCCTGTAGTTCTGGACGCACAGCTTCTCAATCCACTTCTGGTCGTATTGACCGGTCTGGTATGAGACAGGCATGTACTCGAACTCTGCATCCTTGGTGAAGTTGATGTAATCCATCTTGCAGTTCGTGTCAGCATAAGTACAGCTATAAGACAGAGGGTATTGGTTAGTATCAAGCTGTCTCTCAGCCTCGAGCTCAGTCCTCTCTATGATAACGTTGCCGGAACCTGACTCCTTCTCTACTAACTTCTGGCCGGAAAATCCATACTGCGTAGATATGATCGTCTCTACGTTCTTGTATCCTACGCCCTTTACGCTTGCCTTCTCGTACATGTAATTGCCATTGCCAAACGCCGCCTGATCTAAGCCTAAATGGAGGATCGAATCCTCCTGAATGTTATAGTCATTTAGGGTAAGGGCATCATCGAGTTGTTTGTCGGCAAAAATTAGACGCTGCTGGTTTGGTGGGATTCCTTCTTTATCCTGAATCTTCGCCTTGACTTGAGCGATGGTATCAGTAGGTTCCACCTCTAGTGAGATAGTCTTACCTGTCAAAGTCTTTATAAATATTTGCATCGCCACTGAATCAAGTGTAAACCCAAACAACAGAATAAAGACCAGCAGTAGACCGATTAACCTCCTAGTCACTATCCGTCCCCCCTAATCCAAGTGTATCTGGCTATATGGATTACATTATTCATATTTATAGTTAATCCACGTAATTTTTACCTCATAGATACCCTTAAATAATTAATATACGATATAGCCGTTCATGGGCAGGAAACCTGTAATTGTAAGACATATCTCGAAGGTAGAATTAGATCAATTGTATAAAGATGAGAGAAACATAAGAATTAAAGAACGGCTACTAGCGATAATACATTTATACGAAGGAAAGAATGTATATATAGTAGCTGATATTCTTAAACGAAGTGAAAAGACAATAAAGAATTGGCTAAGCGATTGGAACAAACAAGGATATGATGGATTGATACCACAGAATAGAAACGGCAAAGAACCAATGATATCTTTTGATGAATGGGATAAAATTATCGAAGAGATTGAGGACAAAGGAATGACTATAAAAGAGGTAATAAAATATGCAAAAGACACAAGAGGCGTAGAATATTCGTATAAAGGTGGTTGGAAGATTTTAAGATCAATAAAGAAAGTCAAATATGGTAAACCATATATTAGAAATAATAAGAGGCCTGTTAATGCAGAAAGTTTTCTAAAAAAAGGATAGATTCAGTAATAACAACAGTCAAAGAACCTATTATTGGATTCCTTGATGAAAGCTCTTTGCAACAGCGACCTAATACACGCAGGGTTTTAAACACCCATATGCTAAATTATCAACCTGGAAAAGTTAGGTCTAGAACTGTTTTTGGGTTCATTGCATTGAATGGAAATGATGAAGTTATGGTCTCTCACTCATCCAAGAAAGAAGATTTAATGATCTTCGCCCAAAAATTGAGAAGTAACAATATTATGAGACCAATATGTATTGTCCTAGATAATGCTAGAATACATCTAGCTAAGAAGTTTAGGGCATTAGCCCACGAACTTGATATCCATTTAATATATAACGTGCCATATTCCCCTGATTTAAATCCTATAGAGTTCGGTTGGAAGGATTTTAAAAGAGAGATATCAAAATATACTGATTTTGATGAAGCTATTGAGGATGCCCAAGATTGCGCTTTACAAATATTTTATTCCAATAAAGATGGATACTCTAAGTCTTGGATAAAGCAGTTTATAAGGTAAAAAGTTGGGAGAATGACTATAGTTTATCGTTAAACATTGTATGAAGGATTAAAAAAAGTCAAATAGGCGCACACGCTGCAAGCTGGGACCTTTCAGTTAGATGCAGTCAGATGATTTTTCGATCTGACCAGCAAAAATCAAAGATCAAAAATAGTTGGGATAAAGGGCGCTAATTCAAACCGCGCTGCACCCTCTTTCCTTCGTCCTCACTCGAACAACATCCTCCACAGTATAGATGAAAATTTTGCCGTCTCCAGCCTCGCCGGTGTGTGCAGTTTCGCAGATTGTATCGATCACCGTCTCTGCATCCGCGTCATCCACAACAAGCTCCAATTTTATTTTTGGCAGGAACTCGACTCTATAGTCTCCCGCACGCCACTGAAGAGCAATGCCCTTCTGCCTTCCTCGGCCCTTGACCTCAATGGCGGTCATTCCCGAGAAGCCTTTTGCATCCAGCTTTTCCCTAAGAAGGTTCAGCTTCTCAGGCCGAATTATCGCCTCAATCTTCTTCATGTCTAAACCTCAAGAGTAAGCTCCTTCTCCGTGCTGGCTGATGTCGAGTCCAACGGACTCCTCCTCATCCTTGACCCTGATGCCCATGACTGCATCTATGGCCTTGGCGATGCCGAAGGTTACTACAAATGAGTAAATCCAGACGCTTACGATTGCAATTATCTGCACAACCACCTGATGCGCATTTCCTGCAAAGAGCCCGGCTGATCCGATGCTTGCGAAAAACCCTGTTGCAAGGACGCCCCAGGTGCTGCCCATGCCGTGGCATGCGAGCACATCAAGAGAGTCATCTACCTTCTTGCTGCCTCTTATGATGAGAATTGCATAGTAACCTACAATAGCAGCGCCTACACCTATGGGAATTGCCGCCAAAGGCGTAACGAAGCCTGATGCAGGAGTGATCGCCGCAAGTCCAGCCACTGCACCTGTGACTATTCCCAGGGCGCTGGGGGCTCTATGCCTCCATGAGAGTATCATCCATGTTGTGGCTGCGGCAGCTGCTGCAGTGTTTGTAGTGACAAAGGCATTTGCAGCTATGCCATTTGCTGCAAGGGCCGATCCTGCATTGAACCCAAACCATCCGAACCAGAGCAGGGCAGCGCCCATGACCGTCGTAGGTATATTATGCGGTTCCATTGGGTCAGTCCCAAAGCCCTTTCTTGCCCCGACAACCATAGCTACCGCGAGCGCTGCAACTCCTGCGCTTATGTGTACAACGAGGCCGCCCGCAAAGTCCAGTACACCTAATTGAGTCAACCATCCTCCTCCCCAGACCCAATGAGCTATTGGATCGTAGACAAGGGTAGCCCATGCGAGGGAAAAGATCAGGAATGAGCTGAACTTTATTCGCTCGACAAAGCTTCCAGTGATGAGTGAAACGGTTATCACGGCGAACATTGCCTGGAAGATCATGAACGTGAGACCTGGTATTGTAAGGCCCTCTTTCACATCTATGCCGACTCCACTTAAGCCCAGGTGTTCAAGGCCGCCTATGATTCCGCCGATATCCTTTCCAAAGGCTAAAGTGTAGCCGAGGAGAATCCATTGAAGGCTTATTATGCCCATGATTGCAAAGCTGAATATTATCGTCGATATGGCATTCTTTTTCCGAACCATTCCCCCGTAAAATAGCCCCACTCCTGGAATCATTATGAGTACAAGGGCCGCACTGATGAGCACCCAGGCATTATCTGCAGCATTTATCTGCCCGGTATCTGCAGATGCTGTGCCCAATAGAGCAGCCAATAATAGCAATAGCCAAACTGCACGCATTGTTACCACCAATTGATATGAAAAATTGCTATTTAATAAGCGTGTTTAGGAAAAGATATGTAAAATTCATAGAAATTATGATAAATTATGATCGCGGCTGAATTAAAGGTTTAAGGCCAGATGCTGCAAACTATCAATTAGCCAACTATCAGCTAGCCAACTATCAGCTAGCCAACTATCAACCGGCTTAACCCTTTTTGATGATCCTCCAAATGGCTATTATCCCGATGGTGTTTACGAGTATTATCAGTATGATGCCGATAATCTTTCTAGTATCGTTTCCGTTTCCACTGGCGGCTGCTGCAAGATCGATTGAACACTCCCCATTCACGCATATGTTTAGAGATTTATCGCCGCTTGAAACTGTGTAAAGCCCGCGCTGCAATCCCTTGAAAATATAGTTATCATCACCGGAGGCGTTTGCTAATAGCTTTCCGCCATTATAGAGCGAGACCTCGCCTGATGCATTTGTCACAAGGAGGTCATAGCTGTCCTTGATGGGCAAAGGCCTGGATGAGGATATGTTCCAGGGCAGACCAAGCAGATCTAGAATCGTCGGGGCAATATCCTCCTCGAACCAGATGCCTCCCAGGTGAATCTCATCAACGCCAGGGCCGAATACGGCCAACGGAGTTCTCAGGCTTTCCAGGCGGTCGGAAAATTTGGCTGCTGAATGGCCACCCTTTCCTTTCTCGTCGGGAAATGACATGCCATGATCTGCGGTTACAAATAATAGCACATTGTGCTTGCGGCATGTCTCAATCAGCTTCCCCAGGGGCGCATCCAGGCCCTTGATAATTTCAAGATAATCCTTTTGGCCGAGGCTCTGACCACCGCTGTCAACTGCACCCACGTTGATCATGAGGATAAATGGGCGATTTCCCATATTTTCAACAAGGTCTGAGGCAGCTTCAAGCCCCCAGCGGTTATATCCAATGTATGTCTCTGTTCCGTGCCCTACATCATACTCGGGAAAAGCATCGCGCCATCTCTCCAAGACCGCGCGTAAATCAGCAGGAAGATTCTTCTTGGCACTCAAAGATGCATTCGCATTATAGATTGAGTTGTTGCCGAAGTAGAGAACACCATCCTGTCTTATAAGCATCTCTCGAAAGTCGGCATGTTGAAGAATCGCCAAGGAAAGATAACCATTCTCATGCGCCACATCAAAGATCGTTCTTCCTAAAGATTCAGAATCTGCCTGCACTGAGCCTGCAACAATAATGCTATGGCTTTTCAATGTCTCAGGGACTCTTGAGCGCATATCGAGCACTCTTGCGCCATCGCCTGTGAGATTGAAAAGAATGGTTTTGCTGAGCTGTATTCCATCCATTGTATAAGGACTAAACTCGCGCTCAGGGTAGACATAAGAGGCGCCGAGACCATCTACAACCAGGAGAACTGCACCTATGGGATGCTGCTCCTCGCTGACCTGAACATCCAGTGCACTGCCTGTGCTTAATAAGAGTAATAAAACAAGCAAATGCAGGATCATTGGAGACTTATCGATAATCTTGTAGGATTTATCTCTATCTCTTTCAGGCTTACTTTATGGATCTTCTAAGGATCGATGCTTTGATTAGCATTAACAATCATTAAGCCGATTGGCATGCCGCCAGATACCTCATCGCCCATAGGCTTCAAGGTTTTGGTAATAGTATCCCGACCTTTGGATCTCAAGGACCTCCCGAACATTGCAGACCAGTGGGCCCTGCTCGATGGTTTGAGGAGAGTCAATGCCCCCGCATACCTGAAGATTCTCCGGCCGCCCACAGTGGAAGGCCTCCGCACAGAAATCCTGAGCGGTTACGATATTGTTCACTTTGATGGACATGGCTCCTTTGGAGTGCGCTGCTCAGGCTGTGGCTGGCTCAATCCATCAGGAAGCGGGGCGTGCGGCCGATGTGAAGCCATTCTAGAAAACCAGGATGCTAAAGGCCACTTTTTCTTCGAGCGGGAAGATGGGAAGTTCGATTCTTTAGCTGCGGATGAGCTGGCGGAGATCATCATGAGCGATCCAGGATCTACTACAAAACTAGTCTTCTTGAGCGCATGCGAATCTGCCAAGGGAGGAGAATCCAGTCTCATGAATGCGCTGATAAAGAAGGGCGTTCCTGCAGTTCTGGGAATGAATGAAACCGTCCCGGCCAGGGCGACCATGGCCCTGGCAGCCCCCTTCTATGCCGGTCTGGGAGCAGGAATGACCATAGCCAGAGCCTTCCAGGCCGCCCTGCCAGCCCTGAAGCGATTGGATGACGGCGCTGATCTTCAGAAAATCCCTATGTTGGATGGGCCAGGAAAGGAGATACGCCTTCTATCCTCCAAGGTTGCTGGAAAGGTAAGCTTCGATATCGAGCCACTTTTTGGGGTTCCGAGCCACGAGTTTGTGGGAGATTACATACGCAGCGATCTGCCTCGTGGTCGGAAGGGATTTGTCTCACGAGCTATAGACGCACTTCAGGGAGGAGAAAAGCTCGTCGTCCTCACAGGCCAAGGCGGAATAGGCAAAACTGTACTCGCGGCCGAGGTTGCACGGCGATTGGTCTGGCGCTATCAAGGTGGAATCTTTTGGCGGAGTGCTGCCGATATGAAGCAATTGGGCTTGAATGAAGTGCTGGACGCTTTTGCCAGTGTCTTCGGCCCCGAGTTCCGCACGCTTCCCATCGACGCTAAACGCGATCAGGTTCTTAGTTATCTGCGAAATTACGACACCTCCAGCCTCTTAGTAGTGGACAACGCTGAGAATGTGCAGGACGAAAACCTCTGGCGTTTCCTGGAGAGCATCTCGCAGCCCAGTGCAGCTCTCGTAACCACACGGATAAGCCTGCCCCGAGAGGGCCGAGAGATCCGCGTGGAGGAGATGGAGCCGTTTGAGGCAGCCAGGCTCTTTATTAAAGAGGCCAGGCAGCGCTCACCCAAGTGGGGAGAGCACCTGAGCAGCGAAGATACAGACTGCTTGGACGAGATATCCCGCATACTCCACGGCCATCCGCTAGCTATCAAGCTGGTGGCTCCCCTGGTGGCAAGCAGAAGTTTGACCAGCATTCGGGATGAACTTCGAAGAAATCCACCCAAAGGAGTATTAGATCGCTTTGACGTCTCTTACGCAGGCCTAACTGAGAGCCAGAAGGAACTGTTCCGCCGAATGGCTGTTTTCTATAGCTCTGTGATGGATCATGCAATTAAGGACGTGTGCTTGGATAGTGTCCAGAAAGATGATTTATCGATCTCAGATGGGGATCTCGGCGAGCTAGTCGGGAAGTCCTTTGTGGACAGAATTGAGGTTTCTGCTCAGGACGAATTAGGTAACGAGTCTATCGTTTATCGCTACCGCCTTCATCCTCTCACGCGCCAGTATGCTATTGCTAAGGCTGGGGAGGATGTTTTGGCCAAGTATCGTGCTAGAGCCGCAAAGTACTTCCTGGGTTATGCTCAGCATTTCCGTGAAAACTTCAACATGCTGGAGTGGGAGCGGGAGAATATCCTAGCTGGGATGGACTGGGCAGTGGAACAGCAGAGATCGGCATCCAATGAGGAGCTAGAGTCCGCTTCCTCCTGTGTTCTCCAATTCATGTTTGCCATTGATGATTATTTAGATACTAGAGGCTACTGGTCCGAATACGGACTGCGTCTTAGTCAGGCCATTGATGCTGCTGATGCTACTGAAGATAGAAAAGAGAAATCCATTTGGTTGTGTAACCTTGGAACTCTGGCTCAAAAGACTGGTGACTATGATGAGGCTCGTAAGCTCTACCAGCAGAGCCTAAAAATCTATCAGGATCTGGATGATAAAAAGGGCGCTTCTTATGTACTAGGAAATCTGGGCGTATTGGCTCAGACAAATGGCGATTATGATGAGGCTAGACAGCTGTACCAACAAACTATAGATGTGGCAAACCAGCTTGAGGATAAAAGCAGCCTATCGAGGGGACTGCACCAGCTGGGTAACTTGGCCTATATGATCGGCGACTACGACGAGGCTCGTGGACTCTACCAGCAGAGCATGGAGATCAAACAGGCTCTGGGCGACAAGAGCGGGGTTTCCAGGTCACTGCACCAGTTGGGCATTCTGGCTCAAGACACGGGCGACTACGACGAGGCTCGCAGGCTATACCAGCAGAGCATGGAGATCGATCAGTCTCTGGGCGATAAGAGTGGCGTTTCCAAATCATTGCATCAACTGGCACTGCTTGAGGAGAGAACCGGGAATGTGAAAGAGGCATTGAGGCTAATCCGCCAAGCTGAGATAGCGTTCAAGGGACTAGGCAGCCCTTACGAGAAGCAGGCTCGTCAGGTTAGAGAAAGACTTGAGAGAAAGTGAAAATGATCTATAGCGATCAAGGTGTATTATAATGTTAAAAATTCTCTGCCGGAATAATAACTGCGCCGCTCTAAATCATATCTTCCAGTGGAACGAGCGTCCCCACCTGGAAGCGGAAGGCAGACTAGCGAAGGAGGGAGACGAGGGAGCTGTCTCATTCGTTGTGAAATGCACCTCCTGCGGCACTAAGAACAAGATCTGGGTGACGAAGGTCAGAACGATTGGTGTAACGAGGAAGCCCTGAAATGGCAGGTGTGGCAGGCGCTCCGGATGCCATAGGCGAAGATGTCACAGAGCTGGATGAGTTCTGGCTGGAGACTGCCCGGACTGCAGTAAAGGAGTCCATAGGCTCCCTGGAGGAGGCTGCCAAGCAGCTCATAACTGCTGTGACGCTTGTGGAAGGCATCTACTTCGCTGCAGTCTCCTTCAGCGATCTGAAGAAGATATTGGCAGTTGCGGGATTAGATGCATGGGTGAGGATAGCAATCTTCGTCAGCCCAATCGTTATCTGGCTGATCTGTCTGTTCTTTGCAGTGAGGGTCTTTACTCCTGAGAACTACAAGACCAATCTTAGTTCGCCCACACTTGCAGAGCAGGTTTATCGGGATATTGTCGGTTACAAGCATAAGAATTTGAAAAGAGCTTACTGGGCCCTACTGATCGGGTTTGTGCCGCTTATAATAGCCATTATCTATTACCTGAAATTGCTGGACGTCTAAAGTTGGCTTGATTGCCAGGTGAAAAATGGTGTGCCGATACGGTTAACCTGATGAGAGATGGCTACACCTGACCGAGGAGCATTCGGAGATGGCAGGTTATTGTGCCGGTGTTCTGGAGACCGTGGAAGATCCTGATACTTATCGAGCAATTGAAAAATAGGGTCGTGTCTGTGAGTTATTGATAATCGCTAACGAATGGCACAATTGATGCTCTTTGATAAAATGAAACTCGTGTGTGCGATTTCTGCAAGAACTTTCAGTAATCCACACCCACGACCAAAAATAGAAGGATCTTAGAAATCGGTCATGATCCTGTACTGATCGATCTCCGTCTGCTTGAGTGCAGCCAGGAACCTCTCTGCCATATCTTTTATGTCCTTGGATCTGGTTATGGCTCTGCCTACTACGAGTATATCTGCGCCTGCTGCTAGAGCCTGGCCGACGGTATCTACGCGGATTCCGCCTGCAACTGCAACAAGCAGCCTATGCTCCTTCGAGGAGAGTGCCTTGATATCAGGTATCTGGTCCCAGGCATGGGCGCTGTTCTCCATATCTATGGCTCTGTGAAGTTCGACTACATCAGGAAGGACTTCTATGCTCTTGAGAACCTGCAGCGGATTTGGAACATTTAGCATATCTATAATTGAGTATATGCTCGTCTTCCTTGCCTCATTTATCGCTAGCTCAAGGGTCTTCTTGGGCGCTAAGCCTGAGATCACGACAGCATCTGCAGTTGAATCCGCGGCCAGCCGTACCTCAAGGTTGCCTGTATCCAAAGTCTTCAGGTCGAGGATGACGAATGAGCCGGGCCTGATTGATCTGATCTCCTTGACAACTTGGATCCCAAGCATTTTCGCTAAAGGCGTTCCAACCTCGATGAGAAGATGATCGCTCTCAGGAAGCTCGCAGAGAACCCTTCTAACCTCAGCGATGTCCACAAGATCAAAGGCCACCTGAAGGTACGGCGGGTCCCATAGGCGTGTAACTCTGAATCCCATGATCGGATGAGTTGACCTGTCCTTTTCGTAGAGCACCTTATCTATATCAGGGAAGCCTGCCATTGCCCTCTGAAGGGCAAGCTTTGTTGCACCATAGTTATAGCGGTAAATGGCATCATAGTCCTTTGCTGCAGGATGTATGAACACAGATACTATTACTGCCAACTCCTCGACCCTATCCTTGGGAATTATGCCTTCAGCCACAGAATCGGCCACCGCTTTTGCAACTGCCATTTGCGCAGGCCCGAAGATCTGGGCCGCCTGTTCCATATTCTTTACAGTGACCTTGGGAACTATAAGCGTAGACGGTTTTGGCGGAAGGTTTGGCCGTATAACCCCCAAGAGTGGGGTATGTCCTGCAGAGAGCTGGGTAAGGCCATTTGCAAATGCAGTTCCAACAGGCCCATCCTTCTCCCCTATAATCAGGTCTATGTGAGCTATCTCAGGCTCTTTGCCGATCAGAGCCTCTCCAACTAAAAACAAATGTTCACCTCCTGATCGAGAGGTCCATAGCCCTATTAATCCTTTTTCCAATATCCCTTTAGCAGGCAAACTCCATAGGTCTACTTAATAGTCTATATTAACTGCCAATAGATCAGGGGTGCAAGTGCCAAGAGGGCTATACCTGTCACAAGCCTTATACCAGCTCGGTAGTCCTTTCTGTAGGCATCCACCTGCTCGGGGCTCATGCCTAGGGCGATGAATCCGCCAAGGATGATTATGGGCAGAATAATCCCTATGTTATAGAACAGGAGATAAACTGAGCCTTCGAAGTAGCTCTTAGAGGATATAAGGTCAAGTATCGCGAGGTAAACAGCACCGACGCAGGGCGCCTTAACAAGTGAGAACAGCGCCCCTATCAGGAAGTAGGAGCTGTGTTTTCCGCTCGTTACCCCAGCCTTCACATATTTTAGCGCCCAATCAGTGCGGAATAATGAGTTCTTTCCTGCTCTCAGCCTTCTCCAGTCCTCGACATGCGCCAGGCCAAGAACGACAAGGAAGACGACTAGGATATACCTGAAGCCTGATTCTAATGCCTCGCCCTGAAGAAGATGCTGCATCCCGAGGCCGAAGAGGAAGTACATTGTGAATATTCCAAGGGAAAAGGAAATTATCATCGTAATAAGTTCACGCTTTCTCCCTGCGCTTGATAGGACCGAAGCTGCAAGAAATACCAGGATCCCTAAGAGGCAGGGGTTAAAGCCCGCGATCAGCCCTGCAGCCAGAACCATGGAGACAGTAGAGAGTGAAAGCTGCCCTAGGCTTATATCTGAGATGCCGCCGGTCAGATTGAAGCTTTGGTTCGTTTGATTACTGCTGTTGAGATTATTAGTACTGAGATTATTATTCGAATTGTTTTGATATTGATTTATATTCTGTATGATGCTCTCGTTGGTGCTTGTATTGGCAAGAGCCTCGCGGATCATTCTATCAAGCTTGCCGGTATCTCCGTCGTAGGTCTTGTAGCCGATAACCGTATGGCCGATTATTACAGAGGGTATATCCGATTTTACCTTGTACTCCTTGATGATCCTGTGTCCCTCATCTGTGAAATAATCATACTTAACGAGAGTTATACTCTTGTTCTCGGCCATAATGCTGTCTATAGTTCTCTCTGCAGCGGCGCATTTCGGACAGCCGGGCGATTTAAGCAGTATAATTTCTGTGTTTGCGCTTGCCAGGCTAACTAATAGAGGCAGGGCCAGAACCAAAATAAGCATAAGCATTGCTCTGTAGGACTTCAAGCCAAAGGCACGCATCAGAAAACCTACGTTGTCGAAGATATATAAAAGGAGATACCATTGAGGAATTGAAAAAGCATTAATAGGCGCTCATACTAAAAAAGTATTAAGAGGCAGTTATACTTAGGGTTATAATTAATCTGCCGTAGTATAAACTAATGACGCCTTTTCGGGTGTCGTCTTTGAGAACTCTATCGAGGTGCTATCATCTGCAACCAATACTATAGAGTATCCACACTCAAGGCATTTCTTAACTGCCATTTTTATGATGGGTGTTACATCAACAGTGTACTCGCCCGGTTTTTCTATAGTTAAATTAGCAGACGTGGTGACATCGGAATCGGGCTTATCCGTCCATGTCACAGTTTCCAGTGTTGCCCCCGAAACAAAGTAGGCCGTAACCTTGCCCGGTTTCTCTACATTATTGGCGTAAAGCTTTAGAGTTGCAGATTGAATCTTATCCGGGGTGGATGCTGAATTTGTTATAAAATCGTTGACAAAGCTTAGGTATGTCTCCTTTGTGGGCTTTCCATCCACAGATGAAACCCAAAGAGTATTATTCCCACTAAAGCTTTCATTTGCTTTCGCAGCATCGACATAGGTGCCCACATCTAAGCTTGGGCTGAAACTTCCTGCTTCAGCTGATGTTACGCTAAAAAGAACCGCCAGTCCAATTAGGACATACAAATATCTCAAACCAAATACCTCCAAGATAACAGGATATCCTGTAAATAAAAAACCTTTATGTTCATATGCGACTTATATAAGTGCCTATAGTCCATAATAAGAGCCTCGCTCAACTGAAACATTGTTCTCTCGACAATCTACTAAGAAAAATGCCCTACGTTAGGTTTATTAACTACACAACTTCTCTTGACAGCGGGTGGTTGCTTGAGAATTGCGGCTTATTCGAATTATATTATCTGCATAGTGCTGCTGCTGCCTACGATCGCGAATGCAGCGACAATTGACGTGAACTCAAATTTACAGGCTGCTATAGATGCCGCGTCTTCCGGCGATACAATAAGAGTGGCTCCGGGAGTGTACGATAATATAGAGATAACAAAGAGTCTCACCCTCGTCGGCGACGGCGCAGTGATCAATGGAGACGAGCGCAATGCATGCGTACGAGTACTTGCAGACGGAGTGAGCATCTCTGGCTTCGTCGTAAGAAACGGCTTTTACGGAATAAGCCTGGATACCGTAAAAAACTGCAGGATTTACAAGAACACAGTCATCTATTGCGCGCAGCCAGGAATCATGCTGAAGTTCTCCAATAATAACATCGTTGAGGGCAATAATGCGAGCTTCAATGGCCTTGGAGGCGAAGGCTGGTATGGAATATACCTCACGAACTCGAACGGGAACGAGATAATCGGCAATGCGGCTTATGGCAATGGAGCCTACGGCATCAATCTCTTCCCGTCCTGCAATAATAATACTGTCAGGGGAAACATTCTACAGGGGAATATGTATGGCCTTTACATGTTCACAGATTGTAGCAAAAACCTGATACAGTCCAATACAATGACTAAAAATACTAATTCGGGGATGGATATACGCTTCAACTGCCATGACAACCTTATACTCAACAATACCATAGATAACAACGTCGTCGCAGGCATAACTTTCATGGAGAAATCGGGCAATAATACCATAAGAGGAAATACGATCTCAGGCAATGAGCGTTATGGCATCCAGATTCAGAGCGATTCAAACGATAACACCATCAACAATAACACGATATCACAGAGCCAAACCGGCATATTCCTTGATGCCAATGGCAACCGAATTTATAGTAATAATATTATGGACAACGTAGTACAAGCAGAGGATCGGGGTGAGAATACATGGAACGCGGCTTACCCCGTGGGCGGCAACCTCTGGAACGACTATATTGGCGAGGATAAAATGAGTGGTCCAGGACAGAATAAGCCCGGAAGCGACCACTTTGGGGATACACCCTACAAGATCAACGAAAAGGCAGTGGATAAATATCCCATAATGGGTAAACAAGTTCCTCAGATTACGATAGTTGATAAAATCGTGTCTCCGACGAGTGCCATGATAGGAGATAATATAGATATAAAGGCAAAGATTGCCGCAAAATATGGCATCGCTCAAGTAACTGCGCGCGCCTTTACTCTCAAAGGAGTTGAAGCAGAGGCATATTGCCGCATGGTACAATCGGGCGATTATTATACAGGATCCCTCTCAACTGCGCTTCTGGACCCAGGAAGCTATGATGTGGTCCTGGACGCCAGGGATATGAGAGGATATGAGATGAAGGAGACCTTGGGGGAGATAAAGGTTGTATCAAGAGATGGCTTCGGATCATCTATACCGAGCAAATAGGGGGAGTGTCATGAGTTTGAACTCAAGTTATATCATCTTAGGAGCCTTTATAGGGCTTTTTGCGCTCGTAGCATTGGTAAACGGCGTACATGCCGCCGAATGCCATGATCTGATAGGCTGCGATAGCAGTAACGGTGACTGGAATGGAGCTGCAAAGCTGGATGAGATAGGGAATCCTCAGGCTCAGGCAGCTCAATCTCAGGCAACAAATGCAAAGATACCAGAGCTGTCCAGGATCAAGAGATGGAACATGTCCGGCTATGGATTCGGTGACGAGACGAATAAAACGCCGACGAATAGTGATCCTGTGGTTGCTCAAAATACAGAAAGCACACCTACAAATGCCGCAAATGATAATGCGGTTCTACAGAGAAGTGCGCAGTCCAAGAGGATGCTTGCATCAATAGATGATATTTCCAGTTCGGACATATTGGTAAATGTGAGCGAGAAGAGCGATAACCCCGGCGGATACGTCAGAAACATAAAAGGTTCTATAGTCCTTCCTTACACTGAGTTCGATATTGAGCCGGGAATCCCGAAGCCTCCCGCCGAAATAGCTCTAGTGTTGGGGAACGCCGGAATCTCTCGCAACGATTCTGTAGTGCTCTACGGTGAGTGTTTGCCCTGTGGAGGCGGCCCATCGCTTGCCACTTATGTCTACTGGATAATGAAGAGCATGGGGCATGAGAATGTTAAAGTGCTTGATGGAAACGTAGAGGATTGGGCTGCAGCCGGGCGCGAAACTACAAGTGAGGCTGGGATCAGGCCGGCACAGGTCTACGAACCCAAAGTCGTTCCGGACTTCAGCGCTCAATACGATTATGTAAAGAACGGCAGTGCTCAGATCGTTGATGCAAGGACCATACCGGAATACGGGATGGGCAACATACCTGGATCCATAAATATAGACTATGACCGAGTGCTTAATAATCGCACGATAAAGAGCGATTCCGATCTGAAGAAGGTTTTTGCTATTCTGAGCAAGGGTAGGCCAGTAGTAGTTTATACAAACACCGGAGTCAAGGCATCGGTCGTCTGGTTCTCTTTAGAGATGATGGGCTATAATGCCAAGCTTTATTCCTGGCAGGACTGGCTTGCAAACCAGCCCCAGCCAGTAAAGCAGGGCAATACCACGAACGCTACAGCTTGAAGGATGGGAGCATGGCTGAAAATAGGAACAAGACAGAAAATAGGAACACGTCTGAAAATGGGCGCACTGCCAGAAACTGGTGTATCATATTATTAATAGCAGTAATAGCTGCTGTGCTGATGCCGGTTGTGAGCGCAGATTGTCCCTCTTGCGGAGGTGGCAGCGCACAGCAGCAGGCTGCATGGGATAATGAAGCGACAAATTTCCTGGCAGGCAAAGCAGTGGAGTCTAACTCCAGCACTCCTACCGTGTATAATGCTAAAGTCGCTAGGGAGAACAATCCAAGCCTAAAATCTTTTGGATTCAGTAGCGATAACGGGAGTGAGAACAGCAACTCTGCGAAAACTGATCCTCAGCCGGCTCCTGAGACTCAAACACCACAGACTCAGATATTGCAAACTCAAACACCACAAATTCAGACATCGCAGACTCAGATACCACAGAGGAGTGGAAGCTTTGCAAAAGCCCTTGCGCCACTGTCGGAAGTAAAAAATGCAGATGTAGTGCTTGATATCAGCCCGAACTCGACAGAATATATCGCGGGCGCGATAAACATAAACTATGAGAACTTCTTTGGCGACGATAAGCGCGAAAAATCGGTGTCTGAGATCGCCGAGATTTTGGGAGATGCTGGAATCACCCAAAACGATTCCGTTCTGATCTATGGAGAATGTCAGCCATGCGGCGGAGGACCTTCGGCTGCTACATATGCCTACTGGCTTATGAAATACCTTGGACATGATAAAGTCAAGCTGCTGGATGGAGGAATTGATGACTGGGTCGCAGCCAAACTCCAAACGCAAGATAAGCCTGCGGTTCTTCCTCAAAAGGTCTATATACCCACAATCAAGCCGGAGCTACTTGCCAACTATGATTATGTAAAGAGCGGTATTGCTCAGATCGTTGATGCGAGGACGGTAGAGGAGTTTGAAGCAGGCTCTATAACCGGATCTGTAAATATACCCTATGATAAGGTGCTGGACGGCAAGAGACTAAAAGAGGAAGCAGCTGTCGAGAACATCTTCTCAGGCCTGAGCAAAGATAAGCCTGTTGTAGTATACACAAACACTGGAGTCAAAGGATCAATGATCTGGCTCGCCCTGAATTTGCTGGGCTATGATGCCAGGCTATACTCTTGGCAGGACTGGATGGATCATCAGTCCCTTAACTTGAGCCTGGAAAGTGTGAAAGCTGATCCAAACCCTGCAAAGACAGGAGATATTGTCAAGATAACAGCCGTCTTTAGACAAAGCAATGATAGTATGGTAAGTGCAAGCAGCCAGCCAACCACACCTTCAAGCAGTACCAATGGCAATGGAAATGAGACCATCCTCAAAATCAAAGGATGCTCAACTTGCGGAGCTGAAGGATTCTTCTTGGATACTGGAGGTATGCATACTGGCAATGGCTCTGGGGTTGTTCAGCTTGGCTCTGCGGGCACGGGCAGTTCCCAGATGCAAATGGCATCTGGTCAGTCGGATATAAAATGTACAGCCACAATCATCAATTCTGATGGCACGGAAGTAGATAAGAGAAATATGCAGCAGGTATCGGATCGTGAATTCTCAGGCATATGGAATGCTAATGTTGCCGGAGGATCTTATAATGTCACAATAACTGCATCTTCTCCTGGTATCACAAAGATCTTTAGGGATAAGCTAGAGATAGTGGTGGCAGACTCTACCAGTAGGTATATGAACGTTGGAAAGTAAACGGGGAAGTGTGAAAGCCGGCCTTATCATATCTATTCTATTTTTGATAAGCGTCCTCAGCTCTGCGGCACAACCTTCACCCTTACCTTCAGTCATGCCTGATGATAAGGCTGTAAGATGGTTCCAGTCTGAATATAATAACTACTTCAAGACGAGCCAGAACGATGACACACCGCCTGAAATCTTCGATGCGAGCATCACACCAGCAGTTCTCAAACAGGGTGAGCTTCCAAGCGAGATCAATGCATTTGTCTATGATCCTGCAGGAATTGAACTGGTCTATGCAGAGGTAGGCAACCGCATGAACCTCATGCTGGACCTGGATATGGATCACAAGTATACTGGCTACTGCAACTCAAATCTTCCTCCTGGAACCTATAAAGTTACAATTGTTGCAACAGATAAGGCCGGCAATGCGGCACGCACTGAAGCGCCGTCTCTCAAAATCCTGGACCCAAGTGACCTCAACGGGAACGGAATTGAGGACTCCCTGGAGATGCAGAAGGATAAGAATCTCAGGGTTATAGTCTTGCATGATGGCAACCTCAGCGGCTTTGGCCCTGCCAGCAAACAAGACAACTTAAAGATTCTTCCAGGAAGCTCCATGACACTCCCAGGGGATAAACTCGCTGAGCTGTCGAAGGTTAAGGGCGTCAAAGGCATCTATCAGGATCAGAAGCTTAAGGTGCTTGACGATTCAGGAGAGGACTTTCCTGATTTATCCGACAACCCATCAGTATCTGACAACCCCTCGGCTATTCCCGCCTCTACGGCATCCTCAGAGAAAAGCGGCATAGATGATCCTAGAAAAGAACGGAGCCTGAAGGGCGATGGGGAGGTTGTGGCATTAATAGATACGGGCGTAGACCCAAATCATGAGGCTTTAAAGGGAAAGGTCATTGCCTTCAAAGACTTCGTGAACAATCAGACAATGCCATATGATGATAATGGCCATGGGACACATTGTGCGAGCCTCATAGCTGGTGGTGGTGATCTTCCCGGAGTTGCACCGGATGCCAAGCTGGTAGTTGTAAAGGTCATGGATAGAGATGGAGCATGCTACCTCTCAGATGCAATCAGGGCACTAGCCTGGTGCCTTGACAACAAGGATCGATATGGGATAAAGGTAATATCTTTTAGCGTTGGTGGTGAGAGCCCAACTGAGAGTACATCGCTTTTGGACGAGGCATGCAACAGAATGGTAGATCAGGGTATGGTCATGTGCGTGGCTGCGGGAAACTCTGGTCCGGCATCAAGCTCGATAGTTATACCTGGCGATGCCGAGAAGGTGATAACTGTGGGGGCCACAGACAAAACTGGCACTATATTCGACCGCTCATCGCGTGGGCCTGTAGACAATGGTGAGATCAAACCGGACATCGTCACAGTGGGAGTGAATGTTATATCTGCGCTGGCAGGCTCAAAGACCGGCTACAGCTCAATGAGCGGCACATCCATGGCTGTTCCGCAGATTGCAGGTGCTGCTGCGCTTCTTCTTGAGGCTGCGCCTGACCAGCAACCTTCGGATATAAAAAGGATTCTTCTTAAAACGGCAGATGATCTCGGCCAACCTGGGCCGGATAATAATTACGGTTATGGGGCTCTAAACCTGACGAATGCGTTAGGTGATATGAAGGGCAAGAACTTAGAAGCACCCAGCCTTGAAACGCTAAAATTGAGCAGCAATGATGCAACTGTGGGTGAGCCTGTGATGATAGAGGCCAGAGCATCCGGGGACATAAAAGCCGTTAACTCAGAGGTTATAGGTCCGGATAGAACTCTAGAGATACCTATGGATGACTTTGATGCGAATGGCATATACTCTGCGCGCTGGGAAACAAGCTTTTGGTCTCCTGGAGATTACAAAATAACGGCAGAGCTTCAGGGCGAATACGGAGAGGTGGCGTCGAATACGGTCCCTTTTCGTCTATTGAAGAGATGAGACTCGTATGCCTCTAGAGCCATGGATGGAAATCGCTAGGTTTGGCAAAAAGGTAGTTCAGTCGGGATTGACAAGCTCGCGCTTCGGTAATATCAGCATTCTTAAAGGCGAAGATATTATCATCACGCGCACAGGAACTATGCTTGATGAAATATATGAGGATCAAGTTATAGATGTTGATCTACTGGGATCTTGTATAAATGATAAGATCGCCAGCACAGAGGTGTGCGTGCATAGGGCAATATACAGCAAAACCTCTGCGAAGGCTGTAATACACACACATTCGCCTTATGCCGTTGCCCTTTCGCTTATAGAGGATGAAGTTGAGCCAATAGATAGCGAGGGAAAGCAATTCCTGGGGTCCATGCCTGTTGTCGATGGCGGCTTCGGCACCGATATGCTTGCTGATCATGTTTCTTCGGCGCTTATAGATCATAATGCATGTATTGCCCGCGGACACGGTGCATTTGCCGCTGGGAAGTGCCTTGCTGAAGCGTATACAATAGCCTGCATGGCAGAACACAGCTCTCAAGTGCGCTATCTAGTAAATGTATATAAGGGAATTAATCGTAATATATAATATTATGTGATATCTAATCTATGGTGCAATAATATGTATTATTATTATCCTTATTTGTTTTTGTGTATTATTGTGCTCAGTGACATACCTTCAAAAAAGCTTATTATCGATAATAAAGGCATAAATCTAAGCTGAATAATAATCCTCATTCGTCTGTTTTATGTCTTCATAGGGATTCCACCCAGTGCCTATCCGGCATTGGAGACCTCTCAGGGAAAGATTTATATCTTAACTATCCAACGCAATAGTCGAGCGGGTATTCCTTATTTTCAAAATCCACACTGAACCCCCACTCTCCTACCCGCTCACATTATTCCTGAGGCACATTTTATCAATAGGTCTATTTATCTTGAGTAAAGTTATCAAAAGATCTATTAATGTTGCAGGCAGTTTTGTTAGTATGAACTCCTCGTTCCAGATAGGGAAGATCTGGGGCATACCTATCAGGCTCCATTGGACATTTATCCTGGGAATCATTTGGGTTGCGATAATCTATGCATCGGTAAGTACCACAGTGAACGGCATGATCTACGGCTTCGCGTCGGTAGAGCCCACGGAGGTAAGGTGGATTTACTCATTTGTTTTTGCAATCCTCCTCTTCATATGTGTGGGCTTACATGAGCTGGGCCATTCGTATATTGCCAGGCACCATGAGATAGGCATAAGGAGTATAACCCTGTATATATTCGGCGGCGTCTCCGCAATGGAAGAGATTCCCAGAAACCCAAAACTGGAACTCCTAATGGCAGCAGTAGGGCCTGGAGTCAGCGGGCTTCTTGGGATCGTTTGCATATTGCTCTATTTCGAGTCCGCTGTAGTATTGGGAGGAAGTCACCCATTCAGCATACTTCTGTGGACCCTCGGGTTGATAAATCTGATATTGATGGCATTCAACCTTCTTCCAGCCTTTCCGATGGATGGAGGCCGTGTTCTCAGGGCCTGGTTTGCTGAGCGTATGCCTTATGAAATCGCTACTCGCAGGGCGGCAGGAATAGGGAAGGCGTTCGCAATTCTGATGGTGGTATTTGGAATAATCTCCCTCAACTTCGTTCTGTTATTGATTGCATTTTTTATATATATAGGGGCATCTGAAGAGGAGAGGGCGACCACTGTGGATATCTGCCTTTCGGGCATAAAGGTCAGGAATATAATGTCCTCAGATGTTCGCACGGTCACCCCAGATAAGAATCTGTTGGATCTAACGGATCTCATGTTCAGAGAAAAGCATAGAGGCTATCCTGTTATTGATAATGGTGCTCTGGCAGGAATAGTTACCCTGGATGATGTCCAAAGGGTTCCGGAGGATCAGCGCGGTTCGACGACTGTCGGACAGGTTATGAGCAAAAACCTATATGTAATCGGACCTGATGAAGAGGCATCTACTGCAGCAAAAATGATGACCGAACGGAAAATTCGCAGGCTTCCTGTTATAGAGAATAAGAACTTGATAGGAATCGTCTCCAGAGAGGACCTGGTGAGGGCCATGGAGCTCTGCTCTGAGCGCTCTGAGCGATGACCGTACCAAGAGGTAATCGATTTGGAGAATACAGATAATCAAAATGGAGATTCTACGCCACAGCTGTGCGAAACGAACGTTTCGAGCCAGGGTACCGGTACAAGTTCTCCATCAGGCGAGCGTCATGAAGTGATAATAGTGGGGACAGCCCACGTCTCAGAGAAGAGTGTCCAGGAGGTCACCAAAGCTATTGAAGAATCGAGGCCCGATATAGTTGCGGTGGAGCTGTGTCCTGCGAGGTATCGGGCGCTTACCGGCCAGGAGGAGGAACAGGAGATAAAGATAAGCGAGCTTCTGAGTGGCGGTAAGCTCTACTATCTTCTTGTCCAGTGGTTCCTCGCATATATCCAAAAGAAGATCGGCTCAGAGCTGGGCGTGAAGCCCGGATCTGAGATGCTTGCGGCAATTGAATCAGCTAAAAGGGTGGGCGCGCGTGTAGCTCTTGTCGATCGAGATGTGGGCATAACTATACAGCGCTTCTGGTCCGCTATGGGAACTGCGGATAAGGCAAAGCTGATTTTCTCGCTTCTGCCTGCAGTCTTCGGATGGGGTAATGAAGAGATCGATATAGATAGTATCACTCAGGAGGACATCGTCTCCCAAATGATATCAGAGTTCAGGAAGGTATCACCAGCAGCCGCAAATGTGCTCGTTGATGAGAGGGATGCCTACATTGCCAGAAATCTATACCAGCTCTCGATGCAGGGCAAAGTTTTAGCTGTTGTAGGTGCAGGTCACAAAGAGGGCATAACCAGACATCTTGCACATCCTGAGGCTATTCCCGCCATAGAAGCCCTAAAGGAGCGGCCGAAAAAGAGAATAACTTTTGCCAAAGTCTTTGGGGCTGCAGTAACTCTGCTTATACTGGCGACCATTGGGCTTGTACTATTAGAGGCTAGGTCAAGTCAGAACCTACTTCTTGCCTTCGGCATCTGGTTCATCGTGACGGGAGGTTTGAGCTGCCTGGGTGTTGTTTTGGCAAGAGGCCATCCATTCTCAGCATTAACAGCGCTTGCAGTTGCCTGGATGACGACTCTCAACCCCTTCGTAGCTGCTGGCTGGTTTGCAGGTATGGTCGAGGCTTGGAAGTTAAAGCCAACAGTAAGCGACCTTAGGCGTCTGGCCCAGGCCGAGAGCTTCGATGACATGATGGAGAATAAGTTCTTCAAGGTGATCTTGGTTGCTGCTTTAGCAAATCTGGGGGCAATGGCGGGGACATTTCTTGGAATTTACTTGATATGGCAGAAGCTTGGATTGGTCAACCCGTCGGAACTAGTAGCAAATATAACACATATGATATAAACGATGCAGTAAAAAGGTTAATGATTCGATATTATTACCCTTTATGGTATCATCACTTCTCTTCGACTATTTTTACGCCTGTATTCTTGAGCTTATTGCGCTTTGCCAAATTCAGGAGCATAGGAGTGAGGCTCTCTATTTGGGCAGATACGGGAAGAGGGCCTACGTCGAGCGGCCGAAGATCCTTTATCTCCCTCGCAAATCCTGCTACAACATCTTTGGACTCCTTGTCATCGCCGCAGATCATGGCGTCTCCCTTCAGAGCCAAATCCCTGTTATGAAGAGCGCTCGCGCAGATTGTGTGAAAGGCAGATACTATTCTCATGCCCTCTGGCAGAAGAGCCTTCGCCTGAAGTGCCGCGCAGCCTTCGGAAGGAGGGTTGTATTCAAAATATTTTCCGCTATAGCTCATAGGCACCACAGGAGATACAACTATCTGATCAGAGTATGATGCCTTGAGATCTGAAGTCACTGAGATAAGATGCTCATAAGGTATGCAAAGTACAACGATATCTGCGGCCTTGATGGCACTGCCGTTATCAGTTCCCCAGATGTTTCCAACACCGTCTAAAATAGCCATCACCTCTTTAACGCTTTCCTGAGCTTTCTCACTTTTCCTCGAGCCTATAATGATCTCATGCGCAAGCGACCAACGAACTGCAAAGCCAGTACCTATGTCGCCAGTACCACCAACAAGAGCGATCTTCATGGCAAGCATTTAGGATATGCCTATTATTTCACGGTTTTGAGCCGAGAATAAGCTCCTGCATTATTCTTGAAAGCACGATGTAGATTACGACTCCGAGACCCAGGCTCTTGAATATCCCAAGCCTTTCGATCCCCAGGATAACTGTCGCAACGTAGCAGAGCCACGGGGGTGTGAAAATGATTAGTCCGCGAGCGTAATCAATCACAGTATCCTTTCCGCTCTCTGTATAGATCAGTATAAAGGTAAAAACAGTCAGAACTGGCAGTGTGGCTATGAAGGCTGCGGTTGCACCTCTGCCTATGCTTGCGAGGTAAATGGTAAGCACAGTTGTAGTCCCGCCAAGAAGAAAATATACGGCAAGCCGGGCCTCAGAGCTAGCTAGGAATGCGAAGTAATTGAGCAACTGCATGTCTAAACCTTTTTAGAAGGGATGGCACGAGATGCGAAAGGGAGTAGCAATGAAGGGGGTAATAAACGTCACCTCGTGCCGCTCAATCTGCAGTGTAGGGTTACATTGCAGTTATCACTATTACGTATCTTCTCCTTTATTAAGTTTTAGGTTGCGAAAATGGACGAGTTTTTATAAATTTTGTAAATCTCAGGCACTTTTTACTGCAGCCTCTACCTCGCTTATACAGGCATCGGTTTTGATGCCGATTCCGCTGAAATGCGTTCTCGATGCCTTCCAACCGGATGCTAGGAGGAGATCAACTACAGCATCGATCTTTGAGGGAGTAATCTTCAGTCTCTCGCAGATACTATGATGATCATAGTATAATGGAGTATCCACCTCAGATGCGCAAGTCTCGATCAGCCTTAAGGCCCGGGCATTTCCATCGCCCAAGGAAGCAATTGCACTGCAGATCGCGCTTGCCTCCTGAATCCGCCCAAGCCAGAGCGGTCCTGCCAGCATAGTTCTACATCCGCATGCACTGCATGTTCCAACAAATCTAAAATCTCTCAGGCAGATGAAGCTGCCGCATGCCGTGCAGTGCTCAACATAGCCCATATTCTCGAGGCACTTATCCGCCAGACGAGCTCCCTTTCTCAATCGAAGGTATAAGCGCACATAATGATCTGTGGCGTGTGTGAGCATCGGTTCCATTGACTTATCCAGGCGTGCAAGCTCCCTCGCGGCAAGGCCCAGCAATATCCGAGCGCCCATCTCAGGATGGTAATCTGTATTTAACGGCATTGCCATATACTTCCTGATCCCGCTTTTAAGATGAGCACCACAGAGCGGGGCCGTATCAGTGGCTGTGATGAATAAGTAGGATAGGGCTGATCTTGACCCTGCCGAGAGATAAGGCGATGGTGAACCAAAAGGATCTAGATCAACGGCCTGGAAATGCCTCTGATGCATGAGCACGTTTGCATTGCTGCACACTGCCTCGCAGTTTATGGCATCGTTTCTTGCTATGTTTTTCAGAATTGCCTCATATGCCTGGGGGCTAACATCATTCAGCGTAACGTGATTTGCATTTGCCTCCTTTGCTACTCTTAGGCCACGGATGCCGCTGGCTGAGAGGGCATCAAGATAATCGGTTATGCCCAGGGATTTTGCCATTGCCACACCGATATCTCTGTTGAGCTTCATCCTGGGGTTATAGAAGATTCCATCTGACTCGAAGGCTATTGCGCCTTCTTTAACCAAACTCATAGCGTCAAGAGAAAGGCAGGGCCGGGGATATAATGCTTTTCTTAAAACATTGGGGGTGGCACAAAGTATAAAATTGAAGATAGTGATAAATATAATAGCAGCAGAAGTAGTGTAGCTGAAGAATGGCCGAACTTAGGCTTAATTAAACGATTTATGAGGTATATGCGCTGAGCCAGAATAACGAAACGAGATGGGATCATTTTCGGAAGCTTTGGCCTGAAAAGATCGAGGATGAGAATAAGATATTCCAGCATATCCATCCAGGAGCAAGGATATTTATCGGCACTGCGTGCTCAGAGCCTCAACATCTGGTGAAGGCATTTATCGATTATGTCCAGGCATATCCACATGCAATCTTTGATGCAGAGCTGATTCAGGTCTGGCCTTTAGGCATAGAATCATATACAGATGGCAAATTCAAGGAGAATTTCAGGATCAACTCATTCTTTGTAGGTGAGGGCATAAGAGATGCAGTTAACAACACATCTGCAGACTACACACCCATATTTCTCTCGAGCGTGCCCGATCTAATCTACAGGGGGATATTACCGATAGATGTTGCACTCATACAGACATCTCCTCCGGACGATGTTGGGAATATGAGCCTGGGCATAGGCGTAGATGTTGCCAAGGCGGTAGTTGAGAATGCCTCCATTGTTATCGCCCAGGCAAATTCGAACATGCCTTACATTCAGGGAGATGGTATCATCAATATCGATGATGTGGACTTCATTGTTCCTAAGAATGAGAGCCTTTTGGAATACAACAATAATATCGGTTTCCCGGATGAGATCTCCCAGAGAATTGGAATGCATGTGGCTCGAATAATCGAGGATGGCTCAACGATCCAGGTGGGATATGGAAGTATGCCCAACGCCATTCTTTCAAATCTGAGAAACAAAAGGCACTTGGGACTTCATAGCGAACTCTTTAGCGATGGTATCGCAGATCTTATGAAAGCTGATGTTATCGATAATTCAAGAAAGAGCGTGGATATTGGCAGAGCAGTTGCCTCATTCTGTATCGGCAGAAAGGAAATATACGACTACCTGGATGAGAATCCCAATGTGGAGTTCAAAACCATCGATTACACCAACAGCATCCGAAATATAATGGCACAAAAGGGCATGACTGCTATAAACAGCGCCATAGAGATAGATCTGACAGGCCAGGCAACCTCCGAATCTCTAGGCGGCATATTCTACAGTGGTGTGGGGGGCCAGACAGATTTCATGCGCGGAGCAAACCTTGCGCCTGGAGGAAAGAGCATCCTAGCGCTATCATCAACGTCGGAGGACGGAAGCTCTTCAAGAATAGTGCCTCAACTGAGCCTTGGTGCGAGCGCCACTCTCCATAGAGGGGATATCAGATACGTTGTGACAGAGTATGGGATAGCCTACCTTCATGGAAAGAGCATTCGTGAGCGTGCGATGGACCTGATTGCGATAGCTCACCCGAAGTTCAGGCCATGGCTGGTATCTGAAGCAAAGAGGCTTTCACTGATATATAAGGATCAAGAGTATTTGCCTGGGGAGTATCCAGAGTCCTTCGAGACCTGTAGGATCACAAAAACGGGCTTGAAAATATTCTTGAGACCCGCGAAGATAAGCGATGAGCCACTGCTAAAGGATTTCTTCTACTCTTTATCGGATCAAAGCATGTATCTGCGATTCGCCTCTGCAAGGAAGGACATGCCTCACAAGAGGCTTCAGGAGTTTGTTGCTGTGGATTATTCCAGGGATCTTGTGATACTCGCTGAAGTCACGTTGAATGAAAGGGAGGTAATTATTGGCGTCGGTCAGTATAGCGTAAATGAGGATATGCACACTGCAGAGTTCGCCTTTGTCGTGAGGGATGATTACCAGAACAAGGGAGTTGGAAGAGAGATTCATTCCTATATGAAATATCTGGCAAGAAGGAAAGGTCTTCTTGGATTCACAGCCGAGGTGCTTGAGGATAATGCCGTCTCGTTCAGCCTCTTGAAGAAAATGGGTTATGAGGTTGCGGCTAAGGATGGCGGATCATATAGTATGAGACTTATATTCAAATGAATGTATCAACATTCGACTATTTGCCTAATAGATTCATGCTTTTAAATACATTCGTTGTGCTTTCCTATGAAAAATGATACTGCCCCTCGTTTTTTGTACTTATGGCACGGTTCATCGAACCATGACGATTTTGTGGTGAGCGTTCAATGTCGGCCAACCACAAACTGTACTCTCCAACTTTTTCATAGCTTTATATTTATAGCTATATTTTCTTTTACCATTAAAATTAATTCTTGATACAAAATAGATTTATTTATAAAAGTATTTTACTATGTCATGATCAAATTAGTTAAGATTCCATCACAGTTAGAGCCATTTCTAAAAGAATTTAAAGATTTATTCACCATACCGAGCTATAATTCTTTCTGTGATATGATTTCAGCATTGAGCGTATGTGATAAATCTAAGACCATCGCACACCTTAGTGATGCTATGGCAAAGGATCGAGAAGGTACGAAATCACGCTCTTCCTATAATTGGTTCTTTAGTGATGCAATCTGGGATGAGAACGAAGTAGCTCAGCGCAGTGCGGATCTATTTATAGAAGCTCTTCAGTTAAGTGCAAGCGACAAAATATTATTAATTATAGACGATACATATAATGAAAAGGAAGGGAAATGTACTGATGGCGTGGGCAAGTTTTACGATCATTGCAAAGATGACTATATTATGGGTAACAACTTTGTTACCTCAGTCCTCCAATCTAGAGGTATATTTATACCACATAAAGCAAAAATGTATACTAAAGAGATAGACAGCAGTGAAGATTTCATGACTAAAATAGAAATCGCTTATAAAGATATCATCGAGCCCTTAAAAATACCAAAAGGCTTGAGTCTTTATGTTGTTTTCGACAGCTGGTGGTTTTCTGCTGATTTTATAACTAAATGCCTGAACTTAGGTCATCAAGTCGTTTGTGAAATTAAGTCTGATAAAAAGGTATGGATAAATAAGGATATGTCCTTCCAGGTCAGGGACTTGGCAAATCAGATTGACGAAATTTATTATAGAAGAACTACAGTCCAAGTTCGCGGCAAGAAGAAGGTATATTATGCAATCGAAAAAGAAGTCATCTTAGATAAGATTGGCAAAGTAAAGCTAGTCATCTCAAAGAAAAAGAAAAATGGTGACGCCAACTACTTTATTAGCACCAATTGTTCACTATCTTTGGTAGAAATCCTTTCTATTTATGAGGATAGGTGGGATATTGAGACTGCTCATAGAGAGTCAAATCAAAAATTGGGATTCAAGGATTATCAATTAAGAGGAAAACGATCAATTGAAAGATTTATTCAGATGGTTTTCTCAGTCTGGACAGCTATCGTTTTATATGAACTCAAAAACCCACCAGTGGAAAGAAATCAACAAAATAGAACGATTGGAGATATGATAGATAGTATAAAGGCTCAAGCATTCATTGATGCCTTTATATATGTATTACAATACTTTAATTTGCCAGTTCCTGATAGTGGTTTACTCTATCTAATCAAAGAACAGGGATATAAGATATGACTTGATATAGAATGGAGATTATAAATTGGTGAGAAACTTGGAGAGTACAGCACAAAGTCATAAATAATTAAAATATTTAACTTAATAAGCTAGAATATCTTATGAACGCTCGAAAGCTTTTGTTTAAGCCCTTGAAGTGTCTCTGCCAGCTCTGCATTAATCCTTTTTTTCGTTTCGTTTCCGACCATTATATTGATGTCTGGGGGGCATAAGGGCTCGGAGCCAACATAGTTTATGAAGAACTCGACCCAATAAGGGGGCAGATATTCAGGCAAAGGTTCGCCCCTCATAATACGCAGAACGCCAGCCCATGCAACCGGCACCACCTCGAGATTGTAGCCTCCGCCTCCAAGTGCAAGAAGCCTGCCGTTTGCATACTTATTGGCCAGCTCAACGATCCTGTTTACAAGATAGCTGTAGCCTGTGAGCGTTAGATTAAGGCTAGTCAGAGGGTCAAGATAGTGTGTATCAACTCCAAGCTGGGCAACGACCATATCAGGTTTGAACCACTCCAAAAGAGGAGGAACAATCTCCTCAAACGCTAGGTGGTATTCATCATCTCCCGCGTACATGGGCATTGGAATATTTACCGAGTAGCCTAGACCTGGCCCTGAGCCGATCTCGTCTATGAAGCCTGTTCCCGGGAAGATGTACATGCCGGATTCATGAATAGATATGGTGAGTACATTAGGGTCCTCATAGAATATCTGCTGAACACCGTCTCCGTGGTGGCCGTCTATGTCTATATAGAGAATGTTTTTAAACCGCTCCTTTAGAATGCATATTGCCAGCGCAGGATCATTGAAGACGCAGAAACCCGATGCCTGAGTGGGCATTGCGTGGTGAAGACCGCCACCGATATTAAAGGCTTTACAATCCTCGGAGATTATTCGCCTTGCCGCATCGATGCTTCCGCCCGCCAGGAGCCGGGATGCATCGTAGATGCCTTTGAAGACCGGAGTATCATCGGTGCCAAGTCCGAATGCAAGGTCAGGCTGCTCTGCCATGACAGAGGCCAGATATTCAAGGGTGTGTACCCGTAAGAGATCGGCATCGCTTGCAAAGCTGGGCTCTATACGGCATGTAGTGCCGTCGAGCATTCCACACTCTTCAATCAGCTTGTAGGTCAGCATCAGACGCACTGGCTTCAGTGGATGCTCAGGGCCAAAGTTGTAGCCCAGGAATCTGTCTGTATAATAGAGATAAATCATTTATAGCCTTTCTCTATCAGCCCTTCGCTCCAGTAATTGTCGCATTTCCGGCAGTAAAAGATGGTTTCGATTACTATCTTCTGCCACCTTTCAACATCGAGAGCGCGCCTAAGCTCTTTTGATTCGCATTCGTTGCCGCATTTGGGGCAGAAGGGAACGAACTCTTCAAGCACTGCCTGATCCTCATTAGGCATTATTATTCCTCTTAATTCAGAGTAATGCAATCAAGGCAAAAAAGGTATCGGTGATCTGAAGGGCATTAGAATGGCATTAGAATGGCATTACGATGGCATTACGATGGCATTACGATGGCATTACGATGGCATTACGATGGCATTACGATGGCATTACGATGGCATTACGATGGCATTACGATGGCATTACGATGGCATTACGATGGCATTACGATGGCATTACGATGGCATTACGATGGCATTACGATGGCATTACGATGGCATTACGATGGCATTACGATGGCATTACGATGGCATTACGATGGCATTACGATGGCATTACGATGGCATTACGATGGCGTTAGAATGGCCTCACACCTGCCAGTATGCATCCTGCGAGAAATCCAAGTATTGCACCTGAATCCAGGAATGGAAGGCCGGCCTGAGGTTTGTCTCGCGATGTCATCATCAGGGCTAGAAAGCCTAAATATGTTCCGACCATTGCGCCAATTGCAGGTATATTCACTCCGTAAATGCTCGCAGCATGGAGCGACCAGTTGGCTGATATTACCAATATCGTGGGCATTATGGCGTCTCCAAGCCCAAGGAAGTAGGCACCTTTGGCTTTTTCAGCTGACTGGCTTGAAATCGATACCTGATCCTCCCTGAAGCTGTAACCCTTGGACTTAGGAACAACGAAAAGAAGCGGAGCTTTTAGGTTTATCACACCTTCTGCCAGGGTGACCATATGCCTTGTCTTATAAACTGAGATGGCATCATAGACCGCCAATATTATCAGTAGTATCAATGCTGGAAGGGTGGTCATACTTATGCCGAAGAGGGAGGCAATCCCACCGCATATGAAAATGCCTATGATATCAATAACATACCATTCAGGATAGAAGCGCAGTAGAATGAGCATTACTATTGTGAGCACTAACGAGATGACCAGCGGCAGGAATGCTGTCAGGATATAGAATATGCTTGTTGCCACAGATATCAGTATGAATCCGCCTATGACCCATCCACGCCTGAGCCTCATGGCGATAAGCAGAAGTAATGTGAATCCCACTATGAGAATCACATAAATAAAGGGGTTTGCGGCAGATGATGGATTTTCGAATACCCTTGTGTTGCTGATCTCAAAGGAAGGCATGAATGCTAGGGCTAAAAGCTGTACGATTATCATGAAGAACAGCATTGCAAGCATAGGCGTGCGGCTTTCTGAGCTTTCTGTCATTATATTAATAGTATCTGGCCTAGATTATCTAGATTATTACTCTATACCTTCATCTCTAACTTTCGCGTTCTAGAAGCAGCTCTAGATATGATTTTCTTATAGATTCACCCAAGCCAAGTTTTATCATAAGGTCTTGAAGCAGTCTCTTCTTCTCGAGCCAATCATCGCCTCCGCCGATCTCTATCTCTATGAATGACCCAAGGCCCGAAACATCATCCATAGCGAAAATGATATCGCCTAGGGCATACTTTGTCCTGCTCTTTATCACCTCGCCAGAGGGCACAAAACCCAAGGATAGAAGTATCTGTGTCATTGCGTCAGGGTCATCTATCTTGATTGTCAGCTCCTTCCTGGACTTTGTCTCACTATCGAGCTTAGGCCCTTTGTAGGTTAGACGTGCGCCCTCATCTTTAATCCTTATACGCAGGGCCTCATCGCTCCCCTTAAAATCCCGAACAGGCGAGTTAAAATAAATATCGCGATGGTGCTCTGTGCCAACAAGAACTGCACCGAGCGCCTTTATCCTCGGAAGCGTATCAGGTTTTAAGCGCGCCTTGACCTCGACCTCTATCATTTTCTAACCAGCACAGTTGCTGTCCCAACCTTCAGTACATCCACTGCAGTGCCCGCGGAAAGTGTTTCTGTGATGATCTCGACAGAATCGGGAGCCACCTCAATCGTCTCGCCATCTAAGCTGATTTTGATAGAGCCAGCTGCCTTCTGCTCTGCGACCTCACCAGGATTCATAGCTAAAAGAGCCTTGATGACTTTCCCGCTTTTATCCTTGAACCTTGGGCCAAGTATCTTCATTTGGGGCTTAGTCTCAATTGGCCTCATCTCTATATCAGGCAGGCCCTTTCTGCTTTCTACTTGAGAGTTTGCCACACCCTGAAGGTCCATGGTCTCCAAATCCATATCGGAGTTTATGATTATTCCAGGCAGAGGTGAGTTCAAAGCCATGCCCTTCTCGGACTTGTACCTGCGCAACGCAGCAGCGATCTCCTTTATCAGCATACCTGCGGGATCTACGGCAATACCAGATGTCTCCGGCCAACTCTGGACATGAACGCTCTCGCCTGTGAGGGAGCGGTAGATCTCCTCGGCGATGAAGGGAATGAAAGGTGCCATCATTCTTGTAAGAGTCTCTATGGCAGTATACAGTGTGTTCTGCGCTGCTCTTTTCTCATGGCTGTTCTGCCCATAGAGCCTGGCCTTAACTAGCTCAATGTAATTATCTGCCAGCACCTCCCAGGTGAAGGTTCTGATTGCCCTGAATGCCTCATCAAACTGGTACTTATCCATTGCACCTGTAGCAGCCTTAACCAGTGAATCAAGCTCGCCAAGCAACCATCTATCGACTTGTCCAGGGGACTCTCCCGTAGGAGCCATCAAGGGCGTCGAGAATCTGTAGATCGACCACAGCTTCTGCTGGAACCTGCTGGCTGCAGTTATCTCCTTCCACTGAAACATTACATCGTTTCCTGGACTGCCGCCTAAGGCTGCCCACTGCCTCAGTGCATCAGCCCCATTAGCCTCGAAAACCTGCTCCGGTATTATAAAATTGCCCAGGGACTTAGACATCTTTCGTCCGTCTTCTCCCAGAACCATGCCGTTAATAAGAATTGCGTCCCATGGCCGAATGCCTACAAGATCCATGCATCTGAGTATTGTGTAGAACGCCCAAGTCCTTATGATATCATGGCCCTGCGATCTGAGCTGAGTTGGAGATCTCAGGTCAGGCCGTGAGGGCCATCCTGCAACTGCCAAGGCAGATATAGAGCTATCCATCCATGTATCAAGCACATCCTCCTCGGGCTTAAACTCACTACATCCGCATTTGCATTTTGTGGGCGGCTCTGCCCTGGTAGGATCAAGGGGAAGCCAGTCCTCTTCTGCAACTAAAACCTCGCCGCAGTCTTTGCAGTACCAGACGGGTATTGGTGTTGCGAATATCCTCTGCCTCGATATACACCAGTCCCATTCGACGGAGTCAGCCCAGTTCTTTAGCCTTGTCTCCATATATGGGGGTATCCAATCGATCTCCTTGGATGTCCTCTTGATCTCATCAGGATCTATCTTGACGAACCATTGTCTACCCGATAGAATCTCTATAGGCGTTTTGCATCTCCAGCATAGTCCGACGTTCTGCTCCAGAGGCTCCTGCTTATAGATGATGCCCTTGTTCTTCATGTCCTCAATAATCGCATGCTTTGCCTCGTCAATAGAGAGACTCGCATATTTCCCGGAAATTTCAGTTAGCCTGCCGTTTCTATCTATAGCCTGGCGTAAGGGGAGATCATGCTCCATCCACCATCTAACATCCTGCTTATCGCCAAAGGTACAGATCATAACTACGCCCGTGCCGAACTTCGGATCGACGGCGACGTCAGTCAATACTGGAACATCATAACCAAAAAGAGGCACAGTCACCTTTGTGCCTGCATATCCTTTGTACCTCGCGTCCTCTGGGTTTATTGCAACAGCAACGCATGCGGGCAAAAGCTCAGGCCTTGAGGTGGCGATTTCCAAAAATCCGTACTCGCTCGGAAAACGCATATAATTAAGAGCAGTGTTACGAGAATCGTATTCGACTTCTGCAAGGGCGATTGCAGTGCCGCAACGAGGGCACCAGTTGACTGGGTGATCTTCACGATATATGAGTCCCTTTTTATACATTTGAACAAATGAGCGTTGTGTCTTAACGTAGTACTCAGGACTCATCGTCACATATTCGTTTGACCAATCTGTCGAAATCCCAAGCCGATTTATAGTTCCTCTGAACCTCTCTATAGCCTCTGATGTCATCTGCTCGCAGAGCCTTCTGAACTCATCCCGGGGGATCTCGTTCTTCGTTATATGGTACTTCTCCTCAACCTTAACCTCTGTGGGAAGTCCGTGGCAATCCCAACCCTGAGGGAACATGACATTGAATCCTTGCATCCTCTTATAGCGGGCGGCGAAATCCATATAGCACCAGTTGAGTGCATTGCCTATGTGGAAGTTGCCAGTAGGGTAAGGCGGAGGCGTATCTATTATGTATTGGGGCTTCTTGGATACCCAATCGAAGTAGTAGATGGACTTATCCCAGCTATCAACCCATTTCTCCTCTGTTTGCTTGAAGTTGTACTCTTTTGAGACCTCGCTCATCAGAAAGCTCCTGCTCTGTGGCTGTATGGGAGTTGAACACAATGTTAATAGGATTATCGGTGGATCATTATTATGATGGAGCTTGTAATATATCATGCAAACCAGTGCGACCCCAAAAAGTGCTCAGGAAAAAAGCTGGCACGCTTTCATCTTGCCAGGCTTACAAAGCGCATAAATGATCTGCGACCTTACATCGTCCTAAGCCCATTCTCAGAGAAGGCGATATCGCCTGAGGACCGCAGCGTAAGGGGCATTGCTGCGCTAGATTGCAGTTGGGCTCATGCAGAGGAGGTTTTCAAGAGGTTGAACCTTAGGACAAGAGCGTTGCCATATCTCATTGCGGCCAATCCAGTGAATTTTGGAAAACCATTTCAACTCTCTACCGTAGAGGCTTTGGCAGCTGCTTTAGTCATACTTGGTGAGCCCGGGAAGGCAGAGGAAATATTGAGCAAATTCTCGTGGGGACATGTCTTCCTCGAAGTCAATCGTGAACCTTTACAAGAGTATGCTTCAGCCAAAGACTCCACCGAGGTTGTTAAAATTCAGATGGCATATCTAGGATATCTATCGGAACAAATATAAGCTGCTAGAGCATATATCCTTGGGGTGATGCTATTTGGCGGGGATAATTCCCTTAGATGATCTCAGGCGCCTCCAAAAGAGCATGAACAGGCTCATGGAGGATTTGGGTCTGTCTGACTGGGAATCCAGATATCTTGGAGAGATGCAGAGAATCCAGAAGAGAATGAATGATGTTATGGGAGAGATGGAGGTGCCGAAGGTGGAAGGCAACATAATGATGCCCATGGCGGATGTTAAGGAAACAGACGATGCTATCGTAGTTACAATGGATCTGCCTGGCGTAGATAAAGGTGATGTAGATATATCTGTAACGGATAATGAGCTACGTGTCGTTGCAGAGAAGAGTGCTGAATCGGAGACCTCTGATAAGGACTATCATAAGCGTGAGCGCACATACAATAGGTTTGAGCGTGTTGTTGCCCTGCCTGTAGCTGTCAAGGCGGATGAGGCAAAGGCAAGGCTTGAAAGTGGCGTGCTTGAGGTTACACTTCCCAAAGAGGTTACCACAACAAGAAAGAAGATAAATATAGATTAATCTAAATAATATTTTTAGCGTTCTTTCTGGAGGAGGAGGTGGTGCAGTTTATCCCTCTTTGTCTCCAAATAATGCCTGTTTATGCTGTTCGGCGGAATTTCAAGAGGGACACGCTCAACTATCTTCAGTCCGTAGCCCTCGAGGCCAATTATCTTTCTTGGATTATTCGTGAGAAGCCTCATCTTCCTTATGCCCAGATCAACGAGGATCTGTGCTCCGATCCCATAATCCCTTAGGTCTGGAGGATAGCCGAGCTTCGTGTTTGCCTCAACTGTGTCAGAACCCTGGTCCTGCAACGTATATGCACGCAGCTTATTTGCAAGGCCGATTCCCCTGCCCTCCTGGTGCATATACAGAAGCACACCGTTGCCGTTCTCACTAATGAGCTGCAGAGCCTTGCTGAGCTGCTCGCCGCAATCACAGCGCTTGGATCGAAATACATCTCCGGTAAGGCATTCCGAGTGCACTCTGACAAGAGCATTATCCGCAGTAGGATCACCTGCCACAAGTGCGATATGGCACATGCCATCAAGAACTGACTCATAGCCTATTGCTGTGAAATCACCATATTCTGTAGGCATGCTGACCTCTGCAACCTTGGAAACGAGCTTTTCCCTCTTCATCCTAAACTTGATGAGGCTTTCTATTGTCATCATCTTGATGCCGTGCTTCTCTGCGAAAACCTCGAGCTGGGGCAGCCTTGCCATAGTCCCGTCCTCGGCCATGATCTCGCAAATTACGCCGCTCGGATAAAGGCCGGCTAACCTGGCAAGATCCACGCAAGCCTCAGTATGTCCTGTTCGTCTCAGAACGCCGCCACTCTTTGCTTGAAGGGGAAACATGTGGCCAGGCACAGAAAGGTCTCGCCTAGTTGTTGCAGGATCGATAAGAGCTCGCGCTGTGGTTGCCCTATCAAAGGCTGAAATTCCTGTGGTTGTATTATGCTTGGCATCAACCGATACAGTGAAGGCAGTGCCCATCGATTCTGTGTTGGTTGATGTCATAAGCGGAAGATCAAGCTCACGAAGGCGTTCAGCAGTCATAGGCATGCAGATAAGGCCGCAGCCATAGCGGGCCAAGAAGTTGATCGATTCTGGGGTGACCTTCTCGGCTGCCATCATAAGATCGCCCTCGTTCTCGCGGTTCTCGTCATCCAATATTATTATGAATCTGCCGCTTCTGACATCTTCAATGGCCTCTTCAATACTGCAAAATGGCATATAGAATCGTTGCCGTATCCTCGGATACTTAAACCTATCCAAAATCTATTCTCAAGCCCAAACACCTGATATCTTCGTACCACACTTAGGGCATGAGCCATCAACCACTGAGTTCTTCATGACCCTGTATCCCAGGCGCTCAATAAGCATTTCTCCGCAATTGGGGCATCTAGTGCTCTCGCTTTCGCCTGTAATGTTCCCTGCATAAACATATTTTAGGCCCGCCTCATGCCCTATTCTAATGCCCTTTCTCAGGACCTCTGGGCCTGTTCTAGGCACATCCTTTAGCTTATACATCGGATAGAATGCTGAAACATGCCACGGCATATCTGTGCTCACACTCGCCAAGAATTTCGCTATTCCTTGGAGCTGATCATCTGAATCATTGTATCCAGGTATAATTAGCGTCGTGACCTCAACCCAGACGCCGCTATCCCAGAACAGCTTTATGTTCTTCTCTACGGGTTCAAGCCTCGCCCCACAGATACGCCTGTAAAACTGATCATCGCCCTTGAGGTCTATATTATTTGCATCCATTAGGGGAATGATCTTTTTTGCTGCCTCTTCTCCCGTATATCCGTTGCTTATGAAAACATTCTTCAGGCTCTTCTCCTTTGCGAGAGTTGCCACATCATAGGCGTACTCAAAGAACATTGTGGGCTCAGTATATGTATACGCAATAGATTGGCAGCTGTTGAATTCTGCCCGCGCTACAACCTCCTCAGGAGGGACATAATCGCCCATTATTTTGCCTGTCTCCTTCGGCAACTGGGAGATATCTGAATTCTGGCAGTGAAGGCATCTGAAGTTGCAGCCCATTGTAGCTATGGAATAGGCAAGGCTTCCCGGCAGAAAATGAAAGAACGGTTTCTTCTCTATAGGGTCCACATTTGCGGCTATGAGATTTCCATAGACAAGCGTCATGAGTTTGCCAACCTGGTTCTCCCGCACACCGCAAAGGCCACGGTTGCCTGGCTTTATGTGGCAGAACTGGTTGCAAAGAGTACACTCGACATCAGCGCCCTCAAGCTTATGCCAGAACTGTGCCTCTCTAGTGCTCTCTTTAACTATAATATCACCACAAGAGTTTTACTATTCATATTATGATATTATGACATATAATGCTATTTCTTAACGAGGTTCCCATAAAACTAGATCTTAATAAACGCTTTATATTTTGTACTTTCCTGGTCTGAGGTTTCCTTAGCCGTCGCTATGATTTATTGCGAAGGCGTGAAAATGTTTCAAAGACGCATAGAAAAAGAGAAAGGCTGTGGAGAGCTTTGCTCTCCAGCATCCAAATTTACTGTTTCCTTCCAAGGACGAGATATGCGACTGCCATCAAGCCAGTTATGGCGAAGATGCTCTCGAATCCGGGAGCGGGCTTGGCTGGTGTTGTTGCATTGGCCGGCTTTGTTGCGTTGGTTGGTGTCACGTTCTGTACTGGTGCGGGTGTGACATTCTCAGTTGGTGTGACATTCTGGGCAGGTGCTGTTACGTTGGTTGGCGCTGTGACATTGGTGGGTGCAACAGGTGTTACTGGTGCGGCACCAGCGATTGTAGCGGCCTTGTATATGTAGAACCTGAGTGGATTGGCTGCAGAGATGTTATCCTGATCTGCGGTCTGGATGTATACATTCTGCATCAGGACTGTGTTCTGGTTCTTGCTCAGAGTGACTGAGTTATCCTTGTTATCCATTGTGATGGTCTTTGTTGACGGGTCGACGTTCCTGATGGACATCTTGTCGTACTGCTGATCCGTCTGGACCGTCAGGGGTGTATCGGATATCTGGTACTCTCCATCGATAGTGGCGATGTTGGTGTCAGAGCCAAGGAAGGCGTTCTTGAAGTGAACAGCTACCTGGATGATCTTAGCTGTTTGTCCAACTGTCGTCTTATAGTAGTATGTCCGATCGCCCATTCCAGCGTTGTCTATGGACGGCTGGATGACCTGATCGTCAACTACCTGGCCGTTCTTGGTGAGCTCGACATATACCTTGTTGCCCTTGGTATCTATGGACTTGACAGCGAGCTGATAGCCCTCTTGCAGGACCAATGGGGTAGCAGATGTGATTGTTCTCTCTGTGTTATCATCCACAAGGACCTTGCTGATCTGGTTGTTTGTCATTAGGTTCCTGTTTGTGGATGTATCATACAGATAGGCTACCTTTGCGCCAGCATTTGTAACATCTGATGTTACAGTGGGCTCATAAGCGGCAAAGTACTTGTCAGCGAGGAATCCAATTACATCATAAGTGCCCCATGCCTTGAACTTGAACTTCGCGGCCTGAGCAGTTGTGTTGTAGATGATGCCTCTGTTGCCACTGGCATCAGCGGTACCGCTGAGGGTTGCACTGGACATATCTCCGGCTACTTGGGATGGTATAACTGTTATCGTTTCAGTGCCTATGTTCTTGTTTATATCGTAGAAGAAGCCGGCGAATGTTGACGGGTTCCAAGTAAAGCTCTGGGCGGATAGGTCAGCGACTGTTCCCCTGATCTGATATGTGCCTGGCGCTGTGTACTTCTTATATATGTAGTACCTGAGCGGATTGTCGGCAGATATGTTATCCTGATCAGCGGTCTGGACGTATACGTTCTGCATTAGAACCGAGTTCTGGTTCTTGCTCAGAGTGATTGCGTTATCCTTGTTATCCATCGTGATGGTCATCGCAGATGGGTCGACGTTCCTGACGGACATCTTGTCATACTGCTGGTCTGTCTGGACCGTTGTGGGTGTATCAGATACCTGGAATTCTCCATCGATAGTGGCGATGTTTGTGTCAGCGCCGCGGAAGGCATTCTTGAAGTGGGCAGCTATCTGGATGATCTTAGCTGTATTTCCAATTGTTGTCTTATAGTAGTATGTCTGATCGCCCATTCCAGCACCGGTTACGGACGGCTGAATAACCTTGTCGTCAACTACCTGGCCGTTCTTGGTGAGCTCGACATATACCTTGTTGCCATCTGTATCTATGGACTTGACAGCGAGCTGATAGCCCTCTTGCAGGACCAATGGGGTAGCAGATGTGATTGTCATCTGTGTGTTATCATCCACAAGGACCTTGCTGATCTGGTTGTTTGTCATTAGGTTCCTGTTTGTGGATGTGTCATACAGATAGGCTACCTTTGCGCCAGCATTTGTAACATCTGATGTTACAGTGGGCAGATAAGCGGCAAAGTACTTGTCAGCGAGGAATCCAATTACATCATAAGTGCCCCATGCCTTGAACTTGAACTTCGCGGCCTGAGCAGTTGTGGAGTAGACGATACCTCTATTGTTACTGGCATCCGTCTGATCGCTGAGGGTTGCAGAGGACATATCTGCACTTACCTGGGATGGTCTAAATGTTAGCGATTCATTTCCTATGTTCTTGTTTATATCGTAGTAGAAGCCAGCGAAGGTTGATGGGTTCCAAGTAACTGTGCTCTCTCCGAGATTGTGAACAGTACTGCGAACATCCACCTCCTGTGCTGCTACAGCCATCGCTGATGCGATTAAAACTATCATCGCGGTGAGCGTGATTGCAGTCATTCTCTTCATCTTTTAACCTCCTATTATCCCTATTCGGAATACTTTTGCAGCATACAGTCTGATTACTCTTAAAACTATTGCTTGGCTAAAGTCTTCGATCGCCACGAACTAATTCTGGCACCCAAGTTCCTACATGGCTACCACTGCTTTGGCGTCTCTCAGACATGTATTAGCTACATCACCCTCCTAATCCCATAGGGGATTATAGGGTAGTGATAGGTTATTTCCCTATTATATCTTTTTTGGTCCTTCAATTGCGGTTTGCGACCACAGCTTCTGATATTCTGATCCCTAAGTCAGATGCGGGCCTTATACATGATAGGTCTGATCTTTAAATGCTATTTTTAATCGATATAATTCAACCGGGGCCTGAAAAAGGCGTATCTATAAAAAAGATAGCAATTAACTGCTATTACTGAGTATAATGCATTGCTTTCCCATTTATCGGATTAATTTAGCTTATTGATGCACAAACCATCTCATCCTCCGAGGCTGAACAAGATGTTATAGAGTAATTGTACCCAGGCTATTTAAGCCGGAAACGGCAGCGAGCATCCCTTCTAAAGGAAAACTGTTTTACTTTGAAGCTTTATTTAATCTAAATATGACAGGGACAGGCATAGTCTACCATCCCATTTATCTGGAACACGATACCGGTGGGCATCCGGAAAGAAAGGAGCGGCTCACTGCAGTACTCGAAAGGATCAAGCTAGAGAACTTAAAGGTCGAATATATCACGCCTGAGCCCGTCACTATTGATCAGATTGCTACAATTCACGGACGAAGATATATAGACCAAGTTAAGGCCATTTGCGAACATGGCGGAGGCTATTTGGATATGGACACCATACTCTCCAAGGGCTCCTATGATGCGGCACTAACCGCTGCTGGCGGGGCTATTGCAGCCGTAGACGCCGTGCTGAATGGTTTCGATAGTGCCTTTGCCTTAGTGAGGCCGCCGGGGCATCATGCAATGCCCAATCGCGGCATGGGTTTTTGCATCTTCAACAATGTGGCTATCGCGGCGAAGCATGCGCAGGCAAAAGGTCTCACGAAGATACTTATTGTGGACTCTGATGTACACCACGGCAATGGCACAAATGCCGTATTCTACTCAGATCCTTCAATCTTATACTTCTCCACTCACCAATTCCCCCATTACCCCGGCACAGGACGAGCTACAGATGTAGGGTCGGATGGGGCCGAGGGGACAAAGGTAAATGTACCTCTACCATCAGGCACTGGCGACGAAGGCTACGTTATGGTCTTCAAGGAGATCCTCGAGCCTATTGCTCTCGAATTCAAACCGGATATAATACTAGTATCTGCAGGCCATGACACTCATAAGGATGACCCGCTCGGAGGCATGAGAATGACGTCTGCAGGCTTCGGAGCAATAGCAAGCATAGTAAAGGGAATCGCAGATGATTGTTGCCAGGGTAGGCTTGCCGCGACGCTTGAGGGCGGCTATAATTTGGCTGCACAGGCTGATGCGGTCGTTGCTGAGCTTAAAGCCTTTCAGGGAGCCTCTTACAGTATCCAGGGCACGGATGTTAAGGTAGTTCAGCGGATCGAAGAGATCAAGAAGATCCAAAGCCGATACTGGAAATGCTTCCGCTAACAGATTTTAGCTCTCTTTTCCAGGTAATCGCCTAGGAAAATCCTGAATGCCTTGTCCTTTATTTGAGCAAGTTCTTGGCCCATATATATTTTGTAGCCTTTTTTAATCTCGGCAGATAAGTGCTTTCCAAGGGATATGCTCAAGATCTCAGTTTCGAGAAGATCTTTGGCCTGCGTATATTTTCTTGCCACATCAACAACAGCTCTGCCATTCTCAATATAGGGCCCTGAAAGAACATCGGGATGGGCTTCCAGGAATCTGCTAAGATTCTGCTCATCCCATACAGGCGGTCCAATCCGCCTGATGACATTTGGCCTCTCCCATAAATCCAGCTCTAGAAGCATGCTTGCCCTTTTACTATAACTGCATACATCGCTACGCAGTACTGAAAACTCATTTCTTTCGAGGAGAGCTCTCACCGATTCCTCAGCCTTCCTGAGCTGAGGAAAAAGGATATCCTCGACCACGTGTGGAGCATCGAACTCTATAACGATGAAGCAGCTTTTTCTCTTCTGCATAGCATCTATCAAATGCTCATCAGACAGAGGCATCTGCCTTTCAGGGAAAAAGAAGTGGATATCAGGTGCATCTAGAAAGCAACGCGATGTTGCTGTGAACTGAAGCATCTTATCCAGTGTCAATGCCGCTGCAACATTTCTCGCAGGATCAACGGGATCTACTACTATGAGTGGCTCATCGTGTTGCAACGTGGAATGCTTCTCTAGGTCTATGATCTCGCCAGGTCGCCATGATGAAGCCGCCTTGAGGGTACTTACAAAAGAGCCGTAACGAAGAATGAGCAGCTCGGCCAGATAACCTGAAAAGCCTCCAACCTTAAGCTCTGACCCATAGACTCCGATGCCCTTCATAAACTGCTTTAGTAGAAGGACCTCATCCTCAAGGCCGGCTATGCGGGATGATATATATTGTGTATGAAAGGGAGTGCGATCAACTGCCGATTTAATGCAAGTAGCACTCTCAATGAGATAGCAGGGGACTAAATCGACATCAAAGCCTTCTATAGAAGCATGGACATAGGCATGCTCGGCATATTTCTCCTCGTGCTCAGGGGCGACAAGCCTGGCAAGCTCAAGGGCTCTATTTAGGTCCGATTCCCCGGTAACTGCGATAAATATGTCGAGATCGTGATCTCCAGCGAGCCAGGTGTTTCGAGCGGCAGACCCGACGAGGATAGCCTTACAATTTAATCCCAATGATTCTGATAGGCGATTTATACGGGATAATATGGATTCTGCTACCGATATCATCCGCTCGCGGTTTTCTGCCTTTGGCCTAACCCTATCGAGCACCAACTCACTGATCTGAGAGTGGGAATTCTGCGAGATCTTCGTAGATCGGGCCTCCGCTAGTTATGGTGCTCTTCTTCAAGAGAAAGCGATCGACATGGAAGCTTCCTAAATCGATATCCCCTATCTGCGATATCTTCCGGGAGATCTGTTTTGAAATCTCAGGGCTCGGACTTTTCACTCTGCCTAGCGTTACATGCGGGCTGAAGCCACGTTTATCGCGTTCAAAGCCGAATGGGGCCAAAGCATTTTCTACAGCCTGATAAAGCTCCAGGAAATTTCCTTCGAGCCCGAGCCATACTACCCTTATGGATCTTCCAGGGAAAGATCCCATGCCCTTCAGTGATGCATCGAATGGCGTAGATCTTATGCTTCCTAATGCTTCAGTAATTTCACCCAATCGCTCTTCAGGAACATTTCCAAGGAACTTCAGTGTGACATGTACAAGCTCAGGCCTGACGAGCCTCAGCCCTCCTATTGCGATCTCCCTCTGGATGCGTGCGATATCGTCGCGCATTCCGGCAGGGAGATCAACGGCAACAAAGCTTCTGATCGAAGTCATCTAAGCACGCTGCCAATGCTCGCAGAGGTCACAGAATTCCTGTATCTGGCAAGGATTCCAGTCTTTATCTTGGGTTCAGGAGGCAACCATTTATTCCTGCGCCGCCCAAGCTCCTCTGCGCCGACTTGTAGATCCAGCTTTCTTGCGGGAATATCTATGCTTATCATATCTCCTGGCTCTACAAGAGCTATAGGACCGCCGACTGCGGCCTCTGGTGAGACATGCCCTATACATGGCCCCCTCGTGCCTCCGCTGAACCTTCCGTCTGTTATAAGCGCAACAGATTCGCTTAGACCAGCGCCCGCAATAGCAGATGTGGGTGCAAGCGTTTCCCTCATGCCTGGCCCACCCTTCGGCCCTTCATATCTTATTACCACAACATCTCCGGGCTTCACGCCTCCGCCGACGATGCCAGCCATCGATTCCTCTTCAGAATCGTAGATTACTGCAGGTCCCGCGTGCTTAAGCATAGATTTTGATACCGCAGTCTGCTTCACCACGGCCCCTTCGGGCGCAAGGCTGCCATGCAGTATTGCTATTCCGCCTTCGGAGTGTACTGGTGAGTCCAGAGTAGCTATGACCTCAGCGTTCGCCAACGGATTTACGGGCTTGAAATCGGCCAGCTCTTCCCCGAGGGTACGACCTGTGACCGTGAGGGCATCCAAGTTCAGCCTGGACTTGAGTCTGTCAAGGACTGCAGGTATGCCTCCTGCCCTATCAAGGTCTATCATATGGTGCTGCCCGCCCGGCCTTAGGTTGACAAGGTGAGGCGTTTCTCGGCTTAGGCTATCGAACTTATCCAGGTCAAGGTTCAATCCGAACTCTGCAGCTATCGCAGGCATATGGAGCACTGTGTTCGTGGATCCTCCTATTGCCATGTCTACGCGAATAGCGTTTTCTATTGCCTTATCCGTGACGATTTGCCTTGCTGTGATGCCACGCTCGATAAGCTCCATAAGCTTCATTCCTGATTTTTTCGCAATACGTATCTTCCGTGCATCTACTGCGTGGGTTGTTGCACATCCTGGAAGGCTCAGGCCCATAGCCTCTATGAGACAGGCCATGGTATTTGCCGTGAAAAGGCCAGCACATGAGCCTGCGCCTGGGCAGGCCATCTCCTCTAAAGCTGCAAGCGATTCGCCGCCAGATTGCCAGCTCTCAAAAACATTGATGAGGTCCAAATCCTTATCACAGGCGTGGCCTGGAAGCATCGGCCCTCCTGTCACGACTATTGTTGGAAGATTCAGTCTGCCGGCGGCCATTACATGACCGGGCGCAATCTTATCGCACGATGGTATCATCACAAGGCCATCCAGCTGGTGGGCTTCGACCATTATTTCTATTGAGTCTTCGATAAGCTCACGGCTTGGCAAAGAATACCTCATTCCACGATGTCCCATCGCTATTCCATCGCAGACTCCTATAGTCTGGAACTCGAAAGGAACTCCGCCGGCTGAACGCACCCCTGCCTTCGCTGCCTGGCCGATCTTATCTAGATGTATATGTCCGGGTATGAACTCATTCCATGAGTTTACTATGCCTATAAAGGGACGTTCTATCTCCTCATCCGTAAGGCCGGTAGCCTTGAATAGAGCCCTGTGAGGCGCGCGCTCTGCCCCGACCTTGGTTATGTCACTTCTCATCAAACAACCTCTGTATTAAATTAATCAACCGAATTTGAGGCTCAAGAAACTTGAGCTGAATAGTCTTTCCTCCGGAAAACTGTCGTCCTACATATTAAATATACCCAGATCTTATGCTTCCCCTCGTGATCGAATGGCTCCCTACCATCTATTCCTAATATTCCTCGCGATTTATATAGCGATGCTTGTAGCCATAGGGCTGCTATCATCCAAACGCCAGAGATCTGTGACGGATTTCTGGCTGGCTGGTAGAGAATTGGGAGCTATCACCATAGGCTTCTCTGCTGCAGCATCATGGATAACTGCAAGCGCGCTGCTGCTGGCCACAGGTCTCTTTCTATTGATGGGCATGAGTTCTATTTGGATCTGGGTATTTCCGAATATTGCGGCGTTAGTAGTGATCGCTGCGATCTCGGGAAGAATCAAGAACATACCTGCTCTGACTCAACCCGAACTCATGGAGATAAGGTACGACCCCATGGTTCGCGCGCCTGTAGCGCTTGCCATAGCGATCATGATGATTCTCTTCTCAGTCGTGGACTTTATAGGCTTCAAGCTGGTACTCGGAACCTTCTTCGGTGTAGAGCCTGTTTACGCAATATTAATAATGGCAGCCTCGGTCGCATTCTATGTCAGTATTGGAGGCTTTCGCGCAGTCGTTTGGACAGATCTGCTGCAATACGTGCTTCTAGCAGGTCTGGCTATATTCGTTGGATACATGGCTATCGCGATTCCCATCCAACATGGAATCTCGTTTACAGCTACGGCCATCGCGCAAGGTTCTGATTGGTGGGACCCATTCGTTATCGGTGGTATCCTGGGGGCGCTGATATTTCAGCTCGCGCTCATGCCCGGCTGGATTGCAGAGCAGGACCCTTGGCAAAAGATATGGGCTGCCAGAGATGATAAAACCGCTAAGCTCGGCATTCTTTTCGGGGCAGTGCTTCTAGCGCTGGTCTACTTCTGCTGCTTCCTTACGGCCATTGGCCTAAGAGCGCTCTATCCCATGCCAAAGGGCGAGGTCGAAGCAGATATGCTGTATCTTAAGTTCATCAGCGATAATACCTCTCCTGTTATCATTGCGCTTTTGACTATAGGCTTCGCGGCGGCATCTATGTCCTGCACTGATACATTCGCGACATCAGGGGCATCATGTATCTCCCGCGATATTATACAGAGGCATCTGTGGCCAGCGGCGACGATGCGAAAGATGATGGTTGTGAATAGGGTATTGGTAGTAATAATGATAGCAATCTCAGCATTCATAGCCCTGAATGTAGACAGCATTATGGATGCCGTCATCATTGCTACTGTCATAGGCACGACATCTTACTTTTTCCCAATAATAGGTGGGCTTTACTGGAGGCGTGCAACTAAGTGGGGCGCGCTCGTGGCAATCATCATCGGTGGGGTGACACAGATTGCCATTATTATGTATGAGCTGTTCTGGATAAAGCAGCCTTTAAGCACAGCCTACCCTCAGTTCTCAGATCTCCTCACTGAACACGGCGTTCTGGTCGGCCTATCGCTAAGTGCACTGTTTTTCGTAGGAGTATCGCTTATAACGCCTGCTACAGAGAGGATACGTCTCGCACCATTCTTCCCTGAAATAGCGGAGGATATATTCGGAGGCAGGAACCTAGCAGTGAACAGAAGCAGCGCGCGATATAAGGAGATACTTGAATCAATAGCAGAGAAAATCATAGGAGATAGGGCACACCTTCGCCTTTATGTCAATCTTAAGCCCGTTCAAGCTGATGGGGCGAAAATATTGGGCGAGCTGAGATGGGATGAGTTTGTTGAAAAGCTCAAGGCCATGCACGCAAGCTGGTATACGCCAACCGGAAGCCATATTGCATATAGGCTCTCGCAGGCGGATATGCTGGCATGCGTTAAGATGGTGCATGGCGATCTACGTCAGATCTGGCTCTCGGCTGAGCCGCGCCTGAGCCAAATAGAACGCCAGAAGAACGAGCTTTACCTCGCTTACGAGGAGATTGAGGATGTGTTGCTTGAGTTCGGGCTCTCCGCATCCCTCTCGAAGGCATGATCCAGGTAGTTGTGATAGGTGCCGGGCCTGCTGGATCAACTGCTGCAGAGATCGCTGCAGTTAGCGGCGTGGAAGTGGCGTTGATAGATCGCAAGAATGAAATAGGATCGCCTGTCGAGTGTGGCGGCTTTCTACCCGCTGTCCATGAGCTAAGGGATCTTATGCCTGGAGCAGTTCTGCCGGATACTCTTGTGAACATCCCCGAGCGCTGTATATTTCACAGGACAAAGCTGCAAAGGTTATACGCGCCCTCTGGAAAATCCAAAGAGTTTGCTGTTGATGGTCGCGTTGTAGACCGCAGAGCCTTCGACAGATATCTCGCATACAGGGCGGCGCGCGCAGGCGCGACAGTCATGCCGGGAACGCGTGCAGAGCTAAATTCAGGAGAGGTTCGTCTCTCAGGCCATTTCTCTGATAAGATCAAACCTACTGTTGTGGTAGGAGCAGATGGTCCCGGCTCCGGTGTCGGCAGATCGATTGGGAGGCAGACAGGTGAAATGGGCGTCTGCCTAGAGTATGAGATGGCGGACGTCGATATCGATGCTGACGCGGTGGAAATGTATTTCGGCACACGCTATGCGCCCGGAGGCTATGCCTGGATAATACCCCAAGGGCAGGATGTCGCGAACGTAGGGATAGGGGTAAGGGTCTCATTTTTAGGCAAGCAGAAGCTTCCTCAGGTTCTTGGAAGATTCATAAAAGAACACCCTGTCGCAGGCAGAATTCTTGGGCATGGAGAAGTTCTTGCAGTCATGCGTGGTATAGTGCCTTCAGATGGAATGCGAGGGGATATCCAAAAGGATAATGTGCTTCTGGCAGGCGATGCCGCAGGGCATGTTATGGCGACGAGTGGAGGAGGAATACCCCTTGCAATGGTTGCAGGAAGGATTGCAGGCGAGGTTACAGTCGGTTTCTTAAGAGGCCAGACTAGCTTAAAAGAATATCAATCACGTATCCAGGCAGAGTTCGGAAGGGAGCTTGAGAGATCTGTGCAGATCAGGCGGATTGTGGATCTTGCTATGCATAACGACCGAGCAATGGATGCCATTTTCGGAACCCTTGAAGCAGATGATATAAAATCCGTAATGCGGGGCCAGATTCCCGATGCATTGCATATGGTTCAGCAGCTGGTAACAACAGGCAAGCGTTAATATAAATCTAAACCAATACCGAATAATTCAACACCAAATATTTTCAGTAGCCCTTTCGGCTACTTTGTCTCTTCCTTGGGTGCAGATTTAAGAAGCTCTTCTATGGGCTTTGATCCTGCCTCAGTGATTTTGACGTTGATCTGCCCAATATCAGGCGAAATCTCTCTTCCATGGAGGCTCTTCCGCCGTCTCATGCCTGCAGCAGTCGGGTTGTAGCCAGTTCCACTCGAAACCAAGATCCTCTTGCGCCTTGTGCCTGGAAGGTCTGCGCGCATGGGGAAACCCTCACGGTCGCTTCCTCCAGTTATCTTAACTGAATATCCGGGCATGCCCAAGACATCGCCCTCAACAGTATCGCCTATATGGCGTCCCAGAAATCTGTTTGCGCCAGGGTCCTTTAACTCTACCTGGTATGATTTACCGCTTTTCGGATCTGATACTACAACTCTAAAATTGGCCATTTTTATTCCTCATATGTAAATGCGACTCTAGATGTAGGGATCATCGCCATATAAAGCTTTATCCTGGACAAAGGGATTAGGATAAGGGGTCCGACGTATGCTCTCATATTAATGTATCAATATGCCTATCTAGATTGCTATTTTAGCTCCCTCATCTTGCTGTAATCCACTATCGCGGAGATGGGCATCGTGCTTATCCCTATCCCTTGCTCCTCCGCCGCAACGACAGCGTTTACGCCTGCGCAAAGAGTTATACCGATCTTGCCAGAGCCTATAGGACAGCCCAAATTGGGCTCCCCAGGTGCGCTTATTTTTATAAGGCCGCGAAGGCCTGCAGATTTCAACTGCTTGATGAGATTATCTGCGAGGTCTGCTGCTGCGAGGGGTACTTCTCTCACGTTTGCGAGTATTTTTCCCGTTCCATTGTACGTCGAGCTTGCGACACTCGTCATCTTGCGCGCCATGAATATCTTCATCGGGTCCAGGGAGGATCCTGCATAGGCAATTAAATCCGTGAATTCTGAAGGCGCTCTGCCGTCTATCTCAATAACACCAGCAAAAGTGGTATTGACAGGAATGCCTTTTTTCAGCAGGATGCCATCGATAGTGATGCTGCAAAGTGTAGCGATTCCTAGAGAGCCCTCTGGTATCTCAATGTTCGCAAGCTCTTCGGCCTCATCCAGTATTAGGACTCTTCTGCTTATCGTATAACCTGAGTCGAATACATTTTTAAGGAGATCAATGACCTTTTCGTAATCACTCTTTTTTATGATGCTGGTGTTGACGATTACATCCCCTCTCAGGCTTCGCGGATCAAAGCTTGTCCTGTACATATACTCCTCGATCCTGGTATTTACGAAGCCCATTCTATCGTCAACGAGAGCATCGCTCAGCTCACGAGCGCCAATTGGAGTTAGTGTCCTGCCGCTATAGCCTTGTCTCTCAGTGAATCCCAGCTCATCCAGGATCTTGAGGTTATATCTGACAGCACGTTCTCCCAGCTCATAACCTCTATTGCTCAATAAATCGGATATCATCCTTGCCCCAATGGGCTTATCCGCGCTATCTATGACTCTCAGGATCTCTATAAGCCTGCGTTGGCTTGTATGCTCCTTTGTGAGAAGCTTCATCCATCTGAAACTCCGGGAAAGACAATATATATCTTATGGGATTACATCAGGGTTGAAGTCCCGTGGGGTAGCGGTCAAGCCTGAAGGCCTTTGGAGCCTGCGACGGCGGTTCGAATCCGCCCGGGACTACTATCGCTATGTCTGTATTGCTGTATGCCGCTCGGAAACGTACATATATCTATGAGATACATATCCATAGGAGTCTTTAATATGTGTGTGGCTGCAAGGCTTAATGGAACGGGAATCTGGCCAGATAGGGCGATAATTTCAACCAATGAGTAAAATAAGTGCTCCGGTAGTGTAGTCCGGTCAATCATTCCGGCCTTTCGAGCCGAAGACTCGGGTTCAAATCCCGGCCGGAGCATCGATACATTTTGGGTACGTAAAATGTCGTAGTCGTTACATGTGGGCAGCGGTTAGCGTTATTTTCTCGATTTTTATTCACTATATATCATCTATTTATCAGAATCGGATTAAGTATGGCCAAAGAATTATATCATCAGAGTTGTATTTTAATAAGCTTAGATTATACAGATGTCGATTATTCCATTAAAATGCTCGATATGTTTATATTCCATTAAAATCCATAAGGGCTATGTGCCTGAGCAAAACACTCAAATATCAGCCATGAATCATGGGATCAGGTACACCATACCACAAGGGGCTGAATAATCACATCATCGGCTATGTAATCAGCCATGATCGAGACGGGGATCGCTTCTCTGTATAGCATTTCCGGCTAAAAAGTCCAGGTGGGGTGGTACCATGGACCGAAAGCCACCGGTAAAGGCGGCCTCGGGCCCAAGGTTAATCAAGGAGGTGGGAACGAAATGAAGAAGGAACTAGTTGTTTTGGCAATTATTGCAATAGCCCTGGTAGGCATGGCTGGAGCAGCCAACTACATGTACGAGAAGGCAAGTATAAAGGGCGTAGGATACAAGAACGTAGAGACGATCATTTCTACACAGTATGGATTCTCTGGCCAGAAGCTGGTTGAGAAGGAGTCAGGCTCTGGTAACGTAATTACAGAGAACACTGAGATCGAGGCAGAGAGACAGCTGGATATTAACGGCTACGCATTGCCCTGGAATTGTCCATATTCTAACACAAACTGCCGGATGGACTACATCAACTTCACCAAGGAAGCTGAGTTCGAGTACATGCCAGTCTCATACCAGACCGGTGAGTACAACCAGAAGTGGATAGAGAAGCTGTGTGTCCAGAACTACAGGATCGGCGCCGTGTTGACTGAGATGTACACTCATGCAGAGCACCTGCAGAAGGATACTGAGGTCAAGACAAGAGGATATGGCGTTAACCAGGTCGGATCTGGCTCGCAGTGCCCACTCTGCTGTACAGGCGTTCTCGAGGCCAATCTGAACAGCAACGTCATAGGCGTTGCCCATATCGGATGGCTATCCAGGGACCCGCTCGCAAACAGCCCGACTGCACTTAAGGGACGCCACGCAGAGTATGGCAGGTCCGTTGAGGATCTGACCGGTGTCTTCTCAATCGAGAAGTTCATCCAGCTCTGGGGCAACTCCACATGCGGCGCAATCAGCGTTGATTGGCTGCCTTGCGTGTAAATAACATAAAAACTTAGACGTATAAGCTCCCAGGCATCGTCCTGGGGCTTGTTTCTATATTTTTAAACCTAGCACCCCTACAGCTTGCTGTGCTGGGTTAAGGGTGTCATTATCCCGTTTTGGGGATGGATCCTTTAGTTAACTGCAACTTTAACGCTGTGACACCTTGCATCTATACTGCTAGAGTAGTGTGTGTTGTAGCCGTTTGATTTTAAATCGCTCTCTATTCTAACATTTGGCAACCTTGAGACTAATCCTGATCGACATAATTAGCGGTTAAAGGATCGGGATACTGCAATATTATGGAATTCCACTCTAGAAAAACTTATAAGCTGTAAGGGTCAATATTTAGAGGATAATATGTATCTGTATAGACCAGATGTCGACATGAACCGCCTGGTGACATATTCGATAGGTTTATATGCTATTAATCTAATTGAAAGGTCTGTGCCTGAGAATTATGCTCAAATATCGGCTAGAAACTGCAATATCAGGCGCCTCACACCTGAGTGGGTGGCCCTAAATACTTTCGGTTGCCTCCCCGAGGCGGGATCAAGCGTTATAGTTTCATCTTTTTTGATGGGACTTGCCCGGGAGCCGGAACCTGAAATTCGGCCATCAGGCAAGTGTGATGTACAGATGGATCTTATGGTGCCGTCTCTGGGCGGCTTTGGATCCTGAGTATTATAGATTGGAGGTGGGAACGAAATGAAGAAGGAACTAGTTGTTTTGGCAATTATTGCAATAGCCCTGGTAGGCATGGCTGGAGCAGCCAACTACATGTACGAGAAGGCAAGTATAAAAGGCGTAGGATACAAGAACGTAGAGACGATCATTTCTACACAGTATGGATTTGCTGGCCAAAAGTTAGTCGAGAAGGAGTCAGGCTCTGGTAACGTAATTACAGAGAACACTGAGATCGAGGCAGAGAGACAGCTGGATGGTAATGGCTACGCATTGCCCTGGAATTGTCCATATTCTAACACAAACTGCCGGATGGACTACATCAACTTCACCAAGGAAGCTGAGTTCGAGTACATGCCAGTCTCATACCAGACCGGTGAGTACAACCAGAAGTGGATAGAGAAGCTGTGTGTCCAGAACTACAGGATCGGCGCCGTGTTGACTGAGATGTACACTCATGCAGAGCACCTGCAGAAGACAACCGAGGTCAAGACAAGAGGATATGGCGTTAACCAAGTCAATACTGGCTCGCAGTGCCCACTCTGCTGTACAGGCGTTCTTGAGGCCAATCTGAACAGCAACGTCATAGGCGTTGCCCATATCGGATGGCTATCCAGGGACCCGCTCGCAAACAGCCCGACTGCACTTAAGGGACGCCACGCAGAGTATGGCAGGTCCGTTGAGGATCTGACCGGTGTCTTCTCAATCGAGAAGTTCATCCAGCTCTGGGGCAACTCCACATGCGGCGCAATCAGCGTTGATTGGCTGCCTTGCGTGTAAGCTTACCGCTAAATAGCCAATAGATTTATATAAAATAAAAGCTCCAGATCTTATCTGGAGCATATCTTACCTTTTTCAGGTAAGAAGGGATTTAAAACTAAACGTCATACCAAATAGGGGGTGAACGAAAAATGAAGGGAGTAGTAGCAGCGATTATTATCGCGGCTCTTCTAGCCTGCTGCGGCATTGTGGTGGCAACGCCACCGATTATACCGCCAGTCCAGTTCGAGCAGTTCTGTGAGGATCAGAAGGTATCAGGAACAGGTGTAGTCGATGTGAGCACATCGATAGTAGATAAAAAGATAGCTCTTGAATATTATAACACTATGGCCGGTGATGGTGACATAGAGCTTAATCAGGAGCATGCATATTCTCAAGATGCCGATAAGCTTAAGAGAAATATATCATCGGTCAACGGTGGAAACCAATCAGCTCTAAATCTATACGAAAATACCCAGCTTACATATTCGGGCCAAACACCCTTGACAGGTGGAAAATACCTCAACTCGAAGGAGTTCTATGGAGGAATTGGCGCCGATGTCCAAGAGATGTTCTCAGTAAATCAGATGGAGAAGCAGGAGACAGGGTTCTTCGCTTCAACAACGCCCTACAATCCGCCTGGAACAACGCCAGAGGGTCTCATAAAGGATCTGAAGAATGCAGGACGAGACACAACAGCAGTTAATGAACTCATGACGACAAATGAGGGTGTCAATGTGCCGTCGCACCTGATAGGCATTGATACCAAGAACACATTCAACGGTACATGGGGCACTGATGCCAAGTGGCATAAGATATTCTACAAGGATATAAAGGCCCACGAGATGTTCACTGGACAGTTCGAGGCAGAGAAGACAATCAAGTTCCATGAAAATCCCGTGCCTGAGAACGAGCAGCCACCTTGTGCAGGCATAGATTGCTAGACTTTGGACTAGCAATCGATTCTTTTTTTATTTTATGGGGGTTAGTATGATAAGATTGATGACATTATCGATGTTAATTCTCATAATGGGTCTGGCGTCTGCCACAGTCGAGGATTTGGGCAATAACGCTGACACAGGAACAGGCAGCATATTGCCCACTTCACTGATTACACCATCGCTTCCATCCATGCCTATACCAGCGCCCGACATATGCACATCCACAGGCTACTTAAAAGTCAATGTGGCGCTAACAGGCCCGCAATCTGAGAAAGATAAAGATTATACAACTCAAGGAAAAAGCTTGACCTTCGTGGTGACTGTGGAGAACGATGGCTCATCAGATGCAAATGCCGATCTCAGCATAGATCCCGAGAGCTGTGCTCTCGAATGGTTTAGCTGGACTACATCGAGTCTGAAGATTCCATCAGGCTCATCACGCTCGGAGAATCTAGAAGTAAAACCCGATATTAACGCTGTCGCGGGTGATTATAGCTTCAAAGTAACTGCATCCGCAAAATGCTATAGATCAGGGTCAGCTGAGGCACCCTTCAAAGTACAGGATTACGATTATGCGTCTGAAACTGCGATAAGCGGGACAGGCCAGTTCCAGCTCAATAAGGACATCAGCTCAATGGATACCGGTATCAAATCAAACAAGGATATCTCATTCAGCGGGAGCGCAGATGCTATTGTCAAGAACGAGTATCTAGTAGATCAGGCAAAGGGCCGGAACCCCAACTTCGAAGAGCAGGATGCAGTTGATAACTATATGGCCATTAACCCGGGAGATGCGTTTCTGGGAACGGAGAAGTTCAAAAGTTCTGCCATTTTCGGAGGAGTGGGTTCCACGATGACTGAGGCATATAACGTTAAGCAGATGGAGTTCAAGAACGCGGATTACAATCTGTACCAGACAGGATCACTGAAAAAGATGGCCGAGCTTAGAACAGCTGATAACTTCACTGGATACTATCTCATCGATGCCAAGCAGACAATTCCCGGTCAGAAGAACCTGAAGGAGCATGAGGAGTACCTCGGATCCTTCGAGATAAACAGGAGAATACTCTTCAAAGATAAACCAACAGTCACTACCACATGCGCTGATGGCCCTTGCACCGGCAGCACAAGTATCGCCAAACCGAACTTTCCCAGCCCATGTCTAAGCAGCTCATGCAGCAACTTCGCAAATAGCTTGAATGCCTTTTCGAAGTCTGCATGAGTTATATTTTTCTAAGAATTTTTCAACTATTTGCCGACCTAGCCAGCCTTTTGGGATGTATTTGTTGTACTTTATATAGCAGCCACAAGCTTGAAATAGGTACCTGATTGTCTTAGCCTCGGGTGTTAGGGTTATCAGGAGAGGAGGTTCAGCCTGGTACGCCAGAACCATAAATCCGCCAAATAGGTTGGATTACAATATTCTGGGCTTATTATATCCAGGCCTAAAGGAGGTAAGTGTGGAATGAATCAAAAGTTGGTTGTTCTTGCGATCATCATAATTGCCCTAGTGGGAACGGTGAGCGCTGCCAACTACATGTATGAAAAATCATCTGTAAAAGGCGTAGGTTACAGAAACCTGGAGATTATAATCTCCACCCAAAGTGGCTTTGGCGGAGACAAGCTGGTGGAGAAGCAATCCGGATCGGGAAATGTGATAACATCGAATATCGAGGTTGAAGCAGAGAGACAGCTGAATCCTGACGGCAGCGCACTTGCGAATTGCAATTACGCAAATTCAATTCCAATGGACTACATTAACTTCACTTCGGATCAAGAGCTAGAGTACATGCCTGTCTCATATCAGACTGGAACATACGATCAGAAGTGGATAGATAAGCTATGTGTCCAGAACTACCAGATCGGCGCCGTCATGACAGAGATGTACACTCATGCAGAGCACCTGCAGAAGACAACTGAGGTCAAGACCAGATCTTACGGCACTCAGACAGCCACACCTTGCTGTACAGGCGTTCTCGAGGCCAACATCAACAGCAACGTCATAGGCGTTGCCCATATCGGATGGCTATCCAGGGATCCGCAAGCAAACAGCCCGACATCGCTCAAGGGACGCCACGCAGAATATGGCAGGTCCGTTGAGGATCTGACTGGTGTCTTCTCAATCGAGAAGTTCATCCAGCTCTGGGGCAACTCCACGTGCGGCTCAATCAGTGTTGATTGGCTGCCCTGTGTGTAAATAAGCTTAAATGAAAAACGGCTCCAGAATAAACTGGAGCTGCAATCCTTTTATGAAAAATGTTTCATAAGCCTAAAGCATCCGATCGTTCAGATGCATTTAGTATTACGACCTATTAGTGTTATTTCCTGGTTCAAGACTCACGTTTATAATCCTGCCCTCAAGGACATCCTTCTCGCTTACGCTTATATTCTGTGTTCTTATGCCTTTGTCGTTGCCAGAGAATATCATATATGGATCAAGGGCATGAGTCCCATATTTGTTCTCTGTGGAATAAGGAACCCTTATCTCATACTTGCCGTCTCTTGGCGATCCCTCGTTAATATAATAGAACTCTTTGCCTTGATTGGAGGTCAAGTTCAGTAGTGCGCCTACCTTCTGATTGGGTGCTGTGCTCACCTTTATTAATGCGCCCGGAACATATTCGAAGATCTTTATCATACTATCGGGATTCTCAGTGCCAATAAGCGTAGGCGATCCATAAACCAGCCTGAAGTGCCCCATGCCTGCACCATTGAAAAAGTAAAGGCGTGCCATAGTCGTGTTCATAAGCTTCTGTGTGGGTGTGGCTTCAAAATCCGAGCCAGAATCCTTAACCGATAAGTAGCTGGCGGGGTCCTCATTTGCCCAGGCTGCAATGCCAGGCAGCTTGCTGTAAAGCATATTATAGTCCACGAGAACATACTTGGATTTTTTCGCATCAAGCACTGCAGTTGAGGCCGATTCATCACTAGAGAGATAGAATTTCACAGAATCCGCCACCCCAGACTGGAAATTGTCTGCAATCACCGGCCGCTTTGCGAGGTAAACCACCCAGTTTCCATAATCCCAGAAGTTCATAATGCCGTACTCAGGGGTTTTTTCGGGGTTTTCATAAAAACTGGTGGAATTGCTGTTACTCTCAAGCCAGTTTAAGGACTCGTACCAATCACCTACTGTCTGTGGGACATTGCTTGTGAAATTCATGGTCTCAGATACGGTAGGCAAGATCAAAAGCAATAGCAACACTGTAGCCAGGGCTTTCGAGGACTTCCCCAAAGCGTCACGTTTGCTAATTGCATCTAGTGCCCAGAAGAAGAGAACGCTTATCAGTATTCCCATTGCAATTGTGGAGAGGTAGAGGAATCTTATCTGTGATACTGTCAGCAAAAGAGATGCAACTGCCCATGTTAGAATAAAGAGCTGGCCCTTCTCCTCCGCACCTTTTTGTTTGATATATATGGCTAGAACAACAAGCCCGACCAAAGAGAGGAGCAGGTTCAAGATAAGGTTCCAGCCCAAACTGGAGACGAGCGAGTATGAGAACAGATTCCCGGAATTGGATAAGAGGGGTTCTGCCTCAGAGATCTTTCCGCTCATTCCCCCTGAAAAGAGAAAATCACCGCCTGATTGAATGAGCGCACCCATATCAAATAAGCTGCCAAAGAGCCTGAAGAGAACTGTAATGGCACCGGCAATGGCTAATAGAGCCAAAGGGAAGATGGTCCAGTTAATATTCTTCTCGAGGCAAACTTTAGATATTGCGAACATAAGCAGCATTGCCACAATTGAAGCAGCTATTCCTACGAAGGATGGCAGGAGCCAGGGCGCATTCCAGAAAGGCAATGTGAAGATTAACGCAACTCCAAAAGCCAATAAAAATGTGGTTGCAAACTCTTTTGATTGTATCCCGCTCTTCAAATTATATGCCGTTTGAATGGCTACATAAACTAGAATTATCCCCAGATAGATATCTGCGCCCAACCATGTATAAGCCAGTGCAGCCATCATTATGCCTGAGACTATAGCGAAGACATTTCTCTTTTCTGTCCTTTTGAGGGCCAAAATCAGAAATAGAATAGAACTAAGGAAAAGCAAGACCTCTAGTCCATGATGATCAGTCGCACCAATATCTGTTTTCGGTATATAGTAAGGAGATATTGCTGCCATGAATGCTGAAAAAAGTGCAATATTGCTGTTGAAGGCAGCTTTGGCCAAATAATAGACGACTACAACGGCTACAGTCCCGATAACTACAGGAACCATAGCAGCTACCATCGCAATCCCGGGCGGTGTATGCTGGCCCAAAGCAATAGAAAACAATGCGGATAGCTGATCGAAGAGGGGAGGCCACGTCAGGCTTAGGCCGTGGGGATAATTAAGATACGAATCGAACCAGAGTGTGTTGGGGAAGTGGTTTGCGGTATATAAAATTCTGCGCATATGATAATACTCATCAGCACCATCCGGTAGAATGCCATTTTCCGTAAGGGAGTATCTTCCTGCAAACAACCTTAACAAAAGGCCCAGCAGGGCTACTGCCAACACTTCCGCTGGCTCATACCTTTTCGCACGGTCCATATGGCCCGATAAGAGAGATCCATATATAAGAATATGGCTTCAATAGCTTGGATCGAAAAATGCTTAACGGGTCAGTTACCTGCTACCTAAAGGAAGCGGGCTTGCCTCCTGATTATATCGAGGCTTCAGAGAATACTGACGAATCCTCACTAGCCCGAAGGCTAGTAAATCTGTTTCGAATGTTGAAGGCGGCATTGAGGTCTGCATGAATCGAGAAACCGCAATGAGGGCAAGAGAAAGCATGTCTGTTCCTATTTCCATGAAGGCCACACCTGGAGCATATCTTAGAGGTATTCTTGGGGTCAATCTTGGCTACGACGCCCTTTCCCTGCACCTTGTAGCTGACCATGTTGAAGATCATGCCACGAGGCCAGACAGAGAACCGCCTATCCCATGCCTTAGTACCGTGCTTCCCTTGCTCAAAATCCAGATCCTCGAATACAAGAACGCAATTCTCAGGAGCCCATTCGACAAGCTTCTTAGAAGCGCAGTTACAGAAGTCTTTTGTTCTACGAGATCGCTTGACTTTCAGCCGTTTGAGGGCTCGAGCAACACTTCGAGTATTTTTTCCCTCTGCCTTTCTTTGAGCAAGCTTTCTCTGGAGTCGTTTTATTGTCTTAGAAGTACGCCTGTTCTTAATTTTTCGATCCAGACCGCTTATGAACAGCTCATTTCCATCAGCATCAACAGCTACAATAGCATTGGTTTCGTTGAGGTCGATTCCGATAGGATGAACTCCTTTAACATCAGGAAATTCAATCGTGTAGGCGACATAACCAACGAGCTTACCACCGAGATTCTTGACTATGATACTATCGAATTCAGTAGCATTATAAAACTCTTCGTTGAACGCTTCAGGGATAATATACTTAAGGTGCTTTCTACCGTCGATTGTGGAAATGCTCAAAATTCCATCCCTCATGAAGTTGGCATCTCTTCCTCTCTTTCCAACAAGGAAAAGAGCAAAAGGTCGATGCCAATTGAAAGGATGATTCAATGCATGTCCATTCTTCTTAGCCGAAGCATAAGCACCGGCAGTCAACCTAATGCTAGTGCAAGTAAGCTGGCTGGAAACAGTTCCTTTGACAATATCATAAACTCTTCGATGCAGATCAAGAGCTTTGAGAGGTTTGCCAAAATTCCAGGCAGTTTTGGATATGCTATTGCATATCTGAGTGAAGCTATCGAGCGTATTGATGAGGGATTCATCATACTCGATAACTATCTGCAAGGTTTTTTGATCAAACATCAATTAGAAGATACCACTATACGAATAAATACTTTACTGATATATGGAGGTGTGTAAGGCGCAATTTCTCCTTTTAAGGGAGTGATCTCCTTGTGCCGACGATTATGGAACTACAACTGGAACGCGTGCCCCTTGTAAGCCTGATAATTCCTACCAGAGACGAAGCAAATGCTGTTTGCGAATGTATCCAGCGAGCTAACGAAATCTTCGATGAGATTGGCATAGAGGGAGAGACCATAGTTGCAGATAGCTCCACTGATGGAACTGCAGAGATAGCCTCCTCCTGTGGGGCAAGAGTTGTCAAGCCTAAAAAATTGGGCTATGGGAATGCATATCTTGCTGGGTTTGAGCAGGCAAAGGGGAAGTATATCGTGCTTATGGATGGCGATTTGACATACGATCCCAGAGAGATGAAGGGCATGCTTTCACTCCTTCAGAATGGCAACTTCGATATGGTCATTGGATCGAGGCTGAGGGGAAAGATAAGACCTGGAGCAATGCCTGCACTCCATAGGTATATAGGAAATCCGTTCTTAACCTGGCTGTTGAATACGCTGTTTTACACTGGAATATCCGATGCCCACTGCGGCATGAGGGTGATAACCAGGGACTCGCTGGACAGGTTAAATCTCAGGACCGGGGGAATGGAGTTCGCCTCAGAGATGGTGATCGAGGCATCCCGTAAAGGTCTAAGGATAGCAGAGGTTCCAATCACCTACTACCCACGCAAAGGCGAATCTAAGCTAAGTTCCTTTTCGGACGGCTGGAGACATATCCGATTTATGATGCTCTACAGGCCAGTACCCTTTCTTCTCATTCCCGGAGGAGCAGCCTTAGCATTGGGCCTAAGCCTGGCCATTGGAGTTCTGATGCAGGGTGGATCCAGAATGCACTCCTTAATCCTGGGCAGCCTATTACTCGTAATAGGATACCAGATGCTCCTTGCAGGCCTTTACTTCGGCGCATTCGGTGAAGCCTATGGCGTATCGGGCAGATCCAAAATTATAAAAAAGCTAATGAGCTACCATTCTCTGGAGAAGGAGCTAGTTCTTGGTATGATATTGCTGGTGTTTGGCATTGTACTAGGAATAAAGGTTCTTCTAAGCTGGAGCGCCGTGGGATTCGGCTCTCTTGATGCTGTTCAAAATGCAATGATGGCAATGATACTATCCATTCTGGGGATACAGACCATTTTCTCAGGGATGTTCATAAGTCTGCTTCTGCTGGGCAATGGACCTGAGGAGGTTTAGGGGGGATATCCTCCTCTGCGGCCAGAATGAAAATCGCATACATCTACGATGCTGCGTATCCCTGGGTCAAAGGGGGCGCTGAGAAGAGGATCTATGAGATCTCCCGTAGGCTTGCAGAGCGAGGACATGAGATCCATTGTTATAGCATGAAATGGTGGGAGGGCAGCAAAGATATCCTCGACGGGGGGGTATATCAGCATGGCATCTGCGAGCCCGTGAAACTCTATTCTGGAGAAAGGAGGTCGATTAAGGAGGCAGCTTACTTCGCCTCTAAGGTTCTCATTTCTATAGGCGATAATTTTGATATCGTAGATTGCCAGAATTTTCCATATCTTCCCTGCTTCTCGGCAAAACTTCTGTGCAGCTTGAATAGACAGGAGCTATTCATTACCTGGCATGAGGTATGGGGAGATTACTGGCATGAGTATCTTGGAAGGAAAGGCGCCTTCGGCAGGTCGATTGAATTGGCAGCTTCCAGGCTGACAAACAAAAACATTGCAGTTTCGAACAGAACCAAACGTGATCTGGAGGGATTGGGCTGCAGGTGCGTCCAGGTAGTTCCCAATGGCATAGATTTCGAGGGTATTGATAGGGTAAAGGCTTCTCGCAAGGAATCAGATATCGTTTATGTGGGGCGGTTAGTCAGGCATAAGAATGTGGACCTGCTGATCAGGGCTGTACACCTTATATCAAATGAAGTCCCAGACATACGAGCGATAATAATGGGTGATGGCCCGGATATGGAGAAGCTAAAGGCTTTAACTCAAGATCTCAGTTTGGAGAGGAATGTGGAGTTCACTGGGTTTCTTGAGAGCTATGACGAAGCTCTGGCGTTAATGAAGTCCTCGCGTGTATTTGCATCGCCCTCGACCAGAGAGGGTTTTGGGATGGCAGCTTTGGAAGCGAATGCTTGCGGCTTGCCTGTTATAACTGTGAACCACAGAATGAATGCTGTGTGCGATCTCGTGACTGAGGGCACAGGGCGGGTCTGTGAGCCATCGGCAAAAGCATGGCTGAAGCGATCTTGGAAGAACTAAATTTGAGGGAAAATCTTAGCGCAAAATATATAGAGTGCGCGAGAGGCTATGATTGGGATGAGATATCTCGCCTTGCTGAAATGTTCTACAAGACAGGGAAATCCAGAGAATGAAACCACAATCCCTTTATCGTAGCGCGGAAAATGAGAACCGAAAGATTATCCTGAGTATGATCGAGGAGAACTCCGGAGCTAAAATTATTGATTTGGGCTGTGGGGACGGAAGCTTCGCAATAAAGATAGCGGAAAAAGCTATGGCAAAAGATATTTATGGAGTTGAATTTCTCAATGAAGCTGCCAGAGCGGCTAGAGATAGAGGCATTCGGGCTTACAATGCAGATCTGAATGAAAGTCTCCCGTTCGAAAGTGGATCCTTCGATATTGTTCACGCAAACCAGATCATAGAACACCTAGTCAATACAGACACTTTCATTAAAGAAATTTACAGGATATTAAAGTTTGGCGGATATGTTGTGGTTTCTACCCCCAATCTGGCCAGCCTTCATAATATCTTTTCTCTTGTTTTAGGAAAGCAGCCCTTTCCAGCTCATGTAAGCAACGAGATCATTCTTGGGAATATCTTCAATCCAAATCATGGAATGAGGTACGGGAGTAAGGGCGAGGTTCATCTGAGAATTTTCACCCATGAATCTCTCAAGGAGTTATTCGAGTATTATGGTTTCAAAGTTGAAATGATAGTTGGGGTGGGATTTTATCCATTTCCCCGGACAATTGCCTCTATTCTATCCAGGATTGATGGAACTCATTCTGTGTACCTTACCATGAAAGCAAGAAAGGTAGAATCGTAGGAAATAATGATTTTGATAGTAATTCTCCGACTTTGTGTTTATTTAGACAAGCATGTACAGAACCATTTCAAGAACTACGCTAAGCATATGCTGGCAAATCCAGAAATACTACGTTTGGGCCTGTAAGTATGTTTTAGGTAGCTTAAAATAGGGCGAGAACAGGCCTAAACTGGCCATCATGAAGATATTGCAGACTCCAGTGAGGTTCTATCCTTACATAGGCGGGGTTGAGAATTATGTCTATAACCTGAGCAAGGCGCTGGTGGAGCTGGGCCACGATGTGACTGTCATCTGTGCCGACGAGCCCGATGGCTCTACAAGCGAGCAAATACACGGCATCAAGGTCAAACGGCTGTCCTATTTTGGGAAAATTGCCAATACGAATATAACCCCTGGACTTCCACTTGCCATTCTGAAAGAGGACTTCGACATCATTCATACCCAGTTACCCACGCCATGGAGTGCTGATTGGAGCGCTCTTTTGGCAAAGGCCAAGGGAAAGCCTTTGGTTTTAACGTATCAAAATGACATTGTGGGAAGAGGGTCTGCAGGTATTATCGCTGGGCTTTACAACTTCACAGGATTACCGCTTCTGCTGAGGACTGCGTCTCGAATAATAATTACACAGCCAAATTATATGAATTCGTCAGCTTATTTAAAAAGATATAAAAATAAACTTAACGTAGTGCCTGTTGGCGTGGATACTGATATATTCATGCCTAGTGTCATAGATGAGAAAAGAGCCAAAGGCGAAAAAGTACTTTTCTTTCTTGGATTATTAGATAGATTTCACAGATATAAGGGTCTCGATATCCTTCTCCAGGCTATGGTGATAGTGACAAGGCAGATGCCTGATGTCAAGCTGCTTGTCGGCGGAAATGGGGATCTTTTAGGCCATTATAGGGATGTTGCCGCTAGTCTGGGCCTTTCAAAAAACATAGAGTTTCTGGGGTTTGTGCCCGATGACATGTTGACGGAATATTATAACCGATGTGACGCCTTTGTCCTGCCTTCTGTATCTTCGGAGCAGGAGGGCTTCGGCATTGTTCTTTTGGAGGCAATGGCCTGTGAGAAGCCTGTGATAAGCACTGAGATCGTTGGTGTAGCAGATGATGTATTGAAGCTTAATACAGGGAGGATTGTTAAGCCGGGCGATATAAACGCACTGGCCAATGCCCTCCTTGAGATATTGGATGATGATGCTCTAGCGGAGGATATGGGACGCCGAGGGAGACGGCTTGTGGAGGAGAAGTATACCTGGAAGAAGGTAGGAAGGGATGTGCTGAGGATTTACGAGGAGCTTATATGAGCCCGCCCTTAGTCAGCGTCGTAATGAGTGTATACAATGAAGAGAATTATTTAAAGGAGACTATAGACAGCATATTGAATCAGACCTTCTCGGACTTCGAGTTTATTATCGTCAATGATGGATCTACTGATGGAACAGTCAGACTTTTAAATAAATATAAAGAAGTTGATAAAAGAATAAAGACGATCTCTAACCAGGAAAATATAGGCATAGCTGGATCAACGAACCGCGGCATAAAATATGCCGCTGGCAAGTACATCGCCATTATAGATGCAGGAGATCTTGCCCACCCCCAGAGGTTGGAGAGGCAGGCGAATTTCCTGGAGTCTCACGATGATGTGTTTATCCTTGGGACGCAAGGGATATGGATCGCTGAGGATGGCCGAAGGATCGGAGATTGGAGGATGCCCTTGAAAGTTGACAGCAAGGCACTTTATGGAATGGGTGGGGCGATTCATCCTTCGATCATGGCTAGAAGAGCCCTTTTTGATATTATTGGATTTTACGATGAGGGACTTGTTATGTCGCAGGAGTTCGATCTTTATATGCGGTGTCTTGAGAGCGATCTAGGCATGGCCAACCTTGATGATGAGCTTGTCTCCATAAGGGAAAGAGAAAAGGGGATGACTCTAAGTCATTTGAAGACTATACAGAGGAACCAGCTAAATCTCAAAATAAAGTATTTGCCACGATTTATTGGCGTTTGGAATATCTTCTATACCTTCAGAAGTTTTATCGGTTATATTCTACCCTCTTTTGCGCTTTCGAGAATAATCAGGTCCAATCGAAGATCTAGGTGAGGCTCTGTTTAAGTTTAGAGGCAGCAGGCAGAACTCTCGATATTGCGATTTCCTTGGCAATGCTATTAAAGAAGTATGCCGAACAGAAAATTATTTTCAAAGAATCTAAGTTGCTTAGGGGGTTTGCTTTTATATAGCACGGGAAGAGCTGGATTGTAAAGTTAACCACTTGCCATATCTTTCGAGGCATGCCGAAAACGGGCGAATTAGCGATATCTATAGGAGTAATGACTTCATCTGATGGAGCATAACCCAGCAGCTTAGAGACCATCTTTTGTCTTATGCGAATTACAGCTCTATTTCTTGGCAGAGAGTTTAATGAACTGGCACATCCGTCCCAGATCCTATATTCCACCAGGGCTTCGCCTAAAACTGATATTTGAGTTACTTCGGCAGCTCGAACCCAGAGATCGTAGTCCTCTGCAGGCAGAGCTTCTTGATAATAAAAGCCCAGGTTTCTGATGATATCCATCCTCATCATGACTGTGGGATGGCTAATGCAGTTCTCAAAGTAGAGATACCATTTAATAATCCTTGGATCGGTAAATGAGCGAGCGACCTTTCTTAGCCTGCCTGCAGCGTCGATGTACATTATCCAGGTGCCCAGTATGCCGATATCGGGGTGTCCCTCGAGATAATGGACCTGCTTCTCTAATCGTTGTGGCAGGCTCCGGTCATCGGCGTCCATGCGAGCGATATATTTTCCTCTGGCCAAGCGGCAGCCCTGGTTGAGGGCTGGAACCAGACCGCTTCCCTCCTGGTAAACTACCCTTATGCGGGGGTCCTTGAGGCGATAGAATTCCAGGATGGCATCTGTGCGGTCTGTCGATTTATCGGCTACTATTATCAGCTCAAGATCATGAAATGTCTGACCAAGGATGCTCTCAATAGCCTCCCCAAGATAGCGCTCGCAGTTGTATACAGGCATGACCACGCTGACAAGGGGAGATGACAGCTATAGCACCTCCGAGGTTCTTCCGGGAGCCACATCTCCCTTCAAAATGGCATCGACAGGTTCTGATGGGAGTCCTATGTGCCGGAATATCAGATCAAAACGGTGGACATAAGTGTGCTCGTGCAGGGTTCGTTCGTACCCAGTCCTGGCTATGACTGCACGTTTCTCCTCATGCTCCAGGTAGTATCGAACCTTCCCCACAAGATCCTCCTTATCCTCAAAACATACCACATCTCTTCCAGGCTCATAATATTCCTCCAGATTTTCTGCACTGCCTGTTAGAGTGAATCCGCCACAACCGGGCACCTCAAAGTTTCTGCCTTTGATCTGATCTGCAAGTTGTATACGATCCGCCTCGGTGGTTTTATTCAAGGCGGATAGGCATCGTTTGCCTACGCTCTTGATTCCTGAACCAAAGGGCATGGTGTTCAGAGATTTTGAAATCAGGCCGCAGGCGGAGTTCACGGTGGGTGATGAGGCATAGATAGAGGCGTTGGAAAGGTTTAGATTGATCCGGCTCTGGTTGAATACTCTGATCATATCCTCTTGTGAGATCCTGCCCGACTCCCAGCCCGAACCCCATGCTTTGGCATCTATTCCTGCATCTATAAGGGCGTCGATGAATTCTCTTCTGTTCCCATGAGGCTGGCCAACGAATGTGACATCATATTTCAATGGCAGATCCAGCTTGCGATAGAGAAATGTATTGCATGCCCACTGGCTTTTGATGACATTTTTATAGCCTCGTGCAGCATACTTTGGCAGGGCGCTCTTTGCTGTTGTGATAACCCAGTTAAAACACGGCGCCCAATCGCAAGAGAAGTTATCGAAACGCCAATGGTCATCGCAAAACCAATTTATGGTAGTAGTATCTGTGCTCTTGGATATTTCCTTGATCACAGCCTTATCAAGCTCATCTTTGAAGAGGACGGTGAACATAATATCCGGCTTCTCTGTCAGTACAACATCAAGCAGCCTGCGGTTCATCTCCTTCTTGCCGTGCTCCTGCATAATGGTCATGAAGTCGAAGTAAATGATGTCGTGGCCCATATGCAGTAGAGAATGATAGAAGTTATAGTGCTCAAAGCTGTAGCCACGGTCGGACTGGCCATAATCATATTTCAAAGCAGCATATAGAATTCTCAATGTGCGCTCCTTCTCTTTGCTGTTATGCTTATTTCTCTATCAGGGTTTTAGGATGATTCCAAGACATATTATTGAAAAACACCCTTTGCATATTCAAAGATATGACGTACCTTTAAGAATGGATTGATAAAGGCAGATTCCGGCTTGAGTACAACTGTCTCAATAGAAGTTGAAATCGGTTCCATTTCATTGCATATGTGTGCAAGCATAGGAAATAGGTTATACCGATCAAGCACTAAACGCTTAGCATCTATTATATCTTCTATCGATCTTTCATAGGTTTTATTTTTAATAAGTTCTTCGATAACAGATATTGCTTGATCTGGATTATCGATAGAGATCGAAGTAAACGATCCTTCTGGGAAATAGTTAGATAAATTTGTGCATCCATAATAAATTGGGTAAGCGTGGGCGAGGAAGGCATCAGAGATTTTTTCAGTCCAATAATCCGCAATACTACAGTTCTCCAAGGCAATATGGTACTTGTAGGGATAAATCGCGTCCCATTTATCCGGTATGGGATTAAACCCCCTTCCAAAAATATCAATACTAGACCCGAAGTGCGATTTTAACCTATCTACGAATTGAAGACGCAGCCTGTGGCCAGGCGTTTTTGATTTGGATGAACATATAACGGATAAAAGCTTGGTTTTATGAACTTCTTTGAGATTTTGGAAGTAATCGTAATCTAATTTAGCGATATTTTCTCCTTTCGGCATTCGAATGACACCTGCATGCCATGGTTGTGATTGTTGGCTACGAATAACATGGGGATGGTTTATATTAGTTTGACAGGTAATAACAGTGCTGAATTGTGCCAGAAAGCCAGGAGAATATCTTTTTACGGTCGGAGGCTCACCGGTTATAAGGATGATATTTTGCGGAGGACAGCGAGTGCTTTCTTCTGTTTTCAGACCCTCATAAACTATCCAATAATCGCACTCGGGAACTTCATCATTAACAAAGAACTTGCAATCTCCCCAAATACCATTTGAGCCTGGAGTTTGCCGTATTACAGGCCAAGATGTGAATGGATCGGATAATTTTATGCGAGTCATTTAAATTCCAGTTTATTAAAGTGAGTTAAGACTGTAACGCTTACAAGTATATAATTATTTGGAGAGTTATTACATTTTGAAAATAGCTTTAAAATACAATTTTAATATTCCGTAGTACTCGGGAACCGAGTTCGTATAATATACATTTGATGTTTAAAATATGATAAAGCCTATATTTGTCGGCAGTATGATTAGGATCTGTGAATTCCTTTGCTATCTGGCCGCCGGACTCACTGCTCCCATTATAAAAAGATCCTGTCCACTTATCCAAATAGCTCTTCCAATCTTCTCTTTCTCTTTCAGCATTAGACCTTCGTAAAAATGGATCTGCGTGAGAATAGTGCTCAACGTAAGAATCAGGGGAATCTACAATACGATATCCCTTTTCCCATATTTTTAGACAAAGGTCGCCGTCTGCATAATAAAAGTGGTATGTTTCTTCATCTATGAAACCAATATCTTCCAGAGCCTTTTTTAAATACATTCCATGATTAACGAACATCTTATTACCTAATGTCAATCCTACCCAATATTTCCCTTTCTCTGGCCAATGACGCCAATAGAATGCTAAAGCGCCGACTTTTTGACCTGCATTGATTTTTTCTTCAAATAAATTATATCCGTTTATTATAGATCCAGGTACGATAAGGCAGTCATCGCTTAACATACATATGTATTTGCCATGAGCGCATTTGAACCCAAGGTTCATAAAATATCCCCATGGCTTGCGATCTAATTTCTCACCTTTCCATCTTCCACGATTATGCTGGATGATAGTAATGATATCTTTCTGTTTCATTAACCATTTCAAGGCTCCATCAGTCGATCCACCATCCACGATGATCATCTCGTGGGGGATTGATTTCAGCTCATCTCGAACGCTTTCGATGGTAAGCTTTAGAAGTTTAGAACGGTTATAGCTGCCAATTACGACGGAGATTATTGGTTTAGTTTCCATCCTTCCTCATTAGATAGGCTTACTCTGCTATTGGATTATTTATACGTGCTATCTTGCCATATATAGAAACCTGATTTGGATAAGAACAAATAGGTTTATGCTTTCTTTCTAAACCAGAAGCATCCGCATCCATACGTACAGGAATCGGCGAGCGCTCTCGGGGCGTTTCGTATAAGGCCGCCGATTTTAGGATCATCTGGGATTAAAGCAAATTCAATCAAATCCGTGTCTGAAAAATAACTTAGAATTTGATCATATGAGTATATTCTATGGGCATTGAACATTATCTTCGGCATTTTCCCCAGAGGAACTACGAAAAGCAAATTACCTTCCCGAGATAGTACTCTTTTTAACTCAGATATAGCTCTTAAATCACCATCTGGATTTAAGGGGTCCCCGTATCTTCCCAAACCCACATGTTCCACTACATGCATACAGGATAAAGAATTAATGCTTTCATTATCAAAGGGTAATTTAAGAAGATCTGCAGAGCCTGTATATAGATTATCTAGGGATAAATCCGTACGGCGGTAATCATAGAACTTGATTGGAATAAACGCGGAAACAATAGCGCAGAAATACAGTGTAGAAGAGATATCTACATGAAATGCAGGTTTAGTCTGGGATAAGATTCTGGCAGCCCATGCTGCATGATAGACATAATGTCTATCAAATTCGGTCATTGATGTTTTTTCTGTAAGGCATGGATACCAATCACTTTGTCGAAGCTGAAATCGTTGCTTAGTGTTAATGGACAACGATTTAAATTGGTAATAGTCTTTTATAAAAGGGCAATAGGCGATATTCTTGCGTAGCCGCAGATATAGCGATGCTAATACAGTATCCTTGAAGGCAGATTTAATATTATCGCACATTTTAATATTATTATAATATTTACTACGAAGGTTTTTCGGTCATCATGAGGGATATGAAATCATGTATCGATTGGGATTATCATTCGCATTCGCACTCCTTTATACAACCACATGTATGTTTAATACATCGACATTTACATCTACTTTAGCACCATTTTTTAATGATATCCTTGTACCAACATAAATAATCATTGACCTGCTTGTCCAAGTTAAATTTATTATTAACCACCTTTGAGCCATTGTATCCCATTTTATCGGTCAAACAGTCATCTTGCAAAAGTTCCAAAATCTTATGGCTCATTTCCGTTGAATCCCCTTGCGGTACAAGAAAACCTGTATGGAAATCATCTACTTGTTCAGGTATGCCACCAACAGATGTTGCTACGACGGGTGTTCCACACGATAAAGCTTCAAGTATAGTATTAGGAAATGTATCTGCTCGTGCAGCATGAATATATATATCCGCAGATTGATAATAACGTGCGACAATTAAAGGGTCTTTTTGATAATCAATAAATTGAACTCTTGCTGATCCTATCTTTTCTGGTACGCTATTCTCACCCAAAGCAATGAATAAAATATCTTTTTTATATGACGACTTTGCAACCAGTGAAATAGCCTTTCTCAGTGTTTCGTAATCCTTCCATATATTTTCTTTTAATCCTGCAGCAGCAAAGAGAAGTATTTTGGTTCTTTGAGGTAGACCAAGTATCTCTCTTGCAAGCGTTTTCTCGGAATGGTTGAAGATCTTTCGATCTACTCCATTAGGTATCACCTTTGATTCCACGATAGCAGAAGTTAGCATAGAGCTTTTTACTTTGCTCATTAACCAACTGCATGGGGTAGTTATATAGAGCCTGCTTCGAGCATAGATATTGCGTTTAAACATCCAATTATGCGCGGTAGAATCATGCCTGATCGAGGGGTTAATTTTAAGATCTGGACATTTTCCACAACCGCACATCCATCGTTCACATGAAAAAAAGTGCGCGCAATGACCAGTCAGCATCCAGGCATCATGGAGCGTAATCAATACCGGAACCTTATGGCTAATATGTGGTAATATGCGAAGATCGAAATATCCTCCATGAAGGTTATGACAATGAAGGATATCAAGATCTTCTAGCCTTGAACTGAGAAAAGTGTTGCTACCAGGAAAATCAAAATCCTCTCGCCCAATTAATATCTTCGAACATCGATAAGGTTGACCGATCCATTTTAAACTTGGAAAATTTGATGAATAACCTAGATTTAACCAAATACGTGCCCAAGTGCTACGAAGATTATCGTTTGGTATTTGTAATACATCTTTATCATCGCTTGTCTTATTTCCAACTGCAAGATAAGACTTATAGCCTTTTTGACGATACGATTGAAATAAGCTATAGGCTACCTTCCCAGCGCCCCCTACGGTATCTAGAGCATTTACCTGTAGGACGCTTAGGCTGTGGTTATCCATAAAACCAGTATCGTAACCTATGGGCAAATTCATCACCGTTCCAATCTCGAACCAAAAAACGAGGGAGATAATACAGATCGGATTGTTGGGTAACAGGGGCAGCAAAATTAGCGCATCCTCTAGAATAACCAGCATCCATAATTAACTGAACTATATTTCCTCTGGCATCGCTTTCGATCCCATATGGATAGGAAAAACTCTTCACTTTATTTCCAATTAGTTTTTCAAGGTATTTTTTACTCTCGAAGATTTCCTTTCTCTGGGCTTCTTTAGGCATCTTTAAAAGCATTGGATGAGTGACACTATGAGACCCTATCTCTATCAAACCACTGGAATTTAATTTCTTTATTTCTTCATTTGCTAGTGCTCTATAATCCTTACGCCCATATCGTGAAGCTCCAGACCATTCAATCAGTGTTTCTATCACTTCTTGTTGTTGTTCTTCCATTAAAGGGAGAAGCAAATGATGGAGATCGAGATATGTTTTTTGTCGAAGATTGGGTTTTGAGTGCATAGTGACATTCCACGAAGGCCTGAAATCTTGTATTTTATAACCATCACTTAGGTCTGTTTTTGATTCCAAATGCCTATTTCCGTCATTAAGCTTCCAGTGATAGCTTTTGCCATCAATAACGAGATTAAGGTCTTTTGGGAGATTCTCCTGTAGAAGCAAGATTCTTTCTAACTCATCCCACCAAAATTCTCTATTACTGCCCACATAACCAGTTGTAACAAATACAGTTGCACGTATACAATATTTCTCAAGAAGTGGTTTAGCATTCCACAAATTATCTACATAGCCATCATCGAAAGTAATTGCAACAGAGTGCTGTGATATGCTCCCTGAAATGATATCTTGGCCTAATTTAGCTAAGCTTAATGGCTCGTAGTACTGCTGAAGGATATTTAGATGTTCTTCAAAATGCCGAGGTGTTACGCTAAGTAATTGCGGATCATTCCTTAAATTTGCTACCCTATGATAGGCCAAAATAATCGTATGACTTGGTTTTTTCCCTTGTATCTTATTCATAAAATAATTTAATTTCTTAAGCGTGGGTAAATGCATAGGTTATCCGCTCTTAGGTTTTATAGCACGGATAGTAATTAATACTTCATAATTAGGATCGTTATATTCTAATTCTTCTCTGAGAAGTTCTTCGGTAGCCAATCCATGTAGGGACGAGATAGCAACAAGCACATTTCCGTATGATCGGACCTCGATATTTTTAGAAGGAAAATATGCCTCAAAAAGCCGTTTTGTAGATAATGTAGTAAACCTCCAGTAATCTCCCCATCTATCCATATCATAACGACTGATTTGGCAAATACCAGGGACCGTAGCTAATAATACCCCACCAGGTTTTAGCGCAAAATAACTATTCTTTATCGCAGAACTAACGTCATAAATGCAAAGCAATGTTTGAGTAAGTATCATGCAATCAAATACATCCTTTGGGATGCCCTCCCCCGTCGCTAGATTGCCGATAATAGTAGCTTCTTCATTGCTATAATCGGCATGGAGTATATCGATATGATCTATTTGTTTACCTCCAAATTTTCGTGAGTAATAATCATCGGCAATTTCCAATACATTTCCTCTGATATCATCTGAATGCTCTGCTAAAAATTTTTCGATATAATATCTTCCAATAGGCGTTCCACGATCATAACCAAAAGCTGTACTAATAGGTTCTAATCTACGCAAACTTCCAAAACGAATAGTTTGCGAGCGATGGATATAATTGCCCAACAATTTCTTTAGATGATTTGATTTTGATAGAAAATTACATCGGTCCATAATTTATAACCTTAGTTTTCATTTTTGCCAATTCCCTTAGCATCCAGTCATTATCTTCAATTATTTTCTCATTCACATTAAATATTTTCGCACAAACAGTGTTATAATCATTTTCTATTTTCTTTACTGACTCGATGATCTTATCGTTGCCACAATCTTGCAAATCGATTGCAATATTAGGGCTGCCGTAGAATTCAATTAAACCTTCGGATTTATACTTATAATAGGAGCCTGAAAATAAAATGATTGCTGGATGGCCTTGGGAAAGAGAAAATACATGAATATGATAGCTTAAGCCAAGTGAATATTTTGCCTTTCCCACAGCACCTTTAACGATACAAACGTCTTTGCACAAAGGCGCAATGAGCAGACGTTCTCGATGCGACATAAGGCTCTTAATTAAGGATCCATAATCCTTATCCCGACCGGAATGTTCATGATAGCTCATCGGGAAAAAAATAAAATAATGGGGAACACTTTCAGCTATAATATCCAAGATCTCAGCGAGCCTTGCTGCCATGTGTGTTGTATCTTGAGTATAATCGCTTGAACGAAAATGGGTAGCAATATAAGAAGCACCATCTGGAAGCCCGCTATCATGAAGCAGTTTTTCTATAGCCTGCTCATTACCGGTAGGTAAGGTAAGTGCTTCGTCGCCTACTATTTTATAAATGACGTTTTCAGGCTTCTCTCTTTCGACTATCGATTGACTTACAGAATGGTCGCGAAAAGAGAGAAGATCTACATTGGAAAAAGCTTTGCGCATCATTTTTTGAGCCCATTCTGTCTTCAGAGGTCCTATTCCTTGGGAAGATATGGCAATTATTTTCACATATGATTTCGCAAATGTATATAGCCAACATTTGTATATAACGCCTGTGAGCCAAAAATCATTGAAATCAGCAGCACCAACGCCATAAAAAATGTCGCACGTCTTTATCAGGGACAAAAAGCTTTTTAAATCGTTACTACTGGTTGGCGGCAATCCTGAATTTAGCAAGTATAATCTTAAATTTAGCCACTTAGAAGCTAAAATTAACGAAGTCGCATAATCAAATATATGTAAATTGCTTAGTAAAGGCATCTTGCGTATAATTGCAAATGGTAAATCAAAAATATTCCCCCATTTGATAAGTTCCTTATACGGAGAGGGCACTTTGATTACTTTAGATAGACCTTGGGGTAATGGATTACTGGGTACATATGGCAAAACAAATTCGCATGGGCCTAAATATTTATCCAATCTTAACAGTGCATTAAGAAGCATGGCTTCATCACCGAGATTGCCATAGGCTTCACCATGATCTACATAAATTCTTAGTTTTTTATCCATAAGCCTTCCGCGCAATACATGTTATTTCGGGAGTAATTTCTAAGCTTTCACACAGATTTCGTATAAGTGGCAAACTTAAAATTTTTCCAAGTGCGTGCTGGCTAATAATTCCACGGGTAAACCTGAAAGGAATAAGATAAGGATCTATATTTATTTCAATATACTCTGATCCATTTGCCTTTCTGCAAATGCAGATATCATTAAATCCAACCATAGTTAAGTATTTTCGTAACTTGCTAGGAGTTATATAATTTAAGAGATCATTAAATTTAGTAGGTCGCCTATATAGGTATAATGCAAATCGAGATATCTTCTTACCTAGAAATAAAGGCAAAATAGTACCATAATGCCCCTCATAGGGATAAAGATAATTGGGACATTGTATGAATAATAAACCCCCGGGTTTCAAAACTCGGTAGCATTCAGAAAGCATCTTTAAAGGGTTATTCACATGCTCAAGGGTTTGAAACGAAATTACAACGTCAAAAAAACGATTAGGGAATTCCAATTGCTCTCCTTTTCCTGGTTTAATAAGCTCAGTGGATAATCCATTTGAAGATAAAACTCGATGTGATATTTTTATAGATTCCTGATAGTTCCCCTCGCTAGGTTCTATTCCTATGCAATTTAATCCAAGCATATTTCCTACAGCCGTGAACATCCCAAGGCCGCTACCTATCTCTAGATAAGATAGGGTTTGAGGATTATCGCTTGACAGCAAACTAAAAATCGTTTGCCACTGATTTTTGCGTATATTAAGTGACCAATATGCGCAAAGGCTGCTCTCAATCTCCTTTAGTCCTAGAAGTCTGGCCAGAGTAGTAGCGATCTCTTTAGACGCTACTAATGAATCCTTGGGGATCAAGACCTCATGGTTACCCACTTTGCCGACGATTAGATCCTCCATGTAATTCACTTCTGTTCAAAAGAGCTTATGCACGCTTTGGCTAGCCTGGCGCATTTCCAAAAGCCCCGTGCTACGTCAAGAGTTTCAATACAATCGCGACATATTGCGGGCCACTCGAATTTATTTTCTAATTGGGCCTTACGCTGCCTTATCATCCGCTCTGAATTGAAGATCTTTAAAGGCGATTCATTTTTTATATTGCCTGCAGGATAATTTGAGTCGTAATCTTCGCAGCACATTTTCACTGTCCCGTCCCAATCAAATAAGAGTACCTCCCAAATATATCTGCAAGGCCATTGCTTTTTCTCCGTCCTGCTTCCAAAGATACCCCAGTTTATCCAGGGAGGAATTGCAATTGAATCTACCTTCTCAGACCAATATTTGCTAAATTCTTTAATCTCGCTCGAAGAACAGATGTCCGTAGGAACAAGCGAAACTTGCACCCAAATAGGGGATCCAGCCTCATCGTTTTTTGCCAAGAAATGCTGAACATTTTGTATAGTTTTTTCATATGGAAGTTTCATAACAGCCTCATAAGTTTCTTTTCGGAAGGCGTTTAGACTTATGGTTACCTGATCTATGCCTGAAGAAATCAGTTCAGAGGCTCTATTTCCGTCTAATAAACTAGCATTGGTATATATTCCAACTTTAGCTTCGTTGAATGCCTTTTTTTCATAAAGGATTTTATCGGCAAGCTGTTTGTCTATCAAGGGCTCTCCAATACCTGCATGAGTTATTAAGGAAATTGGTGCACAAGTCTTCGCTACAGCATCAACTATTGTTCTGTGAACCTCCATGCTCATGATTCCCTTTTGACGTTTCATACTCCGCGAAGGACACATTATGCATTCAGCGTTGCAATAGTTTACAGTCTCTATTGCTAACTGCCTGGGTAGCAACTCAAAATTGCCGTCAACCTCTTTATTAATTCTATCTTCTAACATCATATCAGAGACAAAAGGCAATTCTGAATCCACTACCAAATCACTAATTGCTCTTAATATTCGTTTTGGCATAAGAGTAATTACTCAGATTATTTAGCGAGATTTTCATGCGTCCAGTTCAGTTTCGGGCAAACAACCCCCCAGCCTCTTTGCATGGGATCTATTGAGCCGGTGGCGATCACATCAAAACTAAGGCACTCATGGGCATAATGATATGCTTTAACATTCGGGATAACTGCTCCCAGATCCACATGGTACCTTCCAGGCAATAAGAAGTGTCCCGGGATTTCTACATAAGCTCGGTAAGTTCCAATATTCTCAAATGGTTGTTCATTATTCGTATCATCTCTATCTGCGGTGAATATTATTCGTATGCCAAGATCGTTTTTAAGTGCCACTGATATAGTTAACCCTCGCGGGATTTCTTTTATAGAATATTCTACGCCTATAAAAAATGAATGCCGAAAATCAATGTTTGAGGAGATTTGGTGATTATTATCTAAAACAAAGCAGCTAGTAATAACTACATCGCTCGGCTCTAACGGAGGATGTAATTTCACAACACCTTGCTTTTGTGACCGTGAATGCAGATATTCACTTACAACTGATTGAGTCTCATCAAGGATTATAGCTTGACCTTTATCTAGCCATAAAGCGCTACTACATAAGCTGATAATCGCACCCATATTATGGCTCACAAATAATACAGTCCGCCCTTCCTTTGCCACCGTTCCCATTTTTCCCAGGCACTTCTTCTGGAACGCCGCATCTCCTACTGCTAAGACCTCATCAACTAGCAGGATCTCTGTGTCCAGGTGAGCAGCCACGGCGAAGGCAAGCCGTACATACATACCACTTGAGTAGCGTTTCACAGGGGTATCTAGAAACTTCTCTATTTCCGAGAACTTTACAATTTCATCGAATTTATCATCTATCTCCTTCTTTCGCATGCCAATGATAGACCCACTGAGATAGATATTCTCTCTTCCTGTCAGCTCAGGGTGAAATCCTGTGCCCACTTCCAGCAGTGATCCCACGCGACCGTAAAGCTCTATATAGCCCTCTGTTGGCATGGTGATGCGTGAAAGGATCTTGAGCAGAGTACTTTTGCCAGCGCCATTCCTTCCGATGATACCTACTACCTCGCCCTGCTTTACATCGAAGGAGACATCCTTTAGAGCCCAGAAGTACCGATCTTCATTCCCTTGCTGGCAATTCAGCTTCCTAAAGGGCATAACAGCTAAGCTAGTGATTGCATCTCGAAAAGTCTTGTAGGGCTCCTGCTGGCCTATACGGTAGCGCTTGCCCAAGTTTTTAATATGAATCGCTATATTTTCTACCATCTACACCACATTAACGGAAATAATCCTTATCATTGAAGCTAAGCAATGAAAATGAGGGCTAATATTCAGGTTACCCAGCTGAATAATCTACTTTAGTTACGTCTAATGATATTTACTTCTTTATCAATATATCTATAATATAATAGTATTACAAAGCAATATACCATCCGCGGTTATCTTTCCGGCCCTCTTATCATCCAATCAATTCAGTACCGGCAACCTCTAATTTACTCTATTTCCTTCCTTCAAAGCCTTGTATAAATATCTTTCTTTGCCGGAAAGATAATCTGATGTGTAGATGAGCAACTATCTGCCGATACTTGCCTTTTCGCAGGAGTTATGCTACTTGCATAAATCCTACTTAACAACTGCAATTATTCTAATTTAGAATAAGCCTATGAGCTCCATTAGGAAAAAGGGGGATCCCGATCAGGGTGTCACATTAATCGTCACGGGGTTACTCCAGGGGCCATATCCATCCTTATTCCAGGCATCGATATACCAATTATATTGGCCGCCTCCGAGCAATATAGAGGGAGTAACTTGGCAATTTACCCCATTGAATACATCATTCTCTTTATACCACTGATTAATGGTTGTTCCTGAGGGTGCATCCACTCGCAAGTTATACCATAACGTTCCAACTACGTTGCACCAATTGTAAGTTGGCTTTTGAGTGGTTATTGTACCGGACGGTGATATTAAAGTTGCTACGCCAGGAACACCGCCTTGAATACTAAACGACATAGGGTCGCTCCAAAGGCCATATCCATCCTTATTCCAGGCATCGATATACCAATTATATTGGCCACCTCCGAGCGATGTAGAAGGAGTAACTTGGCAATTTATCCCATTGAATACGTCATTCTCTTTATACCATTGATCAATGACTGATCCAGAGGCTGCATTAACCCGCAAGTTATACCATAATGTTCCGGCTACATCGCTCCAGATGAACGTTGTTGTCAGTGCATTTGTTTGACCCGTTGGTGAGATCAAAGTAGCTTTGCCAGGAACACCGCCCTGAATGCTAAATGACATGGGGTCACTCCAAGGGCCATATCCATCCTTATTCCAGGCATCGATATACCAATTATATTGGCCACCTCCGAGCGATGTAGAAGGAGTAACTTGGCAATTTATCCCATTGAATACGTCATTCTCTTTATACCATTGATCAATGACTGATCCAGAGGCTGCATTAACCCGCAAGTTATACCATAATGTTCCGGCTACATCGCTCCAGATGAACGTTGTTGTCAGTGCATTTGTTTGACCCGTTGGTGAGATCAAAGTAGCTTTGCCAGGAGCACCGCCCTGGACGTAAAATGGCACGGGGTCACTCCAGGGGCCATATCCATCCTTATTCCAGGCATCGATATACCAATTATATTGGCCACGTCCGAGCGATGTAGCGGGAGTAACTTGGCAATCGATCCCATTGAATACATCATCCTTTTTATACCACTGATCAATGACTGTACCTGTGGGTGAATCTACTCGCAGGTCATACCATAAGGTTCCATCCAAATTGCTCCAGTTGTAAGTTGGCATCTCAGTGGTTATTGAACCGGATGGCGATATCAAAGTAGTTTTGCCAAGTGTCAAAGGATACAGCAGCATTACTCCAGCTATATCTCCATTCCCAAGCGTTCTCTGCACATCATTATAGGCGTTCATTATCTGGCTATAATCTGATTTGCGTGCGTCGCTGGAAGGTAAGGTATATAAATCTCCCAAACCTATTGTATGGCCCAGCTCATGCAAAGCGACGCCTTGAACATCCAAAGAATCGCCAGAGTGATAGGGCGTGCCATCTATGCCTGTCGTTGACCAGGGATATGCCGTATTGAGGCTTACATCCGACTCGTACGCCGTCCAGTACCCATTAACTATCGGAGTATCATACCGTGTCCGTGTATAGGCAAGGGCTGAAGGAGCATCCGAGAGGTATTTCCAACCTACGACATTATATCCGTCATATGGGTTATCTACGCTCTTGCTCGGATCGATAATCACAGTATTACCATCTGCGAAGAGGTTCTGGGCCACAGCATCATCCCAGGTATTTGCTGCATTAGCAATGGCGGTCTGGGCCTGCGTTGCCGTTAGCCCTGTTCCCGGGATAAGGCCATTATTATCATCCTTCAAGTAAAGCTGAATTTTTGGATCGAGGGTATTCCAACGCCATCCTGTCAATGCATATGATGAGGATGAGCCTCCTTGTGCCTGAGTCGCTACCTGGTCCATGCATCCCAGATCATTGGCATCGAGGCTTGCTGCATTCATCTCAAATGTTCCCATGCCGTCTGATACAGCTCTCAGCCCCTGCATAGATACGCCTCCGCCATTCTGTGCAACCTGCTGTAGATCTTCATCATGCATCCAGGTTACGCCATCGGTCGCCACATTTCCGTCCAGCTTAGCATCGCCGATTGTAGTCGAACTCAGCTCTGCCGTGAGGGTTCCATCTCCAAGGAAATTTCCGTTTGCAACCATTGCCTTATCCTCAGAGTAGGCGCCCGATCCCACGTAGCCCATTAGACCAGCCATACCGGTATTCTGGCTTGCTGTTACTCCTTCTTCCGCTGAGACGCTTTGCGATGATGAGATAACGCCTCCTATGACGCATGCCTCCTGATCTGCCGAGACCAGGGTCTGTGTACCTTTTAGAGATAGGGACACATCGCCTCCTCCAATCACCTGCTGGTTTAGGCTTGTGCTATCAGGTGAGGCCGCTGCGGAAGTGGATGCAATGAAGGCCCCATTGCTCAGTATTGTGTTATCAACAGACGAGTCCTTTCCGCCAATCCGTTGGCTAATGGAATTCTGGCCTGAACCGCTTGCTTCGGAGCTCTCGGATATGGAACCTGAATTCAAGGTGGCCAATGCATTCAAAGATGTGGAATCATCCAGATTATAGGTCATAGAGGAGGAAGTAGCGCCCCCACCGCCTCCTGAGGTGCAGCTGACTGATATAGATGAGACAGGAGCAATAAGGATACTTAGAAGCAGACAGCGATAGGATCAGATGGAGGAAACGTTTAGGCAGCATAGGTCGATCAGGCTTGGGATATATCTGGCAGCGTTTAAGGATATCGCTATGTACACAAATTATTCGATACGTAGTCAAAAATTTTCCTAAAAATCAAGTATATTTATGTTTATGCGCATATTTGAATAACCTACTAATCCGTTCTCTTCACGTATAATCTATAGAAGTCCATCCGGCTCCGGGGCAACTGCATATATGGCACTATCAGCGTTGACTGGCTGCATTGCATCCAATTGGCGGCTGACTAGATGGCCAATAGATTTATATAAAATAAGAGCTCCAGATCATATCTAGAGCATATCTTACCTTTGGGTAAGAAGGGATCTAAAACCTAAAGCAAAAAGTCATACCAAATAGGGGGTGAACGAAAAATGAAGGGAGTAGTAGCAGCGATGCTAATCGCGGCTCTTCTAGCCTGCAGCGGCATTGTGGTGGCAACTCCACCAACTATACCGCCAGTACAATTTGAGCAGTTCTGTGAAAATCAGAAAGTATCAGGAACAGGTGTAGTCGATGTGAGCACATCGATAGTAGATAAGAAGATAGCTCTTGAATACTATAACAGTATGGCCGGTGACGGCGACATAGAGCTTAACCAGGAGCATGCCTATTCTCAGGATGCCGATAAGCTCAAGAGGAATGTATCATCGGTCAACGGCGGAAACCAGTCCGCTTTGAATCTATTCGAAAGCACTAAGCTTACATATTCTGGCCAGACACCTTTGACAGGTGGTAAATACATCAACTCAAAGGAATTCTATGGTGGAATAGGTGCCAATGTCCAGGAGATGTACTCAGTAAATCAGATGGAGCAGGATGAGACTGGGTACTTCGCTTCAACGACACCCTACAATCCGCCTGGAACAACGCCCGAGGGTCTCATAAAGGATCTGAAGAACGCAGGACGAGATACTAACCTAGTTAACGAGCTCATGACAACAAACGAGGGCGTCAATGTGCCGTCGCAACTGGTAGGCATTAGCACCAAGAACACATTCAATGGTACATGGGGCACAGATGCCACTTGGCATAAGATATTCTACAAGGACATAAAGGCCCACGAGAGCTTCACTGGACAATTCGAGGCAGAGAAGACAATCAAGTTCCACGAGAATCCAGTGCCTGAGAATGAGCAGCCACCTTGCGCAGGAATAGATTGTTAAAAAATCTAACCACATATTTTTTTTATTTTTTAGCTTCCGCTCGATCTGCTTTCGAATATCGTCTTAATGACTGCTAAGTTTCCTACTCGTGCATGAAAGTTCACGAGGACTAACAAAGATGATTTAAACTGGTCTCCTATTCAGGAGTGTATTTATTATCGGAAGCGGCTATATACTCCTCAATAGACTTCTCAATGCGTAGATCCGCATTCTTAATGGAATCCTTGTAATCTTATATTCTCGTAATTGGCTCTGGCTTGGGGTATTTCTGATTTCGGCTAATATCTTAGCTCATATATTCATCACCAATTTGGCCGCCTTGGCACACGGATTCATTGGCATATGATCATGACGCTTTTGGGGGTTGCTTTTATATTTTGCATGTAAATTGGCATTTATGCAAGATAGGGATTTTAGATTATATAGATCTCCTGCGAGCACTTTGCATTATCCTTGTTTTGGAATGGCATCTTCAGCCGTTCAGGTTTATATCAACTATTCCGAAGCTACTTGTGGCGGGATTTGATTTCCAATATTTAGCTTCGTGTTTAGTTTAGCATTAGCAACGATATTTGGAAAGACTTACTTAAAACAATATTATGTCAGTTAAACGTCATATTCGCGCAATTTGAATAAATACCCCCGTGGCCTGCTAAAGTTAATTCATGGATGTAAAAGGCTTCTGAATAAACCGAATAATTGCAAATCCTATATCTTCGAATAACCAAGCTCCAGAGTTCTTGTGTATATGTTTGCACTCTACTGCTTTATCGGGGACGAAAGACTGATATTCCCACAACGATTACAGATGCGCTTATTAGGATATCGGTCCTGGAAGTATAATTTCTGGCTTGAAGAGAAAATAGGGATGATGATTATGTTGCGCCAAATAAGAAATGGCATTTTGAATTATAGATATATTCGATTTAATAATATGAAATATTATTATCATATATTACGTGAGGAAAACAGGTCGTTTAAATATCCGCCTAATAAAATCAAAAAAATTCCTATAAATTTAGCTAAATTGCTTAAAATGAAATCTATGATTAAGTCAAAGAACAAACTTCACATTGGTTGTGGAGATATAAAGCTTATCGGTTTTATAAATATAGATAATTATCGCACAAATGCTACTGATTTATCTTGTAAAATAGAAGATCTGCCTAAGTATATACCTAGTAATTCGATAAAGATGATATACATTTGTCACACACTAGAACATTTTTCAAAAAACGATTCGATAAACGTGCTGAAGATGTTCTACGATTTTCTAGAGCCTGGGGGCGAATTGAGGATTTCTGTTCCAGATCTCTGCAAATTAGCAAGTATTATAAAAAGTCAGAAGCTAACGTTCGAGAACCAGAGGCTGATACAAGGAATTTTAGCGGGTGGACAAGATACTAAATATAATTATCATAAATCGATATATTGGTCTGGTTTGCTTCAAAGTATTTTGGGAGAGATCGGGTTCAAAGATATCGCTGAGTATCCTTGTTACCCGCATTTTATGGGTGATATAAAGGATGCATCGTCAACAGCAGGGACCGTGGAATTTGGGAAACTGATAAGTCTCAATATTATGGCGATAAAGTGATGATCCTATAATATATTGAATAACTATTTTAGATTGGCAAGCAATCTATCAAGAACTTTATTTAATATCTTATACATAGCTGAAGATAGATTCTTTTCCCAAAATGCAAAACCGAATAATCGATCTTTATCCCGAGCAGATCTTAAATTCTGATATGGTCTGATTGTAGCCTCAGGACACCTCCTGATTTATATGAGCACAGCATTTCTACCACATAGATACATATGACCTATCGGCATAGGACACGACTGATCGAAAGCTTTTTTATTTCGAAGCTCTTTCAATATCGGGAATGAAAGAGGAAACTAAGGTAGCAGAGAACAGGCTCCAGCAGATCAAGGATAAGCTTGACCTTGATGAGATCGGCGATATAGACTTGGCCGTCCCATCCGTGAATTTACAGGAGTACATAAGAGTCCTAAGGCTTGCCAGGAAGCCATCCAGAGAGGAGTTCACTATGATCGCAAAGGTCTCAATGGCAGGCATCGGCCTCATCGGCTTGTTAGGCTTTACGTTATATGCTCTGCTGACTGAGCTTCCAAAATCGCTTTAAAATATTTGCTCTTTTTCAGAGCTTACTTTAGTTTATTTGCTGGCTTTCAGTTTATTCAGCTTACTTCTGCGTGTTTTTAGCATCAGCTTTATTCAAGGCTCTCAGAGTGGCCCCAAATTCAGATTCAACTATGGAGTTCACGCCCATTGTTTTAGGATGGAGATCAAGCTCAACGATGACGTGATGGTGCCCTGCATCGCGCATAGGCTTTACTTGCCTTGGACCATTGGTAACAGAAAAGATCTCCATACCCCGTAGAGCTGAAGAGGGAATTGCATGTGGCACTCCAGAGAGCACTACAAAATCATATGGTCCGTGCTCTGATATGAAGCGCGCTACTGCATCGCCAGCTATCGGATATTCATCAAGGCCGCCTATTAGATCCGATTTAACGCCTCGATTCTTGAGATCGCGGGCTATATTGCTTGCATCCCTTCTAACTTTGGGGAGTCCTACAGTATCATCCAAGTTGGCAAGAGTATCCACAGCGCCGCCGGATACCTCGAAGACAGCAGATGTAATATCAGCGAACATATAGGCAGTCTCCTTTTTAGCGTTCAGGATATTGAGCCCACGTTTTCCCTGCTTTATCAGGCTTAGCAATTTAGATGCGGCCTCGAATTTTAGATCTCCATGTTCGGGAGGCAAATACTCGCCGGATGCAGCTCCATAGAGTTTCTCAACCTCTGTCGCCTTCTCAAGAAGCACCTTTTGCCGCTCAAACTCTGCATCATCGATTATTCCCTTATCTCTGGCAGCCTCGAGGGTGATGACTACACCACGCGTGTTATCGCGATAGCCTGCATGCACCTCTACCTCCAGGACAGGTATATCGAGATTAGCCTCTAGAACCGCCTGATGGAGATCTTCTCCTATAATCATGCTGCTGCATGTTCCTGAGACGGCAATAAGCCTTGGATCGAAGAGCTCCTTTGCCCTTTTAAGAAGCCTTGCCAGGGATTCCTGGCCTCCAAAAACGAATCCTGCCTCATCCAAGGCGGTGGTCAGCACTCGCACTCCATCCTCTTCCAGAAGTCGTGCATGCTTGAAGCAGCAGCCGCTCGGCCCATGGAGTATAATTACATCTACACCAAGGTCACGCAAAGTATATAGAGCTGCAACTATTGAGCTGGGCCTGGGATGCAGCACCTGCGTTTTCTGAACAAAGCTTTCCATTTTATCACCTGAAACATTTAACACATAAAAGCAGCTTATCTAGCCCCGAGATAGAACGGCGTGCCAGAGCCTCTCCTGTTTTTAAGTCATGAGCCTTCTCTGCCCTAAGCTCTTTTGCCCATGGCTCAAGCCTCCTTCCAACCAAAACCAGAAGATCAATCTTACCCCTATATTTTGAAAGAAGCTCTACCAGGCTTGGAATATTCATCCCTTCGCATACCGTCTCTGCCTCTTCGCCTACAACGAGGCAAACCTTTCCGTCCGTTATAAGGTCCAATACATGTTTGACATCAGAGACCTTCAGTCCTGAGTTCGAGCTATCGTAGACTGTGATGCCTGAGGAACGAATGACTTTCATCCTGCCGCTTATGCCATCGAAACCCTCAAGCGCATCAGTGATCTCCCTTATGGAGAAGCCTGCACAATATGCAGCTGCAGCAGATGCCGAAATAGCTGTCTCATAGCTTTCAAAATCCAAGTCCTCTCCCAAGGCCAATTGAGCCTTATCATATCCAATACAGATCTCATTTGGCCCGGCAATAGTATAACCATCATTGCCGAAGGAAATGTCAGAAGAGATCTTAGCATTTGTATTTGCAATAATCTTAGAGCCGGGCTTCGCCAAAGAAAGCATCTGCAGCTTGGCGGTGCTCGCCCACCTTGTGCCCCCGGCTATCCTATAGTCTCCAGAAAGACTTGTTAGAATCCCATAATCCGCGAGCCCAGTTCCTCCTAAGGATATCTCACATACCAGGGCTTCTGCTTCATGAGCATCAGCAGCCTCGACGGCGTGTATAATATTTGCCGGAGTTATGCTGAGGCCTGTCTGAAGGGTCTTGCTCGATCCATTCGACCATAGCTCTAGCCCACGTGTAGTATGCGATATCACTTTCATATTTGAGGAGATGATCCTGGACAGCAGAAGTGAGGTCGTTGTCTTGCTATGAGTGCCAGTGACCTCGAATATCCTTAGGCCTTGTCTAATGTCATCTCTTAGGAGTTCGCCCACTGCCATGTGGTGGGTAATTATCCTCTTGCATGATCGCCTTGCCTCTGCAAGAGCCGGATTTTCAGGCGAGAGGTGTACAGGTGCAACCACAAGATCAAAGCCTAAGATGCTTCTAGACTGGTGGTAGACCTCAAAAGCTGAAGCATCAATGCCTGATCTACACATCCGCTGCGCTATCGTCGAAGCGCCATGGATGGTATCGAGTACAGCTACCTTAGAGCTTCCTCTGCACGTCTGCATGCGAGAATTGCTATGCATTCATCCACGCCAAGAGGCTCGGCACAGATTATCTCTACATCAGTTCCATTTATCTTCACCAGCCCCCTCCTTTTCTGTTCATCTACACCCAGCTCTCTTGGAATGTCCTCACGGGTATGAACCCCATGCGCAAGGAAGAGCGGCAGTGCTATAATCTTCTTCACATTGGTTCCCTCAAAACTCTTTAAGCCTTCTGGGATATCTGGCTGGTTCATATTCAGGTATGCGGTCCTGACAGGCCCCGTATGGTTCTTCCTTATCATCTGAGCAAGAGATTCCACAAGATCTCTATTATAGGGCAGTGTTGATCCATGCCCAAGCACAAGTAAGCCTACATCCTCCATAGAAACACCGATGTTACCTTTCTCCTCTGTCGTGTTAACGAGGACGTTGGAGCCATAAGTAATAAATCCTTTCCATGAATCAAATAAGGCAATAGTGGGAAGAGCATATGAATAATCCCGGAAGTGCAGGGCCTGTCTGCTTATTGATAGCACTTGCGATTTTGTTTTTGCTTCCGGCACCTCGAGCCTATGCCGGAGACGTATTGCTAACAACGCAGCAGGCCTTCGGTCTGGATAGAAATACAACCCTTGTGATAGAGGATACGGATTCACCACAAGGAGTAATTTGGCTTAAGCTTTACAGCAGAAATGAGACAGTCGATTCAGCAGTGATTGGCCTGGGAGAGCATCTAAGCTATGCTGGAAAGAATATTACACTTTACAAGATCTATTCAGGTAGCGATATTGACCTAGTGGCATTAGAGATAGAAAATGAAACAACGAGATCCTCTAAAGGGTATGATAAAGCATCGACTACAAATATGACCCATAACATCGACTCTATTGCGAATCCTTTGGCCCATACTCTTTTAGTGCATGCTAGCGATAGCAGTACTATCACTAATACTACAAATAATATACTCTTCAATCGCTCAGATAAACAAATTATCGGCCAAAATGCTTCTTAAAGATCGATGGCAGCTCTTGGGGCGTCTCGATCACAAAGATATCCTCCATTCTTCTGAGCTTCGTTACGTTCTCTGCATCTTCTTTCCGTATCCTGAGTTTCATATCGCTCCCATCGGGAAGCTTTGTGGTTATGATGCCCTCTTTGTAATCGCAGGGCATTATATATGTGGGAACAAAGGCCTTCTGTGCCATGATTGCAGCGTTTGAAAGGAGCGAGTCTGCCAAGCCCAGAGATATCTTGGCAACTGTGTTCGAAGTAGTTGGCGCGAGCAGAAGGAACTCATACCTCTTGACCTGAAGCTGGCCTGCCAGGAAAGGAGCATTGGCATTGATCTCAACCCAGACCTTATCGAAGCTCTTTTCCAGATCATTGAAAAGCTTATAGTACTTTATCACCTGATCGCCGGCTTTAGAGACGAAGACGCGAACATCCACGATATCCTCATACTGCTTTTGAAGTTCCTTCATTATCTCCACGGTTTCAACAATTCTGTCTCCACTGCCTGTTATCCCCCAGGCGATCTTTCTGCGTGATCCTTCCTTAGCCATGATTTAAAGTTCCTCCTACGGAATAACTATTTTTCCATCTTACTGCACATCTCAAGCATTTCCGCAAATCTCTTAACCGTTTTTCTCAGGCTCCGCAATCCCTCCTCATCATTTTGAACTCCTTCAAGAGTATCCTTGGACCAAAATGTCGCCCCCAGATTTGCGCCGAAAAAACCGCCGCTCACAGGTATCATGCCATTGAGGATATAGAATGTATGTATCTGCTGTATTGCAATCTCCTGACCGCCCATACGATCGCCGCCGATGGCTATGGCCATGCCGACTTTGTGCCTGAGCGCCTTCGGATCTGCGGCGAGCGATGCCCTTGTCCTATCTATGATAATCTTTGTCTGGGCGCTAAGGCTGCCGTTGTAAACTGGCGTGGCAATCACAAAGCCCTTTGCCTCTTTTATCAGAGGATAGAGCTGATGCATATCATCCTTTATGATGCACTCGGCATTCTTAAGGCAGTAATCGCAGTGCTTGCATGGGCTGATATTCTTGCCGTGTGCAGAGAAAAGCTTGGTCTGGATGCCCTTTGATTCAAGCATCTTCAGTGCCTCCCCCAATACATATTCGGTGGCTTGCTTGCGGGGGCTGCCGGATATTCCCAGTATCATGATAATAAAAGCAATCCCAAGCTATTTCAGATTTGTCAAAAATGGGGAGAAGTCATATGCCTATACGCCTCTTAGATGCGCTGGCGGATCATCTCCTCGACCTCTGACGGTGTGGTATGGAAGACCTCGCCTAGGATCTCCTTTGCAGTTTCAAGCTCAAGGACTGTTGTATCGATCCTACGGCAGCGCAGGGGTAATATCTGCTGCCGCTTCGGTGAAGGCCGCACCAGCTGCTCAAGAACTCCTCCCATAGCACGCATATGGGATATATAAGCATAAATACTTTACCGCTGAAATTGATAGCAGCAAATGGTTTTTAGCCTTATTGAATGTATGTATAGGATATAAAGAAAATCCTAATAATAGTACGATAAATTGCAGATGCGCGAATAAGAAGAAGATGCAATCGAGGCTTACAACAGTGCTATCGAGCTGGAGCCTCTATTGACAGAAGCCTGGAATGACAAATGCTTGCTCTCAAAGTGCTCATGCGAACTATAGGAGATAATGCCATAACTTCCGAGGCCAAAGAGCCGGAAGAATCCTTGACTCCTGAGATTCTTCCGGACAGTATAATCTCATATTACACAATTCTTCAACTTCATTCTTCAGGCCAGTATATCCCTGATCCCAGGAACCATTCGTCGTTTATTTTCGTCACATAATCCAGCTTGAGCTTAGGATTCATATTCTCTGCTGGGTCCTTGTAAATAGCGTAAACGAATCCCTCACCTCTCTTTGCCACATCTGATACATCCTGGACTGGATATGCGCCGTTCTGGTCTTGGATCTCAAGGCGGTTGGTCCCGATCAGCTCAGGCTCAAATGGCAAAGCCAGGGTGTTTCCTTTGAAATCGTAGGCGTAGACATAGCTGTCTCCTCTGACGAATTCTCCATTTCTATCGTTAAATGTTTTCAGAGCCGCATCTTTAGTATTGTTCAAAGCAAAGTCTTTTGCCCTATCTACGAATGCTACGAGATCTTCCTTGGTTGTATTGTTGAAGGTAGGAGCCTGGCCAGGCAGATAAACGCCAGCTCCCAACCACAATCCTTCATCCACTTTCTGCACATAGGTTAGCTTAAGCTCTGTTGCGTTAGAATGAGCAGGATTGGGCCAGGTGTAATACGTGAATCCCCCTCCTCTTTTAGCCATCTCTAGCATGTTCCTGACAGTAGCAACGCCATTGGAATCTGTCACATTGAGCGCGTTTTTTCCAATCCCGTCAGGCATGTACGGATGTGCCAAGCGGGTTCCATTGAAGTCATAGGCAATTATGTAAAGTTCTCCTCTCACAAACTTTCCTTTGGGATCGTTGAAGACCTGTAGCGCCTTATCCTTGCCATTGGCTAGGACGAACTCTTTAGCTTCATTTACAAAGGCGATCAGCTCTTCTTTTGCATCAGATTTTAGTGTATATGCACTACTATTGTTTTCATCAGCCGCCGCCCAGCCGATCAAGGATGTTCCCAGAAGGACAACTGCTAAAGCAACTGCTAAAATAGCCTTAGTACTTCCCATATGTCATCTCTCCCTCAAGTAGTTCTAACGGCTCATGTTCAGAATCACATCTATTTAAACTTCTCTTAAAGCGATGTGGGATGAAGCATTCTTCAACTTAGACATTTCTCTGCAATATGGGGAACAAAGAATATGGAATCCTCAATTTTAAAAGAATATTTCTACCAATAACGAGCTTGTGGCATTCCTGGCGTGAACGCTCTAGGGTGCAGAATGCTAGCCCTAAACAGATACAGAATGATGGATGCTGAATAGCCAGCTGAAGGCTAAAAACTGAAAGTATATCCAACTTTGTGTTATTACAATACATTTGTATTATATAAAGTTCTTCGTGTGAAGAATGATATCTACTGTTAGTGGCATACAAAGTACGGATTAAGTCATAATGACTTAACTTTTTAAAAATGTTTTAAGACCATAACATAGATATGTTTATTAAGCTGAGAGTACAATTGCCCGTTGTGGGAGGTATGATTATGAGATTATTAGCTTACTTAGCGTTGCTTATACTATTCTCTCTAGCTTCGGCAAATTCTCAAACGATAACTGCAGGGCCGTATAATATATCGTTCAATCCAAATACATCTAAAAATTATACCATCGACATCATGCCTCCCCTCGAAGAGAACAATGTTACCACATACACAACCCTGGTAGATTTTCCTGATGGGACGAGATCAAATATTATAATTTTCGATATGAAGGTTCCAGTGGATGCCACTATAGAAACTCTTAAGCAGATAACTTATTGGAAAGAGCTCTATCAAATTGCCGTTCACGAATTCTTAACGGCTTATGTTGAGTTAGGCACAGTCGATGGAAAAGAGGCTATGATCGCCTATGGAGAGCTGAACAATAGCAAAAAACGCCTATTATGTAGATACTTCCTGGATAGTAAGAAGTTCGAGAACAGCTCAGTCGCTGCAGGATATATAGAGGTTCAGGTAGTCAACATGGTTCCCTCAAATTCCACTGAGGGCATGGACATAGCTAAGAGCCTACTTAACACAATACACGTTGAAAAGGCTTCCAGGCCCCAGTCAGGAGCCATAGCCGAGGCTGCGCCGGATCAAAATATCGAAGATTACAGCAGTGCTATAAAAAACAAGCATGATTCCGACGAAAGGTGGGATTTATGGTGAGCATAAGATTATTTACCTCACTTTTTTCAGCGCCAAAATTGAAAACTTCTGTGCCGTGATATGCATATGATTCAAGAGTTTTCCGGACAGAGCACAGTAGAGATGATGCCTGAATTAAAAGTGCCTTCACTGGAGAACTCCTCTACTAAAGTAAGCTCTTCTCCCAGCGTAGAACATAAAGCCAAAGGGGATAAACTGTATCATATCGATGCATTGAGGGGTATCGCTGCTCTCAGCATCCTTTTCTACCATATGTCTGGCCGGATGGTATCCCTTTTCGGTCAATATCCCTTTCAAATGTTACCTGATCGATTTATTGGCCTGAATATGGCCAGCCTGCCTTTGTTTTTCGTCATAAGCGCTTTTACACTGTATTTGTCGCTGGACAATAAGTCTGGAGAGAAAAATAGGTTCATCAAGTTCTATATCCGCAGATTCTTCAGGATAGCTCCTCTTTTCTACCTTTTGCTGGTCTTTGTAGTGCTCGATGGTATCATCCAGAATAGGGCGCCCTCGTGGCTGGAAATACTCTCGAACTTCTCCTTTACATTCAATCTAGTACCGGAATATTCAGGAAGTCTCACTATTGGCGGCTGGACAATCGGGGTTGAGATGCTCTTCTACCTCTTTTTGCCGTTGATCTTTCTTAAAGTGAATAATATCAAGAGATCTATCCTTTTCTCTATCGCCGTATATTATTTATCATCAGCAGGTAGGCAATTTGAAGGTATGATCTTTGGAGATGCGATTGTAGATCAATATTGGCATTTTAATCTTTTCCGTTGGGTATTTGCATTTCCTGTAGGAATTTTATGCTATATGGTTTATAAATATTACTTGCCCAAGATTAAAAGCGAATACCTGATCCCAGCTGCTGTTTGTATGTTTTCGTTATCAATGATCATAGTGTTCTATTTTATTGATAATACTGCTTTAAATATAGCATTGTCTGAGCGGTTCGAGCCGTTAGCTAAACTGACTTATATGCCAACCATGGGGCCGATAGCCTTTTGTCTGCTGATCCTCTCCCTTTCTTTATTCTCTAATCGATTAATTGTAAATAGGATTACCCGATTCTATGGAATGATTAGCTATAGCATCTATTTAGTTCATCCATATTTGATGGAGCTCTTGGAACCAGTATATAAATACGTCTATGTCCATACCATAATCTCCACCGATCTCAGCTTCTGCCTCTGCGTGCTTCTGACTCTTATGATAGCAACTCCTGTTTCGTTGCTTACTTATCGCTTTATTGAGGCTCCCGGTATGATGCATGGAAAGAAGATCATTGCGAGGATTTGAGATAGCTCTCTTAGTTGTAGGGCAGATTTCAATTATCCTTGATCTCTTAAATAATATATGGAGGTGCTATGCAATGTCTCCTATGCGATGTCTCCCCGGAACTCCCGGATCTGAATATAAAAATCCACGCATTCCTCCAAAGAGCAATTTAGCCAATACCGATCGGCGAGGATCCTTCTCCATTCCGCCATTTTTGCAACTTCATTCCGTCCTTCGATGCTATTCAGGTTCAGTTTCACAACTATCACCTCTTAATAGGGCGCTTATGCTCGCTTTATCCTCAGCCTGCCCAGAAGGCACCTACAGACGCCGGGCGGGAACTGAAGTATGTTAGGCAAGCTCATGTAAGCGTGAACTGGGCCATCTACTGAAACGGATCTTCTACCAGGGACCCACCTCCGCAAGGCTATGGACCGAAAAAAATTGAGCCATTAATAGCCTGTAAAACTAATACTAACATATATCTATTATATTAAAGTATCGAGTGGATAATATTAGGGCATGTATTGGTTAATGGTATTTATTCGAAATCTAAAACTTGTGCAGTCATGTGTTACACACTCTTATATCTTGTTAGGTGTGTTTCTTTGTTAAAACATTATAAAGTGCAGCTTAAACCTTTTCAAAGAGCATTGAGAAATCACAACATCGCATAACGAGGAGGGAGGCAAAAGTCAAGAAGTAAAGACAGGCTAACGAATATACATCGACTTTTGCCTTATACTATACGCGAATCGTCGATATATGAAGTTGGCGCCTGCTATAAGATCGATAGCGAATTCTATATGCGGAAATAATCGGAAAACAAGCAATCGAGTGCCATACGAGCAAAGAGCTAAGATCAATTAGAACATTTGGCTGGCCTAAACTCTTCATATTGCCCTGGAATAGGCCGAAAAAGGGGGAGATGCGGTCACACTTCTGATGCTAGCCATTTGGCATAGATCAGCAGGAGGTTGCTGGGGAAAAGTCAGATCCAAGAAGGACCTTTACTCCCATAGCTTCTTGTACGCCGTCTGCATCAGATGAACATATGGCGCCACCAGTTGCGATATATCTCTTCACATATCCCCAACCAACATCGATTTCTCTCGGCAATTTAATGCATTTCGGCAGATGGTGGTGCTCTTTGTTCTTGGCTACCTGGCATCCTCCGCCAGTCTCCTTTCGGCGAGCACATCTGAGGTTGCAGGCAGCTACAGTTTTCAGCAGCACTTTACCAACATCGATAGTGACTGGGGGATCTAATACACTTCGAGCGTACACGGTAACGGCCATAGCAAAGAAGGATAAGTTCTCTATTGTTCCCTCGGACCACCTCTGGGATAAATAGTTCATAATCTTCGGCTTAATCTCGATCTCAGCTTGCTCCACAAGGGCGCGATAACCTCCGGCAGTGGGCATTAGCAGTACTTGATCGAATTCAAACACTTTCATTGTGGCCCTGCGATCTACTAATTGAACAAGCAGACGACCGTATCTTTCGGTGTAATCTTCCATAATCGCCCCCTCAGTGTGTCGCAAATACTGTCCGATATTCTTCTATGATGGAGATTATAAACCTTTTTACATGTGATTTCTTATGCACTCTAAATCCATCTCAGAACACGGCTTTACAAAGATTGGAAAAATTAAACTTAGGGGAGATTGCCTGCTTCGTCTCCTCAGAATGATGCTTCTTGGGACCATTCTGCATTTTTGGCTTGCTCAATAGTCTGCTCAATAACAAGATTTTCTATCAGCTTCGATGCGTAGCACCTTAGCATCTTTCTCTTTTGACGATCCCTTATCAGGCCTCTTCCTCTCCCGCACAGCTCTGGCGCCCTCCTCAGGCTTGATTCTTGATCCAAACCTTTCTGCATATACCCGTGTGAACTCAGCGCCCATGAGGAAGATCTGAGTCGAGTAATAAATCCAAATCATAAGTATCACAAGCGAGCCTGCGGCACCATAGGCAGATCTCTCTGCGCTATAACCAAGGTATATCCCTATCAGGAACTTGCCTGCAATGAAGAGCAGGGCAGTGACTGCAGCCCCTATCCAGACATCACTCCAGGTGATCTGGGCATCAGGTACCACCTTGTAGATAATTGCAAAGAGGAAGGTGATGACGGCGAAGGATATGATGAAGTTGACGGCGCTAAGAAAGACCATGTTCTCTGGCAGATGCGCGTCTATGAAAGTCCCAAAGGCCGATAAGGCTGCATTGACCACCAGAGATACAAGCAGTAGGAACCCTATGCCCGTTATCATGCTGAGTGAGAAGAAATATTCCCTGATGGTGCCAAAGATGCCCCTATCATTCCTAGGCATCACATCCCATATGTCATTTAATGAATCCTTAAGCTGAATGAACACCTCAGCAGCTCCATAGAGCAGGACGATGATGCCAACGATCTCAAATAGAGTGTTATGGCCGGGCATGGTAGCATTCTCCATGACCATCTCTATGGCGTCTGCCCCATCTCTGCCCACTAGGCTATGGATGGTGTTTACGATCTCTTCTCGGACAGCCGGTTCACCGAAGGCAAAGCCTGCAATAGCTGTTACTATGACCAGAATAGGTGCAAGAGATAATATGGTGTAGAATGCCAGGGCTGCAGCAAGCCTGGATGCCTTATCATCGCTCCAGTCATGGTAGACCTTAATCAGCATCTTCCACAGGGCTTTAGGGCTCATCCATCTGGGGAAGGCGGGAAACTCATAAATACTTTTTCAAAGTTGGCTCATCACTTACCATGATTAACTAACCTTTGCCCGCGACTCACGTCTTTATAAGTGTTGAATGCCAATAGCGGTACTTGAGCAAAATCATGTAGACTCTTGGAGGGAATACCATGAGAACTCTTAAGCCATACTTGATGCTAATAGTCCTAGTCATAGCAGTATGTTTCTATGGTGCTCAGGGGCAGTATAGTATGCCCTCAATGCCAGTTTCAAGTAGCCATATCAGCGCTCCCATACAAACTTTGATTGTAGGTAAAACACCGGCTACTATCTATCTTGGCTCTCAGCAGCAATCAGTACCCAACTCGCAATACCAGACAAATGCCAATAATGCAGGCCCGTCCTTATGGATACAAGGAGATGGAGGTTGGATACAGTATGCCACAATTCCTCAAGGATCAGCAGTGACGCTTATAGCGGGCTCTCCAACAGGGGGCAGCGGATACCTGAGAGAAGTACTCAATGGAACGGCATATAATTACAACTTCTACTTCTATCCTCACAGTCAGCTAACCTTCTACGGTGATGCAATTGGGCAGCATGTTCTATCATATACCCTAAACGGCCAGTCGAGCAACCAAGTGACTATAGATGTGACAGCCTACGTGTCACCTCAATACTACAGAACACCATATGGTTATCGTGCGCTATATAATTATCCTACACCTGGCTATTATCCGCAGAGCTATTATTATTCGAAGCTTCCTTATTCAAGCTATAAATATCGGAGGCATATGTCTCCGTTTTATGGTGGATATAGCTGGAACTATTCGAACTATCCATGGTTGAATGCACCCTAGGTCCGTAGAGACCTAATTGAGATTTAGAAGGTACAATAATGGTAAAAGATCCTGGATTTGGTTACAGAGTCGTAGCAACCGTAACGGATGTTAAAGGAAAATGCAATGTTTGCCACGAGGTTGGAGAAACTTTCGAAATAAGTATCCACAATGCGAACAACCTATGCGGATCATTCTATCACAATATTTTCCCCAGTCTACAAATGTTTCAGTTTGGCGGAAGCATGCCGTGGTGGCAAGGAGACACCATACAGCTGCGATGCCCGGATGTGAAAAATCAGGTGACCATAAAGCTGGAACGGTTTAAAAGGTGATATCTTAGCTGTTTGGTTTTTTCAATCAAAGAATGTTTCGTAGATTTGGTTAAATCGAATTGAGACAGTTCTATAAGATTGGGCTTCTAGCTTGCCTATTGCCTATAAAGAAGCTCCTATACCAAAAGATACGGATAAGAGTTGCCTGTTACCCAACCAAAAACTAATCTGTAGAGTCCCGAATGTTTTGACTTTATATACTCGGTCTCTACTTTTAGGTTCTATCTCTAACATTTAATTCAGTCTCCATACGATCGAGAAACATTTTCAGCTTGCACCCTTCTGGTAGCCTGGACCAGAAAGCACTATCTGGCGTCTGAAGATACCATTTTGTATCGAGCGATTCATGGAACCTAACAGTGTTATACCAATCCATGAAATTGTCAAAATTATCGAACCTAGACCTGTTCTTTTGGTATGTATCATTCCATTTTTCGAATTTGCCATTTGTCTGAGGGTGTTTGACTCTCGCTTTAATATGGACTATTTTATTATCCTTAAGGAAGTTCTCAAATCTGCTATCGGCCTCTCCCTTTTTATCTCGTTTATTGGCATAGAACTGAGTTCCATGATCAGTCATTACCTGACTGATTCCCGTCAGCCATCCAAAGTTATCCAGCGCCTCCTGAAGGAGCATGATACTATTCTCAGTAGTTTCTGCATCGAACTCTCCGCCTGCGAGAATTCGCCGCGAACTATCATCAAGAACTGCACATACCTTTTTTCCATTGAGCTTACTGGTATGCCAGTCCAGATGTACCAGTGTCAGGCTGTGCTTGCGTTCCCACCTGACCCAAGGTTTTCTACGCTTCGCTTTATTACGGTTTACTTTAGCTTGGCCATGATTCAGCAGAACCTTGTGAATTGTGTTGTGAGGGATATGTTTTCCGTACTTGAATTCTATGATCTTTTCAAGACGCCTTGCCCCCAAATTTTGCTCTTTGTTGGTTTCTAATATCAATCTCTCTGATTCCTCATCAACATCTTTTTTCTTACGTCCAAATTTGTTAATGTTTAGGGGCATCTTGGTTTTCATCCAATGCATCCAGACTCGCTTAACGGTTGACTCGCTGACTTTCATCTCAGCAGCGATTCTTTTGGTGCTGATGTTACTGGTTTTAGCTCGGATTATGTACCGGATCTTTCTTTGTGTTAGCTTTACAACCTTATTCTTCTTTCCCATGCCCCTTTGGTGGGTATATAAAGTCAAAGATTTCGGGACTACACAAACCAAAAACTAATCTATAAACCTAAAATATGTTAACACTATCCTAGGCAAAGGATTCATAGCCGTCTATGATGCGTGCATAAAGATAGGGATAAAAATCCATCGTCTGGGCTATTATTTCAGATATGATTCATATTTGCCGAAGATTTTCTGTATCACTTTCTTGTAAATCTTCCCAATAATGCCAAGAGGATTTTTACGGTCAAAACCATTTTTATGATCTTCTTTATAAATCCAAACATACTCTAATTCACCAATCACAATTATCAATACCCACACATAAAAACCTTTGCATATGATCTTTGTCTAATCTAGGTGATGATTCCACTCCTTTACGTTTATGCACTGCCAATATATCGAACGTGTTTCTGACGCTCCGCCCTCACGGCTTTCCAAATAAGATCCTTAACTTCGCCGGGATTCTTGACATCGGTTAATTTCATTTTGGAGTCCTTATCATCTGTTGATATAATGTCGATATCACCAACTCCTAATGCGCGATCTTTGAGCCCTTGAATCAGCTCTAAGTCTTTTATGCGGATAAGCTCAATCTGTTCTTCCCTTTTGCCGATCACTCCGGTTCGAACAATTAAGCGAAGATTCGTTAGTATGTAAGTAGTGGCGTTGAGATGTGCCTGATTTTTCATCCTGGCCTTTAACCCGTCAGGCTTGCCTTTCCAAATTATGTTCTCTTCGATGGGAGTCTTATTTATTTTATTCGATTTAACCGGTTTACCTGCGATACGCTGGCCGCAAGCAGAGCAGAACTTGCTTCCTTCTTGGCATTTATTGCCGCAGCTTGGGCAGAATGGCATAATTAAGGCTCTTCTCTGGTATATAAAACGTTAAGGATGTAAAGAATTCAACTTTTATCGAAAGAAACCGCAGTGATAATAATTTGATATATTAATATTTTTTATAAATATGCTGGGAGAGAAAATCCCTTTCATCTCCCATAGGTTGCTATCGCTTGACCTTGCAAAATGATATGTCCGTTCATGGCATTTTCCAGTTCAGATTTATTTGACCCAGGCTTAAGATTAAGCACCCTATCTAGACCATAGACGTTCAGTAAATACCTGTGAGGCATTCCTGGTGGAGGACATGGTCCTATATACCCAATCTTTCCTGCCCCGTTTGCTCCTTGTACAGCCTTGATAGGCGTTGTAACATTCGTGACGGTCGGTATATTGGCAGGTACTACATTCACAGGCGGTAAGTTCCATATTACCCAGTGAATAAATGTACCATTGGGCGCATCAGGATCTTGTAAGATCATCGCCATAGATGTGATGTTGGATACAGCATTTAAACCGGAAATCTCGACTTGTGGAGTGGTATTCAAGCCGTCGCAAGTATATTGTGCGGGAAACTGGCTGAACTCTAGATTAACCGTTAAGTTTTCCATACTCTTTGACGATCCTTCTACCAAAAACCCTGATAGGATAATCGCAGCAATCCCAGCTATCATAAAGAGTTTCATATGCTATTATCTCCTTCAATCATTTATAAGTGTTTATATGAATTTCTTACATTTTCAGCGATGATTTTCTATGAGTATCTCAGCAATATTTCCTGGATCTACGGATCTGACCTCGTAACCTCAAAACTTCCTGTCTTTTAGAAATCGGCAAAATTATAAGAAGAATTTACAAAAAGGGGTTAGACAGCCCTCAGATATTTAGAAGCTGTTACAGTTGTAACAAATATTAGCATTGCGACAGATCGGTTGAATTTGGCAGAGCTTAACAAGGGCTTTACAAAGGCTCCGCTGAAACTTCCATTTCGCTTCCCAAAGACAGGATCTGTTAACTCTCGTAAATCCTATGCTAAGCAGTTGATTTCCTGGCGTCGTATGGTGCGTGTATTTCATCGTTAATTCTGTGGCCGTCCCCTTTGGATATCATTAAAGATGTCATAAGCCCCAGAGGAAATGGGTGGCTATTTTATGGGTTTTTGTGCTCTGGCTTGAGCCCTTTGTCTTCTTTCAGCTTGTTTTTCTTGCTTCTTATCCAATCGTGGCGTATTTCCCGTTTCTTTCTTGAAGAGGTTTATCAAGATTGATCCCTTCTGCTATCTAACGATTAATAAGTTATAATAGGCCTACATGTATTTAGTTTATTCCCTTAGTTGTCTGGCATCATTGCCATGCCTAACCAGCTCTGTGCTCATTAGATGATATTGCTCTAAATTACTCGCTTTATTTCCCATGAAAAACCTTCCTCAATTAAAAGAAATGGGGTGCTATCCACCCCCTACCGAATGTCTATTCTTCAAGTGATAAAAGGCGTCTACGATAGCAGCCACTCCATCCTTCAATCGCTCATCTTTGGATAGATAGAGGAGGTCCCTTTTGACTGGTTTTGATGTATCAGTAGTGCATTTGTTATCTTGATATAGCTCTTGATTGATCAGCAGATGATAAATTATTGTGATTAATTTCCGTGCTAAAGCAGTGATCGCTACATTGTAACTCTTTCTGGCCGATAATCTATGGAAGTACCTTGAGAGCTTGTTCTTGTTATTTCTCATCTTAGCTATCACTTGAGCTATCTCGACAAGCATAGTTCTGAGACTCTTGGACCCCTGTTTCGTAATACCACATTGCTTCTTTTTCCCTGCAGATTCGTGTAGTCCAGGAACCAATCCACACCATTTAGCGATTTGTTCTGGGGTTTGGAAATCGCGATAGTCACCGATTTCTGCCAAGATGGTCGACCCTGATCTAAAACTTATTCCTGGAATTGACATAACTATTGCCAGATCTTTAGCGCTTTTCTGAAATCTGCTAAGCACTTCAAGACTTGTTTTATCTATCTTCTTTTTCAGAAGATCAAGGAGCTCTAGATTATCCTTAACAAGCATTCTCTGGTCGTGTATGCGTTCCGATGAAATAGTTATATGTTTATAATGATACATTCTTTAAAAGGGATGTATCAAAAATGTCTGATATTACATTGTCCGATTACTGGTGCCATCATGAAGGCTGCCAGGATTATGGCATAAACGATAAAGGCAACATAGTGATAAAAGATCACTATGGAAAGAACAACCGTGCGCTCTTGAAGTGTAGAACATGTGGTCATTGTTTCAGCGAGACTCGCGGAACAATATTTTTCGGTTTAAGCACATCAGATGAGGAAGTCTTAGATGTCCTGGCCCAATTGGTAGAAAAAGGCAGTATTCGTGGTGTTGCAAGATCTACAGGTCATGATAAAAATACAATCTGCCGATGGCTCAAAAGGGCAGCGGATCATTGCAAAGAGGTCAATGATTACTTCCTGAACCATCTTCATCTTACACAAGTGCAGATAGATGAAATATGGTCATTTTGTAAAAAAACAAAAAAATGTAAGTAGCTATGACTCAAAAGACGTTGGTGACGTATATAGTCTGACAGCAATAAATGCTGAATCAAGGTTACTAATCTGCCATCATGAAGGTGGCCGAACTATAGAAGATGCAACTGCCTTATTTAGTGACTTAGAACATAGACGGGCGACAGGCACACCTCTTCCGGTATTCGTTTCCGATGATTGGGATCCATTTTCCAATGCCCTCCTTGAAGTCTACGGTGTCAAGGAGACGCCTGAATACAAAGGACTAGGCAGAAAACCAAATCCTATACTTGTTCCTCCTCCTGACCTTAAATATGCTCAAATTGTGAAAAATAAAAAGAATGATGAAGTGGTTAACACATTTGAACGGATTGTATATGGTGACCCGAAAGATGTGCTTGAACTGCTTTGCCCAACATCGAAAGAACATATCCAGACATCCTACGTCGAACGAATGAATCTCACTTTCAGGAATTATCTGGCCAGGTTTATACGTGAGTCTATGAACTTTAGTAAAGATAGGCAAATTCATACCGGCGCAATAGACTTTTTCCAAGCTTGGTACAACTTCGTTAAGCCGCATGATTCTTTAAAAATTGAGATAAACCTTGACATGGAAGAAGTGGGATTCGCTCTGAATCCTAAAAAATGGATCCCTCGAACGCCTGCGATGGTTGAATTGATTACCGACCATATTTGGACTATGAAGGAGTTAATGACTTGGAGGATCCCATTTCAATAGGTCACATACACAACCCATTCTCGAAGTATCATCAAGACCGTTTGCAAGAGCCGCTTTGATGACGTCTCGCTTTTTCTTGATCTTCTTTGAAGTGATTCTGTCCAGGATCGAGTCTGCATCCTTGCCTTCAACCAGGCCATCCAAGATAATCCTGCCTGATTTTCCAAAGGTGTCTGAAATACAAGAACTCAGCTTTATGCCGCAAAGTGCCAGATACTTATGAACTCTGTTTCTAAGTTGAGTTTGAGTCTTTATATATCCTGATCTGGCACGGGTCATCATTCTGAGGGCTCGATCCTCATTGGAAAAGACTCTTGATCTCTTGATTTTGCCATCCAAGCAGTTACCTGCAATCCTCTTAGCGTCATGAGAATCCGACTTATCCCCTAGAAGTCCTTTGACCATCCATGGATTTGCTACAATTGTATCAATAGAGGGACTCAGGCAATCGTATACTGGAAACCAGTAAACACCTGTAGCTTCGAATGCTACTTGCTCGCAATTATTGGCTATGAGCCAATTCCTGAATCTCTCTAGCTCCGAACGAGTCGTGCCAAACTGTTCCTGGATTTCAGTCCCATCTGCATCTTCGATCGTGGCTACTATGAGATCTTTATGGACATCTGCTCCGCAAACTCTATTTCTTCGTTTGCCCATATATGTCGCTATCCTGATATGGGCAGATGATTAAGATTAATCCCTTATAGGGGGTAATTTCCCATGCGCGTTCAACGACGCAGCCCCGTATTCACGGGATTATTGGCCAGTTTTAGCCGCGAGATCATGATCTCAAAAATAAAGCTGCCTTCACTGCCCATATCAGACTAATCATAGTTGGCCATGAATGTGAGGTTTTTCATCAGCCACGTATGACCCTTAAGGGTCATGGGCGTTTTAGCCCTATGAAGTTAGAACCTTTTTCAAGCATTGTTTCGACATACAAATCCTCCGATATATGGGCACAGATTATAGGGCACATTTCCATTTTAACAATTATAGAGAAATCCTGATATATCCCATAAGACATGTAAGAGGAGAAACAATAAGTAATAGGTATTCGAAAATAACTTTCTTGCTTGGAGGGAATCCCATGAACTCAAAGAGTAAATGGCTTATAGCAATTATGGTTGTATTGCTATTAGTTACCTCAGTGATATCGGCGGGGAGTGGTTTAAGTTTTTATAAAGTGGATTGGGGCAACCCGCACCAAAGAGGGACTTCGACTTGGATTACTATTTACGTTAATAATGACAATTATCATTCAGTATCCAGTACAGCCGTTTTGCAGCTTAAAGTTCCTCTTTGGTATACCAGAGTTTTCCTACAAAACTTTACGGTTTTTGGATACGCAAAAGAACAGCCCGTACAAATCAACTTCACGATTGACCGAAGTTGGCCGACAGGAGATTATAATGCCCTAGTTAGCATACCTTCACTAGGTATAGATGGACTAAATGGAGTTATTACGGTAAAATAGTAAATTAGATCAATAAATAATTCCAAAGTTTCCTATTTTTTAATTGACTCAATATATTATGGTAAACATTGAAGACTGGATCAGGCCTTAGCTAATTGTTCTAGCCTCAGGTGCGAAAAATCACAGAGGCCATTTAAATGTTCCAAGCGAATGGTAACGCTTAGCTATCTGACATCTGCCATATCTCTTCTATCAGGTCATAAAGCTCACGCCTTCAAGGCTATTCCCCATAAACCGGCACATGGAACACGATTTCTAACCTGGTTCCACCAATGCCGTCCAGCTTGATGCTACCATCAATTTGGTTCATCACTGCGCTCACCAATTGTAGGCCCAGAGCGTTAGACTTTGCCAGATCTTTTTTGAATCCAATTCCATTATCTTTGATAACCATTCTAAAGCCTTTTCCGCCATCGGAGTGGAACTCTATGTTAATCTCGCCCTTTCTGTCTCCAGGGAAGGCATGCTTGAGAGAGTTTGAGACCAGTTCGTTAATTACAAACCCGCAAGCTACGGCAGTATCTACTCCAATCATTATCTTATCAACATCAAGATTCAGCTTTATTCTGTCATGGCGAACGTTATACAGCTGGTAAAGACTATCGACTAAGCTCTTTACATACTCTTCCAGATTGACCTTTGTCAGATTTTGAGAGTTAGACAGCTTATCGTGGACTATAGCCAGAGATTTAACCCTGTTCTGGCAATCCTTTATTATGTCCAAAGGCCGCTCATCAATTGCCCTTTTGGATTGAAGATAAATCAAAGAAGAGATCACTTGCAGGTTCTTCTTAACCTTGCAATGAACCTCCCTGAGAAGAACCTCCTTCTCCGCCAAGGACATATTGAGCATCTCCTCTGCTCTCCTCCTCTTGATGATCTCCATTAGAAGAATTTCATTTGTTTTAGCGAGCTCCGCGGTCCTTTCATAAACCCTTTGCTCGAGTTCCGCAGTGTAATGGTCGGTCAGATTAGTGATGACTGTGTATGAGCCCGTGACTTTACCTCCTTGCCAGCGAGGCGTTCCGGTGATCTGGGCATAGATCACCCTGCCATCTGACCTGATTAATCGGACCTCGTAGGCGGTAGTCTCCCCAGTTAGCTGCTTTATTCTAGCATCATTGAGAAGCTCAAGATCCTCGTTATAAGCGAAATCATCCAAGGACTTACCAATTAGATCCTCAGCAGAATAACCAACTAGTTTAGCAAAGGCTGGATTAACATAGTCAAAACGCCAATTTTCCCCCGTAACCAGTAAACTCTGGCCGACAGATTCTACAATATGGTTGGCGAAATCGAAATCTAAAACGGGATTTAATCCCATAGGTGCTTGTGGACCGGATGGAGTTATACTATCAGTGCCACTATCCGATTTCATAATTATTACCTCATGTTCCTATTCATAGTGATTCATTTTCTTATTCAAATACCCATCGGATTTCCCATTTATAAATTTAATCCTTTTTGTAGAAATGATTTTCCTAATAAGGTTAAAAACTAGGGCATTGTTATCCGAAAAAGGGCAAAATACGCGATATATAATGATGAGGATAGCAAAATTTTGATATATTTAAATAAATAGCTGATGGCTTCTTTACATGCTAGATTCCTTAGCCTGATTGGGTATCAACATCTGCTACACTCTACGATACATCCGCTTTAGTTCAATAGCGAAAATTGTCTATAGTTTCACTCATTGCCCCCTGCCGCACTGCCTCTGTCGCTTCATAAGCTGTATTATCTCTTTGCTCTATTTCTAACTGCTCTGCCTGGAGAACGGCAGAGGCGTCATCAGGGGAGATGCAGTATTTGGTGCTGCATTGGCTCCGCTGAAATCGAAGGATCCCATAAGCTCTCTGGCATCAGCCTCGAACTGAGAATAGCTATCCGCTTGAGAATAGAATGTGAGTACAAATGCCTTATAATCCTTTATCGTGTACTCCAGGAGTATCTCGTAGGGTGTGCCCTCATTGCTAATAGTGTAGAGCATCTCCTTTGCAGGGAGGTTTCCAAGGGAAACATCGCTCTTTGAAAGGAGCTTGAAATCCTTGTAGGAACTTTTTAAGTTGCTTGTAATGGCGCTTGTGTATTGATCCAGGTTTATGGCCTGGTTGGAGGGCAGAGGTTCTACCTGGACCGTTATGTAGTTCGTGGGATTATCCATATTTCCTCCCGGAGCCAGGAAGCCCACCACCATGTTCATATTATTGGCTTCAGCTTCTTTGGAGATCCAGCCTTCTGGATATTTAATGCTGAATCCGTAGGTCGAGTTCTCATAGGTCCCAGGGCTTGACTCGACAGGTACAGTCCCTGAAGTATTTGTAGATTCGCTCTGCGTTATCTCCTGGGAAGCGGTCGATGTAGTACTTCCGCTAGGCGGTACGGGGCAGGGCTGGGAGGCGGCACATGCTACGAGAAGGCTTAGAATGATCGAGATTAAGATCGTAAGCCTGTATATCCTATTAGTTTCCATAATGGTCATCATAGTTAATATAGGAAAGTCTTTCTTCTTAAGCGTTCTCTGATTCAGGGTGTCCCTCTAATTGGCGATGGGACCCAAAGTTTGAAAAGCAGATGGAAGAGCTGGCAGAAAAAGCAGAAACCACGTGAATATGCAGCCTCCGATCGCACCCTTTAGTCATTATCCTCAATTGCCTGGACTACCCCTCCCCAATCTATCGTGTTTTTCACTATTGCAAACCCATGTCCTTCTTCGCCGATCTTTTTCAGAGCTACAGCAGCACTTAAATGTACATTGCAATCTTTATCATTTGAGAGCACCTGGAGCAACGGCGTTCTAGCTTTTGAGTCTCCAATCTCTCCAAGAGCATCAGCAGCTCCCTCTCGAATTGAGCTATTTCCGTTTTGGAGTGCCTGAATCAATGGATCTATTGCAGTTTTTCCAATTGCTGTGAGAGCTTCTGTAGCTGCTGCATGAACATTACTATCATTGTCCCCTAGCGCCTGAATCAAAGGATTGATAGCTTTGGGATCGTCTCTTTTTCCAAGTGCCCATGCAGCTTCTATTTTGACGTTGTAGTCTTTGTCTGCCAAAGCCTGGATCAATGAGTCAGTAACTCTGGAATCATTGCTACTTGTGAGAGCCTGTATAGCGCTTATTCTGACTTTGCTGGTGTCGCTATGTTTGAGCTGCTGAATATAATTATCGATGGTGGTATCCTTTGTATGATCCTGCGCCAGAGCAGGTGCAATAAGTAGTGTTATCAGAATAAAGCTAAATATAGGATTGCGAATCATTTTGCCTCCATTAATCTTGAGATAAACAGGAAATATCAAATATTACCGTCTCCTAATGTCTTCTCAAGAATTAAACAGCGATTGTTGCTCTCCAATACATCAGGTGCTATCAATCTTAACTCATGTAGAATCTCCCTAAGCTCAGAGCTTGAATCTGCCATGGTCATATTCATCACCAGTTTCTCTTTATGGGATATGCCGTTTACAGTATAAATTAATCATAGAAGAAAATGATCTAATACTACTTCAGTATTTTTCATAAGTAGCTGTCAATGTATTTACTGTTCATAGAAGCTTGACTATTCAGCCCTTAGGAATTAGGTATATGCTAAATGCAATTTTAATTTGTTTTCAGATCATCAATTTGGCCTATACATATTATTATAGGACTTACGCATTTGCCGGAACTTTCTTATAATATGGAGTTTATATTAAATGAGAAATGAGCTGGAGAAAGAGGCATTGAATCCGGCTAAATGCGATGATCTAGATTACATTCACTTTCTAATTGCATCGATGGATGTTTTTTCCTGCACCGAAGCAGCTAGATGTCAGTTACCACGGGAAAATAATCCATCACATGATGCATTTACCCGTCTATTACAAAGACAGCCTCCTGATACGGAAGCGTTATGGGATGAGGTTAAGAAATTCATCGGCACCCAAGACTGTTTCTTAATTCTTGACGATACAACATTGGACAAACCCTATGCCAAAAAGATGGATTTAGTCTATCCCCTTTGGAGCGGAAAGCATCATAAAGTAGTAGAAGGAATCAATATTACTACATTGCTTTGGACGGATGGGACTCCAATAATTCCAGTTGATTTTCGAGTCTATGATAAAGATACTGATGGCAAATCAAAGAACAATCATTTTCGCGATATGTTGAGTAAAGCAAACGAACGTGGATTCAAGCCTGATTTTGTTCTTTTTGATAGCTGGTACTCTGGAATAGATAATCTCAAAGCATTAAGGAAATTCGGTTGGCATTGGTTTACTAGGTTGAAGAAAAATAGATTAGTAAATCCTGATGATACTAAGAATATACCAATTGAGGAAATAGAGATCCCACCACAAGGCAGAATTGTGCATTTGAAGGCTTACGGTTTTATAAAAGTATTCAAGATTGTCTCCGATGATGGTGACATCGAATACTGGGCGACTGATTCATTGAAAATGAAAGAAACGAGGCGAAAAGTATTAAGTAAGCATTCTTGGAAAATCGAAGAATATCACAGAGGGATTAAACAATTCTGCGGAGTTGAGCGCTGTCAAGCAAGAAAAAGTCAGTCTCAGAGAGCACATATCTCTTTCTCTATTAGAGCATTTCTCAGATTGGAGCTAAATCGACTTATCAAGGGCATAAGTTGGTTTGAAAGTAAGCGTAGAATTATTAGAAACGCTATTAGCACATACAGAGAATATCCCGATTTCTTATGGTTTATGGGCTCAACTGCGTAAGTCCTATATTTATCAGGCATGAGAACATAAATCGGTTTTTATGGTGGAATAATGAACAAGTCTACAATCTTCGCTATTATTGGTCTATCCATCCTTGCGTTAGCTATGGTGGCCGTATTGGGATTCAATGGATATTCAGAGCAAGACTCATCGAAAATGATAAAGCTGCCAAAGCCCGATACAAATGGCAGCATATCAGTAGAAAATGCCCTGTATGAGAGGAGATCAATCCGCAGCTTTGGGAAAGATGGCCTTACCTTAAATGAGGTCTCCCAGCTTCTCTGGGCTGCTCAGGGAGTAACAGATAACAAGGGCCATCGCACTGCACCGTCTGCAATGGCAAAATATCCTTTAGAGGTTTATCTCTTAGCCGGTAACGTGTCCGGCTTGCCCCAGGGGGTATATCACTACATACCCCAGAACCATAGTCTAACCGTTGTTAAACAGGGAAAGATCGAGGAATATTATAATGCTTCTGCAGGCTTCGAGGGCTGGATAAAAACAGCGCCTGCCATTTTCATTATCACTGGAGAAATGAATCGCACTAATACAATTCCGGGTCAGGATTTGAGCCGATGGGTCTATATCGAAGCAGGAGCGTCGGCTGAAAACCTGCTTCTTGAGGTTGTATCTTTAGACCTAGCATCTCCTACACAGCAGGATTTAACGCAAATAAAACTACAGAACTCCTAGGGCTATCTCCGAGTGAAGTGCCTATAGGAGTTTTGCCCGTAGGGAGAAAGGCATAAACCCTGGCCTTTCTTATTTCATTAAATATGACTAAAACGAAGTTAATGCTGCATCTAAATAAAGATTGTAAATAATAATAGAGGCAACTGAGAGCGGAATCGCAGACTTCTTGATCCAGATGGGTATGCCATGAACATTCGTGGTTAGCTTATAGCCTCTTCGTCTCAGAACAGCCCTGACAGAATCGCGATCAACTCCGATTCTATTGGCGATACGTCCTATTTCCGATTTGTCGTAAAATTGCATCTGCCTTGCTTCATACTTCGAGACATACTCCTCAAGAGATGCAATCTTTTTTGTAAAATTCACACGTTCGCCCTCGCGGCTCTTCCAGATCTTTCGGCCATGGCCGTTATTGATCAATTGATAGCCAAGCCTTTTCAACTCTGAGCGTATGCGCTCGGGAGATAGGCTGAAATGATCTGCTATGCATTGGATCTCTCGATGATCATAGATTTGAGATCTAAATTGGCTGCTGTTTGAGAGGTAAATTTCAAGATCTACTGTAGCCCTTTCGGTATATTGGGTTTCCGATGTCCCACTATGTAAGCTAAATCTTTGGCTGCTATTCATGCTCTCCCCATGTGTATGATACTTCAATGGTTATTATGGGTGACGAGGGTATAGAAAGCCAACGTTATAATGGCCCTCTGTATTCAGCAGATGCTGTGAACAAGCCACCGAATGTTGTCAACCTGTGACACCAGGTTTGGTTTACAATGGAATTAGAGGTATAAAAGATTTGGCGTCATGTAAAAGGTTAAGAAGAGTGCCACCGGACATAAATAGATACAACAATTCAAAATGTGAGAGGATATAAATGCATGGATGAGAGTGTCACAGACCATGCATTTCCCCAATTACGATGAAGAGATCCGCCAGATCCTACCTTATTACGATTCATTTCACCAGGAGACCATCAACCTAGTTAAGGCAGCGCAATCGAATCCTAAGGTCTGGCTGGATACAGGCTGCGGCACAGGTACTTTTGTGGAAAGAGCCTTGGAGTATTTCCAAAATACTGAGTTCATTCTTGCTGATCCATCTGTTGATATGCTGAAAGAGACAAAGAAGAAGTTATCCGGAAAGGATAGGGTAAAGTTCTTGGTGCCCATTTCCACTCAAGACCTATCTACAGGGGATATCGGAAGCTTTGATGTAATTACAGCCATCCAATCGCACCATTATCTGACAAAAGAGGACAGGATCAAGGCCACCAAAGTATGTTATGATCTATTGAATGAGAGCGGCATGTATGTGACCTTTGAGAATATCAGGCCGTTCACAGAAATAGGGACTAAGATAGGCAAAAGGAATTGGGAGACCTTTCAGCTTTCTAAGGGTAGAGATTTGGAGACGGTCGAAAACCATCTCAAGCGATTTGATACGATGTTCTTTCCCCTAACAGTTGAACAGCACATTTCCATTCTAAGAGGGGCGGGATTCAAAACGGTTGAACTGCTCTGGTTCTCTTACTTGCAGGCAGGATTCTATTGCGTTAAGTAGAAAATTGCCGACTGCAAACATCTTCTAATTTACCAAATTAAAAGCAAATTCATGAAATATTTCACATTAAAGGGAACTTATAGCTTCCTATAAGAAAGATAGAAAGGGAGGTCGATAAAATCCCTTTATTCTGGACTGCCCTTGAATCTGCACTAGGGAGTTGGACTGCTCTCCTATTCTACTTGTCAAATTGGCATTGAGCTATCAATGAGCGGCTAAGCTTCGGAGATAGTGGTATTTTCTGTGTACTCAGATTCACCTGAACTTGTCACCGTCGAGGACACCGCTATAGTAATAACCTTTGTTGAGGTAGCGCTACCATCTCCACTGCAGCCTGTATCTATTGTGCTACCATCTCCACTGCAGCCTGTATCTATTGTACTACCATCTCCACTGCTGCCTGTATCTATTGTGCTACCATCTCCACTGCTGCCTGTATCTATTGTGCTACCATCTCCACTGCTGCCTGTATCTATTGTGCTGCCATCGCCACTGCTACCTGTATCTATTGTGCTGCCATCGCCACTGCTGCCTGTATCTATTGTACTACCGGATCCATCATCAATTGTACCGATGCTATCGCCGGGATTGGTAGGTCCGGTAGGATTATTGTTAGTAGGAATTAATATGCTGTTGGCTGAGTAGATATCGAGGTTCTCAAACCCTGGGATTGTTATATCGAAGGGTGCTACAGGATAATCAATCGCAGGAAACTTATATGAGATCTGATTGCCGATGCTTATCGTAGTTGATATATCGGTTACAGCAGATACGCTGTTTAGCAATAAAAGTATGCTAAGAGCAAGTAGCATTAATATCATTGATTTCATTATTCTCCTCCCATGATATACTCTACGATAATATTGAGATAGTTGACGATATAAGGATAATAGAAATTATATTACGTATCTTATTTATGATAGTATGATAGCCAAGTTGCATATAGCTGCCAAGAGGCTGAGTGGCATCTCTCTTGAAGTACATGCAAAAAGGGAGAAACCGGAATATAGGAGTTAGGCATTATCCGTAAGAATAGCAATGAGGTACTAGAAGTATAAAGTGCCTATCGATGATGGTGATATGGAATGACTGCAGTTTGGAATGGAAAGGCGCCTGATAGATGTGCGGAGTGCAACCGGAAGATCGACAAAGTATTCTATGATGCAAAGATCGCTGCCTGCGAGGGGTTCAGGCAAATGCAGGTCTGCGAGCCGTGCTTCGAGCGCAGCAAAATGCTTGGGCGGGGGCTGGGCGATAGGTATGAGCGCGATAGCACAGGAAAATATATCATGACTCAAACGCCCAAGTAAACCCTTTTGGAAAGCAGCATCAGGGATTATCCAGATGGCGTTAAGGAAGAGATTGTACTGATTGTACTGATTGTATTGATTGTATTGATTGCATTAATTCCAGTTAACTTTGTCTGAACCTTCTGGGATATCTCTGGCTCAGCACTCCATTCAAGATCACAAACTCACCTACAAAGAGCGACTCAGAGATCTTAGTTGTCTGCTTTTTGTCTTCCATTGGAAGAACCACCTCACCGTTAGATGATTTCGATAATGCGTCGAGAGATCTTTTATCTAGAGCTACAACTTCGAAGGGTCTCCTCATAAATAGCGGCCAGGAATTATCTTCATCTAGCTTGGATATCAATACCTTATCTGTAAAAGGCACAAGATCTGTGTTATCTGCCAGAGCATCTCTGTTCAGACCAACTTGGCCTGGCTCCAGATCATAAGATCTGCCGCCGATTGGTGCGACATACCAGTGCCTAACGGTCTCAACAGGGTAGGGATATCGACCTCTTATACACTCCATATTGCTCGCCATACATTATAAGCTTAATTATTATACCATCAATTATTTCTACGCTTTATAGATGTTAACTGGTTAGGAGAGATGAACTAACATAACGCTAATCTGACTTGACAAATAGGCAGCCATTCAGATTAAGCCGAATCATATTCCTATAATATATTTATATTTTGGGCAACAACTTATAGATGGAGTTAAGAGAAGGTCAGTATGATAAAAGTTGAAGATAAATCCTTGGATTTTTCGCTGAAGGATCAAAACGGAAATGCGTTCAATCTATCTGAGCAGACAGGAAAGTACGTACTGCTCTCTTTTCATCCTCTAGCCTGGACATCGGTCTGTTCTGGCCAGATGAGGTCGCTTGAGGAGAACAAGAAGACTCTTGATTCGCTGAATGCGGTAGCTGTTGGAATCAGCATTGATTCAGTGCCCTGCAAAAAGGCATGGGCAGAATGAAATAATAGATACGATAAAGAAACTGTGAAATAGTGATTCATTCTAAAGCTCGTCTACAGCCGGGACCTTCTTCCCGACAGGATAGAGATAGGATGCAGAAAGATATCATCCAAAGGGTAGCCGATGGCATAGATATCAATGGAACAAAAGCCTATGCTAAAAGTATAAGATCATGCAGCCTTAGAGGCGCTCACAGCCTTGAGATCTACCTTAAAGATGGCACTGCTGAGGTAGGCGTTTTTTGCGTGGCAATCTTTCCTGGAAGGGAGCCCTATTACAGGCCTTGGATTGATATATTCTGTGTAAAAGATCGCTTAAATTTGAGGTCGCCCGGCGGAGACTATCACGACTATTATGATTATTATGACTCAGATATCGAGGATGCCCTTCTCGAAGCTTTCTGTAGCGCTTTAGGCCCAGGCGAGAAGATCTTCATCGAATACTATTACGATCACGAGACTTCGTATGGACTTGCGATGGGGATTCCGCCCGTCCTAAGTCGCCAGGGCCACAAGCTCTTCAATCTAGGTTTCACATGGTTCAAGGATTGGTACTTCTCAGAGGGCGGTCACGAGGGCGGACAGAAGCTTCAGGGTGAGAAGCCGCTGGACAAGTCCGCGAAAATGAGGCATCTGAGACGAATAAGGAACGAAATCCAATCATTCGTTGAGAACACCAGAGACGAAAACACTGAGGATGATAGCCTGATGGATGATGGCAGCACAAAAAGGGATGGACGAAAATACATCCTTAGGGCAAGGGAAAGGGCAAAAGAGATCTTAGCCAGGATCGATGCTGAGCTTAATGAAAGCTATGACACGGCCGTTCCTGGAAAAGCTACCCTTGTTTATCAAGGATGCCCCCCATAATCTCAGCTGCCTTCTGGCTCTTTTGATCTATTGGCTCGATATCTATTTTTTCAGCAGACGCTACGCCAACGCCTAACGATGCTGCGCGGGCGATTTGCTCCTGGTCGAAGATTCGCCCCCTGGATACTTCAGGCGTTGTGCCGTAATAGCGCAGTAATGCCACTCCCACAGCATCAAGTGCAACCCTATCAATGCTCGCCAAAAGCAGCCCCGGCTCGACCAGCGTTCCTCTTTCAGGTCCGCCGCTGGAGAAACCTAAAGAAGCATCCATGAGGACCACATCGGTTTTGTAGAACTTATTGATCTCTGCGATCATTAACCTCTGATCGGGAGAGGTGTGCAGTTCCCTCATGTAATCGTAATGGGTTCCGGGAGGCCTTGCAGCCACAATGCCGACTGAGTTTTTTAGAGACATAGTGAAATGCCCGCCAAACCTATGCGTTTTAAGGCAGCAGGTTTGAACGACCTTATCAGCTTCCCTGAAGACTCTGGCGATCTTGAAGCCGCGCTGCCAGTGAAGATCCTCCGCCGGTATATCCACCCAGCCATCAAGATTCAGGGCATCAAGGTCTATCAGACCGAATCCCAAGCTTTGAGAGAGATCTACGACACCCCGGTTTCCGAGAACCCGCGGGGTATAGCCCATTCCGCTTCTCTCGGCCATGATGACCTGAGCCGATGTTTCAGCCTTCAGAAGCTCTACTATTGTCCTTAGAGTTTCAATATGTGTTGATGCCGGAAAGGGATCATCGCTGTTGTAGTTTGCCTTCAAAGCCACGACTCCCTCTGTCCTCAGATCGAACTCCTCAAAAAGCCTCTTGATTCCCTGGGATCTATCAGATGTATCTGCCAAAAAAACCTTTGATCTACCCTGCTCCATAGTAATAATAGTATCTACATGCTATAAAAATTGTATCAGATTATCAGAGCTTATTCTCCAAAGACAGAAGATGGAGCCCTGTTTTTTCATCGAAAACCCTCTCGGCGCTCAGGCCTGAGAACTCGAATAAGACAACTTCGACTATCAGGTAGGCCAATGCTCGCTCTCTAACACAGCCTGTTAATGCTTCGCACCCCCTTCCCAGAGATGAATGAATATGAATCCTCGATCCGCCTGAGGAAGGATAGATGGTAGCCATGCCGAAAACCTCCCATGCGCTATTGAAGCTCTCGAAGTGTGGTATGGGAGGTATCACAGGGGCTTCAGGGCCGGTCACCATACGGCCGTCACGCAGAGCTCCAATGAAAAGCGCCATACATGACGCGATTTTCTTCTCTTCAGCAAATCTTTGAACTGATGCTATCAAATCCTCGTCGTTATCCAACCTGAGCACGAAGACTCTGCCTAGATTGCCCTCAGAGTATTGCATAAACCATTCCAATCCATCATGCATAAATTGTATCTATATAATTCGGTCATGAGCATAAGATTCCAGATCCTTGTTGCCATCGATGAACTTCAAATTGAACTTAAACTTATCGATCTTCCATCCCTGTAGTTTCCTACCTGGTGATGCACCGCCTTTAGTTTCCCAAGTCCAGTATCCCATCCATCGACAATCTGCTGTGGCGTGAGCAACGCCTGCTCGCCTCCAGACAAGGATGTCATATCAAACAATACATCCTCGGCAAAGGTGTCCTTGACCTTTGGCCCTCTGGAGCAGTTTCTCCAGTACGCATCTTCTCCATCTGCTGGTTATGGGTTTTCCGCACCTGCCCTCCAGAAGATAAACCTGGCCCGGCCGTGTCTTTAGATAATCCCTTAACTCCTGAATCATTCTGGGCGAAAGGACGATGCTTTTGCCGCAGGCTTTAAGCATCCCTTCTCCAAGATCAATATCTGAGACTTTAATGCCGATCAGACCCTCAATCATCAGGCCTGTTTCTAAGAGCAGCAATATTGCCACCCTATCGAGACCTGATGCCGAATCAAGCAGCCTCTTACATTCCTGATGTGTAAGACACTCTGAATTGCACACGATTGATCGATCCAACTTAAGGATTATCAACTATGCGTCACGGCGAAAGCATATATACCACAGTAATATCACCCGGCGACGCGTTCCTTTCGATCCTCAGCGGTAGATTAAACTCGGCTGGCTTGAGGCAGCAGAGAGATTCGCGGTCGCAGTAGTAGCCTACAATCTCTATTTTGAGATCTGCATTGCCTTTATCCTTAATCTCAATAGGAATGTAGTAACTGAAACTATCATTATCCTGACGCTTGGATGCGGAAACCGCTATTATATCAGGGTTCTCTGAGCTAGTGCTGATCTGCTGATCCGCATCTTTATTCCAATGATATCCTTCCGGAAGCATGAGCTGGAAGTATATCCCTTTGGACTCAGGCAAAATGGATCTCTCGGTGAGTTCGATGACCTTCTCAGGCCGCTGCTTTTCCGAAGTCTCAAAGTTTATTGTGGACACACTTCCTGTCTCGGGATTGTAGGCTCTGACGACGTGGTTGTTTGTATCCGCTATGTAGAATATCCCATTCAGGACCGCCAAATCGTTTGGCTCATTCAATCCTGCGCTCAGGGCATTGCCATCTTTCCGTCCCATGGAACCGGTACCAACGAGCGTAGTTACGTCCCGGAGACCGAGATCGATCTTCTTAATCTTATGGTTATAGCTGTCTGCTACATAAAGGGCATTATCATAGTAATGAACGCCTATAGGATGCTGAAGTCTCGCATCTGCAAAGGGCCCATCGATATCTCCGAAGATAAAGAGGCCTTTGCCGATCAGCGTAGTAACAACATCGTTCTCCACACCTCTGATCGCAGAGACCTCGCTGTCAGCGAAATAAATAGATTTACCATCGGTAGTTATGCCAGATGGCTGAGCAAGAGATGCACTACACCTAGGCCCATCCAGCAGCCCCTCTGCTTCTGAGCCAGCATAGGCTTCAATATAAAGATCAACTAATTCATCTTCCATAGCTGAAGGCGCCAGCCATCGAATATAGAGATGGTTCCCTAAAATCGTCAGATCCCAAGGGGAGTTCAATGAGACCTCGGATCCTTTGCCGCCATTCTGCTTGGAGGACCCTTTTTCTCCTGAACCCGAGATTGTTGCGACGGTCTATCTTTTAAGTCTGCCTTGCGAATAAGTGTTTTCAGTATCAGCCACATAAAGGCAGTTCCTCAATGAATCAAAAGCGACACCTTGCGGCCTGAAGAAGCTTGCCTCTGAAAATCTGCCGTCAGCTCTACCCTGCTCTCCTGAGCCTATGATGTCTGAAACCTTGCCATCAGGATTCACTACCATTATTCTATTATGGCCCGAATCGGAGATGAATAACCTCTTTGATGCTGGATCGACATCGATCTTTCCTGGAAATCGCATGAAG
>CAWDLW010000026.1:0-97287 GCA_963803145.1 Methanotrichaceae archaeon
ATCAACAAAGTCTTATAGATATAAATTGAAACTCGAGCTATGCCCTCAAAGAAATTTATGTGCGAGACCTGTGCCCTGAGGAGATATTCGGATAAGCATCCGAGCTCCGTCATCTCCAGGATCTGGCGCTGGCATACAGGCTGGTGTCCCGGCTGGAAGGCTTATCAAAGATCGCTGTCTGGAAATCAGAAGTAATATCGAAATAAAATAAAAGGTTTGGGCTTATACAGTTAGAGTATATGCCCATCCGGCATTGAAGTATCTGTAGTCTTGGAACGAGTAACCGCTGCCTTGGATATTTATCGTATGATATTGATCTCCCGGCACAACAATGGATAATGTTCCTGGGGCTTCTCCTGTCGTTCCTTCAGTGGCCATATAGTTGTTATCAACGTATACACTGTATCCTCTGAGCCAGCTTGAACTCACGGTTAAGGCGGCATAATTATAGATCGGTTGGGGAGGCTGGTAAGCCACGACATCTATCACTACTACATTGCTCGGCTGTCCATTTATGACAAACATCAGGAGATGCTCGCCTACCTGATCTGCATAGAAGCCTATCTGATCATAAGGATAGAAGTAATAGCCTTCCTTGTCCAATGTGCCGTCTGGGTATATCTCATATAGGTATCCATATCCTTCAGAAGGAGTCGTCGCCAGCAATGATAGGCTTGAGCCTTGAGGCACAGCAGCGTACTGAGTCCAGCTTGATGGGCCCTGTATCCATAAAGAGTTCTGCCCTGTGTACATTGCATAGGATTGGTACTGAGAATACGATACAGCCTTTTGAGATCCAGATCCTCCGAAGTATAACGTAGTCGGCTCCTGACTCAGCTGATATTGGGTGGGACTGGTCAAAGGCTTGTTTGGAGCTTGAGGCGTTATCTTATAGTACTGAGAGTACTTCAAAACGGCGTTCTGATTCTGATTCTGGCCGGCACTCGGATTAATGATTTGGCCGAGACTTTGTTGGCCCATGCTTTGGTTGAGGTTCATCTGGTAGACCATAGTCTGCGGCGTTCCTCCTTGCGTCGTAACTTGCCCACTCAGCGGCCTCTCGCTCCAGGAGACCGATTGATTTGTACTGGATGCTGCTCCTGAAGTTGCCTGGGTAACGCTTGATTGTATCGATCTCTGAGTGACCGTTCCTGGCATCATCGAGCTAAGCATATTGGTAAGCGGAGATGATACTACGATGCTCCCCTGCATTGTCGGATGAATGTGGCAATGATATACAAATGTCCCAAGAGACGTGAAGCGATGAGAAAAACTCCCTCCGGGGGCAATGGGGCCTGAATCGAATGCGTTTGTGTCGCTGGTCACAGTGTGGTTTACGCTGTCCTGGTTATTCCAAGTCACAGTTGTGCCCGGCGACACGGTGAGAATAAGCGGGTGGAATGAATAACCACTAATAGTTACTGTATTTTGAGGTGTCGTCTGCTGGTTGGGCTGACCCTGGACGAGCATACAGAAAAGGATCGCCATGATCAGCGGCATAATCAACATATTTCTTTTCACAATCTTACCTCGCTATTCAAATGATATCCTTAAATTTAATCTGGTTCTGCAAAGGATAAATAATTTTCCGACTGTAGGATTACCGCTTAATGGACAGATAAAGCTTCAATAACTTCAAATGAGATGGTTATTCAACATGTGCTAAACAAGAAAATGATCAATTATCTTAGTCTTTCTTGTGCGAGGTTGATTTTCTATGAACAGAGAAATAACATCGAGAGATCAAGTTTCCTCTACCGCTCGATCTAATTTCCCTGTGAGGGCATCTATATATACGGTCATCCTTTCCATCTGAAAGACGTAATATGCGTTCTTTTCAACAGGGAATGGCGCACGCAGTGTGACAGATCTGACGGGTTCATTGTATCCGGCATCCCTCAAGGATGCAATTACTTTATACCCCTCTTCGTGACCTACCAGGAAGGTATAGCCTTTTTTCCGATATTTAGAGAATTCGCTAAAGAAACTAACTTTGTAGCTAAGAAAACTATTGGGACAACCTTTTTTTCGACACTAGGCTGTGTATATTGATGTATTTTGTTCAATCCTAAGGTATTTTTAGCTATATCGAAGAAAACTTCTATTTCAAGCCTATAATACTTAAAACTCTTCCATTGATAGATTAAATTCTTAAATTCGTTAACAATATGAATCCATTTTTCTAATTTATATTTATTGTGAGAAAATGCATCTAAAGGCGGATTAAGTTCGTAAATTATTTGATCTAAATTGGTGTTATTCCTTGGATAAATAATCGGAATCAAGTAAAATTGATTGATTAACGCATGATAATTCTTTTTTGACGTAAAGCCTTTATCACAGATGATTAAATCGCCTGAATGTATTTTTCTTGAATTGAAAAGCCTTTCTACAAAAGGAATAAGTGTTTTTGAATCATTAGGACAATCTTTATGAATTTCAAATCCAATAAGATTATCATCAAGATCTATAGCCAAAATTAACTTAAATCCTACGAAATAGCCTATGGAAGGGTAATAAGACCATTTATATTTTTTATTCTTCTTACCTATTTTATCCTTGTTTCTCCAAATATTAAGGTCAATTACGATTGGAGAGGTATCAATAATTATAGTTCTTTGCTTTTTATCTCTTTTACGGCGTTCAGACTGGAATGTTTTGCTAAAAAAATGGAACAATGAGTCATAACTTAAATCAAACAGAGATTTATAGACTTTTTGCGCATTTATCGTTGAATCAATATCCAATAGCTTTTGTAACTCTAAATTCATATTTATTTCTGAAATTATAGAGGAAATATCTCTTTCAAACAAGCTTGATAGGACTATAATTTTTATTGCTAATACGAAATTATCTATATCATATATTTTTAACTTGGATGCAATTTTCCTAGATCGCTGAGATCCGATAATTTCAAGTATTTTGAGCACTATTATCCATTTTGGGTGCTTATAATTAGGAATCAGAGGAGATAACATCAATAATACCTTCCTTTGGTGGTGCAACCTAGTTATAAGCGCCCAAATTACTTAAAATTAACTATTGAAAGTTTAATTCCAGATCAAATCAAGACCCATAATTTGTTTTCTAATCAAAGTTAAAATATCTAAGTAAATTTAAATTAAATTGATAGAATTAGTTTGTTTTAAAGAGAGTTTGAAGAGGGGTAACAACGGATATATCGCAGATGCGACCAGGATATTCTCCATTGGCAAGCTTTCACCAAAGCTGGAGGATGCCTATAATGCTGCTCTGGAAATTGAAATGACCCTGGCAAAGGAGCTTCGCCCCAAGAAGAATGGGAGAGACCTCTTCGATCTATCTGAGTCTGAAGGTGCAAGGCTCGGCTACCAGGATTGTCTGGGTGGCCCAGTCGGGAATAAATGCGGATTCGTTGGCCACGGAGTTGGTCTAGAGCTTGATGAATACCCGGTGCTGGGTCCTCTAGACCACATGATACAAGAGAATATGACCATCGCAATAGAGCCGAAAATGATCTATCCCGGCGTAGGCGTTGTAGGGGTCGAGGATACGTTCTTGACTGCAGCAAATGGGGCGCTGAGGCTGAATAAGCTGCCGCAGGAGATATGGTATGTTTAATTCTTCTCTCTGTTATCTTTAATATGCCTTTTCCAAGATAATGTCTCTAACTAACTCACCTATTCAGCAATGAGCAATATGGTCCACGGTCGCTTGTCGTTTGACTACAAATGTGCACCATGCAGGCGGAACCCGTGGATTCAAATATTCTAATTGATCAGCCTTAAAACAAGAATTTACAACATAACATTCGTAAGCGGCAATTGATAGGTGTTCTTTCGAACGCCTATCAAGATTTTAGTAAATGAGCGCCGAGTTAGACAAATCGTTCTGCGATGCCGTTCCCGTCATCTCCATTTCCCCTAGCGTAAACTCATACGTCCAATTGGTATACCCACTGTTCTTCGAAGAAGCATGTACTTTAGTACTGCCATATATTCCTGCTAGGAAGATACTGCCTGCGCCGTTTGAGTTGATGTTGCTCGAACTCGAATCAGCATAAGCAGTAATTGAGTTCGGCGATGGAGTTTGCGGCACTGTGAATTCACAATTATTATCTTTTGTAACCCCACCCGTATTTAATATTCCTAACTGCGTCAGATACTGTACATTTGTTTGGCCATGGCCATTTCCGGATTCAGAATAAGCAACTACATAATGAGGATTATTGATTGTATTCTTATTATCCTCTGGAGTAACTCGGGAGATTCCAACAACATCCATACTGGCAGATGCAGACGATTGATCGAGACTTGCTATTTGAGAGGCTTCCATCCAGGATGCAGGCACTGCCGATACTACAACCCTAGCGAGATTTCCACTCGCGCCAGTGGCCATGGAATCTATTGATGCTGATCCCGATTCGAGGTCCATTCCGGTAAATGATTGAGCACTGGCACCGGTAGATTTGACTGAAGCATGCTGGTTATTTGCATTTGTGGTGCCCAAATAGCTCATACCTATCGTTCCAACACCATCAATCGAAGCAACGCTTTCTGCTCCAACTCCATCGATGGCTCCAGTATTCGTAGCAAATGTTCCTGACTCACAGTGCCCGCCAGTGGTAGAGGCAGAATCATCTATATTAGTATCAGCAGTGCTGTCGTCAGCAGAGGCAGAGATAACACCATCTAGACTACCATCTTCTGTGTATCCCCATGCGAGCGCATTCCCCTGAGAAGTGCTGGCCTGTGCCCTATAATAGCCTATATTATCGGTTTGGGTGCCAGTATCGGTCGAAATGCTAAGGGCTAAAACGTTCGGGATAAGCACAGCCAGAAGAATGGACAGACCCACAAGTGCTAGCCTCGTTTTACTACCTCCTTTGTTCCCTTGCCCCTCTATGGATGAATATACCATCTTGTTTATAAAGTTAATCAAAAAGAGAAATGCATATAGGCGCTTCACTTCAAACGCCTATACGATTTCTAATCTGCAAGTCGCTAGTTAACTGGGCATAGGAAGATGGATACTATCCAAGCCATCAATATTTGCGAAACCAAATCCTTCTCCTTTGACGATATCAGTATCCTGGAGTGCGAAGGAACTTGTTCCAAGAGATCCGCTGGATGCTCCCATCTCAAGACCCGTGAAGCCAGTGATGTCGTTCTTCACATAGGTACTAACGCTTGCATAGTCTCCAGCTAGCAGAGGAACTGTCACTAAAGTCCTCCCTTGTTTATATGTGGCCTCATAATTTCCATAAACGAAGGATCCCGTACTCACGGATGGATCCCACGAGCCTACTGGAGTTCCATGTCTATACACTACGCCAGAGATTCCATCCAAGTCTGTTGATGTGCCTGCCGCCTGGAATATTGAGCTATCATACGATTTGTGTGTGCCTGGAATATAGCTTGTACCTGGAACATATCCACTAGCTGCATGATCATCAGCTACAGGCTGACTGCCCATGTACCCATTCTCCACATAGGCAGCTGTGCTGGTATATCCGTAGGCATCTGCCGAATGAGCTATTGCTGTAGCTGAGGCTGTATAATCAGCATCATTGGTGAAAGCATCTGCATCAACAGATTGAGCTGCAATTGAACCGCCATAAATATCTCCAGTATCTTCAGTATTTCTACCGCCAATATTTGTTCCTGCAGTGGCATCTTGGTCTGCTACTAGGTATCCAAACCCAACTGGTGCAGGCTGATCTATCGATGCTGAAACTTCTGACTGCCCCTTTACTCCAAAGCGATCTGTGCTGGCACCTGTCACTGTCTTAGCAGAGCCCTGTCCCTTGAGTTGTATTTCAGTATCTTGCGACGATACTGCGCTATTGCTCTTAGCTGATGCGCTTTGATCATTAGCCACAGTTCCAGTTCCTGTCAGCTCAGCATCCGAATAGGCAGTATCTCCCCATTGGTTGGTTGCTGATACGCCCGCTCCAGCATCGCCATTGAAACAAGTTATATCGCCCGAAAGTGTTGGACTATAATCATATATACCACTGAGGCTCTCATCTAGAGTTCCACTTGTCGTATAAGCGTATGCATTAGCTGAATTGCCCAAAGCATCTCCAACGGTTATTGACCAATCCTTACCCAAAGAAGTGCCGGACAATGCTGCAGCATTGGATACTAATGCTGCCACCAGAATTGCCATTACTAATAGTAATTTATTCATTCATCCTCCCTCCTTTTTTATTAAACTTCGAGAAGTTTAATCAAGCTTAATAAACTTTGTCATTTTGTTAATAATATACCAAATTTTAAAACAAATTAAATCAGATCAATTAACTATATAACTTAAAGAAAAATAATCTGTGTTTCAAAAGGACTCGGCAGTTGCAATAATAGCAGTATGCATCATAATAAATGATTAAAATTAACTTAAATGCGATATAAAAAAACTAAAGTTGTGAATGGGTAGAAGGCAAAAAAATTTGTATATTCTGAGTCGTGCTTCGCGAACGATATAAGATGCATCAAACAATTACGTTACTAAGCTAGATTGCTTCGCCGATCAAGTTAATATCGCCTATTTTGCTCAACTTATTTTTCCATTTATGAAGCTGCCCCACATAAGGAGTTAACGAGCCCATCTATCTCGAACAATTTGGCCACAAATTGTTTACTTGTTATTCATTGGTATTCTTATTTTTAATATTATAGCAAGAGCAATCGAAGATGTTGCTTAAATTGCCGAATCCAACCCTGGAGGAATAAGGCATAGTATCCCAGCCTCCGGTGCAGCATGGCAACCATTCATCCTCTGGATGCACATCTTTCCCCACATTTTTCATTCCTATTACTTCAGTAAAGTTATATTTGCCATAATATCTCTCTTCTCCGGCATTTACTATCTCATATCCTGATCTGGGACCTGTAATAAATTTGCTCCCTGACTGCTGATAACGGATATCCGATAGTCCAGTTGCCTTTACTCGAATCCTGAAATCAGTACTTCTGGTAGCTTCAACATTGGCTTGCTCAATTCCATTATCTGTAGCTAAGATAGTGGCATTAAGCCTGCTTAAACTCAATATGATTGTTGAATCTTTTATGAAATCTTTGTTATATAAAAAATTGCCTCCCGCAAAATCAAGGTTATTTCCAGAGAACTCCTCAGTGTTGAATCGTTCTCCAGAGTAAGCAATGCTTTTACGCTGGACGATCCCAACAGGCCAATTTTCCTGATAAGTAACTGTGTACTCATTGCTATCGGCAGGTTTGGTTGTATCCATGGATACTAATCCATCATTCCTGGCTCTAACTCTTGTGAGTTCATCCGTTTTATATGTTCCTTGGCTGGCAGAAATTTTTTCACAAAGCCTTACATCATTAATATCTATGTTGGAATATGAGGAAAAATAAGAGCCTAGCTTCATATTATTCGGTCCATCAACCGGTGTGACCTTTCCTGATATATGCTGGTCGTAGTCAAAGCTTATATTTTCACTATAACGATAGATGCCCCAGGATGTTGAGTTGGTTGTCACACCACCACCCCAGAATGCCGCTGATCCAAACCCTACGACTATTGTCGCTATGGCGGTCAACAGCACTATCAGTAGTATCTCATATCTCATAGACGGCTTTAAGCCTCGATTTTTACCCCATCATCATACATCCATACCTTTGGCCATGCCTCCAGCGTTCCTGAAGTAGTATCGGCGTAGATCGAGGCGTAAGGTCCGTTTTCATTAACTGCAGCGATAAACATCGTCGTGGGTCCAAGTCCCTTCACGTGCCAGGCAAACACTTCATCGCCAGTTATATCCGCTGGTTCAGACGCCAGTACTCCATTTTCATTCGTCGTCTTAATGATAATAAGCCCATGATTAACTTGTATTTTCTTTCCAAGATCTATGGGTTCCCCTGGCGGAGGAGGAGTTATCTGAGTAGTATCAACTACATTCATAGAGACTGCTCCAGAAGCAGCCGATGTACTTCCAGAATAATCTAAACTACCCGAGGAGAGACTATCTCCGCTTTGCTTGGTGACGCCGCTAGAAGTTACACTCTGATCCATAGCTACATTTTTCCCATTCGCACTAACGTCCTGCGTCGATGTAAAAGAGTCAGGGACATAGGTTCCCGAATTTGCTACGGTAAAATCAGCATCTTCTCCCTGGATATTTGTATTAGTATCAATCTCATTACTTCCAGAAAATGCATCTGTATAGTTAAGGTAACCGTGACCGAAGATCCCTGTATCATCATTTATCCAGGCATTTTTGGGGGACGCTGTTGCACTATCAGAAAAACTTATCCCGCCGCTTGCAATAATTGAATTATGATGTGATACCGAACGATCTCCATTACCAACCGAGAATTGAGTACTAATTGAGATAGCACATTGAGATAAAATATAGAATGATAAAATAGCTATTAGATAGAATTTTGCCGACGTTTCCCTCCCTCCATGTGCGACAACTTTTGAGTGATGACGTCCTTAGAAATAAATCTTTCGTTCAGTTTTAAATATATGAAATCCTGAAAATAGTTTACGCATCGGCTAATTTAATGCAATTTGAATTATCTATTCTCGGAAAGTCCGCTTATATGTCCTATTTTTAGTAGTGATCTGACTTTTTGAAAAAGGTGGAGATACTTGTGGTGGCACAGATTGCAGATAAGTTATAAAAAATTAGGCATTGATAGGGCTCTGACCTGGCAATCGAGGCAGTTGGATACTTGAAGGTATCTGGATCTTGCCCAAGAGGTCATCTGAAACTCCGTTGTTGTTGGACTGTGTTCCGGCATCAGCCGGTGCCTCTTGTTGATTAGAGCTGCTAGAACTTGTAGATGGTGTATCAGACTGAGATGTAGAGGCGGAAGTATCGCTCGTAGATGAATAGCCGAAGGCCTGATCATTAGTTAAATCTTCGCTAGTGGTAGTGCCTTCATTGCTATTGGTGACCTCGATTGGAACACTGTTTGTCTCTTCTCCATTCAATTGGCCTATATTCATGGTTACCTTATCGTCCGGATTAAGAGTGGTATCTCCATTGCTGAAAACATGCTCACCACTTTCATCTATGCGGTTCGCTGAAACTTGGAAGTTGCCCGGATCGCTATTGCCACTGGTTTCAAAGCCGAAGCTTCCTGAGGTCGTATCCAGGCTAGCAGTGGCAGACCCACCATCATCCATATTAAAGCCACTTGTTTCAACTTCGTAAGATTGGTCTTCCGATGTTGCACCTAAGATTAAAACGGGAGCCATTGAGCGGCTAGCTTTATATTCCAGCTGGTATTGATTTCCTACCCTGGTTACGTTCATATAATCAATATCATCCGGCCCCAATAATATTCGCTGTGCTCCCATCTCTGAGCCGGGTCCTATCATCATGACACTCAGGAAGCCATCTTCTGTGAGCCCAAAGCCATTGATTTTGACTTTAAAATTGCCGCTGGCAGGCAAGATGTATAACGGATTCCTCTTTTTAGCGGTCTTGAACTTGAAATACTTGACTTCTGCCTTTGGGATTTCATTTACGAATTTATTCAGCTCAGGATATCCTATCCTTCGACCAAGCGCATCTGTAATCAAGAGACTTGCATTGCCGTCTTGCCAGACCTGGATGTACTCTTCGCCAGGCGAAGCTCCAGTACCGCCTAGGCTGTTATCACAGAAATCGCACCTCTGTTTCTCTAATCTCGATGAGATAGACACTACTTCCAGGTTCCGAGTGCTAGCATTGCCGGTATATAATGCTGAAGGCTCATTTGGGTTGACTGATGCGTAGTACATCCACGTGTTATCTTTTGTATTTACTCTTACTGATCTTATCACATCTGGAAAGTTGTTATCATAAACCAGTATTTCTGCTGTGCCATTGCCAAAATCTTTTACAGCGATGGGGCTTATGGTATGCCCATCTGTTCCATCAGGCATGAAGAGTCCCATAACCCACCACTCCGCAGCCTTTGAACCATCTTTAAATGCTTTCTTCAAGGTATCTAAGACGGCATCAGGGGATTCATCCACCTTTATGGACCCTCCGGGACTTGTAACCTGGGTAGCCCACCAGTAGGCAATTTCCTTTTGAAGGTTCTGGTTATCCAAGGACAGGTCCGCAGTATTCTCGCCTCCAAGGCTCATCGGGTTAACCTTGTCGTAGTAGATAAGCTCGCTAAGTACTGCCATTCCTTCGCAGTGTCCATCTACCATGGCATTGTTGGCCTCAATCATCCATCGGTTTGCTGCAGGTGTGAGTGTAATTTCGCCACCTGCTTTGCTGGCGACTACTTTGTCGCCAAACATGCGTTGCATCTCTTTTGGGGTCAAACCTAAGGTCGGGATATTACTGCCGTAATTTTGAAAGCTGAATCCATTGACATCAGGACGAAAACCGCTATCCGTTGAGTTTATTATCTGCGATTGGCTACTGATGCTATTATTTGAAGGCGCAATCTGACCACTAGCACATATCAGTGTTACACCTAGAACTAAAAAGAGGAATAAAGCATGACACTTCATTTTCTCCCCGCCCTGATTGGTCAAAGACTTTTTTTGTTATTTTGCTTCTCAGCCATAAATCCTTTGCTTGAATGTAGATATATTCTAACTGTCCAATCGTTTCATCACTTGACTACCAAAGTTTGCTAGGATTAAATCAAAAGATTAGCGAAGAAGATTGCAGAAATAAGATATGATTAAGCAAGACGGCAGAGACAATAAGTAAAGATACTATCCGTGTTTTTTTCAATATCGCACTAGATATAAATTACCGCACTCGATATGATATACTACTTCTCCTTCAACTGTTAGTGCCGATCGGATTCTGTTCTGAATTTGAGAGCACGGTGAACGGTTTTCCCATCATATCCTGTGGATCTATCAATTCCAATAGAAGACAGCAGAAAAACTACAAGGCGCAGCTTATTCAATGAAAAAAATAGATGTGAACTCGCTTGCATGCGAGTTCATCTATAGCCTAGCATCATTTTCTAGTTTTTCTTTGTGCAGGCACCATTAACGCAGATCCTGTTGCCATTACATGTTGTTCCACATCCACCGCAGTTACTATTATCGCTAGATGTGTCAACACACTTGCCACCGCAGTTGAGCTGACCACTTGGACATGTACATGATCCACTCGAACAGATCTGGCCGCTTGGGCAGGTTTTTCCACATCCACCGCAGTTACTGATACTACTCGATGTATCGATGCATGTACCGCCGCAATTAGTCAGACTAATTGGGCATGCACATGCTCCATTGACACAGGTCATGCCGCCAGTGCAAGTCGTTCCACATGCGCCGCAATTACTGCTGCTACTCGATGTATCGACACATGTACCGCCGCAATTAGTCTGACCACTTGGGCATGCACATGATCCGCTTGAACAGATCTGGCCGCTTGGGCAGGTTTTTCCACATCCACCGCAGTTACTGATACTGGTAGATGTATCGACACATGTACCGACGCAAGTGGTCTGGTCACTTGGGCATGCACATGCTCCATTGACACAGGTCATGCCGCCAGTGCAAGTCGTTCCACATGCACCGCAGTTACTATTATCGCTAGATGTATCGACGCATGTATCGCCGCAATTGGTTCGACCGCCACTACAAACTAATGTACACACTCCATTGACGCAGCTTTGGCCGTTACCACAAGCATTACCACAAGAGCCGCAATTGCTGTTGGTATTGAGAGGTGTCTCGCATCCATTGCTTGCTGCACCATCGCAGTTACCGAAGCCTGCACTGCATGAAGAAACTGTGCATTGACCACCAGAACAGGCACCCACAGCATTGGCTAAGCTACAAGTTTTTCCACATCCTCCGCAATTATTAGAATCGCTAGATGTATCAACGCATATGCCATTGCAGATGCTTTGACCGCTTGGGCATGTGCATGATCCGCTCACACAAATCTTTCCTCCAGTACAGGCTGTTCCACAAGCACCGCAATTACTGTTATCAGTCTGGGTATTTGTGCAGGCTCCATTACATATTGCATAGCCTGACGGTATATTCTGCGGATTAGAGCAAACTCCAGTTGAAGGACCACAGGTTCCTACATCATGGCATTGATCTAAGGCTTTGCAAACTACAGGATTTCCGCCTTTGCATACTCCATTCTGACAAGTATCCGTCTGTGTACAGGCATTCTTATCGTCGCACGTAGCAGCATTGTTCCTATGTATGCAACCTGATGCTGAATTGCAGGAATCGTCAGTACAGGGATTTTGATCATCACAGCTTATTGGAGTATGGATACATTGCCCATTGAGACATTTATCCCTCGTGCAGGCATTCCCATCATCACAGTTTATTGAGGTATGTATACACTGTCCATTAGAACAGCTATCTTTCGTACAGGCATCCAGGTCATCACAGCTTATCGGAGTATGGATACACTGCCCATTAGCACAGCTATCTTTCGTACAGGCATTCCCATCATCACAGCTTATTTGGGTATGGATACACTTCCCACTAACACAGCTATCCTTCGTACAGGCGTTCCCATCATCACAATTAGGACACGTCTGAGTTGACTGAATAGGGGAGCCACATATTCCTAGGTTCCAGAACAGTAGCATAATTAATAATATGCACATAACTGTTCGAATAACAGACATTTCCTCCCTCCTTAAATTCTCAATCTATTGCAAACGACGATGATAAATACTCTTATTAAAAGATATCGATAGAGATAATCCCATATTCGTATAAATTCATTGGTTATGTAACCATCTTCTGATCGCTTTCTCACCACCTATTTCACCTTCAATTTCCAAAGTAGTTCTTCGGTTCATTCTAAACACTTAATAATCTGTGTGCAACGCTTAAGCAATCAAATCAATCAACAAAAAACGAGGGAAAGAGAATAAGTGCCTATAGTCATCTCACTCAATCTCTTTAGCCAAGACATAGATTACCTCACTTTTTAGTCCCGCCGAAAATAGCGAATATGCTGTACTTGTAAAAGCAATCAACGTTTTCAAAGCCTGCCTCATTTAGCGCCTGAAGTTGATCAAACAGCGAGCTAGGCTTATTCTCTGTTTTCATCTTGTATTGAAGTGGAAAATCATCGTACTCGCGGACTTGGTCCCTTAAACCACTATTTAGTAGAGCCTCATTCATCCAGTCTCTCCACATATCGAACTGCCACTGCTCGCTTAACTCTGAAGAAGGCAGCACAGGGTCGATATTGATGAATAATCCGCCTTCCTTTAATTCCTGGAAGATCTTTCTGTATAGCTTTGACTTGTCTGACAGATCTAAGTGGTGGATGGCGTTGGCAGAATAGATGAAATCATAATAGGCTTCATCTGCTTTCGCCGAAATATAATCTTCAAATGTCTGATGGATGTAAAACACATTCGGCCCTTGAATGTTTTGCTTAGCCTTCTCAAGCATCTTGTAAGAGCCGTCCAGCAAATAGAACGTATTTTCCGGAGACTTAAGCTGGATGTATTTTGATAGTGCACCATCGCCGCAGCCTATATCTAAAAGCGCTAATCCGCTTTTATTACCAAACCTGTACCGATACAAATCAAGTAAGACCTTCATAAATCGTCTTCTTTCGATAACCACAATATCGGCTGAGTCTACGTATGCATCAGCTTTGGTGCCGTCCCAAGTACCGTCCCAAGCATGGCTTTGATTAGCATCCATTTCTGCCTTCGTTTGCATGCGGCTACTTAAAATTATTGTTTTTTTGAATTTAGGTTACATATTTAGACGACTTTTGATCCGGAAACTTTATGCTTACGGCCATGAGGACAGACATAGAGACACATGCCGCAGACTGCCCTACCCGTTTTTTTCTCTATATCCTTCAAATACTCCTGGCATTTGAGGGCGTCGTATCTGGCCTCTCTGGGCTCATCCTCAGTAAAAGCCCTGCCAGTGAAGGCAGAGACAGGACAGATCTTCACGCACTCCTGGCACTCGCCGCATCTCTGCTCCATGGGCTCTCCCGTAGCCTCTAGAGGAGCATCGGTCAGGATGGTGGCAAAGCGAACCCTTGGGCCTGCCTCTGGAGTTACTAAGAGGCAGCTTTTCCCGATCCATCCTAAGCCCGCTAGATGAGCAGCCATCTTGTGAGAAAAGGCAGCACAGATCTTCTCATCATTCACCCTTTGAGAGGAGGATAAGGGATAGGCTCTGTATCCCTCATGCTCCAGTTCCCTGCTGAGGCGAAGGGTGATGATGTCCAGCTGATCGTTGACGACATCGTAGGCGTGGTGCCTGTAGGCTACAGATACGGCTCTATCCGATCTCTTGGGGAGCTGGTCCACTATGGTGTCCAGGAGGATGATGCCTAGGGATATCGCCCTTGGGTAGCGGGTCAATTCAGGACCGCCCTGAGCTTCTATGGCCTCCCTGGCAGGAGCGAGGTCAGCCACGCCGAAGAGATCTGCACCCAGATCATAAGACAGCTTCCTAAGTCTCTCCTCTATCTGCATAGGCTGTAATCCTACCATCTCCGAAAAATCACTTTCGCCCCTATCGGCCTACCGGTCATTTACCAGATCTTCCAAGATACCATAGCATAGATAAATGGCAAGGATGGTTACCTCAAAAATTCACAGCCAGCTTAAAAGTCCCTTCGGTAGAGTTGGACGATAAGCTGGAAGGATCGGCTTCATCCTCAATTTCAGATCTATAAAATCTCACCTGTATAGGCCTTCTGCAAATGTCCTGCTGGAAACTGTGCCAGAACATATCTAGCTCTATAAAATGAATTATAGGTAAATATTATTTGTGGCTCACCTCAGCAATCTATGCCGCTACACGGAGGTACTTTTTTCTCAGATACTGGGTTCTCGTGGAACTTGATTAGCTTTTCAGCCTCAAACTTTCCACTGAACATTTCATGAGATTTGATATCCTTGTAGAACTTTTTGTGCCATTTTGTGTCAGTGCTCCAGGTGCCGTTAAATGTATTCTTTGTATCGATGCCCATTGTATGCACAGGATTCTGGTATGGCAGATGTACGGTCCTGGATTTGTTTCCCGTTGAGGATACAAAAGAAGTCTGCTCTTTCTCAATCTGATATACATTGAAGTTCTCCTTTATCCTCGCTCCAATTGCAGATGAAAGAGATTTTTTGCCGACCAAAGGTGTCGATCCGGAATAGGCCAATTTGAGGTTCTCGAAAAAGTTGAGGCTCGATTCGTTGGTATCATTTAAGGCATCGACTTTTCTCAGAAGCTTCTCGGCATTCTGAGAATACTCGCTATCCTGATCGATCTCAATATCGCCATTTCCAGCCATAGAATTTTGATATCCGAGGGAGATCTCAGAATCATCAATCGAGGTGCTGATATCAGTAACGCCTTTGCCTGTTATCTTTTGCACATCACAGAACTGTCCATACTGCAGTGGCACTTTTATCGGAGACATTGCAACTCCTGCATTAATGAATACCAAAATGGAAATTATCCGCATCGCTACCAATAATCCCCTCATATCATTGCTACCCCCTTCTGCTTCTGATATACGTCTATTCTATAATTCTTTTGATGCTATTCTCCCTGCCCTATTTTAACTTTCCGCATAGTTAATGATGTTATACAAGAAAATTGATAATAATTAGTCTATAATTCTTTTAATCACTTTCCCTTGATGTAGCTATCAGGATGCAAAGAGGTTCAAGGATGACGGTCTTAAAATAGGGGGTAACTTCAGTTAACCGATCATCACCTTAGTGAGGGTGCCTACTAAAAGGGCAAAAAGTAGCCATTGTAACGACTTCAAAAAAACCGATATATATCTATACTTTCCTGCAGGCTTGATCTCAGTGTGTACTTCCAAGAATGTGGCTAAAGAATAATATATGGAATCGAGAAAGAGCTCTTTTTTATCCGAATGTTCGTGGCCTTTCAGACCCCTCCCTAGGAAGAAGACAAATGCACAGAATAAAATCAAGATCAAGGAACATGTCACCGGACGATCGGGTCTAACGCCATATCCACAAGTTACTTCGGCAACGATATCATAAGCCTTCGACCAGCTCCAGCTCTTGGACTCTTGGCTTAGGAATCTGTACTGGTAATAACAATCATCAGCCTCATCCAGGCCAAGGTCTCTATAGTTCTTCACTAAAGAAAGGTAAGCAGAGCTATCATAGCTCAAAATATCCTTGATTAGGCTCCATTTTACCATAAATCTGTTGATATCTGCCTTGGCCAAAAATAAATGTGATCTTTCGTTAAACGTAGCATTATCGAACACCATTGTGTTAATCTCTGTACTATTCATGGCCAGATTTTTATCGAATCGTGCCTCAGAAAAGTCTGATGGCGCTATGAACTGGGCATTACTAAATATAGCATTCCCATGGAATTGTGTGTTATCGAAGAAAGAAGGCCCATTAAACATAACGCTTGAAAAATCTGTGGTATTGTTGAAATAAGCATTTCGAATTGCTGTGTCTCTAACAAATTGGGCTTTGTCAAATCTGGATGATCCAAGGAATGTCACATTATTAAAATTAGATCCGAAGCCGAAATTGGCCACATGGAAATCAGCGTTCCCTGTAAATCTAGCCTTTGAACAACTGAGATATGTATTGAATTGTGCGGCGCCAAAGCCAGCATTTTTCAGGAATTTTGCCGATTCAAAATTTGCATAAGCACCATCAAACTCTGCAAGATCAAAAGCAGCTTTTCCTTTAAATGTGGAGTCATAGAAGCTTCCAAATTTGTCGAATTCAGAGGAGGAGAAACTAGCCTTATTATCAAATATATTATAATCAAAGGTTGCGCCTTCAAGAAACTTAGATTGGCTGAAGTTTGCATCCCCATAGAACCGACTCTTACTAAAATCAACCTCTCCCCCGAATGTCGCCCCAAAGAAGCTAGTATTTTTGCAAAAGGATGTATTTGTAAAGTCAATCTTTTCATTGAAGGTTGCGCCCGGCGCGGATATATTCCCCTCGATTATCGAATTTGTGATTTTTAAGGATTTATATACTGCCTGATTTAGCTCAAGATCACCCGTTAATTTGATATGATCGTAAATTATTGAGCTGCCTTCGGTGCTGCCCTCTAAGTCCGCTGCATGAATTTCCGTAAATTTAGGAAGTCCCGGACTTGATGCAGCGTTCTCAGTTGCGCTCGCTATTGTAATGATCATTAATGCTATCAATGGAATAAGCTGCATCCTCAGGTTGATATCCCCCTAAATATCCGTTAATTGCAAGGTCCTTTATTGTATGATCTCTTCATCAATTCGATATGACTTCTTGTATAGCGTTGGAAACTATGCTAATATAGATATGGCTACCCTCTAGAGTGCCAAGTAGTGCCATCACATTTTCTCTGACTCAACTATTAACAATTAAAAATAAATTGGTAAAATCGAGATTCTATATGGTATACTCTCCAGACTTATGGTCCTTGATCACTATCATCTGGTTCCTTTCCTTTTACTTTAGCAAATGGATTCGTTACGTTCTTAGAGGTAGTATTACCTGCGGTCATGTTCTTAGCAGTCAAGTTAGAGGATGCTGTAGTATTTTGGGCGGTTGCATTAATCGTTCCATTGGTAGTATTCATTTTAGTGGCATTAAGCTTATCCTTAGATGCTGTCTGATTCTCTGCCAGAGCAACAAATATGGAGAGCGCCAGGAGCACAGATACGAGCAAAACTCCAAGTTCTATTGACCTTCTCATTCATATCCCCCATCTTTAAATTCTTACAGATCCTCACATCTAAATTTAAACCTTTCCAATAGGTAGATAATTAATAAATGGATTATCGATCTGCCTATTAACCCATACTTTTGGCAAATACTATTATGGTTATCAGGATTGATAGCTATATCAGCTATTGCTAAATGATTAATCAATACATAGATTATTTATGCTTGTATATATCTTTTAGCTAAATTTTTATCTGATATTTTAATAATTTGTCCTGAATATTAATTAACTTAGCCGCAACATGCGCGCATTAAATCAATTCTAAAGCGGTAGGCGATAAGTTATCCAACCATCATTGCATGATATCGACAAAAGTCAAAAGCCTTATTACACTTGCTAAAGGAAGTAATCATGCATGGCAGATAAGGGGCCTATACAACTGGACATAGGTATAGTCGTATCGAGCGTTGGGGGAAATTCCAGTCAAGACAGAAATCAATTCCATGGCCTTTTTTCGTTATTCGGTATTGACTTTGGTCTTTATATTGGACCGTCCTACAATCTATTTCAGACCATAGGGCCAAGCATCGGCATTGGTCTTCTCATAGGACATAACGGTTTTTTGGCCGGGAAACTGGGGATTCATTTCAAGAGAACATTTGGTTTAGCCATTTTAATTCCGATAGTACCCATTTATGGTGTTACCGGCGCCAGCTTCCTATCTACGCTGCCTATTCCACAAGGGGTTAAAGCTGCCACAGCTATACCGCTACTCCTTGTGCCAGCAGCATTTGCATATCAAGAAGAATTCACAATGCTTTTCAGAAGAATTAAGCAAAGGTTCAAATAAAATTGTATGTGTCAAAAGCTCTGTGGAATACTGATGTATCTACATAAAAAATTTTAGTCAAACAGGCACACCCGAAGCAAGCTGTGGGGTATTCACTTAAAATATGGAGCAGAATCGGCATTTCTTGCCAGATCGCTTGCTATGTTATTTTAATAGTTCTCGTTAAAGAGCTCAAAGTATGCCTTCTCATGCTTGCATGCTGGACATTCCTCCGGAGCTTCATATCCCTCATGAAGGTATCCGCAGTTACGGCATCTCCAAACCACTTTCTGATCTCTTTTAAACGCGTTACCTTCGTGGAGGTTCATGAGAAGAGCCCGATACCTATTCTCATGCCCTTTCTCAGCAATAGCTATCCGATTGAATGTATTGGCGATATCTAGGAGACCTTCCTTCTCTGCAACGCCCGCAAATTCAGGATACATCTTAGAGTTCTCATATCTTTCACCATCTGCAGCAGCCTTGAGATTTGCCTTTGTGTCTCCGATGACGCCAGCGGGGAAAGCTGCTGAAATATTAAGCTCTCCACCCTCCAAGAGCTTGAAGAATACCTTAGCATGCTCCTTTTCATTATCTGCTGTATCCAAAAATATCGCAGCTATCTGCTCATACCCTTCTTTTTTTGCCTGGGATGCGAAATATGAATATCTATTCCTCGCCTGGGATTCTCCAGCAAATGATAATAATATGTTCTTCTCTGTATTTGTGCCCTTAATGCTCCTCATTTTATAATCTCCTATGCCTTCGATTTTGATCGGATGGATCTATCCACCTCTACTTTAAATCTTTTCATAATCGCTCAGGCAGACGAGTAGAAAGGGATTAAGTTTATCCACTTTCACTCCAACCACCTGAGGGCACAAAACTAAAGAAGGAAAGATGAAGAACATTATAATTAAAGGCGCACGAGAGCATAACCTAAAAAATATAGCTGTAGAACTCCCCCGTGACAAATTCATCGTCATCACTGGCGTCTCAGGCTCAGGAAAGTCAACTCTGGCCTTCGATACTATTTATGCCGAAGGACAGCGCCGCTATGTCGAGTCATTATCAGCATACGCCCGCCAATTCTTAGGGCAAATGGACAAGCCTGACGTCGATTCAATTGAAGGGCTCTCTCCAGCCATTTCCATAGAGCAGAAGACCACATCAAAGAATCCAAGAAGCACCGTCGGCACCGTCACTGAAATCTACGATTATCTGAGGCTTCTTTTTGCCAGGATAGGTGTGCCGCACTGTCCAATCCATGGTATACGGATAGAATCACAATCGCCTGAAAAAATTGCTGATAGCATCATTGCTGGAGCCAAGGGAATGGTCACAATCCTCGCTCCCATCATCCGCCAGAAGAAGGGCACATATGGCCAGCTTCTCAAGGACCTGAGTGCGGAGGGCTTTGCTAGAGTGCGAGTGAACGGGGAAATCCATAGGACCGATGAGGAGATAGAGCTTGACCGATATAAGAAGCATGATATTGAGGCGGTCATTGATAGACTGGACCCTGCTGTTGACCGCGCTAGGCTGGTCGAGGCCTGTGAGAATGCCCTCAAGAAGGCGGAAGGTCTCATTATCGCCCTGGATCCGGAAGAGAACGAGAGGCTTTACTCCGCCATCATGGCCTGTCCTGTCTGCGGCATGGCATTCGAGGAGCTGCAGCCTAGAATGTTCTCCTTCAATAGTCCCTTCGGAGCATGTGATGCCTGCAATGGCCTTGGATTCCGAATGGAGTTTGATCCCGATTTAATAATGCCCGATAAGGAACTCTGCATAGCAGATGGAGCTGTTGCCCTTTACAGAAATGCAATCGATGGCTGGCGAGGCCAACATCTGGCAGCAGTCGCCAAGCACTTCGGCTTTGACATCTTTACGCCCGTAAAAAATCTGAATGATGATCAATATAACGCCTTAATGTACGGCTCGAGCGAACGCATCCAGTTCCGTATGAGCATGAAGAACGGAGACGCCTATTGGTCCCACAGCGGCGCATGGGAAGGCCTTATTCCTCAGTCTGTGCGACTTTACGGCCAGACCGAATCCGAATATCGCCGAGAGGAGCTCGAGAAGTTTATGAAAGTCCTTCCATGCCCTAAGTGCCAGGGACGAAGGCTTAAGGATAAGGTTCTGGCTGTGAAGATTGCGGAGAAATCTATAGTTGATATAACCAACCTATCAGTCATTGAAAGCATCCGGTTCTTCAAAGACTTGGAATCAAAGCTCTCCGAAAAGGATAGAGAGATTGCTCGCCAGATCCTGAAGGAGATCCGTTCCCGCTTAGGTTTCTTGGAGCACGTGGGCTTAGGCTATCTTACGCTTTCAAGAAATGCAGGCACCCTTTCAGGCGGAGAGGCGCAGCGCATTCGTCTTGCAACACAGATCGGCTCAAACCTAATGGGGGTTCTCTATGTCCTGGATGAGCCATCCATTGGGCTGCACCAGAGGGACAACACTCGACTGATTGATACTCTGAAGAAGCTGCGAGACCTCGGGAACACATTGATAGTAGTAGAGCATGATGAAGAGACAATTCGCTGTGCAGACCATGTACTGGATATAGGGCCTGGTGCCGGTATCCACGGCGGCTGGGTTGTAGCTGAAGGCACACCAGAGGAGATCGAGAAGAATCCAAGATCTCTGACTGGACAGTATCTTTCCGGGAAAAAGAAGATTCAGGTTCCAGCTTCTCGGAGGAAGAGTGACTCATTCATCAGCATCAAAGGCTGCCGGGAGAACAACCTTAAGGATATCGATGTAAACATCCCTATCGGTGTCCTGAATGTAGTCACAGGCGTCTCGGGCTCGGGTAAATCCACATTGATCTATGATACGCTCTACAGAGCCTTGATGAAGAAGATATACAAATCAAGCGAAACCCCTGGAGAGCATGACGCTCTCTTGTTTGATTCTGAAATCGACAAGGTCATAGTGATCGACCAGAGCCCTATTGGCAGAACGCCCCGCTCCAATCCGGCAACTTATACCAAGATTTTTGATCCTATCAGGAAGGCTTTTGCCGAGACCAAAGAGGCTAAGATTAGAGGCTATAAGGAAGGGCGGTTTTCCTTCAACGTTAGAGGAGGCCGCTGTGAGGCATGCCAGGGTGACGGCCTGATCAAGATCGAGATGAACTTCCTGCCGGATGTCTACATCGAGTGCGAGGAGTGCAAAGGAACGCGCTATAACCGGGAGACGTTGGAGGTTAAGTATAAGGGCAAGTCCATCGCCGAAGTCCTGGACATGACTGTTGAAGAGGCGAGGGATCACTTCCAGAATGTGCCCGCAATCAGGAATAAGCTCGAAACTTTAGCCCGTGTTGGTTTGGGATACATCAAGCTTGGACAAAGTTCTATAACGCTCTCGGGAGGCGAGGCCCAAAGGATCAAGCTCACGAGAGAGCTGTCCAAGAAGGCTACTGGCAGGACCATTTACCTGCTGGATGAGCCCACCACCGGTCTGCACTTTGATGATGTGTTGAAGCTGATCTCAGTCTTGAACGATCTGGTGGATAAAGGCAATACGGTCGTGGTGATTGAACATAACCTGGACATAATCAAATCCGCGGATCACATTATCGATTTGGGACCGGAGGGCGGAGATGCGGGCGGCAGGATAGTGGCCACTGGAACGCCGGAAGAAGTGGCGAAGGTGAAGGAGAGCTATACGGGGAGGTTTTTGAGGGAGAGACTTTCTAAACAGAGCAGAAGTAAGGTTGAAGTTACCGGAAAAGGGCCCATTCAAGTTGTTTCTAATATTAAAGCAACCGAGAACATTTAGAGTCTCTGAAAAAGCCTAATTGCCCCGAGTTCAGTCGGGGCAGCAGCCACTTATGCTGTCAAAAATAGGATCCTTATTTTACCCCATACATTCTGACGTGATCCCATGCTCTATGATGCTTTGGAAAGCTATCTTTCTTGGAATATATCGAAACATCCTCTCGATCGAAAAGCCCACGATCCTCGCCCACCGGACAGATCTTGATGCATATGCCACATGGCGAAATCCCCTTTCGGTTCAGCTCAGCACTATAAGAGGCGCAGCTTTTCTTATCTGTTAGTCCAAGAGGATAATCCTTATCATTTAACGCCTTGGTGGGGCACATGCTCACGCATAGCATGCAGTGGACGCAAAGCTCTTCATTCAGCATTGGGTCAGGCGGAAGCTCAGCTGATGTAAGCACGGAGCCGAAGCGTACCCTGGGGCCGTACTTTGGCGTCAGCAGCATATTATTCACCCCGAAGGTTCCAAGGCCCGCCAGGAGAGCAGCATGTCGATGAGAAAAGAAGGCGACCGGATTTTTCAGAAGTGTTTCAATGCTCGCATATCCGTCTCTGGGAACGAATAAGGAGGCATAGCCTTTCTCGTTCAGGAAGTTTGCCAGCCTGTAAGTGTATTGATCGAGCAAAGCATTTACAGTCTTATACAGCTCATGATAGTAGATTGAAGGCGAGGTCTCGAGAACTGGAAGGCTGATAGGAAGCCCAATCACTATTACAGATTTGGCCTCTGGGTAAATCGATTGCGGATAAAACTCTTCAGGCATCCACGGCTGGAAAGGCGGCTCTTCCCAACGCTCCACGTTAGCGACCCCTACCAATGGGATCTCCATCTCGTGGCACTTCTCCAGAATAGATCTCTTCAACGCCTCGCTCATAATATTCTTCTTATCAGGGTTTTTTACCAAAAATCATTGTAATTAGCCACACCATTTGCCCTTTCTATCAATTATAGCAAATGCATTTTCTGTAAGGACGATCCTCTGTGCTTTATGCCTACCGCTTTTTACTATGACTACAGGATCACTTACCTTTCTGGCTTCTGCTATGATCCTATGACCGTGAATTGAGTCACCGGCCTCATACCCTTTCATTCAGTGGTCTCCAGCTTGCCTTCCTTTTCAAGATCATCCATGATTTTGCATACCAGCCCATAATCAAGCTGAAGGTCTGTACTGGCATCGGAAGCGTATGCTTCATGCTTTAATTCAAAATATCCGGCAACTTCTTTCTTTGCCGTCTCATAATCAACATCACGGTATTCAATGACCTTGATTGCTGCTAACTTTTCCCTGACAGCGTCACGGATGAAATCTGAGGGATTGAGATAAAGACCGGCTTCAACAAGCTTATTGATCTGGTCGATCTCATTGCGAGTAAGTTTGGCGCCTACCACTTTACCTACGCTGCTAGCAGTGCTGACATCTGCTCCCATGTATTCATTTCATTAGTTTAAACTAATTTATAGACTTATCGGTTTATCAAAGAAGTAATTGCAGTTGTATATACTCAACTTGTCAGTTACTTAAAGAGCCTATCCTAAAACTATAAATCATAGTACAATGATTTATATAACTCGTGGTATTCAAAGAAATCGATGATAATCTATGGGATCTTATTAGGCCGTTTATGCCAGCGCAGAAGCCCTGGACAGGTAGGCCAAGATGCGATTTAAGGAAAACATTCAATGGCATACTTTATGTTCAAAAAACAGGCATAAATTGGACGGATGTACCTAGAATGTACGGCACTAAATCAACTGTTCATAAACTTCATTTAGAGCTATGTAGAACAGGAGCTTATCAGAAGATAAACAATATTCTGCTCTCTATGGGCTACCATAAAGATAAAATCGATCTATCATGCTGTAATATCGATACCAAGGACGTTATCGCAAAAAAAGGGCAATATAGGCTACGACGGCAATAAAAGGGTTAAAGGATCTAAGATTAGCGCTTTGACAGATAAAAATGGCTTGCCGTTATCGGTATTAATTTCTCCTGCTAATACTCATGATTCAAAACTTTATCTACCTACTATTGATAAAATGAATATAAAATTATTAGTAGGTGCTCCGATAACTCGATCTAAATTGATTAATGCAGATACCGCTTATGATACTAATGCTATTCGGGATTATAACAAACGTCGAGGAATAAAGACCAATATACCTGTAAACATCAGAAATCGCAAAAACAAAAAGATCGGTAGGCCTAAAAAGCTTGATAAAATTATCTATAAAGGCAGAAGCGCGGTAGAAAGGTTCTTCAGCTGGATTGAAGCCACTAAAAAGGTCTTACCAAGGTATGAAAGATTAGAGGAATCTTACCTAGGCATCGTTACCTTATCTTCCATCTTAATGTTATGGAGGGTTTTAGGATAGGCTCAAAGTAAATTGTATCACTTGCAGAAAGGTCCCAAATCGGCCTAAAAGCCTTTCTAAGTTAACCTTTATTCACTTCGTTAGGCCGAGGACCCTGCATAGAAAAACGCCTACTTTCGCTTGTAGAACAAAAATTGACAATATTGGGTCGATGACATTACGGAGGTTTCGTTTATCTGAAATAACTAACTTCCTAAAAAATACGAAAATTAGATATTTCAATAATGCCTATACAATAGCTGATAAAGGAGTTGATTGATATGCTATTCGTCATAACTCTTGAGCACTCGCCAGAACTCTGTTTGGCAAGGAAAGAATACGTGGCAGAGACAAAGCGTTGGCAAGACTCACAAGGAGAAAGGGCGAAATCCTTGGGGATAAAGATCCATGGAGTATATGTATCCACTATTGAACATACATTCTATTTCATCCTTGAGGCAGATGACGCCAGAGCGATTTCAGAATTCTTCAGTCCGCCATTCCTGACGCATCATAAGGCACGCATTTCTCCAGTAATTGAAGGTCGAGATGTATTCGCCTTATCCTTCATGAAGGAAAAACTCTAGAATAAGCCTAAACTTAAACTCAGTCTCTGAGTAACAAAATTTTTTCCTCAAATACAGCCGAGCTTTGCTTAGCAGCTACGAATTGATGGGCGAGATCCTCATCTTCCGCAAGTGTATCCTCTGCATCTGATTTGTTAATAATTTGTAGATACGTTAAATAGGCAGTAAGCGTATTTCATAAAAAGATTTATCTTCAGCATATTCAATAACGATCACAAACTTGGAGAGTGGTATCAAGATGACTGCGATTATAGTTAATCCACGTAATTTTTACCTCATAGATACCCTTAAATAATTAATATACGATATAGCCGTTCATGGGCAGGAAACCTGTAATTGTAAGACATATCTCGAAGGTAGAATTAGATCAATTGTATAAAGATGAGAGAAACATAAGAATTAAAGAACGGCTACTAGCGATAATACATTTATACGAAGGAAAGAATGTATATATAGTAGCTGATATTCTTAAACGAAGTGAAAAGACAATAAAGAATTGGCTAAGCGATTGGAACAAACAAGGATATGATGGATTGATACCACAGAATAGAAACGGCAAAGAACCAATGATATCTTTTGATGAATGGGATAAAATTATCGAAGAGATTGAGGACAAAGGAATGACTATAAAAGAGGTAATAAAATATGCAAAAGATACAAGAGGCGTAGAATATTCGTATAAAGGTGGTTGGAAGATTTTAAGATCAATAAAGAAAGTCAAATATGGTAAACCATATATTAGAAATAATAAGAGGCCTGTTAATGCAGAAAGTTTTCTAAAAAAAGGATAGATTCAGTAATAACAACAGTCAAAGAACCTATTATTGGATTCCTTGATGAAAGCTCTTTGCAACAGCGACCTAATACACGCAGGGTTTTAAACACCCATATGCTAAATTATCAACCTGGAAAAGTTAGGTCTAGAACTGTTTTTGGGTTCATTGCATTGAATGGAAATGATGAAGTTATGGTCTCTCACTCATCCAAGAAAGAAGATTTAATGATCTTCGCCCAAAAATTGAGAAGTAACAATATTATGAGACCAATATGTATTGTCCTAGATAATGCTAGAATACATCTAGCTAAGAAGTTTAGGGCATTAGCCCACGAACTTGATATCCATTTAATATATAACGTGCCATATTCCCCTGATTTAAATCCTATAGAGTTCGGTTGGAAGGATTTTAAAAGAGAGATATCAAAATATACTGATTTTGATGAAGCTATTGAGGATGCCCAAGATTGCGCTTTACAAATATTTTATTCCAATAAAGATGGATACTCTAAGTCTTGGATAAAGCAGTTTATAAGGTAAAAAGTTGGGAGAATGACTATAAATCAAGCATCGATCCTATGGAAATTCTACATGAGTTGAAAATGATAGCTCCTGATGTATGGGAGAGCGACAATCGCCGTTTAATTCTTCCTCAAAGACTGGGAGACTTCGAGAGAACAGAGTACGTAGAAGGTATACAGAATATGCTCAGCGAGCTAAACAGGTATATAGGCATGCTCAATACTGGACTTATCAGTGAAATAGAGTATGAAAGCAAGAAAGCAGGGATTCTATCAAGTATGCAAGGTTCCTGAATCCATTTATATCCAGAATTATCATTTTAATCAACAATAATAACAGTCGAGGAGACTGGCGTAATTCTCACATCTTTGGCCTTCATTGCTTCTTGGATCCCTGTCTGTCCTTTCGATCTGGATATATGCCACCGAAAAGGTGGCAGATGAGGTATGCTTGGTTCACTTGTGGAAGTGAGCCAAAGGATTAGACTCCAGACCAAAACAGGTAAGAGATAAGCCTAAACAGGTCAACTCCTCATTCCTACTCATGTAATCCCTCCCGTATGGTAGCCAGCCACAGCGATTGAGCGACAGCTCCGTTTTAGTTTTCGTGAGCATCCCAAAAAGAGGTGCCAAATGAATTGTAAAATGATTCCAGCTACAGCAATCTTGATCCTGCTGTTCTGCCAATCAATATAGCCAGCGTAGAATTCAGAGAGGACTTCTAGGGACCCGGAGATTTTCGAAGCTACACCAGTGATATCAGCATAGAAGAATATAAAAAGTATGAGTCGGAAATATTAATAATAGTTTTTCAAACAGGAAGGTGGTATATCATGCCATACATGCTTGTTCGACATAAAGTAAAAGATTATGCTAAGTGGAAGCCAATATATGATGGACACGCCGCAACACGAAAAGCTAGCGGCTCCAAAGGGGCGCACCTTTTCCGCAACTCAGATAACCTCAATGAAATGATAATCTTATTCGAATGGGATGATCTGGGCAATGCTCGAAAGTTCGCCCAATCTGAGGATTTAATAAAGACGATGCAGAAGGCAGGAGTCTCTGACAAGCCGGATATCTATTTCCTTGATGAAATAGAAAAAACTTCAGCCTAATATTTCTTTCATACGATACCGCCATCAAGATAAAAGCCCTTATACTACTGTTTTTTAATTTTCAATTGCTCTTGAAGTGCACCTCTACGTCAGTACCTGCTCCTCCACGTGACCATATAGGACTAGAATTCTGGAGCGCAAAGACTGGTATTATCCTTCGCTTAGAGCTACTATTCGAGTATTTATTACTACTATGATATCCAAGCACATTCAAGCCGGTTGCCTCCATAAACTTAAACTCAGGTCCACCTTCTAATAGCGCGTAGTATAGGCAATTGCAGCTCCTTTTCGCCCCTCAATGCCAGCGCATAATAAAGCACAGCAGATAAAACCCCTAAAGCGAGGATCTGTGTATAGGTCCCTGCCTCTGCCCATGTAGGGCTGTAGATAACGGTGAAAAGATCTCTTCCAATTGAGGCTAGCAAAAGTATTGGAAAAATCCCGACCAAGCTGAGCCTGAGGAATGTATCTTCCACGATTTGAGATAAAGTACCGTTAAACCTTGCCTCTGCTGCTCTCTGAAAGAATACCTGGGAGATAGCCGATCCTATCAGGGACATCGGAAGCTGGAGCACATCCAATCCCAGCGCATAATAGCCCACTACTTTCTGGCAATTGATAATCGACCATATTGCCTGGTCCTAGAATTCCAATAATTAAGGGCCACGAAGGCTCCATTCACGAATACGGCCGGCACAACCAGCCATAAATACGGCCCCAGCTCAGGAGCCTTCAGCCATTGCAATAACTGATTATGGAACAGCCATAAGATGGGAATGGCAAGGATGCTTATCAGGATGGCAGATGTTAGGCAGACCCCGAGGAGGCAGCAGTTCAAATACGACTTGTTTTTGATGGGACATGTGCGTTTACCGAATTTATTAGCTTCAATATTGAACCAGCGATAATAAGAGGATATCAATTATAAAATCATCGGTTAATATGTCGAGTTCAAAGAGATAATATAAAGTGTGAATAGTAAATATATGGCTCTAATAACAATGAGGCGATATAACTTTGCTATATGCAAAAAAGTACAATGCTAACTAGAAATAAAATGAAAAATCTCTAGTATCGAATAAATTGTTCCAATTACTACCCCACATATCGCCAAAATTGATCTCAGTCGGCAAGGACATAAATTTATCGTAATTTATGGGCGGTTCTATAGCAAATACCGTGCCGCTATCGAAAGCCATATTGCTGTTATCAAAGGCCATATTGCTATTTATATCGCCAGTCATTGAACTCGCATCTGGCAGGTATCCTCCCGGACCATCAATGAGAAGCCCCTGGCCGAGATTATTCTCTGCGCCACTTCCACACCCGACTGTTGCAAGAAATCCTACCAATAGCACGAATACAGACAATCTCAACATCATTGCTCTTCACCCAACAATATAATATATACTAATAAGTTATAAGGTTTTGCTAATATATTTATAGTTATTTAAGTTATCTCTAAAGATATCAGCCGTGTTAATGAAACTATTGCACTTCAAGCCCTGTAATGGCGACTTAAGCTGCTGGTTCGTGCATCCAGGAGAGTGTGGCATGAAGGACGACATGCAGATCATTCTGCTAAAGCTCAGCAAGGCCATAAGCTAGTATAACGAATCCTAAATAAGATTGCTCTGAGCATTCATACCCGAATAAATTTTTCTATTAGCTTTGCCATATAAATTTTCTTGCTGAATGGGATTGGATTTTGCCAGTAAAAAAGGATTTAAGCGTTGCAATGCTCGCATATTAGTATGAATGCAGATATTGCTGTTATCGGCGGTGTAGGATTTGATCTTGGCGGCATTATTGATTTGATCGATACGCCTTATGGAAAGGTGAAGATATGGTTCACAAGATTAAAAGGGCAGAGGCTCGCATTCATTTCTCGCCACGGTGAGGACCATCTCCCCCCGCATAAGATAAATTATAGAGGAATCATATGGGCAGCTAAGGCAGCGGGCGCAAGTAGAGTGATATCCATAAATACAGTTGGCTCAATGTCCGGCCATCCTTTGGGATGCATCGTCCTGCCCAATGATTTCGTCGAGTTCACCAAGTTCAGACCGAATACTTTCTTCGACGATAAGGCAGTACATGTAGATTTGACCCAGCCTTACTGCCCCGATCTTCGAGCCAACCTCTCTGAGGCAATGCGCGCTCTACAGCTAGAGCCGTTTGAGGGAATCTACGTCTGCACAGAGGGCCCGCACCTGGAATCTCCGGCCCAGATCAGGATGATGAGGCAGTTTGGAGATATCATCGGCATGACGGGATACCCCGAGGTGGTCCTGGCAAGGGAGCTATCTCTGTGCTATGCATCACTCTGTGTAGTCACCAATCCCGCATGCGGCATGAAGGCTGAAACTTTGAAAGCAACAGATATTTCAGATCTGATGAGAAGGAGCGGCGAGACCATAAGGGAAATTATATCCACAGCGCTCCCAAAAATTCCAGCTGAGAGAAAATGCTGTTGCAAGGATGCCATCTCAGATGCGGCGCTCTAGAATCGAATAAGTTAGAATCGAGGTAGAGGATAAATTCACTGCCAGCGCCCTCCTAAAAGGAAGAGCGCTGTACTACTATTATTACTTATCACTACCCACTATTCTAGCTACTATACTATTATGGTAATGTGGTCGTTTGTGGTTCTGGCATTGGAGAAGATATTGTGCTTGGCTCTGCCACAATTTGGGTTTTTCGGACCTCTACTCTCCTTAGCGGATAAACCATCTTGGCCTCTTTGTAGATATCCAGAGAGAGCTTTCCATTAACAATATCCTGTATAAGCTGGTTCAGATCCAAACCCTTCGACTTCTCAAGGATCACGTTCTTTGAGATTTCTCTAATGCTCTTGACTTGGTTCGCCCGTGCTCTCTTGACTGTGAAACAGCTCGGCTTTACCCTCACCTGATAGCCATCAGTTGTCGCAATATCGATTATGGAATCGATGCGTGATGTCCTTCTCTTGACCAGAGAGCGCAGATAATCAGTAGTCATCTCATGGCCTACAAATTTTGTATATGCAGAATCGCCTGCTATGCGATCAACCCTGAACTTCAGCTTTGTGTTCTGCTTAGAGAAGTTATTTGTCAAATCACCAAGAGTCGTCTCTATGATTCTTCCTACTACCTTCTCAGGATCATATGCGATGGTCTCGCCAACCGGAGACCTGCCGAACATCTCGGGACTTATCACTTTATACCATTGCTTAGACTTTCTGCTTTCAGCTTTTCTTTGCGATCTTCTAGCCAATAAACATCCTCCAGGAAGATATTAATCCGAACTCCAATCAAGCTCACTGTATTTAAATTGATCGGCATGATTGCTTTCATCAGCAACCGTGCCTATTAGCCGTCTCGGGCAACTATGCTCATTAGATGGCATCAGATCGGCCATACATAGATGTAGACGTAGTTCGACCAGTCATTACTGTAGTAGCTGAGGATATGCCAGCCGGGCTGATTTCCTCTGAACCAGGTCTGATACCATCCAACGCTCTTGTAGCCGAAGCTCTTGACATCAGGATAGCAGTAGTAGCCTGGCGTGCTACCGCACTGAGCCCATTCAAACGACCAGTAGAACCCTGCACTGCCGATCTTTGACAAAAGGGGCAGCCATTGTCCATATTTCACGCCAGCTACAGTGCTGATCTTGCCCGGGTATGTCTGGACATAATATTGGTTCCACCTATAGGCAGTTGGCTTAGGATATACTGCCTGATATGTCTGGCCTGGAGAACTAGATGGTGCTATATATGCACCATAGCTGCCAGTATAACCGCCAGTATAGCCGATATTGCCGGAATAGGCTGTGCTTCCTGGATAACTGCTTCCGGAATAACTACTTCCAGGATAACTGCTCTGCGTAGGAGATGTGCTCTGGAAGTTATTTGTGCCTTGGATCGGTGTGCCTTGGACTGGATAAATAGCTTGAGCTGGATAATTGGCATTAGTCTGAGGCACAGACCCCCCTTGTACAGGGCTGTTTTGCCCTGGGTTTTGAGTATAGCCGCCTGTGTCAGGCTGGAGCAGATTAAAATCTGGAAGTATTAGGTTCTCAGAGCTGGGATCAGGAGGAGTTGGCGCTCCAGATGGCAATGATGATTGATCTATATTAGAAGATCCAGCAGGATTGGCCATACTAGGGCTGGAAACATAATTAGATCCACCGCTTGGCCATACATAAATATAGATATAGTTTGACCAATCGCGGCAATTGTAGCTCAAAATATGCCAGCCTGGCACATCGCCTGTAAACCAACCCTTCTTGAAGCCCTGCCAGGCCCAGCCCCACCATCTTACAGACGGCGTCCACTGGCCGGGATACCACTCGTAGACATAGAAGTTTCCTGCAGAGTTTATATCAGACCAGAGAGGGAGATATCCTCCGTAGCTGCAGCCGGCCATGGTCTTGAGACCGGAGGATGTCTGGACGTAGAACAGATTCTTGGAAGTAACGGAGCCTGGATAATACCAGTTGCCCTGTCCTTGATCGGGCTCGTATGCCTCCATGTAAACCCCGCTTGGAGGAGATGATGAAATGAAGTTGAGGCTGCTATCAGGCTGGAAGCTTTCTGCTTCAGGCTGATTAAACTTCAGATCATCTGCGGATAAGCGCTCCTGATATGGTCCTGCAGTCTGCGGTGGATTGGATCCATCGGTAGATCCGTAATTGTTTGATCCATAACTCGAACCAAGGCTTGTAGTGCTCTGTTGAGGTTGCTGATAGCCATTGCTTTGCTGCATACTCAGAGGATTTGCCTGGTAGGATGGTTGTGCAGATCCACCCGATGTTCCCGGCTGAGACGGAAACCCGGGTGATTGATAACCAGATATCTGAAAACCAGTTGAGGGCAAAGCGCTATTACTGGCCATACCTGCCGCATAGCTATTCCCAGGTTGGACAGTCTTGGACCCATCTGACACCCCCATATCTCCCACTGCACCAAAGGCAATATTAGTGAGAATCAAAAGAGCGATCAGTATAGAAGCGTTATTTCTCATATTACCCCACTCATTATTGTTTGCTATGTAATTGATAATGTAAGAAGCATTCTATCTATTTAACATTTGCTTAAGTTTAAGACGATGCACAAATATTTTTAAATCTAGTAATAATAAACTTGTCCGGTATATCATCTGAGCAATAGACAAATAAGCATTAAATCATGAAGGAGATCGTTAATACCATTATAAAGCCATTAGATCATCTACTGTATACGTTGACCGATGTACTTTGACCAAGAACGCTGCAGGATATAGTTGGATGTTGTAATGATTAAGCTATTAGAGATTAGAGATTAGAGATTAGAGATTAGAGATTAGAGATTAGAGATTAGAGATTAAAGACTTTTATCTTTTTCAATCAGTCCTTACCAATCTTCTATTTTTGCCGGTTCTATGAGAGAGGGTAATGCGATTGAGATGGGCCAGACCTACCTCTTCCAGTGAGATCTGACCATCTGTGCAAGACGGGGATTTTTAAATTGCTTATAGATATCCATATCTGTGGTATAGCCGATGAAGGGATCTATTGTTCCCTGCTCCATGTTTGCAATCCATATCTGAATTCTCGCTGCCTCAACAGCATCGGTTTGCTCTCTGTAGAACCGCACAAAAGGCTCCAGGCTCTCAGAGCTTGGAACTAGGATTACGCAATCTTCCCCTGCATCAGGTTTACATTTCCCTAAGTTCACGGATTTTATGCTTGTGAATATGGAAACGTTAATCTTTCGATCTCCAGCCTCAAATTTAATCTCATATGGAGAGCTCTCGATAAGCCTGTAATCAGCTTCAGCCATGAAATCAGCCAGAAGGTCAATGAGGTTACGTCGTAGAATAGATTTAAGCTCAGGTAACGATATCAAGAAGTTCCTACAGGCGTTATCGAAGTCTTGCTTGCTATAACTTTGGGTATGCAGGAAATGAAAGATCCTTCCGTTTATTTGAGTATAAGTGTCAAGCATCGGCAGATCAAAAAAGATTGGAGAATCACTCAACATGCTTGCGAAGATTCCCGGAGCGATCACTTTACCAACCATCTTCTGAAGCTCTTCCTTTTCCTCCGGAGTAAGGCTTGCATTTCGGACAAAATCATAAATTCTGTTTAGAAGCTCACATCTAGCTATTATCTCTTTATCTTTGAGAAGCTCCCTTAGAGAGCTTTTGATCTTCTCTATTCCGGTGATCTTCTCTATTCCAGTCATCTTCAGCATTTCTCCTGTAACCCTCTCTGGATATGCTGTTATCTCTAGGCGAGACCAATAAAGATCTCAAGCAGCACAGTTCTTCTTAACGGCCTTGATCCCTTTCAATCCTGGCGTCTTGATACCTATAAAAGCGCATTCATGATACTTTAGGTTCATGATCCTATAGGTGCGGGCCTAATATTAACTCAGGGCTAATCGTCATTAATAACAAGGCCAGACGCCATTGATATTAAGGCTAATCAGCAGATTGCCCAATTAGCCTCACCTACAGCTTGCGAGCTCTGCTCGCAGCTCTCCCATCGTTGCTGTTCGCTCAGCAAAAGCATTGTGCTGATGAATGCTCTCCTCGTTTATCTGCTTCATTGTAACAGCAGCATCATCTGGAAGATCTACAAAGGCCTGAACTACCTTCTGTGCCATTGTCCTCACGCAATCCTCCACGAACTTTGGGTTCTTGTGAGCCCTGGCGACTACAACAGCCTCATCAGGACGTTTTAAGAGGCCGTAAACCTTCGCGCTCATGGATTCTTCAATTATCCTGATGATCTTGTCTATTGAAACGCAACGCCTATCACGAACCTCAATGGATATGCTGCCCCTTCCTCGCTGGTTATGTGTGGCCACAGGTATTTTCTCTGCGATCTGAGCCGCATCCTCTGGCCCTATGCCATGTTTTGCAAGCTCCTGTCTGACCTGCTCCCTTATGATTTCCTGAGCGCATGGGCAGGCTGTTGTCCCCAAAACCTCTGCACCTACTGACTTCTTTACATAGCCTGAAGGTCCGGCCAAAGCTGTTGCTTCTGCGAAGATATCCACAACCTCCTGGCAGGTGACCTTTGTAAACGGCGTCTGCCTGCGGACAATGTACTCGCTCTTCATCTTGACCTCTGCGCGAGTAGCGTATTCGTGCCTTTCAAGAAGACGCTTTGCAATTTTGCCGCAAAGTTCTTCGATCTCATAAACTGGAAGATTTATCTCCTCTTCCAGCACCTCATCTATGACCTCGAAGTTCCTGGATAGGTTGGCACCTTTTCTATCTGAAGGAAGGTCAACAAAGACCTCGAAGCTGGATATCAAGATAATAGGACGCTCATCTCCCCCGCGCTCAACCTTTACAAGCTTTTTAACACCTGTAACTCCTACACGCGTCAGATTTATAGGGAAATCAGGTACACAAGCCTGAATATCTGGTAGAGTATCCATAAGGTCTCACTTCCATTGTGCTTTTAGCATAATTCTTCAGGTTCATCTTCAGATGGCGCATCATTATCCTCGACATCATCCATGCGCAGCAGAAGCTCATCAACCTCTTCGAGAAGCTCATCAAGGGTCCTGCTAATTCTTTTGTCTCGCTCATCGAAGGCTTTTACTGCGCCATCAAATTGTGCAAGAAGCTCATCATCACCCATTTCGATGATCATCTCGCGTATTCTTTTCGTGGCCTCATCTGGACTGAGCATATAGCATTTAATCCTAGGCAAATGTATTTGAGATTTTGCACTCTTATTTTAGATTTTGCACTCTTGATTCAACATGGTCAGATATATCTATCCGTACTGTCCTCCATACGAGGAGAGGAGTTGAGAGATGATCAGGCGTTGCTCTAAGCATGGGTTTTTCAGAGGTGAAAGTTGCGAGTGCGGGTCTGCAGGCCAATTGGTATTGGATGAGGCAAAGACCGAGCAGCTCGGAAGACTGGTGGCAGGCGCACTTAGGCATTTCCCCGGTGATCTTGGACTTGACATGGATTCTAGAGGCTGGGTCGATCTGACGAGTTTTGGCGAGATCGTTCACAAAAGGCATCGCTGGGCGGGCAAAGATACAGTAGTAGCCCTGGCAGAGTCTGACCCAAAGCACAGGTATGAGATCGAAGATAACAAGATCAGGGCAAGATACGGCCATTCTGTGAATATCGATCTTGACCACCCCGAGAACAAGCTTCCAAAGCTTTATTATGGCGCAAGCGAGGAGGAGGCTGATCGATTACTAGAGATTGGGCTCAAGCCAGCGTCACAAAAGTATGTTCACCTCTCCACAACATCCGAAAAAGCCTGGCATGTTGCCACTTTCAGGACTGGCAATCCTAAGATAATCCAGGCGGATGCTGAGGCAGCACAGAAGGAAGGAGTGAAGATGATGACTGTAAACGACGACATCGTTATCTCTGAAACAATACCTCCCAAATTTCTGAGCATATTATCTTCCAAGGATATAGTCCGGCCACAGTAAAAGCAACGTATAGAAACATCAACTATCAACTGTAGAAACGTCAACGTATGCCCTCAAGTACAATCAGCTTAGGCTCATCTGCCAAAGCGCCGCTCTCTCTTCTGGCAGTCTCTAATAGCCCTCAGAAGATCGATTTTGCTGAAAGAGTGCCAGTTTACCTCTGTGAAATAGAGTTCTGAATATACCGATTGCCAAATCATAAAATCGCTTAGCTGTTTGCCCCCTGCCCTGATGACTAGATCGGGTTTCTGCCTGAACCTGAGGTTTGCCTCGATGGTGCTTTCATCGATCTCATCAGGCTTTATGCGACCGGCCTCAACATCCTCCAGGAGCCTCTTAATGGCCTCTGTCACTTCTCTCTTACCGCCATAGCCGAGCGAGATCTCCACATTAATTTTTCCGCCCTTGCCAAGGCTTTCGATACCTGTACCTGTATGGAGGAGTATCTCCGCTGGGGCATCGGACAGCTCTGACACCAGCATCCTGTAAGTTTCCTGTGTATGCTCGTTTATGTAAATAGCCAAGGATTTCAAATTAATTGAACTGCTCCAATCAATCAAATCTCTCAGTAGCGCTAGCCCTTTTTTATCCAGATCGCCAGAACTCAGCACTATAGCTACACACGCCGGCAGATTATACATGGAAATGCGGAACTCCAGAAGCTGCTCATACAGGTAGCTGAGCTGACGAATTCGTATCATTCCTTAGCATCCCGAGAGTGTGCTCCAAGGCAAAGTATTTTTGCGATGGCGCGAAGTTTGGTGATCATGCGTCAAGAGGACATTGCCAGGTTTGTAATAGGGCTGATGGTATTGCTCCTCCCCTACACAGGAACTTATACAGTTATCCCTCTGGCAATCATCTTTCTTTGGGACCGCGAATCAAGAATGCTTTCAGCATCTCTTGCTGCATTATTGATTATGCGGCCGGCGCTTGGCATAACCCACATCAACCTTCCCCTTTATGTCATTGCGATATCCTTTGTTGCAGCCACTTTTGCACTGCTGGCCTTCAAGAGATTCGATACTCTCGCAGGTAGCATAATTTATCTAATGATCACTATTGCTCTGGGCTACCCAATCGCTTCTATAATCTCATCAGGCAGCTTGTCTCCGGAACGAATTCTGTTTCTTTCTATTCTAGGAGGATTGAGCGGTGCCTTCCTACATAATGTCTCTGAAGAACGCGATTTCACAGTGCCTTTCGGCACATGCATGGTGATGTGGCTATTCAGCTTCGATTATCCGCTGCCTGAGCTAGGGCGAATTCTCATCATCTGTATTTTCGCGCTCGTCCTTGGAATCGGTGCCTACTGGGCAAAGGCGGCAGATTCCGATGCCGTCCTCAGCGAGACCATAATTTGCTTGCTGGTGATCCTCTTTGGAGGATTGCCGTGGTTCTTGCTTCTACTCGCGTTCTATCTTTTGGGTGGAGGCTTTACACGTTATGGTTATGCATGCAAGAAGAAGCTAGGCATAGCTCAATCCAAGGAAGGAAGACGAGGGTACAAGAACGTCTACAGCAACAGTCTCGTGCCTCTGGCTATGGCCATTTGTTATGGAATTTACGGAAAAGAATTTTTTATCTACGCCTTTATAGCCTCAGTTGCTACAGCGAATGGCGATACCCTTGCAAGCGAGATCGGCGAGACGAGCAAGTCTAAACCAAGGATGATTACAAACTTTAAAGTCACTGAGCCGGGAGTAGACGGCGGTGTCACGCCTCTGGGCGAGGCTGCCTCAATAGCCGGGGCTACAATTATTGGTCTCCTCGCGACGGGCACTGGCATGACCGGCCCACTAGGCATAGTTGCAGGCATTGTTGGCGGTTTCCTTGGAACTAACTTCGATAGCTTCCTTGGTGCGACGCTCCAGCGACGTGGCATTTTGAGCAATAACGGAGTCAACCTTTTTGCCACTCTATTCGGCGCAGCAGTTGGAGTTGCCTTCTGGTGGGTCCTGAAAATTATTTAGCAAAGGAGTACAACTGGCCTTCCATGAAGATCTATGGGATCTTTGGAGACCCCATCGGGCATAGCCTCTCGCCTGGCATGCAGAACGCTGCCTTCCGTGAACTCAACCTTGACGCATGCTATCATGCCTTTCGTGTTTCGAAAGGACTGTTGAGGGAAGCGATACTGGGTGCAGAGGCGATGGGCTTTGGAGGCCTGAACTTAACAATCCCTCTGAAAGAAACTGCTCTGGAGATTGTTCAGCCTGATGAGCTTGCAAGATCCATCGGCGCAGTAAACACGGTGGCATTTGACCAAGGAATCCGGGGCTACAATACAGATGGCATGGGTGCACTCCTGGCTCTAGAAGATTCAGGAATCAGGATAAAAGGAAAAGCAGTGGTAATAATAGGAGCTGGTGGGGCCGCAAAGGCGATAGCCTATACACTCACAAAAATGGAAGCAGACATAACGATAATAAATAGGAGCCCTGATCGAGCCGCCGATCTGGCAGATAACGTAGGCGGCGTTGGGTATGGGCTCGATTCGTTAGAAAGGCTTGTGCCAAAGGCAGATGTGATCATAAACGCGACCTCAGTAGGCATGAGGAAAGAAGATCCCAAACTGATCGATGGAAAGCTGCTACATAAAGGACAGGCAGTCTTTGATATTATCTATAACCGGCAGACTGAACTTTTGAAGGATGCCTCTAATGTAGGAGCCATAGCCATAGACGGCGTGATGATGCTTGTCTACCAGGGTGCAAAGGCGCTGGAGATCTGGACAGGACTCAAAGCGCCAGTAGATATAATGGAGAGGGCGGTTAGAGAGGGGCTAAGGAAGAGGGCAAAGGAGCAGAGATGACAAAGATTCTGATATTGGGAGGTACGGGCGATACCGGTTCATGGTTCGCCCGCTACTTTAAGGAGAAAGGCTTTGACGTTGCCGTCTGGGGGCCGAATGGGAAAACGGACGTCGCAGCAAGACTCGGCGTCCGCTTTGCTCATGATATGACGAAGGAGGTTGAGGATAGCGATATTGTCCTACTTAGCGTGCCCATAGGGAAGACTGCTGAGATCGCAAGACAGGTCGCGCCGAAAATGCGCGCCGGCAGTTTGCTGATGGATGTGGCCTCGCTCAAGTCAGAATCTGTAAAGGCTATGAAGACATATGCACCCAAAGGGGTGGAGGTTTTGGGAACTCATCCCATGTTCGGGCCTACAATGCCGGCTATGAAGGGTCAGACGATAATCTTCACCCCTGTTCCTCGAAAAAGCAAAAAATGGCTTCCTGTGATTCGAGAGTTGTTTGAGTCTGATGGTGCGAGGATTGAGCTCTTAAGCCCGGAGGAGCACGATGAGATCATGGCAGTAGTCCAGGCACTAACGCATTTTGCCTACATCGGCATAGGCGCTACATTGAACGCTCTGGACTTCGATGTGGAAAAATCAAGAAAGTTCATGTCTCCTGTCTACGAGATCATGATAGACTTCGTCGGCCGTATCCTCGATCAGAACCCTGAGCTTTATGCAGCAATACAGAAGAATCCAAAGGCTATGCGCGTGCGGCAAACTTTTGTGAGCGAATGCATGCGTCTGTGCGAGATTGCAGATGCGAAAAACCAAGAGGCTTTCAAGAGGATTATGCATGAGGCTGCGATGCATTTTGGGGAGACTCATGAGGCGCTGGTGAGGTCAGATAGACTGATTAATGGGAGAATAGGAGAAAAGAAAAGGATATAGTATGGCTCGCAATAACGTGCAGAACGCAAATTTAGCTTCAGAATTTTATATTGCTTCACAGCTCTTCCGATTAGGGTATGTGGCGACTCTTACTTTAGGGCACACAAAGGAGATAGATTTAATAGTTGCCCATGAGGATAGAATAATCACTATAGATGTAAAGGGATTAAAGAATACTACAAATTGGCCGATAAAATTGAAATTAAAAAGAGATAATCATTTTTATGTGCTTGTCTCTTATCACAATCAATTCGGGAATACAGATTTCCATCCAGAGGTATTCGTTATCCCTTCCATGGAAATTGAAGACCTTCTAACTAATTGGCCTAACAAATCAGTTACATGTATTAGATATTCAAAATTGAAAGATAGTAAATATAGAAATGCTTGGGATTTATTATCCAAATAGTCTTGGTTGCAGGATGAATTTGATAGCAAAAGCTGGTAAGGCGAAGCATGAATTCCTTCTGTAACGTCACTTCGCCCCGAAAGTCCAAAATTAATACATCAAGCTACGGACCGAGAATAACCAACATTGATTGGTTGGTTAGCCCTTGAGCTGAATTATTCGCATATCCCTGAATTATACTGTTTAAATATACCGGAGTCACATTGCCTGCAGAAGTCCACCAAGCACGCTGCCAATGGCGCCCATGCCAAATATAAGATACTCAGACTCGGCCTTCGAGCATTGGGCCATCGGTGATAAATCAGGATTTGCCTTTAATAAGCTTTTGCATTCTCTCAAGGGCTATCCGATCATCCGAAAATACTGAAGAAGGACAGTTTTATCATCCAACAAATACTGTATCGAGGATAACCTAATTGGCTATATTAGCCTAAAGGCTATAACTTGGAAATCCGGAAAGGACGTGCAGCCTTGAATACTCATGAAAGTACAAAAGAGCATTATCTGGCCCTATTATTTATTATCCTGGCTGTGCTGTTCTGGGGATATTCCTTCATAAGCACAAAGACAGTTTTGACTCAGATTCCTCCGATATCGATAGCCTTCTTTAGGCAAATCATTGCAACAATAGTGCTGAATCCTTTAGCTTTATACACAAGATGCATGCCTAAAATGGCCTTACGCGATCTGATGTTAGCTGTAGGGGCTGGCTTTTTCGGGATAGTTATGTACTTTGTATTCGAAAATTCAGGCCTTCAATATACAACAGCATCAAATGCCTCTATGATAGTCTCAGCATTGCCTGTATTTACTCTGATCAGCGAAGCGATTCTCTTCAGGCTAAATGTTAATTGGAAGATGATCGTTTGCCTCGCAATTTCAATAATCGGCGTCTCGCTAGTTGTAACTATCGATGATTTGCTGGGTAATATACAACATATTAAACAGGCGGCTGGATAAGAAGTATCCAAGCATAACAGTCATCGCCTACCAATCCATGGCAAGCATCTTTCTTTATATTCCCTTCGTCCTTTCTGAGAAAAATCGCTGGCATGGTCTCGGGGCGCTCTCAGTCCAATCTCTTGAGAACTTGTTCTTCCTTGGCATATTCTGCTCTGCAATTTCATACTTTTTTACGTGTATGCTGCTAAAAGGCTTGGCATAACTATTTCCTCAACCTTCCTCAACCTGATACCAGTGATAACAACGATCTTCGGCTATATCGTTCTGCAAGAAAGATTGATCCCCATGCAGATATTCGGAATGGGCCTTATTATAGCCAGCATCTACGAGTTGAACAGAACTGTTTCCAGACCTTCATAAACGATGAATGATGACGATACCTTAGTTCTCTGTTGCTTTTAGGTCCTGTATATTGCTGCTGTTCTGTTTATCGCTGCTATTATTGCTAATACAATTCTGCTCCTCAGAGACCGTTTGGTATATGCCCATCAATATGCCCATTACAGCCGGTGCAATGAAAAAGCCGGCTATACCTGCAACTATTCCGCCTCCCAGAAAGGAGAGCAACACAAGCAAAGGATGTAGAGATGACTTGGTATAGACAATGTAGGGCCTTATGACCAGCTCTGCCACATGCACCAATATAGAGCCAGCCAAAAAGAACAGTAATGCATCCACAGGCCCAACGGCAATATACCTGCTTATTGCAGTCGGGATGAAAACGAGCCAGGTAAGAAACGGCACAAGCCCGGCTAGGAAGACTATACATGCCATAGCAAAAGGCCTGGGAACTCCAAAGAGATAGAAGATGCCTATAGAAGTGATTCCGCCTGCGATTGCTGTATAGATGCTGCCGAGATAGATACCGGATAGAATCGAGTCTATCCTCGTGAGGCATCTCCTTTGAATGCCAGTGTTTTCATATGGCAGAAGCAACATTGCAGCGTTCTCTAGCCTTCTTCCATCCATCAGGAGGAAGTAGCATACGGGCAGGGAGATCAGGAAGTTTATGATTCCCAGAGACAATGATCTGCCAATATTTGCAAAGGGAAGGCTCGCGATGAAAGGCGCTATAACCCCCAGTACATTCTGCAAGCTTCCAAATAGCTCACTAAGCATGAAATGAGATAGCGGAAGGGTTGATATGAACCCTAAAACTGCGCTGAAAATCTCTGCCCTGTGCGCCTCAATCCAGATCGTCTGGCTTACTGCCTCACTCACTCCGAGTGCAAAGATCAAGGATAGAGGTATCACAATGCATAGCGTTCCCGCAAGTGACCCGAGCATTCGTCTCTTCCCAAATAGGTGTTTGATCGGTCGGCCAACGTAAGCAAAGACTACGCCCAGGACAATGCCGTCAAGTAAAGGAAATATTAAATAGGATATTAGAATGAACAAAGCTAAGGCTATAATTGAAAGCCATCCTCTCTCGCCAAGCCTTTGCAGATTGATTTTCATAGGCAGAATTATCACCTATCAGGACGCTATGAATATTTAGCTTTTGGGAATAAATCCTTAGAAAACCCTAAGAGGTAGAGCTATGGATGATATAAAGCCAAGCCGCTGGTACTATGCGCTCGCCGCTTTAGTGGTCGTTGCCGGCGGGCTCATATTTTTCTTATATTTATTTTCTAGCCTTGATAACGTAAGTAAGGGCTTGACGCAGATCACAGTTCCCGGAAACGGAGACCTTCTCCTCCAAAATGGTAAGTACACAGTATTTTATGAGAGCGAGAGCATAGTGGGCAACAGGATCTATTCTACAGCAGGCCAGGATATTTCCGGCCTCCAGATTGAGCTTAAAAACAAATCTACAGGCATAAAAATTCCTGCGGATGCAACTCAAGGCAACACTACATACAGCATCGGAGGCCGTTCTGGAAGATCGGTAATGGAGTTCGTTATAGATCGACAGGGGATCTACGAGCTGTCTGCATGGTATCCCAGTGGAAGCGGACCAGAAATAGTCCTTGCAATTGAAAAAGATCCCTTTGATAACCTTATGTCGATGATAATAGTCGGGATTGCAATAGATTTCGGGTCGATATTAGTCGCTATAACAATCGTTGTAGCTGTTTACCAGAGGAGAAGAAGGGCGGGACAAAGGCTCAAAGAAGAGGTAGAAGCCCTGAGAGGAAAAGGGCTGTCTTAAATGAGATATTATTTCTCTAAGCGTTATACTTCTTTATTTTATATTCTACCCAAGCACTGTCTTAATTCTGAGGGCCACTCCTGCCGTATTGACAAAGACCTACAAGAAGATCATTGTGTTCATTTTTGCTACGTTTTGCGCCGCAAAAAATTGATGAAAAAAAGATTGAAAATTGATTAATTTATTCCTTTGAAGCACTCATTCAAATGCTCCTGGCTTGGAGGCTTGGTCATCAGACTCACTACTATTGTAGACAGGATTGCCAGCGGGAAGGCAATAACCAGCGGGTCGACTACAGGCCAGGGCATCTGAGTTATAAGGACATCTCTCCCCAAGAGCAGCTTCGCTATTCCTAGAGGTGCTGATTCTGCCTTATGTATGAATAAGTACCAGAAGAGGGTTACGAATGCACCAGTGACCAGGCCTGCTATCGCCCCAGCCTTTGTTGCCCGCCTCCAGTATAGGGCAGATGTAAACATGGGCAGGAATGAAGCAGCGCAAAGGCCGAAGAATATAGCTGTGCCCCGGGCGATAATATTGCCAGGAAGTATGTATCCAAGGATTACCGCAATTAGCACGGCCAGAGTGATGCCAATCCTGGATATTAGTACTGAACTCTTGCCCTTCTTGCCTGTTAAAGTCTCGTACATATCCCTGCCTATTGCGATTCCTTGCACGTGGAACTGAGAGCTGGATGTGGACATGGCCGCCGCCAGAAGGGTCAGCAAAAAGACATAGACGAACCACTCGGGCATTGCAGCATTTATGAAAATAGGTATGATGCTGTCTGCATTTCCTCCCGCTGCTGCTATTGCGAGCTTTCCCTGAGTTTGTAGGAAAAAGACATTAGACAAAGCGCCGACAACGAAGGCAACCCCAGTCATGGCCAGGATGAATATGCCTCCGATAACCACGCCACGGTTGATCTCTCTATTGGACTTGACAGTCATGAACCTGATGACCAGTTGCGGCATGGCGATGGCACCGATTCCTACGCCCATAACTATAGTCGACATCAAAGTCCACCACCACGGACTTCCGAAGATTGGCATTGACGTCCAGCCAGTTTGCCCTGCTGCTGCAGATGTTTTAGGCACCATTGAGGCCATGTTCGTCAGAGCCTGGTGAGCCGCAGTTATTCCTCCAAGATGGGAATAAGTAAAGACCAGCAGTATGATCATGCCGACGAACATTATCGTTCCCTGCATGGCATCGGTGTACATGACTCCTTTTAGTCCGCCGAAAATCACATAAGCTGCGATTATAATTGTGTATATCAACAACGCTATGTTATAATCTATATTCAGGGTTGTTTTAATGAACTGAGCCGCTCCTATTATTACGGCCGCTGCGTACATGGGCATGCCTACGAATATTACAAAACCGCTGAAATATTGGACGAACTTGCTGTCAAACCGCCTTGCCAGCAGCTCGGGAAAAGTCATGGCTCTCAGGTTGTGTCCCATCTTCCTGGTGCGCTTTCCGTAGACTATAAAGGCCAGGAATATCCCAACGAAGATGTTGAGCAGAGTCAGCCACAACAGGGCCATGCCGTAGACGCCTGCAACTCCACCGAAGCCCACTATGGCAGATGTGCTGATGAATGTCGCTCCATAGCTCATGGCCATTATGTAGGGATGGGCTTTCCTGTCCGCCAACATGTAGCCTTCGGCACTCTTGGTCATCTTCCAGCCCCTGTAGCCCAGGAACGCGGTGAGCAGCAGATAAATCAAGATAATTACATCAAGGAGAAGAAAATTCATCTAATATCACGCCCCTATTTCCTTTTCCTGCATTTCTTCCTCTTTTGCTTCCCAGGCTAACTCCTCGGCAGCCTCCTCAGCTTCGGCTTCTGCGCCTTTATTCCAGTTGATCAGACCATATACAACGCACAATAAAGTGCTTAAAATGCATAGGAGATATACAGCCAATATCACAGGATCATCTATACCCAGCACGATGACACCCACCTAACGCTTGCAGCTATCATTGCTAGCTTTGAATTCACTAAGCTGTGATAGCGTGCTACTTTTTACCATGATATTAAATAGCATATTATAAGGATGTCGGTCAACATTAAACGTTAGGGATCAATAAGAAGATCAGAATAAGCTTCTCACTATAATAATTGCATTAGGTGACAGCGATCAATCTTGGGCTTTTTTTGGTCCATTGTTAGGGTTCACCTTTCTCAACTGTATGGAACCAAGCGCTTCCAGGTAAATATATTTTCAATCTGGCGGAATTAATTACCAAAGGCAGGTGGGATATCGCCTGCCGGGGTTTTTTCCATATGAAGAAGCACGGCATATTTGCCATTATACTCATCACTGCTCATAGTCAGCTCGCCTTTGCCTTCCAAGCCCTCCTCAGAAGCGGCTAATGTGACTTCAATGTGTCCCACGATTATTGTATTATCGATAGTATCATCTGGTTTTAGGTGAAGCTTGGCTACATCTGCATCAACAACGGTGGAGTTATTTTTGGATGGTAAGAGCTCAATATTTATAAGGGGATAATTGACTTCGTTTATTCCAATGCTCCCCCGAGCGGCAGTAGCTCCCGCCGCTGCACGGAGTTCACCTTTTATATCTTCTATGCTCTTATTGGAGGTCATTAGATCCCTCAAATGCACAGGATCCACATTTTTGATAAGATCAATGTTCATCATCAGAACATTTCTCTTATTAGCATTCGAGGCAAAGCCATTTCCGTTAAAGAGTTGAATTACAATATCGCCTTCATTTGGTTTTTCCTGGTTTGGCTTTCCTTCATTTGGCTTCTCTTGGCTTGGCCTTTCTTGAATTGGCGTTTCTTGAATTGGTTTTGCATCATTTGGCTTCGGCAAGATATTATCGGACACAGGAGCTGGCCCAAAGGGCTGTGGAGAGCTCTCTTTTGTCACACCATCAGGCGGGGCTTCCGGCCCAAAACTAGTTGATGGCTCTCCGAATGCATTGACTACGCTAGGGCCCCCTACTTCGAGATTATTTTGTGGCGACTCAGCGAAGCTTGTCTCGAACACGCAGGCAAGCAGTAGCATTATCAGCCCTATATGAAGAACATCCGATTTCATTCTAGCAGTGGCAGCGCTCCCTTTGAATCCAAATGGAACTAATATAAACTGAGTTACACCTCCAAGCTTCTGCTTTAGCTTTATATCCATTGGTGATTCCCCATTTCCTATAGCATATGCCAATCAAATATTTATTCGGCTCGCAAAGCCCCAGTACGATAAGGCTTTGCAGCTTTGTTCGCAGGATAGATGCCTGCCATTGCTGTAGTCTGCATCCCGAACATCAGCCCAACTAGTCTTGATATCATGGGTTTCATATATTACTTAATTCCTGTCAGACCTTTATATCATCAATACTTGCACTGTTTTTTGCCTGCCACCTCCTGCAGGCTCATTCCAACCGCCCCAAGCCTGTCAAAATAAGGCATATCCGATAGAATACAGAAAGCCACATACCACCAGTAGAAAATCAATTTAAGTTATGGATAATCCCTTCGATAGCTCCATAAATACAGAATAGCCAGAACTTGTGCCGCGAGGGATTAAAGTATGCATTTCGTTTGCCCATTGCTACCATCCTGGCCCGACTAGAACAGCAATCAGGAAAATGCCGATAATTGCTCCGAGTACAAGAAAAGCTTCAACCAGGAATGCATTCACAAAACTAAGCCATCCTCTGATGAGGCTCTTGATGGACTGGATCGAGCTGCTAATTAAAATGCTGCCACTCTGTGCTCCTCGATAAATTTGGCTGCCGGTAAATTGCTTATTTGGTCTATTTCTTTCTATCATATCCAGTTCATTTATCTCAATCATTCTCTAATCACTTGAAGAGTTGGCCATCGGTAGGTGCCTCATAGTAATCTAAATGCTTAACTACCTCTGGCGGAAAGATGCGGGTAACCTGGTGGAGGCCTTTTCAGTTTTGCGAATCAAGGGGAATCCATCAGGCCAATACCTTCAAATTTAAGCGCTCTTATTAAGATAAACGTCACCGTAGTCCGTTTTGGTAACATTATAGTTCAGTTTAAGTGTTCTGTAGCCTGTCTTAGTGAATATGAACTGCCAAGTCCCAGGCTTACCGCTTAGGGCTGCAGCACCATTTGATTTTGTTGTGCCTGTAAAACTGTTCCCTGCAGCATCATGCCCAGTTATCTGGACGCCAGATAGAGCCGTACCATTGTAGCTTCCTTCATGGACGTATACTGTAAAGGTAACTTGTCCCTGAGCGAATGCGGTTATCGTTATGCTACATATTGCTAGACATATTAATGCCGCTAGATGATAGCCATTTCTCATATCAGTTTTCTCCTAATTTTGCGTCTCATATCATTAACTTTTAATCCAAATGTTTCGAAAGTAAGTGGTCAGGAAAAACTATCCTGACCATAATTGTTGTCATCTGAGACTATAACTGCCCTGACGCCATCATGGTTACCCACGTCAACCATCATAGACTTAATCGGCCTATCGCATGGATTTGGCATGTCATCAGGTCCCATAGGCTTCTGCAATCTAAATGGGTCAAGGAATCTCATCAGGTCCCATAGGCTGCTGACCATCGGACGGGAAAGGCATGCCATCAGGTCCCATCATCGGCTTAATAGGCTTATTATCTGGGAGCGGCATGCCATCAGGTACTATAGGCTTTTGGCCATCGCATGGGAGCGGCTTACCGTCCGGTCCTATAACTATCGGGCCATCGCATGGGTTCCATTTGCCATCAGGTCCGATGGGCTTCTGACCATCGGATGGGTTCCATTTATCATCTGATCCAATAGGCTTCTGACCATCGGATGGGTTCCATTTATCATCTGGTCCAATAGGCTTCTGACCATCGGATGGGATCTGCTTGTCATTTGGTCCCATATTATTATCTGGCATCGAAAAGGCCGTCATAGTGAGAACACACATAACTGCCAATGCCATCAAGATTTTTACATATTTCATAAAACTGTTCCTCCAATCAAGATAGACTCTAACTTTTTGGCTGAGCCATCTTGCAAAACCCTCTTTTTTCGAACGATATAAAAAAGGGTAGCTGAACGAACGCTGAACGAGCGATAAATTGAATCAGAACGACAACGATTAATTCCTCTAAAAAATGGGCCGTTTTTCCTGAAAATTGCTAAGATGGGGCAGTTCGACTTATTTCGTACTTTCTCAGAGGTTATAAATCTATAATAGCTTCATCCCACCAGAAATAAAATTATCCAGTTAGAAATATATTAAGTCTTTATATAAATAAAAAGGATTAGGGTCATCTTTTCTTCGATAAGAACCATTCTGAAAGTTCTATTACGTTAGTCCGGCCCCATTCTTTCTTGGTTACGAGCTTTCGCCTCTCCAAAGAGTTAATTATGCCTGCCAGGGATGACTTGGCCATGTGAGTCTCATACCTCAGATCTCTCTGGGTGCTCCTGCCGCCACGGTCAATCAGTGCCTGAAGTATGGCGCGCTCCCTTGGAGTCAGGGTCTCCATCACAGCGGCCATATCGCTGGAGACCTCGATCTTCTCTATAGAGGTCGTAAGATCTGGATTCTCTGCCTCCGTCATTGCTTCTTCCTCATCCTCTACTTCCACTTCTTCTGACTCCTCGAGCTCAGAAGGTATGTGCTCTTCATAATGAGGCGCCTGTCCCGATGACAGTTCCAGAGGCGCAATATTTTCTACCAAGGCTCCTGTCTCAGAGACAGTATCGCTGGTGCTCTCGGCCTCTGCTATAAATGTATTCGAGTGCTGTGTTCCTGCTCCAGCCATCACATCTTTCATCTCTGTGGACTTTTCAGATTCCACAGATTTAGCAGATATAATCCCTTTAGAAGGCTTAGCGCTATCCAGGCCTGAAACTGGCTTTTCGACATCCTCTATGGATGGGCCTTGTGGTCGCCGGGTTATGTAGCGCCATCCTAAAGCAGCTGCAGCTCCCACGACCAGTATCAAAATTAGGAGTAACAGATCTGTTGGTCTAAATATTGGGGGGGGCCTAGCTTCCAAGGGCTGCATGTACTCTATGCTAGCTACTGGATCCAAAACACCATATCCCTGGAAGTCCAGGGTCAGCGAATCGTTGGAAGTAGTGACAAAATATTCCAGCCCTTTAGAGCGGCTTACATTCTTAACCTTGAAGTCACTGGGAAGGTAAAAGGTAACGCGATAATCCTCATAGCGGCCGGGTGACTCGAAAATTATAGCCCAGGTATCACCCTCTTTTCGGGTCAAAGCATTAGTTAGGGCGTAAAGCTGGGAAGTCTTATTCTCGTAGCTATACTGCGAGGAGTTTAGAAAAGCCCACCTTTCTGGGTTTTCGGCATAGCCTGTCACTAAAGCGTTTCCCGTGCCATCTAGATATATGTTGAGGCTCAGCTTAGAAGCCTCTTCTGAGCTAATGCCCTGCCCTAGAGCAAGTAGGGCTTCTGTGGCGAAGGCTATGGAGAAAAGAAATACTGTGACTATGTAAATTCTCCTCATCATGGCAGAAACCTTCAGCCATTTCTTTGCCTTAAGCTATTTAAATTGCAGAGTATGAGGTTAGATACCGCTGACAAGTGTTAGAATGAATGATTATATGCCAAGCCTGTGAGAACTCAAGATCTTAATGTCTAAGTTCAATGTTTACTCGTAAATTCGCTGGGATTCCCGTCCTGCATATCAGTTGAATCTGGCAGAAGGGATGCCCAAGATGCAATCGATCAATAATCTACGTCTTATGCGTAACCTATATCGAAAGCTATTGGCGTAGATTTGGATATGCAATCTTTCCCATAATCAAGCGAGTCCTCCGCAACCTTTCTGAGTAGTGGAGGATATACTTCACCTACGATCTCCTGGACAGGACGCCCTCCACAGAAGAACTTAAAGGTCGGCGTGGCCATAAAGCCATATCTTCCCACACTATACAATGCGAACATAGAGGATTGTAGAACATGACAGCAACAGGCAGCTTGCTTTTCTCGACAGCATCCTCCCAATGGCATCATCCAATTCTATAACGCTTCTCTCAAATATAGAAACTCCATTTATTTGTTATATTCAGGAGTTACGCAGTTGAATTTCACATTGCTGATCTATGGATATAAAGTAGATAATTACGAGACTAAATCAGAATAATTGCCATCATTTAGGTAATTATTTTGAAAATAAGTATCCTTCACTTGCTCAACTGAGTAACTCCTAATATTATGTCCATTTATCCTTTGCCATCAGCTTTTTCAACCATCAAGTAAAACCACAAGCCTTCCAGCAGGTTTGAGAGCGAGGGATCGATCTCGGGTGTATTTGGAGATAAATATATCAGCAATTGCCCTGGCAGCAGTTCTTGTTCTTATAGCAATAAGGCAAGTGGGCGGTCTCACGCTGCAGATCTGGCAGATAATGCTAGTAGGAGCCATCGCTGTTGTCCTGACAAACCAGATTTCTATCCAAGCAGCTCTGAAAGCAATCAACCTTGATGTAATGATATTTCTGGCGGCTATGTTCATAATTGGAGAGGCGATGCAGGAAAGCGGATATCTCCTTCATGTCTCTTACAAGCTCTTTGGAAGAGCGCGAAGCGTGGACGAGCTGATATTGCTTATCCTCTTTGGAATCGGAAGCCTGTCCGCACTGCTGATGAACGATACACTGGCGATAGTAGGCACGCCTCTGATGCTCTATCTATCCAGAGTCCATCAGATAACTCCCAAGCTGCTTCTTCTGTCCCTGGCATTTGCCGTCACAACAGGAAGCGTAATGAGCCCTATTGGCAATCCCCAGAACCTTCTGATAGCGATAAATGGAGGACTCGCAGATCCTTTCATAGTATTTTTCAAGTTCCTCCTCATACCCACGGCTATAAACCTCCTTATCGCCTACTTGATATTGAGGCTCTTTCATAAAGAGCAGTTCAGAAGCAGGCCTATAAACTGTATCCAAGAGCCTATTAAGGATCAGAGGCTTGCATTCTTATCAGAGATCTCATTTGCTTTACTGATAGTACTTGTAGCAGCAAAAATAGCTGCAGTGCTTCTTGGTGTTGGCGCTGAGTTCAGGCTGACTTATATAGCCCTGTTGTCTGCCCTGCCCATAGTACTTTTGAGCAAAAAAAGACTGGAGATCATAAGGAAGATAGATTGGCATACACTAATCTTTTTTGCGGCTATGTTCGTGCTGATGGAGAGCGTTTGGAGGTCGGGCCTATTCCAGTCCATCCTGGCCAATGCGAGTATAGACATTTATTCAACACCTACCATACTTGCGACGAGTGTGCTTCTAAGCCAGCTCATTTCCAACGTGCCATTTGTCGCACTTTATCAACCGCTTTTGACTGGAGCCTCCGTAAAAGATCTAATGGCTCTGGCAGCAGGCAGCACCATTGCGGGCAATCTCTTTATCCTTGGGGCAGCCAGCAATGTGATAATAATCCAGAATGCTGAGAAAAGCGGGGAGACTTTGACCTTTCTGGACTTTGCCAAAGTTGGCATACCTCTAACTGCCGTCAACATACTGATATATTGGCTTTTTCTTTGATATTCTACCTTTCTTTGATATTCTCTCGTCCTCTGATTATCAGCCAGCGCAGTGAAGTTAAATACAGGGTACAGCTAGCTTTAATGCAATGATAGAGGACGCAACAGTATCATGCTACGATAGCCATTCAAACGATTATGATATATACCAGTCAACAGTGGTGCCGCATTATCAGGATATGCTTGAGATTGTTGCCGAAACCTGTAAAAGATGCATAAAGCCCAATTCGAAAATAATCGACCTTGGCTGCGGGACCGGCAATGCATCCCTTGCCCTTTTAGGGAAACTTCCAGCCAGGATATTCTTAATCGATGGCTCCAGCCACATGCTTGATATCGCCTTAGGAAAGATCGGCCAAAAGCACGAAAATACCATCACAGGATATAGAACTGCAGATCTAAACGATGATAGCTGGGACAGTGAACTTGGGGCTGGAGAGTATGATGCCATTGTGTCTACGCTAGTGCTCGAGCACCTGCCATTTGTCGAATACAAATCAGTCTTAAGTAAGTGCTATGAGCTCCTCAAGCCAGGAGGCTGGCTCATAGCCGTCGAGGGCTATGATGAAGAGGGAAGCGATATGCTTGAGTGGTTCAACCAGGAGATGGATGCTCGTAAGCAAAAACTCGACCCTAAGTTATCTGATTTTATAGCAAGATTGAGAACTGAGAAAGAGGTGCATTACTATTCTACCAAAGCCCAGAAAGAGGCCTGGTGGAAAGAGGCAGGCTTTATTCAAGTTCATGTGCTATGGCAGTATCTCTGCATTGCACTGATGGTAGGGAGAAGACCTGATTCGATTGGGACTAAGTAGTATTATTAAGCAGTATTACAAGCCTCATATTTTGCTGTTGCAATATATGGCGGAAGCCGGTCCTAATAGCATCATGTCTCTACAAATATGTCATCCATTCTGGAGTTCGTATACAGGGTCATAACCTGAACAATAAAATGCTATTTGAAAAAGCCATTTCCTAAAGAGCCATTTCCAAATATCCAGAAAATCACCATTATCTTCAGGTTATTACCAAATCGTTTCTTTAATCCCATCAGCCCCGACAGATAATTAAACAGGTAATGCATAAGTAATGTCATTGATTTTAGGGAGCGAATATGACACAGGACAGGGTCACAATAAGCCTGATCCAGACCTCTGTCTCAGAGGATCTCGGCTTCAATCTAAAAAAGACTTTGAAAAATGTCGAAAAGGCTATAGCAAGAGGGGCAAAGATCATCTGCCTCCAGGAGCTTTATAGAACACGCTATTTTCCCCAAAGTGAGAACGAGGATGCATCGCAACTATCAGAGACCATTCCCGGAGAATCCACAGAAGTGTTCTCAAAATTGGCCAGAGAAAATGAAGTAATAATAATAGTGCCAATATTCGAAAAAGGCGAGGACGGCAATTATTACAACACTGCGGTTGTAATCGATGCAGATGGACTCCGTCTTGATGCCTATCACAAGATCCATGTTCCTCACGATCCGCTGTTTTACGAGAAGAGCTACTTCAAACCTGGAGAGGAATATAGGGTCTATGATACTCGCTATGCCCGGTTTGCGGTTCTTATCTGCTATGACCAATGGTTCCCCGAGGCTGCCAGGATTGTGGCCCTGAAGGGAGCCGATATTATCTTCTATCCAACTGCCATTGGATGGATTGCGGGAGTTGAGCCTGTTGAGGGCGATTGGCATGATGCCTGGGAGACCGTACAGAGAGCACATGCAATAGCCAATGGAGTTCATGTAGCGGCAGTGAACAGAGTCGGACGTGAAGGAAACCTTGTTTTTTGGGGAAGCTCATTTGTTTGCGATTCCTTTGGAAAAGTGATAGCAAGAGCTAGTGATAAGGATGAGGAAATCCTGGTGGCAGATCTCGATCTCAGCCTGAATGAAAAGGTCCGTGAGGGGTGGGGCTTCTTGAGGAACAGATGCCCAGAAACATATGGGATTCTGACTGAGCCAGAAGCTGGAAAGATATGTACCAGGCAGACGCCATCGATCTGCATGGAGAATACTCCAGCCAGGCTTGGCTACTTCATGCCTGCTGAATGGGAGCGGCACGATGCCGTCTGGCTGTCGTGGCCATATGACCTTGATAGCTTCCCTGAGATCAATAAGGTTGAGAAGGCTTACGTCTCAATAATAAAGGCCGTTCATGAGGGCGAGTTCGTCAACCTTCTTATCAAAGATGAGCTGATGCAGGCCAGAGTCACAGATCTCCTAAAACAGGCCGAAGTTAACCTTAGAAGGCTCAAGTTCCATCTAGTAAACTATGCGGATGTCTGGTTCAGAGACTACGGCCCAACCTTTGTGGTCAAATGCGATGAAAAGAAGCTTGCTATGATCAACTGGATCTTCAACGCCTGGGGAGAGAAATACCCTGAGCTGATAGGGGACAGCAAAATACCGTCCATCATAAACGATGACCTGAAGCTGGAATGTTTCAGACCCGGGATAGTGCTTGAAGGTGGATCAATCGAGGTGAATGGATGTGGAACCGTCATCACCACTGAGCAGTGCCTCCTGAACAGGAACAGAAATCCTGTGATTGATAAGGAACAGATCGAAGCCTATCTGAAGGAATATCTCGGCGTATGCAATATAATCTGGCTGAAGCAAGGAATAGCGGGCGATGATACAGACGGGCACGTAGATGATATCGCCAGATTTGTTGATCCCACAACTGTTCTCTGTGCCTATGAGGATGACAAAGACGATGATAACTACCAGGCATTGAAAGAGAATTACGAGATACTATCCTCGGCAACCGATCAAAATGGGAATAAGCTAAAGGTGATCAAGCTCCCTATGCCCGGTTTTATCGGCGATGAGCGCCGCCTGCCTGCGAGCTATGCCAACTTCTACATAGGAAACGGCGTAGTTCTGGTACCGGTCTTCGGTCATAAGAACGATTCCAAGGCACTGAAGATAATTCAGGAGGCATTTCCCCAAAGAAAGGTAATAGGAATAAACTGCAACGAGATGGTCCAAGGTTTAGGAGCGATTCATTGTATTTCCCAGCAGCAGCCTGCTCTGTGATCAAATGAAAGCAATGCTGAATTAAGGCTGAATTAAGGCTGAGTTAAGGCTGAGTTAAGTTAAGAGGTCTGAATCGATCTCACGATTTTAGTCTCTGCGCATTTTATTCTGAATCTCCTCATAGGTCCATAGGCGGCCCCTGTTCATCCCAGGGCATCTCGAGTGCTGTCTCTTCCATGAGTGCTGGCTGGCCAGAAACCTTGACCAGAATGGATATGTGCTGCACTGACTGGGGCGCGCCGGATATATTTTGCAGTGACCCGTCTCAAGATCGAGCATGAAGCATTCGCCCTTCTTTGTTTCTCCAATAGAAAGACGTCCACAAACCTCTCTTATATAGTTCTTTCTGAAATCGGAGTATCCGAGTCCCAGATAGTTCGCCATTTGCGCTATCTCCGCCGAATTGACCCAGACTACTCCATGAATTTTGCAGCAATCCCCGCACTGCTGGCACTCGAATCTGAGGCCATCCTTGTACCAGGCAGAAGGATCGTTTAAATCTACATGTTCAGAATTGCCAGCCATGACTAAACTATATCTGCTTTTCTTACTACTTGAAAATCTCGCTGATAGTCAGATCAATCCAGTGCCAGTAGCCTTGTTATATGAATTCAGACAGCCGCCGACAAAAGTCCATATATGGATCTACGCTTTTTCAGCTTTCCTAAGCTAAAGGATGTCGTTTACCTGAAACTCTACAGCTCAACTAGCATAAATTTTTATAAGATTAGACATACATCTATGAATATGTTTCACACAAGAGCCATAGTTTTATTAACAATGCTAGTGCTCCTTGTACCGGCACTAGCAGCCGCACAGAGCACCAGTCAAGCTGGAAGTACAGTGACTATAGATCTAACGGCCAAAAACATAGCATTCAATGTAAATAGCATAACTGTGCCTGCTGGATCAAATGTCGCCATAAATTTTAATAACCAAGATAATGGAGTACCCCATAACTTTGCGGTTTATACGGATAGTTCAGCCAGCACTACAATCTTCAAGGGCCCGATAATTACTGGCCCCAATATGACGACCTACACATTCACAGCTCCTACAACTCCTGGGACCTACTTCTTCAGGTGCGATGTCCATCCTACGCAGATGAACGGCCAGTTCATTGTATCATCAGCCAGCACAGTCTCCACGCAGTCTAATGTTAGCGTGACTGGGCCTACCAACGTGACCAATAGTGTAACTAATATAACGATAATAAACTCAACCAACGTAACTCGAACATCATCTCCATACGCACCGGGATTCGAGGGCATCTTTGCAATAACCGGCCTGCTCGCGGCTGCGTACCTAGTCTTCGGAAGAAAACAGTAAGCTGGAATTCTAGGTTGAAATGCTAGAGAACAAGAGCTCTAGCATCAGCCTCTTTCTATTTTTGGCTTATCTTATGGGCAAACTCCAACAATAGAGACGTAAAGTTTATTCGAACCTAAATTAACTTGTAAAATATGAACCTGCGCCTCGATTACTACACTGTAGCTGCGATCATTTTCATTCTATCGATACTTGCAACTATCTACCTGACTACAGTATTCCTAACTACCCTTTTACTTAGTGTCTTCTTTGTATACCTTCTTGAGCCAGTGTATTTAAATCTCCTTCAATTTACAAAAAATAGGCAGGTTTCATCTTTTCTTACTATACTTATGGCAGCTAGTGCTATTTTATGCCTTATGTTATTTGTGGCCGACCAGCTACTGGCAGAGGTATCCAGCCTGATCGGCACTAATGGTACAACACACCTGCAGGCGTCTAACCTTTCCGCGGCCATTACAAGTTCTATCGCGTCTGTCTTCCCCGCCTCAATAGTTTCTTTTTTGGGCGGCGTGCCTTCTAGCGTAGTCTCCTCTGTAGTCACTGTTCTACAAAGCAATATATCAGCATTCGTCAATAATACCCCGATATACATCACTCAGCTTATCTTATTGGTGTTTTTCACCTATTACTTCTTTACCGATGGAAGGGATAGTATAATTAGATTTATCGACATAACGCCTAAAAAGGATATAACCTATCATTTCCTGAAGGAATTAAATCTCATCTATAATGTCTTTTTCAGAGTCCAGTTCGTTATCGCAACAGTGAGCGCAATAATAGCGATGGTGGGGTTTTTCTTTATAGGCATACCCTATCCGATCACGTGGGGCATTATACTGGGCTTCTTTGCCTTACTTCCAGAGCTTGGGCCGGCTACGCTCTTCGTGCCCATGGCCATATATTTCCTTATTGCTCATGATTTTGCTAAGGCTCTGGAAGTATTCGTCTTTGGAGAGATCTTTCTCGTCCTTATATCCGAGTATATTCTTCGGCCACGACTAGTTTTAATGGGCGCTTCAGTTCACCCGGTCTATACTATTTTGGCCTTTACGGCTCCGATATTCATCATAGGGCCTTCAGGCATTATCGTCGGTCCTGTAATCTTCGGCTTTACGCTTGCCGGCTATAGGACTATCTTGTACCTCAGAAAAACGCGAGATCTATCGGAGTAAGTTATAGCATGAGTTCTCCAAAACCTTCCCTCGAAGAGGGGTTAGGGGTAGCCCGCACGGCGACTGAGTGCGCTGCGTAACCGCTAGTAGTAGTCCCAAAAGGAAGTAAAAGGACTTGAATTATAGTAGTTCCTATAATGTCCCTCTATAAAACGCGAGCTGCTTGGCATAAGGTCTGAAAAGCTCCACAAGATTGTTCTCACCCTCAGAAGTCAGCGGCTCAAACTCCCTTCCTGCCTTGGCAAGAGTCTGGACCTCTTGAGGGCTGGAGCAGCCAACAATCGCAGTTGTGATCCTCTGTGAGAGAGCATATCTTAAGAGCAGCTCAGGTGTAATCCCTGCCTTCTCCGAGATATAATGAGATGCGCCAAGAACTTTCATCCCAATTATTGCAATCCCTTTATCCTCAGCCGCCGCCAAAACGGAGTCCAGAAATCCGCCAACGATTGCCTCCAAAGGATTTATGGGCATGAGCACAGAATCCACAGGCCAGTTAGCAACAGCATGCTCCAGAATCTCAGGATTAAGATGGCCTGTCACTCCAATAAATCTTGTCACACCTGTATCTCTAGCCTCAATGAACGCCTCCAGTGCACCGCCAGGGCTCTCTATCCTCTCTATATCTTCCATGGTTCTGACATCATGTATCTGCCATAGATCCAGGCGGTCTACGCCCATTGTCGTTAATGTCTGAACCAGATCTCCATTTGCCCCATCTTTATCTCTGGATGCTGATTTGCTCGTCTGAAATATCCCTTGTCTCAGGGTCGAATGCTCAGACCAAAACGCTCCATAATAGCTCTCGCTGCCCGCATAAGCATGAGCTGAATCGAAGTAAGTTATGCCCTGTGCAGCTGCTTCCTCTATGACCGGCAGTGCCTCCGCTGCCCTGCCGTAGGTGCGCAGGACGCCTTCGCCGCCAAGGCCCACCTGGGTGACAGTCCGATCAGTCTTTCCGAATAGCCTCGTCCCTATTGCCATACAATTACCAGATATCGTATTTGGCATGCTTACTATAAAAGAGTCTTTGATATGTTGAATATTTACTTTTAGCGCACGAGGATGTATCCAGCAAATCCTATGAAATAACTGCCGCTTACGGGTTCCGCCTGCGGATAGCGGCTTGAAAAAATAACCCCACCCCCAGCCCCTCCCGCGGGGAGGGGAGTAGCGCGCTCAGTCGCCGCGCAGGCTGCCCCTAACCCCGCAAGCGAGGGACATTTTATCACACGAATCTATATTATTCTTCTTTCATTTATTCTTCTTTCATCGATAAAGATATCCTCTTTCTATCGAGGTCCACATCCATAACCCTCACCATCACCTTCTGATGGACTTTCACAACGTCAGACGGGTTTCTAATAAATTTATTTGATATCTGACTGATATGAACAAGACCATCCTGATGAACGCCGATATCAACAAAAGCTCCAAAAGCTGTGATGTTGGTTACAATACCAGGAAGCTTCATTCCGACCTTCAGATCCTCTATCTTCTCCACGCCTTCTTGAAAGCTGAATGCCTCAAACTGCTCTCGTGGGTCCCGCCCTGGCATGGCCAGCTCAGAGAGTATATCCTCCAGAGTTGGCAATCCGATCTTATCGGTGACATACTTCTTCAGATCTATCCTCTTTTGAAGTTCCTTATTTTGCACCAGCTCTTGGATTGATACTCCCAGATCTTCCGCCATGGCGCTCACTATCTCATAGCTTTCAGGATGCACCGCGCTGGAATCCAGAGGATTATCGCCTCCCCTGATCCGAAGGAAGCCTGCCGCCTGCTCAAAGACCTTCTGTCCCAGCCGAGGAACTTTTCTCAGATCTCGCCTTGACATGAACGGCCCATGCTCATTCCTATATTTCACGATCGCCGTAGCGAGCTTCGGTCCAAGGCCTGAGACATAAGCCAGAATCTCCTTGCTTGCGGTGTTCACGTCTACACCCACAAGGTTGACACAGCTTTCAACCACATCGTCCAGCTTTCGCTTCAGCGCAGATTGATCAACATCATGCTGGTACTGGCCTACACCCATGGCCATAGGTTCTATCTTCACAAGCTCAGCAAGGGGATCCATGAGCCTGCGGCCAATTGAGACTGCTCCTCGTACTGTCGCATCCTGGTCCGGGAACTCCTGCCTGGCGACCTCAGAAACGGAATATACTGATGCTCCCGCCTCGCTAACCATCAGAACAGGGATCTGCCAGGGGAACTTCTGTTTGGTCAGAAATAACTCTGTTTCCCTGCCTGCAGTTCCATTCCCTACGGCTATCACCTCTATACCAAATCGTTTGCATATCTCAAGGACTTTCTCTGCGGCTTCATTCGATCTGTTATGCGGCTCATGTGGATAGATCGTATCGCTATGCATGAGCCTCCCTGTGGAGTCAAGGACTGCTAGCTTGCAACCTGTCCTAAAACCCGGATCAACAGCCAGTATATTCTTCTGACCCATTGGAGCTTCGAGCAATAATTGGCGCAGGTTCTCGGCAAACACGCCGATCGCCTGCTCGTCTGCCTTCTCTCTTGCCGCAGAGAGCATTTCAGTTTCCATCGAGGGCGCAAGGAGCCTCTTGTAGCCGTCCTTTGCGGCAAGGCGAACTTGCTCTGATGAAGGATTCGTCCTGCGAACGAAAAGGTCATCCAGAATTTCCAGTGCTTCATCTTCAGGCGGTGCCGCATGCAAGCTCAGCAGCCCTTCCTTCTCCGCACGCATCATCGCCAGCAGCCTATGGGAGGGCAACTTTGAAATCGGCTCTGACCAATCGAAATAATCTCTGTACTTGGCTGCTGCAGATTCTTTACCTGAGATTGTCTTCGATTTGAGAACGCCCTCAGTCTCGGAAAGAGTTCTCATTTGAGCCCGCGCATCTGAATCCTCGCTTATCCATTCTGCGATGATATCTCGTGCGCCGGAGAGTGCCTCATCCTCAGATTTGATACCTTTTTCTTGATTTACGAAAGATTCAGCCTCAGATATCACATCTATATCATCTTGGGCAAAGATTAGCTTCGCCAGCGGCTCAAGCCCTTTCTCTCGCGCCGCAGTTGCCCTGGTGCGGCGTTTCGGCCTGTATGGGAGGTAGATATCCTCAAGTGCAGAGAGCGTTTCGGCTGCCGAAATTTTGCTTTCGAGCTCTGTAGTGAGCAGGTCACGTTCGGATAAAGAACGAAGAATAGCCTCCCGCCTCTTGTCTAACTCGAAAAGCTGCGTCAAACGATCGCGGATGGCAGTAATTGCTACCTCATCAAGGCTGTCCGTAGCCTCCTTTCTGTACCTGGCGATGAAAGGTACTGTCGCGCCTTCCTCAAGAAGCTTTGAGACTGCATGCACCTGCTTCTCAGTCAGTGCCATCTCGCCTGCAATCTTCAAGATATGTGATTGATTCATGATTGGTTCATTATACTCTATGGGTTACATTGAGGATCAAGGGTATTTTATTTGAGTTTTTCCTTGAAGGGATGATAATGGATGATAATATATCACGATGTTGGCGATATTGATAATATGACTAGTAATGATGTACATTAATAAAAGATTGCCGATATCTGAATTGCCGCTCAATTAATTGTTATGAATTAAACTAAAAAATTATGATTTAAAAGAGAAACAGGATTAGATCCTGCCTTGATGCGGAAATATGATGATCTTAAGCTTTTCCTACTTTATCTGCCTTAGGGCCCTTCTCGCCCTCAACTACCTCGAAGCTTACCTTGTCGCCCTCTGTGATAGTGACGCCGGGGTTAAGTCCAGTGGCGTGCACAAAATAATCCTTTCCGTCATCTCCAGCTATAAAACCAAAGCGTTTGGTTCTGTTAAAGAACTTTACTGATCCGGTTACCATTACGATTCCTCGTATTAATAGGAGCATAGCAGCCGTATATTTAAACTTACTGGGTGTAGACGAGTTGTTGCCGTCTATCCATTGAAGTAATCTCCCGATGGTATCTCCTTAAGGCCTTCTATGGCGCGATTGTAGATATATACCCAGGCAAGCACACTCTTCCCGCTTTCCAGAAATACGTTTGCCTTTTTGCGGCAGAACTCGCCTCTTGAGGAGCCATCGATGATACAGCCCTCAAATCTGTCAAGGATTTCGAGTACCATACCAGGATCAGGCAGCAGATAAACATCGCCTCGAACAAAATCCGATTTGCTGCTCGAAGGGATTGCGCCCGGATAATGGCCGATATCATACAATTTTCCCCTGAATATCCCATCTCCAATGAAGATTCCGCGCTGGTTTAAGATGCAATTGATAATTCTTCCCCGACCTCTGCGCAATATTCCATAGACGAAAAGGTAATCTACATTATGAGCTGAGAGCATGTTTCCTCCTCGTTCTCGGGTAGCACATAGTACACCGATTAGCCAAGCCCCAAGGCATGAAAACATTAGGTCGCTGGCAGGCGCTGTTCTATCCGGAATGCAGAACATTTTATCTTTTTACTAAATGATAGTATAAATATGTTTTTGGATATGCTCATTACTGGCATCCGCACTGTATTCTATTGGTAGATAGTAGTATAATGATGGTCGAAGTTATTACCCGTAAGCCAAAAATAGTTATATAGGAATACCCTTCTGTCTACTCTGGGGAAATGATGAATAAGAGACTGATCTTCTGGCCTGAACCTTTTGTTATGGAATGCTCAGCGAAACCTATAGGCATCTGGAGAAGGTTGAAGTTAGCATGGTCCTGCCTATTCAGAGAAGATGTACGCGGGCTATGCCTTCAAGCGCCCGAATGGGCTAGGGAGAGGGGAAAGTAGAGCTGCTTATTTTTTTATATTTCTCTTCGCTCTCCTGCGACTCCTGACCGATCATATACCTCATCACACCCAGTGTCAGGATATTCACGCCTAGCCCCAGCAGCCCGTAGAACTGATAATCGAAGAACGTAAAGACTTGGACAAAGAAGATATATATCAAGACCGAGTTTTTGAAATAGTTATAGGCTTTTAACCGGTCCTTTCTTATTCTGGATATCCCTGCCACGGCAAACATTCCTGCCAGAATGGTAAAGCCTATCTGCATCCAACCCATGATAGGAAGTGCCGGCAACTCTAAGCCAACAAACGAATCGGCTAGTGCGGATACCAGCATTAAAGTGGCCAAGACATAAAATACTCGTATCAATTTTGACTTTCTGGACTGAAACGATCTATAAATTCCCATGAGTATAACTGCAATGATAGTCCAAAAGATTCCGTTGTAGATTCCGATTGTTAGATCCAGCGAGACCAAGAGCGATACCACTGCCTGGACTAAGAAAAAGCCCACTAGCACTTTGGTAAACCACCTCTTCTTAACTATGTCCTGGTAAAATCTGCGCGCCTGTCTCTTTGTCTGTGCATATATCCCAGGACCTTCCTCAGGCGCTGACTCTATTGTGCCCATGAGATCCTTAAGCGATTTTACAACAGGATCCAATTGATCGCTATCGGCAAGGAGATCCATGGATATCTGCTTCTCCCTCATATCCATGTTCTTGAGAACGGCCTCTTTGGAGATCTCCAGCACATTAATGAGCCTTTCCTCCTCAGTAAGCCACCTTCTGCTGTTGATTTTCTTTACAAGAGCATACAGAAGTATAAATGTGACATATATCAGGCCAACTGTCGGCAGGAAGAAGTAGTTGTTATCGCTGGTTATAAACTTCCCTAGCTCATCGATGAAGGCGCCAAAGCCGAAACCGCCCAAGATAGCAGCCAGATTGCGTGCAGATCTGTTGAGGAAGGAGAGGAGGATCACAATGCCTATAAGCATAAATATTCCGCCGATGAGCACATGGGCAATATGAAGGCCATGGCCACCCACCTGCGGATAGCCGGTCATTGCCAGAAAGAAGCGTATGCCAAGGATAGAGGCTACTGCAGTGACCAGGAAAAGCTCGATGATGTTCTCTCCCTGGATGTCGCGAACAAACTGCCCATCTAAATAGCCGCGGGAACTCATCTACACCAAGTTTCTAAATTTAGTATTGATAAGTCTAATAAATATTTGTTGCGATTTGGAGAAAGTCTAGGATCATTCCCAGTAAAAGCCAGATAAATATGCTACAAGATGGTATCCAAGCATTATTGCAGGCAAAACTTCAATTTAAAGGTTTATGTCACGATATTATTTTGGCGTCATTTCCGATGATCAGTCTATCAAGTCTGCTAACCATTATCAAGAGCACTGCAGAAACTGCCATACCCAGTAGAGGATATATCTGGCCGAAGAGCAGCGCCGTAGTACCCCCGCCAATAAGCGCAGCCAATGCACCATGCGGCGTAAGGCCGAGCTGCTTGTGATAAAAGCCTGCTATCACAGGAATAAGCATGCCATTTGTAAAGACTGTATAGACTATCAGGAGTGTTTTAATTATATTCGGCAGGGAGATCGCTAATATTAGAGCCGAGAATCCAATCAATAAAACTCCAAGCCTTGAGATCGCCATCAGAACTCTCTCACTTGATTTTGGCTTGGCTTTCCTATAGATATCCAATGTTAGGATTGATGTAGCTGTCATAAGGCTCGTATCTGCAGAAGACATAAAGGCTGCAAGAAGCGCCGCTGCTACTACACCAGCCATAGAAGGCGATAAAAGTCCTGTCATAAGCACAGGTATAGCCTGCTCTGGCGATATATTCGGGTAAATGGATCTCGCGAAAATGCCCAATGAAGTTATGAGGAACGCCAGAGGAATAAGAATAAATGCTGATATCATAGCAGATTTCTTTGCAATCTCTGCGCTTTGTGCCGAGAAGAGGCGCGAGTACATGTCAGGCCCTACAAGGTAGACCGAGCCCACAACGATCAGCATGGATGTGACATCCCATATACCCATCTGCGCCGACGTCGGAAAGCTCTGGCGAATAAGTGCGCTTGGCCCTACAGCATCCATCGACTTTGAGAACAGGATCAGGATTCCAACTATTATTATCAGGAACTGTACTAAGTCGGTTTTTACAACCGATACCTGTCCTCCATGGATCGTATAAAGGATGAAGACTGCAGTACAGACTGCCATATAAAAGATTTCACTACCACCGAGAAGCGCAACGAGCACCTTTCCTGAGGCAACTATCTGAACTGCGATGACACCAAGCCAAGAGATGGCTATGAGGATGGATGCAACTGCTCTCGCTTTATCCCCATAAAAGGAGCCTACCAGCTCAGGCAAAGTGTAGCACCCGGTTGCCCTGATCTTTCCTGCAAATAAAGCCGATAGAACAATAAGGCCCACTGTGCCTGAGAGCATCCACCAGGCGCCAGGGAGGCCCTTGCTGAAGCCTAGTCCTGCCATGCCTAAAGTAGCGGAAGCACCCAATATGGTGGCACAGAATGTGCCTGTAAGAAGGATAGGTTTTAGGCTTCTGCTGGCAACATGGAACTCATCAAGCCCTGGCCTTACTAGTCCTATGGCATCTATAAAAAGCATCAACAACAAATACACTACTACTATTACCGCAGCAATGTTTATGCCCAGGTCCACGCTCATCTAAGTCCACCGAAGATTGTAAACCCCTTTTGCGGAAGTAGGTTTACAATGTTATAAAGCTTGCGCCATAATCTAAGCCATAACATCCTATTTCATAACATATATCATAGCCTATGTATGTGCCTCCATAACTTCCAAAGAAGCATTATTCCCTTGATTACTTATCCGAAAATATGAATTATCAGCCAATTCCATTTGAGTCTTTAAACGGATATAGATAAAATAATTAGGCTTATCTAGATATGCTCTAACTATACACAATCTTTATATTCAAAATATTGCTATAAAGACATGGGTGAGTAGGATGGAGCTTCGTTTAGAGAACTATGTTCTCAAGGCATTTCTAGCCTCTACACTTCTATCCCTGGTAATGATAGCGCTCGCTATGGGGCTGATCTATCTCTTCAAGTTTGGATCATCGCTTCCTGTATCTATAATTTTAATCCTTGCAGCGGTATCCTTCGTCCTTTCGGCATCATTCTTTGAGAGGTATGAGGTTGGATCAATAATTTGGTCTATGCTCGTCTCGATAATAATCACGCTCATACTGACACTTATATCCGGAGGCATGATCTACTTCATCTCTCTGAACAGGCCTGGCTGGGAGGAAATGCTATCTGGCCTAGCGGTATCCATGATCGTATCTATGACACTCCTTAATTACCTCAAGCGCAGCTTGGGAGAGATTGAATACTAACAGGAAATATATTTTTAAAAATTAAAGCGATATTGACATTATCGTTATGGGCATGGCAATGTCAATACTGATTGGTTACCGGCCACAACCTCAGAATTAATTTCAGTATACCCGAGGTAGTTTCCACTCATGATAAAGGAAGGCACTGTTTGAGCGTTCTTCTGCACCCTTGTGCCAATATGGGCCGTTCCCTGGACCTCCGAATCGATATCGTAGATTGAAGTGTTGTTGTTTTCGTAGATGGTTGTATCTTTGATCAGATTTTGGATATTAGAATAAGATTCCGAGAACACTGAGCCTACTGCATAGTTTTTGGCGCAGAGGGCATTTCGCAGATCGCTCTGCGTAAGAGGCGGTGTATAGGGCTTATAATCGTATTCAGCCGATTCTGTGATGTCTGCCTCATTCATACAAGAATCGCTATAGACCGACGAATCTATGGTCCTCGTAGAAGTTCCGCTGCCACTAGCCGTGAGGGCGATCTTCGAGCCGCTAAAGCCCATTTGAGTCTGAAGTACTCTCGAGTCGGACATATAGCCATTATTGAAAATCCATGAGTGCTCCGTGTAGTTTTGAGCAATAGTATCCGTAGCTGCGGAGCCCATTGAAGTAATAATAATGTATGCTATGAATACCAACAATGCAGTAAGCGACCGTCTCAGCACTTTTCCACCCTCTGGGCTATAGTGAAGATACAGGAATATCAATTTGATCCTTGGGCGTATTCAGCATGATTTCGTCTTATTCCTAGTAGAGATCTAATATTTGGCATATAGTAGCGGTCTGCTATTGATACGTGTAGATGGGAGAATATTAATGCTAATATTATGCAATGATTGCAAAATCGGCTGATAATTCCACTTGGATCTGGTATCGGTTAATCGAAAAAGTTCTTATATGATTAATGGTTATTAAACCCCGGGGATGGAATAAATTATGGAAAAAATGCTATCTCTGGCGGTAATAGGGCTTTTGCTGCTATCTTTTAATGCTAATGCCGGATGGCAAAAGCTATGGACCGAGCCTGTATCCTTAGTTGTTGTAAACCATGATCAGTATCATAATACGACCGATCTCTTTGCTGTAAAGAAGAGCACCAAAGAGATTTATGAATACAAAGGTTCGCCTAACGATTGGCAGCGCATAGGGACTTCCAGCAAAATGTATGCTGCAGCTGGAGGAGATCTATTTAAGACCGACCTAGGTGGCGTAGGCGTTTTCGTCTATTCTGGTCAGCCTGACTATTGGAAGCAGATCGGAGGGCCTGCAGGCAATATCTATGGCGGCGGCGGTAAGCTCTATGCAACTAATCCCGATACAGGAGAGATTTATGAGTATAAGGGAACGCCCAATGAATGGACAAAGATAGGCGGGCCCGGCAAGACCTTTGAGGCAGGAGGAGCTTATGGAGTCCCTATTCCCGGTCCAGGGGGGGATGTAGGTAAAGCCACGCTCTACAGCATATCTCCGGCGGGAGAAGCAGTATGGGAGTACTCCGGCACACCTGAGCAGTGGCGGCAAATAGGCGGGCCCTCTAAGGAAATTTATGCCGGAGGATCCCACCTCTATTCAATTGAGCCGACAAGTGGCGATATCTACTCATACTCTGGAACTCCTAATAACTGGATAGATATAGGCATGCCTGGAAGGGATTTCGTTGTGGATGTCATAGGATGCGGGGAGATCCCACTAGGAAAGACAACTCTTTACGGCCTCTCAGGCGACGGAAAGCAGATATGGAGATATGAGGGAAAAGCAGGCCAGTGGACGCAGATAAAGACGAGCGGCTTCAACACTCCTCTGAAGAAAATTTATGCCGGAGGCGGTCAGCTTTTCACGATCACAGAGAATGACATGTTATACAAATATGTTCCTTAAGATCAAACCTAGGCATCTATGGCAGGGACAAATCTGCCCCTTCTTTTTAGGCTGAAATTAGCAAATGCTATTTAAATGAAAGATCTGATATTCACCGTTTGCGATCTATAAGTTATATCCCGTACACTAAGATACTAATACTAGTCATTATGTAGCAGCTGATTAAAATGACTCTGGTGGACTGCTTTGGCCGGAAGGCAACTGGCCTCCGAGTGGCCCTCACTGCCCGATGCAACCTCAGATGCATCTACTGCCATCATGAAGGTGATGTACCGCATGAGAGCGAGATATCTGGCGAGATGGTGGCGAGCATAGCCAGAGCTGCTGCGGATCTGGGCATGCATGCCATAAAGTTCACCGGAGGAGAGCCCTTGATGCGCAAGGATCTTGAGCACCTGATCTCTCAAATTCCCAAGGGTATAGATACCTCAATAACCACCAACGGTATATTCCTGGCTGAAAGGGCGCAGCCATTGGCCGATGCTGGTCTCGGAAGGGTCAACGTAAGCCTGGATTCGTTGAGGCCGGAAGTTTTCAGATCGATTACCGGATGCAAAGAGGGCGACCTTGAGAGGGTGATCGCAGGAATAAATTCAGCCAGAGATGCAGGCCTTGAGCCGATAAAGCTGAATGTTGTCGTTCTCCGCAAAAACGAAAAGGAGATTCCTGAGCTGATCGAGTTCGCCAGGCAGAACGGCATGATACTGCAGCTCATTGAACTGCTGGACCTAAAGGGTCTTGGGATCTCAGGGGATATCGATAGGATAGAACGAGGCCTTCAGGCCAGCTCCGATCGCGTCCTTACAAGAGAGATGCATCGCAGGAAGAAGTATTTCCTGGATGGCGCTGAGGTAGAGGTCGTGAGACCAATAGATAACACTGAATTCTGCGCCAACTGCACTCGTCTGAGGATAACATCCGATGGCAAGATCAAGCCATGCCTTCTTAGGAATGATAATCTGGTAAACATCGATTCCTGCGATTGCGAGCGTATCAAGGAGCTGCTCAAGGTTGCAAATGCACGCAGGGAACCTTACTTCGGGAAGAAGACGCAGGACGATGTGGTTGTGAGAACGATCGGCTAGATAGGGCAAACGCTAACGTGATGCTCCCGAAGACTCCATAGTGGAAATACAGCTTCCATTAACGCAGGTCGTGTTAGAATGACAGATCTTCTTGCACCCACCGCAGTTTTGGTCGTCATAGCCGATATATAGGCATGTTCCATTGCAAGGAATAGCTCCTTCCGGACATGAACATTCACCATTTATACAATAAAGGCCGCTAGGACATCTGTTTCCACATGAACCACAGTTAGCAGGATCAATGCTTATATCGACACAGGTCCCATTACAAATAGGCTGCCCAGACAGGCATGAACATGTTCCATTGATGCAGGTCTTTCCTAGAGGACAAGTATTCCCACATGAGCCACAGTTCAATTCATCCATCTTAGTATTTGCACACTCTCCACCACATAAGGTTGAACTTGCTTGGCATGAGGATGCATCGGATTCAGCCGTGAAATTATTATTAATCCCCAATAAAAGCAATGCAAAGATTACAAGCATTATACATTTTAAATTTGCTTTTACCATTACCTCACCTTTAGAGATATTATTTTTCGCTACATTCAGAGATTGATGCAGTAAAACTCAATACATATTATTCTTTTTTCCATATAAGGATTGTCTTGATGATTTGTAAAATTGGTTTTATGCTAGATCTCAGTCTTAATCATTCCTCAAAGCCTACCTGATGAGATCCATTGGGCGCTAATCAGTTATGACCAAAGGATGAAAAGAGTGAGCTGAAAGCGGCAATATTGGATTAATGCCGAATGAGCTAGTAGATGAAATGAATAGTTTCCACTCTCCTCTTTCACTGCCATGAAATCATAGAAGACATATTCCCTATCCGAATAACATAGGTCATGTTAAAACCGCATTCCGAGCAAAAGTATTTTCATATAGCAGTAGTAAACTTACCAAATCAGTTGGGTGGGATAAATGAGGAATATCTTACTAATATTTGCCCTTATCTTGGCTTTGATCTCCCTGGCAGCGGCTGTAGGCACGCCGGGAGTCGAGATGAAGCCAGGTGAGGCTCAGGCTGAGAAACTCTTTGAAAAAGGCATTGGCCAGCCCTGGGTTGGAGGAAATCCGCCATGGTATCAGGGATCTTATGGAAAATATAATCCGCCTTTAACTCTGCCGATCAAGAAGAGCATTGCAAGCAGCATTCACTACTATCCGCTGGGAACAGTCTATGGCAATGGATACCTGACGATCGGTTATGGTCCGGGCGCATTGACGATACCCTACAGCCCTTCAGGCTATTATCAGGTATTCGGATGCTATGATAATAGCGGAAGACTTATTGGGGTTTACATTGATCTTGCAGGATATTATAGCGGAGGATACTAAGAACAATTAGGGTGACATACCTCACCCATTTCTTGGGATAATCTAAATCAAAATCATCGAAATCTATTTTGGCTCACACCTTCCGATTCTGTGCTCGTATCCCTTAGGCTGTATCCTTTTTCTCTTTCCATGAGATTCCATCAAGATTCCCTCCTCAATCACCGCTCCAATTATCGTGAAATCGCACGCATCTCTTGCAGCCTCCAACCTGTCCGGTTTTACTGTGAACACCAGCTCGAAATCTCCGCCAGCGCTGAGCACTAAGTTTAGCGCTTCTTCATGACCGACCATCTCCTCGATCCCCGGAGCAATTGGAATAGCCTCCTCTTCGACAGCGAATCCAACGCCGCTTACCTCCGATAAATCGGATAGCGAAAGCGCAAGACCATCGCTGTTATCCATCATTGCTGTAGCTGCCCTGGAGAGCGCCAGAGCACGCCCCTCCTTCATCCTGGGCTGCGGCTCAAGCAGGTTTTTGACGAACTTATTTTCCGGATCGCCATGCTTCCAGGCCCATAACCCTGCGCCTGCACCACCCAAAGCGCCTGTGGTGCACAGCAGATCTCCAGGCTCGAGCGCCGCTGCGCCTCAAGACAAGATCCTTCTCGACAAATCCAAAGGCACAACCCGTGAGGTTCAGCTCTTTCGGCGAATCCATATCTCCGCCCAGAACTTTTGTGCCATATTTATCAGCACAGTCTTTGAAGCCCTGGAAAAGCTGATCAATGAAGAAGAGCTCAGTCTCGGGAGGAATGCCTGCGGCTATTAAAATGCCTGCGGGCTCAGCTCCCATGGAAGCGACATCGCTCAGATTGACTGCAACAGTCATCCAGCCGATCTGCCAGGGCGTCATAATCTCAGGAAAATCGGTTTCGCGATGGAGCATATCTGTAGTTACCGCAAAAAAGCGATCGCCTGAATCTATCAAGGCGCAATCATCGTTGACTATACCGCCAAGGATTTTGGAAATACGCCTTATAAGCTCCCTTTCGCCTAGCTCTCTGCAGTTGGACATCGTGAACCTCTAAACTCTGGACTCTATTTAAATTTCCTTATCTTGCCTAAGCAGTCACAAGGTTCGTGAACTACCCCACCCTGAAGGGCAAGGCTTCCCACTTCATCGCCAGAACTTTCATCACAGATATGTGATGTAGAGGTTTTGGCTCTATGGGCGCTACGGGCTGTTCCATCCCTGCGATGAGTATGTTTCTAGAAGCATTATAGTCTCTATCACATGTGAACCCGCAATAAAGGCACTTATGTACCCTATTAGAGAGTTCTTTCCTAACAATGCTTCCGCAATTGGAGCACCTCTGAGTAGTGTTCCTGGGATCTACTTTGATCAGCCTTCGACCAGCACTTTCAGCCTTGTACGAAAGCATGAATATGAATTTTGACCAGGCTGCATCGTGGATATTCCGATGCATATCTTTGTTATGGCCTTTTTCCTTCAGGCCCTTGACATCCAGATCTTCAACACAGATGTAATCATAGTTATTGACATAGAATCTTGATAGCTTATGTCACCTATCTTGGAAAGGTGTAATCGGCCATGATCCTGATCTATCTTGAAGCCTGATTGGTTATAGTTCAGTGTCTTGTACCAGCCATATCCCTTGAACCGGAGAGTACCAACATCATAACCTTTTCTTTTCAAGGCGGCCAAACTCGAAATGTTGCTATGCAGTGTATAGTTGACCATCTGAAGAGCTTTAGAGTAGACCAAGTTCAGCCTGGGATTCTCAAGCTTCAGAGAAGGTATCATGTTCTGAGTTTCATATGTACTGAGCTTGATGCCGTTCTCTCTGGCATCGTTCATCTTCTCAAGAAGTTTGTTATATAGCCATCTACAGTCATCCAAGGCTTCAGCTAACTTTTGTTGAGTCGTCCCATCGGGAAATATGGGATACTTGTAGCTGATAGCCATCGAATTCTATTCATTATAATTTATCATTATATTGATTACCCGCGCAGAGCGAAAGTAAGGGGATAGGACTCCACTTTCATCCCAGCCCTGAAGGATGGGAGGTTCTCACTCCGTCCTCTCCACTCTTGCAAGCTAATTTTGTTTTATTGCTGACATAGAAACGATATCCAACCACAAAGAGCGCAAAGTACACAAAGGACGTACAAAGAACTTTTAATGAAGTCATAAGTGCTTTACCCATACTAAACACCGAAGAGCCTAAATTTTAAATCGCTTTTATGGGATAATATGACCTTGGGCTTCATCCTTCAATCTTCTTAGCATCTTATTCTAGCTATTTATTCTAGCTCTTCCTCTTAGCTCAATTATCCCTGCTCAAGCAGAGATCCACGTTTGTGCACAGGGATGTGACCAGAGCAGCGTACAGTCTGCTATAAACGCTATGAATGTTTCAGATATTAGGAATATCTCAGATGCCAAGAGTGTTCTGGATGCTTTTTACACATTAGGCATCACAGATACCGCCGACACAATAACAGTAGAAAGTGGAACCTATAACGCGGATCTGAAAATAGATAAGCCAGTAATATTGCATGGCATTGATACAGGCAGCGGAAGACCTATCTTTAGCAGGAACAGCATAGTAATAACGGCGAATGGCTTCATTCTTCGAGGCTTTGAGATAGCCGATGAGCACAGCCTTGACATCGAGGGAGCAGGATATATTTTCCTCAACAACTTTCCGGCTTCTGGCGGTATTCTAGCCGAAAGCCGATGCCTTTGGAACTCAAGCCAGCCGATAAATTATCAGTTCGAAAGCAAGGTTCTCAGGAGCCGTTTCGGCAACTACTGGGCAGATTATACTGGAAAAGATGAAAACCATGATGGAATCGGCGATGAACCGAAGGTAATAGATTCTCATAACATAGATTATTATCCTCTGATGCAGCCCGTCGATAGCTACTTGATCGAGGGTGAAAAGGAGGATAGGATGGATACAATTAAGGCCACAATAAATCAGCCCTTCACTATAACTCTGAATTCGAATCCAACAACCGGCTATAAGTGGTATGCAGATTATGATTATGATTTCCTGAGGCTGGATAATCAGAGTTACGAGAAGAGTCCATCAAATGCCATCGGAAGCGGAGGCAAAGATGTATTAACGTTTACGCCTTTGAAACGGGGCCAAACTAAAATTTCATTAGTCCACAGGCGGCCCTGGGAGAATATCGCAGGCGATGTGAGAACTTTCCAGGTACAAATATCCTGATGAGTTATTGATCTACTCAGTGCTGGTCCAAGTACCTAGAAATTAATGGCTCCTCGCTATTTCCTGTGGTTGATTCTCGGACGCTTGAAGTCTTTGGGTAGGGTTTAGTAGACGTTCACCACAGAGGCACAGAGACAAGAGAGACGAAAACATAATAATATTAAAATCCCTCTGTGCCTCGGTGTCTCTGTGGTGAGTTCGTAAGTACAGCGTCGCCCACACGTCAGCCCGTAAAAATATTCTGATCTGCGATAAGTTCTTTAACTATTACGATTAAAATGCTCGGAACTGCGATAGGAGCAATAATACATGCCTCGCAATAATCCCTCTCAAAGACTCTCAGGAATTTCGGATTGTGTAGAGATTCTTCGTTCTAAGGGCCTGGGCCATCTCGATAATAACGGTCGGGACTCTTCTTGGCAGCCGGGACTGCATTTGGTCAGTCTGGAAGGGCTAACTACCTTAGGGGGGGGGGGGCACGACCGAGGCAGAGCAGGACGCTTTTGTTGAGTGTATGTTTTTCGGATGCTCTCAGGCGATCAAAGCCTCAGGCAAAATTCTGCAACGATCTGCAAATCAGCCTTTATGAACTACAGAACCCCCAGGAATAGAACAATGCTAAAGAATGCCCTTGCTGCAATAGCTATCATCGCTGTGATAGTATCGATTGGATCGGCTGCATGGCCCTTCCCGAATTTCGGGACAACTGATCCGGGAGCGCCCTTATCGATCACTGTAGGTACCCAGCCTGTTGAACTGGCCTCATTAATCTTTATCGCCGAAGATCAGGGCTACTTTGCTGAGAATGGTCTCAAAGTGACCATAAAGACCTATGATACTGCACTTGCAGCAGTCGGTGGGATGAAGAAGGGTGACGTGGATATTTCAGTATCAACCGAGTACCCTGTTGTCACGGCGGCCTTCAATAAAGAAAATATCAGCGTGATTGGAAGCATCGATAAGTATGAGACTACTTATCTTGTCGGCCGGAAAGACCTGGGAGTAAAGAGTATAACGGATCTCAAAGGGAAAAAGATAGGCTTGACAAGAGGCGGGATCGGAGAATTTTATCTAGGGCGATTCCTCAATTTGCATGGAATGAGCTCCAGGACGTAACTCTCATGGATGTCAAACCGGCACAACTTATGGGAGCCCTTACAAACGGCAACATCGACGCAGCCATGATTTGGAATATCGATATCAATACGGTCGAAGCACAGTTGAAGGGCAATGCGATAGTCTGGCCAGCGCAAAGCAGCCAGGCGACCTATTCGGTCGTTGCCTGCAGGGACGATTGGGCTGCCGGTCACCCTGAGGAGATAAACCGTTTCCTGAAATCAGTTGGTCAGGCAGAGGAGTTCCCCATCAATCATCCGGATGAAGTAAAGGCGATCTTACAAAAAAGGCTGAATTACACTGATGCATATGTTTCAACTATCTGGCCCAATCACCAGTTCTCGCTTACTCTCGATCAGTCACTTATTGCTGCCATGGAAGACGAGGCTCGGTGGACAATCAGCAACAACCTCACTGCCGAGAAGACTGTACCCGATTTCATGAAGTACATCTATACGAAAGGCATTAAGGAAGTTAAGCCGGACTGCGGTGAATATTTAGTGAATGAGACCATGAAGTCGAAGCTAGGGAACCATGAAAAAAATTATAGCCTCGATAGCTGTCGTCGTTGCCTTAGTGATGGTAGGGTCTGGTGCATGGCCTTTCCCGAATTCCGGATCAACCGATTCAGGAACGCCAGAATCGATCACCATCGGGATAACGCCCTCTGAAGCATATACGTTAATCTATATCGCTGAAGATAAGGGCTACTTTGCCGAGAACGGCCTCAATGTGACTATGCAGAAATTATGAATCAGCACTTAAAGCTATCGATGGATATGTTGAACGGTGATGTGGATATAGCGTATTACAGGCGAGTATACCTGCCGTCACGAGAAGCATTCGAAAAGAAAGGTATTAGCGTGATTGGGAGCATCGATAAGTACAAGGCAATATATCTTTATGGCCGGAAAGATCGAGGAATCGAAAACATTTCTGATCTGAAGGGAAAAAGGATAGGTATAACCCGGGGAGCCATAGATGAATTCTACCTTGGGAGATTTCTCGACCTGCACGGCATGAGCATAAAGGATATAACGCTTGTAGATTTCCACAGCCTTCACAATATGTCAGATGCCATTACAAATGGAAGCGTCGACTGCGATATTAGCTGACGAGATATCTTTATCGATCAATGTAAAGAGCATTCGGCAGCAATCTGTATACTATGGCCGATTCAAAGCAGCCAGAATGGGTTATTTACGTCATAGCCTGTCAGGACGACTGGGCAGCCAGCCATCCTGAGCAGATAAAGCGGCTTCTGAAATCGCTTGACCAGGCAGAGGAATATCACCATCAATCATCCGACCGAAGCAAAGGCGATCTTACAAAAAAGGCTGAACTTCACTGAGGAGCGATATGGCGACCGTTTGGCCAGAGCACCAGTTCGCTCTCACCCTCGACCAGTCTCTCCTCATCGCCATGAACGACGAAGGGCATGTGGATGATAAGGAACAACCTCACTAAGGAAAAGACGCTGCCCGACTTTAGCAAATATATCTACACGCAGGGTCTTGAGAGAGGTAAAGCCGGAAGCGGTAAATATCACGGTGAATTGAGGAATCATGAAAATCAGGACTCAGTTGATCATCAGCATGGTTTTCTTCGGAATAGCCCTGGCAATCATCTCGGCATCGGTGGTTATCACAAACCAACAGGTAGAGCGGCTGAATAAGCAGGAAGAGCTCGCCAGAAATATCGAACTAGAAATCGGTGAGCTCAACTATATATCGAACAACTATCTTCTGTACCACGAAAGCCAGCAGACCGATCGATGGGAGTCCAAATACTCTTCGATCTCGGCAGATATATCGAATTTAAGCTGTCGATCAGCCTGAGCAGCTGGTGCTTGTCAATAATCTCAAGAACAGTCAGCAGCGATTGAAGGAAATCTTCGGCGATATAACATCAAAGATTGAGAGTGCATCAAAAGCTCAGAGCAATACAGCGGATCTGCAATCTGTTCAGGTCTCAGGCAGCAGGATTGGAGTTCAAACCCAGGGAATGGTCTTTGATTCTGCACGCCTGGCGCAGATGTTAAATCAGCAGGCAGAAGAGACGAAACAGAGGAATAACCTTTTCATCTTCGCACTTATTGGAGCCTTCTTAGCATTTCTTCTTACCGATTACCTCCTGATTAACCGGCGCACTCTGACATCTTTATCGAATCTCCAGGCCGGAGCAGAAGTTATCGGTTCAGGTAACCTGGATTATTCAATCGCTGAGAGAAAAGGTGATGAGATCGGTGAACTGGCACATGCCTTCAACAAGATGACGGCCAACCTGAAAACCGTTACAGCTTCCAAAGCGGATCTTGAGAAGGAAATGACCGAACGAAAGAAGGCTGAAGTGGAGATCCAAAAACTGATGTTATCAGTTCAACGGGAAAAAGATAGGCTCTTAACCTTGGTGAATAGTATTCCGGACGAAGTCTGGTTTGCCGATGCACAAAAGAAGATTTCTTTAGTTAATCCAGCGGTTCTAAATGAGTTTGGCTCCAGCACCTTTGATAATCCGGATGCCGAAACGATTGCTGGGAGCTCAGAGGTGTATCGTCCTGATGGCACTCTGCGTCCTGTAGATGAAGCCCCGCCTTTGCGCGCTCTAAAAGGAGAGATAATAAGAAATCAAGAAGAGATTGTCCGAACTCCGGCCGGTGGAGAGATTCGTTATCGGCAAGTTAATGCCGCACCAGTAAAAGACGCCGATGGAAATATTATCGGCTCGGTATCTGTAGTACGTGACATCACCGAGCACAAGCAGGCGGAGGTGGCGCTTCAGGAGAGCGAGCAGAGATTCAAAGATGCCATAGATAACTTTCCCAATGTCTTCGTTATCTACGATTCAGATAGAAGGATTCGGTACATCAATTCAAAGGGCCTCCAGATCATCGGCCTCTCTGAGCCGCAGGTGGTCGGTCGGAGGGATGAGGAGATTTTTCCGCCTGAGATGATCGATTCTTACCTTCCAGCTTTGAAGCGTGCTGTCGAGAGCAAGACGCCTCAGATGCTTGAACGAACCAGGCATGCCAGTATGGGAGGTCAGGTAATCATCGTTAACATTATTCCATTGCTGGATGAAAATGGCAATCTCTCTCGGATCCTTGGTATAACTCATGATATTACAGAGCGCAAGCAGGCCGAAGAGCAGCGCCAGCGCCTGGCACAAGAGCTGGCCGATCGCGCCTCTGAACTCCAGGCCGTGCTGAATGCAGCACCAGTCGCCGTCTGGATAGCTCATGATCCAGAGTGCCGTCGGATCACCGGCAACGTCTATGCAGATCAAATCCTGCAGACTTCGCATGGCGGCAATGTCTCCCGCAGTGCCCTGCCCGGCGAAGCGGCAGTCTCCTACAAGGTCTTCCGCAATGGTGTAGAGCTACAGCCCGAAGAGATGCCAGCCCAGGTCGCCACTGCCACAGGCAGGTCAGTCCTGGGTGATGAACTGGAGTTGATCTTCCCCGACGGCCGAGCTATCCACCTGATCGAGAGCGCCGAGCCTCTCTTCGATGCTGAAGGCCAAGTGCGAGGCGCGGTCATCGCTGGGGCGGATGTGACACAGCTCAAGCTGGCTGAAGAGGCATTGCGAAGGTCCAGGGACGAGCTTGAGCTGAGGGTCCAGGAAAGGACCGCAGATCTATCTGAGGCGAAAGAGAACCTTGAAGTCATAAATGAGGAGCTTCAGGCCGCCAATGAGGAGCTTCAGATCGGGATTACAGAGCATGAGAAGATGGAAAAAGAGCTGCAGAAGGCCAAAGAAGCCGCCGAAGAATCTGTCAGAGCCAAGGCTGCATTCCTGGCCAACATGTCCCATGAGCTCAGGACTCCCATGAACTCGATAATCGGTTTCACAAGCCTTCTCTTAGAGGAGCCTCTGTCGCTTGAGTACAAGGATTGGCTTGATACCATGAAGATGAACGGCGATGCACTCCTGGCCCTGATCAACGATGTTCTTGACTTCTCGAAGCTGGAGAAGGAGAAGATTGAGCTTGAGCTTCATCCCTTCGACCTGCGTCAGCGCGTCGAGGAGTCACTCGACCTGGTATCTACAAAGGCAGCCGAGAAGGGGCTCGACCTTGCCTATACGATCGATAGCAATGTTCCTGAAACCATAATAGGCGATTCGGCAAGGCTCCGTCAGGTATTGGCCAACCTGCTTAGCAACGCCGTCAAATATACCGATAAAGGTGATGTCGTTATCTCGATCTCTTCGGAGCCCGAAGAGGAAGGCCATGAGATCCATTTCGCTGTTCAAGGATACGGGCATTGGAATACCCCTGGATAAGATGGACAGACTCTTCAAGCCCTTTGCACAGCTCGAATACGTAATAAGCCGTAAACGCGATGGCGCAGGACTTGGACTTGCCATAAGCAAGAAGCTTGTAGAACTCATGGGCGGAGAGATCTGTGCAGAAAGCGAGGAAAGAAAAGGTACGACTTTCAGGTTCACTATTCCAGTAGAGACTATCCCAGGAAAGCAAATGGACTCAGTTAAGAATGTTAAGGCAACTGATTACGAGAATTTGTCAGCGCAGAAGCCTCTGGCAATCCTCGTAGCCGAAGACAATCCCTCAAACCAGAAAGTCCTCGTTGAGATGCTGAAACGCCTGGGCTACAGGGCTGATGCTGTTGCAGACGGCGTTGAGGTTTTGCAGGCGCTTCAGATACGGCCATATGATTTGATCTTCATGGATATCAGGATGCCTGAAATGGATGGACTCACAGCCACCAAAGAAATACGAAAGCTTCGGCCTGAAAACGGGCCCAAGATTGTAGCTATTACAGCATTTGCAATGGATGGTGATAAGGAGATTTGCCTTGAAGCAGGTGCGGATGAATACATTGCGAAGCCTGTAAAGGTAGATGACCTTGCCGCATTATTGCGAAATATTATCCCTCCCAATAATAAGAAGAGCCAATAGGTCATACCAATAGTGCAGAATTAGATTGCGTAAAATGATAACACCGCAGCTTGCAAAAGGGTTTATACCACTACTGCTAACGTTAGTTGAGGATGTCATTATGAGGATAGGACACAATCTTATGCCACTCTTTATAGCATTAGCGCTGCTGCTTCTAGCAGGAATAGTATATGCAGAAGATGGTAATGTGACTACGGGTGCAGGTCAGGACATACAGTTCGTTGGAACTCTTCTCAACCTAACAGAAGGCAACGTGCCGGGAGCACCAGACTATTGGATCGTGAAAGTAGATGAGGGGCTTTTAGGTCCTCAGCCATGCAACGATACAATAAAAGTTGTGACTTATCAGTCAACTTCGCCGCCATGGGGAACAGCGGATAAGGATGTGAAGCCGGGAGACAAGGCATGGATCAGCGGAAGATATATTCCAAAGGAATCCGGATGCGAGGTTACATTGCAGGGCTCGGATCAGTATTACCTGAGAAAATACCCCGACGAGATCAAGTTTGTGGGAACTCTATCAGGCTTCAACAACATGGCAATTCCAGGCGGCGGGCCGCGCTGGATGGTAAACGTTGATAAGGTTCTGAGCGGGCCTAAGCCCTGCAGCAATCAGCTGTCAATTACAACCTTCCAGGCTCTCTACCCATCGGTTTGGGGAAATACCACTCCAGGCATTAAATCAGGCGATAAGGTTGAGGTCTTTGGTGCCTATCATGAGAACGAAGCAGGGGGCACTTGCGCCGTTACATTATACGGCTCGAGGAGTTACTATATCAAAAAGCAAGGTAGCGAAACAAACTCCACTCCATGATGAGAATATAGGCTCCTATCCTCCCCTTTTAAGTTCTATAGTTCCCCTTTCGACGAATTGCCTAATGGATTCGATCTGCCAAGCATAATTCTTTGTGCCTTCGTGTCTTCGTGGTGAGCGCTCAGGATTCAGAATTTGCACATGCTATTTTCTATTATAATTCAATAGCCCTTACACTTATTTTTGGGGTTAACACTAATGGTTTTACTAGCGCGCTCAGTCGCCGCGCTGGCTGTCCCTGACCCCTCTCCGGGGGAGGGTTTGTAAAACACATGCTATAAGGTTGAAGGGAATTGTCGTTCTAAAGCGCTAAAGGCTTTGGCAATCAAGATATATCTGCCGGTACATGGGCTATCTATGCGCTTTGGAATCGTTGTCTCTGATCCCAATGATTGGACTGCTCAAGCACTTCATTCAGCCTTTGTGAGGAGAGGGACGGAAAGTTCCTTCCTGAATTTTTCAGATCTGGCAGCGACAATAGGTGAAGACTTTTCACTTATAAGTAGCAGCATGGATCTCCTTAAGTTCAACGGCATTGTGGTTAGAGATATGGGCAGGCAGGGGGCAGAGGATGTTGGTTTCAGGTTTGAGGCTCTATGCGCTTTAGAAAGGCTAGGAGTAAAGATCATAAACCCCCCAAATGCAATTGCCAGAGCGGCCAATAAATTCGCAACCTCTCTTGCTCTTAAGCATGCGGAAGTTCCCACGCCATCTACTGTAATTACAACTAGCAAGGACGCGGCATCCAAAGCTTTATCGGACTTTGGAAAGGCAGTCTCGAAGCCTCTATTCGGCTATAAAGGAAAGGGCATAAAGCTTTTGAAAAGAGGCGACGATGGCAGGCTTCAGGATATCATAAACAAGCAAGGCATGGTTTACCTTCAGGAGTTCATCGAATCCGCGAGTCCAAGGGATATCAGGGCATTTGTTGTTGGCGATGAGGTTGTGGGAGCTATCTACCGAGTGGCGCCACAGGGCCAATGGATCAGCAATCTGGCACGCGGCGGAAGTGCAGAGCCGTGCACTATAACGGATGAGCTGAAAGATCTGGCAACCAGGGCTAGTGCAGCTGTTGATGCATTCTACAGCGGCGTTGATCTGCTTGAGACTGCTGACGGCCTGAAAGTAATCGAAGTTAATGGAACGCCGTCAGGTAAGGGCATATTCGACGCTTGCGGGATCAATGTGGCTGAAATAATAGCGGATAAGGCACTTTGCCTTAGGTATCAAAACGGTTATCTACATAGGTGCTAGCTTGAGGAGCATGTTCACGATACTCACCGGTGCACAGTTCGGAGATGAAGGCAAAGGCAAAATCGTAGATCTTCTGGCAGAGAACTACGACATAGTAGTCCGTTTCCAAGGAGGAGACAACGCAGGCCACACAGTTGTGGTTGCGGACAAGAAATATAAACTGCACCTTGTTCCCAGTGGTGCGCTCTTTGGAAAAAGGCTTCTGATTGGACCGGGAGTAGTCCTGAACCCACGAGTTCTCTGGGGAGAGATCCAGGAGCTGGAGTCTGAAGGGATTAAGCTCAATTTAGGCATAGATGCGAAGACCAGCATCATAATGCCATATCATATAGAGCTTGATAGCCTGCGGGAAAAGGAAAGGTCGCAGAAGATAGGCACTACCAATAGAGGCATAGGATTTGCCTATATGGACAAGATCGCCCGTGAAGAGGTCAGGATGGAAGACCTTGTAGACCCTGCGCTTCTTGAGGCTAAGCTGAATGATATCGGCCCTGCCAAGGAGAAGGCGATAAAAGACATGGGCGGGGATCCATCTGTTGTGAAGTTTGGTCCTTTTATCGATGAGTATCTGGAAATAGGCAAGCGCCTCAAGGACAAGGTCACGGACGTCTCGAGAGATCTCAACATCGCGCTTACTGAAGATCAAAGCGTACTTGCCGAGGGCGCACAGGGAGCATTCCTCGATGTAATTCACGGCACACAGAAGTTCGTCACCTCCAGCTTTACAACGGCAGGAAGCGCCTGCGCCAATCTTGGAGTCGGCCCTGTGATGGTGGACAATGTTGTGGGAGTAATAAAAGCATATATCACCCGTGTAGGCGAGGGACCAATGCCCACAGAGCTAAATGATAAGATTGGAGAGCACATGAGGGAAAAAGGCGGGGAATATGGAACTACGACTGGACGCCCAAGAAGGTGCGGATGGTTTGACGCTGTGCTGGGGCTGAAATCGATTTATCTGAACGGCTATACTGAACTTGCATTAACCAAGCTGGATATTCTTACAGGAATTGATCCAATCAAGATTTGCATAGGCTATGATCTGAACGGCAAGGAGATAGGTTATCCGCCGGAGAGCACTAGGCTTCTGGCGGAGTGTAAGCCTATTTATGAGGAGATACCCGGTTGGACTGAAGATATTTCGGGTAATCAAGAGTATGAGAACCTGCCTGAAAACGCCGCAGCATACGTCGAAAGAATTGAGGATCTGCTGGGCGTGGAGATCTCAGCGGTCTCCACTGGGCCGGGGAGAGAACAGATGATATACAGAGAGATATCCGGGGCTGAGGACTAAGCTCCCAAATTCTTCTATGGTACACTTGCTTTAGCTTGCTGGTGTACCTATTACTATTTTATCATATATTTATGGTATCTGGCTTTCTGTCAGTAGCTATTTCTCTATTTGTGGCCAGCCGCATAACGATTAAGTTCTCATAAATAGTGACTCTTGGGTATTCTAAAGGCAAGTTCGATAAGAGCGTCAGAAGGGATGCAAGTCCCTGGATCACGACTGATATTAAGGAGCTTCCTATGCATATGACCTAGATAAAGTAATATCCCTCTTCGAAAATCGATTTTGAAAAGTACTGTTTGGTTCTATTATCTGACGATAATTTCAAATTCAATTGATAAATTAGGAAAAACTTGTGGGACAAGGCTTAATTGACAAAACAATCGATTTTATCTAATTTCTCGGCATTTAGTTCTGATGTACATCCGATTATTCTAATTTAGCCTACATTATAAGCTATTTCAGATAGACGCCTCATTGCTATCGATCTATTAGGCTAAACTTACATATACAGCAACTTTGCGATATATACTAGTAACATCGAACCGAGGGTGTAAATGGCTTAAAACCATAAATTTAGATCCTAATCCCCAAACAAATGTTGTCCCACAATTTAATTCTTAATTAACTCCAAAATCGGTGAAAAAATGGTTAAATATCCATTGAAACATAGGTTTAGAAAGTGGGAATTTGAAGAGAGGTAATAAAGTAATACCCCTCTTCAAACTCTCTTTAAAACAAACTAATTCTATTAATTTAATTTAAATTTACTTAGAAATTTTAACTTCGATTAGAAAACAAATTATGGGTCTTGATTTGATCTGGAATTAAACTTTCAATAGTTAATTTTAAGTAATTTGGGCGCTTATAACTAGGTTGCACCACCAAAGGAAGGTATTATTGATGTTATCTCCTCTGATTCCTAATTATAAGCACCCAAAATGGATAATAGTGCTCAAAATACTTGAAATTATCGGATCTCAGCGATCTAAGAAAATTGCATCCAAGTTAAAAATATATGATATAGATAATTTCGTATTAGCAATAAAAATTATAGTCCTATCAAGCTTGTTTGAAAAAGATATTTCCTCTATAATTTCAGAAATAAATATGAATTTAGAGTTACAAAAGCTATTGGATATTGATTCAACGATAAATGCGCAAAAAGTCTATAAATCTATGTTTGATTTAAGTTATGACTCATTGTTCCATTTTTTTAGCAAAACATTCCAGTCTGAACGCCGTAAAAGAGATAAAAAGCAAAGAACTATAATTATTGATACCTCTCCAATCGTAATTGACCTTAATATTTGGAGAAACAAGGATAAAATAGGTAAGAAGAATAAAAAATATAAATGGTCTTATTACCCTTCCATAGGCTATTTCGTAGGATTTAAGTTAATTTTGGCTATAGATCTTGATGACAATCTTATTGGATTTGAAATTCATAAAGATTGTCCTAATGATTCAAAAATACTTATTCCTTTTGTAGAAAGGCTTTTCAATTCAAGAAAAATACATTCAGGCGATTTAATCATCTGTGATAAAGGCTTTACGTCAAAAAAGAATTATCATGCGTTAATCAATCAATTTTACTTGATTCCGATTATTTATCCAAGGAATAACACCAATTTAGATCAAATAATTTACGAACTTAATCCGCCTTTAGATGCATTTTCTCACAATAAAAAAAATATAAATTAGAAAAATGGATTCATATTGTTAACGAATTTAAGAATTTAATCTATCAATGGAAGAGTTTTAAGTATTATAGGCTTGAAATAGAAGTTTTCTTCAATATAGCTAAAAATACATTAGGATTGAACAAAATACATCAATATACACAGCCTAGTAGTTCGTAACATTAGTTTCTTATCCTATGGTAATGGCTAGAGAACTTCTCTCTGGCTTTAGTTTTAGTGAACTGCCATCTAACCTTTGCTTTAATCTTGTTTCGATCACGTTCCCAAGCGTATGCCTCTCTTGCAAGTGTTTTGATATTTCCGATTCTTCTGTTTAGACATTGCCTTGAAAGAGCAGAGAATTCAATTTCAGCCATATTGAGCCAGCTGCCTTTCTTTGGAGTAAAATGGAACTCAAACTTCTTTGATAGCTGAAATGCCTCTTCAGGAGAGAATGCCTCATAAAACGAACCCGCCGAATGAGTATTAAGGTTATCCTGAACAACCCTAAGGGATTCTGCATCAGTGTATTTCGATACAACTTCTTGCATAAAATCAGCATAGTCTACTTTAGTCCGATGCTCTTTAACACGTATCATCCTCATCCCTAGATGGGGATCAAAGGCGATGAATATGCAGCATGTGCCGTTACGGCGATATTCATAGTCAATTTTCTGTGGCCTTCCCGGTTTAGGAGGGACTGGAACTAAAACGTTATCTATCAGTTGACATGGCATCTCGTCCATGCAGATTAAAGGATGTTTAGGATCATAGGGTTGCTCATATTGATCCAGCACGTCTTCCATATGCATGATGTAATCGCTTGTTATCTCGCCAATACACCATCTAACCTTCTGCCAAGGCTTGGTCTCGCTTTTTTTAAGATCCTCTGAACGGTCATGGTAGATATGGATTCTATTACCTCCATTTCCACGAGCCTATCGGCTAAAAGCTTCAGAGTCCAGGTCGATTTGCCTTCCGGTGGTTTCGAACAGGCAAGAAGGGTAACTTGTGTCTCAATCCTTCCATCTATCTTTGGAGGTGCGCCGCTTCTTGGTTTATCGTTTATTGCAGAGTCCAAACCTTCCTGGCAGTACCTTTTCCTTGTACTGTTAACCGTAGGTCTGGTTATTTTTAGAATCTTTACGATATCTTTATTGGAGTAACCTTCGTCTGCCATGAGCAGTGTCCTGGCACGAGTCACGCTTCTTACAGATGCCTTTCCATGGCGAATAAACTGGTTCAGATATTCCCGATCCTCATCTGTCAATTTTACGACGAATATTGTTTTCCTCGACATGATTAGCGATCATAAGGACTTGCTAGGATAAAAAACTTGTGTTATGATGTACTAGTGTCGAAAAAAAGGTTGTCCCAATAGTTTTCTTAGCTACAAAGTTAGTTTCTTTAGTGAATTCTCTAAATATCGGAAAAAAGGCTATACCTTCCTGGTAGGTCACGAAGAGGGGTAATATCGCTAAAGTTCAGGATTAAATATACCATATACCCTGCGGCAGCTTATTCAGCCTCAGCGCCCCATTTGCTGCAGTCAAGAACGTATCCTCGACCCCTACAACGCCTACGCCGGGATAGATCATTTTCGGCTCTATTGCGATAGTCATATTCTCTTGTATGGTGTGATCTAGCGGACCCAGCACCGGGTATTCATCAAGCTCTAGACCAACTCCGTGGCCAACGAATCCGCATTTATTCCCGACTGGGCCACCCAGGCAATCCTGGTAGCCGAGCCTTGCACCTTCAGACTCAGATAGATCGAAGAGATCTCTCCCATTCTTCTTGGGGCGAAGCTCCTTTGCCAAGGTCATTTCAATTTCTAAAGCAGCATTATAGGCATCCTCCAGCTTTGGTGAAAGCTTGCCGATGGAGAATATCCTGGTCGCATCTGCGATATATCCGTTGTATATGCCCACAGTATCCACGAATACAGGCTCATTCCTTTTTATCTTCCGAAATCCTGCTCCCTGGGGAAACAATAGGGATGTGCCTCTGCCTCCGGTTGGCGAAGCAAGAAAGCTTGGGGCTGCAGCATCCGGGCCGGACATGAAATGCCCTAAGGGAACTATGCTGTTAAACCTCCGAAACCGGAGCGACCCTTGATGTCCCATCGATCTCATCACAGATTCCACATGGCATGCCAGGTCAACCTCTCTTATCCCTTCCTTCAGGCATTCAGGAACTGATGAAATGCCAGTGTCCAGCATCCTGGCAGCTTCTTTTATCAGTCCGATCTCGAAGTCGGACTTTACAGAGCGTATCTGCCTGATCCTTTCGGATACGTCAACGAACTTAGCATCGCCTAATACCATTTCCAATCTAGAGTAAATGCTGTATGGAAGTATGTCCTGCTCGAGCCCAATCACGCTACCTGACTGTACTCCCAAGTCCGATTTGAGGTTTTTGAGACTCTTAAGCGGCCGAATATTCAGAGGTGATTCATCAACAGCCCTCTCCAGGCTCCTTTTCACCATTACAACAGGCTCGGAATCCCTTGGGATATAGACCAGCCCGTCCTGAGCAGTGCCGGAAAAATAGCACATATCAACGGAATTAAACAGTATGGCTCCAGTCATGTCTCCCATCTGGGCCTGAAGCCTCTTTATCCGGGCATCGATCTCAGATTTCGGATGCAGTATATATTCCATTTTTTAACTCCTGTTCTTCTCACAAGGTCCGTTGGACGGATCTCTCGCATAGTGATAAATCTTTTGGCAGGCATAGCTGCAAGCCGGATGATTATAGGTCGAGAAGAGTATTAATTTGCGCATTGATCACAGCAGATCACTGAACATAAATTACTCTGAATAAAAGTTGGGATGCAAATCCAATCACCTGGTTGCATCCCGCTCGAGCTTGGCTTGCTGATCTACTTCAAAGTACTTGTACCATTGACAACGTCCATTTCTCCACTGTTGGTATCAGCATTGATGGGTGCTGATGTATCATCGATTAACTCGCATGCATGGCATCCACTGCTGGTAACGGGTTCGCTGGCTTGGACAGGAGCTGCGTCACTATAAGGTTTTGTGCAAGGTATCTGCACGCAGTCTTGTCCGCTGATTCTCTTGGTCCCGTATTCTTTGTAGAGAACGCCGGATATGGTCAACGGGAGCTTCACTGAATGGTCCGCTGAAACTGGCAGATTTAGACTCCTGTCGATTTCTGGTATACTGAACTCAAGGATTAAGTCCAGCATGCCATCAGATCCCTTATCTGTGCAGTCGCATAACGTTCCGTTGAACGGTGTCGCTTCGTCTGCATAGTAGAATCCAACAGGAGAGATTTGGCTTCCGTTATAGCCCAATCTGACTGAGGCTGGATCTATGCTCTTTACATCGAAGTCCTTAGCGCCTAGTATCGCTATAGGGATATTTCCATTAACCTTTAGGTTGAGATAGTTAGGACACAGTCCCGGTTTAATATCTACATGGACCTTAGTTGTATGGCAATTTACCCCCATAAGTTCATAGCTAATCCAATCGCAGACCTTTCCAAATGAGATGAAATTTACATTGCCCTGTTTATCAGGATAGACTGGATCAATGGTGCCGCAATATGCCTTTTTAGCCGGATCGTATGTTAGGTTATATTTAGTCCCCACTGGCATTTTATTAAGGTAGTATTGAATAGATCCCTGTAACGTGACCTCACATCCGGAACCCTGGGATATATATTTACCATATACCCATACTGTGTCTCCAGCTTTGACATCATTTTCTGCTGTTCCCCATGGAGGTGATGTTGATTGGGAAGTCACGACCCTTATTGTATCGCTGCAGGGATTTGGTCCACTGATAACCTTGTCAACCTTCACATTCCAGTAATCAGGTGCTCCTGCAAGGTGGCCTTTCGTAAAGTTGATGAGCGTTCCCACGAACTTTATACTATTGTTCATGCCATCAGGGTAATCTAAAACTATCCAGGCACTTGTCTTTTTTGCATCATGGGGTATTAATTGTCCATCTTTGCCTGTGAGCTCCACACAGATGTCTAGCTTATTTGATGCGCATTTGGCATCTGTATTTAAGTTGAATGAACATTTCATGTGTGAAGTTATGTTCTTCAAAATCGGCTGAAGTGTTCTTATTAAGCATATACTATAGAACTTTCCGCCTGTGCTGTTGGTCAAATTCGTTGCCCATCCGGGTGGAATTTGCCCATAACCGCTATTATCGCCGACGATATATAAAGTTACTCCGTTAGAAATAAGCTCGGATTTAATACCATGGAAAGTATCTCCTTCTGCATTACAGCAATCTCCATCTGGATGAGGAACGCCATCGGATATCAAGATGGCTATCTTTTGAACGCCATTTCCTCTCCATTTCTGATCGTTAGTTGTATGGTTTAAGGCCGCCAGGATAGATTCAGGCCTATCTCCTCCACAATGCGCAGTTAAACCGTTTATCCATGAATCGAATGTGTTGAGATCGCTTACTAAATTACCGTTGTTATAGATTCTGTATGGTACATCGCCACACGAACTATTGCCGCATCTTCCATCACATACATCAGTAAAATCATCGAACTCCGTTAAACCTAATCGAAAGTCGATGCCTGATGAGTTTAACTTTTCGGCAAAATCTTTCGAAATGGATTTCATACTCTGGATTTTATCTTGCATAGTATGAGTGGTATCAAATACCAGTACTATATCAGCCTTAACTGGATCACAATTTATATATTTCCTAAGTTCGTCACAAGTAAGCGCATTCACCGAAGCACACATCACAATTAGAATTAGAGGTATAGTTAGCGCTCTAACTAATTTGAGATGTCTCCATGGGTACCCCTTAATCAAAGTAAATCCCTCTCAGTATTTTTACTCCTTTAATTTAGTTATAAAATGATAGCAATCAAGTATATAAAGCTTCTTAATTTGTATGTGTTTAGCCCCTATAGTATCATCCTTATGGATTTAGACCCTTTTAGCCATGACCTTATATAATATGCCTATAATATTCTGCTAGCTGGCATATGGATAAAGACGAGATCATCAGGCAACCCCAAGAGCCAAATGACCTATTAAGACGCGAGAATGAATTTCTCAAAAGGCGCATAGAGGAACTTGAAGCTCGATTAGCTGATCTAGAAGCCCGATTGGCTAAGTATGAGAATGCTCATACTCCGCCGAGTCTGAGACGTGGCGGCAATCGAAGAAATGATCAGAATGAAACGGGAAAGCCTGGTCAGAAGAAAGGACATAAGGGTCTGACAAGGCCAATAGCCAAGCCTGACAAGCAAGTGCAAGTCACAAGAGATCGATGTCCTGATTGCGGTATGAAGCTTGGTGATCCGTTCAGAATAGAATCGAAGATTATCGAGGAAATTCCCGAACCACAACCAGTTACAGTTACCGAGTACAAAATCTGCCATTACATATGCCCTCACTGCCTGAAAGAGGTTGTTGGAACCGATTCTGGTTGCCCAAGCGAAGGCATGTTCGGTAACAATACAATTGCACAGGCGACGTTACTGAAATACAAGGACAGGTTGCCTCATAGGAAAATCAGAGATGCACTGAAGCGACTGTATGGTCTGGATATAAGCCCTGCAACGATACTTGACTTAACTCGCCGTGCTGCAGATGCCGTTGCACTGGAATACAATACTATTTTGGAAAGAATTCGAGCTGCACAGGTTCTTTACGTAGATGAGACATCAATTGATGTTCAGGGTAAGACTCACTGGCTATGGGTATTTGCAACTCTGGCTGAAACTTTTGTCGTGATTCGCAAGAGCCGGGGCATGAAGGTCCTGGTAGAGGTTTTGACGAGAAAGTTCAAGGGAACCATCGTTTGTGATGGTTGGAAACCTTATGTACGTTTCTCAAAGCACTTACAGAGATGCTGGGCTCACTTACTTCGAGAATCAAAAGATCTAGCAGAGAAGATTCCGGAGGCGGTTCCATTACATGGAGCACTCAGAAAGATCTATGATCTACTAATCGATGCTCTAAAGAACGATCCTCCGCCAGAAGTCCGAAGAGTGCTATGGTATCTGGCAAGAGCTACGCTCAAGCAGCTGGTTAATGGCAAATATGCCAGCGAGAAAGTCAGAAAGCTTATTGGCAAAATTAGCAATGGCTTTGAGTACTGGTTCACTTTTATCATTCAGCCAGGTGTAGAGCCAACCAATAACAGAGCTGAAAGAGCGCTCCGTGAACATGTTGTACAGAGGAAGATCATAGGAACTTTGCGCAATAGCAAAGGAACGACTATTCATGAAAGGCTCATGACTGTGATCGCAACATGGTCACAACAGGGACTCGATAGTCTACAGATGCTAAGGCTAAAATTGTGTAGCTAAACACATACCTTAATTTGAGTATCTAAAGTAACTTAGCTATTTCATGGTATTACTTGAATTTAATTTATGATGGCCAAATTATTATAATTAAATGCCCAATCTTTAAAACGCTGAAATGAATTCCTTTTCCAATAAATATTTCTTCATATAGCAAAAATAAATTAACTCATTTTTACTGATGGGGGCGATAAATTTATATAAAATAAGAAAGAAGGTTAACTCAGAAGCCAAACATACCAATTTATTATACAAGGATTGGCATTTAGATATCCTAATGGGGGAATGAAGAATGAAGGGAGTAGCAGTAGCGATAATCATAGCGGCTCTTCTAGCCGCTTGCGGTATTGTGGTGGCAACACCGCCACTCATTCCGCCAGTGCAGTTCGAGCAGTTCTGTGATAACCAGAAGGTATCAGGAACAGGTGTAGTCGATGTGAGCACGTCAATAGTAGACAAGAAGATAGCTCTTGAATATTATAACACTATGGCCGGTGACGGTGACATAGAGCTTAACCAGGAGCATGCCTATTCTCAAGATGCCGATAAGCTCAAGAGGAATGTATCATCGGTCAACGGCGGAAATAAGTCTGCGCTGAATCTATACGAGAATACCAAGCTTACATATTCGGGCCAAACACCATTGACAGGTGGAAAATACCTCAACTCAAAGGAGTTCTATGGAGGAATAGGTGCCGATGTCCAGGAAACGTTCTCGGTAAACCAGATGGAGAAGGAGGAGACAGGGTTCTTCGCTTCAACAACGCCATATGATCCTCCATATGAATGCACACCAGAGGATCTCTTAAAAGATCTCAAGAGTGCTGGCAGGAATACAAAGCAAGTAGATGAATTGATGAATACTTTAGACTATAATACGGGAGAACTAACACCTGATCCTGCGCATCTAATCGGCATAGAGACCAAGAACACATTCAATGGTACCTGGGGCACAGACGCCAAGTGGCATAAGATATTCTACAAGGACATAAAGTCCCATGAGATGTTCACTGGACAGTTCGAGGCTGAGAAGACAATCAAGTTCCATGAGAATCCCGTGCCTGAGAATGAGCATCCCGTCTGCGAAGGCATAGACTGCTAGGATAAAACCCAGCAGTCCATTTTTTTTATTTTTATGGAAATTGATACGTAATAAAAAATGATGTTATGCCTGGTTATATCATATCAGAATTGAAGAGAGCACAATAAAGCTATATACTCGACTAAAAATTCGCTCTTTAATCATGTTCCTCTTCCATCGTCCAAATATGCTAGAGCCTAGGATTTCAGAGAGTCCCCCGGTGAACTATCTTGAGCTGAAGAACGGGCCTTACTACATAGTGGCCTCTGTAGAGGTCGGAAATACTACCACAAAATCAATTCTCACTGCAACAGATATGGAATCCGGTAAAACCTATATTGTAAATAAGACTGTGAAGATGACCCGAGACGTGCGGTCCCCTAGGCCCGGTGAGGAGGTATTCGCTCGCACAATCAACGGCACAGCTCTGACAAAAGAATCAGTGGCAGAACTGGTAAGAGACACACTTATCGAAAGTCACGATAGGGCACGTCTAGATATCAAGACAGATTTGCATTTCGTCGTAAGATCTACCGGCGTCGTGGCAGAGCTAGATTCCCCAGACGAGATAGGAATCTTCATCCAGGCGTTAGCACAGGGCTGCCTGATGGCAGGCGTTCCGCCGAGGCTTATGACTCCAGCAATGTCCATTCATAATATCATAGGAAAGTTCAGACCTTACACCATGATAGATAATGTCGTATTCAATGGTGCTGTGGCATCCTGTTATCCTCCGCAAGGATCAACTGGCATAGAGATTGTGGCCAATGAGATGGAGGGGGAGCTTGCGACTGCTGGCATAAAGGAGGGAAGCAGGTGGACTGATGTAGATTTCCGCAATCCCTGCCTTTCAATGGATTTCGGCACTACTCTCAAAGGAAGGATTACTAGCGATGAATTACCTTATGCCCATACGATAGGCAACATCCTAGGGTTAGCTGGAGCGATACCCGATGCAGTAGTCCAAGGAACGGGTCTTGTAGATAGGCAAACAGGAGCTTGCCTGGATATCTTTGATCCTAAGATAAAGCCTGATTACGGAGAAAATGCAGAGGGATATGCGGATCAAATTGAAGAGCTAGTCACAATCGAAAAGGTGCCTATGGGCCGAACAAAATACGGACTTGTACCCGTAAATCCGCGGGCTGCCGAAATGAATAACGTGGTTCTGATAGGCTGTGATGTTGGGGTAAATGGGTCCGATTTGTGTAAGCTATCTAAAATCGGCGAAGACCTGTACATATCGAGAGGCCTGAAGGTGCTATTTGGGGCCATGGATATAATCAGTGCCCGTATGGCACGGAGGCTGGTTGAGGTCGGTATAGAAGAGGGTATTGTGACCGATAGAACGGCCATTGGAGTTACAGGACGTGCAGGAATAAGCGGAAATAAGCCTCGCATGATCCTTGAGGAGATAGATAAACTCGGCCTTTATGACAGGCCCGAGAAGAACGTTGTATTCGTAGATGATGGCTTAGCACGTGGTGCTGCTGTAATGGCCCGTTGCATGAACTCCATGGGAACCCCTAGAAATCCATTGGGGGGATTGAGGTTTGGTAAGTGTATCCTGAAGCAGAGGATGGATTATCAATCCAAGAAAGGTCAAACGCCCATACCACCGGATAATGGTTCATCTGAGAAGCATAGGACATACTACAGAGGAGGCCAACCTTAGGATGTATATCCTGGACTGATTAGCAGTGAAGAAACTTGCATTACTAAGTCTCATTCAATTCACAAATTATCATAAATATTCATAAATTATCCTAAATAACTATTTACTGTCCTGTTCGCCATAATAATTTTAGGTGCAAATTATGGCAGAGGGCACAGTTCGACCACCACCTGGGAACTACTGTTGTGGTTCGTTAAATGGCATCATCAAAGATCCGATGTGTGCCCAAGGTTGTAATAATATATCGAAGACCTGGATCAAAGGGGGCGAATTGTTCCGATGCGAATTATGCAAGGAAGCCCTTATTGCATACGATAAAGCAGATGAAACTTGGCCTTGGGTTCGTTCTTTGAGAAGAGGCAATAACTCGAAACGAAGTTTCTCAGCAGATGCCCCAGAAAAGAGAACTCAGTTTATAGAGTACTTAAATAAATGGCTATCTCGGTTTTACTGAGCTCAATCTAATTCAAAGCCAATAGCAAAACAAGACAGAATAGATGAAGATTCGCAAATCAACTATCGCACATACCTTATCACAATTGCTCATATTGCCTCTTAATTATTATTTCATGTTCTCAAATAATTCAATATAACATTTTGCAAGCTGAATGATCTGGAGAGTGACCTGAAATAAACACTAAACTGGTTGAATCTTCAGATCGAATCAAGGCCAATGGTCCGCGCGGACAGGAGGTGACCGATAACCTCAACCTCTTTTACGCCAATTTTTAAGATAAACAATATCAATCTTATCAGGTATTCAGGGGCAAGATTTTTGTCATTGCAAGTAAAGAGAGAAAACGGGGAGTCCTTGGTGGTAACATGTTTTGTTACAGACTCCCCGACAGTGTGCCCACAGCATGGGCACATTTCCTATTTACGTTGTAACATATCAATATAATTGGGATAATTTGAGAAAAGTTCATACTAGAACATATTTTTTATGAGAATGTATCAAACATCTTTTTGTATCCCGCAGAAAAGGAATTATTGTAAGCTTTGGACAGCACTTCTTAGATGAGGGAGTCTGCGGGAATAATGAGAATAGATAATTAATTTAATTAGGTTAAGGTGAGAAGCTTGGCAATAAGTGGTGGAGATACAGCATGGGTCCTGGCGGCCACGGCATTAGTTATGATCATGACGCCGGGAGTTGGATTCTTCTACGGAGGCCTGTTGCGTAACAAGTCCGTCGTCTCAATGATAGGACTATCTTTCCTGGCATTTGCAATGGTCAGCGTTCAATGGGTCCTCTTTGGATACAGCCTAGCCTTCGGCCCGGACATATCCGGGTTCGTAGGTAACTTGAACTACTTGCTTCTGCACGGGGTAGGCCAGGACGCTGGACCCTGGGCCAGCACTATACCGGCTTTGGCGCACATGATATTCCAGCTAGTGTTCGCAACGGTTACCCTGGCAATATTGACTTCGTGCGTGGCTGAGAGGATCAAGTTCAGCTCGTTCGTAGTTCTGGGACTTCTTTGGACGACATTGGTATACGACCCCCTGGCACACTGGGTCTGGGCCGGAGGCTGGACTGCTCAGATGGGTGCACTGGATTTCGCCGGAGGCACAGTAGTTCACATAAGCTCAGGCTTTGGGGCCCTGGCCATCGCTCTGGTTATCGGCAAGAGGATAGGGTACGGCGCATCGTACATCATGGAGCCTCACAACATTCCCATGTCCATGCTGGGCGCTGCCTTGCTCTGGTTCGGATGGTTCGGATTCAACTCAGGATCGGCTCTAGCTGCTAACGGTCTGGCAGCTTCCGCCTTCGTTGTCACCAACACTGCTGCAGCCGCAGGTGCTTTGACCTGGCTTCTGGCAAGCTGGATAAAGGGCAAGCCCAGCACCATGGGAATTGCAAGCGGCGCCATAGCCGGACTGGTGGCAATCACGCCCGCTTCAGGCTATGTCGATACAACTGCAAGCCTAATCATTGGTGGCGTTGCAGGAATCCTGTGTTATGCAGCTCTGCTCTTCCGCGTCAGCAGGGGCTTGGATGAAAGCTGTGACGCATGGGCAGTTCACGGCACCGGTGGCCTCTGGGGAGCCATCGCAACCGGAATATTCGCATCCCCTGCAGTCAACGCTGCCTATTCAGGGCTGTTATACGGGAACCCGCACCAGCTTGTTGTACAGATAGTTGCAGCTGGAGCTGCCCTGGTATACGCCTTTGTCGTGACATTTGCACTGGCCAAGATTGTGGATGCAACGTTGGGCCTGAGGGTCACAGAGGACGAGGAGTACGTAGGACTGGACATCTCTCAGCATGGCGAGAAGGCTTATGCTTAAAGGTGACGACTTTGAAGAAGATAGAGGCAATAATAAGGCCTGAGCGGCTCGAACAGGTCAAGAAGGCACTTGAAGAGAATGGATTCGTCGCAATGACTATCACCGAAGTTCTCGGCAGAGGAGAGCAGAAGGGAATAAAGCTTCAGTATAGAGGAGGCACAATGGAGGTGGACCTCCTGCCCAAGCTTAAGCTCGAGATAATCCTGTCCGACAAAGATGTGGATGCTGCGATGGAGATCATCTGCAACTCCGCAAGGACTGGCAAATTCGGTGACGGTAGGATCTTCGTGTCACCAATAGAAAAGTCAGGAAGGGTAAGGACGGGAGAGCTTGACATAAACGACAGCGAAGGCATAGCTGTGGAAAAACCGCCTGAGAAGATAGCATCATCTTCGGCGATAAAGGCCTGAACATCAAAAGGTTCGGGCTATCTTTATATATTTTCTTCTAAATTAAATCTTGACACTCATACTAGCGAGTTACATGTACCAATCGAGCGTTAGAGTCGCAAAATCGAGAGGATAGCTCTTAGGGCGAAACCCGAAAGTTTCTTTCCCTTGCTAGCGATTGCAGAAGAATGCCGCGGCTTCATTACTGTTTCTGATGCTGTCTTAAGGTTGGTCGTGACTTTGTTCAGCATGTAAATGCTCCCCATTATAAGACCCATGCCCAAGATCTCTATTCCGAGCAGCTTCTCATGTAATAAGAGAGAGCCGGAGACCACGGTTACGACTGGGATCAGGTTCAAAAAGGTCGTTGAGACCGTTGCACCCAGCTTTTTTACTGCATAAATGTAGCAGAGATATTCCATGGCTGAGCAGAACACACCCAGAAATACCAGATTTGCCAGTATCGAGGGGGTGATAGAAGCAAGCTCAGGCCATCTTTTGATCTCTGGAATGACAAAAGGCATGAATACGAAGATGCTCGCCAGAGATTGATATGTGATAATGGTCAAACCCGAATACTTTTTATCTAGATTTTTATTTAAAAAGGTGTAAACAACCCAACAAATCATGGACCCCATCATTAGCAGATTGCCATAGAACCTGGCTGACGAAAAGTCTAAGCGGCCATCGACTGTCACCACCAGATAAACCCCAACAATCGATAGCAAGATGCAGACCGCCATCTTCCAGCTTATCCTTTGTCCGAAGAAGAGAGCTTCTATAATGACCGCAAATAAGGGCATGGCAGCCACGAGCATGGATGCGTTGGAGGCCGTAGTGTACTGAAGGGCATTATTTTCAAAGATGAAGTAGAGTACGATTCCTAGCAGGCTGGTGATTAAGAGGGTTCCCAGATCTTTAAGGGTTATCTTAGGTAGGGAATGAGTGAGTAGGGCCAGAGGAATTAAAATGGCCGTGGCAATTGAATACCTAAAGAAGGCTATCGAGACTGGTGGGATTTGGGCCAGGACAACTTTGGTGCTGATTATGGACAAACCCCAGAATACCACAGTCAATACCATTAGAAGCAAAGCTAAATGGCGTTCTTTCTTTCCTTCTTTTATTCCTTCGACGATTTGCTACGGCAGGCCCAAGAATGCTCACCATATTAGTTGCTAGGTTGTGGCAGGCTGTAATCCCTATATATCTTCTTTTATGAAAAGTTATGAAAATTGCCCAGCTAGAACTGGATGGGGATGAGCTGAAAGATACTGATTTTCAATGATGTGGTATATTTAGTAAGCGTTGTAAAAAATAAAGTCCGAGAAAGATTGCAGCGAGAACTAAGACATCTAAGATTATGTGAAGCGCGATTTTACGGGCAGAGCCAACTTCTCTTTTGGCGTCTTTGATAGTTTCCTCATCATGTTTACCTATGTACTCTGGCA
>CAWDLW010000027.1:0-147785 GCA_963803145.1 Methanotrichaceae archaeon
TCAGACATAGATATTCTATCCAATATTCCCTCACCGACTGGCGAAGATAATCATGGGAGGGATTCTTCGCCGACATAGGAACAACCCTCCCACCTTAAGGTCGAAGGGATGCACCTCCTCGTATTGGCTCGATAATCGCTTCATCATCCCTTCGCCCACATACACTTCCTGCATTGGTTAGACATCTCAGGGCATTCAACACCAGTTAAATTGAACGCGAAAGTTTCAACCGCGGACTAAGCTGTTATATCGCTTCGGATAAATATATGTCTTATATGAATGTCTTGGACTCTTAGCGTATATCTTATTGCATGCAGCTCTCTTCCAGAAAGATCAAATAAAAAAGTAGGAGATAATCACTATGGCATCGGAATCCAAAGATCTAGGTAAGGACAAAATCCTCTTTCTATGCTACCACAACTCCGCCAGATCTCAGATGGCAGAAGGATTGCTAAGGGCTTTGTATGGAGATCGGTATGAAGTCCACAGTGCAGGGATTGAAGCATCGCAAGTTGATCCTCGCGCTATTAAGGTTATGAACGAAATTGGAATCGATATATCCGGCCAGCACTCAAAAGCAATGAATGAGTATCAAGGTATTCTATTCGACCTGGCGGTCACGGTTTGCGATAAGGCCAAGGAAGCCTGCCCGATCTGCGGGATAAGCCTTAAGGCTCCTGCCACAGCACCAGCAGCCAAAAGGACGGTCCATAAGACGTTCAAAGATCCGGCTACTGCAGAAGGTTCAGAGGAAGAGCAGCTCAACGTCTTCAGGCAGGTGAGAGATGAAATAAAGGATTGGATAATCGAAACGTTCCAGTAGATTTTCCATAAACTACGCCTGAGACTCGATATTCCAGTTCAAGTATCAAACCATCATCCCTTCGCCATCTTATACTTCATGGGTTGATTGACATCTAGCGGCTTTCAGGCGATCTCTGGACAGCCCTTAGGATACACCAAGCTATGATATCCTAGCCGGGAGATAAAAACTATGAACACTGATGCTGTGCTGGCGGTCATTCCACAGCACAAAGACCAGGGCGATGAGCATAAGAGAAATAGCCGAAGCCTTGGGAGTTGTGAGTGATTCACATATAGATACGCGCTAAGATATATTCTGATTATGATTGCTGTAGCTTTATCTAACATGATATTTACGGGCCTAGCATTAACATCTGCCAGTTATGAGCAGCTAAACTACTTTTGAGGATAGCAGGATCTTTCAATATATTCACTGCAATCGGCCGATGATTGTTACATATTACACCGGTTGCATGCAAAAAGCATTCCAGAAACTCGAAACTGGATAGAATCGATTACAATGCAAGGACACAATATTATTATGCCCCTCTGCATTCTTGTTCAAGCATATTCAAACTATAGGGTATATAGACATATTTTCTTTAATGTCCAAAACTTTACATATTTCGCCTATAATTGCCTAGTTCGGTGAGACTATAAGCAAAATAATAACCGCAATATTGATCACCCTTATTCTGGGTTCGATCAGCATCTCAGCGGTAGCAAAGACTACCGTCAGCGTTTCAGGGTCGACTACGGTGCTGCCTCTCGGCGAGGCATTGGCTGAGGCATTCAATAATCAATCATCAGATTACCAGGTTCTCGTCACAGGTGGAGGTACTGGCGCTGGCATAACTGCAGCTGGCGAGGGCAGATCCGATATCGCAATGGCCTCAAGAGAGGTAACTGCAGATGAGCAGACGAAGTACGGCAATAAGTTCCAGCAGAACGAGATCGGGCTTGATGGAGTGTGCATCGCTGTAAGCAAGCAGATATATGATGCAGGCGTCACAAAGCTAACAAGTGCTCAGGTCAAGGACATCTACGCAGGAAACATCACTAACTGGAAGCAGGTTGGTGGCCCTGACAAGCCAATTTACTCAATCGCAAGGGAGCAGGGTTCAGGAACAAGGGATACATTCAATGAGCTTATCATGGGAAGCACCAAGGCCGAGACTAAGGAGACCACAGTAGCTCAGGGAAGCGCTGAGGTAAAAACATCCATTGTCGGCAGCGATAAGGCTATCGGCTATGTGGGCTTCAGCTACGTCCAGGATGGCGCTGTGGGAGTAATCACTCTTAATGGAGTTGCCCCGACCATCAAAAGCATAACTGATGGATCCTATCTGTTGCACCGCCATCTCTACTTATACACATTCGGAGATCCAAAGCCCGGCGCGAAGGCTTACATAGACTTTGCAAAGAGCGCTGCTGGCCAGAAGATTGCAACGGATAATGGTTTCATATCTGAGGAAGCCTAAACTCCTGATCTATTTAATTTTTTTATTTATAGTCTTCAACACAACTTCCTAAGCTCAAATCTACTTATATTTCATAATCACAAGATCTAAGCATGTTGGTTTTGATTACGGGCTCTCCTTTCTTTGGTTAAGATTGTTGTGTTGAGGATGGATCGATTTGCCAACTGGGACTTAATACAGCGGCGCCTCGCATATCCCACAGCTTGCTGCGCAATTGCGCCGCCGGTCGATTAACCTACTCAACTAATGCCATTTAATTGGGGATCAATTGATGGAATTATAAAGATCTTATTAGGATCCATTGCAGATGTAGTGAACCTATTGTTCGTCCCTATGCCTCCCGAGGCAGTTCCAGTTGGCGTAGTCGATGTAGTCAGTGCAGTTGGCTTAGTCGGTGTAGAAGGTCTATAGTTCTGCCTTATGGTTACGATCAGCGGCTTCGACCATGAAGAAGAAGCACCATTGCCGTCTATGGATCTGGCCTTAACCCAATATATCCCTGCATCGTCCCACTCATGTGAAATGCTTGCTAATCTGCCTAATTTTACGTATCCGGTCTCTGATGTAGTCCCGTCTCCCCAATCAAAAATATATTTCATCTGGTCTTGGTCAGAATTAGCAGCGGACGAGGCATAACTATATAGAGTTCCTCTACTTGAATCCAGTCCGGATATAGCGAACTTATATAACATTCCTATGCCCCCGGAGGTAGGCCCGGTTGGCATAGTCGGTGTAGTAGGTTTGGATCTTTGCTTAATAGTCACAATCAGCGGCTTTGACCATGAAGAAGAAGCACCATTGCTGTCTAAGGCCCTGGCCTTAACCCAATATATCCCTGCATCATCCCACACATGTGATACGCTTGCTAATTTGCCAGATTTTACAAATCCAGTCTCGGATGTAGTCCCGTCTCCCCAATCAAAAATATACCTTATCTGGTTTTGATCAGGGCTTGCGGTAGCTATAGCGAATTTATAGCTCGTCCCTATAATCCCCGAGACGGTCCCAGTTGGCGCCGCAGGTGTAGTAGGCTTGGATTTCTGTTTTATGGTTACAATTAACGGTTTTGACCATGAGGAAGCTGCGCCACTACTGTCTGTGGCTTTGGCCTTAACCCAATATATCCCTGTTTTGCTCCATGAGTGTGATATGCTTGCTGATTCGCTCGATCTTACGAATCCAGTTTCAGAGGTAGTCCCATCTCCCCAATCAAATGTATACATCACCTGGTTTCCATCAGGGTCTGTAGCAAAGGCAGCATATCTATATGAAGCTCCTAAATAGCCTGTCTTAGACCCCGAAGGCCGAGCCAAGTTTGTGGGTGGATGGTTCTTAGTTGAGCAGGCTATTTTGCTAATATATCCGCCTGGGCTTTCAAGATATATTGGTGGACTATCGGTCGTGGACCAATAACCATGGACCTCAACGCAATCTCCCATACTGATATCAGGACATGGGGTTACAGGTGTGGTTTCTACAGTGGTCCCAGGAACTAATTTAAAACCAGAGAGACCATCTAAACCATATCCTAAAAGAACCTTGTCTATATAAATCCCGTAATAACAACCTCCATAAACAGATGTAACATGCCCTTGAATAGTAACAGTATAGATTGTGCCCTCAGAACTATTAGTCGGGCTATCTGAGGCAGTTTGACTGTCGATAGCAGGATGGTCTTCAACCTGGCTTGCATCTCCGGGGCTCCAATTCTGACCATTACATGGGCAGACACAAAATGCCGTGCAAACGGCTAAAACTTGAATAATAAGAGTTGCAAATAAAACCTTACTCATCCCCCTACGAACGTTCATACATGAATCACCTTGTAACGCCAAATCCCTCTTATCGTATGTATCTTTAGGGCCATTGTAGCTACTTAAAGATTAACTTTTCTATACTGAAGGGATATGCGGGATATATCTATGCAAATATTCAAAACAGACTGTTCAATACTTTAATATATAAATCTGATTTAGATTTGCTACAACTTCAGATATAACTATGTCGGTGCTGCAATTAAAAGCTGAAATGAATCTCTCCTTTAAGGTTATTTGATGCGTTTAATCTATAATATCCTAACAGACCTCGAGTTGGACCAGCCAGATGATGCGCCCTTGCTATCTGTAGCCATGGCTCTGACCTGGTATGTTCCTGCACTGCTCCACTTATGAGATGCACTTACGCTTTTTCCAGAGTTAACTAAACTGGTTACAGAGGTCGTTTTATCTCCCCAGTCAAAAGTATACATCACCTGATCTCCATTGAGATCTTTTGTGTATGAAATATATGTATAAGTCAGTTGTTTGCGCCCCATGCTAAGTCCAACTGGTACAATAGGCTGGTTAGGAGGAGTATTTGGGGATATTTTTACCGTCAGTGGGCTTGACAATCCTGAAGATGCACCACTGCTATCAGTAGCGTTAGCGCGAACTTGGTACGTCCCTGAAACGTTCCAAGTATGTGATGCAATTGCACTTTTGCCGGAGTTAACTAAGCTGGTTGTGGAGGTAATTCCATCTCCCCAATCGAAGGTATACTTTACCGGATTGCCATCAGGATCGGTTGCAGAAGTGTAGTAACTGTAAATTGATCCTGCGATGCCTGATGCTAATCCAGATGGCTTGGCAGGGGCATTAGGAGGATTATTTGCAGCGATTTTAACCGTCAGTGGACTTGACCATGCTGAAGGTGCGTTACTGCTGTCTGTAGCCTTGGCTTTAACCTGGTATACTCCATTGCTGCTCCAGGTGTGTGATGCTCTTACACTCGTTCCAGGGGTAACTAGATTCGACGTAAAATTTGTTCCGTCTCCCCAATCGAAGGTGTATTTCACACTAAGGCCGCTAGAATCCGCTGCAGAAGTTGAGTAGGTGTAAGAAGTTCCTATATTGCCAGAGATTGGTCCTGAAGGTGTCGATGGCACTCCGGGAGGAGCATTAGCATAGTTTATATTGAGTGTCATCCAGTAGAACGCATATCCGAGACCGGCATAACTGCAATCATAGTTCATGTCCATGTTCACTAGGAAAAGATCATTGGGCCGGTTGTATGAGGCACCCCAGCTATTTACCATAATCCAGTAGCGATTCTGGGGATTGGTATCATCATAGCCTACGCACAGAACAGCATGGCCTCCTCCCTGATTGTAGTTGTATCCTTTTCCGCATGCTATATCGGGCTTCCAGACAGCGCTCTCCTGCTGCAAATCCCAGAAGCTGAAAAAGCTGTTCCAGGCGTTGTTATCAGGAAGGAAGAAGCCGAACCAGATTGCTTTGCCCTGGCTTAGAACGTTCTTTATATTGGCAATGGCAGTCTCTTTGCCTACTCCCTGCGTAGGAATCGATACTGCATCGATCGAGTTTATATGGTAATGGGGATTGGTAGATATAGAGCTGGCAGGCACATTGGTCGCCGCATCTTGACAGCCTACATCACCATCTTGCCACTTGGCATTAGTGTTAGACCAGGGGATAAACATTTTAGTTGTCGAATAAAAATCAGATACATCGTTTAGCCAGCCTCCGCAGCATGCTAAGCAATTCTCGTGGCAGTCCAGGAAATTGGAGTCGAGGTACTGGACGGAAAGCCGATCCTTGACACCGGTTTGATAGGCTTGGTCAATCTCCATTACGCCTGTTCCAGCCCATGCCCAGCAGTTTCCGCACTGGCCTTGATTGCGCTCTGAGGGTGTATACTGGAGATAGTTCAATAGGCTGAAATGTGACCCAGAGAACCCGGACAGCATAGCTCTGATTTGAGGGCTCAAGTAGGCGCGAGGAGCTATCGTATAATTCCTCATCCATTTGCTAGCCTGCTCTTCAGTTGGGTGCATGAGAGGGTGCGGGCTTGGGAGGTATGAAGAGTTGCTATCACGTGGATCAACTGCGTATGGTGTGTACGATAAATTGCTTGTAGAGTTCATTGGAACAGAGCCAATTCCTGGAGATGTCTGATTCTTATCCAGGGCATTATTCGCTATCGCTATAGTAGCCCCTGCTGAGCAGTTGCATTTATCGCTTGCTAGCGATATTTGTGCCATTAGTGAAAAAATAATTATTATGTATACTATATTATTACGATACTCTCTGAGCCAAGCCATTAGTAATACACCATATATATTCATATTCAGTTAGGATATAAATTTTCTGGCTAAACGCTTCAGGCCTTCTGTGGTTTGAGATTGAGTGATAAGGAAGCTGACAGAGAATGCCAGGGAAAAGTGGCATTTGTTTTTACTTGACAAACTGGCGCCTACAATCCAAATATAATCCAAATATCTATGATCAATTCAATTTCAAGCAGTGACATATCATGTACACTTATTCAAATGGAAGATTATTTGATCATAAATCATAGATTAAATCAGCAAGCGCTTATGCAGTTACTACCTATTATTAGTACGGATAGACGATTAGAATATATTCCCTTTATCCTTCTGTCTAATATCCGTATTAAAAATAGGAATAATCGTCTATATGGTCTAGTGAGACCACAGTAGTTTTCATGGTGAGGACGATAAGATATCTGAACTTGGCCCTAATAGTAAGCTTAATGATGCTGTCATTAAGCACAGCAACAGTAGCCAGCGATGATATCTCGAACCTTAAAAAGCTCATCTCAGCCAGCAACGACCCCAAGATGAGCACACAGGACCTAGCATTCTTCCTTGCCACCCATAATTATGATGTCACACCTAAGGAGGGATATGTAGAGCTCAGGCTTGATGGCCAAGTATACAGACTCACTCCCAATGGCGATAAACCTGGAATTTGCGAAATGAGTTTACATTCAATAGAAGGGTAATAAAACATGACAAGTAAGAGAAATCCAAATGTGGTTACAGCCCAGATCCTGAAGGTGTGTAGTGATGGCGCAAGCAAGACTAGGGTCATATACCAGGCGGACCTGAACTCTGTAATAGGCACTCAATACTTGGAGGATCTGGTAGAAAACGGATTCATCGAGGCCATCCCAGACGGCTCCAGGTTCATATACAAAACAACATCCAAGGGACGAAAGCTGCAAGAGAAGCTTGGGCAATTTCAAAGCATGATGGAAAATCTATATTCAAACGAATAATTTGCCCTTGCCTTCCCGTATATGCCCATACTGCACGGAGCTCGTTAAGATGGTTAAGATGGCTAAGATGACGAAGAATTACTCAAGTAAAGGTATTCGAGCAGAAATACTCAAGCAAACGCCACTCAAGCAAAGCATCCTATCCCTCGGATCTCGAATGGCTCGCTAAGGCAGCGATGTTTTAGTGCTGTTGGAACCAATGAAAGAAAAAGAAGAGAGTTCCTGTCACATTCTCTCCTCATATTAAATTCTTATTCCCAAATCGATTGTGGTGGGCCAGTTCAACCACATCCCGACGCACCCTAGGGAATTTGTTCGGCGTAGAGATGGGATACCCCAGACGGACCGCATAGGCTACTCGCATATGTTCAGGAATTCCTAGGGTTTTCTTCACTTCGTGCTCAACAGCGTCTCCGCTAAAGACGCTCATCACATGAAATCCGATTCCAAGCGCCTGAGCCATAAGCCACATGTTCTCCATTACACAGCCGAGGCTTATGAAGCCTAAAACATCACCCTCAGATGCAGGGGCTCTCTTCGTAGAGTCATAGATCACAATCAGCACCATTGGGCCGCCTCTCATGGTTTGGTCCAGTGTTGAAGGCCCACTTTCACGTGCAACCTTGCCCCAATCGCCAGGAGCTCTCCACGACGGCGGGAACTGGCTCCCCAGTATTCCTGTTTTCTTTCGGGCCAGCTCCTCTTCGGAAAACGATAGCTGTTGGTAGTTCTCCCTGAGGAAATCCTCGGAGATCTTGGACTCGATATCCCCTAACTTCTCAAGCTCGCTCTTATCATCAACGACTATTATCTCAAAGTTCTGCATGTTGTGAGCAGTGGGTGCCCAGCGTGCCGCCTCAAGGATCTGCATCAGGTCCTTTTTGGACGGCGGATGCTCAGGATCAAAGGGAACTCTGGACGAGTGCCTCTCCTGTATGACCTTCAGAATCTCGCTCATAGTTATCTGCCTTACCTATCCTACCTATTTTTCTTACCCTGCCTACTTTACCTTCCTTATTCCCCTTACCTACCGACCTACTTTACCTGCCTTTTCTGTTTTAACTATCCGCTATTTTTAGAACCGCACGGAAATGAACCTTTCCAGACATCATTTTATCATAGGCCTGCGCAGCCTGCTCCAGCGGAAAACACCTCGACCATTGGCCGAACCCCAGTGAGGATGGCGAAGCGTATTGCGTCTTCTGGACGGCCTCCGACCCAGCCTCTGATGGACCTGCTGCCCCGCATAAGAACAGCTGGAGAAAGCTGCATCATCTCACCTGCATAGGCGACCAGGATAATTTCCCCATTTCTGCTCAGGCCGTTGACAAGCTCAGATATGGCCTTGCTGTTTGGTGCAGTGCCGAGAATTACCTTTGCTCCCCCTAGCTTCATCAGCTCTTTTGCAGCATCGGTTGTACTAGTATCGATGAAGTGGTGGGCGCCGAGCTTTCGAGCGAGAGCCTCCTTCTCAGGCCCTCGTGATAGAACAACTGTTTCAAAGCCGAGCTTGACTGCAAACTGTAGGCCCAAATGGCCCAAGCCGCCTAGGCCGTGGATTGCCACCAGGTCGCCGCCTTTTGCCACGCTGCTTTCCAGTGCTCCAAAAGTTGTCCTTCCTGCGCACAGAAGTGGTGCGGCGTATACTGGATCAATGCCATCGGGAATGTGGTTCAGAGCCTCCATGCGAGCAACCATATACTCGGCATAGCCTCCATCGGTCGAGATGCCGGTCGTGAGCGACTCCTCGCAGGCTCCGAACTCGCCGCTCCGGCATGCGGCGCACTGGAAGCAGTGTCCTCCAAGCCACCCTACGCCGACTCTCTGTCCGACCTTCCAAATTTTCGATTTGGACCCCAGCTGCTCTATTATCCCGACCACTTCATGCCCAGGAACTCTGGGATATTGCAGCCCCGGGAAGCGGCCTTCTTTGACGATTGCTTCTCCGTGGCATACTCCGCAGGCTTCCACTTTGATGAGAACTTCATTTTCTTTCGGCTTTGGGATTTCTTTTTGGACCAGCTCAAAGTCGCCGCCTGGTGAACTTACTTGGACTGCTTTCATCAATGGCATGATGTATATCTTTCAGCTCATGGATTAAATAGACGTATGCGTTCTGAAATTAATTTTGGGTTATCTGATTGATGCTCATACGAGGTTTTAGTGCACTGATTATATGAACACCAGATTCGGCTAGATCCAGGTCATTGAATAAAGCTTCATTTCAAAGTGCCAGCGCTTAACTTCACGAGAGATTTATACTCTATCCATAGGGCCATATACTTCTAAATTCAATTATAGCAGAGTCCTAGTGGAGGGAATAAGACCCAATGGAGGAAGGGAAGTGGCCCAAGAAAAGGAAAGCCTGAAAGAGGTCCCTGCCAAAGAGATACTTGATAAGATCGAGAATGGCAAGCCAGTAGAGTATGATAGCATCATAATCAATGGCAATTTAGATTTGACTAAACTGTCCCTCCCAGCCATACACATAGAGCGAGACCCCATCGATATTGATTATTTTGAGTTATCGGATGCAAAACTTATCGAATCTCCTATAGAAATCACAAAATCAATTATTAAAGGAGCTATTACATCCTCTAACATATTTTTTAACCATGAGGTGAACTTTAAAAATGTTACGTTTTATAATGATGTCTCATTCTTCTTCGCCATATTTGACGGATTTGCCGGATTTCAAAACTGTAAATTTGAAAATGAGTGTGTGTTTCTCGGCGCCCAATTCAACGGATTTGCCAACTTTTCAGGTTCTCGATTTAATGATGAAGCATCATTTAATTCATCTGAGTTTGAAAGTAATGCTATCTTCTCTGAGGCAGAATTCATTCAGGACGCTGATTTTAGCTATGCGACATTAAATGGGGAAACGTACTTCAGCGAGTCTATGTTTTGGAAGAACTTATACTTCGTTAAGAGCAAATTAAATGGAATACTTCTATCGTTTCAGGGCGCAAAATTTACCGATCCAATATCTGAAGAGCTATGCTGTAGAACTGCAAAAAATATATTAGAAAAAAATGGAGATCGTGAGGGAGCCGGATACCATTTCAATCGGGAAATGGTGGCGAAAAGGAAACAGAAACCTTGGTATATTCGATATCCAGAGTTCGTATTCATCCAGCTTATATTTGGATATGGGGTCCATCCGTTTAGGCTTTGGGCTTGCTGGTTTGGATTCGTCTTCCTTTTTGCCGTCATTTACTTACTTGGACACGGGATAGATGCAGAGGCATCGCAATTAAAAAGAAATGCAACGCTAATAGACTATGTATGGTTCAGTATAGCTACGGCAGTCACACCAGGATATGCTGGCTATAAGCCAACGACTGAATTCAAATTGGTAGCAGGATTAGAGGCGATTCTCGGGACGTTTATGTGGGCAGCCTTCATCGCTACCTTTGCGAGAAAATACATGCGATAACCATGTGCTGATAAAGCCCGTAGACAGGCAAAGCCAGCGATTAATCCTCAAAACCAAAGTAAATGACACACTGAGTTTATGTTCCCAGTTCAGATGATCAGATAAAAAGCTTTTAATCAAGGAGTCACATTTAGCGTTTGTAGTGATTACTCTATACTCTCAATGCATAATGGGAGGTGCTTGATATGACTACTAGCTTGGCATCTTACCGCCGCTGTATTGAGCGTGCCAACTCGACATGGCCAATCTTTCTCAAAAAGAGAGATGAGAGGTTAGTCCAGCATAAAAGGCATGGTACTGCGGCGGAAAAGGTAGCAGAGAATATCCTGGAGGACCTTTTCACAGAGGTACTTGATTGGTCCGTCTCAGATATCAATAATCAGGTGGATTACGCAGACCTGCTTCTTACCCGCCTGGGCATAAAGTATCTTCTGGTTGAGGTAAAACGCCCTGGTTCTCTAGCATGGAACAGACGCGCAGTTGAAGCGGCCTTGGATCAGGCATCGAGATATGCAGCCGAACAGAAAGTGAAGTGCATTGCCGTAAGCGATGGCATGATGCTTTACGCTGCAAACATCGAGCATGGTGGATTAAAAGATAGAGTCTTCTTATCTCTTGAATCCTCCGAGCCTTTGGAAGCTTTGTGGTGGCTCAGCGTTCATGGAATCTACAGGCCCAGAGATGATCATGAGGATGCAAGCCTGCGTTTGCTTCCTGATGTTCCAGAGGAGACAGGCTCACAAGAGTGCTCGCCGGATGATGCACTTTTGCATCCAAAATATAAGGTTCCGGCTAGATGCTTTGCATATGTTGGCGATGCTGGAGACACCCGCACTTGGAAGCTGCCGTACTGTAACCTTGATGGAAGCGTAGATGTTAAACGTCTCCCGAAGGCGATCCAAGCAATCCTTAGCAATTACCGTGGTGCCAACGTATCTAGATCCAGTATTCCTGAGGAGGCTATACCAGATGTTCTGGTAAGATTAGGATGCGCTGCATCTCGTATGGGCAGGATGCCTGGGCAATCTGGAGAAGCTGCGCCGGTATATCAGCAATTGGCGGAGGCCCCTCGAGCAATTTGGACGATTGGATAAAGTTATAGGTAAATAAGCATTTTACAGCCATAGATTCCAGTAGAAAATGATAGAAACTGCATCCAAAGCCCGTCAAACAGAGCACCTATGAATAACTCAGCTCTTCTTTCTGGCTTTTGCTCAGCAAAAGGTTGATCCCTTTCGTATCATTATTGCTATCACTCCTTCTCGAGCTTTCCATTCCCTGAGTTACGCAAAGATCGGAGAATCTTCCGTTCAATGCCAATAGGTCATTCCAGCTGCCATGTTCAGCTATTTTGCCCATCTCAAGGACGTAGATCGTATCGGCACTTCTAAGTGTAGAGAGGCGATGGGTTATGATGAATGTGGTAAGCCTTCCCCGAAGGCCCTCGACTGCAGCCTGAATGCGCTTCTCGCTTTCTGAGTCAAGGTTGCTTGTGGCCTCGTCAAGTATGAGCAGTGAGGGCTTGCGCAATATGGCACGAGCCAGGGCAATACGCTGCCGTTCGCCGCCGGACAAACGTACGCCTCTGTCTCCAAGCAGCGTATCTAATCCTTCCGGCATACTTGATACAAACTCCTCTGCTGCTGCCAACCTCAGAGCCTCCATCATCTCTTCCTCTGAGGCTCCGGGGCAGGCCCATGAGAGATTAGCTCTCACAGTATCGTTGAAAAGGAACGTGTCCTGAGATACATAGCCGATAAGTCTTCGCCAGGCTCTGATTTTCTCCGGGATGATCGCCTCGCCATCCACCAGTATTGAGCCTTTGGTCGGTCTTATAAGTCCCATCAGAAGGTCTGCCACAGTGCTTTTACCCGAGCCAGATGGCCCGACCAAGCCAACGGTCTGGCCAACAGGAACATTTAGGTCTATGCCAGTTAGCACCTTCGTCTTATCATAGCCGAAGCAGACATCTTTGAACTCTATAGACCTATCCAAACTAATTCTCTCTTCATGATTGGTCTTGACCTCTGCCTTTTCCTCCATATCCTTCACTGTCTCTTCAAGCGCCGAGAACGCAGGCAGGAGAGTTATGAACCTTTGGTAGCTCCCTTGAATTGTCGAGAACTTGGGCATGAGCCTTGCGAACAAAAAAAGAAGCACAAGCATAGACGTCAGAGGTACATCGAAGACCTTGAGGGATACGTAGAGTATGAAGCTTAAGGCTATTACTGAACCTATCTCGTATAGGTTTTCAACTAGGGCGTACTCGCGGGAGACCTCGATGTTTCCCTGGCCTATCTTTTCTGCCTGGTATGAGAAAATTTCAGCATTCCTCTCCTCTGCGCTATAGCTCTTGGTGGTCTTCATAGCTGCCATATGCTCAAGAGCCGAGGCATATAGAGCCTTGTTAGACTGGAAGATCTTGCGGCCAGTGGTCCTGGATCGCTCTGTATGTCCTTTGAGCGAATATACAAGGCAGCTGCCCGATATCAAAACCAGAAGTGTCGCATAGATTGAGATGCGTAGTGCGAGGACCAGATAGACCAGTGCTACAACTATATTGACCACGAGGTACAGGACCTGATAGGTTCCATACCCTACTCTATCTGTCTCCTGCATCAGCAGCTGGGCTAAGTCAGAGGATCTGCTTTTGGATAAGTAAAGATAATCGGCGTTAGCTAGAGCTCTATAGAACCTCTCTCTAAGGTGCATGATAAAATTATGCTGGATATATGAGCTGGTGTTTGATTGCAAACGATTAAGCGCTGACTGCAGGCTGACCATTGCGATGTATAGAATCAGCACAGATTCGAGCGTAGGCTTGATGTTGAGAGCTGAAAAAGCACAAGCAATAGCTCCCGCAATCTGGCCAAGGTTTCCCTGCTGGACGTCGAAGCCGACGATCTGAAGCATAGGGATTAAAAGAAGTAAGCTTGCGCCCTCTGAGATTGCCATAAATATCATCAGTCCCACGACCAGAGCTACCTGGTAAGGCATGTCCTTGGCCAAAGACCGGGTGTAGTTTAGAAACGGATTATTCAAATCTAGCTTAACCACTTCTTAATCTTTGATGCATACCTGTTTATGAGCTTTTGCTGATGCAATTAAATTGAAAAGCGAGAGCAGCGGATATAAGGCTGATCAGTTAATTCACGAACGTAAATTCTAGAACCACTCTGATTTCGCATTCTGGGCTACCATTAATTTAAGAGACTATACTTTCTTCTGGGGCTAAAACGCCCATGATCCTTAAGGGTCATACGTGGCGGATGAAAAACCTCACATTCATGGCCAACTATGTTTAGTCTGATATGGGCAGTGAAGGCAGCTTTAATTTTGAGATCATGATCTCGCGGCTAAAACTGGCCAATAATCCCGCGAATACGGGGCTGCGTCGTTGAACGCGTATGGGAAATTGCCCCTTATGAGGGTTTAATCTTAATCATCTGCCCATATCAGGATAGCGACATATATGGGCAAACGAAGAGATAGAGTTTGCGGAGCAGATGTCCATAAAGATCTCATAGTAGCCACGATCGAAGATGCAGATGGGACTGAAATCCAGGAACAGTTTGGCACGACTCGTTCTGAGCTAGAGAGATTCAGGAATTGGCTCATAGCCAATAATTGCGAGCAAGTAGCATTCGAAGCTACAGGTGTTTACTGGTTTCCAGTATACGATTGCCTGAGTCCCTCTATTGATACAATTGTAGCAAATCCATGGATGGTCAAAGGACTTGTAGGGGATAAGTCGGATTCTCATGACGCTAAGAGGATTGCAGGTAACTGCTTGGATGGCAAAATCAAGAGATCAAGAGTCTTTTCCAATGAGGATAGAGCCCTCAGAATGATGACCCGTGCCAGATCAGGATATATAAAGACTCAAACTCAACTTAGAAACAGAGTTCATAAGTATCTAGCACTTTGCGGCATAAAGCTGAGTTCTTGTATTTCAGACATCTTTGGTAAATCAGGCAGGATTATCTTGGACGGCCTGGTTGAAGGCAAGGATGCAGACTCGATCCTGGACAGAATCACTTCAAAGAAGATCAAGAAAAAGCGAGACGTCATCAAAGCGGCTCTTGCAAACGGTCTTGATGATACTTCGAGAATGCTTGTTAAGGATAATCTAGAGCTCCTTGATCTTCTGAAAAAGAAGATAGATAAAACAAGTCTTGAAGTGCTTAGCAAATTTCAGAAAAGCGCTAAAGATCTGGCAATAGTTATGTCAATTCCAGGAATAAGTTTTAGATCAGGGTCGACCATCTTGGCAGAAATCGGTGACTATCACGATTTCCAAACCCCAGAACAAATCGCTAAATGGTGTGGATTGGTTCCTGGACTACACGAATCTGCAGGGAAAAAGAAGCAATGTGGTATTACGAAACAGGGGTCCAAGAGTCTCAGAACTATGCTTGTCGAGATAGCTCAAGTGATAGCTAAGATGAGAAATAACAAGAACAAGCTCTCAAGGTACTTCCATAGATTATCGGCCAGAAAGAGTTACAATGTAGCGATCACTGCTTTAGCACGGAAATTAATCACAATAATTTATCATCTGCTGATCAATCAAGAGCTATATCAAGAGAACAACTGCACTACAGCTGCATCAAAACCAGTCAAAAGGGACCTCCTCTATCTATCAAAAGATGACCGATTAAAGGATGGAGTGGCTGCTATCGTAGACGCCTTTTATCACTTGAAGAATAGACATTCGGTAGGGGGTGGATAGCACCCCATTTCTTTTAATTGATGAAGGTTTTTCATGGGAAACTAATGGCCTTCTAGCGCGCTCAGTCGCCGCGCGGGCTACCCCTAACCCCTCGCTGGGGGAAGATTTTGGAAAACGCATGAGATAAGGTTGAAGAGGATATGATTAACGATTCCTTCTATTTGTAATGTCGGAAGCTTCATGCCCAGGAACCCTTGGGTACTGCAGCCCTGGGAAGCGGCCTTCTTTGACGATTGCATCTCCGTGGCATACTCCGCAGGCTTCTACTTTGATGAGAACTTCGTTTTCTTTTGGCTTTGGAGATTTCTTTTTGGACCAGCTCAAAGTCGCCGCCTGGTGAACTTACTTGGACTACGTTCATCAATGGCATGATGTATATCTTTCGTCTCTCAACTTAAATAGACGTATGCGTTCTGAAAATTATTTTGGATTCTCAAATGGATGCTCTATCCGAAACTTCGGCATATTACTTAGAGGAACATTAAATCCAGTCAGATAAAGGTATGCCAAGGAGTCTACAATAAGATAGAAATAAATAACTTGGAAATGGATCAGCTTTGAGGAGATGGTGATTGATGGGGCTTACCTCAATACTAATTATAGAAGAACTTGGAAATGATAAGTATGTTCTAAAATGTGCATGCTGCAACGGCTCTGGGAAAATGTCGAGAGATCACGATGGCAGATCTCCCTATGAGATATGTTCTGTTTGTAGGGGCAGAGGAATCGTTTTAGTAGAAATTAATGGGAATCTTCCTTTTGTAAAATGTGCATGCTGTAATAGTTCTGGGGAAATGTCAAGAGATCACGATGGCAGAAGCCCATACACTATATGCAAAGTATGTGATGGCGTAGGTGCTGTACCAATTACAGGATCTATGAAGCTTATAAAATAAATATTTCTATGTTTTAACCTTATTCTCAATCAAGCATCTACGACAGAAGAGAAATGACTACGTACTAAAAATTATGACGATAGGATCGAATCAAAGAATCAAGTATTTGGAGGAGATATCCTCCAAGATAGACTATACCCACTCAGGATGCCCTCTCTAGTAGGGCTATTTGGTCAGACGTATTTTAGACACCTAACACAACAGGTAGTACTCTCCTTGTTATTCGACTGAAACAAACCTTTAATCTTCAGAAGATAAACTAGCAGTTAGGTCATAGTTATGGTAAGCCAAACACCCAGAAAAGGACGAAAGATCGAAGGTTTTTTAGGATTTTTTGATGTATTAGGTTATAGCAAAATGATAAAATCAATGAAGAATAACTTAGATGGTCTCATTGATATTTATACTAATACCTTGATGGATATTGATGATCTAGCTACATCTCTGGAAGGCAATAAAAAATTTTTATTAACACCGATAGAAACAAAGTCGTTTGCTTTTTCAGATACACTTGTACTTTATCAAGACATGCCCAAAGGACATGTTGCGTTACAAACGTCAACAATCATTGTTTTTCTAGCAGAAGTATGCTATTTATTACGTCTAGCATTTGAGCGAGGTATACCTCTTAGAGGAGCTGTAAGCTTTGGAGAATATTATATTCAAGAAGATAAAGGTTGTTTCCTTGGCTATCCTGTAATAGAAGCACACAAAATGGAATCGAAGCAAAAATGGTCTGGTGCAACTCTTTGCAAATCCGCTTGGGATAAATTGTATGCCTTACACAACGAATCAATGGAGACTCAAGGGGAGTGGAGAGGAATTGATCTAAGAGGACGCTTTAGTCCATTAAATAATCCACTTTGGGAAAAATATCCTATTCCTCATGAATCATCAAGTATTGATGGGATTGCTTTGTGCTGGCATGATGAGGTATTAGATTTCCTCCGCCTAGAAAAAATTCCTAGAATTAAAAAACATGAATTGGAGAACGTTGGGCAGTTTGTCGGAGAAAAATTTAGGCAACATGGAAAAAATATAGATAGTGATGATGTTAAAATAAAAATTAAAAATACTGCGACATTTTTAGGTGATTTACAGATGCGGTACCTATTAAAGAGAAGTCTTTCTGGAGAATTATGAAAAAGATCTTAGAGGCCTAGAGATGATCAAGAGGATGCATGCCTGCGGTTGCTGCCAGTTAAATCCAGTATTCCTGAGGAAGCTATTCCAGACGTTCTGGTAAGATTTGGGGTGTGCTGCATAACGTATGGGCAAGATGCCTGGGCAATCTGGAGAAGCTGCACCGGTATATCAGCAATTGGCGGAGGCCCTTGAGCAATTTGGACGATTGGATGAAGTTATAGGTAAATGAACATTATAGTAGAAATATTGTGGGCCAGGTAATTAAATTCCTTAACGAACACTAGCCACCATTCTACTTGAACTTATGCGAAAATCTGCGCCCAAAAAAGGCATGCGAAGACGAAGTATGAACTGGGTGGATGATTGGTGGGCAGAAGCATATTATTTGGCAGATTCGAAGAGGCATGATCTATATAGGAACTGCTCAGGATTGTTGTAGCTCTTGTTCATCAACGCAGATTAGCAGACTACGGAAGATAGCTTGGGATTTGAAGAGGAAAAGGAGTAAATAGCTTCCGCTAGTCACAGTGAAACTGCACTGTAGTCGCGAGCTACAATGCAGGATTAGTTAATGACTAGGGCCCTCAGAGGGTTCTGGTCTTCATCCTTTACTAAAACCGCAGTTATACTGACAATGGCTTTTTTATTTAAAATGCCTAATGCTTTCCGCATTGCTATAGGCATTAGCATTCTGCCCCTTTCATCCACCTCTATTAGCGATGTTACTTCGCGCATATGCTAAAGCATTTTGAATTCTAGGTTTAAATATCTTTCCATTATTTACCATATATTGCCGTAAATTAGGAAAGATTCATATACTGTGTGGTATCATAAGCCAATAGATAAGTTAAGACGGCGGCTGCAATTCACACCCTCGTACCAGAAGCCAGCCAGATACACCTGAGCTCCAGCAAGCATCCAGCCGAAACCAAGATCGATCTGCTGGCTCAACCGCCGTTATCGGGAGGCTTGAAATGACAACAAAAGAGGAAGTTGTGCAAAGAATAGAGAGCATCGATGAAATCACTACGATCTTAAACAGCATAAGAAGAAGCGAGATGGCCGAGCTGGAGGAGATTGAGGACGCGAAAGACCGGCTTGAAACATAATGGCTGCCTCAGTGGCGAAAAGTAATTGACCCAGCTATTAAGCAAAAGACGAATTATTAACCACAAAGGCACGAAGTTCACGAAGAACGCACAAAGGCAAACGATTTTGGTTGGGGCAAAGGAACATAGCTGGATGGATTCCTTCTATTCCCCATCAACCTTATCGCCCAAGTCTTTGGAAGCCTTCCCCCGCAGAGGGGTTAGGGGCAGCCCGCGCGGCGACTGAGCGCGCTAGTAAAACCGTTAGTGCTAGCGCCAGAAGAAAGTTCAGTCTTAGGAGGTAAAAGCAGCCTCAAGATTGAAATGAACTATATAAATGCATGCGGAGAAAGTTCAAGTATTTGATACTGTAGTTTCCAAGTTTTTGGTTTTTGCTACTTAATAGGAATAGCAGATGGATATGATATTACGTGTCTATAAATAAATATTACAAAGGGGACAGGTTTTCTTACACATTTGTGAAAAGACTAAAATCTATATATAAAGATGGCGATCAGATGAAAAACTTGGAAACTACAGTATTTGATATTAAGATATTATAAATAACCAATTATAACAGTTCGAATTACTATTTATTGAAAGCCATTGCATTATCTTTTTAACAAATCTCAATGAAAGAGATCTCTAACACCCGAACGCAGAAACTTCACATGAATTTACGATCAAGCATTGGGCCTTTTACAGCTCATCCCCCATTTGACGAGCTTATTCTGCAGCTCATCCAGCTGTATAGGCTTGCTTATATAATCATCCATTCCCGCATCAAGGCATCTATCCATATCACCCTCAAGGGCATAGGCAGTGATCGCAATGATCTTCGGCCAGTCATGCCACCGTTCGCGTATCCTTCTCGCAGCCTCAATGCCGTCCATCTCCGGCATCTGGACATCCATGAGAATTATGTCATAAGGGTGGCGTTCTAATGCCTGCAGTACCTCAAATCCGTTGGCAGCTACATCAGCCCCGTACCCAATTTTATGAAGCATTTGCAGGGCGACCTTCTGATTTACCGGATTATCCTCTGCCAATAAAATATCTAAAGCAGGCAATTGGCTCAATTTCAGATCTGCTTGAGTTTGCTGAGCGACGGTTCTTGAGCTGACCGGCTTTCTAGTCGTGGCCTCTGCAAGGATCGTAAAGTGGAAGGTGGAGCCTTTCCTTACTGCAGACTCAGCCCATATTCTTCCGCCCATCATTTCAACGAGACGTTTGCTTATGACCAGGCCTAGGCCAGTTCCGCCGTATTTGCGTGTAGTTGATGCATCAACCTGGCTAAAGGGTTGGAATAAGTGGCCAACCTTGTCCTCTGGGATCCCAATTCCAGTATCTTTAACTGCAAAGTGAACCTCATAGCAGTTGCCTTTGGGCTTCCTGCCAGAGATCGTTACTGCTACTTCGCCTTTATCCGTGAACTTTACAGCATTGCTGAGTAAATTGATTAAGATCTGGCGTATCCTGGCAGGGTCGCCTATAAATGTTTCAGGGGTATCAGGATCGATAAGATAGGATAGTTCCAGGCCTTTCTTAGATGCCTCTGGAGCTATCAGATCTAGGGATTCCTCAACGCTATCCCTTAAATCAAAGGGCTGTGCTTCGAGCTCAATCTTGCCGCTATCAATCTTGGAAAAGTCCAGAATATTGTTAATAACCGACAGCAAGGAGTCACCGCTATTTCTAATAGTTTCAACATAATCTTGCTGTTCTCGGCTTAGATCGGTTCTCTGGAGGAGTTCAGTCAAGCCTATGACAGCATTCATAGGGGTTCTTATCTCGTGGCTCATGTTGGCAAGAAACTCTGACTTGGCCTTGGCTGCAGCCTCAGCATCCTCCTTAGCGCTCTTCAGCTCCTGCTCGGCCAGCTTGCGTTCGGTGATATCTATGGCAAAAATGGCAATCTTTGATACTTTTCCGGATTCATCTAAAACAGGGCTAATATAATTGATGAAGTCCCGACCTGCATGCGAGTCTTCAAAACATGTGGGCTCAGCACTACAGATAACCTTGTGAATCCATGCCCTGCGTAGTTCTGCTATTTGAGGTGGAATGAAGTTCAAGGCGTATTTGCCAACGAGTTCCGTAAGACTCATATCAAGGCTATCAGCCATTGATTTATTGCTTGCAAGGATCATCATTTGCGTATCCAGCAGAAGAGCAGGCTCAGGAATGGCATTGAGGAATACTTTCAGAATTTTTTCATTTTCCCGTAGTGCATCCTCGGCTCGCTTGCGATCAGTAATATCCCTTATGATCCCAACTATGAACTTATTGCCTGTATTATCTATATACAACGTCTTCTTGGTGATTATCGTGCGGGTGGTGCCAGAAGCATCGGTAATCTGCTCCTCATTCACGTTCTCCGTTCCGGTCCGGAACACCTCCTCATCCTTCTCCCAAAAGACATCGACCTGCTCCTTAGGGAAGAAGTCGTGGTCCGTACAACCTATGATCTCCTCATGGAGGTGCCCCATCAGGTTGCATAAAGCGTCATTGACCAAAACGAACGTGTGGCATCTGTCCTTGACAAATATTGGGTCAGCTATGGAGTTGATTATTTTATTCAGATAGTTTTTTGATCTCTTTTGCCTCTCCTCAGCCTGCTTGCGCTCAGTTATATCCAAAAGAGACGCAATGCTCTTCTTTGTCCCAGGGATAATATCAATACGCAGTAGAGCATCCCTAACACGGCCATTTCTATCTCTGACTCGAAACTCGTAGCTTCTCAGGGCTGCGTTAGGATCGATCCGCCTCAATTTATGCTGCTGCAGCATCCTTTCGAGATCTTCTTTTACAACGAACTCTGTCCAACTTTTTTTACCCTCAATCTCCTCTTTACTGTAGCCGGAAAGCCTTTCGAATTCCGAGTTGGCCAGCGATATGATAGTATTATCCTCAACAATTACAGTTGCAGTACCGGTATTCTCGAAAATGGCTCTGTACATATTCTCCGATTCCACAAGCGCCTTCTCTGCCCTTTTGCGATCGCTGATATTTACTGCAACGTGAACAACTCCGGCCACGTTTCCATTTGCGTCCTTGATTAGATTGCTGTGAGATAGCCAGACTTTGCCATCAGGGGTAATCAGCTCGCCTTCATGTGATTGTGCAGTTTGAAGAGCCTTCAAGGCTGTGCAGCCTGGGCAGGGTGATTCAAGGCCTTGAATGACTTCAAAGCAACGCTTTCTCCTTATTTCGTCCTCAGAAAGGCCGAGGTGCTTTTGAACAGCACTATTCAGCCAGAGGATATTCATCTGCGGATCAAGGTATTCTACAGATACATTCTTCAGGCCGCCCAGAATTGCACACTTCTCCTGCTCCGATTCACGTAAGGCTTCCTCAGCAAGCTTTCGCTCTGTGATATCCCGAGCCACAGAGCAGAAGACATCCTTGCCTCTGTAGGAGACAAGGTTGACAGCTACCTCCACGTCCAATAGAACGCCATCTTTTTTACGGTACTTTCTTTGACCTATGAAGTATCGTTTCTCTTTCTTTATCTTCTCGATGTTATTGTCGATGCTAACTCTATCGTGGGCTACAATATCGTAGATGCTCAAGCCAGCGATATCCTCAGGGGAATATCCTAGAAGCCTTTGAGATGCGAGATTAGCCTCTAGAATACCCCTAGTCTCCACATCATAAAGTAAAATGATATCCGAAGCCTGCTCCACAACAGAGTGGTAGCGCTCTTCGCTCTTCCTCAGCTCATCCTCAGCGGCCAATAGCTCGTCAAGGCTGGCCTGAAGATTCTCCAAGGCATCTGGCAGGATATCGGGCGTGTTTGCCGGACCACTAGCACATTGTGCCTGGATATCCTTTATGCACTGGGAAAGCTCGGAAATCCTTTGGGAGAGATCGTCGACTGTCATTTCATTTCTACCTGGTTTAACTGTAATGAATAGCAACGAAGAATTATGTTTTATTATCTATATGTTATCCTCCAGCTACAGTTATTCGGCCAGTGATAGATTAGGAATAGGTCTCAAGTGTCTCATAACTCAGCGGGCTTCGCGAAAATTCTAATAGAACAATAGCGCCTATGAACCTCTGAAGTGATACAGATCTCATCTAATGCCTGTACTTTTTGCGATATACTCTCTCAGAGTGTTTTAAACAACTATGGCTTTGCGATTAAGAAGCCGTTCAAAGAAAATGAGGGATTTAGGTGGCGCAAGAAGATCTAGTCAAAGTGTAAGGATTGAAGTAGGGATAGAGTTTCATAGACTCAGTCCCATTCTTGAATCTTCTTTCCCACCTCAAATCGCACGGATAACAAGCCTAAACGGCCTCTTCACCTGGGTTTTGAGCGGGAAGTTCTTTAGCCTTTGCGTATGCCGCATTTGCATCGGAATTATTTCCCATCTCCTTTAGGATATCCCCTTTGTGAGTCCATATAATAGAATCCAGCGGATCCAGTTCTATTGCTTTGTTGATGTATCCAATTGCATCAATATTTTTTCCCAGAGCGGCCAATGCAACACCTTTGGTATCTAGGGCTGCTGCTAAATTACTGTTGAGAAGATCTATAGATCGGTTTACATTCGTTAAGGCATCTTCATTGTTGCCTCGTTTATAGTATAGCCAAGCTTTGTCATTCCAGGCCATGCCGTTCGTGGGATCTAATTCTATAGCCTGATTATAGCTCTGAAGGGACTCATTGTATCTGCCTAAATCCTGCAAAACAATGCCTTTTCCTACCCATGCCTTGGAATTATCGGGGCTGATCTCAATGGCTTTCTGGTAGCTTTCCAGAGACTCATTGTACCTCCCTAAATTGTCAAGGGCACTTCCTTGCCCTATTAAGGCTGCTACGTTTGATCCGTTAATCCTCAGGGAATTGTTGTAAGCGTTAAGGGCATCTTCATATTTATACTGAAATAGGAGGAGTCCTCCCTGGTTATTCCAGTAGCTTGTCGTGTTGTTACCTGCAGAACTTTCAGCTGCTGTAACTGCAGCTGTGAGGATGCAGATAGTTAAGGCCAGCAAAATTATGGCACATTTCATGGGTATCAACTCAAGCGATAATTGGGAAACTAGTTAAAAAGTCTTTTGTTTGTTGTGTCTGGGACCTAATCCTATTAGAACCTCTGGCAATTGTATGCCACATAACAGTTAGCCAAAAAATTCATAATTCATTCATTACTACTGCCCCACAACTTTCTGGTCGGCTAGTTCGATGAATGCGTCTTAAAGGTTAGGTTGATAGATAATGATTTGAAAATTTAATTATCAGAGATCGGATATAAATATTAAAGCTTTATTAAATATGCGGAGAGCATGATTTATATGGACGAAGTTACTGAACATAAGTATGTGAGCTGGCAAATTATACCATACTTCTTCCCATTGCTTGCCTCTGCAGCAATTTCGTTAGCCATTGCTCTCTATACGTGGCGTCATATGAAACATTCCGAGAGAGTCGCTTTGACCTTTCTGATGCTTACTATCGCCATATGGTCAATTGCCTATGCTCTGGAGCTCAGCACAAATGAACTTCAACTAAAACTATTCTTCACGGACATAGAGTATATAGGCATAACTCTTTTGCCTGTTGCTTGGCTGGCATTAGCTCTCGAATTTTCGGGTCACGAATCATGGCTATCTCTTAAAAGACTCTGTCTCCTTGTAATAATGCCCGTTATAACAATGGTATTAGTCTGGACGAACGATTATCATAACCTGATATATAAAGATGCTTGGGTCGATTTTAGCCAGGGGTATCCGGCCCTTGAAATAGTCCGGGGACAATGGTATTGGGTCAATGTAGCCTATTCCTATGCTCTTGTCTTGATCGCCACGTTATTGGTGATTGAGGCATTTATCCATTCCACAAAACTCTATAGGAAACAAGCATCGGTTCTGCTAATAGGAGCTTTGATCCCCTGGATTGCCAACCTGGCGTACATGATGGGATGGCACCCCTTTCCATATTTAGATACTACTCCATTGGCTTTCCTTTTCACTGGATTAGCTGCAGCTATCGGATTTTTTTACTTCGGTCTTCTGGATATAATGCCTGTAGCAAGAAATATTATTATAGAAAATATTTCCGAAGGCATCATAGTCTTAGATGGCAATAACCGCATTCTGGATATGAACTCAGCCGCTCTTAAAATGACTGGCCTGAATCTCGACCAATCAATTGGGAAGCATGCGGCCAATCTTCATTCAACCCTCTTAGAACCGATAGACAATCTCATAGAGTCATCAAAAGGCAACGTTGAAGCCCATATGGAAAGAGAAGTATTAGCTGAAAGAGATAATCGATACTACAATCTTAGCGTATCTCCTATCTATGGAATGCGAGGCGACCTAAAGGCTCGGATCTTGCTGATTCAGGATATCACAGATAGAAAGCAGGCGGAGGACAGGATGATAGCCTCTCTTCATGAGAAGGAAGTTCTCCTCAAGGAGGTTCATCACCGTGTTAAGAATAACCTGCAGATTATCTCCGCCCTTCTTTCTCTGCAGTCATCATACATAACTGATGAGGATATCATAAAAATCTTCAGGGATAGCCAGAACCGCATCAAATCCATGGCGCTAGTTCACGAGAATTTGTATAGGTCTAAAGATCTAGATAAGGTTGACTTCAATGAGTACATAAAACAGCTGGTCTCTAATTTATCTCAATCCTACGGGGACCTCGCAGGCAAGATTGACTTTAAAGTAAATTCGGAAAACGTTTTTCTGAATATAAACACAGCAATTCCCTGTGGCATGATCATAAACGAGCTGGTATCCAACTCCCTCAAGCATGCCTTCCCGGATGGCAGGAGAGGTGAGGTCTGCATAGACCTTAGTTCCGAGGATGACGGCTTCAGGCTCGTTGTGAGTGATAACGGCATAGGAATCAAAGGCGGTCTGAATATCAAGGAGTCAAAGACCTTAGGGTTCAGGCTGATAGATACCCTTGTTAAGCAGATCGATGGCAAGATGAGCCTCGACGCAACCAATGGAACTAGATGTGAGATTCACTTCAAAGGGTTAAAGTGATGGGAAGGACTCAAGATGCGCTCCATATTTTCTAGTTTAATTTCCATCGAACGGCGAAGCTCAGTTCGAGTTATAGAGCCGCCTTTCTGGGCCAAGATCCAGAGAATTCGATCTCGATGGTTATATGGTGGTTTTTTCAATATCGCTCCTCCTCACGCTTTATCTATTATGTCTTTGTCCTATATCACCTCTTTCAAAAACATCTATTAGATCATGGCTTTGGCCCTCCTTTGGCCTCAGCCAGATCCCACAAGACACTTCATATGGACAATGAAGGTTTTAATCGGCCAGCCTAATGGCCGAAACTATCTTCTTCAACGCATTTACCTCTTATCAGATGACCTTCTCCAGCTCATCTCTTTTCACGAAATGTACCTCCACCATGTGATCTGGATGGTATCGCATCTTAGCCTCGCGAATTCCCGCGATTCCCATATCGCTCTCCCGATTGATATAGACAAAATCCTTTGCCAGTATCTTAGCGGTTTCAGAATTGATGGCCCTGTAGATTCCTTTGCAATCCGGAAGACCTTTCTCGAAATGAACAAGAGCCGTGTCTTTGTTTAGTCCTTCAAAGATGGACATAGCTCCAATCTTGCCTGCAACCCTAATTATTAACCCAGAAAGCTTTAGCTCATTGTAGTGAGATATTGCAAAAAGGATAGCTTTCTTCTCGTTCGCCAATACCGGATCGGAATTGCAGTCTTTCCAATCGCACCACTGGTTCAAGAACTCATTTACCTCCATGGCGCAATCATTGGAAAGGGGTTCGACAATAGGTAAGCAGATCCTCTGAAACTGGTGCAGCTGGCGCCTTATGGTCAAATATTTCTTCCCGGCCAGCTCGGCAAGATCAGACGCCCGATAAACATAATCAAAATATTTTCTCTCAGGATACATTCTCAAATCCGGGTAGAGTTCAGAGATCCATTCTTTATTCTCCGGGTCAAAAACGGATAGAGGATATTCGTCGTCGCTCCTTTTCGCCAGCTCCAAAAGGTCTGCAAGCAAATCAGGATCTTTTGGCCCAATCGGTGGTCGATAGCGCGTCTTTCCGTCAAAGGTTGCGGAAAGCACTATGGAGTCTTCGATTTTTGCATACTTGTAGTTGGCGTAATTGCTCCAGCACACCATATTAGTGAATGTATTATCGCTATGAACCTGGGGGTAGTGCTCATAATGCTTCAGGAAAAGATCCCTATCCCTGAGCGTAACCGGTTTGAAATCAGTTACCTTTAGCAATTTATCTATCTCCTTGAAGAAGCATTGGCGCATGCCCTGCCATGGGCAAAAGTCCGAGGGATTGATAGAAGGCATCTGTGCCATGTTGGGCACGAGGCTGATCTATGTAATACCGCTAGAGACGCACCGATCGATCGGCAGATGTGATCATTGCTCAAATGTTCTTCTTCATCCATAAAGAAAATACTACAAGATCCTGTATATAGGCATCGGAGATGCCGTCAGAGTGCACAATAAATTATATATGGGAAAGATGAAATATTTACATCGATTTTAAGTTTATTCAAGACAAAAGGGTTGGTTATGGAAAACAAAGATGATTCAAAATATGAGATGGCCACATTTGCAGCCGGATGCTTTTGGGGTGTAGAATCTGTCTTCAAGCAGCAGAAAGGCGTAATAGAAACCACCGTTGGATATACGGACGGAACTTTTCCTAATCCAACTTATAAGGACGTCTGCACAGGCATGACTGGCCACGCCGAAGCAGTATTGGTAAAGTATGATCCAAAGATTATCTCATACGAAGATCTCCTTTCGCTATTCTGGAGAATGCACAACTCCACCACGCCCAACCAACAAGGGCCGGATGTAGGAACTCAATATAGGTCTGCTATCTTCTACCATAATGAAGCCCAGAGGATAGCTGCACAGAGATCCAAAGAGGAGTTTGACCGCTCGGGCATCTATTCAAATGAAGCAGCTACCCAGATTGTTCCTGCATCGACCTTCTATCCGGCGGAAGATTATCATCAGGACTATTTCGAGAAGCATGGCGGTCGTTCTTGCCATATCCTTAGGTCGAGATAGCACGAGCATTAATTTCATTTTAGAGCATTCATCAGATTTGATCCGTCAAGTGAACCTAAACCTGTACATGCATCCCACCCTTTGACTGCTTGATATGCTCCATTGTTTCCCAAGGTTATATCATTGAATACATTGGAATTAGTCAATGCATAAAGCGATGGATTCAGAAACCCTACGGGTCTATTTAATCTCTGGTTAATCAGGGCCGTTAGTCCGGCATATAGTGGAGCTACAGCACTAGTACCGCCGAAAACTACGGGCTTTCCACGGAATAGAAGAATATATCCGGCATCAGGATCTGCGTTTCCTGCAATATCTGGAACCCCTCGCCCAAAATGTCCACCAGGATTCGCTGATGTAGGTATGCCATCATTACCCTGCCACATAGGCATGGGAAAAATATCGCTTATGCCGCCACCAGTCGCACTATCAGGCCCGTCATTCCATACGGCTTCTCCAGTAGGGAGGAATCTAGTTCCGCCACAGCCTGTAACGAATCTGCTTGAAGCTGGATAATCAGCATGAGATAGGTTGTCTCTCACTCCATCACTTGAGCCATCATCGCCAGATGCGCTGAAGACCGTTACACCCATAACAGCTGCTGACTGGAATACTTGATCCATAGCATCAGTAAAACTAGGCGTAAGATTGCATTCTGCATCTCCCCAGGAGATTGATATCACAGAAGGCTTGTTAATTGGATCGTGAACCGCAGCATTTACAGCATCTATAAATCCTCGGTCCGTATTAGGAGCCATATAGATGGCAATTTTTGCCCCTGGTGCTACACCTCCTGCCATATCAATATCTAGTAGAACCTCGCCATCAGCATCGGTGCCTGGCACTCCTATAGCACCATCAACAGGAATTACTGTGATTTCTGGAGTAGGTATTTTAAGCCACTTAAAGTAGCTTTCTAAATCTTCGATACTGTAACTTCCACCTAGCTCTATGACGGCTATGCATTGTCCATTCCCATCCAGCCCCTCAGGAAAATCATATAGCCTTGCTATTTGTTGGGGTGTGTAAGTTATACCAGATGATTTTTCCGAGCTAATATAGTAGGGGTGTGCTATTGGACGATTATCCAGGCCAAATACGCCCAGAATTAATGGTGCAAGCTCAGAAGGCACACTTAGATCGCCAATATATCCTCGATAGGTGCCTTCAGGGCTATTATAAAGCATCAATTTGGTGCCAAACGCATTACTAAGCGCCTTAGGGGAGCCGGAAAGAACAATGGCATTGCTGTCAGGTCTGATTTGATCCACAGTTAAACCACGGCTAAGAGCAAAATTCTTTATTTTGGTGATGGTATCCTGACTTGGGGTGCCGGCTTCAGCGAATTCCTGTCGACTCAAATATTTATGCTCTCTAAACGATTTGTAGTTTGTATCCTCTGCATTGTCTATTGCCGCAAACTGTGCACCGACGGATTCAGAGCGCATTATGAGCGTTACCTCTATACGCTCATCCGGATCGAGAGACCCAATGGCCCTCGATCCCCTCAAAAGTTCTCGACTGCTTCCTAAAAGAGGTTTCAAATTATCTGTGGCTGATATTTTTCCGCTTAGAACATCTCTCAATTGAGTGGGATTTGTCGTAAATAGATCATCAGCATTATAAGAATTATCAAGCGTATCTTTGATGGACTTGTTCTCACCAAATGGAGCGCTATTATTTTCTGAATAAATCTTAGCCTTTTCCTGGCTAAAAGGATTCCAATAAATAGAGATATTCTCTTGAGCAAATGATATAGATGATAATATGATTAGAATAGTCAAAGGCACAAAAGCCAAGATTAAATGCCACTTCATTGCGGTCTCCCTCATAGATATACCTAAAAGAGCTTATAAGCTTTATCTTCCTTATGAAAATCCAAGTTATAAGTCTTAATTTAGTATGTATCATAAATAATAGACGCAATTATACAATTTAACTGTGAAATGAAGATATCTTATGTTGCCAGGTCCAAAGTTTACCATCAAACATATATACTATATCAGCTCCCGATATATCGTCAGACGATAGTCGAAGTGGGTAGAATGGAAGATAAAATGGATAGAGAGATCAGGCGCGTATTACTCAAGTTTATCGTGCTGAAGACCATTAAAGATCGGCCCACTCATGGCTATGACATCATCCACCATATAACGGAGATTACCGGCGGGCGATGGACGCCAAGCGCCGGTTCGATCTACCCTATACTGGAGGGCCTGGAATCGAATGGGTACATCCAGAGCGAGGAGATCGAACGTAAGAAGGTATACTCCATCACCCCGAAGGGAGTGAAGGCGCTGGATCAAATGATTCAGAAGAAGATGGAATTCCTGAGGGACATGGCCGTAGTTATCAACAAAGTGATCGGAGAAGACACCAAGACTGAAGCCACCGATTCTCGAAGCCAAGAGTTACAGGCGGACGCCGATGGCTGCATGGGGGAACATCAAAACGATATCAAAAGGTAATACTATTACTGAGAAAAACAATGTTAAGGACAATGCAGGCGAGCCGACTCCCAAAAAGGGCATCGCTTACAAGTGGATCGCGCTGTCGAATGTGACCCTTGCTTCGTTGATGGGCATGATCAACGGCAGCATTATCTTGATCTCGCTGCCGGCCATCTTCAAGGGCATTCAGATTAACCCTATGGCTCCCGATGCGTTCCAGTATTTACTGTGGATTCTCATGGGCTATGGCCTGGTCACAGCAACGCTCCTACTGAGCATAGGGCGACTATCCGATATGTATGGCCGGGTTAAACTGTTCCGACTGGGCTTCTTGTTCTTCACCATAGGCTCAATACTACTGTACTTGACGCCTGGAACAGGCAATACTGGCGCGCTGGAACTGATCATCTTCCGGCTGATACAGGCAGTGGGCGGTGCGTTCACCATGGCCAACGGCGCAGCCATCATCACCGACTCCTTCCCGGCCAACGAGCGGGGTAAGGCCCTTGGAATCAACATGGTCGCCATCATGTCCGGCCAGTTCATCGGCCTCATCCTCGGAGGCATTCTATCAGTGTACGACTGGCGCTACGTGTTCCTGGTTAGCGTGCCCTTTGCGATTATAGGGACGGCCTGGTCTTACTGGAAGCTTGAGGAAGTTTCGATACCTGCGGCTAAGACAGGGATTGACTATATCGGCAACCTGGTCTTTGTCGGGGGGCTCACATCGCTGCTCGTAGGCGTTACCTACGGTCTCATGCCATACGGACGCGACTCTATGGGCTGGGGCAGCCCATGGGTGATCGCAGCCGTAGTCATCGGCATCATATTACTGATCGCCTTCCCATTCGTCGAGACCAAAGTGAAGCACCCTATGTTCCGCATTGACCTGTTCAAAATCAGGGCCTTCGCATACGCCAACCTTGCGAGCACTACGTCAGCCATCGCAAGAGGCGGCGTCATGTTCATGCTGATACTGCTCTTGCAGGGCATCTGGCTTCCGCTACATGGCTATGCATATGCTGATACACCATTCTGGGCTGGTATCTACATGCTGCCCATGACTTTCGGGTTCATTCTAATGGGGCCGATATCCGGAATGCTCTCAGATAATTATGGTCCCAGGTGGATCGCCACCAGCGGCATGACTCTGGTCACTTTGTGTTTCATCGGCCTCGCTATGCTGAACTTTAACTTCGAATACTGGCAGCTTGGAGCCCTTCTATTCCTCATGGGTTGTGGCAGCGGCATGTTCGCATCGCCGAACAGCTCATCGATCATGAACTCAGTGCCGCCCGAGGACAGGGGCGTTGCTTCTGGCATGATGGCCACGCTGATGAACTCGGCGAACTCGGCCAGCATGGCTGTCTTCTTCACTATCGTGATCGTAGGCATCCAGGGCGCGTTTCCGAATGCCGTCTCTAACTCAATGGCCAGCATAGGTTCAACAAACCTGGCACCGCTCGCGGCGACCTTTGGCGCCATCCCTCCGACTGGCGCGTTATTCTCGGCGTTCCTGGGCTACAACCCCATGGATGCTATCCTCGGCGCCCTGCCGGCATCAGTACTTAGCACCATACCCCAAAACGTCGTGACCATATTGCAGAGCCATGACTGGTTCCCAAAGACGCTGGCAGATGCGTTCATGCCATCGCTGCGGTTGTCATTCATCATTGGCGCAGTGCTCTCAGGTATCGCTGCTGTTCTATCGGCGATGCGAGGCGAAAGATACGTTCATGAGATCCATGACCTCAACAATAGCGTGATACAGGCCACGGCCATCACGCTAGAAAAGCAGAAGTCATGAAGAAGACGAGAGGGTTGTGCAAGGGATCAAGCCAGCTAGTGTACTTTTTGATTGCATATGGGCTATAAGGCTGGGGCGAGCACGGGGCAAGTGGATTTAGCTCTCGCTAAGCCTTCTCCATCATCCTTCCATAGTATTCATCATCGAAGGCTATTTGAATTCTAATTAATCTCTTAGATACTGTAATCATTGAGCTAATCTTAGACCTGCGTTTCCGCGCCAAGGATATTTGGAGTTGAGTAAGATCATGAAGGAGCAGACCGATGTGATGGCAGAAGAGACAGCAGAAGAGACACTTGATCCAGAAGATTGGGAGTCCATGCGAGCACTGGGCCATCGCATGCTAGATGATATGATGGACTATTTGGAGACATTGCGAGATCGCCCTGTCTGGCAGCATGCTCCGCTTAGTGTAAAGGAGCATTTCGAGGGGTTACCCCCTCTTGCGCCCCTGCCGCCAGAAGAGGTTTACCAAGAATACGTCCAGTATATACTTCCATATCAAATGGGCAATAGCCATCCACGATTCTGGGGTTGGGTACTCGGAACGGGAAATGTGATGGGGATGTTTGCAGATATGCTGGCATCTGCAACGGATGGTGTCAGTATAGGCTTTTCCTATAATAGTAACAACTATGTCGAGTTGCAGGTTCTTGACTGGTGCAAAACGATGCTTGGCTATCCTCTCACTGCCAGCGGTCTGCTTACCAGTGGCGGCTCCGCTTCAAACCTCATTGGACTCGCAGTCGCCCGTAACGCCAAAGCGGGTTTCGATCTACGGGGCAAGGGCATGCAAGCTGCACAGAAGCAGATGATAATCTATTGTTCTGAGGAGGCTCACTACTCGATCCAAAAAGCAGTTGAGCTGCTTGGCTTTGGGAGCAATGCGCTCCATCAGGTGCCTGTAAACGAGTCAATGCAGATTGACCTTACGGCCTTAAAAGAAGCAATCAAGAACGATCGGGAGAACGGACTTTTACCTATCTGTATTGTTGGGGCAGCTGGAACAACCAACACTGGCTCCATTGATGATCTTGAGGGCCTCGCAGACATTTGCCATGAAGAGGACTTGTGGTTCCATGTAGATGGTGCATTCGGTGCATGGGCAGCCATCGCTCCCAAATCCAAGCAGCTCGTAGCTGGCATAGAAAAGGCTGATTCGTTGGCGTTTGATCTTCATAAGTGGATGTACCTATCTTACCCTATCGGCTGTGTCCTTATCAGAAATGCAGATGATCACCGGCGCGCGTTCTCTCTAACACCGATATATCTAGCGCACGGCGAAGGAGAACGTGGGCAGACAGGCATCGATGTGCCATGGTTCCCGGACTACGGTTTTGAACTATCACGTGGCTTCCAGGCTCTCAAGGCATGGATGACGATCAAAGAGCAGGGCACTGAAAAGTATGGGCGTCTCATACAACAGAATATCGACCAGGCGCATTATCTGGCTGGATTGGTCGAGACCTCTCCGGAACTTGAGATGGCATTACCAGTATCGCTGAACGTAGTTTGCTTCCGTTATACCCGACCTAACCTCGACGACAGTACGCTTGATAGTCTTAATAAGCAAATCGAGGTCGAGCTTCAGGAACGCGGGATTGCTGTGCCGTCCATTGTCAATATCAAGGGCAAGAAGTATCTGCATGTAGCAATTACTAATCATCGCAGCCGCAGGAATGACTTTGACTTACTAGTGCAAGAAGTGATACGAATCGGCAATGAGCTATCCTAATCTCCAAATACCTTGACTCGCCGCTTAAACTGTGGATGAAACGGATAGCGTAACTGTCCCTTTTTCCGAAAACAGAAGGCCAGACGTATGACCGGCCAGCCTAGATCCTATGGCCTTCAAAGACTCCATAGATGGTTCTGAGGTTAAAAATGTCAGAGATGTGTGCGGGGCGAATGGAAACCTTCTGGATTCTCTAGTTGCTGGATACTGAGTATCTAGGCATACTTCTTCAGGACTTCAGCCAGCTCTCCCAACTTCACGGGCTTAGCGATGTAGTCATCCATGCCTGCCTCAAGACACTTTTCTCGATCGCCATCCATTGCAAATGCTGTGATAGCAATAACCTTCGGTCCATTGTCAGGCCAAAGCTTTCGTATCTCCCTTGTGGCAGTAAGTCCATCCATCTCTGGCATCTGTATATCCATGAATAGCAGGTCGTAAGGCCGGATTTGGAGAGCTTGCAGAACTTCACACCCATCTGCAACAGCATCCGGCCTGTAGCCCAACCGTTTCAGCATCTCAACGAGAACTCTCTGGTTTGAAGGATTATCTTCGGCTACAAGAATCGCCAGAGACTTTTGAGCCGAGAGATTCTCGTAGACAGCGGCTTTATCCTTCTCGCTTAAGTCCAGTTGCTTTCCTGGAATAGTCTCTGCCGGAATAGTGAATCTAAAGGTCGAGCCTTTTCCTTCTATGCTTTCAGCCCAGATCTCTCCTCCCATGAGTTCGACAAGCCTCTTGCTTATAGCCAATCCGAGTCCTGCGCCATCGCGTTTTCGGCTTATGTTATACTCTAGCTGTTCAAATGGCTGGAAGAGCCTGTCCATCTTATCCTGAGGCATGCCAATGCCCGTATCCATAACTTTAAAGGTTATTTGGCGCTTATTGCCTTCAAGGGATTTGGAGGAGACTGAAACTGATATATCCCCAGCGTCCGTAAACTTGACAGCGTTACTGAGCAAATTGGCCAGTATTTGCCTGAGCCTTCCAGGATCGCTTATAATAGTATCTGGAGTCCCGTAAGCGACGGTATAAGCGAGGTTCAAGCCCTTATTATTGGCCTGCGCTGCCACCATACCCATAGACTCCTCAATGGAAGCCTTGAGGCTGAGAGGCTGATGTTCCAGCGTTATTTTCTCCTTCTCTGCCCTCGAAAACTCTAGAATATCGCTTATAAGGGCCAGAAGAGCTTCGCCGCCTGTTCTAATTCTCTCGATGTCCTCCTTCTGATCCTGAGTGAGGTTATCATCCAGGAGAAGGCTTGAGAAACCAATCACTGCATTCAGGGGTGTTCGGAGTTCATGGCTCATATTTGCCAGGAACGCAGCTTTGGCCTCGACTGCAGCCTCGGCGGCTTCCTTGGCTTTTGTCAGATCTGCGGTCCTCTCCTGGACTCTCAGCTCAAGCTCGTCTCGTGCATGCCGAAGCTCCTCCTCCATAAGCTTGCGCTCTGTAATATCCGTGACCATTCCAAGAGCGCCCGCAAACTCACCGCTCTTATCTGTCAGTGGCGTAACACTTGAGATCGTCCAGAGAGGCGTGCCATCTTTCCGAATATATTTTACTTCCGGATTGCTTTTAATACCACGCTTGCGCTCTTTAAGTCTTAGCTCCGAAGCTGCCCTGTTTTCTTCATCCATAAAGTCAAAGGAGCATTTACCAATTATTTCTTCAGGCTCAAACCCCAACATCTTGGCTATCTTCTCATTAACGTAGGTTGTTCGAGCCTCCGCATCTATAATCCATATGCCCTCATTGGCTGTTTCTATGAAGGTACGGTACTTCTTCTCACTCTCCCTTAAAGCCTCCTCTGCCAGCTTGCGCTCTGTGATTTCCGCCTGAAGCTGTGCGTTGGCATCTTCGAGTTCGTAGGTACGCTCTTGGACAAGCTCTTCGAGGTGTTTGCGGTATTTGTCCAGTTCGTTCTCAGCCCGCTTGCGTTCAGTTACATCGCGGGCTGCAGCGAATACCCCCAAGACTTTGCCTCGGATATCTTTGTAAACGCTGGCATTATAGAGAACGTCTGTAAGCCTTCCATCCTTATGTCGAATCTCCAGAGCATAATCGCGTACAAAGCCGTTTTCGAAAACCTGTTGATAGCAGGCGCGAGCTTTATCTGGTTCTGTGAAATAGTCTGAGAAATCTGTGCCGATAAGATCTCCTCGGCCGTAGCCCGTAACGGCCTCAGTTGCAGCGTTCACATCGGTGATCTTTCCATCGGGGCCAATTGTCACCAATGGATCTAGGCGGACTTCAATCAAATTCTGGTTATAAGCACTCGCTGTCCTGAGTGATTCTTCTCCCTTCTTGCGCTTAGTTATATCGCTTACGGCAATCCTGCACTGTCTCCCATTTAGCTTGTGGCCTCTAGTAGACATACCCTCGATTTGCGCATAGACTGTAGGCACTTCATTCCTGAGAAGGCACAGTTCGCAGGTCTGTCTGGTAGAAGTCTCAAGCGCTTTATTATAGAAAGAATCAAAGGATAGACGATCCTCCGGTGCAATAAACAGTCCAAAATGTTTGTTCAATAGGTTGCGCTTTTCCACTCCGAGAAGTTCAGCCCCAGCAACGTTGACCTCAAGGATATGCCTCTTCTCATCGAGGGTGAACAATCCTATGGGAGAGAAGTCATAAAGATCGGAGTACCTTTCCAGTGCAATCTCTGTCTCAAGCTTTAATCGCTTCAGCTCTTCATTCTGCATCTTTAGCTCAATTTGGTGTACCTGCAGCTCCTGTACCAATGCTAGAGCATCTGTGCTTGCCTTCGCAGGCTCAATGGATTCCTCATTATGCTGCGTAAGCTCCTCACCTGCAGACGATAGCTCCTCAATGCTGGCCTGAAGACTCTCCAAGGCATCGGATAGGACTTCGGGCGCATTTGCTGGATCGCTCACACACTTTGTCTGGAGTTCATCTAAACGCTCGGAAAGCTCGGAGACCTTTTGGGAGAGGTTATCAGCGGTCATACTCTACCTGGCCTAGACTGCCATAGATAATCGCGTTTTACTATCTATAATTTCCCTTCGGCTATTGTTATTGGCCGGTAACAGATTATGAGAAGCCTAAGAGATTTAACAATCACCATCATCTTTCGAGGGCATTTGTTCCACAACCCAATTCTTTTCTCAAAGCCTGCAGCAAACCATAACATCAATAATAGCTCGAAATCCATGCCTTAGAGTCAGCATTAACAGAACTTAAGGCCAAGGCGAGAGCATGGCGAAAGTGAGAATTGTTGAGGCATGATTATTGCTGGGGCATTGCGAGTATCAACTTCAAGGAGAAAACGCCATGCAATGGCTCAAAAGCTGTTAAATACGAGTATCAGCGAGTATCAAAAAACCTCCCATAAAACACAGCATCGAATCCCAGACGCCTCCCCTTATCCTGCCCCAATTCCACATCTTCTGACAGCCATCATAATGTAGCTTATTGCTGGGCAGGATGGCCTCCTTTTACCCACGTCTACCCTACCCAAACTCCAAGTTTCAAAAATCGTCTTCATATTTCTCAGCACCCAACCTTAGTGCCTCTTCGACCGCAGCCAGGTCATTCATGAGAAATATTCTTTCATTTGGAGTCTCGGCGTAAGCCACTGAATTCTTCAGTACCTGTGCATACTTGCTGAACTTGTCCAGCTTAACGATAAAAGGCTTCAAATCCTCTATTAGCTCATAATCGTAACCCTCACGCTCCAAGATTTTCAAAGCCTCATTTCTTGCGCCGAATGACTTGAACTCGAAGCGATATTTGTCTTTATCATAATATTCCGCCAACGCCCTGAAAGTCTCTTTATCCTCAAAAAAGTACTTGAATACCCATAACTTGCCTATCTTGAAGAGGGTGATGAATTTTCTCCGTTGGGTAACATCAGAGGTTGGAAATTCGAGCGGATTTTGAAGGGTTTCTTTATTAGGCATTCGAGCGAGGCTCCATTGAAGAGTTTGTAGTTAATGATCGCTATTAAAGCGGATTAAACTTACGTTAGATAGCGGCCAAGCTTTTTGCAATAATTCTTGCGTCAGCCTTCGGTCCTTCATCGAAGTGGAATACTCGATCCGCAATTGCAGCAAGCTCTTCAAGGTAGGGATCGGCACCAGGCGCATAGAGCAGCACAGCCGCCTCATTCGAAGCTTCTCTCATAGCCTGGGAGATGTATTCCGTCATCTCTTGGGCATCCTCGTAGAGCAGGGGGTCATGCTCTATTATCACAATTGTATGGCGGTTCTCCCCGAGGATTGTCATGAGCTGAAAGACGGTGAAGGCCCGGCGAACCTCTAAGGCCTCGAACCTGCGGTCCAGGCTGCTGAGGATCGAGGAATAATTCCCGCAGACATAGATCACCTTGAACCTCTGCAGGTTGAGGTTGCGATTGAGGGCCTGGATGAACATCTCCCTTGGGGCTAGGAGGGCGTTGAAGGACCTGGATCTGAGGGTTATTGTGGGGTATAACTCAAAGTCCATACAAAGAGTGGGATACTTCAGGGATTAAAGGACGAGGATTTTGAATAAATGGTTGCGGAAGTGTCTGCAATGGAAAAGGAAGAGCTCATTCGTATCCTAAATGATGACTTTGTTGCGGAATTAGAGGCTACGATGGTCTATACGAGAAACTCGTTCGTAATGAAGGACTGCGATCCTAGCCGGGTCACTGAATGCTCTAGTTGATTCGGTTACAAGGGAAATTCTCTTATATTTTCTATAGTAATTCACATAGATTATAGATCCTTGGAGATGATTTGAGCTATGAAAGAACAAATGACAACAAATCAAGGTCATCCAATAATAAACGATGACAGCTCGCTAACAATCGGCAATCGTGGTCCTACATTGTTACAGGACTTCCAGTTCATCGAGAAGATCGCCCACTTTGATAGGGAGCGCATTCCAGAGAGGGTCGTGCATGCAAAGGGTGCTGGAGCTTTTGGCTATTTTCAGGTCTATAAGTCTATGGCCAAATATACAAAGGCCAAATTTTTGCAAGACCCAGCCAAACAAACTCCTGTCTTTGTAAGGTTCTCAACTGTTGCAGGAGGCAGAGGTTCGGCTGACACTGTGAGAGATGTAAGAGGATTTGCAACCAAGTTCTACACAGAAGAGGGTAACTACGATATCGTGGGCAATGACATTCCCGTATTCTTCATCAGAGATGCCATGAAGTTTCCAGATCTTGTACATTCCGTAAAAGCCGAGCCCCATAACAACATACCTTCATCTTCAACTGGCCACAACAACTTCTGGGATTTCGTGTCCTTGACCCCTGAGTCGACTCATATGCTTACATGGGTATTCTCTGATCGTGGAACTCCGGCAAGCTACAGAATGATGGAAGGTTTTGGAGTTAATACATACAAATGGGTGAACAGTGACGGTAAGGCTATCTATATCAAATATCACTGGAAGCCAAAGCTAGGTGTAAAAAACTTCGATCGCCAAGATGTTACCCGGATTGCTGGCGAAGACCCAGATTATCTCACGCGCGATCTTTGGGATGCCATAGCTAGAGGCGAATTTGTTGAGTACGAACTGAACGTCCAGATAATGGAGATATCTGATGAGCTCAACCAGACCTTTGACCCCCTCGACCCGACGAAAACCTGGCCGGAGGATAAGTTCCCATTAATGCCTGTGGGAAAGATGATCCTCAATCGCAACCCAGATAACTTCTTCACCCAGGTTGAGCAGGCGGCATTCTGCCCGGCCAATCTCGTTCATGGTGTTGAGTTTTCGGATGACAAGCTGCTTCAGGGCAGGACCTTCTCTTATGTGGACACTCAGCGTTATCGTCTGGGAGCCAACTTCCATGAGCTGCCCACAAATAGGCCGCTTGCGCCTGTGGCCAATAACCAGCGCGATGGTGCCATGCAATTTGAGGTATTCAAGGGCAAAGTCAACTTCGGACCGAGCAGCCAGGGAGGTCCCCAGACCGCTGCTCAAGATGGTACTCCATACAAGCCATTTATCCAGGGGAACATAATCCGCGAGAAGATCTTCAAAACAAATGACTTCTTCCAGGCTGGAGAGAGGTATCGAACATTAAACAAGACGGAACAGGAACATCTGGCTGGTAACCTTGTAGCCGATCTGAGCCATGTCACCGATTCTGCCATTCAAAAACATGCAATCGAAAATTTGCGACAGGCAGATGAGAATTTGGCGGCATCTGTAGCAAGAGGATTGGGCCTTTAAAGTAAGTGTGGAGGCTGACTAAGCTTGGCTGATTTCCGAATCGGCTCAGGTCGGTCAGCTTATTTTCAATTTGTGTGGTTGGCGTAATCGCTGGCAAAGACTTCGAAATGATCTCAAAATGATAGAAGAATAAAAGGATAGGCGATGTTAGAAATGGTGAGAAAATGAAGAGCTTAAAAGGCACAAAGACTGAGAAAAATATATTGTTATCCTTTGCTGGGGAATCACAGGCGAGGAATAGATACTCATATTTTGCCTCACAGGCAAAAAAAGAAGGCTATGAGCAGATAGCAGCAATATTCCTCGACACAGCCGACAATGAAAAGGAGCATGCCAAGGTGTTCTTCAATCTTCTTGAAGGCGGAGAACCCTTACAGATCTCTGGTGCTTTTCCAGCCGGAGTTATAGGTGATACAAAGGCCAATCTGAAGGCCGCTGCAGAAGGTGAGATGCTCGAGAATACCAAGATGTACCCTGGTTTTTCAGGCATCGCCGATGATGAGGGCTTCCCAGAGATCGCCAGGACCTTCGATCTTATATCCAGCGTCGAGAAAGGGCACGAGAAACGATATCGATCACTTCTCAAGAACGTAGAGGAAGGCACAGTCTTCAAGAAGAGCGGGAAAGTTTTCTGGAGATGCCGAAACTGCGGATACATTCACGAGGGCAACGAGGCCCCGGAGGAGTGTCCAGCCTGTCAGCATCCCAGGGCGTACTACGAGTTATTGGGCGAGAATTACTAGAGAGAAAGAGCCGACATGAAGGATCGGCCTATTTTATTTTTTGGAGCTATTAAAATCGGGTATCATAGTTGATTATAGCCAGTAATCTCCCACAAGCAAGTAGATTTTATCCCTAGATGGATCTATGCCGACTTCGCCTCTTTCCAGCAGGATCATGCAGGTATTTGCACCTCACCGTCCTTCAAAGCCTCCCTCATGGACAGGGAAATATATTCCGTCATTTCCTGGGCATATCTTTCATAGAGCTGGGGCTATGCTCTATTATCACAATCGTATGGCGGTTCTCCTCAAGGATAGTCATGAGCTGAAATACTGTGAAGGCCGGCGAACATCAAGGGCCTCGAATCGGCGATCAAGGCTGCTGAGGATTGAGGAATAGTTCCCGCAGATGTATCATCTTGAACCTCTGTAGATTGAGGTTGCGGTTGAGGGCCTGGATGAACATCTCCCTTAATCGATTAAATGGCTAGGGATATGTGTAGGGTGAATGTAAGAAATAAAGAATTCACATTCTATAACTCACATCGCTTCTTCAAGATTTGTCTGCAGTCCGCCTATCGGAACACAATATTTATGCACTTACACTCAATTGGTATTCACAAATGAGCAGAACACAAGGCTACAACATTTCAAAAGATCCCCAAGTAGTGGCCCTAGCTGTCGTTTTCTTGTTATTTGCCCTTGCTTTGTTGCAGCACCATTTTATCTTCCCTGAGCACTGGTTTCCATCCCAATTTGTATCTTCGGCTTTTACGCTCCTTTTTTGCATATGGATTTTAAGTGAAATCGCAAATTCCATCTGGAGCAGGAAGAATTCGAGTACAACAAATCAAGATAAAGGTTCCTTTTGGGTTGTTATTGCAGCATCTTGGTCAACAATCTTTGTTGTTTTCATAATTCGCAGCTACGAGATTGGAACATTCAGCGGAAATGTGCAATATGTTGGGCTAGTTCTGCTTACTGCTGGGATTGTGCTCCGCGAATGGGCAGTCATGGTCCTTGGAAAGCATTTTACTGTGAGGGTACAAGTTCATGAAAAGGCAAAACTTGTAACGCAGGGTCCATACAATTATATTCGGCACCCATCATACACAGGCAGCCTGTTAATTTTTATAGGGCTATCTCTGGCGGTTGGATCCTGGCTTGGCACGCTTTTAGCTCTTGCTGTAAATTTGATCGCTTATAAATATCGCATTCGAGTTGAAGAAGAGGCACTACAAGAGGCTTTTGGCTCCGATTACGAAGAGTACAAAAAAAGAACTTGGAAATTATTTCCAGGATCATAACGTTTGCAATAATATCAGGGATAGGATCTACTCAAAAACAGCATCATAGTCTTTCAGCAGGGCTTTGATCACATCAGGATAGACCTCACCGCTGATCGGTGCAAATGCACTCTTCCTGTAACCGCCGATCCCTGCTCGCTCCATATCTCCTTTGATCCATTCCTCATGCGTGACTTGATCTAGACCCAACTCGCGAACAGCTATGCGATATAGGCTTGCAGCAAGCAGTTTTGCAGATATCGCCGAAATTTGGGCAGATACATATACAGGGCTTACGAAGAAGCTCGACTTCGGCTTCAATAGTTGATCCAAAACAGCATGCAGTATTTCATAGCCTGCCCTTTTATCGAAGCCTCCTGCACAAAGGCAATAAACATCAAGCTCGACCAGGGCAAAGCGGCTCCTTGGAGTATTGATCATAATAGCAACATAGGGACGAGCATGCGCAGAACACCAATCCCAATACTGGTTCGAGACATGGCGATTGAACATCCTGATCACATGGCGCGCTGTAATTGCCTCTTCTAAAGTTTCATGCGGTTTTAGCACATATTGATGATAGCCGGCATCCTTTAAGTTCATTGCTTTTAGGATGAAAGCAGGGCTAATCAGTGACAAATATACTTCCTACAGAATAGATTTTCATGGGATATACCAGGAATAAATTAATATAATCAAATATACGTTATGTTCGTATATCTTATCTTGAGGTAGCACTATGGCTGAAAGGGTATCAAGAAATTTTGCCCTCCGAGATGCTAAGGGTAACGAGATTGGTGTATTTGCAGGAAAATCGCCCAGGCAGGCTGCACTGAAGGCTGCAAATAGGGGCCATACAGATATCAAATTGAGAGAGCGAGGAACAAAGAAAGTCCATATATTCACCGGTGAGCGGAAGCAAATTAAAAAGCCTGCTAACGCCCCTGCATGGATGCCTGCAAAGATTTGGAAACCTAATGTCAAAAAGGTAGGTACCGAAAAGCTAACGGAAATTTAGCGTCAGACTGATCAACAAAGCTAAAAGATTCAATGGGGGAGGGTGTAATTACGACCAACGGGATGGGACCAAAAATAACATCTTTGGATATTAATTTGAAATCTTCTGCCTCATCCTATCAATTAAATCAGTATCTGCAGAAAGGCATATATCGCTTGATAATTGTAGCACCTTTTAATTCCAGGATTCTAGTTACGCCCTTGACCCCTCCTATGGGATTTGATTTTCAACCGGATTTAGATCCGAATCCGGAAATTTGGAATTCACTATTAATTACGCCTCAGGAGGGCCAATATGCCTTTCTGGTGACATTAGATAGACCAATCGAAAATGATACGCTACATGTACAGTTCATTTTCCAGCAAGCCCCTCCGCCTGTAAACCCACCTCAGCCGCCCGTAACACCTCCAGTAACTCCCCCTCCAGGAGATATGCAGGAGACCTATAGGCAAAGAGGATATAGGATTGCATCAGATGGCGCAGTTGAGTTCTACTATGTATCCTTTAGGACTCACAAAGTGAATGGATCCAGGGAAATATGCATAAACGGTCTCTTCTCTTGGTCCAACGATTTGCATGACCCTGCCTTAACTATGGGACGACTTGCCAAAGAGGACGCAAATTATAGGCTCAATCGTTATGGGCCATTTCCAACAAGAGCCGGAGCAGAGGGAAGTGCCATTCAGTTCGCCACTCAGATTTTCGGTGATCCCACAAGGTATGGTATTTGGGGCACTGGAGGGCTGCGAGATATTCAAGTTAGCGATTATAGAAATCCAGAATTTAGATAGGCCAGAAAATAATAACATCTGATCTTGAAAAAGCGCTATAGACAGAGTTTAGAAAGCAACAAGTTCTGGCATAATGCCTATTCGAATTCGGAGCTTGGAAGCTCGGCGCAAACTCGCAATTTCCGGGATTATGATGGTAAATGACTGACGCAATATAGGGGGTTGTCAACTATAAGAGGTCAATATTCGATATATAAGCCCTTGCAATCTAAGATTGGCTTCATTGCTATGAGTACAGAATAAATTTCTTTTAGATTCATATAATTGGTGGCAGCACAAAGTCACAAAGTTTGCAGAGAATTAGCAAAGGCGGAGTATACAGCATATCCCTGATAAGCCCTCAATGCTCCGATATCCTGAAGAGCTATCTTGAGATGCGACCACCCCTATATATCGACGGCAAGCAACCATTATTCTATACCGATTACGAAAATCGCTGGCAAGGAATCGAGGTTTCCCGGCTGTTTCACAACTACAAGAAAAAAGCCGGAATCGATAAGCCTGGCGGTGCTCATGTCTTTGCACGACATACAGTCGCCAGCTTGATGGTAAAGAATGGCTGCGATTTACTGACAATCATGCAAGTTCTGCGACACAAATCAATAGAAAGCACAATGCGGTATTTGCATCTGACCGATGCTACAAAGAGAGCGAAGTACAATAAGTTCTTAAGGTTGTGATGCTGCAAAAAGAGAGAGGCATAGCTAATATCTTACCCTTTAGATTCTTTCGCTAACTTCGAATACTTTGGATTTCTTATTTTTCAATTAATAAATTATTAATATCTTTAAATAGCCTTTCGAATCTACTAAGTGCTAGGTCGAGATCTGTGAGAACAGACTTCAATTCTGCAGTATTTTCTGCTAGAAAGGAAGACGGCATGAAGTGATCAAACTCTTGAAACTGCTCACGAGGCAAAAGTGCAAAATGTCTCTCTATTTCTTTTAGAACTCGAATTGGAGCATCCAATGGTTTCTCTTTTGGAATCGAATTTGGGTCGTGTATGCGTTCCGATGAAATAGTTATATGTTTATAATGATACATTCTTTAAAAGGGATGTATCAAAAATGTCTGATATTACATTGTCCGATTACTGGTGCCATCATGAAGGCTGCCAGGATTATGGCATAAACGATAAAGGCAACATAGTGATAAAAGATCACTATGGAAAGAACAACCGTGCGCTCTTGAAGTGTAGAACATGTGGTCATTGTTTCAGCGAGACTCGTGGAACAATATTTTTCGGTTTAAGCACATCAGATGAGGAAGTCTTAGATGTCCTGGCCCAATTGGTAGAAAAAGGCAGTATTCGTGGTGTTGCAAGATCTACAGGTCATGATAAAAATACAATCTGCCGATGGCTCAAAAGGGCAGCGGATCATTGCAAAGAGGTCAATGATTACTTCCTGAACCATCTTCATCTTACACAAGTGCAGATAGATGAAATATGGTCATTTTGTAAAAAAACAAAAAAATGTAAGTAGCTATGACTCAAAAGACGTTGGTGACGTATATAGTCTGACAGCAATAAATGCTGAATCAAGGTTACTAATCTGCCATCATGAAGGTGGCCGAACTATAGAAGATGCAACTGCCTTATTTAGTGACTTAGAACATAGACGGGCGACAGGCACACCTCTTCCGGTATTCGTTTCCGATGATTGGGATCCATTTTCCAATGCCCTCCTTGAAGTCTACGGTGTCAAGGAGACGCCTGAATACAAAGGACTAGGCAGAAAACCAAATCCTATACTTGTTCCTCCTCCTGACCTTAAATATGCTCAAATTGTGAAAAATAAAAAGAATGATGAAGTGGTTAACACATTTGAACGGATTGTATATGGTGACCCGAAAGATGTGCTTGAACTGCTTTGCCCAACATCGAAAGAACATATCCAGACATCCTACGTCGAACGAATGAATCTCACTTTCAGGAATTATCTGGCCAGGTTTATACGTGAGTCTATGAACTTTAGTAAAGATAGGCAAATTCATACCGGCGCAATAGACTTTTTCCAAGCTTGGTACAACTTCGTTAAGCCGCATGATTCTTTAAAAATTGAGATAAACCTTGACATGGAAGAAGTGGGATTCGCTCTGAATCCTAAAAAATGGATCCCTCGAACGCCTGCGATGGTTGAATTGATTACCGACCATATTTGGACTATGAAGGAGTTAATGACTTGGAGGATCCCATTTCAATAGGTCACATACACAACCCGAATTTGAATCGCCTAATGAATAACATTTATTGACCAGTGTGACATAGAATGATCTGCCAAGCAGGTCTTCAATATCTGCTTCATCCTGATCTGTGTACATTTCTGCACTAAAAACATGTCCCTTTTTAAGCAATATCGATTCTTTGAGACTTCGGACTTTCTTTTTTTGACCTTCAGAGAAATCGACTAAAATCGCTACATCTAACTTATTTCCGCCGAATAGAGAGTTGAAACTCGCAACTTTATCTATACCGCCACATGGCGCAATTATCCATTTGGAGTCTAAGTAAATTCTCCCTCGATTCTTAAGCTCATTAGAAAACCACTTTAAGTACAACAAATCAGAAGGACCTTCAACTAATAAAGTATGTTTTCCAATAAATAATGTCTGAGTTACATCATAACCTAGAGCCGCTTGCAGTGGAAAGATTGTATCTGCATCTGTGCTAAGGACTTTATCCCCTACTTTGGTGCCTTTGATCTCATCATCAATGACAACGTCCTCGATAGTCCTAACACTTAATAAATTATCAGGATCAATCATGAAAGGTGAATGAGTGGTATAAATAACTTGATACTTTGGCTTAAGTTCATCATTGAAATACCTCAGCAAATCTGATTGTGCTTTGCCATGAAGGCTAAGTCCAGGCTCATCAAGCAGAATAATTAGGTTGTCCCCATAATTTTTATTTAGCTGTGAAAGCCAAACTAGGAACGAGAAAAACCAAATGAATCCGGTACTGCGATCATCAAAGCTAACTGAAACTCTATGGCGTTCATTTCGTATGCGTGTTCTAAATACATAACCCTCGTTAAAGGGAGGTTCATCTTTAGGTTTTCCCATTTCATAGGTGAAATCTACACTTAAATGCTTATTCTGACTCCAATATCTAAAAATCGTCCTACTCAATCTATTTTCTATAGCTTCTAATTTAGCTCTAAGTTCTTCATACTTGGCAATATTTTGGATTTCCTCAGGGTCCGTCTTAGCCAAATCCAATAATGCTAAGAAAATATTATCTGAAAATTGCAGTTGCTTTTGGCTTTTTCTCTGCATAAGCGCATTTATTGCCACTTGACCCGGCAGTTTATGATATTCAGCGAAGTAAAGAAATTTAGGCAATTTATCTTTTAATAACCTAATTATGGCACGCTTCGTGCTCTTATCTGGAAAAAATGATTTTACTTTCACTAATAGTTCTGTTTGGGATGATTGTGGCTCCGGAGATGTTGAGTTCTTTTCAAGTTCTTCGCATAACTCCTTTATCGTTTTAGCCTTTGACAAATTTTCTATTTCATAAAGATTGGCCGATTTGAGAAGGAATTCTACAACTCTCTTTTCATCTATGTCGATATTCCAATATTGGGTATTATCATAACCTTTTTTTATTGTTATAAGTAACATGCTCAATAGCTTGTTCAGATCAGCAGATTAAGACGTATCGTTCAGAAATTAAAAATGCTGAGAAAACTAAATAAGTATACTTGTGGATAAGGCAATTGAAGAAGAAATAATAACCCTTGATATCGATAAGATCGACTTCGATGACAAGGAGGCAACTAAAGAGCTATTCCGAAAGTTGCTCAACTTTATAGAATATCAAGCTCAAGTGATACGGCGGCAAAATGAGATAATCCAACAACAAGGTGATGAAATAGCAAGATTAAAAGGTTTGAAGGGCAAACCGAAGATCGCGCCAAACATCCCTAATCTGGAACCAAAACAAGCATCAGCAGAGAAGTCTAAGAAATGGTCAAAGGGATCGAAGAATCCCAAGATAAAGATCAATCGAGTAGTTTGGTTAGATATCGAGTCCGATATCTTGCCGCCGGATGCTGTATACCGTGGGTATGAACCTGTAATAATCCAAAATATCAAGCTACAGACTGATAATATCGAATATCGGCGAGGACACTATTATTCCAAGTCACTGGACAAGCATTATTATGCTGAGCTTCCAAAGGAAATTCAGAACACCCAATTTGGCAGCGACCTAAAGGCGCTCATTGCTACATTTTATTATGCAGGCAGAGTGACTGAAAACAAGATCCATAGTATCTTAACTGATTTTGGTATCTTCATCTCAGAAGGCGAAATCTCAAATATACTGACTAAAGAGAAGAGCGGAGTCTTCTCAGCTGAGAAATCAGCAATATTTGAAACCGGTATGAGGTGCGCCAAGTATTTCCAAACCGATAGTACTGGCGCAAGGCATTCAGCCAAGAATGGCGATATGCATTATATCGGCAATGAAGAATTTTCTACTTATTTTATCGAGAAAAACAGGAAGCGAAAAACAATTAGAGACCTGCTCGGATTATTGGATGGAGTCTTGACGCCTACTCCGATGGTAACCGATAGTGCTCATCAATATGACGGCATAGCTTGCCATCATGGTCACTGCTGGTTACACGAGATACAGCATTACATTAAGTTGAAACCTTATTTGGACCTTCACCGATCAATTCTGGAAAAATTCATTGCCAGTCTTTGGAAGTTCTACGATTTATTGAAGAAATTCAAATCCCAACCAAAGATTGATCTCAGAAGGTTAATTGAACGAAGGTTTGAATCCCTGTTTACAACGACTACAGGATACTTCGAACTGGACAAGCGGATAGCATCGACCCATAGCGATCGAGATAAGTTGCTCCTTATGCTCGATTTTCCGGAGATCCCTCTTCACAACAATGGATCTGAAATAGCTGTTCGCGAGGGTGTGCTAAAAAGAAAGATCAGCTATGGCACTAGATCTGAGTTAGGCAAAGCAGCCTGGGGGAATTTGCTTTCTATGCTTGATACTTGCAGAAAGCAAAAGGTTAGATTCTATTTGTATGTCAAGGATATTTATTCTAATAGCTTTTCTATGCCAAGATTAGCCGATATGATCCCAAAGGTCGGCTAATTTTACCTGCTATTGAGCATGTTCGTTATAAGTTTATTCTTTAGAGCCTCTAATCCCATTATAGAAGAGATCTTTGCAACTTCTTCATCTTTAAGCTCCCAGGTGGTGGTTAAAACGTTATCTTCATCTGCTTCTTGTCTTTCCTCATACTCAGATAATCTATGGCGTGGATACTCCAATTGATAATCAAAATCACCCTCTCCAGATATAGCAGGATTTAACTTGTACAAGGCTTGAAGAAGCGCAGATTTTCCTGACTCATTTTTACCAACAAGACAGGTGATTGGTTCAATTGAGAATTCATTTGAGTCTTCAATACACTTGTAATTTTGAACCCTAAGCGATTTTAATATCATTCAACCCACCTGACAGGAGGGAGTTACAACAATACGAATTTAAGTATCTTATCCTTATAACATTGAAGCTTCATATGGTTAGGGATTTTCCAACAATTCGACTTTCTTATAATATAACTATTCTTTGAATTAGTTTTCAATTTTCGAATATTGCTATCCTTCAAGTGCTGCCAGATATAGCGGATCGGGTCAGGTATATCTATCAGCCAGGAAGACCTTTGATCCTAGGGCATTTTACAGAGGCAACATCTTAGTTCACATGGTTGTGTCTCCTTGTTTAGCTCATTTCCTATGTAATTTAGGAGCTTGTCTATTGGTGAGGCGATCTTATTAGCGACATCCTTCCTAATTTTTTCCTTAACATCTTCATCCCACTTTTTTAGATCATCAATTGTTTGGATATTTTCGTCTGAAATTTTGTATTCGGGATCTTCTTCAAGTTCTGATATTTGGCAAAGCATTTCGTAAAGATCTTTAATCATTTGGTGGTCAGGCGCAATATGAAACAAATTTATAATTAATCCCACAATCTCGAATAATTCTCGAATATATCTAGCTGTTTCTAACCGCAATTCTGAGTTCCGCTCTTCTACTCGGTATGCGCGCTCTACATCTTTCTCTTCGTTCTCAGGTACTAGATAAGACCTCGTTATGTAAAAATCAATGGATGTGCTATATTCTAAATTCCTTGAAAGTAGCTCTACAAGCAAATCTCTTAGACCCATTAGCTGGCTGTAAACCCGTAGCTTTCTATGTTTCTCGATATTTTTATTTTTTATATAATCTCTACTGTAGTTTCCAAGTTTTTGGTTTTTGCTACTTAATAGGAATAGCAGATGGATATGATATTACGTGTCTATAAATAAATATTACAAAGGGGACAGGTTTTCTTACACATTTGTGAAAAGACTAAAATCTATATATAAAGATGGCGATCAGATGAAAAACTTGGAAACTACAGATCTCTAATCAGAGTGAGGCCGCCAGCCACAAAGGCGCCTAGGATTACACCAGCAGCAGCGATAATTGCTCCGTTTTGACTAGTTAAATTTATATCCGTGCTATCACTCCTTCCGCCCAATTGCTAACAAAGGATACCTCCTGCTGGACTGATTGTATTACTATAAGAAAAACCTTCCTGAAGATACCACAGAACGATAAAGATCTTCTTAGGCGTTATAATGGCAATGCTGGATTTTAAGGGCATTATAAACATTAATTTTCTATCAATTAGACATTAAAAAACAGAGATATTAGTTAGTAGTATGTGTTTAGCCCTCCTAAATACATATCAGTAAACCCATTTTATGATAGCTCATATGATCAGCACCAAAGAGCTAATTTCAAGTAACTATGGCTATAGATATTGTTTTTTGTTCTGGTTCAGGCCTTTAGTCGTTATGCTTGGATTTGTTAAAATCAATATCAAGCGAACGATTTCATGGGAGCTAAACACTTACAGTTAGTATTCTGGCAATTTTCCCAAATTATCTTTCTCAGTATTGTCTTTATCGGTTCTGATGAAATCATTCCCCTTTACTTTTACTATACTCACTTCGGCTCCTAGAGAAGTTTCAATCTTCTTTCCATTCTTCAGTAAATTTACCACCTCTTGTCTAGAAAATTCAGTTCCGTAACGCGTCTTTACTTTCTCAATGTGTTTTGGGTCCTTACTGTAATGCACTTCATTTATGACGAAATCTGCAGTCATAAGATTTTGTATAGTAAGTGGAGTACTTAAATTATTGCATTGTTGTTTGTTATCAAATTATCATCTTAGAAAGGCATGTGATACGGCTAATGGGAATGCCATCGCCGCGGCCAAAATTGATTGAGGAAATAATTTCCTCACTATTGCCTCTTCTTCGCCCGGTTAATAGAGTTTCATGAAACTGTCTCTTGTTCGTCGGGTTATTTTGATACAATTCAACGCGCTTACCGCATACGTCCGTAAAACTAGACACGGATGCGACGCGTGCGCCTTCACCTGGCACCAATTGAGGTAATGGTTCAACTTCGACCGGCTCAGCAGGCTCTAAGAGATCGCTGCCCGCTTCTAGGATGATATGATTGCATTCCGACACGGCAACCGTTAGGATGTCGATCTCGTCCTGTAGCTCCTTAATCCGTGCTTTAATATCGGCAATCTCATCCTTCATGACCTCAGCGACGTTCTCAACATCGGCAACAGGCTCCTCAAATGTATCGAGGCCCATCTTCTTAGCAGCACTTAGACGCAGCCCGCTTTCGAAATCAAAAATTAGGTGTTTGCGGACTCCGATTGCCTGCTGCATTAAATGGGTGATATAGAACATCTTCACTTTTTATACTTGAAGCCTAATACTTGAATATAGCTGCGGTGAGTAAATGAAGCCAAAAAATTAGCGGCAGACTGAAAAGGTGCGGCTGCCGGGATTCGAACCCGGGTTACGGGCTTGGGAATCCCGGGTCGCGTACATATACTGCGGTATATGTACGCTCATGCTGATTTGCGCCAATTCTATCGAATCGGGCTACGGGATTGTAGCCCAAGATGGCGATGAAATGGCTCAAAGGGCTAAAATAAATATTGATTGGACAATAAAGAGCAATATCGATGATATCAAAAAAGAGTTGGCGCGTTATTCTAAATTTCTAAGAGAAGAAGGTTTAAGAGAATCTACCATTGAAGGATTCACATGGAAGCTTTCCCGGTATCTGAAAGCGATAGGTACAACGCGGCCATCTATACAAGATTCTGAGAATTACCTTAAAAGCTTACATGATTGGAAGAAGGCTAGAAATACCATAAATCAATACGCCTATACTCTCCGATTATTTCATAGAATGCATGGCGAAGAGCTACAGGTTAAAAGACTTAGCACTAATGATAAAATACCCTATTTTTTTAGCGCTGAAGAAATCGCCAAAATCTTTGATGCATGCAATAACTTGAAGCATCTTGCGATGTTAAAGACTATGTTCTTTGCTTACTTGCGCGTATCCGAACTTTGCTATTTAGATATTGAAGATATAGATTTAAAAACTTTGACAATACGCATAAGAAACGGTAAATGGGGTAAACAAGCGCTAATTCCCATAAATGATGAAACGGGCCGGATATTAGCCCAATATCTTGAACTTAAACCACAAATAACGATTGATGGTAAATCGCCAGTTTTCGTAAGCGATTATGGAAATCGATGGCAAAGAGGCGAAGTCCATGCTATGTTTGTGAAATACAAGAAGTTAGCGGGTATTGAAAAGAAAGGCGGGCCGCATGTTTTTGCCCGCCATTCAAGCGCAAGCCTTCTAGCAAAGAATAATTGCGATATTTTAACCATTCAAAAATTGCTGAGACATGAAGATATTAGAACTACATCGCGCTATCTTCATTTGGATGATAAAGTACTTCGCGAAAAATGTAATAAGCTCCTACAATTATAATATGAAATGCCTTGCATTATAGATGCTTTGCATTTCTGCATTTTCTTAGTGATCATACTACTTGCGGTATACCCATCTTTGCGATGCTAAAAAAGAGAGAGGTATAGCCAATATCTTACCCTCTAACTCTCTCTTTTCAATTTTCAGTAACTATCTAATCGTTTGCCTTGCTAAGACCACTAGGAATGATGCCATAAGTAGCCATCCAGAAAGTCGTTCTAATAGACACCACCATCTACTATCTCCGGTTATGCTACTTACCTCTGTAGTAGTAGTAAGTACCACAAAGCTTAAACGTAATGCTTCAGGAAAACCTGTTTGTCTTTCTAATAAAAAGATCCCACAAAATACAAAAAGAATAATCAATAATGCAATTAGGGGGTATTTAGAGCGAACACCATATCCATATGTTATGAAAGATATACCATCTATTAACCTATCTAATCCTTTAAGTTTTACTGCTCTCTTTAGCCTGTACTGATAATAACAATTATCTGCATCTCTATATAATCCTTGGTTATTATAACTTTTTACGAGTTTTAAGTATACCTCATCATTGTATTCGAGATGATTTTTGATAGACTTCCAAGGTACTTTTATAAGAGTAAACATTGATCCTTTTAAGAGAATTCTATCATTAAATACAGTATCCTCAAAGCCTACCTCAATACGGAATAGAGTATTAGCAAAATTAGCGAACTTCTCGAATCTAGCTTCTCTAAAGTTTGCATAATCGTTGAAATTCGCCCAGTAGAAACTAGTAACAGGTTCAAATTTGGCTTTTACAAAGTTAGCATAATTATTAAATTGAATTCCATCAAAGATTGCATTTCCATAGAACTTAGCATTTTCGAACCTAGCATATCCATGGATCTTAGCTTCAGTAAATGTAGCTAAATGAAATTCTGCATCTTTGAAATTGGCTTCCTTTGCAAATTGCACATTCATGAAATTAGCCCCATTGGAAAATTTAGCATTTGCAAAGCTCACTTCATCACTAAATTCGGTTCCACTAAAATTAACTCCTATATCAAAATCGTTATTAAATTCAGTATTTGCAAAGTTGATGATTCCACCAATTTGCGAATTAGTAATTTCTATTATTGATGAAGTAGAAAATATTTCACCAAATTTTATGCCTAGCTTGGTAATATCAAGATCCCCGATGACAGTAACATGCTCATACCTAACTGGCTCATTCATCTTGATTTTAGCTAGTATTTCGCCAGAGTAAACAGTCATCAGTTTAGTCATTTTTTGCGAGCTATCCCCCCTACGAGTTATACTCTCAGCCACAATTATCACTATTTTTGGCGTTGGCTAATTCTTTCATTTAGTTTAAAGCCCTTTCCTTAGGGCATGCAAACTTGGCGATGATTGTTACTTTGCGAAGTGGATAAAGACTTTCGCGGGTAACCCAAATATCCCTTGTCTTTCGCGAAGTTTTGAAAGCTCAAGCGGCCCGGCAACACCGGAACGCAAGACTTAGGCAAATGGTCGCCGAAGGGGTAATTAAAAATGGATTTCCCCATCGTTATTTGTTAATCTAGTCAACGATATTTGGTTTACCGTTATCTATATATGATAATTAACGACCTTTTATATATGTTGCATGTAGTCTTTTCCAAGAGGGTTTAAACATGCTCTACAAATCACCGCTCATTCAGGCCATGCATATGAGGATCATGGCCGATAAGACCGCCAAAGACACCCTTAAAGAGAGTTTAAAGGGCTGCATGTTGATTGATAGCGATGTATCCCTTGTAGATGCTAAAAGCCTGCATTACTTCATCCTAGACTACTACAAGCTACCCAAAAATATCTTTGCTGATGTTAATCTTGTTGATTTTGTAGCACTTGGAAAAGCCATAATCTCTCAATAGCTCCATCTTTTCTATCACATCCTAAGGGTAAACTATCAACCCTTTGCTGATCATCGTTTATATGCCGTTTTACGCGAACCACATATCAAAGATTTCATAAATTGTAGGTATAATCATCAGAAATCTGATGAGGCATAGAAGAAAGGTTGCATTAGATGCATTCCCTTTTTAGGGGAATACCCGCTTAAACGGGTAATGGCTATTCCTTTCCTATGCCCCAAATAATAACCGTATCTTATGATATTTATTTTTGATGCTCACCGAAGATGCTTTTCCTATAGGCCGCAATCTCGATCAAACCTCATTCCTTTTTGTTGCGGCCCATCAAACCTTTCAACGTTTACATAGCCCATGGGTTATCGAAAAAGGGGTTTAAGGTATGTCATATAGACTTCATATAAAGATAATTGATTTATGTCATCGCTATAAGCATTACTGATTATGCGTCGATCCAATAGAACCAAGGAAGAAATTATCGCAAAAATCTTGAAGAATTGCTTAGCTGGTGCCAATAAAACGACTATAATTCATAAGAGCAACTCAAATTTTGCTGAAACGACTCCATATCTTAATTGTTTAACCCAAAGCGGATTAGTTACTATAATCGGATGTTTTCCTACAACATATAAAACCACCGATGAAGGAAAGGATTTTTTGAATAGGCTTAATGAGCTTCATAAATTAAAGCCTTGATATAAATCGATAGAGGTATATCACCTATAGCATATTGAATTTTAACTATCATTCTGTTGCCGATCATGTTTAAAGGGCCTTTTACGCAATATATTATAACCAACCTTAACAATATTCTGCAAAATATATCTAATTAATTTTGGCGCGAATTTGCGCACCTAATCGATAGGCGTAAATTAGGGCTAAAATCGTTAACAGTAGTGGCCATGATCCATATACACATTATTATCAAAATACTCTTTTCTCTACAATCACCAGGTAGTGTGACGATATTTCTGTAATTTGTCCAAGCTCTGTATCCTTCATTAGTCACTCATCATTCCAAGATAAATACTGTTAACTATTTCTCGTTGATATCAATTAAGATAGAAACACCTAATCGCATGAAGGATTGAGCAAATCAGTATGAGTAAGAAAAGGTGCGGCTGCCGGGATTCGAACCCGGGTTACGGGCTTGGGAAGCCCATGTCATAACCGCTGGACCACAGCCGCCTGTTTGGTACTGATTATTTGGTTTTCTAGATATCGATTTTGCCTTAATCCTCTGGTAAATCCTATTACAACGTAGTATTTAAGCATTTTCACGATAAGTAGTACAATCCTGTCATCCTTTTTTGCAATTAGGGATTATGCATTATCAAGTCTAAACCTTCAACATTTGACTGAATCCTTATATAAGATGTTGGTGAGGTAAATCATAGCCTTAAAACGCATTATAAAGGCTTGATTGCTCAGGATAAGGTGAAATATATATATGTTTACGATAGTGAGGATGCTATATGAGTCGGGAAACGTCCTATTCCATCGATAAAGCTCTTTACCATAAGATAAGCGAATTACCAGGATGCTCAAGTTTGGAGCTTTCCAAAGCTCTTAAATGGCCGATCAAGAAAATTAATGGATCACTTAAAAGACTTGAAACCAAAGGCGTCATAAAACTAAATAAAGAATCGCGATCAGGAAAGCAAATAACTATTGTTATTCCATTGGAATGGCCCGAATTAGCTTTGAAACCCGAAGATGCAAAACAATGATACTATGTGATATGGCTCATCCTGACTATGGTGCATGAAGAAAGAAGACTTCCTCTCTTCTCCTACCTTGCAACCCTGACGGCAACAGTTATCTGTGTACATCTCTTCACCAGAGAACTCTATCGTCTGAGAATTTGTTCATGGACTTATATTGGCTTGACAGAGAATATATTTTTTCACATGTATAAACTAATTATTCAGTTCTCAGTAATGATATCTCCGCCGACAGAGTTGTATAACAATTTATTTCCCAATAGCAGAATTTTTTTGATAGAACAATCGATATCATATACTCTCAATTAAATAACAGAAGATTGTAGGTTATACCCTATTAGAAAGATTATGGAAATTATATTTATGAAAAACCGATAAAAAGGTTTATTAACCAGTAATAACAATGAAGCATTAATACGTATATCAAATTAGAATAATATATAAGGAGGAATGTATATGAAATTATTCTCGTATCTAGTGTTGATGTTAATGATCTCTTTCGCCTCAGCGGCTCCTAGCAGTGTAACAACAGGACCCTACAATATAACCTTTGATCCGGGCACACCCATGAACTATACCGTGGAGGTTATGCCACCCTATGAAAATGATAGTTATACCTCATACTCAGCCTCCATCAATGTCTCCAACACCAAAGCAGATATCATCATTTATGATCTGAAGACTCCCGAAGATGCAACTATTTCGACAGTTGCAGCGACGTATAGAGCAAACGTGCGCAACCTAAATAGTTCATCGGTTGAGATAGGAAAGATTGATGGAAAAGATGCAATAATTACACGTTACATAAACCCACAGAATAATAAGCAAATTTTAGGCGGCAAATATTGGGTGGATAGCCACAAAGTCGATGACAGTCCTCTATCAGAGGGATCGATAGAGGTCACAGTATACGCAAGCATGCCTCAGAATTCAGCAGAAGACATGGCCATAGCAGAGAGCATCGTCAACACATTGCATATTGTGAAGACTCAAGGTCAAGCTTCTCAGACAAACCAACCCGCTCAAACTGCTGTGCCGACTATTAGACCCGAGCCTTACCTTAGTGTCCGGGATCAGAATGTCGAAAATAACGGCGGCAATGTAATAATCGATGGAGCTTATAGCAATGGTCCTGGCTGGGTAGTGATCTACAACGAGAGGTATGTCCCCTATTCTTCAGCACCTATGAACAATCCAATAGGCTATACTCACGTTGACGATGGTCTAAGCAATGCCGTCAAAGTCAAGCTGAATATGGCCCTGGTCACCGACCGGCTCTATGCAGTTCTCTTTAAGGACAATGGCCAAGTGGGCGCATTTGAATACCCTGGACCGGATTATCCTCTCAGTCTACATGCTGAAAAGATTTACTCCTTCAACTCCAAAACACCCCATCCAATGGATGACCTACGAATCAATTGGAGCGAACATGGATCTTCTCCCGATCCCTATTGGATGTGATTCAAAACGAGTGCAAGAGTAAGAAAATGGTCAAAAGACTGCGCACCCTGCTGTATGCAGCGGGGCAGGCAATGTGCAGTCGCATGAAAATGAAACCCAGGTCATCTGATCCATCTCTAAGTTGGATCCAGATACCTTTTACCCCCGCAGAGATCTGCGGGGTATGACATCTAAGAATAGGTGTGAGGTAAGATTATGATGAACAGAACATATATCTGTATCATGGTAAGCTTCCTTCTCCTCGCTGGCATCGCCTTGGGAGGGCTGGACCAGTCAGGAGACACGGGAGCAAAGAATCTGAGCATGGCTGATTTCAGCGCTTTAGGCGTAGGAGACAACGCTGGAAATGATATCGCTAGCGCTGGTGCCCCTGAAGTCGCTGCAACAGATCCTGGAACTGAGCTGGCGGCTTACATTGATCAGGCTCCACCTGCAGCTGATCTAGAAAAGCCTCTGCCCTCCAGCATACTGACCAACCCGCCCCAATATATGTACTACAATGGAAAATACCTGGCATGGAGAGATTTCTCGGCCACATTCTCCGGCAACCAGCCAGGATTATGGATTCAGAGAGCCGTTAGCTGGTCTTTGTATGCCACACTTCCCTTGGGCGGATGGACGCAAGAGCTGCTTTATGTGCCGACGGCTTCGCCTCTAACTATGTACGAGATTTATCCAGGCGGATATGTAATCGGATATAATCTGGGATTTGTCAACCCGGGATACTACACATCTGGTATTATGCAGATTCACTTGGCCGGCATAGGAATGTGCTTGCCACATCCACCGGATACAGCAATTCAGTCATTATAGATGTATATTCGGTACAGCCATACCCCACGCCTATACGGCCCGACCCCAAGAGAGAATGTGAGAAGAATCCTAACTGCCAATGGGTAAACGGCCAGTGCATTTGCACAGATCCACAGAAGGAATGTGAGTCGAAGTCTTACTGTCAATGGGTAAACGGCCAATGCCTTTGCGTAATGCCGCCAGTGCCAGATCCAAAGAAAGAATGTGAGATGAACCCTAATTGCCAATATGTAAACGGCAATTGTCAATGTGTAATGCCGGATCCAGAAAAGATGCAATGTGAGAGCAATCCATTATGCGATTATGTGGACGGACATTGCTATTGCCGAGGGGCGAATCCCGAGCCTATGCCTGGACCAGTTCCAAACCCGAATCCTGAGCCAAACCCCGGACCATTTAATCCGGCCCCCAATCCTGTAGCTCAATGTGAACAGAATCCGAGCTGCCACTGGGTGGACGGCCAATGCCTATGCACAGGGCTGAACCCAACCGGCGGTTCTGACGACTCTGATAATACAGGAAATTCTGCTACTACTGCCGAAGGACCTAACCATTGAGAAGAGAAACAAAAAGCTGACGGTGTGCTCTGCAGATTAGTAAAGCATACCGATCCCATTTTATTTTATCGTAATTCTACACCAAATTCAAGATTTCTATAGAAGGCATGAAAGGCTTATTAACATGAGGATCGAAGAAGGCTAACATGAGAGTGAATAACCAGGTGATGGTGGGTCTGGTAACGATCATCTGTCTCATCTCCCAGGGGTACATTTTCACATACATCCTGAAGGTCGAGCCGAACACCATTGTATCCCTAATTCCGCTCATTGCCTTTGTAATATACATATATGCAAGAAACAGTATGAGCTTGTATTACAATAAGCCTCTTTACTGGATTATAGCAATTATCGCACTCACGCTGATAGATCTCCTGCCCTACTCGTTAAGGATCATATAGATAGTGGCGGCATAAGCAGCCAGCCATCTACGCCAACAGTAGAGCAGAAATTTTAGCCAGGCTTTTATTACATTGGGAGTGCAGAGGGTCACGAATACCCCGACCTTTAGGTTGGGGATGAAGTGAACCCTCGCCCGGTTTTCATGTTTCTTAGATTGATTAACAAGGAATCTCTAGAAACCGAAAGCAAAGTTCCGATTGTTCAGATCATGAGATCTGGACAACAAAAAATAGACAATTACTAGATTCCAGAAAACCGATCGGCGTGCGGCCCGAAGCATACCCCATCCCTTTAGGGTGGGGTGGCCGCACGCAGTTTGATTTTTACCGACATCAATAGATACAATCCCATAAATCTTTAATCCATCGTCACATCAGTAGTAATCTATGCATTTTAAAGACAGAAAGGAAGCCGGCAGGAGGCTTGCAGAGGCCCTTGCAGCCTACATTGGAAAAGACGTTATTATATATTCTCTTCCCCGAGGCGGCGTCGTGCTGGGATATGAGATAGCCAAGAAGCTGGGCGCTCCATTGGACCTTTTGATTACTAGAAAGATAGGCTATCCGGGAAACGAGGAGTGTGCCGTCTGTGCGGTCGCTGAAGATGGCGATATGATATGCGATCGCGCTGGAGTGGCTATGGTAGATCCGGAGTGGCTCGATGCCCAGGCAAAAAAAGAACGTGAGGAGGCAGTGAGGAGGAGACAGGTTTATCTCAAGGGCAGAGAGCCGCTTCCAGTTGATGGCAAGATAGCAATCATCGTTGATGACGGTGTTGCCACTGGTCTAACAATAATATTGGCTATAAGAGAGCTGAAGCATAGAAATCCTCAGAAGATCATAGTTGCAGTCCCTGTAGCATCTGAACAGGCAGCAGAGATCATTCGCCAGGAGGCTGATGAGCTAATTGCCTTGGACGTACCTGCATATTTCGCAGCTGTTGGCGCATATTATGAGAGCTTCCCACAGCTGACTGATGCTGAAGTCGTCAGGCTCATGGAGGAGGCCAGCAGCTGAGAAGGCAGCAGTGTTGCTGCCGTCTTCGGGCGTTTTTATTACAGTACATAATATAGGGATATATTTTCAGGCTTTATTGGGATATGCTCTAATTTTACTTTCATTGAGATATATAACCTATGATATACAAAATTGTTATTAAACTCATAAGATCTTTTTATAAGGATCGTATATTCATGTATACCTATTTATTGCAAGAAATATTTTAGGATCCAGAATATTGTATACAACCCACAGTTGTTTTTATTTGAGATTGGATAATTCTTAACTTAATTAGTGGATGATGTGTTATTAGTTAAGTTTCGCCGGATTTTATTAAAGATCAACGATGTGGTATGTTTTGCAAGATTTTGTAGATCTTGCAGGTAAAATGAATAAATATATAGGAGGCAAGTTATGAGAGGTTTAATATTAGCAGCCTTGGGTTTGCTGTTGCTCGTATCAGCAGCATCAGCAACAGGTAGCGGAAATGCAGTAATTTCTGAGGTGACACAGTCATCAACAGGAACATGTATAGTAGGAGCCAACTTGGCTCAGGCTACAGTTCTGGATACCAACCTATTGGGCTGCGATAACTTAGTAGATCAGCAAATGTTTGTGACAGCTGATGGTAACGACCTTATAGGCATGTCCAGCCTAATGGGTGAGGGCGGCGAGGGTGGCGAGGGCAACACAAGTGGTGAGGGCAGCGCAACTTCTGGAGAGATCGCAGATGAAGGCGAGTTCATGGGCATGAACTTCGTCCAGGGCGGCGAGATGGTATTCAACGCCACAGGATCCGATAACATCGGTTACCAGGATGTCGACCTCAATGCAAATGAAAACTGCCAGACATTCGGAAACTTCTCCCAGATGGGTATTCAGACAGCTGATGCTATTGGCTGCGATAATCTGATCTCCCAGGATACCGACACCTATGCAGGAGTTATTCCAACGGCAGAGGGTGGCCCAATTGGCTCGCCCAACGACTTCGTAATGAGCAACACACAGCAGGCATCTCTCCTGAATGTATGCACAGTAGGTGATGCAAACGATCTTGATCAGCATGCTGAGCAGGATCTCTTTGATAGCTGCGTGACCACATCCACACTCAGCCAGCAGGCTCTCCTCAACGCAGATGTATGGGGATGCGACAACACCAACGATGTTGAGGTTGGCCAGGGTGAGACAGATCACGGCCAGTCCTCTCTCCAGACCATAGACGACAGCAGTTTCCTCGGATCAGCTGTAGCTCAGGGTGTTAGCGAGAACGAGCAGGTTCTCGGAAGCGATAACGCCTTTGCTCAGTTTGGAAACACCTTGATCGATGATAGCTGCTTCACCATGGGCACTGCATCCCAGAGCATTAGCGAGACATTTGCAACCGCAGGATGCGGCAACGCAGCAGACCAGGATGCAACACTCTCAAATGTCGATAACTCCATAGTTGGCGGACGCCTTGCCCAGCAATCTACAATCGACACAAACCTCTAAATAAAACGAAGATAGAATTAAGGCGAGAATCCGATCTCGCCTTAAACAACTTTATTTAAGAACATTTGCATGATATCTAAATTTTTGGCGAAGCACTCTATTACTATTATTATCCTGAAGAAGGATAATTGAAGAATGGCTATCTATACAGAGAATGTTTCTTCAATGGATATCTCTCATAGTCATCAAGTATCCCTTAAGCAACAATTACAGTTTGATAAAATTATAAATAAACATATACGTCTTCCCGAAATTATATCTGTTCGATTAATTATAATATTTGAAAAATTTAAAGAATTAATTGTCATCTATAAGAGCGGAAGATAAGTAATTTATTTACAGGCAAATTGTACTTAACTCCTATATTGATGGCGTCTTCTTAATCAAATTTCTATTTATTTTTTAAATGAGTAAAGCTCAATTATTGATAGTGCTTCGCTATAATTCCTAGAACTTGTGAAGCATCTCGAAGAGATAAGGAGGCAAGCTATGAAAACTCTAATAAAAATAGCCCTAGGCTTCTTGCTGCTGGTGTCAGCGGCTGCAGCCACAGGAAACTGGAACTGTGAGAATGTAAATATTTGTCAAGATGCAACAGGAAACTGTATCACAGGCGATGTCAATTTAGCCCAGATAACAGATGCATCGTCGTTTGTCCTCGGCTCTGACAATTCAGTGGATCAGTGCATGGGCCTCAGCGCCGACGATAACTGCCTGACAGGCGTTGGAGAACAGTCCAACCTTTGCCAGAGAGGCGATTTGACTGCCAATGCAACAGGCTGCTATAACGATCTCGAGCAGGGAGTCGATTTCAGTGCCTACGAAAACTGCCTGACTGATAGCAACATGACTCAGTGGGGCATGCAGGCGGGAGATGCCGTCGGTTCCTGTAACGATATTAGCCAGTATGCCGCAGCTGATGCCTGCGATAACTGCCTGACCATGAGCGATCAGAAGCAGATATCAGACTTCGAGGTATGCGCTACGGGCGATAGCAACTGTGTCGATCAGTGCCTCTACCAGGAAGCTTCGGATAACTGTCTGACAACCTCCTGCCTCTGGCAGCAGACTGCCAAGGTAGTCGATATCCTTGGGTGCGATAATAGTGTCTACCAGGATAACAACCTCCAGTATGCAGATTATAACTGCATGACAGGCTCATTGTTGAACCAGGTAATCTGCGAGAATGCTCAGGTAACCGGCAGCTGCAACGAGGTTGATCAGGGAGCCTGCAGCGCGATGGAGACTGATGCATGCAACAACTGCCTGACCAATGCAGGAATGCTGCAGTCCATCAACAGCCAGGCCGTCGTAGAGGGCTGCAACAACTATGTCAATCATAATGTCTACCTCGACACAGATTGCAACAGTCTGACCGGCGGAATGCTGACACAGATGTCCACAATCAACTCCAACGACTAAACTTGCAACGAAAGGCGAGGGTTTTCTCGCCTTCAAAATTTATTTCTAGCATTTTGCAGTAACAGTTTAAAATTCATTAAATATCGTCTTCCAGATCTATCTACTTCTGAACTACAGCATATTTAAGGATAAATTTTTGTACTTATTGAGATCCTAAGAACGATTACAAAAGAAAAAATATTCTATCGCGCTATTAGTAATATTAGATAAGTATCTCAGTTACAATTAAAATTTTCTTAACTCTTGTATTGACGGCATCTTCTTAATCAAATTTCTATTTGTTTTTTAAAGGATTAACGCCCAATTAGTGTTAATGCTTCGCTAGAGCTATTAGACCTTGCGAAGCGGTTGGGAAAAATAAGGAGGCAAGTTATGAAAACTCTAATAAAAATAGCCCTAGGCTTCTTGCTGCTTGTGTCTGCAGCTGCAGCCACAGGTAACTTCAACAATGTGTACGTTGATATCTATGCAGAGGCAACGGGAAACTGTGTTTCAGGCAACGTTAATCTAGCTCAGATAACAGATGCTTCGGCGTTCGTCGAAGGGTCTTGCAATGATGTGTATCAGTGCTTAGGTACAGATGGCGAAGATGGATATGGCCTCTTTGCCGATGATAACTGCCTGGCAGGAAACGGAAGACAGACAAACCTCATTCAGAGGGCTGATCTTATTGGAAACGCCACAGGCTGCAATAATTGCGTCAGTCAGGACCTCAACGATCTGGATGCAATTGATAACTGTGTAACGGACTCAAACTTGACTCAATGGTCAATTATGAAGGCTGACACCATAGGCTCCTGGAATGGAGTAGATCAATGCACCGCATCCGATGCCTATGAAAACTGCCTGACATTGAGCGATCAGAAGCAGATGGCCGATTTTGATGCATGCACCACAGGTGATTACAATTGCGTTTCTCAAGACCTCTACCAGGATGCTTGCAATAACTGCGTGACAACCTCCTGCCTCTGGCAGCAGACCGCCAAGGTAGCCGATATCCTTGGGAGCTACAATAGTGCCTACCAGGATAACAACCTCCAGTATGCAGATGATAACTGTCTGACGGGATCAGTATTGAACCAGATGATCTGCGATAGCGCTCAGATAACCGGCACCTGCAATGAGGTTGATCAGGGATCTTGCAACGCGATTGAGACTGATGCCTGCAACAACTGCCTGACCAATGCAGGAATGCTTCAGTCCATCAATAGTAAGGCCCTCATAGCTGGCTGCAACAACTACGTCAATCACGAAGTCTACCTCGACACAGATTGCAACAGTCTGACCGGCGGAATGCTGTCCCAGATATCAACAATCGTTTCCAACGACTAGACCTTTGATGAAAGGCGAGAGCTTCTCTCGCCTTCAGAAATTTTAACATACTGTAGTTTACATCAATATCATGAATTTTGAACATTGTCCTTCTTCAATATTTTGATATGGAATTGAAAAGCCGGTGATAAGTATTTCAGCTACAATTAGAATTTTCTTAATTTCCGTATTGATGGCATTTTCTTAAGCTAATTTCCCTTTATTTTATTAGAGAGCAAAGCCGTATAAGTGTTAGTGCTCTGCGGTTATTCCAAAACCCACGTAGCACTTAGGAAAAATAAGGAGGCAAGTCATGAGAAATCTTTTATTAATAGCCTTGGGCTTCTTAATGCTCGTATCAGCAGCAGCAGCCACAGGCAACTGTAACGATGTTTACACAAGCATTTATCAAGAGGCATCAGGAAATTGCATCACGGGCGATGTCAATTTAGCCCAGATAACAGATGCATCGTCGTTTGTCCTCGGCTCTAATAATGAAGTGGATCAGTGCATGGGCCTCAGCGCCGACGATAACTGCCTGACAGGCGTTGGAGAACAGACCAACCTCTGCCAGAGAGGCGATATGACAGGCAATGCAACGGGCTGCTACAATGATCTTGACCAGGAACTCGATTTGAATGCCTACTGCAACGATCTGACGAACAGCAACATGACTCAGTGGGGCATACAGGCTGGAGATGCAATCGGTAACTGTAACGAGTTTGATCAGTGCGCCGAAGCCGATGCCTGGTTTAACTGTCTCACCATGAGCGATCAGAAGCAGCTTTCGGACTTCAATGTATGCGCGACAGGCGATAACAACTATGTCGATCAGAACCTCTATCAGGAGGCCGATGCTAACTGCCTGACGGGCTCCGAGCTCTGGCAGCAGACAGCCAAGGTAGCAGATATCCTTGGGTGCGACAACGAAGTCTATCAGGATTGCAACTACCAGTATGCAGATTGTAACTGCCTGACAGGCTCCATGCTGAACCAGATAATTTGCGAGAACGCTCAGGTAACCGGCAACTGCAACTATGCCAATCAGGATTCCGAGACAGATGCCTTCAATAACTGCATGACAGGCGCAGGCATGCTGCAGACCATCAGTGAGCAGGCTGTCATGGAGGGCTGCAACAACAATATCAATCAGAATGTCTATCTCAATACTGATAGCGATTGCCTGACCGGCGGAATGCTGACCCAGTCGTCCTCAATAGTCTCCAACGACTAAACACTCATAAAGAAAGGCGAGAGAAACCTCGCTTTCAAAATTTTATTAGCTGTCTTTATCCTTTTTTCTCTACATAGCGTTCAAAGGTTAAATGTTTTATACAGTTTAGAAGTCTTGACAGAATGCCATAAGAAGATATTTATTGATTATAACAGCAGATAAGTACGGCTATTACTGTAAAGATTCTCTTAATCCTCTTATTGATAACGGTTTCTAAACCAAGTTTCCTTAAAACTTATAAAAGAAGCAAGCAATGTTAATGTTAATGTTCCGCTAGAGCTTTCAGCTCTTGCAGAACAATGGGAAAAATAAGGAGGCAAGTTATGAAAGGTCCTATATTAGCACTGTGCTTGCTGCTGCTAGTGTCTGCGGCAGGTGCAACAGGAAGCTATAATTGTGTAAATGTATACGGTAGTCAAGAAGTGTCAGGAAACTGTCTTACTGGAGCTGCTTTTGCCCAAGTAACTAATGTAGATGCCAATCTATTGGGCACCAACATTGATGCTACCCAGTTCCTGGGCCTTCAGGCAAATGATAACTGTATAACAGGAAGCAATAACGGCGAGACTAACTTCATCCAGGCCGGCGATATGGTAGCCAATGATACAGGCTGCAATGACTTTGATCTTCAGGCTGAGCTTTTGGCTGCGAACGAGAACTGCCTAACTACAGGAAACATTACTCAGATTGCCGCACAGCATGCAGATACTGCAGGCAGCGACAACTATGTAGTCCAGGCAACAGCTGCCGCATTAGGTACAGTCGATCTCCCATGCTTCTGCCTAGGCAGCCCCAACTGTGTGACGAATAGCGATCTTAGCCAGCTATCTGCATTGAATGCATGCGTTACAGGCACCGATAACCTTGCAGCTCAGGTAGCTCTGCAGGGCACCTTCGACAACTGCCTGACCAACAGCGTTTACTACCAGCAGGCATCTCTCAACGCCGATATTCTCGGATGCAACAACAACGGCATCTGCTTTGATGGAGCCGGATCCTATGTTGACACTATGGATAGCGTAGTTGGACCTTACTCAGATGGCACAGGCATATGCCTGCCGATACAGGTCAGTGTCCAGTACACAGATGATAACTGTGTGACAGATTCTCTGTTCAACCAGATGAACTGCATGGATGAACAGGTGACAGGAGAATGCAACAGTGTTGGCCAGTTCGCCCTTTCCGGTGTATCTTATGACTGCTTGACAGCAGGCAGCTTGCTCCAGATGAGCAACTTTAAGGCTGCAGAACTCGGATGCAACAATGCTATCGGCCAATCCATCGAACTCAATAACGCTTGCAACAGCATAACTGGCGGCAATATTATCCAGCAGGCTACAGCCAATACCAACGATTAAAACTGCAATACTACCAGAGGAATAAAAGGCGAGGATTTACACTCGCCTCAAACTATTTTTATCAAAAAGATGTTGGTTCTTATTAATAGAGGCTCCTAGCTCATAAGTGTAGGAAATAAGATCCCACACGTTAATGAATTCTACACTTTTTTAAGTAAGGTACTATATTGGATACCGTTCTCGGCAAGTATCACTGGGCTTGATCGGACTAGTGCAGCATAACACAAGTTTTTTATCCTAGCAAGTCCTTATGATCGCTAATCATGTCGAGGAAAACAATATTCGTCGTAAAATTGACAGATGAGGATCGGGAATATCTGAACCAGTTTATTCGCCATGGAAAGGCATCTGTAAGAAGCGTGACTCGTGCCAGGACACTGCTCATGGCAGACGAAGGTTACTCCAATAAAGATATCGTAAAGATTCTAAAAATAACCAGACCTACGGTTAACAGTGCAAGGAAAAGGTACTGCCAGGAAGGTTTGGACTCTGCAATAAACGATAAACCAAGAAGCGGCGCACCTCCAAAGATAGATGGAAGGATTGAGACACAAGTTACCCTTCTTGCCTGTTCGAAACCACCGGAAGGCAAATCGACCTGGACTCTGAAGCTTTTAGCCGATAGGCTCGTGGAAATGGAGGTAATAGAATCCATATCTACCATGACCGTTCAGAGGATCTTAAAAAAAGCGAGACCAAGCCTTGGCAGAAGGTTAGATGGTGTATTGGCGAGATAACAAGCGATTACATCATGCATATGGAAGATGTGCTGGATCAATATGAGCAACCCTATGATCCTAAGCATCCTTTAATCTGCATGGATGAGATGCCATGCCAATTGATAGACAACGTTTTAGTTCCTATTCCTCCTAAACCTGGAAAATCACAAAAAGTCGATTTTGAATATCGCCGTAATGGTACATGCTGTGTTTTCATCGCCTTTGATCCACATGCCCGTTGGAGAACAATATCTGTTGAAGAACACCGGACGAAAATTGATTATGCCCATTTTATGAAAGGGCTTTCCCAGAAATATCCTGAGGCAGAATACCTTAAAGTTGTCCAGGATAACCTTAACACTCACTCATCTGGTTCATTTTATGAAGCATTCTCGCCTGAGGAGGCGTTCCAGCTTGCCAAGAAGTTTGAGTTCCATTTTACTCCAAAGAAGGGTAGTTGGCTTAACATGGCTGAGATTGAGTTCTCGGCTCTTTCAAGGCAATGCTTGAACCGACGAATTGGCGATATCAAAACTTTAGCCAAGGAAGCGAAAGCTTGGGAACAGGATCGGAACAGGGCTAAAGTAGCTATTCGATGGAAGTTCACCAAAGCCAATGCAAGAGAGAAGTTCTGTAGGCATTACCTTAAGATAAAGAATTAATGTTATGATGTACTAGGTATGACCATATTGATGGGGCTACAAAGATTGACGCGAAGGTGCCCGTGATCAGACCCACGAATATGGCTAATGAGAACATCTGCAAAGGTTCTGCACCGAAGAAGTACAGACATCCTGCACCAATTACAACGATTCCCACTGTATAGATGGAACGAGTGAACACTTGCTTTACGCTTTGGTCCATGATCTCTGTTGGGTTCCATCCATTAGTCAGTCCTGAGTTTTCCCTTACGCGGTCGAATACGACTACGACTTCATTTGCTGCGTATCCTATAACGGTAAGCATCGCAGCAATGTAAGTGACATCAATTTCCAACTTAAAGATAGAGAAAACGCTAAGGAGGAATAGACCCACAGAAACGATACCGATTGTTGCAGCGGTGGCAATCCTCCAGTTGAATCTGAGAGTGATGAAGATGAACATTGCTACTACTGCGAGGAATACTGAGATTATCGCTTTCATGGCGAGTTGCTGCGCAACGCTTGGATCTGAGGTGTTCTCTATATATGCCACGCCTTCGCCGTAGTTTTCTTTGAAGGCATTAACTACGGTTGTGATCTGTTCGTGGGTCAATACACTATCAAAACGAGCTGCGATTTGATTTGAATCAGTACCTCCAATGGCCACAGTTGCAGCGGGTATTCCTGCATCTTCCATGATGGATGTAGCATTCTCTTGATCGATGGCAGCCGGGAGAGTCACATCGAGGGCAGTCCCTGCCTTGAAATCAATATCGTAGTTAAAGGATGACAAGGCGATGCTCCCCATGCCTGCGATCAATATCAGTGAGGTAGCGATCAAGATAATATTTCGATGTCCCAGGATGTTCAGACCCATAGGCAGACTGGGGCTCTTGATTATATCCTTTAGCTCAATGGCGCCGGAGAAGCTATCCTGGTTAAAGACGAAGAGGCGCATCAATAACCGTGCAAGGAAGACGTTACTAACAAAGCTGGCAATTATGCTCAAGATCATAGTCAGGGCAAAACCTCTGATGGGGCCTATTCCCATGGCAAAGAGGACAATTGCTCCGATTATGATAGTGATGTTAGAATCGAATATTGTGCGTAACGAAGATGCATAGCTGTTCTTCAGGGCTTTTACCTCGCGCTCCAGCTCCTTCGTGCAAACGCTGGTTACCGCAAATATTTCCACTTTTCTTCTTAAGTTGCGGCTAGGTAAAAACAAGATAAAGGAAAAATATCGCCGCTAAAATATAGACCAAATATTTCGCCAGGAAAATTATTAAGATATCGCAAATAACAGATTGTCCCAATAAATTATGCAAGATTGAAAATAGGTTTGCGTCAATCTGCATAATAAACTGGATATGTGATTATTTCAGCTTAGCCAATAATGCCTCAAGCGAAGACTTGCAGGTGGCGGCATTTGGATTTACGGCGCGGACTTGCCGCAATACCTGATCGATGGCGGTATCGATTTCCGTCCATTTGGTCGGATTCATCGGTTTCAAGCGAGCTTCGGAATTGTCCCATTCGTATTCCAGATCATTGACCCGGGTTTTTGCGCCCGACAAATTGTTGGCGTTCACAAAACCAAGCGTATCCTGGGTTATCGTCTTAAAAACCGTCAAATCACCCAAAGGCGATGATGCCGGACCGGATGAATTATCTGCTTGCGATAGAATATTTGCCTTGGCCTGGACCGCTGAATTGCACCAACAGTAGCCGGATACTGAAACAACCAACAGCAAACAAATAACGGTTGCAGTTTGCCAAATCGCAGGAATGCGTTGCGGTTTAATTTCCACCTCGCCAACTGACGGTTTGGCAATTAAATCCTTTTTGGTGATCGAAAGGAAAAGGACTGTTGTCAGGATTGCTCCAGTAAATATGAAAGTAGTAACCGTCGCTCCAAGACCCAATCCCCCGTATTTTTGGGATTGTGACAGAAAATCTCCCATGGAAGCACCCAGCGGCCGTGTCATAATGTAAATAATCCAAAACGCCAGAACGGAATCCAAACCCATTTTCCAACCGATGGCAAAGAATGCAACCGTTGCGACGACAATCACGCCGGTAGTTAAATAGCCAAGACCAAGACGTTCAGCCATCAAATCGCCGGACGCTGTTCCTAGCGCAAATGTAAAAAGAATTGCAAGCCAATAAAATGCTTCTCTTTGCCTTGTAAAGATTGAATGGATGGAAAGCGTTTTTTCCTTGGCATACCAAATGGCAAAAGTTATTGCCAGCAAAATGCTGAAAGCTATCGTGCTCAACTCAAGAGGTACATGCATGGCATCGCTTAAATTATCCGTTACCAAAGTGCCAAAGATGCTAATCAAGACCACTGTTATCCAATAGATTCCGGGAATGTATCTCTTTGCCCTAAATTGGAAAAATAGCGCAATCAACAATAAAATCCCCATTACAATGGAAGTACCGGTCAAGCCAAAATTCAAATTAACGTTCAAGAAATCCGATGCGGTTTCGCCAACCGTGGTACAAAGGACTTTGATGACCCAGAAGTAAAGGGTGATTTCCGGAACTTTGCTTAACAACTCCCTTCCCGCCTCGAAGAAAATCCTTGATTGATTATCTATTGTGTTCATTTTCGTATCCACCTTTGAAATCCCAAGCCGATTCTTATGTTTTGCACGAGAGACGGGCTAGTGAATATGATTACTGTTGATATTATTGCAACTATCAATATGTCAGCCCATATTTGGGATGATTTCTTCATAAAAGTTACACACGGAATTTTAAATAAAATCTTTATGGCGCAAGCTATGGATTATAGAGCAAAGTGTGTATTATTAAGCACATTATTAATTATTATGTGTTAATTTGATAAAATACACAGCAAATTAAAGATTTCGCTAATCGGAAGTTGAATTTTAGGTAAGGTCTCAGAGCTTGTATAGAGGATTTCAGCCTAGAACCAATTAACGCTGCCTCGCTGGCAAAATAGAAGGCATGATAGCTTCAAGTGGAAAGAAGTTGATTGTGTTGGCCATAGCCATTGAATCCCTGCCCTCGTAATACTTTATGATGACATTACATATGATATAGCATATTCTAATTATATTATCTTATTTTAATATTATAAATATTGAAATTAATAATAAAGTCCATAGTTTGCTTCATAAAGGCTATAACCGATAATGAAAATGGGCTTAAATTGTGTATGGAATCAATATCATATCCTGGCTAACGGCTGCGTCAGTGCCATTAGCTCCGAGCGATATTGGGCTTGAACCCCACGAGGAAACCGAACTGATACTCTGGTTACTTGCAGCCGTGATATCAATAGTTCCTATTGTGGTCTTCTTCGTGAGCTATCTCAGAGTAAGAAAAACGGTGCTTTTAATAGCAACTTCCGCGTTCTTCATCTTCTTCTTAAAGGCGATGATTTTGGCAATGAAACTATTCATGCCCTATTACGTGGATGAGTTCTGGTGGTCGGTTGCTGCGATTTTGGATATCATAATGATAAGTCTCGTTGCCTTTTCCTTAAGTAAGAAGGCATAGACAAATGCAAGATGACACCGTACTTGAGAATAGAAGATTAATCTTTGAGTACATATCAAATAATCCGGGTACTCATCAGAGAAGGATATCAAGAGACCTTGATATGCATTACAGTACCCTAAGGTACCATCTAGACTATCTTGAGGAAAAGGGCATAATCGTAAGCCAAATGGAAGATAATCTAAAAATATATTTTGCATCAGGAAAGCTTAGTGCTAATGAAAAGAAGCTGACAACGTTGCTTCAGCAGAAGAGATTTCGTGATATCATCCTAGTTGTAATCGATAACCCAGGTTCGACATCTTCTCAAATATCAGATAAGCTCTCGGTGAAATCCACGACCATCTCAAAATACATGAATATCCTGGAAGACCGAGGAGTACTCTATCATGTGAAAACAGGAAGGGAGAAACGATATTTCATTAATGATGAAAAGAGCATCATCGGACTCTTGATGACTTATAAAAAATCCTTTTTGGATTCCTTCGTGGATAACGTTTTAATCCTTTATTTGGAAAGAGAGTAGTCAATAATTCATCATAGTTCACATTTTGCTCCATAGTTCATGATTTGCGTCAGAAAATACTTATACACTAGCTCCAAAGTTGTTGCTCGTGGGGAAACCACGTGTGAGGAATAATAATGAATCGATCTTTAAAATATGGATTAGTACTACTTTGTGTGTTTGTAGCGCTATCTGTGGGGAATGTTTTTGGAGAGAAGAGCACATCTGCTAGCACAGTGGCACAATCTAATTCTCTTAGCGCGATAAAGGCCGGATCAAATGCAGATGCAGCTGATGCCAATTCGGCCGTTATTAATAGCGTTACTTATAGCAAGACAAGCCAATCGGTGGAGATCAAAAATAATGAGACTTCAGCTCTGGATTTAACGGGCTGGAAGCTGGAGGTACAGAATAAGACAGTATATACCTTCCCAAAGTATACGCTTGATGTAAACGCTACAGTTAAAGTTCACTCAGGATTGGGTATGAATAATAAGACAGACCTCTTTGCTGGCGCTACTTTATTAACTAACGCAAACGATGAGGCATCCTTACTGGATACGACTGGAAGTGTGATAAGCACCTCTGAGGAATCCAAAGAAGCATCAGATAGTCCTAATGATGCTTAGCTGATACATCTCTGGCACCGGAAATATTTTTTTAAGCCGCAAAGAGAGGTATCATAATATGAATAAAAAAGTGGCCATCATTTTCATCCTTACCCTGGCAGCTCTCGGTTACTTGACCTACTACTCGTTCGGGCCATCTTCGACCACAAATATTGGCCCACAGGTTAATCCAGAGTCACTGAAACCTACACAAACAACCGCGGTGTCTCAAAATAATGAAACCCTTAACGTCTATCATAACAAGGATATTGCTGAGAATTTTTATACAATAAGTATTCCACAGTCCTGGCAGAATTCGTCCTCCACGCCTCGTGCCGGAGAGTATGATTTCATTTTCAGCGATGGAGCTGCAAGAGTCGAGCTAATGGACGTACCGGATAACAGCACCCTTGAGCTTTTCGTATTAAGCCAGGAAGAACCCCAACTCAAAAACCTGCTTACCGGCTATAAACGAATTGATTATCAAAAATTGAATATAAGCGGCAATGATGCCTATCAGCTTACCTACCTCAGCGATGTAAATGGCACTAAATTTGAGAGTATTAGAACATATATCGCAGGTTCTGATCAAGCTGCCGTTATCACATTCTCGCTTCAGGAAACAATGGCTGCATCGAAGAAGAATACATTCAGTCTTGTAATCAATAGTTTCTCATGGGAGAATAAATAACATGAGACAAATTCTTCTTTTTATATCGCTTGTGGTGCTTTGCTTTGGTCTTTACCTGAAGTTATTCTACGATGTCCCAGACAGCCAGGAAAAAATCAATTTTTTCGTTAGCGGGTTTTTCATTATTATTGGTATTTCAAGCTTGCTGGTGAATCTCTTTTGGGACACTAAGAAAAAGAGAAAGAATGGGGAGTGAAGGACCTGACCGATATAATCGTTGCAGAAAACGTGAGCAAGTCGTATGGAGATAGAAAGGCTGTTGACGCCCTGACACTTCATATACAAGAGGGAGAAATCTTCGGATTCCTTGGACCAAACGGCGCTGGAAAAACGACAACCATAAGACTGCTCACAGGAATTCTTAAGCCGGATCAAGGCGAAGTAGCAATCGATCAACACTCATTATCGCAGCAGAGGAGAGAAGTTGCACAGGTGATAGGTGTCATCCCTGAAAGCCGCGGTCTATATAATTGGATGACTGCAACCGAATATCTCTCTTTCTTTGGGCATCTTTACGGATTGAAAGAAGAATTGCTGGCAGAACTCGTTGAAGCTCTTCTTTCGCAAGTTGGACTCTTGAAGAGAAAGCACTCGGTGATCGGCACATTCTCCCTAGGAATGCGACAGCGTTTGGGGCTTGCTCGGGCGCTCATCAACAGTCCGAAAATCCTTTTTCTTGATGAGCCGACTCTTGGTCTTGATCCACAGGGTCAGGAGGATATTCAGAAATTGCTCAAAAAACTCAATGGCGAGGGTGTGACCATCTTTCTCTCGTCCCATCTCTTAAATGAGGTTTCTGATCTTTGCTCTCGTTTAGGAATCATCAATAACGGAAAGCTAGTAGCTGAAGGGACGATTGATGAACTTGGAAAAATGACCAATCTCCCAGGTGGAACACTAACTCAAATCTTCTTACGTCTAACCGGCGAAGGAGTTGAATAAGGTGTTCAAATATATTTGGAGAAAAGAATTACTGTACTCTCCAAGTTTCTCACCAATTTATAATCTCCATTCTATATCAAGTCATATCTTATATCCCTGTTCTCTGATTAGATAGAGTAAACCACTATCAGGAACTGGCAAATTAAAGTATTGTAATACATATATAAAGGCATCAATGAATGCTTGAGCCTTTATACTATCTATCATATCTCCAATCGTTCTATTTTGTTGATTTCTTTCCACTGGTGGGTTTTTGAGTTCATATAAAACGATAGCTGTCCAGACTGAGAAAACCATCTGAATAAATCTTTCAATTGATCGTTTTCCTCTTAATTGATAATCCTTGAATCCCAATTTTTGATTTGACTCTCTATGAGCAGTCTCAATATCCCACCTATCCTCATAAATAGAAAGGATTTCTACCAAAGATAGTGAACAATTGGTGCTAATAAAGTAGTTGGCGTCACCATTTTTCTTTTTCTTTGAGATGACTAGCTTTACTTTGCCAATCTTATCTAAGATGACTTCTTTTTCGATTGCATAATATACCTTCTTCTTGCCGCGAACTTGGACTGTAGTTCTTCTATAATAAATTTCGTCAATCTGATTTGCCAAGTCCCTGACCTGAAAGGACATATCCTTATTTATCCATACCTTTTTATCAGACTTAATTTCACAAACGACTTGATGACCTAAGTTCAGGCATTTAGTTATAAAATCAGCAGAAAACCACCAGCTGTCGAAAACAACATAAAGACTCAAGCCTTTTGGTATTTTTAAGGGCTCGATGATATCTTTATAAGCGATTTCTATTTTAGTCATGAAATCTTCACTGCTGTCTATCTCTTTAGTATACATTTTTGCTTTATGTGGTATAAATATACCTCTAGATTGGAGGACTGAGGTAACAAAGTTGTTACCCATAATATAGTCATCTTTGCAATGATCGTAAAACTTGCCCACGCCATCAGTACATTTCCCTTCCTTTTCATTATATGTATCGTCTATAATTAATAATATTTTGTCGCTTGCACTTAACTGAAGAGCTTCTATAAATAGATCCGCACTGCGCTGAGCTACTTCGTTCTCATCCCAGATTGCATCACTAAAGAACCAATTATAGGAAGAGCGTGATTTCGTACATTCTCGATCCTTTGCCATAGCATCACTAAGGTGTGCGATGGTCTTAGATTTATCACATACGCTCAGTGCTGAAATCATATCACAGAAAGAATTATAGCTCGGTATGGTGAATAAATCTTTAAATTCTTTTAGAAATGGCTCTAACTGTAATGGAATCTTAACTAATTTGATCATGACATAGTAAAATACTTTTATAAATAAATCTATTTTGTATCAAGAATTAATTTTAATGGTAAAAGAAAATATAGCTATAAATATAAAGCTATGAAAAAGTTGGAGAGTACAGAAGAATTACAAGGAGAGCTCTATACCTGGAAGAGCATGTTATGGCTTGTCATCGCTTCACTTCTTTTTAGTTCTACAAGCTATCTTCTTCTTACCGATCGTGAGCTAAGCCTCCTAGACCAAACAGAGCTCATGTTACTTCTCGGTCAAATCATTATTGTAGTTGCACTTCTGGTCATAGCGATCGATGCATCATCAATCATCACGGCGGAGTTTGAAAATGAAACCGCAGAGACAATTTTCCTCACACCGCTTTCCATAACGGATTTTCTTTTTGGAAAATTCTTGGCCTCACTTACCCTCTGGGGTTTGCTTTTCGTTGTCTCATTGCCCTATATTATCGTCGCTTCATCAGGTTCACATCTGACAATAGCATTTATTGGCTACACTGCTCTTCTCGGCACCTTAGGAATCATAGGTGTAGTAGCTTTTATTTTCGCTATCTCTTTGCTTCTCCGTTCAACTAAAAATACACTCACAACTGCTATTATCACACTTCTTGTTCTTGCCATGCCTGCGTTCTTTTCTACAACCCTCAAGAACAATGCCCTGTCACAACTCTTCAGCCAAATAGATCCTATCGATAATATATTCTCATCGCTTGATAATGTCTTAGTTGATTATCAAATCTCGGTCCTGCAAAATTGGCAGTTTATTTTGCCAGTTCTTATGTTTTGCTTGCTAATGATTGTGTTCCTTGCTTTTGCTGCACGGAAATTCGATGAACAGGGGGTTATTAAAAGTGACTGATACGAAATGTTTTACCTTTTTATTTATTAGTATTTTTGTAATCATCCTGACGAGCTGTGCTTATGCCAGAAGCCTTCCACCGCCACTAGTCATTAATATCACTTCTTCTAAAACCTTGGGTGGCACCGCCGGAGATTATGTGACGGTAGAAGGAACTATAAAAGATATTGGAGATAAACCGCTAAATGATATTGTCACATACTTATCATTGGTTGATAACGAAACTAAGCTCCCTGTCGATCTCGAAGACTGGAGCGCAGAAAAAGGGCTCTATATTGGGACTATTGGCGCCGATCAGACATTACCGCTCAACTGGAAGATCCATTTTGTGAAAGCCGGTACGTACTCTCTCATCATCGTTGCAGAAGCTGCTGGCTACGACTTTCCGCAAGCTAGTAGCATCGTCCAGTTCAATGTGAATCCTAAGACTAATCTTAACCCAGGAGAGGTACTTCCAGTTGCATTGGGGACACCTGTTGCTCTGACCAGTATATTGTTTTTATTGGCATACAGAAGACGAGTGGAGGAATGATTGCTTCCTCATCTTCTAATATATTAACTACAAAGGGGCCAATAGTGAAATCAATAGTTGAATACTTAAAGCATAAACCAAGCTTAAAGGGGCAACTCTTTGATCAGGGGGAGTTGAAACGTCTGGCTAGAGTATGCGGCCTGAGCCCGGAGGGGGCTCGAAGTGAATTGAGGAAGCAAGGCTTAATCCTAACCAAGAACGATCACGGAATCGCCATTTGGAAAAGATGTGGTTAACTATGTTATCTTAGCAGCAAGTGGAAAAGATAATATAGTTAATCATTGAGCTTATTGCCCTATAGATACATTTAATAATTAATGCGTGAAAATACATAGGCATGGGTAGAAAACCTATAATAATTAGGCATATATCAAAGATAGACCTTGATAAATTATATAAAAAAGAGACTGATCTAAGGATTAAGGAACGGTTATTGGCAATAATACATTTATATGAAGGGAAAAACGTATATGAGGTAGCTGATATTTTAAAAAGGGGCGAGAGGACAATAAAATATTGGTTAAGCAGATGGAATAATCAAGGCTATAATGGATTGACACCAAAGAATAGAAATGGCAAAAAGCCAAAGATGTCTCTTGATGAATGGGATAGAGTTATTAAAGAAATTGAAGACAAAGGAATGACGATAAAAGACGTATTAAAATATGTAAGGGATACAAGAGGTATAGATTTTTCATATAAATATGGCTGGCGAATTTTAAGAGTAGTGAAAAAAGTTAAGTATGGGAAACCATACATCAGAAATGAAAAGAGGCCTGCAGATGCAGAAAGTTTTTTAAAAAAGGATAAAATCAGTGCTGACCACTGTTACTGATCCTGTTATAGGATTTCTTGATGAAAGCTCTTTACAACAGCGCCCTAATACACGTAGAGTCTTAAACACTCATTTAATAAATTATAAACCTGGAAAGGTTAGATCAAGAACTATTTTTGGATTTATAGCATTAAATGGCAATGATGAGGTTATGGTTTCCAACTCCTCTAAGAAGGAAGCGTTGATGGCATTTGCTCAAAATATAAGAAATAATAATATTATGAGGCCAATTTGTATACTTTTAGATAATGCTAGAATTCATTTGGCCAAGAAATTTAGAAAACTAGCTGAGGAAATCGATATTCACTTAATTTATAATATCCCCTATTCACCAGATTTGAATCCTATAGAATTCGGTTGGAAGGATTTCAAAAGAGAGATCGCCAAATACACTGATTTCGATGAAGCTATTATAGCTAGCCAAGATTGCGCTTTAGAAATATTTTATTCCAAAAAGGATGGATATTCAAAGTCCTGGGTGGAGCGATTTCTTAGTGCAAAAAGCTAGGAGATTAACTATAATACAAAATGTAATATCTATATTAATATGCTAATAACAAGCATTAGTATATGATAAAGTGCTTAAGAGGGTATGTTGCCTATTAAATCATCGATATCAAAGGAGCGCTTAAAGCTTCTTGTTATAAACACCATAGTTACGGCGATACTGGCAGTATCCCTACAAATGGCTATTCCCATCCATAGACCTTGCCAGATTGAGCCCAATGCATATTCAATGTGCTTGCCGTATTATGCTTATCCCAGCATACATGCCAGCACATCATTTTCTTTTGTATTCCCCTTTCTTGGCCATGTCCTGTTTTATCTGCTGTACATTATTGCATTGCTGATCAGCTGGTCCAGAGTATATCAAGGTCTGCATTCTTGGTTAGATATCGGCGGAGGAATTGCAATAGCTGGGCTGGGCTACAATATTGCAGAGACGATAGTTAATAAACACAAAAGAATAATATTCAGAGATGACGAGAGATCAAGGCAAGCAGTGCATGCATCGATAGGCTTGCTGCTATGTTTTATGATACGCCTTATAGGTATTGAAAGGACCTCGTATTTTGTGCTGGCGGGAACTTGCGTTGGTCTTCTAATAATTGACGTTATTCTTATGGGAGTCAGAGTTCCAGGCATCGATAAATTACTTGATAGATTTGAAAGAAAGGGAGTCATGCCCGGCGAAGGTTCAATGTATTATGCCCTTGGAGTTCTCTTTGCCATCGGGTTGCTAAGAAATAATTCTGCAGAGGCAATTTCCGTTATATTGATACTGGCACTCGGCGATTCGCTCGCCACATATATCGGCAGATACTATGGGAAACACAAACTGCCATGGAACAGTGATAAGACAATTGAAGGCTCGCTAGGATTTGCAGCAGGAGCGATGTGTTCTCTATTGGTCTTGCCTGTACCAATAACCATCCTTGTAATAATAATATCAACCACTGTCGAATCCCTGCCTATAAGGCTGGATGATAATATAACTCTGCCAATAGCAGTATCTTTGCTGTATTATTTTACACTTTAGATACAATTGAATAATATTGAGTTTGGTTTACAGTAGTAGCTGACTATAAAATCAGGATAAGATCTTTATATTAACCCGAGTCAAGTGCTAATCGGTGGGCAGGCATGAATGCAGAAGAGCTTATCGATGAGTATGAGAAGGCGCTGAGCATTTACGAAAGAATACTTGCCTTTGAGATGGATTCTGTTCTGAAGGGTAATATCCAGAGAAAGATTGGGGATATCTATCTGGAGATCTCCAAATTAAAGGGCGGAAAGGATTACCCTATATTGGCGATTCAGGCCTACCTTAAATCGCTCGTTGGCTATAGTCCAGAGCACTTTCCTGCCCAGTACGCCAGAATCCAGAGAAGCCTTGGGTCTGCCTACTTTATGCTTGGATGTCACGAGAACGCAGAGATGAACCTCAAGTATGCTATTGATGCCTGGACGGATACAATAAAGTTCTATTCACTGGAAAGCTTTCCATCTGATTACGCAATCCTTCAAAATGATTTGGGATCTGCCTATAGAAGACTCGCAGGACACAGAAACATGGAAGAGTTCTGCGAGCGGGCAATTCAAGCCTGCAACGAGGCTCTAAGAATTTACACGCAGAAGGATAATCCTATACAATACTCGGACATCCAAATAAACCTGGGCAGTACTTACGTAATGCTTATGGAGGCTAAGAATGATGCTGAAAGCTGCAAACATGCAATTCAGGCATACAAAAATGCTTTAGAGTTTTATACCTTAGAACGCTATCCCGTGCAGAATGCATCGATTAAGAATAATCTAGCCATTGCATATATATCCATTTCAGAGCTGGAGAACAAAGCTGAGAACAGCAAACGCGCCATTGATGCCTGCAATGATGCGCTCTGGGTAAGAAGGCTTGAAGAATATCCTCTGCATTATGCAGCCACACAGAACAATCTCGGAAACGCCTATATCGCTCTTGCAGAGGTTGAGGATGGCACTCAAAACTGCGAATATGCGATCCAATCATTCCAGGAAGCATTAAGAGTATATTCGCTTGTTGAGTTCCCGATGCAGTATGCTACAGCCCACAACAATCTTGGAAACGCCTACCTGATCATTGCCGAGTCTGGGAGCAGGGCGGAGAACTGTATGAGGGCTATTCGAGCGTGCCAAGAGGCGCTCAAAGTATTTACCCTAGAAAAATTTCCGTCGGATTATGCCGAGGTCCAGGGAACGCTCTGGCTTGCCTATTTGACTTTTGCCGATATTGAGTTCAAAGCAGAAAACTGCGCTCTTGCCCTGGATGCGTGCCTTGAGAGGCTCAAAGTATATACTGCAGATCAGCCTCTAAAGCATGCATCCTGCCAGAGAGATTTGGCAATCACCTATAACACCCTGGCGAATGTTGAAGAGACAGCAGAGGCAAAAGCCGATGATTGCAGAAAGGCAATTCTGGCATCAAAAGAGGCACTGCAAATCTACACCTCTGAGGACTTCCCAAGGGGATATGCTGAGATACAGATGCTGCTATGGGTCGCATTTGTTTCCCTGGCCGAAGTTGAAGGGAAGGCTGAGAACTGCAAATGTGCAATCGTTGCCTGCAATAATGCTTTGAAAGTATATGCTGAAAAGAGCTCGAAGGATTATGCCGATATACAGAAGAACCTAGGGTATACCTATGTTGCCCTTGCCGAGATAGAGAACAAGGCTGAGAACTGCAGGAGGGCGATTGAGGCATACAATATTGCACTCGAGTTCTATACTTCAGAGAAAGATCCTTTAGAGCACACCGATATAATTAGGGACTTGGGGTATGCTTATATAACCTTATCAGATGTTGAAGATAAGGCGAAAAACTGCAGGAAGGCAATAAAGATCTACAAAAATGCCAACAAATCTTACATAGATCTGGCCAGCCAGCTCTCAGCAGTTGGAGATCCACGTGCTCTGGATGTGAGAGATAGAGCAGATGAGTGTCACAGATCGATGGATGCCTGCAAGAGAATTATAAAAGCATGTAAGAAATCGGGAATGAGTTAAAGGCATAAAGATTTAGGGGATAAAAACCAATATCTGAAGCATCAAAAGTCGATGGAACTCATGATTAGGAAACAAAATGATCAACCTAACGGACAAGCAGGTTGCAGAATACTTCCGACGCTCATACACCGCAGTTGACGGCCTCTGGTTCATGAAGGTCGAGGAGAAATACGGCTTTGATTCTGCATTACAGCTGGATGAGGCTGTCTGGAGAGTGCTGCCGAAGATTCAGGCTAGAGCGATGAAATCAATGGCCTCCCTGGAGAATGGGCTCGACGGCCTCTACGAGGGCATTACAACGCGGCTCGTCCTGGAAGGGTTCGAATTTGAGGCAGAAAAAGATGCTGAAGGTTTTCGAGTGCTCATCGAACGCTGTCCCTGGCATGATCTGATGGTGAAATCAGGGCGGGAGAATCTTTCAGCGACCGTAAGCAACATCATCTGCGATATCGAGAACTCCACATGGGCGAATGAGTTTGGGGTAGCAAAATTTGATCGTGAAGCCAGGATATGCAATGGATCTGAAGGATGTATTCTGCGCTTCCGGCTGTGATGTGAAGACAATTCTCTAATTCGCTACTGCATCCTTTCTATCAGCGATAAAACTAATGATTGGGGTATAACTACCGTTCCCTGCATATTGTTGTTGGCAATCCATGTATTAAGCATTGTGCATACCATTAGGACCTGCCGCGGGTCATCGATATTCTCGGCAGTGAGGCTGATGATCTCCTCTCGATTTTGAATTTTAATATCATATACCTGCTCAATTACGGTGAGCTGTGCATTCACCCTGCCCTCGATTTCGTTCATATGCATACCTTCTTGGCTCTGGATTAAAAGTTTAGTGAACCATTCCTTATGTTGTGAACTGTTCATTATTTTTTTAATCTTATATTGTTATTAACATCTATATTAATTACAAAATCGAGTTCGTCAGGGCATACTACGAACCAAAAAGATCATCTCTTACCGATTACAGACCTTACCATCAGGGGAGATTGCTATTCCAAGAATCTATGCAGAAGTGGATGATCATACTTTGGCGCAGCTTGAAGAGCTTGCTGAGAAAAGAGGCTGCAGTAAAAGACAGCTTGTTCTAGATGCAATTGGTCATTTCTTGAGTTATAAAGAGCCTGATATCTCAGAGGTTGATCAACTGAAGTCCGAGCTCAATCAAGCTATCTCAGAAAGAGACCTGGCACACTCCGAGTGCGATAAAAAATCTGCTGAGATCAAAAGCATTGATCAGGAGATATCCAAGAGAAATGACGATATTGCAAATGCCAAATCAAACATCGATAAACTTACGATCGGTCAGAACCAGCTCAGATCTGAGATCGTCTCAATCAAGGAAGAGGCAGAGAAGTTACAGAGCGAACTTGAGCATTCGCAGAGCACAATCAAGCAGAAAAACGAGGAGATAGCATTTATGAGAGGCCATATTCAACAGCTTTCTCAAAAGATAATATCTGCTCTGCCATCAAAAGAGGATAAAGCAAAAGCCGAGAAATGGTGGAAAATTTGGTAGATCGGGAGTTAAAGATCCAACTTAACAATTCCTTTTAACGATTTCCTTTAATGATTCTATTTGTAATGTTCTATAAGCAAACTGTATATGCCGCTATATCTACTTATAAAATAAGCCGATTTTATCCATCTAGCCACCTAAGGTTATATCTTGCTGCTTGTACCAATCCAGGGCCTTGTAGAAGTGCTCCGGCTGGAAATCAGGCCAGTAAGAATCAACCACATAGAAATCCGAATAGACCGATTGAACCGGCAGAAAACCGCTCAGCCTTCTTCTGCCGCCCCAGCGTATTATTAAATCAACCCTTGATACATCCGAAGATTGAATCTTCTCCACAAAGCGCTCCTGCTCTCCACCTTCGACCATGGCGCGGCCCAGATCCCACTGCCAGCCATAATTCACCAGAAAGTTAATCTTAACTGCACCGGAGCCGAAGATGGTCCTTCTGGTATAGGGAAGAAGCTCCTTGGGAAACATCGGCGATTCCGAGTTGCCTACTATGAGAAGAGCTGCATCCTCGCTTGATATAATCTTAACAGCCTCTACACAAGCCTTTTGGAAGGATAGGGTCTGCTCCTTTGGCCTCTTGGTATTATCCTGCGTGAATCCATAGAAGGTTAGTTCCTTTATTTTCTCCTTCTTACATAGTTTGTATAGAGATAAACCCGGAAATAGGCCTGCCTTATATCCTTCCTCCCTAGACAGTCCTCGCTCCTCTGCCCACCTTCTATTGCCGTCGGGAATAATTCCTATATGCTTCGGTAATCTTTTCATGGTTTTGATAACTACCTTAGAGCTGCATAATTTACAGGAACTGAGTAATTTGCAGGAACTAGCATAATCTGCAAATCGAAGTGGCATGCTGCCACACATTACTAAAATTGTATATGTTCTCTGAGGCTTTAAGCCTTTTCATACTATTAGTAGTAGAACTACTGTATTATCAATAGTAGTAATAATATCGTATTCTATAAGAGCTGTCTTATCTGCTTCAGATGAATACACGTCATTGTTATTGAAAATCCGAATTGTAGGGCCGAGATTATCGACTAAAAACATATCAGCCTTTTTATAAGCCCTTGAAGGATCCAGGCAAATATCATGATAAGTCACCATCTCAATAAGCAAATCACCATGTGAGATTATATCATCATAGAGCCAAATGGATGAAGTGATGCATGAAGGCCGTTTTTGGGAGCTGGACCTGATCAGAGGAATAGCTGTTGTAATGATGGTGCTGTTCCATCTGGCCTATGATCTAAACTTTTTCGGCGTATATGCATTGGATATCTACTCTGGATTTTGGTTCTATTTCGCTCGCATAACTGCTGGCATCTTCATCCTTCTGGTCGGAGTCTCGCTTGCCCTTTTTGCATCAAGGTCTACACACCGGAGGCAAGCGGACCTCCCCTTAAAGTTTTTTAAAAGAGGCACTGAGATATTTTCCCTAGGTCTAGGAATTACGGCTGCCACCTATTTTCTAATTGGCAAAGGGTTCATCATCTTCGGAATCCTCCATTTCATTGGACTTTCTATAATATTGGCATATCCCTTCCTGAATTTTAAGACATTGAACGTGATAATTGGAGCAGTAATAATAGCTGTGGGCCTCTATCTGCAGAATCTTGCCTTCGATTTTCCATGGCTGCTTTGGCTAGGGCTCGCTCCGGCGGACTTTTATACCCTGGACTACTTCCCTCTGCTTCCATGGTTTGGACTGATACTTATAGGGATATACATGGGCGATGCACTCTACGGAGGGTATAAGCGTAAGGTAGAACTGCCCGATCTGTCGAGCTATGCCTTCATGAAGCCCATGATACAACTGGGCAGAAACTCGCTTGCAATCTATATTGTTCATCAGCCATTGCTGATCTTAGCTCTTTATCTTTTAGGGACAAAAATTTCAATCCCGCTTCAATAAGACAGATATATTCATGTATTGCTACTATTGTGGTTCCCAATTAGAGTTGAATAAAAAATAGTTAAGGCCCTTCAGATAAATCACTAGCCCTGCGGCTGTCTACTCAGGCATGATTCACTGGGCATATAGACCTGCGCCCAGCCACCAGCCATTGTCCACCTTCTCGACATAGCTTAGCTTGAGCCTCGGCGTCATATTCTGTGATGGATCTGGATAGATATAATATGCGAATCCTTTTCCCTCCATAGCTGCATCCATAGTGTCTCGAACGAATTTAACGCCATTTGGATCCGTTGCATTGATCCTGTTAGTGCCTATCAGATTCGGCTGAGTCGGGAGTGCGAGGGCGTTGCCGTTAAAGTCATAAGCGAACACATATAGGCCTCCTTTGAAGAATGCGCCGTTCTTATCGTTGAATTCCTTCAAAGCTCTCTCTTTTCCATTCTCTTTGGCATATTTAACAGCAGAATCAACGAAACTGACCAGATCATTCCTGGCTGTCTGACTAAAGTTGGCCGACATATTGGATAAATAGATTCCAGAGCCTAGCCACCAATTGTCGTCCACTTTCATCGCATAGCCAGTCTTGAACTCATTTCTGTTGCCGTGAGCTGGGTTTGGAAAGATGAAGTAAGTGAATCCCTCTCCACCTTTGGCAGCCTTGATAAGATTCTTAATGTAGGGAATGCCGTTGGAATCGGTCATATTCAGCTTGTTCACACCAATCCAATCGGGCTTGAATGGGTGTGCGATATTTGTTCCCTGGAAATCATAGGCATAGATGTAGAGATCTCCTCTAACAAATGAGCCGGTCTTATTGCTGAACTCCTTCAGAGCCCGATCTTTGCCGTTTGCATGAGCATAAGCTACTGCTTCCTCTACAAAGTTGACGAGATCATCATGAGGCATGCCAATTGGCGATGATATGTTAACAGCCGTGCTGTAATTTCCATGGGCGGTATCGGCATGAACGCCGATTGGAACTACTAATAACAAAAATATAACTAGAGATGCCTTCATTAGCTCCATAAGTACCATGATTTTTGATGGATATTTAAAGATTCTGTAGCATACGCTTAAAAGGGATTTGTCCTCATCTTTATCGCAATCCACATATTTATTCACATTTATATTTGATCTTTTTCTTATAAGCTTTTTTGGAGGTTTTACCTTATCGATTAAGACCCTATAAAATGGAAAGGGTCCATCTTATCTATTCTCCTGGCGTGTTTATAAAATGCTTGAGCCAGATAGTCACATACACCGCTCCTACCAGAAGACCCATAAAGTAGGTTATTAACCTCCATAATGCCACCAGAATTCCCAAGAGATAGGTGGGAACGAACTTTCCATAAATATAGCTCATGCTGAACTCAGCTATGCCGCTGCTTCCGGGTGTCAGAGGCAGTAAACTGATTATTGTTATTATTATTTGCGCAGTGATCGAATACAGTAAGCTGGGACTCTGATTCAGCCCAATTAGAAGGATGGATGGAATCAGGAACTCGCATGTCCATATAATCACTGTGACTGCTGCCATTGCAGGCATCTCTTTCCTTGCTTCCTTGATAAGATTGATATCCGCCTCGCGGAAAAGCCATGCCTGCTTCTCTATGAAGTCGATAGTCTTTCCATTGCCTCTTTTTCGTCTAATCCAATCAAATAATCGCGATATTCTATCTGGCCTTTTTATGAGCTCCCAGAGAAAGATCATGAGAAGAATGATCAGCACCAGGAAAATGCCGCCAATTTCAAGCCCAACACCAATAACGAAGTTCGTGAGCAAGAGGCAAGCTGCTAGAGCAGCCAAAAAGAGAAAGCTGTCTAATAGCCTCTCCGCCAAGACGATAGTCATAGCGGAGCCATAACTCATGCCATTATCGGCAAGCATTTTTATTCTAACAGGTTCACCCCCGGCAGTGGAAGGTGTCAATGAGGCAACAAAGAGGGAAGCAAGAGTGGTCTGCATAGCCAGACCAAAGCTCACCTCTTGAGCAACCAATTTTGACAGGATCTGTATCCTCAGAGACCAAAAAACCCAGGAGAGTGCCTGGAGGATGATTGCCAAGATTACGAACGCTACATTGATGCTTGAAAGAGCCTGGTAGGTTACACTAGTATTTGTGAATTTGAAAATGATGGTTATAGTAACTAGGCTGATAAAGATGGCTAAGATCATCTCTCGAGCTATATTTTTCTTTAAGTCCAAGAACACCTTAACTCATCCTCCTCAAGTCATCCTCCTCAAGCCCAAATAGCTTATCTCCGTCGATGTATTACGCTTCATAACCTGCAAAGGAGAGATATTCCCTCGAAAGGAGTTCCGACTGCCAGGTTATCCAAAAAGTTGAAATCTATTGTCTCATCGCCCGCAAGGCTTTTGATGATCTGGAGAGCATTAGTAATCATACTGTTATGTATACCTACATAATACTGAGCAATCGCAATATCTATAACTGCTGATGCAACAGATATTGATGGAGATATCGCTGGAAGAATAGCAAATGTCGTTATTGAATAAATCATAGCGATATTATTGGTTTTGAGCGAGTAAATATCTTATGCCGGAATTTCAAAGTGAAGCTTCATCAAGCTTCAGAGATTACGTATAGACGTATAGGTCCTATGATATCGTCTCGAAGTTGAGGGATATAGCTATTATGCTTTCAGGGAATACCTCTCCGGAAATTTGGCAAGATCTCCTAAGCTCCACGAGCTTTGTAATATTTCCATCCACTCTGCTTCTAAACTCATCTTTCGATCGTGATGATGACATGAGAGTTATCGGCACTCTTATCATATAATCCAAAGCTCTAAGCATATTAATTATTTTTTTAAGAACTTATCAAGGTAATTTTAATTGTTGAAAAGATATAAGTAATATTAGATACAATAGTATAAGGGTCAGGTTTTATCTGACATCTTTAAAGGACGTGATAAATATGATGCAGAAAGGAGAAGAAACAGACGAGTCCGAAATGGAAGGCGACTGGGGCTGGTGGAAGAATGTTCCCGAAGATAAGAAGAAGGCCTTTATGAAGGCTAAAATGGATTTTAAGATAAAGAAAGTACAAGCAAAACTGGATTTCCTGAAGGAAATTCAGAGAATCTTCGGATAAGGTATAGTATTAAAAGCTTCGAACATAAATATATTCGAAGCTTTCTTGTATTTTCTGAAGACCTTTTGTCAGCTCTTTATCTCCATTTTTCAGTCTTGAGGAGCATCGCCGCTTCCAGGAGAGAGCCATAAGGGCTCTTGCTTACGGTCCAGCAGAAGCTAAGTCATAAGGAGCAACAATAATCTATTTCCATGCCCAAGCCTACATAGTTATTGCCATATTGTTCTACGCCAAGGGGTCGATCCCTTAGGAATTAAACTCATTTTTAAATACTTTACATGTCTGTTAATATTAACTATCATCAAAATAGAAATGTGGCGCAGATCAAACCACAATTTGAGGATGTAAATTGAAGGCAGCAGTTTCGTCGATTTAAATTCCAGAGATTAATGATGGCACTATAATCACTGATGTAAATAATTATTGCACGTTTTCGAAGCACTATATAGGGAACGCCTGGGTGATAGATGGACCGAATGGAAAAGCTCGGAGTATGGATAGCCAAAAACCCCCTGGTAATAGCAGCTGTGGTTATCCTCATGACTATCGCCTCGGTGAACTTTGCGAGCCAGATAGAGATGCATGGCTTAGACACCGAGGACTTTGTAAGTACAAATTCTCCGCTTTACGAAGTTTACAATCACCTTTACCTTGAAAACTTCGGCACCCAGTCCATAGCCATCCTGGTCGAGGGCAACGACGTGACCAATGAGGACGTCCTCAAGGCCATGTTGCGCCTCACCGACCGTATAAAAACCGAACCAAATGTCGTAGACGCGGTGAGCGTTGCTGACTTAGCGGCAGATGCCGAGGCAGAGCAAAGCGGCGTTCGCCAGATCCCATCCCAGGATGAGATCGATGCCATCCTGACAGAGGTCAGCCCAAATCAGCTCCAAAGCATCATGCCCGACAGCAGGCACACCCTGATATCGGTGGTAGAGCCCAGCTATTTGAACGATGCACAGCAGAAGGACGTGCTCACCGAGACCCAGGCTGCAGTTCAATTTGCCGATTTTCCTCCTGGATACAACATCATAGTCACAGGCTCGCCTGCTCTCACGGTAGCGATCACCAACACCATGAGCAGCAGCCAGGTAGAGCTTCTGGCTTTATCCGGAATTCTCATGGTAGTGGCTCTCCTCCTGGTTTTCAGACACGTCAAATGGCCGCTGCTTCCCATACCCACAGTCTTTCTCGGAATTATTTGGACATTTGGAGCCATGGGACTTTTAAAGCTGCCCATTACCTTGATCTCCTTCTCAGCCTTTCCCATCCTCATTGGGATTGGCATAGATTACGCCATCCAGTTCCACAATCGCCTCGATGAGGAGTTCGTCAAGGGCACTCCGCCTGTCCAGGCCATGGCCAATACTGTCAACCATGTGGCTATGCCGGTGTTGATTGCCCTGACGGTGACTGGTGCTGGCTTCATCTCCCTCATCAGCTCCTCTGTGCCCATGGTGCGCCAGTTCGGGATACTATGTTTTATGGGGCTCATCATGTGCTACCTCTCTGCCCTCTTTGTGGGTATGACTGTCCTTTACAGGGTGGAAAAAAGTAGAACGGACAAGAGTGGCCTTGATAAAAGGAACTCCGATAAGAAGAGCCCTGATAAGAGGAACCAGTCCGAGAAAAAGAATGGCGAAAGCCGTGAAGTTAAAGGGTCTTCGATTGGATTATTCCTGGCCAGGATCGCCGACTTCAGCATACAGCGGTGGCAGTTGGTCCTTGCTGTAGCTCTGCTCCTGGCCCTGGCAGGCAACTATGCCGACACCAAGGTGCAAGTGGAAACCAACACCAACAACTACATTCCCCAGGATCTGCCGCCCCTTGTCCAGTTCAGACATCTGACGGAGATCTTCGGAGGCACCGACTCTCTGCAGTTCCTAATCCGGGCTGATGACGTTACAGATCCGTCTCTTCTGAAATGGATGGACGATTTTGGAAACTATATTTCCAGGACCAAGCTTGAGGTTTATGGCGTGGATGATTTGGCCACTGCAATAGAGCAGGCTAACGGCGGAGAGCTGCCTGACAATAGGACTGCCATCAGGGCCATAATCAACTCCATGTCTGCAACCACCCGGGATAGGTATCTCAGCGGCTATACATTGACGGTGATGAACGTAAACCTGGGAAACGCACAGGCTAACCTCGGATCTGAGGGTATCGACCTTATGATAAGGAATTTCGACAGAGACCTGGCATTCATGCCCCCACCGCCGAGGGTCTCAGTAACGATAACAGGTCAGCTGGTAGTTTTTTCTACAATCATTGGCGCCCTTACAACAGGCAGAACAGAGACCACGCTTATTGGCCTTGCACTGATTTTCCTCCTCCTCTTCTTGATCTACAGAGGCGACCTCATCAAAGCTCTCCTGCCGGTCCTTCCAATGCTGGTGGTCATAGGCTGGATAGGCGGGGTCATGTATCTAGCAGGCCTGAAGTACACGCCTCTGACTGCAACCCTTGGTGCATTGATCCTGGGCGTTGGATCGGAGTACGCCATACTCATGATGGGACGGTTCTATGAGGAGCTGCCGAAGGAGCACGATCCTCTTAGAGCTCTAAATATCACCGCCAGCCGAATAGGATCGGCCCTGATCGCATCGGGAATGACGGTGGTCTTCGGCTTTGCCGCCCTTATAACCTCGCCCTTCAGCATCACCAGCAACTTTGGATTAGTGACGGTCATGGCGGTGCTCTTTGCCCTTCTGACCACCTTCACCGTCTTTGTGGTGCTCATGGTAAACTTGGAGGAAAGGCGCAGCACCTGGGAGAAGGTCAAGCTCAGACTTCAAAGAGCCCTCAAGCTCACCAGCCCGGGAGGAGATTAAATGGTTATCAGAACAAATCCCAGAATGAATCCCAGAACATACCTCAGAATGTTTCCAAGAATCGATTCCAGAATTGATCTCAGGATGGATATCAGAACAGTTCTTTGTATCTGTTTAACATGTCTTCTCATACCTGCAGCCACAGCCCAGACACTGCCCACTACTGCGGCCGAGTCCGCTCAGGCATATAGCACATATATACCGATTACAGGCGGCCAGAACTACTACAACTTCTACGGCGGTCCAGAGATTGATGCCAGTGTTAGTGGCAACGATATGTTCAATCGAGGGGATACCGTAACTCTTCTGGTGAGCCTTGCCAACTACGGCCGAGTTACCGGGTTTCAGCAGGATAAGACGCCCACTACTCCAACTGAGTATGCTCTGGCCAATGCCGAGCAGCAGGAGGAGGGGAAGATCACCAATGCCATAAACATCAAGGCCACACTCATATCCAATACAACCCAGATAGAGGTCCAGTCAGGGGATCAGGTGGTTCAATCTCTGATGGCAGGTCAGACAGCCACAAGCCCCCTCAGGTACACTCTCCAGATAGCCAACCACGCCCCGGCAGGGCTGTATCCTCTGACCCTCAGAGTAAGCTACGATTACCAGTCCAATGTGGAGGTCTATGCAGCCAATCTGGCCAACATCCAGGGCCTTCCCCCGGTTTTCGTCAACGGTCAGTGGTCTTACTTCTACAGTCATGTCGTTAAGAACCTGACAGTGCCAATAGAGGTGAAGAAGGCTGCAGATTTCCAGGTGGTTTCAAGCGAGGCCAACACTACTGCAGGCGCAACCAACGGCCCTATTGTTGTGACTTATAGAAATATTGGCAATCAGCCCGTTACGGACGCTGTAGCCAGGCTCAGCTTCTTCACTCCCTTCTCCTCAACGGATGACCAGGCGTATCTCGGCAATATGACGCCTGGAGAAGAAAAAACAGTTCTCTTCAGGGTAGACGTGGCCTCGGGGACTACGGCCAAAGAGTACGGGGTAAACAGCGAGATCAAATACACAGATATAAGGGGAGCTACCGCCCTGTCTGAGGTCCTGATGGTGCCCGTAACCGTCAATCCATCAGGTTCTTCCATCCTAATACCTGCGATCATCGTTGTAGTCTTGATCGTCGCCATTGGAGGATATTGGTACTTAAGGAGACGAAGAGGAAAGAATACGTAAAAAGTCTCAAAAGATTCGTCTAGCGCATAGCTGTTCAGCCCCATGGGCCTATATTGCCCTTCTTTTCGCTTTTAATTACAACACATACTTAACTTTGCATTGTATGTCCGCTCATGACGTGCTGTTAGTAAACTATATTCCTACAACTTTATTATAAATACTGCATAAACCTTTCTAAAAATTACAAGAGAGGAGAATATGAGGTACGTAGCGGTATTTTTGGTAGCCATAGCCCTCATTGCACTTTCAAGCAGTGCGTTTGCAGAGGATGCAAAGGCTACAAATGATAATTGCCCGATTAAACCGACAACCTCCTGTATGCCTACAGGTGCAGATTGCCCGACAAGTAGTGGCTGTCCAACTGGACACCATTGCACAACAGATAGCAGTTGTCCAACAGGATCAGGATGTCCGACTGGTTGTGGCTGTACAACAGGATCTGGATGCACTAGCGGTTCGAGCTGTCCAACTGGCTCAGGCTGCACAACCAACTCTGTCTGTGCGTCATGTAGCGGCTGCATAACCAACAGCGGTTGCCCAACCGGCAGCGGCTGTACGACAGGCTCTGGTTGCCCAACAGGAACAGGCTGTATTACCGGCTCTGGCTGTACAACTGGCTCAGGCTGTACAACGGGTAGCGGATGCCCAACAGGTTCTGGATGTGCAACTGGATCAGGGTGTGCCACTGCCAGCAGATGTACAACTAATTCATTCTGTCCGACTAGCTGTGGCTGCGTGACAGGCTCAGGCTGCCCGACAGGGACAGGCTGTACAACTGGCACAGGCTGCCCGACTGGAAACCTCTGCACGACCGGCTCAGGCTGTACAACAGGCTGTGACTGCGCCACAGCATCTATTTGTCCAACAGGTAGCGGATGCCCAACAGGTGTGGGTTGCTCAACAGGATCAACTTGCCCAACAGGTTCAGGCTGCTCAACCAATACGGTATGCCCTAGCGAAACAACCTGCGTAACCAATTCATTCTGTCCGACATGTTCAGGATGCTTAACAACATCCTCTCGTCTGACAGGAGCTACATGTCCAACTGGCTCAGGCTGCACAACCGGCCCCAACTGTCCAAGCGGCACATCATGCATAACAGGTACGGGCTGTATAACTGGCACAGGCTGCACAACAGGAGCAGGGTGCACCAGCAGCACATCATGCCCGACTGGAACGAGCTGCACCACAAATTCAGTCTGTCCATCCTGCAGCGGCTGCATAACCAATGCCAAGTGCCCGACAAGTACGGGCTGCACAACAGGCTCAGGCTGCACAACTAACTCGTGCTGTCCAACAAGCAGCGGCTGTGTTACAACCCGTAACTGTCCCACCGGTAGCGGTTGCCCATGCAGTGGATGCAGGTGTCCGACAGGCTCATCTTCGCCGAAACATTAAATAGCTCTACCGGACCCGCATAGCTGAACCAGCGCTTCATAGTCTAAAGGACGCTTGGTTGATATGCTCTGCATGCATACACATGAAGCCACTGGTATGCATGCAGTCGGTTATTTTTCTATTTTTAAGAAGGCTATTTTAGTTATTAATAGGCTGTACTTACTGGAAAATCAATTTTATATAGTCTAGCCGCCAGTTAATAGATGTAATTGATTTTAGGAGGAATTGAATGAGCGTAGAAGAAAACCCAAGGTTAATGAAAACGTTAGATGATGCTTGGAATGCAGGACCTGAAGGGCCCTGATGGGAAAATGATTCCTCCAACAAACAAGAAATTCCATATCGAGTTCTGTACGGTAGCTACATGGAAGGATGGCCAGATTGTCGAGGAAAAGCTGTTCTACGATTTGTTGGGAATGCTGAGGCAAATTGGCGTGATGTAAGGAGATAAAACTTACAAACTTTAATTTGAACCTTAACTCCGCGAATATGGGGAATAAATTGGGCTTTTAAGTGGTTATTTCGGCTCTAGATTCTTATTTGAGCGAAAGCTTAATTAACCTTTATTCCCCATATGGTGAATATGGAGACTTGGGCTAAAGAGTGGTTAGAGGATCAAAGAAAGAAAGGAGTTAAATGCCTTGAAATAAAACAGCATGGCGCTAAGCATTATGTTTACCATTCCACGACACATTGGGATAAAACTCAAAATAAAGCGATAAAGACCTCAAAATATATTGGTAAACTTGATCAAGAGCGCGGTTTAATAAGGTCCCATGAAGAAGATAGCCAAAATGTAAAGGTTGAAAAGTCAACAAAGGTTAGAAGCATTACCGAGTACGGCAATGCCCTTTTGCTTCACGAAGCCATGAAAGACATAAAACCGCTATTGATGGAAGGTTTTCCTAACAATTGGTCGGAAATTTATTCGCTTTCTATGTTGAGAGTTATGGGAAATGTCCCTTTAAAAAGAGCTGAAAGCGCATGGCAAAAGCTCTATAATGTGGAATCCATTGAACCTAATCTCAAGTCTCAACATCTCTCTAAAGTAATGCAAGATATTGGCGGCAACCGCAAAGGTCAGAGCATATTATTTAAGGGCCTTCTCGATCAAAGTGAACAGCTTGTATACGATTTAAGTTATATATTTTCGCGTTCTGTAAGCATACGTCAAGCAGAAAAGGGCTATAATAAAGATAAAATTCAATTACCTCAAATTAACATAGTGCTACTTTGTAACGCTGAAACTGGGCTGCCAACTATGATAAGATCCCTTCCAGGCAGTGTCAAAGACATAGCAACCCTGAGAAAATCCCTTTCTGAATTTGATATCCAAAACAAGATGCTCATATTGGATAGAGGTTTCTCCTCAGAAGATGTCTTTTCGGATTTAAATGAACTTGATATCTCATACCTTATTCCGGCGAAAAGAAATAGCCATTATTATGATACGCGCATTCACCTAAATAGTCACTTTCGCTACCGTAAGCGGCTAATTCGATGTGGTAGCAGAATGTGCAAAGACAAGTATCTCTATCTATTTGAAGATCAAGAACTCTTGCTTGAAGAGCGTAATACCCTTTACGATAAACTTGATAAAGGTGAGATTGATAGAAATCACTTTGATAAAAATTTTAAAAAAGCTGGAAGGATTTTAATTCTGTCAAATCGAAAGATGTCTGAGCAGGAAGCTTATGAATTCTACAAGAAAAGGGACGTTGTCGAGAAATTATTCGATACCTATAAATCAACTTTGTATGCAGATAGATTATACCTACATAACGATGAAAGCGTTTTCGGACATGTATTTATTGGATTTTTATCTCTCTACGCATATTGTAAAATCGAATCTCTATTAAAGAAAGCCAATCTAAATAGAACTATGATACCAATGGATTTACTATTTGAGTTTAGCAAAATATATCATATCGACTTTGGTGAAGAGGACGCTATTATGGAAATTCCTAAGAAAGTTCGTGATCTAGATGTAAGGCTTAAACTAAATCTATTCCCCACGTAATGCGGAGTTAAGGTTTGAAATGAATACATGCAGCTTGCGGCGAAGAGTCAAACGGTTGCCACACACGGGCAACAGGGTATTACGTTTAAATGTAAAAAAAAATCTAAAGCCCTAGGTGGGCTCCGTGGAGTTAAAAATCTCAATCCTACCTTCCTCCTTTGGAGCCACAGGGCTATTTTTCTTGATATAGGCTGCCAGAGGGTCAACGTCGTTCACAGTGGTATCATACTTTCTCTCTGCCAGCATCTCAGCGAAGAGATAGAAGCCATCTCCACCCGCGGCAGTAAAGCTTGGAACCACAGCCTCGTACCTCTTTAGCACATCGAGCGGCTCCCATGTGCCGTTCCTCTGCACAAAGATCCCCGATACTCTTCTGCCTGGACTTATCATCTTTTTTAGCTTCCGTCCGTCGTAAGTGGCAGCAAAAGGCTCTGCGTTTCTATCAATCTTGAATTTGATTCCGGCCACCTGCAGAAAACCACCCTCCTGGACCCCTGTAACCTCTGGATCAAGTGCTGCAGCGCTCACCTCTAGCATCTTCTTGATATCCTCGCCAGTCATATTGATTAGAACGAGAGTGTTGCCGAATGGGAGGATGGCCTTAATGGTCTGGTATGAGATGGGTCCCTTAGGATAAATCCTGTCTCCACGTATTCCTCCTCCATTGGTTACAGCAATATCGGCCTTTGGGAACCAGGCAAGAGAGGCATCCGATATGAGGTTACCGAGCGGCATTTCTTGGCTTCGCACTAACTTACTTCTGGCATCCAGATCCACTGCAGTAGATCCTATCTCCTGAGATAGCTTTTTCTGGTAATCCTCAACAAAGGGTGCAAGATAGTCCCGGATGGCTGGATTATAGCCGATGCTTTCGTTAAGGGGCACTGCTTGCCAGTGAGGACTCTCGATTCCTCTTCCTGTATAGGTGAAGCTCAAAACGCCCACGCGCACGGCGTTCATACCATCCTGGACAATCAGCGTCCGCCAGCTATCGGGGCCATTTATGGAGGTATTAACGTAGGTATGATCATGTCCTCCCACAATCAGATCGATGCCAGAAACATTTCTCGCCAGATCTTCATCCTGGGCAGATCCCATATGGGAGATAGCTATGATTAGATCAGCACCCTGGCTTCTCAAAGTTTTGACCTGCTCTGATGCTACAACCTCAACATCAGTTTTAACAGAGATGCCCCCTCCAGTATTGGCAAGCCTGTCAAGATCAGGGGTCATCAACCCGAAGAGGCCGATTTTAACACCTGAGATATTTAGTAAGATCGAGGGTTTGATGGCTGACTTAAGCTCCGGATCCTTGACCTCAAGGTTGGCACAAAGAATAGGGAAGCCGACATGCTTAGTCGCATTCAAGTAAACAGGCCAGCCCATATCGAACTTGTGGTTGCCAGGACAGGCTGCATCGTAGCCAGCCATAGTCATGGCCTTCATCTCCGGCTCGCCCTGGAAGAATTCATAGAATGCCCCCATCAGGTCATCACCCGATGAGAGGAGCAATGATCCATCTGTGCTTGCTCTCACGCTTTTGGCAAAGGCGCTGATCCTTTCCAGACCGCCTTGCGATGGTCCTCCAGGGGTAGCGTTGAAGGGCACAACCCGGCTTTGCAAATCTGATGTAGTCATGACAGCCAGCTTTAGAGGAACATTGGCGGCATGGTCCATAGCAGGGCTTGGTGCTATCATAATGATACAAGCAATAATCCAAAAGAGACTGTTCTTCATGGCTATATCTCCATGTAGGCTGACTTGTCATCACAGGCTAAAAATCTTTTCGGTTTGCATAATTATGCGATGGACGTCAGTCCCATCCACAGATCAATAAAAATAAGCTGAAGGCACCTGGACATGTAGGTGCCCTCCTTTCAAGAGTGCATACCGATTGCTATATCAATCCATACTGATTAGTTCAATCCGCCAAGGCTATTTTGTATCTGGGGTTACTACTATGAATATATATATGGATGTACGTTTTTGCAATTAAAACTGATTCAACAACCACTAACTACCCTCACTTTAAACCTTTAAAATGAATCCCACATCTAGTTCCATTGATTGTATCGAGACTCATCTTGCCATCGATCTGCTTAACAAGGGTATCTATCAGTCTGAACCCCAATGTCTTCGAGTCTTTGATATTCAGGTCCCCCTTGATCCCTATCCCGTTATCGCTTATAACAAGCTTAAAGCAGTCATCCTCAGAACTGAGATCTATACGGATCTCACCGCTCCTGCCACCTGGAAAGGCGTGCTTAATAGAGTTGGAGACCAGCTCGTTTATGATCATGCCGCAGGGAATAGCTGTGTTTATATTCAAAAAAATATTATCTGAATTAACTTTAAAGTCGATCTTGCGTGAGAGATCCCCATAAGATTGAGATAAATAGGCAATCAGCTGCCTTATGTATTCATTGAAATTGACCTTTCCTAGATTTTCAGATTTATACAAATTTTCATGAATGAGCGCCATGGATTTGATCCGATTCTGGCAATCTTTGAAGATTTTTGTTATATTATCATCGACAAGCTCCGATGACTGTAGAGAAAGAAGAGCAGAGATCACCTGCAGGTTATTCTTGACACGGTGATGAACTTCTTTTAGCAGTAACTCTTTCTCAGCAAGGGACGCTATAACCTTTTCCTCGGCCTGCTTGCGCTCAGTTATGTCCAAAAGAGATGCGACACTTCTCTTTGTCCCAGGGATATTATCAATACGCAGTAGTATATCACTAACATGGCCATTCCTATCTTTGGCTCTAAACTCGTAGCTCCTCAGGGCTGCATCGGGATCTATTCTTCTCAATTTGTGCTGCTCCATCATCCTTTTAAGGTCTTCTTCTACAGCGAACTCTGTCCAGCTAATCTTGCCCTCAATCTCCCCTTTGCTATATCCAACAAACTTTTCGAACTCTGAATTGGCCAGCGATATGATAGTGTTCTCCTCAACAATTATCGTTGCAGTGCCCGTATTCTCAAAAATGGCCCTGTACCTATTCTCCGATTCCAGCAGTGCCTTCTCTGCCACTTTGCGTTCGGTAATATCTTCGCCAGAGCTGAGGGTTCCGATAATGCAACCGTTTTCATCTTTGAGGATTGTAGTGTGCCACGCTATAAAACGCTTTTCACCTTTTTTAGTAAGAACGTAATTCTCATAATATTCGAAAGCATCGATTTCACCTGAGTTGATTTTTCTGTTGACCTCATGAACTTGCTGGTGCTCTTGGGGAAGTAGACAGGTATGGATCCAATCTTTGCCTATAAGTTCGCCTTCTTCATATCCAAGCACTTGATGGCCCTTCCGATTTAGGAGGGTTATTCTGGCATGGGTGTCAAGGGCCACAATGATGACTTCCACAATGTTAAGGTATCTTTCTGCCAGATCTCGTTCTGCCCTGAGAGCTTCTTCTGCCAGCTTACGTTCTGTAATCTCTTCGGATAACATGGCATTCTTTGCTCCCATCTTAGCAGTGCCTTCTCTGACGAGTTCTTCGAGGTGATCCCTGTGCTTTGCGAGCTCAGCTTCGGCCCTTTTGCGTTCTGCAAGTTCGTTGTCGGCACGTTCCAATGAATTATGCACGGATTGAAGTGCGGAAAAAGTAAGGCTGCCGGCTCCGCCAAAGATAGCTGTGTATGTGACCCACTGGCTGATGGTGATTGAATAATTAGGAGGCGGCAATAGTCCCATAGTTTCTGCCATCATCAGTCCGCCGACCAAGAGAGAGCTGACGGCTGCCGTAACAATCATTCCCCTGAGGTCAAATAGCAAGCCCGCAGTAATTATCAGCAGCAAGTACATCGCTGTAGTGGGCACACGGATGGTGCCTAAACCTGCGATAATTGCTGTGACACCAATCAACCCCAAAGCTATCAGACTGATGCTCGTTAGATTTACTCTGCCATGACGCAGCCAGTAGTACAAGATTAAGCATAATATAAAACCCAGAGCATCCATCCCAATCACAAATACCGGAATCTTGCCGCTAAGGAAATTGGCGATAACGATGACAGGTAGGACCACCAAAAGGTTAATCAATGCGAGGTTGAGCATATTTGCTCGCCGCGTTTTGTCTTCCTCGTCTGGGAAAACTGGGGGCTCGAGCCATTGTTTGATTCGGAGATTCAGTTCTTCTCTTGGGATGGTTTTTGAAAATCTCATTAATCTTCCCCGGCTTATGACATTCTTGTTGGTAGAGCGCTGAAATTTCGGTAAATACCATGGTTTTATTGAACATGCTCAATAGCAGGTAAAATTAGCCGACCTTTGGGATCATATCGGCTAATCTTGGCATAGAAAAGCTATTAGAATAAATATCCTTGACATACAAATAGAATCTAACCTTTTGCTTTCTGCAAGTATCAAGCATAGAAAGCAAATTCCCCCAGGCTGCTTTGCCTAACTCAGATCTAGTGCCATAGCTGATCTTTCTTTTTAGCACACCCTCGCGAACAGCTATTTCAGATCCATTGTTGTGAAGAGGGATCTCCGGAAAATCGAGCATAAGGAGCAACTTATCTCGATCGCTATGGGTCGATGCTATCCGCTTGTCCAGTTCGAAGTATCCTGTAGTCGTTGTAAACAGGGATTCAAACCTTCGTTCAATTAACCTTCTGAGATCAATCTTTGGTTGGGATTTGAATTTCTTCAATAAATCGTAGAACTTCCAAAGACTGGCAATGAATTTTTCCAGAATTGATCGGTGAAGGTCCAAATAAGGTTTCAACTTAATGTAATGCTGTATCTCGTGTAACCAGCAGTGACCATGATGGCAAGCTATGCCGTCATATTGATGAGCACTATCGGTTACCATCGGAGTAGGCGTCAAGACTCCATCCAATAATCCGAGCAGGTCTCTAATTGTTTTTCGCTTCCTGTTTTTCTCGATAAAATAAGTAGAAAATTCTTCATTGCCGATATAATGCATATCGCCATTCTTGGCTGAATGCCTTGCGCCAGTACTATCGGTTTGGAAATACTTGGCGCACCTCATACCGGTTTCAAATATTGCTGATTTCTCAGCTGAGAAGACTCCGCTCTTCTCTTTAGTCAGTATATTTGAGATTTCGCCTTCTGAGATGAAGATACCAAAATCAGTTAAGATACTATGGATCTTGTTTTCAGTCACTCTGCCTGCATAATAAAATGTAGCAATGAGCGCCTTTAGGTCGCTGCCAAATTGGGTGTTCTGAATTTCCTTTGGAAGCTCAGCATAATAATGCTTGTCCAGTGACTTGGAATAATAGTGTCCTCGCCGATATTCGATATTATCAGTCTGTAGCTTGATATTTTGGATTATTACAGGTTCATACCCACGGTATACAGCATCCGGCGGCAAGATATCGGACTCGATATCTAACCAAACTACTCGATTGATCTTTATCTTGGGATTCTTCGATCCCTTTGACCATTTCTTAGACTTCTCTGCTGATGCTTGTTTTGGTTCCAGATTAGGGATGTTTGGCGCGATCTTCGGTTTGCCCTTCAAACCTTTTAATCTTGCTATTTCATCACCTTGTTGTTGGATTATCTCATTTTGCCGCCGTATCACTTGAGCTTGATATTCTATAAAGTTGAGCAACTTTCGGAATAGCTCTTTAGTTGCCTCCTTGTCATCGAAGTCGATCTTATCGATATCAAGGGTTATTATTTCTTCTTCAATTGCCTTATCCACAAGTATACTTATTTAGTTTTCTCAGCATTTTTAATTTCTGAACGATACGTCTTAATCTGCTGATCTGAACAAGCTATTGAGCATGTTCGTTTTATTAAATAAATGTATCGGACTTAAAATGAGCAAGGTTAATTCCTATGAAATGTATTTGATAATGATATTGCGAGGGAATTTATAAAAACCACGGTTCGGCCATAAATTTGAGATGTATAATTATGTTTCAATTATAGTATGTGTTTAGCTCACTTCAATCAACATCAGTAAACCATTTTTATGTATTTCACATAGCCGGTTCCAAAGAGCTAACTTCAAGTAACTTCGGTTACAGATGTTGTTTTTCTATTTTGCGCAAGTTGCTGGTCGGCGTTCCTTCATCGACCAAGATCGAGATCAAGCGAACGATTCTAGGAGAGCTAAACACATACCAATTACAATAGTTACTATACCCTAGTGCAGCATAACACAAGTTTTTTATCCTAGCAAGTCCTTATGATCGCTAATCATGTCGAGGAAAACAATATTCGTCGTAAAATTGACAGATGAGGATCGGGAATATCTGAACCAGTTTATTCGCCATGGAAAGGCATCTGTAAGAAGCGTGACTCGTGCCAGGACACTGCTCATGGCAGACGAAGGTTACTCCAATAAAGATATCGTAAAGATTCTAAAAATAACCAGACCTACGGTTAACAGTGCAAGGAAAAGGTACTGCCAGGAAGGTTTGGACTCTGCAATAAACGATAAACCAAGAAGCGGCGCACCTCCAAAGATAGATGGAAGGATTGAGACACAAGTTACCCTTCTTGCCTGTTCGAAACCACCGGAAGGCAAATCGACCTGGACTCTGAAGCTTTTAGCCGATAGGCTCGTGGAAATGGAGGTAATAGAATCCATATCTACCATGACCGTTCAGAGGATCTTAAAAAAAGCGAGACCAAGCCTTGGCAGAAGGTTAGATGGTGTATTGGCGAGATAACAAGCGATTACATCATGCATATGGAAGATGTGCTGGATCAATATGAGCAACCCTATGATCCTAAGCATCCTTTAATCTGCATGGATGAGATGCCATGCCAATTGATAGACAACGTTTTAGTTCCTATTCCTCCTAAACCTGGAAAATCACAAAAAGTCGATTTTGAATATCGCCGTAATGGTACATGCTGTGTTTTCATCGCCTTTGATCCACATGCCCGTTGGAGAACAATATCTGTTGAAGAACACCGGACGAAAATTGATTATGCCCATTTTATGAAAGGGCTTTCCCAGAAATATCCTGAGGCAGAATACCTTAAAGTTGTCCAGGATAACCTTAACACTCACTCATCTGGTTCATTTTATGAAGCATTCTCGCCTGAGGAGGCGTTCCAGCTTGCCAAGAAGTTTGAGTTCCATTTTACTCCAAAGAAGGGTAGCTGGCTTAACATGGCTGAGATTGAGTTCTCGGCTCTTTCAAGGCAATGCTTGAACCGACGAATTGGCGATATCAAAACTTTAGCCAAGGAAGCGAAAGCTTGGGAACAGGATCGGAACAGGGCTAAAGTAGCTATTCGATGGAAGTTCACCAAAGCCAATGCAAGAGAGAAGTTCTGTAGGCATTACCTTAAGATAAAGAATTAATGTTATGATGTACTAGTCTTCATCGGCCGCTGATGGGGCCAGAAAAGAAATAACAGCACCAGAAAATCCAAGATTATGAGTTTCTTCACGATCAATCCCCTCCTTAGGATCTTCCGGGTATGGGCATGCTTTGGCTTAATTTCCATGAACTTATCTCACTGCTCTATGGTCTTAGCGAAGTAAGCTTCCGGATCTTTTGATTGCTTTTTATACCCCCAGCTTCTTAAGAGCATCTGTAGCTCTCTTCCGGACATCACTATCTTTATCCTTCTGAGTTTGAGTCAAAGGATCAATGGCTAAGGGAGATCCTATACTTCCTAGAGAATCAGCAGCAGCCATTCGAACATACTTATCATCATCCTTCAAAGCTTGAATTAATGGATCAACCGCAGAAGGATCTTTGAGATTTCCGAGAGCAAACGCAGCACTCTGGCGGACAAGACCAGAGTTATCTTTTAGAGCTTTAACCAAGTGATCTACGGCGCGGGTATCATTGATTTCTCCAAGAGCCTTTGCAGCTTCGTTTCGAACCCAATCATATTTGTCATTTTCAAGAGTATAAATCAATGGCTCTATAGCCTTACGAGCTTTGATTTTTCCCAGACATTCGGCAGCCCCACTCCTGATCATGCCATCTTTATCATATAAAGCATCTATTAATGGATCTACCGCTTGCTCTCCCAGATTCACAAGAGACTTTTTGGCATTTATTTGGACATCTACATTATTATCCTTTAGAGCCTGAATTAATGGGGTTATCGTCCTGCTATCATTGAGATTTCCCAAGGACTGAGCCGCTGAAGCTCTGATGCTACTATTCTCATCAGTGAGACCCTTAATTAACAAATCAACTTCACTCGACGGAGAATAGTTTGGAATCTCATTGCTATTGAGGTTGCTGTTCAGGTACTTGCTATTTGTACCTTCTTGCCCTAAATTTTCATTTCCAAGCTCAGGGTTATTATTCACTTCACCGATCGGACAGAGTATTTGATTGAAATTCACATAATAAGCACTTCTGCAGACAGGACAGACATAGTTATAGGGATTGGCGACAACTTCCGCCACTTCAGAAGAGGTTAACTGGAATACGGAACCACATACTGGACACTGCCAGCAGGTCAGTCCCATCGTCTGCCCAAAGGATGTGGTAGACAGCGCAACCATTATTATCACAGTGAGAACGAACTTTATACTAATAGTAATACCTCCCAGACATAGTATAATTATTGACCATTAAAAGCTTACGTTGAGAGGAATATGATAATTAGGTCGCCTTTTCTAGTTGAATGGAGATGGTATTCTCTAGAGGGCAGTCAATATTACACAGGTTCAGTTGATATCCCAGCTCCAGCAAGTGGAGCTTACTGGGACATCTACAATGTCTGGTATTACATCCCTATTGCCAGAAGCGATGCAGCTAATCTGCCAGGCAACTGGCATGTGGATGTCTTCCTCAATGGCAACAAACTTCTAACAGAGCAATTTTCCATAGGCATTTCAGACGGCACTTCAGCGAGGCTCTCTGTAGAGGTCCCAAAAACCCTGAATGAATGCGAAACGTATGATACTCAGATTTGCGGCACGTGGACACTTGTTGGCGATAATTTCAATGCAAACTGGGGTACAAACAATAAAGGAACAGTTAAGATACAGCGCTGGGATGCTGGAGGCGTAGTTCTAACCCGCAACGACGTAAAGGGATTATCTGTACGCTACGATGGCAACATCAGCGGAAATCAGATAGTTAACGGCGTGATCACATGGACTGGCACAACAAGTATCTGGAGTGGAACTTGGAGCGCAGAGTGGACATAGCCCACTGATCTGATCAGCATTTTTTGGCTCCTTTGTCCGAGGGAGGAGGCAGAGACAAGCGACACCGATATACTTGTGGAGTTCGAGGACCCAACCTACAGGAACTTCATGAGCCTTGCCTTCTTCCTGGAGGACCTAGGCCGGGGGTTTGATCTTTTGACTCCTGAAGGAAATAGCCATAGATTAGGCCTTTTGTGGAGAAATAGGTGGTCTGGGCTGATTAAGGACCACCCCGTATCCGGGCCACATATGCGGGTCGAACTTTGGGCGAAAAAGCTTTTGGTCGCTTCTACGACCTAATTGGAAAGAGACTTAGGGTGGATGGCACAATCCACAAGGCACATAGCCATGTGCATGGGCATCCTCAGAGCTTGAGAACCAAATCTCGTTCTCAGGCTTAATTTTACGGGCGGCACTACAGCTTGGATAATGGTATTTATCCGACTTTATAGAGCCAACGAATACCTTTTCGGAAGCAAGAGTGCCATTAAAAGTGAGAGTGCTGTCTACGGAACCTTGATTGATTTGAAGACTCGGTACTACAGCACTGAGGTTAACTTGGTGGCTTAATTGACCTCCAACAACTAGACCCATCGATACCAAAACAAGGATTGATATTAAGATCTTCCATCCAGTTTGCGTAATATCCACCTTGATTTTAATCATTAATCATACACGATGAAAAAGCTTTTGGTTAATCAGTGAATCAGCAGCTTACTCATATCATTTTGGCGTTAGCATCACAATCATCGTCCTCCCAGTCATCACCTACACCGTTCCAATATCCTTCATCTCGTCGGCGGCCGATGCCTCAACAGATCGATATCTGGGCGCAGGTAAGCCATTATTACGTCATCTATATCCATTAACTCAACTTAGGTAGGCTACCAGAGAACATGCTTCTAGGAAGCGATAAGATAGAAATGCTCCGTATATCGTCCGTCTGGCGTGAATTGAGGAAATAATAAAAAGATAGACTGCACAATAACAATAAATGATGAACTCAGAAATTTGAGAATCGAGATGCGAGGCTTTCGAATGGACAAAACAATATATCGAGTCGGTTTCTGGCTGGCGCTTATCGCATTTATTGCAGCAATCGGATTCTCTATTGCTCAAATTCTGCAGGTTATAGGTATTACCAAGCCTCCATGGGATGCAATTCTTATCTATTTATTTTCCCTTTTTATTGCAACGCCATTTATGCTTGTACTACTAGCACTTCATTATGTGACACCGGCCGAGAAGAGGTTTTGGAGCCATGCGGCGGTTCTCCTTGCCCTAATGTACGCCACATACGTCACTTTGAATTACGTTGTTCAATTGACAGCCGTGATCCCTTATGCCGCCCCGAACCCGGTTCTTATACAAACACCCCACTCTCTTTTCTGGACTGTTGATGCATTAGGATACATAGCACTGAGTTTAGCGACTTTATTTGCAATTCCAGTGTTTACGAAACAGGGGCTGCAGAAGTGGATCAGATGGTTTTTCCTTGCTAACGGCTTAATTATCCCACTGTTTGCCATAGTATATTTCTATCCGAACTTTTCAACGACATTACTGCTTCTTGGTTTGCCATGGCTAGTTACTGCTCCAGGATCGATGTTATTATTGGCACTCTTCTTTAAGAGAGGCCCCTAATAGCTGATGGCTCGGCATATCTGCTGTGACTGCTCAGCCTGCAGCGGCTTCAGTAGAATAATAGTCGTCCGCTAAACAATCCACGGGCTAAAGCAGCACATATATTTCACCCTGATATGGATAGGATTCATAGCCTTCAACCCCGGATTGATATCAATTATACTACTCCTGAATGCGGGTTCTCTATATTCCCCCGGGAGTATAGAGATTCTAGAAGAATAAGGGACATTCTATATATAATCAGGCAAAAATTTATAGAAAAAATTAATTATCCTAGGCGATATACGTTTAATAATAACTTCAAATGTTGTAACCAAAAAGAGTGTGAAGATATGCGGTTAAAATTAGTGCACATTGGATTAATGGTGCTAGTCATCGCACTATTGCTTGGAAATCTCGCGGTATGTGTGGAATCAACAAAGAATCCTCAAGTATGTCGAGGGTCAAAGCCAGACGAATGTAATGGCCATTGTGTTAACCTTCAGAATGATAGGCAAAATTGCGGAAGCTGTGGAAATGCTTGTAATCACGATGAAGTCTGCCAAAAAGGTGAATGCATTAAAGGTTCCAATAATAACAATAACGGTATCAATGCTAACAACAAAGCAACGTGCACCGACAATGTGAAGAACGGCAAGGAGACGGATATTGACTGCGGAGGATCGACCTGTTCAGCCTGCGCCGATGGCAAGACCTGTAGCAAGAACACAGACTGCTCGAGCCACTTATGTACAAATGGTATCTGCCAGGTATCCTCGGAGCAGCCAGTCACGACGCAAGTAGGCTCCCAGTCGAACAACCAATCAGCAACCAATAATACAAAGCTCCTAAAACTAAAGTCGCCCGGTGGCATCAGCGGAGTAGGCGGAATCAAGACGGCTGGGTATTCATGTGATGGGTTGAGTTGTGACTGCATAGGTGATGCAGATTGCAATGATATGTTCACTAATGCTGGCTGTGGAGATATTTCATCGTGCAATACAGATGCTAATGGCGTAGTAACATGCTCTTGTCTTACTGTGGCATTTTCACGAACTAATAATACAACTCTTAAAGGTCCAAAATCTCCTGTTGGACTGATTCCTGTCAAACCAGTAAATATAGCACCTCAGTGACCGACCTAGCCGACCTATAAATTTGTGCTTGATAGCCTTAGGATCACAAATACGAGAGCATTTCATGAGGATACAGATTATGCTAATGCGGGTGTGGCAATTGATAACGGGATGGTCCCTGGTGCCCTGCAGACAAAGTCCTCCAGTAACTTAAACAATGGCGTACATACAATCGACCTTGAGATTGGGGCCAATATATGTAGCTGATGATCCCAACACTCCTGTCACAATTGCCTCCCAGATCGTGAAAAGCGGCAATTCAGACTAAAGTACAATCGTCGATGCTTTGAGTGCTGGTACTGGTACCCATACCCTCATTGACTCCGCTGTTCCAGGAGCGGGGCCTGAACAAGTTTATTCGACAACTGATACCGGCTCCGTCGAGACATCAATCGTATGGCCATCTATCGATGGTATGGGTTGGCCCATCCTAAGTCCTAGGACTATCCAACCCTCGATAGCCGAGATAAGCTCCTTACGGCACTCTTCGAAAGTCTTGCCTGTCACCCACACTCCTGAAAGACCTGGGACATGAGCATAATATGGGCTCAAGATCATCGATTATCTCGTATTTGGCTCGCTCTAAGACAGCCTGATTCTGCAACCATGTCAAATTCCTCGATGTAAATGAAAGGATTTGAACATGCTTGCACGATGCTCGCTGGCAATCCATCTACAAGCACCTCCAACCCACATCGGATTCAGTCATTATCACCAATAATCCTCCAGCTGCTGCAGAATACAGAATATTTTGAATAATTCATAAATTTTTATGAAAAAATATATGAGTAGGTTAGGCTAAAGCCTAGACCTAATTTTTCTCTATAGCTGGCTAATTTTATCCTTGGTTGCAATCGCATGTTCCTGTAGCTCCTGTAGCCCCTGTAGCCCCTGTAGCTCCTGTAGCTCCTGTAGCCCCTGTGGCTCCGGTTTCGCCTTTGTCTCCTTTAAGTCCCTGTAGTCCTTGTGGTCCTGCGGGTCCTGCTACTCCTGCTGGTCCTTGTGGTCCAGCTGGTCCTTGAGCTCCTGTAGCCCCAGCATCGCCTTGGTCTCCCTTAAGCCCCTGTACTCCTTGTGGTCCCGCGGGTCCTGCTACTCCTGCTGGTCCCTGAGGCCCTTGTGCCCCAGTAGCTCCGGTATCACCCTTGTCTCCTTTAAGTCCCTGTAGTCCTTGTGGTCCTTGAGCCCCTGCTGGTCCTTGCAGTCCTTGAGCTCCTGTAGCCCCAGTATCGCCTTTGTCTCCTTTAAGTCCCTGTAGTCCTTGGAACCCTCGTTCTCCTGTATCACCTTTAGGTCCAGGCGGTCCTTGAGGTCCTCTCATCAATATATTAAAATTCCCATTAAACCCTGTGAGGTTACCTGTAGCACCGAACGTTAGGTTTTTAACTAATTCATCAATATTTGTATTAAGATCTACAACAAAAATGACATATTTAACGTCAGTATTATTGATCACCTTTATTGGTTGGCCATCCTGAGCCGTGACTGCTACGGTTAGGCAGATTATTAGCGCCAACAGCAAACACCAGATTTTCAAGGTTCTCCCTCCTGCTTATCAGTGAAGTATCTAAAACATGGATATCCCATATTTATACGTACTGACCCTTCTAATAATTTAATTAAAGATTTAGTTAAAAATAATTTCCATGTTTATCTAAATCTAAAGAGGGCACTTAAAATCTCATATTTTAACCTATAATATCACTATGAATTTAAATTTACTCTCATGTAATTCTTTTATTCGGAGAATAATCACAACCAAAGATCAAAGTTACTAGTAATTTATGCTTACCTAGCGAATAGACATCCTATCAACATCACTTCTACGTAAGCACCATAACCACCGTCTCCCCAGGTGCAACCAATACCGTTCTCAAATCCTTTTTGCTTTCCAAAGTCGAAGGCCCAATATTCTGACTTATGCACACTTTAATCCAGATCTTTTTTATCATCCTTTGTGACTTTGCGATGAGAGTCAGTATTGTATGACCACAAAAATACAAAGAAATGTTTCGAAGCACGGCTCTATTTTGCAATGAAAAGGCAAAAGAGTCCGACCTATGCCGTCAGCCTCTCAAACCTCTCCTGCGCCTTCTCCAGTATCTGCTCCTCGCCTGGAATCACTCCATCTCGCATGAGTATTTTTCCGTTGACGATTGTTGTATCAACGCCTCCCGGCATTGCATAGACGAGGTGAGAGATCATGTTGGTCTCAGGGCTGAACCAGGGACGTCTCAAGTTTATGAGTGCCAAATCAGCGAGTGCTCCTTCGTATAGGCCGAGGTTCAATCCTAAGGCCTCATATGCATTTTCCGTCGCCATCTGCCATACTTCCACTGCCTTTATGGCATCCGGCCTGCAGAGTGCGTTCTTATGTACGATGGCTGCAACCTTCATCTCCTCGAATATATCGAGATTGTTGTTGCTAGAAGCGCCATCTGTTCCGATGCAGACGTTGGCGCCACTATCCAGGAGCTTTTCCAGCGGCGCTATTCCTGAGGCCAGCTTGAGGTTGCTCACAGGACAATGGACCACATTTACTCCTCTCTTTGCCAGAAGGGATATGTCTCCATCGGACAGCCAAACACAATGGGCGGCCATAACCCTAGAGGAGAGCAAACCTAGAGAATCCAAATACTCCACAGGGCTCTTTCCGTGCTTCTTCATAGATTCCTCTACCTCACCTTGCGTCTCTGAGAGGTGAATATGAAGCATCACATCATTCTTCTCGGCAGTCTCTTTTGCCCACAGTAGAGTATCATCGGAGCAGGTATAGATGGCATGTGGGCCTACCGCCGGGTGAATAAGATCATCGCCCTTCCACCGCCCTATGAAGTCCTCTGTCTCCTTCTTGAACTCCGGCCTGAAATCGAAAACGACTTGCGAGAGGAAGGCTCGCAGTCCCATCTCTTTGGTAGCTGTTGCTGTCTCCTCCATGAAGAAGTACATATCGTTGAAGCAAGTGATCCCGAAGCGTATCATCTCCAGACAGCCGAGCTTCACACCCCAGCGGATATCCTCTCCTGTTAATCGTGCCTCGAGTGGCCATATCTTCTCCGTTAGCCAGGGCATGAGGGGCATATCATCTGCATAGCCCCTGAAAAGCGTCATGGCCAGATGAGTATGGCTGTTAATAAGTCCTGGGATGGCCAATTTTCCGCGGCCGTCAATGATTTCATCAGAAGATTCCGCTGGCAGATCGCGGCCGACTTTTTTGATCCTATTCCCCTCGATGAGTATGTCGTAGCCTTTGAGAAACTGGCCTAAGTGTATGAGTGAGACATCTTTGATAAGCATAAGCGCTAGAAGGCTGAGCTGAATTTAAATTTTCCTTAGGCTAAGAAATATATCGCCGATCTAAAATTATTGGTTAGAATTATGGCATCTGATCTAAGATCGGGCTGAGGTAGCCAAGTAGCATAGAGCATATGCATTTGAGGTCGTATGCAGGTGAATATCATTTTGTTTGACTTCTTAAACTTAAACGGAAAAAGAATGCATGAAGCAGGAAGCAAATTGCAGTTTTAAGTTCTTGAAATTAGGTCTACTTTAATTTAAAAAATGATTCCTTCTGAAGGAATCGGGTGAATTTGCTTTATGTTTATGTCGTGTATGTGAAATCCCACCAACCCGACTTAAGGCCAGTGTTGTTTGAAGCATCCACAGCCCAAACTCTCCATCGGCCAGGCTGGGCTCCAAGGAAGTCAAATGTATAGTTTGTACTGTATATTCCTGGAACGACCTCTGAGACCTGCCCTTCATCATTATACCATTTGCTGTTTACACTATCGAAGGGGTCGATCTCGACGGTGTAGGATGAAGCCCCTGCTACTGGCATCCACTCTAAAGTCGTAGTTCTGGGGAAGTAATTGAAAACCGAGCCAGAGGCAGGAGATACTTGTATAGGTGCTGTAAGCTGCCCTTGCGGATTTTCTCTTTGAAAGATGTATTGATTGACATAGTTGGCTCTGCTTCCATTATCAGTGAATATATGATAGGAGTCTACCATCAAATTCTGTCCAGAAGGCTTTATGATCAATGTGGTGACAGAAAATCCAGAATCGAAAACGGCCATTAATGCTCGCGCAGTGCTCGAAATATCAGAGGATACATCTGGTGCAAAGACATAAGCATCAACAGTTCCCCAATCACATGGAGTTGGTGTACAGGATCCCCAAGAGTGGACCCTGACTGAGTTTCCGGATACGGAAATATCCAGAGTAGGTATACCTCTCATATTGGGATCTATATTGGTCCATGTGCCTGCGAATTGGCTTAGGCTTGCACAAGCGTTTAAGCTCAATAAAATTATACACATTGCTACAATGAACAATATCTTAGTCATTCTACCCCTCCCTGGAAGGTAAATAGGCTGTCAGATATAACTATTTATAATCTTTTGTTTAACTTTTATACCTAAAGGACCGCCATTAAATTAAAAGGATGTAAAATTGCATATATCGTGAATGAAAGATCTGCAAAATTACTCTCTTAAAACTTGTTCTAAAATAAATGCTATGCAGCCGGCTGCGAGATGCGTATATTGATTAAATTATTGGTCATAATAATGATCATAATCCTATAGATATAAGAACAAGGTGGCTGCCGGTAAGAGGTCATTAGGGGAATTAATAAGCAAATATTTCCAGGGCCGTCTCAAGAAATACTATAAAATAGGTAGCCAAAGCATATCGAATAGAGGTTATATGGTACAGGCAAAAAATGGCCAGAATCGTTGTGACATCCACCTAGGTCTAGAGGTCGATGTTATTCTCAAGAAAGATCAGCGCAGCAATAAGAGAACCCGTGGAATAGTTGAGGAAATCCTTACCAACTCCTCATATCATCCTCACGGAATCAAGGTTCGCCTGAAGAGCGGCCAGGTCGGCAGGGTTCAGGAGATAATTCAATAGCTTCAAGAAAGTCTTAAGCTGCTTAAGCAACCTGCAGCTATTAATATTGCCATTAACATCTCGATCCATATGGTAAAAGAGATTCATGCATGCCATATACTGGTCAAGAACGATAAGAAGGCAAAGGAAATTATGGAGAGGCTCGCCAAAGGAGGCGAAAGCTTTTCGGAGATGGCTCGAAAGTATTCCATATGCCCGTCCAGCAAGAACGGTGGAGATCTTGGCTGGTTCGCCAAAGGAAAGATGGTTCCTGAGTTCGAGAAGGCAGCCTTTGAGGGTGAAAAAGGCAAGTTAATCGGGCCTGTGCAAACAAAGTTTGGATACCATCTCATTAAGGTACTGGAAAAGAGATGACTTGAAGATATGAGGACTATCCGCCTTCTCATCCGCTCTTCGTTCCTCTCTTCGGGACTTTGTTTTTCTTTTCAGACTCCCTCCAGCCCTTCAGGATAAGTTATCGCGGCTTATCATGCTCTCAAATATCGGCCCTGCCTCAGCGAGCTTACCATGGGCCTTCGTGAGCTTGCCCATTTGAATATCATCTCCGGATATACCTATAATTGCAGTTAGGTTCTTCATGTCTCCTGTGAACCTGTCATCAAATTTGACTGCAAGGGGCCTGTATCCCGAGTACTTATCATTAAAGGCTGTAAGGGCAGTTGAAAGGTTCTGATAGCTATTGACAGATTCCTGGTTCATTCCCTTACTGGTGTAATCGAGCGTCAGGTTGTAAGGGTTCCTCATATCCATGATATCCTTTGCGAGCATATCCTTTGTGAGAACTGCACTTGCATAACTCCCTGCAACAGCAATCACAATTATGACAGCCAGCGATGCTCTGATCAGGTTCTTATTGCTTCTTCTTACCTTCTCACATGTGTTCAATCTTAGCATATTGTAAATGCCGCATACGCCCGTCGCCGCCTGGAAGACCATGACTACAGCTATTAGATAGAGAAGGATCTGCCATTCTGTGCTTACCCAGAAGAAGCCCGCAATGAAGCAGACCTCTGCCAGAAAGACTCTAAGAAGCCTGTCAAGAGTGCCTACGTTTTTCACGACCTGGAGGTTAAGTCGCGATTATTTAAGGCTTTGTTATTGCTGTACTATCCGATATGTATTGATGCATTGGAATGCTGATGTCGCAAGATACTTACGCAGTAGAATATTGATGTTATGGACTCTCACCCCATCTATCTCTTCTATGGCTCTTTTCATACATGGCGTTAACCTCTGGATCTTGGACAGTGCATAAATAGCTTTTAAATCCAAAGCTAACGCAGCACATACCACTACTATTCTGTTTATTCTTGATACATAATGCTACAGACCGGATTTAATTAAATTTAAATGAGGGAAATTACGTGGATTGACGAAGCAAAATACAGCCTATGGGCTGATCCTGAAGCCTCGCTAAGTTTACAGGTCAAGACAAACTTTTGACCGATTCGATCATCAGCTGCCGCTCGACGACGCCGTACGTCTTAACAGGCGCGATGGGAAGTGTTGTTTCGCTCACGATGAACTCAGTCATCTCGACCTTCCTTACCCAATTTGAGTCCAGATCGATGAAAATATCTCCTTTGTAATGTGAGGCTCCAACCGTCCTCGTTTCCAGGTTCGGCAGGGGATTCATAATCATCGTGAACAAGCTCTCTCCGGAATCGAACATCACGACAGCGCAGGGCCGCTCCTTGACTAGACCTAGGCCTTTGAAATCCAGTATCACTTCGCCGTTCTTGAATGTCGAACCATTGGCGACATTGCTCCCCAGATTAACTGGCGGTTCGGAAAATGCGGTCTGGTGGACGAGCTTCTGCCCTACATCTTGCAGGTCCTGAATGCCCCGGCCGCTCGATGTCGGGCGTGCGAATACGTCACAAAAACTATGAAAATCAACAAAGGAGTTATAGACCAAATAAGCCGTGCCCGGAGGCAGGATCTTGCCGTTGTCGTCTAAAAGCTTTTCGAATTTGGCGTGGTCGATTCCGAGCACCTGTCCTTTTTCGTCACGGCAGTTAGCGGTCTTCCTGAAGATATATGTCCAGCCTTTAAGGGCGGGAATCTCTGCCGATGCTTCATCGTTTTGTACTAAGAACATGAGGCAGGTATACTCGTCGCCGTCCTTGCCTGTCAACGCAGCAGGGACGCATTTCAGGTCTAGGACAAGAGTATCGACACCGGAATGTTTCCCGTCAGGAGCGAATCGAATTACTTTGGTTTCCATGTGATAAAACTGGATCTCAGGGGCCCGTTTTCCGCCCAGGTTAAACTTCTGGTTTAACAGAAAGGCAGATGTGCCTTGAGGCGCGTTTTGCCCCGCATGTGTGATGGGTCCGCAGAGGCCATGAGGTTTCATGAATTTTATCTGCCGTTAGGTTAGAAATAGCTTACTATCAATATGACCGAATAGCTCATGGTCACTACCGGCAAATTATATTGAATTGCTCTCGATTCCGGTGCCCCCATATCGATCTATTTTGATAATTTATTCACGCTGAAATTTTGGGTAGTGCCTATCTTGAAAATACGACATATAATATAAAACTTAGAGTATCTCTGGCCCTGCCTATTGATCCAATAACACTGCGATTAGAAGGGCTATACACTTTATGTTATCTCAATCGTCTATATCTAGTATAGATTCAAGTTGTTATTACTGTGTTTTTATTGTATGTGGTAGTCTCTGTGATAAGAGGCGAAAGCTAAATTGAGGAACTGCCATACTCTTCCTCTGATTAAAAATTTATACGTGCTGCAATAGCTAATTTACTAAATAGCTAATTTACTATATCGATAGTCTATCCCATATTCCGCAGTATTGATTTTCAAAATCTATAATTTTCATGAAACTTAGGTCAAATTAATATTTACAATTTGCTGGCCAAATCGTTATTTCACACAAAAAAGAGGTGCCGAGATAACTGGCTGAAATAGTTTCTATTTTTCAAGTTGTTTACTTAAATTCGTTATTAGGATTCAATGTGCAAATTTAAATTAGTTTGAAAATTATTTTTGCTTGAAATGAAAGTGCGGAATGTGGGGTCTATGATTAGCTTGTATTACAAATCTGAAAAGACACTAAAAATTGGATAGCTGAGCCTTGAAGGCTCAGGTATATTGCACCCCGAGATCCTCGGGCTCGCTCATATTTCTCTCTTTATGCAGGATCTTGTTTATCGCACTCTCAAAATCGCTCTGGTAGATTGTGGTCCGCTCCTCACGGATCGCAAACATGCCGGCTTCAGTAGATATTGCCTTGAGATCTGCTCCACTTGATCCTTCAGTTAGATCCGCGATTTTGCCCATATCCACATCGTCGTCCAAATTCATATCAGAGGCATGAATCATCAGTATAGTCTTCCTAGCATCTTTATTCGGTATGGGAATCTCTATTACTCTATCGAATCTCCCTGGTCTGAGCAACGCGGGATCAAGCATATCCAGGCGGTTTGTAGCAGCAATAAGCTTTACCTCTCCGCGAGGGTCAAAGCCATCCATCTCTGCCAGAAGCTGCATCAGCGTCCTCTGAACCTCACGATCTCCGCTTGTCGCGCCATCCATCCTGCGTGCGCCAATAGCATCCAGCTCATCTATGAATATAATCGCCGGTGCCTCGGCCTTCGCCAGCTCAAACAGCTCGCGGACAAGTCGAGCGCCTTCACCAATATACTTCTGGACGAACTCGGACCCAACGACTCTTAGGAAGGTTGCCTCTGTGCTATGTGCAACAGCCTTCGCAAGAATTGTCTTTCCTGTCCCAGGCGGCCCATGAAGGAGAACCCCTTTTGGCGGCTCAATCCCTACTGCCTCGAATAGGTCAGGCCTTTTCAGCGGCAGCTCGACAATCTCTCTGATCTCGGATATCTGAGTATCCAGGCCTCCGATCTGGGCAAAATCCACATTGGGAGCTTCCTCGATCTCCATGCCGAAGACTGCAGGATCGCGCGGCGATGGCAGGACGCACATTACCGCAAATGATTGCTGATTAAGGCCAACTTGTACACCAGGCTTGATCTCTTCTTCAATGAATTGTGATAGGTTAACAACGAATCTTGGTCCAGTACTGCTTTTAACGATGACCCTGTTCTCGTCTAGGACATCGATGATGGTGCCCACGATCATGGGACCTACACGTAATCTCTCAAGCTCGCTTCTAAGTTTTCTGGCCTCCCGCTCGAATTTGAGCTTCTGGTTTTCAATGACTCTTTTCTCACCTTCTACTCTATCCTTCTGCTCTCTAAGTGCCAGATTGCGTTCCTCAAGCTGACGCATGCGATCCAGGATGTAGCGGGAGAAATCCGCGCCACCCTGGGGCTCGTTTAAACCATCTCCGCTGTCCATATCTACAAAGATTATTAAACTCCGACCCCTATAAAGGTTTCCGAAATGAACGAGAAACAATGCGAAATATGCGGCGCTCAGATTCAAGGGAGTCCCAATCGGATAGTGATTGATGGATCTGCTCTAGAAGTCTGCAAAGGCTGTGCGCGCTTTGGAAAGCCTGATGACAAATGGTCTCCGGTTCCAAGAAGAATGGTCCCGACTGAGAGAGCATTTACTGCCAGACGGCCCAAACCACGCGACCATTTCAAGGATTTAGTAGAGTTTGTTCCCGAATATGGGCGAAAGATAAGAGATGCTCGTGAGACCCAGGGCCTCACACCTGAAGAACTTGGAGCGAGAATTAAGGAGAAGGCTGCGCTTATCAAGAAGATAGAGCGCGAGGAGATTGCTCCAGAAGATGATATTCGGAAGAAGCTGGAAAAAGAGCTGAAGATAAAGCTCACAGACGAGGTATCTGAAGGAAGGGTTAAATCTATGGGCGGAGCAAAAGGCCTGACTCTAGGAGACATTGCCAATATCAAACGGAAATGACAGAGAATGTAAGCCGATTAATCATCGGCGGCGGGGTAGTGGTCTACCCAACTGAAACTATTTATGGACTTGGAGCGAATGCGCTCGACGACCAGGCCATAATGAGGGTGTTCCAGATCAAAAGAAGACCCCTCACAAAGCCTATCTTCCTAGCAGTCTCCAGCTTCGAGATGCTCGAAAAGGTCGCGGAGATAAGCAAAGAGGACTTAGTCATCTTAGAAAAGCTTCTTCCTGGACCAGTATCGGTGCTGGTAAAAAAGAGAAGCATAGTGCCTGATATTCTGACCGCCGGGTCCCCAATGGTAGGAATTAGGTTCCCTGATCATGAAATTGCACTTAAGATAATAGACCGAGCCGGGCCTATAACCTCAACTAGCGCCAATAGAACTGGAGCGCCATCTCCAACAAGCGCATCCGAGGTTTCCAATGAGATAGAAAGCCGCGTTGATGCTGTTTTAGATGGCGGAAAGTGCAAATATTCTCAGCCTTCGACGCTTCTTGACCTGGCAAACAGAAGGATACTCAGAGAGGGGGCTGGCCTGGATAAAGTGAGGAGCATTCTCGCGGAGCTGTAATGAGGGCCAGGATCCGCGATTTTTTTGAGTCAAAAGATAATTGGATATTCGCCGTTGCTGATTATCATCATACCGATGGCATAAGATCAATGCTCAGGTATGTGCCTGACCATTGCGGAGAGCGTACCGCTAACGGTATAAAGTACAGAAAGCTAGATTTTGATGACGCTTTTGCTTTTCTCCGGAAAGTTAGGCCGGATTATGTCCAGGATTTACATGTTGTTCCTATAGAGGATGTAAAACGTCTTTACGATCCGATTGTTGGCCTAAGCAGAGTTATGGAGCAGGACTCGAGAGTAAACAGGATAGCTACTACTTTAGCCGATGAGGGCATTCCGCTGCAGAAAATGGGTATCACAGGCTCGATGCTTCTGGGTCTACATGGCCCATCATCAGATATCGATTTTGTTGTCTACGGCCCCTGGTGGTGGAAGGCCCGCGATGTATTATCCAGTGCAAAGTTGGATGGACGAATCCAGGAGCTTGACGTGGCAATGTGGCGCCGGATTTATGCCAAAAGGAAGCCTGAGATCAGCTTTGATGAGTTTGTCCTTCATGAAAAGAGGAAGGGCAACCGCGGGATGATCGATGGGACTTATTTCGATCTCCTTTTCACACGCGATTGGAGCCAAATCGGAGAGGCTCAGAAGCGTGGTAGAACTCTAGGAACGCGAAAGATTGTAGCCAAAGTTAGAAATGCAGAGTTTGCTTTCGACAGCCCCGCAATATTCGCGCTGGAACATGAAGAGATAAATGAGATTTTCTGCTATTCCCACACCTATGCCGGCCAGGCTCTGCCTGGCGAAACCATTGAAGCCTCGGGCATAGTCGAGGAAACTCGAGAAGGACGTAGACTGATCGTGGGAACAACACGCGAAGCGAAAGGCGAATGGATAAGATCGCTCACGCTGCTTGAGGGCGGAAGATAGAATAGATCCATAACTACTACTACTAATCAGATTACCACCAAAAGAGGTCCTTTCTATGTTGGAAGTTCATCCATTTGATATCGAGATCGGCCAGCACAAGGTCATGCTCAATATAAAAGATGCCAATGAGCATGGATTGATTGCCGGGGATCGCGTAAGGGTCAGGACAAAGGGAGCTGCAATAACAGCTATATTAGACACGACGACTCAGATGGTCAAACCCGGGGAGATAGGCATATTCACAGAGGCTCTCAAAGAGCTAAAAGACGCTAGAAGCGTTGATATCATGCCTGCTCCAAGGCCACTCTCTCTCTGCTACATAAAGAAGATGATGGATAATGAGAAGCTGAATGAGGAGCAGATAAGGTCGATTGTGCAGGATATAGTAGATAATAATTTGAGTGAAATTGAGCTTTCCGCATACATTACGACCTCGTACATTTATAAAATGGACTCTCAGGAGACCGAATGGCTGACGAAGGCAATGATCGAGACAGGAAATAGAATTCACTTTGATACGCATCCTGTCATGGATAAACACAGCATAGGAGGCGTTCCAGGAAACAAGGTTTCTTTGCTGGTTGTTCCAATTGTTGCAGCTTCAGGCCTCCTTATCCCCAAGACCAGCTCACGTGCGATAACAGGGGCCGGGGGAACTGCAGATCTTATGGAAATACTTGCACCAGTTGAATTCAGCGCAGATGAGATCAAGGAGATAACCGAGCGCGTTGGCGGAGTCATAGCCTGGGGCGGCGCGACGAATATCGCCCCGGCAGATGATAAGCTTATCAAAGCCGAGTATGCCCTCTCAATCGATCCCTACAGCCAGATGCTTGCGTCCATTATGGCCAAGAAGGGTGCCGTCGGAGCTGATGCTGTTGTTGTTGATATGCCGGTTGGGCCCGGCACAAAGCTGCCGACGCCTGAATCCGGGCGTTCCCTCGCCAAAGATCTCATAGACCTTGGAGAACGGATTGGCATCCGCGTGGAATGTGCGATGACTTTTGGAGGATCGCCTGTGGGGAGGACCATCGGCCCGGCGCTTGAGGTCAAGGAAGCGCTCACACTGCTGGAGAATAAAGGAGGTCCGAACAGCTTAAAGGAGAAGAGCTTGTCCCTGGCAGGGATACTGCTGGAAATGGGCGGGGTCGCAGGTAGAGGAGACGGCTATAAGGTAGCTGAGGAGATATTGACCAGCGGAAAGGCTCACAAGAAGCTGATGGAGATAATCGAGGCGCAAGGAGGCAATCCCAATGTCAAGAGCGAGGAAATCCAAATCGGAGAGCACTCTGAGGCAATCCTTTCCCCAAGCAGCGGCTATATAGTGGCCTTCTTTAATAAACGACTTGTTGAGCTGGCGAGGATGGCCGGTGCTCCCTCTGATAAGTTAGCGGGCGTATTAATCCATAAGAAGATGGGCGAACAGGTCAAGAAAGGCGAGCCTCTCATAACGATCTGCTCAAGCTCTGATTGGGAGCTTGAAAGTGCTGTGAAGGATGCCAAGAAACAAATGCCCATCGTCGTTGAAGGCATGCTCCTGGAGAGATATCCCAGAGTCACAGAAATATAAACGGGAAAGAGAAGGCATGAAGGTCGCTATAACCTATCACGAGGATTTCGGGAAGCACGGATTCAGCGTCCTCAAAGAGAGGATCAGGCCATCCTTTGAAGCGCTGATGGAATCAGGCATAGTTGATGGCGAGGAGATCCAGATTTTTAAGCCAAGCCCTGCTCCATTGAGGCTTGTTAGGCAGGCGCACACTAAGGAACATATGGATAATATGGCTACAGATCCCTACAGAGATGTGGCCATATTATCTGCAGGAAGCGTTATTATGGCAGCCGAGCTTGTATGTGCAGGCCAGGCGGAGTCAGCTTTCGCATACACAGGAACTGCAGGCCACCACGCCTCCAGAGGAAGCTGCTGGGGATTTTGCTACTTCAACGATGTAGCAATAACAATCTTAAGGCTTAGGGAGCTGGGTTTAACGCGTTTTCTTATTGTGGATGTTGATCCCCATTTCGGCGACGGGACACGCGACTTCTTCGAAGAAGACCCTGATGTGTTTCATATAAACTTTTACAGCGGCACAGAGGAGAAGCACGACCCTGAGAGAAACAACTATGATATAGGCCTCGGCTTCGGCGCGAGTAATGATCAATTCCTGAGCGCACTCGTTAGTGCACTGGAGCTTGCCAAAGACTTTGACTTCCAGTTAGCCTTCGTCATATTCGGCCATGATTCGCATCAGGACGATTATGGAGGCTTTATGCTGACGTTCGATGCCTATCCAGAGATGGCTAAATTGATCAAGGATGCAGTCGGGGATAAAGGACTTATCTTTGTTCTTAGCGGTGGATCATGCATCCATGTTGCAAAGCAGGTTATACCTAATGTCATAAAAGTCCTGGCAGGGCGGTGGCCCCCTTGAAAATGGCTTCAAACTGTTACCCCTGCATCCTCGACAGAGCGAAGTTCGAGTGTGATCTGGTATTCTCTGATGAGCCGGCGAAGAAAGCTGCAATGGAAGAGCTACTGGACTACATGGCATGTCATAAAGGCGGTGTGCCGGCCCTTGTAGGAACTGAAAGGGAGCGGATAATAAAGAGACGAAGCGGGTGCCCAGATCCTTACCATGGCCTGAAGGATGAGAGCAACCGTTTAGCAGAGAGGATTCTTCCGATTGCAGAGCAGTTTTATTCAAAATCGGAGAATAAGCTGGAGGCACTGATAAGAATTGCAGCCGCAGCCAATTCAATGGAGTTCGGTGTCAAGGGGCACGACTTCAGCAATTCGACCTTTGGAAATTATTTCGCAAAAACACTGGAGGAAAGGCTCGAAGGGGATCTGGAGAAGGTAAAAAACCTATTAGACGGCTTTAAGAACATCTTCTACCTCACGGATAACTCGGGAGAGGTTATATTCGATCTCTTTGTGATATCTAAGCTCAATGATATGAATAAAAGAGTGATAATAGGATCGAAATCCGAGCCTATACTCAATGATGTCACTGCTGATGAGCTTCGCGGTCTGACCGATAATGAAATAATATCCACAGGCTCAGTCGTTGGGACATCTCTCGAGTGTATCAGCCCTGACGCTCTCGCGCTTTTGCTCGATAAAGACTGGCTCATAATATCCAAGGGTATGGGAAATTTCGAGACCATGTCGGAGTTTCAAGGAATGCTGAAGGGCAGATTGATCTATATTCTGCGCGCCAAATGCGAACCGGTTGCCGATAAGCTAGGGGTGCCAAGGGGAACGCTCGTAGCAAGGACTATCGATCAGCGATAATACATATCGCTTTCCTCACAGGTAGGCACTACAGGCAGATCAAACTCCAGGGCCTCCAGAGAGAAGTTCAGGCCGGTGAGGGATTGTACCGCCACTAGAAGATTCTTGGCTGCCTCGAGGTCCACAGGATCATCGCCTGAAGTTGTTCCAAGAAGACAAATGCCGTTTATCCCGTATAGTGGGGCAAGCCCTGCAAGGAGGCCGTTTATTCCACCGATGGCCCCAGTACGCAGCAGAGTAATTCCCAATTTTTCCAATTTTTCAGCCGTTTCAATATCACTGGCAACACCCAGGACGTTCTCCCTAGTATCTCCAACGTAAGCAGCGAGAGTGATGATATCTGTAACTTTAAGATCTCTTGCAGCTCCAAGGATCTCGCCCGCGAGAGCATGCATCTCCCTGATCTCCAGGGGCTGGGCATCACCAGAAAGCACAAGAATATCCTCTCTGCTTTGAGAAGCCTTCAGCTCAGCATGTAGTAGGTATGAAATGCCATCCTCAACCATTACTTGTGCAGGAAAGCCTGATGAAAAAAAGGGCTTGACAGTGTGGCATTCGAGGGCAGTAGCCAAGAAATCTGCCGCCACCTTGCCAACGCTTCCGATTCCTGGCAGGCCGCCGATACAAATGGTGCCGGAGCTAAACATCAACGGAAGGTTTTTCGTACATGTATAACATCCTTTCGGAAGCTGCGGCAGATTGAACGATAAATCTATTCTCCTGCGGCTCTTATTATCCAATTCACAGGGATTGTCGTATTTTTGGGCGTGGATATAAGTGCACGGTATAGCCGACCTGTAGATTTATCATAGTAATATGAGTTGCCTGTTGCATTTTGTATCTCCGTCAGCAGAAGGAGCTCCGAGTAGCCATAGAAGCAGACGAAGAAGTTATCATTTACTATCATTGCAGGTATTTCTATATCTGCCCACTTGATCTCTTTAGTTCCTTGCGGATGGGTGAAGTACGGTAGCTGGGTATCCGAATAATGATACAGAAGCCTGCCCTCTTTATCACGAATTTCGATGGCAAACGGCAATGGCACTGGATTTCTTTTACTGCTCAAATTCCATCCATCTGTAGCCATTACTAAAACATGTTCGAGCTTCCATCCCGGCTTTGGCGGCTTGAACTCAACCGTCTGAGCTGTGGCGACGAGGGGTGATGCTTGAAGGGTAACATTCATCTTTGTGAAATTGGTTCCGCTGTCTTGCTTCAATATAGTAATATTTTCTACAGGTGCAGTTGCCAGCTTAGTATTACCGATGGGTGATGGTATGGGTGGTGGTGTCTTTATCGGTAACTTAGCAGGCGTATTTACAACTGGGGCACCATAACAGAGGGCTATGCAGAGTAGCATTGCTATAATTAAGATCATCTTTTTCAAGAGATCACCTAAGTATAGAAGTAGCGCCTATCAATATATAGCTAGTGCTAAAAGGATAAGGTTATTAGCCCTTAAAATCGCAACCACAGAAACTGAAAGATAATCAGAATCGGATAATCTCGTTGCAGGAAATGATGCTGATGCAGATTACAACAGAAGATAACAGAGAAAAATATCAGCGACAGGCTGGCGTAAGATATCCTCTTTTCGCCAACCTGGCCTGCAGGCTATTACCTTAGCCTTAGCTTCCGACAACAGACATTATCCAGTTTACAGGCGCTGTCTTGGTCGCGCTTACCGGTAGACTGGCCGGGCCTAATGTTACTTCTGCCTCATTGAAGATAAAGGAGCTATTGGTCGATTTATTCTGTAATTCAGAGCCCACTGCGACGGCTCCTCTATCGAAGAAGCAGATGTAAAACTCACCGCTTACTGGCACAGATGGCAGCTCAATACTGAGCAGCGTCGGCACAGTGAGGTTGAGCAGGAAGTTTGTATAAGGTATCTGAGTATCTGCGAACCTATAAAGCAGATTAAACTTACTATCTCGTACTTCAAGGGCAATTATCCTTTGCGTTGGTATAGAGCTAGCTGTACCATTGAACCCATCATAGCCCAAAATATTCACTCTAGTCAATTTGTAGCCAGACTTTGGTGCTGTGAACTTGGTTACTTCAGCTGTAGCAAGTCCGGGTACACCTATATACCTAACTAAAGTTGTGTAATTGATCTGGTTTTCCAAGACCATTTGAGTAAGATTTCCTTCATATGACTTTAATACCTGAGCTTCGACGGCGGGAGATATGCTGATCAAAGATAACATTGCAAGACATAATATAGCTATTAAGATCATTTTTTTCATATGATCACCCCAGCAAGGGATTATTTGCCAACCCATATATAGATAATGGCGCAATGTTTATTTAGCGGATTTATCCTGACTAAAATAGAATCTTAGATATAGCTTAGCAGCAACTCTATTGGTATTTATTAAAGGTAAAATTAGTAAGATATTTTCCATAGCGAATGCGCGACCAAAAGATTATTTTAATTCGATATAAAATATTTTAGGGTGCTTGGCATAACTTTTTGTTCAATAGTAGCACTTCCTCATAAAAGATAAGGTTTATTAACCTGTAGACCAAGCTTATCTTGGTCCAATTATATCCTTGTGGAGACCTGATGATACCCGAATGGATGAAGGATGTGGATAATGGCCCTTGCAGATGCAGCGCAGTATCGGGCGGCAAGAAGAGCTTTATTCAGAAGACGCTCGACGGCATATTCTCCTTTTTCCTGGAATCGTTTACGGCCTCAGGCTTCTCCCAAAGGGACGGGCTGCTTCAAGGCATTGATCCTAGGGTAAAGCTTGTCTCTATACTTGCTCTGGTCTTCGCATTAAGTTTGACCAGGGATATAAGAATATTAGTAATAGTATACTCTTCAGAGCTTGTGCTCTCTTTTGCAAGTAAAATAGAAATTGGGTTCTTCATTAAGCGCGTCTGGCTATTTATACCACTTTTCACTGGTGTAATTGCAGTGCCCATGATCTTCAACGTATTCCTGCCGGGGGACCCACTTGTTATAATAACGTATCTCGGTACAGGCGCTCACCTTGGGCCTATAACGCTCCCTGAAAGCATTTACATAACAAGGCAAGGCACTCAAGCGGCAGCAATATTTATTATGCGTGTTGCCGCCTCAGTCTCGGCGGTGGTGCTGCTTTTCCTCACAACCAGGCAGCAGCTTCTCTTCAAATCATTGAGATCTGTGGGAGTTCCAAAGCTCTATGTCCTCACGCTTGAGATGGCCTATAGATACATCTTCCTGCTCATGGATCTTATAAGGGAGACCTATGTTGCAAAAAGGGCAAGGACGATAAAATCGAGGTCTATGTTTGAGGAGCAGAAATGGGTTGGAGGAAGAATTGGATATATTCTCATGAGATCTTTAAGCATAAGTGAAAATGTTCATTCAGCAATGCTTTCAAGAGGCTTCAGTGGGGATGCGAAGATGATAGAGGACTTTCACGTGAAAACAGGGGATTATATTGCAGGCATATCCACATTATTGCTGAGCTTACTACTGCTGCTGATATCTCAGAACGTAATTATGATATGATCAGGACGTGATTATGATACAATCAGAACGAGATGACATGGACGACGCCATTTTTGATCTGAGAAATGTTTCCTACTCATATCTTGGGAAGATCGATGCACTGAAGGATATCTCCTTAGAGATACGCCAGGGTGAGCAGGTTTGCATCATGGGGGCTAATGGCAGCGGCAAGTCAACCCTTCTATGGATACTTGATGGCCTCGTCTTTCCTACGTCCGGCGAATACCGAGCTTTTGGAGTCCCAATAACTGAGAGTATCTTCGATTCCATAGAGGATAATGAGTTCAGGCATTATTTCAGGAAAAAGGTGGGCTTCGTCTTCCAGAACTCCGATGTGCAGCTATTCTCTCCCACAGTCTTCGAGGAGATAGCCTTTGGACCGCTACAGCTCGATCTCTCAAAAGAGGAGGTAAGGTCTAGAGTCGAGGCGATCATGGGGATGATGGATATTGTCCGCCTTAGAGACCGTGCGCCCCATACGCTGAGCGGCGGAGAGAAGAAGAAAGTCTGCATAGCCTCTGTGCTTGCAACAAATCCCGACGTTCTTCTTCTAGATGAGCCAACTGCTGGCCTCGACCCAAGAACAGAGCTCTGGCTAATTGAGCTACTCCAGGAGCTCGGAAAATCTGGAAAGACTATCATAACTGCAACACATGACTTGGATATCATAGAGCAGATCAGCAGCAGGGCTGTAGTCATGGGAGAAGATCATAGGATCAAGGTAGATAGAGAGACTCAGTCCGTCCTCAACGATCTTGAGCTTCTGCTTGCAGCAAACCTGATCCATAAGCACATGCATCGACACGGCGCGATAGTTCATCAGCATCTTCATTCACACGAGATGGAGCACAGTCATGAGCATATGGCATAAAACTGATACTATGGGTATCAATTAGGTCGTACAAAATCTACAAGACGAAAAGTTTTTTATTTCTCGTAAGCCAAGTCGCAGGGAAAGGAGGTATCCGGCATAAAATCCCCCGCGTTTTTAACGATAGCTTCCGCGCTATTGTTATTGGCTACCAGCGTATCGGCATCAGGGAATAAACCAGCAGTCACGGCTGAGCAGGCAGTTCAGAAGCTCATGGAAGGCAATGCTCGATTTGTTTCAGGAACGGCAACACACCCAGATCAATCTGCAGAGCGCAGGGCTGAGGTCGTTTCTTCACAGCATCCATTTGCAGTCATCTTGAGCTGCTCTGATTCTCGAATTCCGCCTGAGGTTGTCTTCGACCAGGGGCTAGGAGATATATTCGTGGTCAGAACGGCAGGGCAGGTCATAGACAATGTCGCTTTAGGCAGCATTGAGTATGCAGTTGAGCACTTGAGCGTACCACTTATCGTAGTTCTGGGCCATGATTCTTGCGGCGCTGTCAATGCTACAGTTGCTGGAGGAAAGCCAGAAGGCCATATAGGAAGTCTGGTTGAGGCCATTAGGCCTGCCGTTGATGAGGCCAGGAATAAAATCAAATCTCAGGACCAGCTCCTAAATGTATCCATCGATAACAACACAAGAAACATAGTCAAATCGATCAACTCATCGAAGCCGATCCTCTCAGAGTATATCAAAAACGGCAAACTGAAGGTCATCGGGGCGCGCTATCATTTGGATAGCGGCAAAGTCGAGCTGATAACGTAGGCATTTACTGAGCCCTGAAGGCCAACAGGCGCTCAGGCCTTTCATTTTTGCAGCATTATAGATATAACCCGCGTATAGGGCGATATCCACCCCTATCTTTTTACCATATGGTTAATCAATGAAGATACAGAGCCGATTTGAAGATATTCAGATCACCAACTCTTAAATAATTCCAGAGCCCTTTTATCCAGGAGGAAAGGTCCAAGGCTCGCTGCCAAATACCAAGAGCGCTTGGATATTCCGCCATGGAGTCACCTAATGATCTATGAGATAGTGATCATACTGCTGCTGGTTCTGATCAACGGCATATTTGTCATGTCCGAGATCTCAATCGTTTCGGCTCGTAAGTTGAGGCTCCGGCAGCGCGCAGATGAGGGCGATGAGAATGCTAAAGCCGCTTTAGAGCTTGCAAGCTCACCCAATCGTTTCCTTTCTACAACACAGATAGGCGTAACCTTGATCAGCATCCTTGCAGGCGCGTTCGGCGGTGCCACTCTTGCAAAACAGGTTGCTACCAATCTCGATATGATTCCTCAGGCCGAGCCTTACAGCGGCGTTCTGAGTGTAGCAATCGTAGTATTGGGGATAGCTTATCTAACTCTCGTCATAGGGGAGCTGGTTCCAAAAAGGATCGGTTTAAACAGCCCTGAAAGGATTGCATCCATGATGGCCACACCAATGAACATGATATCGAAAATAGCCTCACCTGTGATATTTATTCTCAGTGGATCTACAGACCTGATTCTCAGTATCCTGAAGGTAAAGCCTTCTGTAGAGCCTCCCGTAACCGAGGAGGAGGTCAAGATCCTGATTGAAGAGGGAACTCGTGCAGGCGTATTCGAGGAAACCGAGCAGGACATAATGGAGCGGGTATTCCGTCTGGGGGACAGGAGAGCAGATACAATTATGACGCCTCGCTCTGAGATCGTCTGGTTAGATGTAGAAGATACCCCAGAAGATGTCCAAAGAAAGATTGCCAGTGGCCCTTACTCCCTATTTCCAGTATGCAAGAGAAGGCTCGATAATGTTCTCGGCATCGTCCAGGCAAAGGATCTTCTTTCATGCAGCATTATGGATCTGAAGGTTGACCTGAAATCCTCGCTTCTTCCCCCGCAGTTCATACCTGAAAGCATGCGTGCACTTAGGGTCCTGGAGAGGTTCAAGCAGACAGGAATCCATCTTGCAATCGTCCTAGATGAATATGGCTCGGTAAGGGGAATAGTAACGCTTACCAATATTCTCGAGGCGATAGTCGGAGACATACCTCACATCCAAGAGCTTGCAGAGCCGCAGATTGTTCAGCGTGAGGATGGCTCATGGCTGGTTGATGGTATGCTTTCAGTTGAGGAGTTCAAGGAGGCTCTAAATATAGAGGAGCTGCCTGGGGAAGAGAACGGGTTCTACCAGACGATGGGCGGATTCATGATGGCACGCTTGGAGAAGATTCCTATAACGGGAGACCTCTTCACATGGAATGGATATCGATTTGAGGTCGTCGATATGGACGGCCACAGGGTCGATAAGCTGATGGTTATGCCACTAAGCAAAGTAGATGGCCAAGAGGAAAAAAAATTAGATTGAATCGGATGAAAAATGATCCGTTCTGACAAAATGATGTGACCGGATTTCCGATTGATAAATAGACCCGATTCAATATCCTCAAATGGTTTGCTATAACCTTCAACATTAATTCAATTCTGTTGATAACACAAATCGATATAAGTATCGCCCATAAAATTCATATATTTTGGAACGTCATATAAGATGGATTAATTTTTAATAAGGAAGTGGTATCCTTGACAGGTAATTTTGAGCAGTACAGGAGAATGTTCAGACAATCGCATGTAGAGAATCAACAGGCGCTGCTGGGCATCCATTTGTTGATATATGCCATAGTAAATACATTCTGGGTAATTCTGAATTTATCCCATGTGCCCCGAAGATACCGCTGGCTGATGCTTTATCCGATTATTGGATGGGGTGGATTGATATTCGTTCACTGGTGGTTCTATGTCAGGAACGCTGACCGGCTCTGCAAGCTCCGAGAAGAGATGGCAATCAGAATGGCCAGATGAGGCCTGAGCCGAATAAGTTATTTTATAGATCCCAGAGGTGATTTTATGCCAGGAGAGTTCGAGAACTATAAGAGGTTTTTCAGAGATGCCCATGTAGACGCAGAGGAGAACCTCTTGGGTATACATGTGGTGATATACCTAGCTGTGAATTCATTATGGGTTATATTAAATATGCTCTTTGTGCCTTCTAGGTATAGATGGATTGTGCTCTATCCCATCATAGGCTGGGGGGCAGTGCTCTTTGTACACTGGTGGTTCTATGTCAGAAAAGCCAGTATGCTCTGCAGGATGAAGGAGGCACGAATCGAGGAGCAGGTGGGATCAGGAGCTACCAAATCATCTTGAGATGGCTTTGTAACCCACTATTTAAATCCTTTATCCTGAAACTCCTTTTATCAAATCAATTACGGGATAAATCATCTGATCGATTTTCAATTTGTAGTTCCACAAAATTATTTATCTCTTGAGGTTCAGTTTCACTAGTGTGGTAATATGAAGTTTGAGCATATTGAAGGCAAAGATAAAGGCAAGATTATCCTCTATGCACTGAGCACCTGTCAATGGTGCAGGATGACCAGAGATCTTCTTTCGAGCTTAGGAGTGAAATATGATTATGTTTATGTTGATCTTCTGAAAGGAAATGACAGAGAGGAGGCCATAAACGGAGTCAAAAGCCTTAACCCAAGCTTATCTTTTCCAACAGTTGTGATAGGTGATAAAGCTATTGTTGGCTTCAGGGAGAAGGAGATAAGGGAGGCATTGGGTGCATGAAGGAGGATGACTGGGCTCCATCTGATGAGGCGGTCGATAAGCTCTATGCAAAATTGAATAAGGACGCAGAAAAGGGCGGATACCATCTGAATCCAAGTGTTCAGTTTACAAAGGCTTTAGTTAGAGGGCTCCTGGTAAATGAGCACAGATATGGCTATATGTGCTGCCCCTGCAGGCTTTCTTCCGATAACAGAGAGGAGGATCTTGATATCATCTGCCCCTGCTACTACAGGGACCCAGATGTTATCGAGCATGGAGCCTGTTATTGTGCCCTCTATGTTTCAAACGATGTTCTCATGGGCAAGAAAGAGCTTGGTCCTGTTCCCGAGAGAAGGCCGCCTCTAGAAGAGCGGCAAAAGCTAAAGGCATCGAGAGGAGAAGCATCGTCTATGCCGCAGAAGTTATCAGTGCCTGTCTGGAGATGTCTTGTCTGCGGCTATCTCTGCGGAAGGGATGGCCCGCCTGAGGTATGCCCAATATGCAAGGCTACTAAGGATAGGTTCAAGAGATTCATGTAGCAGAGCTTTTTTATTTTTAAATGAATACCCCGCAGCTTGCAGCATAGGATAAATTACCGGTACTATACTCGTTTCAGCTTTGACCCTTCATCTTGTTTGTACGTTGAGATGGGAAACGCGAATTCCACCCGACTTTACTAGTTAGCTTTATACCTTTCATGGTTCCTTCCCCATTTAATGAATTTACAATAGTCGCTATAACATCATTCATTCCTTACTTGTTAATATTTCTATGAGGTAACCTAAATATTCTTCGATCGTTCAAAATTTGCATGGTGTAATTTCATTATACATAAGCTGTGTTTGAAAATAATAATTGTTTTGACATAAGGTGTAATTAACAACATGATTAAAGGATTAATGAACAGAGATTTACAATAAAAAAATGTTTATATCGGCAGTAACAATAATCTATATCTATGGCAGAATTTCCAATATTATTTTCTTCTGGTAAAATAGGTACACTTGCGACTAAAAACAGAATTGTTATGCCGCCCATGGTCCGCAACTATGCAGATGAAAACGGCTTTGTCACACAAAGGTACATTGCCCATATAGATCGCATAGCTCAAGGGGGTGTTGGGACCATGATTTTCGAAGCCTCTTTTATTCGACCAGACGGAAAGGGCTTTTCTCATGAGCTAGGCGTTTATACGGATGAGGCTATCCCAGGGCTCAGACAGCTAGTAAATGCTGCCCATGCTTATGGAGTTGTGGTCGGACCGCAGCTCTTCCATGCAGGCAGACAGACCTCATCAAAAGTTACCGGCGTTCAGCCAATTGCTCCTTCAGCAATACCCGATCCTACGACAAATGAGATTCCGAGAGCTCTGAAAGTTGATGAGATTCATGAAATTGTGAATGATTTCGCCTCAGCTGCCAGGCGCTCAAAGGAAGCGGGATGTGACTTCGTGGAGATTCACGGAGCCCACGGCTATCTGATAACGCAATTCCTATCTCCTTTCAGCAACTCCAGGAACGATCAATATGGAGGCTCCGAGGAAGGCAGGATGCGCTTCATGTCAGAGGTGGTGCAGGCTGTAAGGAAAGCCGTCGGATCGAAATTTCCTATAATTATGCGCATATCAGCTAATGAAATGGTTGCAGGTGGCTTGACCCTTGAGGATAGTGCACATATCGCTAAGAAATTGGAGGAGCTTAGAGTGGCGGCCATTGATGTATCATCGGGCAACTATGCATCCTTCAACCGCGGATACCTGATTGCCCCCATGTCAATGCCCGATGGACTACAGGTTCCGTTTGCGGAGTGGATCAAGAGCTGTGTAAAGATTCCTGTAATCGCTGTCGGGAAAATCCGGTCACCTGCCATGGCTGAAGATATCATCCGTACAGGCAAGGCAGATTTCGTGGCATTAGGTCGATCCCTTCTTGCTGATCCTGACTGGCCTAAAAAGGCGCAAGATGGCCGCGTAGATCTGATAAGAAGTTGCATTGCCTGCAATGAGGGCTGTATCACAAGATTGTTTTCGAATCAGGATGTCTGGTGCACAGTTAACCCAGAGACGGGTCGTGAGAAGGAGTTCGCCAAACCTCTACCTGAGGTTAAAAGAAGCGTGATTATTGCCGGAGGGGGGCCCGCTGGAATGGAGGCGGCAAGGATTGCAGCTTTAAGGGGCCATAAGGTGACGCTCTTCGACGAGCATGACCATCTGGGAGGCACTCTCCTCCTAGCTGCTATGTTACCTAACAGACCCGGATGGTCTGAGCTGCGCGATTATCTGGTAGGAGAGATGAAGCGGCTAGGCATAAATATTCGCTTAGGGACAAAGGCTACGGCTGAGCTTGCAAAAAAAGAAGATGCTGAGGTCGCAATAATTGCCATTGGCGCCTCGCAGAATCCTCCAAAAATACCTGGGATCGAATTGAAAAACGTTGTATTGAGCCGCGACCTGCTTGATGGTAAGGCCAGAATTCGGGGCGAGAAAGTGGTCGTAATGGGTGGTGGCGCTTCAGGGGCTTTAATTGCAGATTATCTTTCTCACAGAGAATACGATGTCACCATTGTGACGTCTGGCAGAGAGATAGCTAAGGATGCCCCAGCTGTAATCCGTGATCTGCTATTAGATCGGCTGCAACAGCGAAGAGTGAAGATGCTCACTAATACAAAAATACTAGGCATCGAGAAGGACAAGGTACTTATAAAAGGTCCCGGCGAATCGGAGGAGTTGCCTGGAGAGTTGCCAGCTGATACAGTGGTTGCAAGCACTGGTGCCAAATCCAATAACAGTCTTCCGGATGAGCTGCGAAAGTTCTTACCACAGGTATTCGTAGTAGGAGATGCTGTGCAGCCACGAGATGTGACTTTTGCCATGGTTGAGGGAGCATTGTCCGCATTATCCATTTAATTCTCAATATAATTTTTCAGGAAGTTTTGGGATGAATCTTGAAGAGATGTCTGAAATAATGAAGAATGCCCTGGGAATAGAGGATAACATTGTGGGCGTGACCCTGTTCAAACGCGAGGAGGATATACCCAAGGATCTTATATCCTGACCAAAAAATCCATTTTAAACAATATATTTTTGAGCATAGAAAGTGATATTATTTATAAGGTGGTCATTTGAGTGTCATAGATCCAACGTGCAAAATGGAGCTAGATGACAGGGAAGCTAAGTACAAGAAGGAATACCGCGACAAAACATACGTTTTCTGCAGCCTTTCCTGTAAGAAAAAGTTCGAGGCGAACCCGGAAAAATATCTTGGAAATTTAAGGGGGATCTAATGAAGATTGTAGTAGCAGATCCCATATTCTTGCCGGAAGAGTACAAAACCAGGCTTGAGGCTCTGGGGGAACTCGAAATCTATGATAGCATACCTGAGTCGATGGATGAGTTCCTGATGAGAGTTAAGGGTGCAGAGATCATCATAGTTGGGAGATATGGCTTTAAAGAGGATTCATTCCGCGCTGCATCTAAGCTAAAAATGATATCATTATGGCAGACAGGGTACGATAATGTTGATTTGAAGGCTGCATCGGAGAAAAAGGTCGTAATTTCCAATGTGCCAAATTATTCATTCGATTCGGTGGCGGAGTTCGTCTTTGCCCTGTCCTTGATACTGCTCAGAAAAACATGTATAGCCGACTCGATGCTGAGGACGCCATCAGGCCGACCGCTCAATTGTCCTATTATATTTAGAAACACCTGTACTGTAGACCCCAGATTTGTGAAGGGCAGATTCGACTGGAGATACTATCTGGGCAGCGAACTAAAAGGCAAGACTCTGGGCGTGATAGGGACCGGCAATATTGGGAAAAGAGTGATACAGATCGCACACGGATTCAATATGAACGTTCTTTCGACAACCGCCCACCCCAGTCCTGAAAAGGAGAAGAAGCTCGGAGTATCGTTCGTGGACCTCGATACCCTTCTACCCGAATGCGATATTCTAACATTGCACGTTCCGCTTACCCCGAAAACTGAACGCATGATCGGCTCGTTCCAGCTTGCCAGGATGAAAACCACATCAATCCTGATCAATACATCTAGAGGAAAGGTAATCGATGAAGCTGCATTGGTCAATGCAATACGAGAGAAGAGGATAGCTGGAGCAGGGCTCGATGTATTTGAGATTGAGCCTTTACCCATAGAAAGCCCACTAATGAACCTGGATAATGTTGTATTGACTCCGCATATAGCCTTTCTGACAGAGGAATCTATTGATGAATGCACCTATGTATGCATTGAGAATATCGAAATGTTCTTGAAGGGCACACCTCAGAATGTGGTGAACCCATCTGTGCTTAAGTGAAATAATATGTTCCAGCGATAAATTTTAGCCTGCCTTTCGAATCATGGATGATACCAGTTCACTTTTGAAGGCGTCAAGCAAAGAGAGATTTACTGGTAATCTCCAGCCTCTACAATCTAGGATACTGCCTAGAGATGTCGGTTCTAAATTTGCGGTTACGTGCGAGAGATGAGAATTCACCATTCCATAGATAATCCAAAGGTGGCTTCGCTACAAAACCTCTTTTCTTGACTGCTTTTGCAACAGAAACACCATAGATTATACAGCACTATTCAATATAGCCTAACTAAATCATTATTACTATCTTTGTATCCAAAAGTATATGCCCTCTGGTAAAGCTTAAGAGTAAAGAAGGAGTTTTTAGCAAATATGGCAATAGATCCAGTATGCAAGATGACTGTTGATGAGAAGACGGCCAGGATCACGAGCGAATATAATGGAAAAAAATACTACTTCTGTGCTCCAGGATGCAAAAAGGCGTTTGATGAGGACCCTGTAAAATATGTCAGCGGCTCTGCTCATGCAGGAAAGGGCTGTGGATGCGGTTGTCGTTAAAGGCATAGCCCTTTAATCCGTTCTTCAACCTTTTCATTCCAGATATTCAATCAATCTATGTTATTAATATTACATGTATTGTAAAATCATTAATAATATCGGCAGAACCCACGAAAAAATTTGAGGGTTTCATCTCCTATCTTCTGGCTTCACCTTCCAGGGTTTGAACCCGCCTCTCAAGGGTATCCGTTCTCTGGAGTAACTCCGCCAACATGCCCTCCATGCGTGCCAGCTTATCCTCATCGATGATGAGGCGATTCGCCGACTGAGATGCAAACGATGGCTTTTGCAGAAGATCTTCCCTAAACTCTTCGGCTATTGGGTCATCCGATTCACGAGGAGATATAGGGCGGTGTTTGTTCATATCATTCTTTTGATTTGTCATGTCTTTCATCTCACAGACCAACCTGAATTTCAGTAAACTCCATAATGAGATATCACTCTAAAGGATTTCAATTAGATGGTAGATCTCCAAGCGATGCTGGTAATCTTAGATATCTACCATGCTCAGATAAAACGACGTTAAGTGATGACATTTATAACTATCTGAAGTAGCTATACCAGAAAAATTTTTGATTGGACATCCCGTAAGTTTTAATACAGATTACAGGAGAAATATACTACACCATAGTTCCTGAAAAGTCACCCCAGATCATCCAAAAATACGGCGCTTGCTAGTATATCCGTTCTGGGAAGATCGAGATAATAGTGCCAACTAATCCAGTTGCCACTATCTATTGCTAAAATGCTATGGAATTTTTTAGGGATAATGGCAGAAAAGAAAAGATCGATCAGCTCTAGAGAAGGACAAGGTGGAAGAATACAGGAGGGCGGGATGGGGTACACAGGGTCAGGTAGCGACTATCTCAGCGACAGTGTAACTAGCGCCAGTAGATCAAGTATTGTTGAAGAGCCCACAGAGACGCTCAGGATAAGGGAAAAGGAAAAAATCCACAAACAAATTGAGGTAATTATATGGCCGAAGAGACCAAAAGATCAGATGTTAAAACTCGTGAAAAGGGCAGGGAAAAGGAAAACCTGGAAGGACCTATGGCGAGCCGCCAAGGAAGCCAGATGGGAATGGGCGGAAGCACAGGCCTTGAAGGCAGCTATGTTCAGGGTGCTGGAAACAAAAGCGGGATGACTAGTGTCAGCAGCGGGTATGAGGCAACGCCGGAGAGAGGCAGCGCCAGCAAAGGTACTGGAAGCAAAACCAGAAGAACTGGAGATCAAACAGAGCCCAATAGATAGCATCATCCTCTATAGAGTTTGTAGAAATTTCGGCTAATTGAAATGAGAATATTCAGCCCTGATGACTCCAGGACTGAATATTTTCCAGGAGAGTAAAGGAATGCCTATAGATCCCGTATGTGGAAAGGAAATAACCGACACTATAGATGCTGCAAAGACGGAATATCAGGGCAAGCTTTACTATTTCGATTCTGCAGAGTGCAAGAGAGCCTTTGAGGATGATCCCAGAAGGTATACGTCTGGAGAACGAAAGTGATAAACGCGGCCAGATCTTCTGGCAGCAGAGATGCCAATTTAAGGGATGTCGAGGCTATAGATAAGGCTGCCAGAGATTTCGAATTATCATCGAATCAAGCCGACGCAGAAGGACGTGAAGGCAGGACAGGAGTTCAACAGTTCTATAAGGGAGAGACCATCGGTTCAACAGAGACGCTTGTGGGCTGGCCATCAACCTCCAGGGGAAGGACAACAAGTAGAGGCAGAACGATCAAATAGTTATAGACATCCGGTTGCTGCCTTTTAAAAATTTTATCATTGGATATTTGCTGTATTAAAGATCTTTTTTGTGCATGGCATAAAAGAAATTATCTAGTATTAAATGCTAGTTTTTATGAGGATCTATTCAAAGTGGTGTCATGGATCGATTCGATCTTATAGTGATCGGTTCGGGAGCGGGGACTCATATAGCCTCTATGGCTGTAAAAAATGATCTGAGCGTTGCACTCATGGATCGCGGCCCTATAGGTGGCACATGCCTCAACAATGGGTGTGTCCCTTCTAAGATGCTTATTTATCCTGCTGATGTCATCAGAAAATTGCAGGATGCCAAAGCAGTGGGCGTTGAGGGCAACATAGTTAATGTAGATTTCCAGAAAATAATGGGCCGGATGCGCTCGGTTGTTCTGAGCAGCAGACTAAGCCTCGAAGCAGCAATCGAATCCAAGAAGGGCCTAGTCCTCTATAGAGATACTGCAGAGTTCGTAGGAGATTATACTCTTAAATCTGAAGATAGAACGCTGACAGCCCCTAGAATTGTAATAGCCTCAGGTGCAAGGCCTTTGATCCCTCCAATACCCGGCCTCAAGGAGGCTGGCTATTTGGATAATATCTCTCTTCTTGAGCTAAAAGAGCCTCCCAAGAGCCTGATTGTAATAGGAGCAGGATATATCGGATGCGAATACAGCCATTTCTTTTCGGCCATTGGCATCGAGGTTACGCTTCTTGGAAGAAGCCGTAGAGTATTGGATAATGAGGACCCTGAGATATGCAGAATAGTGAAGAGTGTTTTATCAAGCTATGTGAAGCTTTACACAAGCTATGAGGCTGTTAATGTTAAGGTCGAAGGCAAGAAGAAGGTAGTCTCAGCTAGAAACCGATTGGATGGCAAGATCTATAGTTTCGAGGCAGATGAGATTCTTGTTGCAACCGGCAGAAGACCAAATTCCGATAGCTTAAAGCCTGAGAAGACAGGAGTCGAAACTGATGAGCATGGGTGGATAAAGGTAAATGATTACCTTGAAACCACTAAGTCTGGGATTTGGGCTATTGGCGATGCCATTGGGAAGTATATGTTCAGGCATACTGCAAACTATGAGGCGGAGGTTGTAGCTCATAACCTTTTCATCGCCAAAAACAAGGATAAGAAAGCGAAGGCTGATTTCCATGCTGTCCCCCATGCAGTTTTTACTCATCCGCTTGTTGCAGGAGTGGGCATGAAGGAGGCAGAGGCCGCAGCCGCAGGATACAAAATTCTAGTAGGCAGGGCCAGATATACAGATGTATCGAAAGGAATCGCCATGGCTGAAGAGAACGGATTTGTGAAGGTTGTTGTTGAGGAAGAAACCGGCCGAATTCTTGGATGTTCGATTGTCGGCTCAGAGGCAGATACTTTAATACAGCAGATCGTTTATCTGATGAATACAGAATATCAAGATATGACGCCTTTAATAAATTCTCAGGTGATTCATCCCACGATAAATGAGGTGATAGTCAATGCCTTTTCGGAGTTGGAGCACCCATACGATTTTGACGATGGCGAGGACAAAGTGCAAAGGGATACAGATAAAAAGAAGATTATCAGTGGTTAGAGCGATAGCTTTGTAGTGCAGGCTAATTTTATATTAAAAACTCTAAACTTTCAAGTGTGTATCTCGGTCTAAATTCTTCTATTGCATCAATTCGGAAGGCATCAAAAAATTTATATACGTTGAACGTCTTATTATATTTAATAAGTATTACGGTGATTGTCGTGAAGATTAGAGTAGTTAGTTCAAGAGAAGAAATTGACTCGTTGAGCCCAAGAGAGAAGATGGTGCATCTGGCATTCAGAGCCTCAAATGTGGATTTCGTTCAGCTGATGCAAAGATGCCCAAGGCTGCAAGCAGTTCAGATGCCACCTTCTTACCAGAAGACAATGTCCAACGCCCTAAGCGGATTCCTGCAGATGCAGGGCGTTGATCTGATTGAGGGAGACGTCTGGGGCCACAGAAAGGATATCGATGAGTACTTCACAGTCCCTGAGGAGACAGTTGCCACGATCAGATCAATGACCGAGAAGGGCATCACACCTGAGGAGACCGCAAAAGAGGTACGAAAGACAGCCAAGCTGGGAGATGGCCTGATCAGGTACATCGCTCGAACAAACGCGACAGCCTGAGTTCCATCTGAAACCCCATGCTGCCCCGAAAAGTGCACATACTGCTCGCAGACCTGCTGCAGCTATGGTGCACTTTTAGCTAAAATCCTTAGTGCATAAACCCCATATGTTTAAAAGATCGGAAGATTTCACTCTTATGCAGATAAGAAGGATCAAAGGCAAGTATAGAGCATCAGTTAATCTATCCGGCAAACTACCATACCTTAAAGATAAGAGGATTCCAGCTCCGCTCTCAGATCCACAAGCCAACTTTTTGGTTTACCGGAATACTGTACAATTCTAAGTATCGAAGTTTGCGCAAGAAGTTTCGTTTGATTTTGTATACCCCATGCTTTTGGCTTTTCCTAAGGCTGCCTGGGCTGCGCTATCAAGGCCAAGCTTATCGAAAGCAATGCCCTTATAGTACCACGCTGCTGCAAGGGATGGCTCCAAATTGAGGGCTTTATCGTACGCGTTTACTGCTTCATTATAATTCCCAACGCCCGCGAGAGCCTTGCCGTTATTGAACCAAACATCTGCGTCTTCGGGACCGATTTTTGTGGCATTATCATATGCCTGGGTAGCTTCTTGGTATCTGCCCATCTGGTAGAGAGACAAGCCTTTGTCATACCAGGCCAACATATACTTAGGATCTGTCTCAATGGCTTTATCATACGCTTGTAAGGAGTCGTTATATCTGCCCATGATGTAGAGGACATTGCCTTTGTTTCTCCAGGCGGCCACGAATTCGGGGCTTATATCTGTGGCCTTATCAAATGAACTGAGTGATTCATCGATGTATCCAGCTATGCCCTGCTCATCTTTGTTCATGCCCAGGTCTATGCCTGATCGCATTGTATCCACTCTATCTCTTAGAGTGGTTCCTTTGTAGTACCAGGCATTTGCGTCGTGCGGATCTCTTTTGATAGCATCGTCATACAGAGCTATTGCCTTATCGTAATCTTCGAGCGATTCGTTGAGCTCGTCCGCATTCTTTTCAGATATGGCTAAAGATCCAAGGGCACTGGCTCTTCCAGCCCATGCACCGGCATTATCCGGGCTTAACTGAAGTGCGCTATCGAATGCAGAGATAGCTTCTTTGTAATGCCCATCTCCTGCAAGTCCAAGGGCCCTTGCATACCAATAATCCACCGTATCCTGGGCATTTGCAGATACACATAGGGCTGTCAACACTATCGCAATAATAGTAATCGCTACAATAAGCTTTGTTTTCATTAAATAACTCCTCCGAGCATTCCATTGATTTCGAAAGAGGCTTGAGACGATGCCTTGGCTCTCCGGCAGGGCTTCACATCCAAACATCCAAATAGCGGATACATTGATTGCGATTTTTGTACATTTCCTGCCGTCAGATTGGGACCGGGGTTATGTCTATTACACTGGAGCCTTATAGATAGCCCTATCTGCCTAAATGGCATTTTTATACTCATTACATTCCTCATATCCGCCAGCTTCCTTATTCATAATTCATTCTATATAAAATCAAGCCTTTTTATAGGCTGACTCAGGTTCGTTATACCCCATTTCCTTGGCCTTTGCAAAGGCTACATCTGCTTCGGAGGTGCGACCAAGTGCCTTCAGTGCAGTGCCTTTGAGGTACCAGGTTTCTGCATCAAATGGGGACTTCAGAAGAGTCTTATCAAGATCATTGAATGCTTTCTCATATGCCTTGACAGCTTCGTCGTGTCTATCCATTTCATCAAACGCCTCGCCTTTTCCAATATCTGCTTTGGCTGATGCGAATTCTGATGGCGCCATTTCAATAGACTTGTTATAGGCTCCGACAGCTTCCTCGTATTTTCCCATATCAATGAGGGCATTGCCCTCATCGTTCCATGCCTGGAAAGCATCCTCTGGGTACAGCTCCATGGATTTATTAAAAGCTTCTAATGATCCGTTGTATTGTCCCAGTCCAGCAAGAGCACTTCCCATGCCTCGCCAAGACCAGGCTGAATAGAATCTGTCAATGTCAGCTGTAGAGTTCAGCTCACTTGTTTTGTTATAGGCATTGTAGGCATCTTCAAATCTGCCCATCTTCAGGAGGACATCGGCTTTGGATACTTTGGCCGACGCTCCAATTTCTGGCATCTGAGATGGAACTCCTTCGATGGCCTTATCATATGCCTGCAGAGACTCATTATACTGGCCTAGATTCTTGAGGGAATCGCCCTTCCAAATCCAGGCATCAAAGTTTTGAGGATATATCTTGAGGGCTTCATAGTATGCCTTGAAGGCCTCTTTCGGCCTTCCCGCCAATTGAAGGGTGCTGCCTTTGAATACCCAGAGTTCAGAGATCCTCTCAGTATCATTGGCTGGCCAGGTATCAATGGCCTTGTCATAAGCGACCAAGGACTCGTTATATCTCCCTAGAATGGATAGAGCAGTTGCCTTACCTCCCCAGGCCATGCCATACTGGGGATTAAGCTCGATTGCCTTATCATATGCTTTAACGGCCTCTTCCTTAGACCCGTTCCTGAACAGCTCCTGGCCCCTGTTGAACCAATCCGCTGCGGTATTCTCTTGGGCTGCAGCTGAAATAATCAGCGCGGCCAGAGCCATCAAAGCAAGAAAAAGCTTTGCATCTATTCTTCCAGGGATATCCCCAGCTTCCTCAACAACCTGCAATTATTGCCATCTCCACCCTGAACACCCTATGCCGTTTCTCCTAACGGCGTTTGTCGTGGTACGACGTTTAACGAATATAAATCTTTCGGGTGTCGTGAGTATGTCTATAATCAGGAGCGGTCTACATTAATTTTCAATAATATTCTTAGCCTGCAGGCTCATTTGTATATCATCGTATACAATATATTTTTACGAGTTCTATATGGCTGGGAGGGCAGAGATACTTAGAGACTCCCGAGGCGAAATGATCTGAGCAGCCCTAAACGCCTCTATATCGGCTACAGCCACCCTTGCCACAAGAACGGCATATTCCCAACCATGAGAATAGTATTCCAGGAGCAGTTGATGACATAGGTATCCATCTTCACTCTGCCGAACTGATAGTTATGCCAAAAGAAGTTTGTGCCAAGCGTTTTATGATGCCTCCAATAAAATTAGGCGTCAGTGATATTACCGAAAAAAATTTGCCAAAAAAAATTCTATAGGCCCAATACCGATATTACTATTATCTCTTGAATTATGCTGTACCAGTCTCAAGATACTCTATCAGCGCCTTAACAATATCCCTATCCCTCAGAAGCCCCATGAGCTTCTGGCTCGATGTCACAACTGGAATCTGATCAATCCTATTTTTAGTCATAATAGCAGCGCACTTGCTCACTTCAGTATTTTTCGCAGCCGTTATCGCCGGAACCATAGCCTCGCTTACCAAAATGTTTCGGAGCTGGATACGAGAGACCTCATAGTACTTGTTTGTGGTCTGCATGACCCTGTCCCACATCCAAGCATCTTCGCCCGCATCGACGGAGGACATATCAGTTTTCGAAACGGATTCCTCGATGATACTTGCTTTTATTAGGTCTCTATCTGAGATGATCCCCACAAGCATCAGGTTTGTGTCAATGACAGGGCATGCTTCTGCTGCAGCATACTCCATTACAAATCCTGCAACAGGCAAAGGCATCTCGCTCCAGAGAGCAACGATCTCCTTCTCGATGAACCTCTCGATATCCGTATCTATAGCCAAGTCTGCTGCAATCTTAATTATATCCGCTATTGTGATAATACCGATAAGCCTCTTGCCTTCAACGACTGGAAGCCTTCTTATCCCATGCTCAAGCAGCTGCTTCGCTGCCTCAACCAGGGTGCTATCGGGGCTTACAGTTATGGGATCTCTGGACATAACAAGGGCAATTTGATCCTCTTCCCTGTTCCTCAGGAGGTCTGTCCTAGTTATCATACCCACAACCTCGCCCTTCTTTACAACGGGAAGCCCTGAGACCCTTCTCTCCTGCAGGGCCTTCAGGACATCATCCCTGTTGCCAGGAACGCTGACATATGCAACGTCCTTGACCATTACATCCTTCACAGATATTGGATTCAAGCAGACTCCCTCGGAACTGTAAGCACAGGCACCTTGGAGCTTCTGACCACCTTCTCGGCCACGCTTCCGAGCAGGAACTTATCAAGGCCAGTACGCCCAACACTGCCTATCACTATGACGTTCATGCCAGCGTTATAGGCAAATTTGGTGATCTCCTCAGCCGGATTTCCCTCAATTAATTTTTTCTCGAAGGCCACGCCGGATTCCTCTGCCATCTTCCTAATAGAATCAATTGCCCCATTTCCTTCCTTGATTAAAAGCTCCCTTATGCTAAATAGAAGCATATCGTCTGGCAAATGGCTCATTCTGCTTGTATCTGTTACATATAGTGCAGTTACTGTGCCACCGGAGAGTTTAGCAAGTTCTACGGCCTTACGTGCAGCACGCTCGCTATGCTCTGACCCGTCAGTGGCGACAAGAATTTTCTCGAACATGATAACACCTAAAATACTGCTATAATATCTGAGGGCTCTGCTCTCCTAACCAGGCTGGCAATTGGATCTGCTGATCCCCACATATTATCAGATTTCCTATCTATCACCATCACTCTGCCTTCTTTGCCCTCAGATATGGAGCCGACCTTCTGGTCTATTCCCAAGATCTTTGCACCATTTAGCGTGCACATTTTAAATACCTGTCTATCGTCGTGCAAAAGGACTTTACACACGAACTCCATCTCGTTGAACATATTCGGCGAGTTGAGCATGACATTATCGGTACCTACACCCACAGTAATTCCAAGTTCGATCATCTTTTTTACATTCGGCAATCTCGCACCTGTGATCAGATTAGACCTGGGACATACGGCTACGGGCACTCCTAAGGCCGCCACCCTTTCAAGCGCCTCATCTGAAGCGTTACAGAGGTGCACGAGGAAATCTGGCTTAAGGCGAAGCGCATCCGATATATCATCACTTTCAGCCTCACCTGCGTGAACAGCCACAGCTTTAAGGCCGTTCTTTGCAGCCTCGACACTCCTCTGGATCTCCAACGGATCATGGTCTCTGGTGCTGCTCACACCCAGTCCCCAGCAATTTGTATGTATCTCAGCAGATCCCTCGTAGGGCCTGCCAAGGATCCTCGGAAGTATTGGCATGCCTTGTAGAGCCTCCAGTAAAAGCTCAACGCCCTTCAGGCCACCCTCACGAAAATCTGCAAATGCGAAGGTACCAGTGTCGATCATATACTTTAGCGTCCTTCTCATGCCGCTGATGATAATCTCCCTTGGAGTTTGAGCGAGTATTCTGTGCTTTAATCCTTCAGGGCCAACTAGATCCGATAATGGCATGAATGGTGGGTCCTTGAATACAGAGTCTCCAATATGCGTATGGGAGTTAATGAAACGAGGGACAATTAATCCCTCGAAATCGGCATCTACCCTGCCTACGCCAACCTCTTTTATCAAATCATTTTCAATACAGAGGTAGCCATCTATTGGCTCAAAATCATCGCCATAAATTATCGTTCCAGAAAGCAGGGTCTCCTTGTCAGGTACGACAGCTTTACCTATACTCAGACAGGCTTTTCCCTGAAACCTGGAAAACTCTGGCTCTCAAAGATAGGCGATATCAAAATCAAGCTACATCGAGCTATCCTCGGAGAAATTCAGAGGCTTAACATCAGGAGGATGCCAACAGGGAAATGGTTTGTCTCCTTCTTTGTGAAAGTTGAACCGGACGAACCTCTTCCAAAGACTGGATTATCGATAGGCGTTGACGTTGGTCTGAAAAGCTTCATCACTCTATCTAACGGAGAATATATCAATAATCCAAGGTTCTTTGTTCATGAAGAAAAGGCCCTGGCAAAGGCTCAAAGGGAGCTATCCAGGGCGGAAAAAGGAACGCCCGAAAAAGCAAGAGCCTTGAAAGTGGTTCATAGGGTTCATGAAAGAATCACCAATAAAAGGGATGACTTTGTTCAAAAGCTATCCTTGAAACTTGTGAAATCATACGACCTGATTGCCTTTGAAGATCTGAATATCAAGGGCATGAGAAGAGAGCATCATAATCATATTCGTAATAATCTATTTAGCTTCTCCTGATTCTTTATGACAAAGGTGAGCCTTTGAAGCCTTTCGTCTTCATCAACAGCGCAATGAGTGCTGATGGAAAAATAAGCACATTTGCCCGCGAGCAAGTGAGAATATCAGGCCCCCAGGACAAGTCTCGGGTTGATGCTCTTCGAGCAGGAAGCGATGCTATCATGGTGGGAATAGGAACGGTTCTGTCTGATGATCCGAGCCTTGTGGTAAAATCTGAAACTCTTCGAAGGTCGAGGATTGATAGAGGATTGCCTGAAAACCCGCTTAGAATCGTTGCTGACAGCATGGCAAGAACACCGGCTGATGCGAAGGTTCTAGGAGACGGCTGCATAATCGCAATCTCGAAATCTTCTTCACCCAATAAGGTGGCCAATCTCTCGGGCAAATGCGAAATTATGAAATGCGGAGAGACACAGGTCGACCTCGAAAAGCTGATGTCCGCGCTCTATATTAAGGGCGTAAGAAGGCTAATGGTCGAAGGGGGTGCTACCCTTAACTGGTCGCTGATAATGGCCGGGCTTGTGGATGAGATTTATGTATATATCGGAAATATGCTTATCGGCGGCAAAGATGCGCCTACGTTAGTTGATGGCATTGGATTCTCTGAGAATTTTCCCAGGCTGAAGCTGACCGCTATCGAGAGAGTTGATGAAGGTGCGCTTCTCAAGTGGAGCATTACAAAGGTGTGAACTTTCGTTTCCTTTGTGATCTTTGCGGTTGAATCTCGTTCGTCGGCAGCAATAAAACAAAATTAAATTGCCCCAAAGGTTACAAAGAGCACAAAAGCGTTCAAAACGCACAAGACCCTCATACCCCAAAGGAAATAGCGAGAAGCCGATCTAATCACCATGAACTATAAGCACAGGCACCTTGGAGGCTCTGACTACCTTCTCGGCCACGCTTCCGAGGAGGAATTTTTCAATTCCTGTTTTGCCGATGCTTCCCATAACTATGACATCCATTTTGGAATCCTCTGCCAGCTTTATGATGTCCTCAGCAGGACGGCCTTCAATTACCTTCGACTCAATTGGAACTCCAGCATTTTTCGCGATATCCTCGATACTCTTTAATGCAGTCTCGCCGCCTTTGATTATAGAGCTCCTTATGCTATCCATAACTCCGCTTGATAGATTGAAGCCTGCATCGCTAATAGGCACAAAATATCTTCCTTCATCCGCGACATAAATTGCCGTAACCTTTCCTTTAGATAGCTTCGCAAGCTCTATACCCATCTGAGCAGCATGTTCGCTATGCGTTGAGCCATCGGTGGCTATTAGAATGTTCTCAAACATAGACTTCACAGAATTAGTCCTATCCATACGGTAAATACTTTCTGGGTAGTCATAGAATCTGCCACAGATCCTTGAGTTGTCTTTATTCACGCAAATCGTTTCTAGTTCATATGAATAAATCGGTTAAACAGTGTATCTCGTGGCAAGCTTCAGAGTCACTTAAAATAAATGATGGGATAAGATTCAGCTCTGGATCTCAAGGTTAAACGACTCCATCAATACATCTGGATTAACTTTGCCCGCAACAAGTGTCCGCCTGGAGTTCAGCTCGTTCATGACCACTTTGGCAGGCGCAAATACGTTGTGGTCCACCTTGAAGAAATCGAAGCCTGCAGCCTTAAAAGTCTTGTAGAATGGCGTTCCATAATCTCTTGAGGCAGCTGATGGCATGCTCTTTAGATACTGCTTCAGCTCATCGATATTATCATATTCTATTGTATAATATGTCTCTCCGCCATAAATTATAGAATCGTTCGATGAGCCCATGCACATTACTGCATCTCCGACTATCGGAGAGATAGGCGCTCTTCCCCAGCCGCTCTTGATTGTATTAATATCGAAGCCTAGTGTGAACAGCTTGTGCAGTCCCGTTTCGACAACTCGCGCCGAGACCTGAACAAGTCCTGCAACCGAATCCGTAGGCGCGACTGCCAGCCTCAAATCTGCAGGATCTATACCGCACTGCTCTGCGATTTTTGCTGAAACCGCGGCATCCGGCAGCTTGTTCGATTCGAGAACGAGCACTCCAACATCGGAGTATTCTTCTAACCCTATCTTCTCGTAAAGATCCTTTGTCTTTCTAGCGAGAACACGTGCTGGACCGCTTCCCATTGCGAAATATTTATCCGCCTTTATCTGCCACATGGCGCACTGCGATGCCATGCAGGCCACGACTGGATGATCGGTAGCTATCTGGATGCCGGGGAGCAGATTGCCCTTAATATCAGTGGGCGTGATCTGTACATCCGCTAGATCTGCCATGCAGAGGCGGCTTAAGTATATGCCTGCCCATAGCCCTCCTCTCGCCTCCACTCCGGCATCAACTACAACCGTTCCATTATCAAGCTCAGAGACATTGACATTTAGGTCATCTGCTAAGTCCAACATCTCCTCAAATACCTCGAATCCCATCTCGTTTATTCCCATCAAGCCAGGTCACCTTCCAGCCACAGAGCCAGGAGCCAATATAAATATGACGATGAGGA
>CAWDLW010000028.1:0-19210 GCA_963803145.1 Methanotrichaceae archaeon
TCCTGGATATGATTTTATTGTTTTGATTTGGAATATATCGCTTCCTATTAATCTCTGTATTTTCTTTGCTGTTACTTCTGTGTTTCCAATTGGCAGGTTTACAATGCTGCCTCCCACATAATTATTTCCTTTGCGTGAAAAATAGGCTATAAGGCTCTTTGAATTTGCCATTTCCTATCCCTTTCTAATCAATTACCTTTTAATTCTACCTTAAATTGTTGTAATCTTCATCCGTTACATGTTCCAGCCATACGGCATCTCCCTTTTGGGGATTGGCAATTATCGCAATATGTATAAGCCAGCTATCCGGCGTGGCACCATGCCAATGTTCCACATTAGGATAGATTTTTACTACGTCCCCTTCCTGAATCACCTGTGCCGGTTTGCCCTCCTCTTGAAAATACCCTATGCCGCCGGTAACAAGCAGAATCTGTCCGCCCGGATGCTTATGCCAATTATTTCTTGCCCTCGGTTCAAAAGTCACATTAGCTATCTGACAATTGAACATGCTGTCCATAGGAACCAATGTATCAACCCATACTGCCCCTATGAAATGACCATCCGTAATTTTTTGGCCTTTCGGGAAGATTACACTTTCACTTAAATCGTTTGGTTTATTCATGTCCGATCATCCTTTTCATTTATAAGATTCTCTGTAAATAGCAACACATTCATCCACACCGATCTCTCTTCTGTCACACGTAAACAAAAATCCCATCGTATACTTTGCGTTTTTAGCCATGGTTTCAAATTCTTCATGCTTAATGCCGAAATCGGACATTTTGAGGTCTGCGACCCCACAATCCTTCTGCAATTTCACTAACATTGTTATAAAATCCATCGGCTCTTTAGCATTCTCCATCCCCATGGCCTTTGCCATCTGAACGAACCTGTCATCACATACATGCTTATCAATGAGATGCGTGAAATACGCCTTGCTGATCATGATCAGCCCTGCACCATGCGGAAGTTCCTGATGAAATGCTGACATTGCATGCTCCAAAGAATGCTCACTGGTGCATAACCCAACACTCTCCACTACACCGGAAAGCGTATTACCAAAAGCGACCTTTTCACGTGCATCAATGTCCTTTCCATTCTTTACAGCCTTTGCAAGATTATGGCTTATATTTTCAATAGCAGTAATTGCAAACATATCGCTCATAAGATTGACACCTTTCGAAACATAGCCTTCTACACTATGAAATAAAGCATCAAATCCTTGATAAGCGGTAAATTTCGACGGTACAGATTGTTCAATTCACCTGCCCCAAATAGAATTCTGGTAGGTATATACATATTAAAACTCATATCAAATCATCCGTATTCAATAGCACTTTTTGCCATCTCCTGGACTTGAAGCTAGTGACAGTACATTTTCCATTTTTATTATCTTGCAACTACTTTTGCCTGCACCGTCTGATGTAATAGTATACATTAAGCACGTAAGGTATAAATAGTTTGTACAAACATAAATGATACATACTAACAGGATTGATACTAATGGACCCCACTCCTAAAGAATACAAGTATGATTGGCCGATCGATGCAACCCTGGATGTGATCGGTGGCAAATGGAAACCGCTGATCATATATGCGCTAAATGATGAAACGCTACGTTTTAGCCAGTTACTGGATAAGCTGCAGCCCAGGATTACCCAGAGAATGCTTACAAAACAGCTTCGCCAGCTTGAAGAAGACGGCCTTATCACCAGAAAAGTTTACACGCAGGTCCCGCCGAAAGTGGAGTATTCGCTCACGGAATTAGGAAAGTCCCTTATGCCGATCCTCGACCAGCTCTGCGAGTGGGGAACCGAACATATGGGAATCCTCATTAAGTACCAGTGTGAAGAATAAATGGCGCTTTTTCATCAAATCATTATAAGCCTGAAAATCGAGTTTTCAGGCATTTTATCGTATAAAACATAAATAATTATTTAAAGTCGATCCAAGAGCTGGGATATAAGTCTGCAATTAACCCATAAGCTTCATGGCGTGGTCACTGGGCTTGTAGGGCTTTTTATATCCTCCTTCATCTGCAAATACTGATCTCGGGTTATCTCCCCCTTTGCATATCTTTCATCCAGAATCTCTGCCAGGGTTCTTCTATCTACAGGAGGAATACTGCCGGTTGTGCCAAAAGGAGCACGATATCCACTCTCTCGGAGGAAGAGATACAGCGCCAGGAAGACTATGCCTACCCATGGCACCAGGACGGGCAGTCCCCAGAGAAGTCCATTCATGCCTCTCTTCTCTGCATCTTTATAGACCAAATAAGCCAAGACAACGAAAACTAACCATGTAAGAATCATCCAGCCTCCTATGAATGGGAACCAACCCATCATGTGATAATACGGCATTCTGTGTACCTCTTGGTTCAGAAGTCCCGAAAATGCTTCTATCTAATCGGCTTCTGTCAAGATATTATTCGGCGTTTAACGTATAAAAAGACATAGTACCGCCAGCTGGCGGGCAGAGTGCTATCTCATTTTATCCATTTCAGTATCTTAGTCTCTTTTGGTTTTGAAGCAGGGCTCTCAGCAGGATAGCCGAATATTAGTGGTGCCATAAGCTCATAGTCCTGGGGTATACCGACCTCCGCTAAAGCCTTCGGCTCCTGATTCAGAAATGATGCAAATCCAATAAAGCAGCTTCCCAAGCCATCCTGGTAGGCTGTGAGGAACATATTTTGTGCCGCCAGGCCGCAATCCAGGAGGTTCACGGTTTTCATTTCTTCCTTTTTGGGTACTGAAACCAGGATCAAGAGTGGAGCCCCGTAGAATATCACATCCTTGTCAGACTGAAATGACTTCTTGAACTCCTCAGGCCAGGGTGCTTTGAGAAGAAGGGACTTAGTCTTTTTAGAGAGATCGTTAATAGTGTCCCTACTCTCTATCACAACAAAGTTCCACGGTTGCGCGTTCATACCAGAAGGCGCCGAGGTTCCTGCTTTGAGAATCTTATTTATAATCTCTTTTGGAACCGCCATTTCTTTGTATTTTCGGATGCTTCTTCTTCCGCCGATACATTCATCAAGTTCCATAGCAGGAGATTTCCACGCTAATCTATTTAAATTATCTCAGAGGCTTTAACTGTCGCGTTCGACAGATAATGTTCGATAGCTTATTTATGTTGGGGATGGAACTGTAGGGTTGATGCGTTCCATTAGTGACTTTAAAACAGATGCTTTGATGGATGAGATCAAGTCGATGTATAGTGGGGCAGATCCCGCTCATGATTTTTCCCATATACTCAGAGTTTACAGCAATGCTAAATGGATCGGAGAAAAGGAATGCTCCGACATGACGGTTCTTCTTCTGGCAGCCCTCCTTCACGATGTCGGGTCCGAATCAAAATTGGAAGAAAAATCAGTGAAGCTGAAGGAAACAAAAGCCGCTGAGGATTTCCTGAAGAAGAAAGGCATTCCCGATGATATTAGCGATAAAATCATTTACGCAATAAGAGTGCACAGGTTCTCCAAGGGAATCGTGCCGAGCACGTTTGAGGCAAAGATCTTGCAGGATGCTGATAGGCTAGACGCCATGGGTGCGATAGGGATCGCTAGAGTTTTTATGACTGGAGGAGCCCTGGGAAGGGCTCTTTACAATCTCAATGATCCTTTTTGCGCGGCAAGGGAGCCTGAAGATAAAATATGGAATCTGGATCATTTCTATAGAAAGCTCTTGAAGCTTGAATCGGGAATGCACACAGATACTGCAAAGAGGCTTGCCAGGAGGAGAGCGGCAGTGCTTGAGAGATATCTAATAGATCTCAAGGAAGAGCTGGAGGGCCTAGATATGGAGACAATCGAAGGATAAGGATCCAAGGTGATGGAATTGGAGTATATTCTGCATCCGAAGTCGGAAATCATCGACAGGATAAAAAGATTCCAGGATCAGATGGACGATATTACAGGAGCCATTTTGTTTCAGTCGGTGGACATGGGCTATTTTTCAGGAACTGCACAAGACGGTCTTATCTACATCCCATACGATTCAGAGCCTATTGTTATGGTAAGGAGAAGTCTCGAGCGGGCCAAATATGAATCGTCCTTGGATGTTCAGCCGCTAAAGAGCTTAAAGACCCTAAAATCTGATCTGAAAATACCAACAGGCGCAACAATTGGCCTGGAACTGGATATTCTCCCATTCAATAACTACTCTAGGATAGCGAAAGCTTTGGGCGACGCCAGGCTCACAGATGTTTCTGAGGAGATCAAGCATATCCGCTCTGTAAAGTCGGAATTCGAGATAGGTCTGATCAAAGAGGCTGCAAAGATACTCGATATAGGACTTGCCTCAGTCCCAGATTACCTCAAAGAAGGTATAAGGGAGATTGAACTGGCCGCAAAAGTAGAAGCTACTATGAGGGAAATCGGGCATCAGGGCATTGTGCGTTTCCGCAGGTTCAACCAGGTTCTGCCAATGGGCCATCTCATGGCTGGACCTGAGGCTGCCGTTCAAAGCTTTGTATCTTCGCCCACAGGCGGAAAGGGGGCATCACTGTTCCACCCACAGGGACCAGGGTTTCGGAGAATCAAGCGAAATGAGCCCGTGCTTGTAGATTACGCAGGAACCTATAATGGATACATCGCGGATGAGACTAGGATATTTTCGCTTGGCAAGCTGCCAAGTGCACTGGAGGACGCTCATCAGGCTGCCCTAGAGATTGAGAGATCCATAGCTGATGAACTTAAGCCGGGGAAGATCGGGCGAGATCTATTCAACCTCTCTGAAACAGTAGGCGAGAAGCTTGGATTCAAAGAGTTCCTTGGCGGTCCTCCTGGGGGCAAATGTGGATTTGTTGGCCATGGCGTGGGACTGGAGATAGATGAATATCCAGTTTTAGGACCTGTAGATCATATAATCAAAGAAAATATGACCATCGCAGTAGAGCCGAAGATTATCTACCCTGAAATGGGCGTTGTAGGCATAGAAGATACGTTCTTGACCACTCCACAGAAAGCGAAGAGACTGACTGGGCTGCCGCTGGATATATGGTATGTATGAGGGTTCTGTTGCATATGGTGGTGTTGCGGCAAAAAAAGTGGCTAAAGGATTGTGATTTTCCCTATCATCACCCCTCAATGCAACAGTACAATAGTTATTGCCACTACAAGAACAAATGATACTAATTTTTGATAAATGTGCGCCTTAATCCCTCCCTTTATTGCAAATTAATTGTGATCAATGTTTAAGACTATATAAAGATTTTGTGTATTGGAATTCTCCTTTGCTCTCTCTTTGACCCCCCTTTCACGTCATGGGTTGTTTTCTTTTTGTCAGGGAATACGTCTACTGTGGCGATTCAGGTTACTTTATAGGTATCGTTGATAGTCTGCACTGCCTTCGATCCTCCATTTTATGAGATCGAGTTCATGGAGGCATCTGCTATAGCTACTATGGTTATCGTCTATAAAATCAGCACTATAAGTGCTATTGCCAATATCCTATTGAGGGGATACATCGATCATATTTTCGAAAATATCTTCATAACGTTATTTTCTAGGTTCTTAATTGATCTCTCAGTGGGTTAAACTATCGATAACTTATAAATACTTGCTTACTTTTTATAATGTAAAATTTTAACTACACAAAATCCGCGCAAAGGATGAGACCTATATGAGATGGATGGAGATTCTATGCGTAATGCTGATGGCTGCCATGGTGGCATCATCGGCATCTGCTTCTAGTGTAACGGATTTCAGCTCACTGGATAAAGCCATCCAGGAAGAGCTGAAAGCGACTAACACCCCGGGGTGTGCCGTAGTTATGGTCAGCGGCGACAAGATAATTTATGCCAAGAGCTTCGGAGTGGCCAATCTGGAGACGGGCCAGCCTTTAAAGCCTGATGCTCTGTTTAATATAGGGTCCACTACCAAAATGTTCACCGCCTGTACCCTTCTCTCCCTGGCAGAGGAAGGAAAGCTGGATATCAACATGCCCATTGGCAACTACATTAAGGGCCTGAGCCCAGGGCTGTCCAAGGTGACTGCAAGCCAGCTTCTCAGCCACACCGCAGGCTTAGAAGACCTATCCAGCAACCCAGTGGAAGATTGGGATTACCAATCCGGCCTCGGGAGATATGTACGCTCTATGAACGACTCCATGTTGTTCACAGAGCCAGGAGATATCTTCTCTTACTCAAACCCCGGATTCGATATTGCAGGCTATTTGATAGAGGTCGTTTCAGGGAAGCCCTATGCCGATGCAGTGGATGAGAAAGTCCTGAGGCCTCTTGGCATGAACAATTCCACCTTCCATCTGGAGTATGCCGTCACCTATCCATGCCAGATGTCCATGGGGCATGAGAGCTTTAGGACTGTAAAGATGGAGGTTCTCCGGCCCTATGATGAGGTCGCTAACCAGTGGCCTGCCGGGTTCCTAATCTCCAACATCTACGACATGGCCAAGTTCGCCACAGCCATGATGAATAACGGTACCCTAGACGGAAAGCAGGTCCTATCCCCGTCCGTAATAAAGGAGATGTGTACACCCCATGTCCGGCAGTACGAAGTGAATGCAAATATGAGCTACGGCTATGGCACGGATATCAACACCTTTGATTCCGAGGACATAGGGCATATGGGAAATGCCATGGGCTTCAACAGTATATGCACGATAGTCCCTGAGCGCAAGATTGCCGTGATAATCCTATCTAATAACGCTGGAAGTGGTAACATGCTTACTTCAACCAAAGCGGCTCTTGGGCTCATGATGCCCCTGAAACCTGAAGTACAGAAGGCGCCCCTTCCCATGAACCAGTCGGAGATGGCTGAGTATGTGGGCAACTATACTACGGGCGCCGGGACTGTGCATAGAATCAGAGTTGTAAATGGCAATTTATCCTGGAGTCAGGGTGGAAAACTTCTGCCGGACCAGCATCCAATGGAATTGCCCTTGCTGAAGCTGAGCAATAACGATGAATTCGGCATCCAATATCCTCAATATAACAATTTAATAGTTCCTGTCCAGTTTGCAAGAGGCAAGGATGGAAAGGTCAAATACTTCCACATACATACAAGAGCCTTCCTGAAGGAGTCTTGAGAAAAATCAGTGCTTGGAGGGCGCTTAAGGCGCTCTGCCAGGCATAATGTTTTACCGGCTTATATTTTTATCTTTTCTATTGTGTGACCCTGCTGCAGCTGAAGCCGCATGCAGCAGTCGTGTGCGTTCGTTCCCTTCTGAGTGAATTCATCCATATCCATGCTGTCAGCCGTCATCTCAGCATCAGAAATAGCGATGATTCCCATAAGCACCTTCACAAGGAAACGCGGTTTTAAGATCGATTATGCCCATACGATAGACTTTTGCATTTTGGGTTTTACTGCTGGGATTTCACCAATCTACCTCATACACAGAGTTCGATAATATAATTAGATAATATAGTGGGCTCTGTAATAGTTATGGCATGTTAGGCGAAAATAATAGGAAGAGGTACGGGCTGTACCCCGCTAATTCATATGCGGGAATTAGCCCTGCCTTCCTCCTAAAAAAGGGCCGGGCTAGATCTTTTTAAAGCTACCGTCCAGGAGCCCTCCCATCTCAGTTGTAAGTCCCTCAGCACTTCCCTCAGGACCGATCTGGAAAGTGGCAAATCCCCCGCTGTACTCAGGGAAGTCAGGGAGATCCATTAGGAAGGTATCCCTGTTATAGGGCTTCAGAATTATCTCCGAGTTCCTGGGACCGAGAGCCATAGCCAGGCTTCCATTATCCACAAAGATCCTGAGATTGCCGTAGACATCATTGGTATAGTTGCCCGCATAGCTCTCATAAGGAAGAGGCTCTGGGTGCTGTGCCTGGGACGCTGTTTGACTATCTTTGATGCTAGCGATTGCATTCTCTTTCGCTTTCTGTTCCTCTAGGTAATCCGTGCTTGGATTTTCGAAGTACATGTCCATGAACTTCCTTGCCAGTATGGTCGGCGCTATCTCGAACCTATTGGCAAACACTAGTATGCCTACCTTGGACTGAGGTGCAAAGGCAACTATGGTCAGGTGGCCTGTAGTCCCGCCGGTGTGCCAGAGGAGGGGATCTGGATGGTAGTTTCCATATCTCCAGCCAAGGCAATAATAATCTATGGGCATAGGCCAGTAGCCTGCTTTCATCCCTGGATCTGTCACTGTTATCTCAGGAGTCAGCACGTACCTGAGGTTGTCCTCGCTTATGATCTGCTTTCCTTGGTACGTCCCATTGTTCATAAGCATGGCCAGCCACTTGGCCATATCGTAGATATTGGAGTTTATTGCACCAGAAGGACCTACGTTATATGTCCAGTCCAGGTATTTCCAATCCATGGAGATGGGCTCTAATGTGCCGTTTACCTCCCTGTGAAGGTACGCCACATTGCGGCCATTCTTGAAGGATTGGAGGTCTGTCGATGAGTTTCTCATGCCCAAGGGTGAGAATATATCTTCCATGACTGTCTCGCCCCAGGGCTTGCCAGTGAGCTTCTCGGTGAGGTTTTGGGCTACTACATATTCCAGGTTCTGATAAGCATAAGCCGACCTGAAGCTCGTGACCGACTTTTCGTATTTAAGAGCGTTTATCAACTGGGATCTGTTGTAATCCATTTCCATCATCATATCCCCGAAATGATGGGGCAGGCCGCTCCTGTGGCAGAGCATATCGGTGATGGTGAACTCCCTGGTGACCCAGGGGTCGTACATCCGAAACTCGGGCAGATAATCAATGATCTTGTCATTCCAATTCAACTTGCCCTGGTCAACCTGCATGGCCAGAAGGGCAGACCCAAAGGCTTTGGAGCAGGACCCTATCTGGAATATCGTATCAGGAGTGATAGGATCTGTGCCGCCAACTTTTCTCACACCGAAGCCCTTGGCATAAACCAGCTTATCTCCGTAGACTATGCCTATAGCCATGCCAGGCACCTCTAACTCCTTCATAGAGTCCTGGGCATACTTCTCAAACGCTGGCAGAATTTCTTTGATTCTATCCTCGCCACTAGATGCTGAAGCGCAGCACGAGGATATTATCATTATCGTCAGCATTAATGCCAACATCATCAATCTATGATGATACTCCAACTTCATCCCTCTATTTTCGTAAACTAGCAAAAAAAGAATTTACAGCTATATAAGGATTCGCTGCCTTCACAAAGATGTACATGACGAAGATATCCCTATGCCAGGAGCATTGATATAACCACGCCATCTGGCAGTCTTCACTGGAAGAAGTTCAGATAGGGCGTATGGTCCGGATTTATCTTCCCTGGAAGAAATTGAGGGTGGCCGCTTGGATTTTCAGAGGACTTGACCTTCATTTGAATCTATAACGGATCGGCCAGATCATAAGTTTTTATTTTTTGGACTTAGAACCATACAGGTACAGGCATAATTCCACTCATTATAATTAATGCCCAGTTCTCCTCAATCCACTGTTCGATCATTTTAACCCTCTGTGAGCCAGGCAACAGTGCAGAGGCTGATTTCTACCTCCTGATTTAGCTTTGCCAGATCGACATAGTGTTTATTGCTGTCTTCGACATATTCCCTAGTGGCTGAGCAGCAGGCCCAGAATGTAGGGCAACATTTTCTAAGTACGAGTTCTATCATGTCTATTGCAGCTCCTTCTTGTTGAACAGCCTGGGCTTTTTCGCATCTATAAAGTGCTCTGGGTCCTGCGAGTTCCATCTGACTTTACGGTGAAAATGTATTCGTTGATCTCGATCGTTCAGCAGATTCTTGTTTATTGTGATATTTGGAGATACACTGATAACCATAACCTGGGCTATATTCAATAAGATCTCATTTAACATTTAGAAAATTTATACACCTTATACTTCTTAAATTTTTCTATAATTTCTGTAATTATGATAAGAGCTTGCCTAAAATTCGGTATATACATAAGTTTCGCAATAACTAACTTCTAGATTTATTTAATTTAGTGAGCAATAAGCTGACATTATATTCCGTAAATAGCTCAGAAGGGATTATCATGGGATTATCATGGGATTATCATGGGGTTATCATGGGGTTATCATGGGGTTATCATGGGGTTATCATGGGGTTATCATGGGGTTATCATGGGATTAGCTCCGTAAAACTTGCATTTATCATCAAAATAAACAAGGCAAATAGCCAGCAGTCTATTGTATATACTTCATGTAGACTGCCCTCGACTGTCAATCCCAAGATAAACCAGATGGTTGGAAAATATGAAGGTATTCAATATTTGGGAGGGAACAAGAGTTCAATTGGTTTACTGGAGAACTGCTCCTAATCCTTTTCCATATCTCCAGAAATGTGAAATAATTCATAGATCAGTACAAATATTGAATGCGCTGTAAATCCCAGGCGGTTAGCCCAGAATATGATACGGGTGTACTCTAAATATTTATAATTTCAGAAACCTATTTAATATGAGGTGGAAAAATTACTAGCTGTACTGATATGAAGGCAGGACAGGTCTATTCCTGTGGAAATTGCGGGCTTGAAATGAAGGTTGTCAGAGAATGCGAGGGATGTAAAACATCCTCCGAGTCGTGCTGCTCTGATGAGTGTTCTTTTCAGTGTTGCGGCGAGCAAATGAAGCTGGTCGGCTAGGCTAGCATCATTGCGAACTTATCTTTTTGGTGTATTTTAAGGAAGCTATAAGGCAAATCGATTTTGTAAAATAGCTTAATGGCCATGTAGGTGCCAGATGAACGGCCAAGTCTGCAATTCATCTATGCTATAGGCTGCTTGAATTAATCAGCGTATCCCAGGTCCTTTGCCTTTGCGAACGCGTTCTCCGCCTCAAGATATCGACCAATGCCCAAGAGAGCAAGACCATTGTTATACCAGGCCACAGCATAACTTGGATTGATCTCAATGGCCCTATCATATGCTCTATTGGCTTCAGCGTATTTGAACTGAGCAGCGAGTTCATGGCCTTTGTTGTACCAAGCCATTGCACAATTTGGATCGATCTCGATCGCCTTTTCGTAGGCCTTGACAGATTCTTCGTAATTAAATTGAGCACTGAATGCATTGCCTTTATTATTCCAGGCGTTGACGTATTGCGGGTTTAATTCGATGGCCCTATTAAATGCAACTATTGCCTCATCATATCTGCCAAGCTTGCCGAGAGCAATGCCTTTGTTATTCCAGGCACCAATACACTCTGGATCCAACTCAATGGCTTTGTCATAAGCTTCGATTGCCTTGTCGTACTTGCAGATGCTATCGAGAACAGAGCCTTTATTATACCACGCGTCAATCGATTCCGGATTTAAACTAATGACTGTATCGAATGCCTGTATAGCCTCGTCATACTTGCCCAAATTATTAAGTATAAAACCCTTGTTGATCCAAGCGTTGACATACTGCGAACTAAGCTCAATGGCCTTATCGAATGCTTGCAATGCCTCATTGCATTTTTTCATTATAAAGAGATCGATGCCTTTGTTATACCAATCATCTGCCGTTATCTGCCTAGGTGCTCGTGAAGTAACCGATAATAGGATAAGCGGAAAAATAATAATCAAATATATCATCGAAGCATATCACCAATAGAATATTGGCTTGAGTTGTCTTAAAGATTTTGGGATAGTTGATAGTTAGGCCTTGCCATTTACTTTCAATATGTTACCCCAGAAAATCGATTGTGAACCTACTTAAACCGTCTTTATGGTTAATAGTTCATCGCTTGTTTGATATCCAGGCCAATGAACTTTCACCGCGAATACCTTAAAGGATTAACTTCCTATTTTCTACAGAACTTATTCATTCAGCTTTATGTAGTTCTACGGTTGATAGTAATGCACAGTATGTTTAATAATAGAGCTGACTACTTTTCACAACAAAGGCAAAAGAAATAATTTATCCTCAGGGAGCAAAATAAATTGCAGTTTTTAGGATCAGCTCAGCGATAGCAATCGATATTGTAGTAATAGGTAACATATAATATTGAAAACCCACATTAAACTTTTGCAGGTGACAAAGAATGAAAATCCTGATTCCACTGGCAAATGGATTTGAAGAGATAGAGTTTGTTACAGTAGCCGATATCTTAAGGCGAGCGGGGCTCGATGTAGTTACTGCCGGACTTTCAGAAGGGCTTGTCGAAGGAAGCCACAAGATTAAGATGATGCCTGACACCACCTTAGATAAGATCAAACCTGATGAGTTCGATGCAGTGGTCCTGCCTGGAGGAGCACCAGGCTTCATAAATCTGAAAAATGATGAGAGAGTACTGAATATCCTCCAGAGCATGAACCGGGCAGGAAAATATGTGTGTGCAATCTGCGCTGCGCCATCGGTCCTGATAAAAGCCGGAGTTCTTGAGGGCAGGAAGGCCACTGTAAGTCCTTCGGGCCGAGAGGAGATGAAGGCCAGCACTGAGTACGTGGATGAGAGGGTTGTGGCCGACAGAAAGCTCATCACAAGCCAATCTCCCGGAACTGCGATGGAGTTTGCGCTGAAGCTGGTGGAGGCTTTTGCAGGGCAGGAGATGATGAAGGAGATCAAAAGGCAGACACTGGCAATATGTACGGGAGATTGAGCTATAGGACTAAACTAGAATAGCTGATTGCAGTTCTGAACGATCTTATGGACAAAGGCAACACTGTGGTTGTGATTGAGCACAATCTGGATGTGATCAAGTCCCAGACTATACTCGTGGCAGGGTCCAGATGGCAACGACGCAATATTCAGGGCTGCATGTACTCCGATGAAGCCAACAGGAAGATTGAATATTTAAGAAATCCAATCACTATGAATGGAGATGCTAATATGGGTTCATCCAAGATTATAGAATGTGTTTACGAAGATGGTGTTTTTAAGCCGCTGGGAAGGGTGGATCTGAAGCAGGGCACGAGGCTATTGATCAAAGTGGGCAGAGCAGACCTATCTAAATATTGGGGCATACTGGGCAAGGCATCAGCGGAAAAACTTGCAGAGCTTGAAGAAGAGGCCCAGCTTTGATATTTGTCGATACAAACGTATTTTATAATTCGTTATTTGATACGAAATTCTCTATATCGGCGAGAAGATTCATCGAATTGAATCAAGAACTTGTAACCTCCTCTTCGGTCATTAATGAGTTGATCCTTGTGGCCATTCGAAATCTTTGCGAGGAAAGATATGGCACCAGAAGCCATTCTTCTTTTAGGAGTTTCATAGCGCAAAGAGGATATGAGCCTTTCAAAGAGGATCTGAATGCGGTTCTACAGTTTTTTGAAGACAGCGATATCTGCATTGTGTCCACTAATGAGAATATCGATGATTGGAGCACGATTATGCAAAAGTATAGGCTCTTACCTTATGATGCTCTAATTGTCTCCACGTGCATCTCCAATGGTATCAAGGAGATCGCCACATTCGACAAGGATTTTAGGAGGGTAGATATCCTTAATGTGCTTGATTTGAACGAATGATATTTATCAAGAAATCTGAGGCGAACTGGGGGTATTACTTTTAAAAACAAGATAATATATCGTTGAAGAATTTTAATTTATTTAATAATCAACGACTGAGAACACGTAATTATATAAAAAAGTTGTAAGCCGATTTAGCTTTATTGATCAACACCACCAAGGCCAGATCCAGGGTGGATAGAAGGGCGGATGGAACGGGAAATGTCCTGGCCCATGTCCACCAGGATGCCAACCAGGTCCGTGCCCATCTGGCCCATGTCCACCAGGCCCGTGCCCGTGATCAAGAATAGTGGCTGGTTCGGCGTTCGCAGCTCCAATCATTCCTACTGCTAATGTTACAATTAGCAGTAACACCATCAATTCTTTTCTCATATTCTTTTCCTCTACCAAACTTTACAGTTTTGGGCTTTACTAAACGATACTAGTCTACAATAGGATTTAAATTCTAGTTTTATGAATATTTTACCTAAAATTTATATTGATTTCAGCTAAAATCTATATGAAACTATGGTTTTTTCAGACAAAGATGGCTAGAATGGTACAAAAACGCTCCATTGGTAGGTTCAACATTTTATATGAATCCCTTCCATAGGCTAAATGAAGCCTATGAAAACGCCTCCTTTTGCGCCTTGAATTTCGTGCGATCATGCGCGGCGATAATTTAGGCATACGTAATAGTATAGACAATTATATTATTCGCCAATGTCTTTGAATCTCGCTCTAGAACCACCGCTTCATCCGCTGCTCGAAGCTGAACCCTTCGCGAGTGCAATTGAACCTGAGGATTATCCTATCATCCTTGTTTATGACATTGTAATCCCCGCGGATAAACTCGAGTTTAGAACGCTGCCCTTTTGGTACCATCAGGCTGAGCGTAACTGGAACCATTGTCAAGTTGTTGGATAGAGACAGCCGCACGCTTGCATCACTATTGGTGCCTAATCTGATAGATGTACTGCTATCACTAGATATTGTTATTACTCCACCTCTGGAGATCACACTTTTATAAATGTTAGGGGGGAGCACCATCTCTATTTCATCATTAAACCCTTCTTTGTTGGTGATATTCAAATCGAGGAAATTGCCCTGGCTTGTATCTGAGAGTAACAAGGAATAATCCACTGGCTTAAAACCGAAGGGATCCATTATTATTGCTATGACGACAATTAGAGCAGCAAGCCCCAGAGCAGCAATCTTGATCTTGCCTCTAGAGTCTTCGCCTTTTCCTGTAAGTTTTTGTGTCTTTGACTCGTAGGTCGGTGCAGTGGTTTCAAGGGATTGGCTACCCTCGACAAGATTATTCTTAGCTTCCTCTGTTATGCCCCGAGCAGTCTCTCCCGCGACATTTGCAGGCGACTCTGGCGCACGCTCCGAGTGAGCTGCATCTTGCAGTGTATCGGCCGCTATATCTATCTGATTCAGAGAATCCTTCTCTGCTTCGATGGAAACTATGTCTTTCTGCTGTTGGTCGGATTTCTCCAATTCTGGCAAAGAGGCTTCCGCCTTGGTTGGCACCTTTCTCCTGGTGGGAAACACAACCGTGCCCTCGTCGAAGTTGAACGCGAGTTCAGTATAGGTGCCTGACGCATCTACGAACATTTTCGCTTTTGGCACAAGGTATGTTACCCAAGAGATCTTGACCTCTTCAAAGAACTCGGTATTCTTAATGAGACGGTCCTTGAATGCATAGACTGAGCCGCTTTCCATCCTAGCATCTATTTCACTCAGGCTTGGGAATCGGTCCTCCTGGGCAGCCAGCTCTTTGGTTGCCCTGGCGTAGGCCTCGAAGAAAACCTTGCTCATCCGGTTGAGCCTGTTCATATACCGCCGATCAAAGAGAAAAGAGAAGTTTTCCCCTTTAAGCGTCAATCTCTCTTCTGCTAATTGCTGCCAGGCGGAATACGAAACATCCATTGCTGGGACATCTATCTTGGCCAACAATAAGTAATTTATGTAAGAGGCATTAGGCCCTATCTTTAGTTTTCATATAAATTTCATATAAAAGGTATCTTTAAATCTTGAGCTGCGGAGAATAATACCTAATGAGTCAAGTGGGAGTGTCAGTGCCAATTCTTCTGCTCATTGGGATTGGTATCATTAGCGGTCAAGCTGCAGCATTTGCATTAACTGCCAACCAACAGGTGCAACCGTCAACCGTAGCTGTTGGTGAGACCGCAACGGTGAACCTTATGCTTTCCTACAACGGAGACGACGGCATTCAAGTTACAGTTACACCTGGCTTTACTCCAGGGGTCTCGGCAGACTCCGGAGCCAAAACAGTCTTCCTGTCTCCGGGAAGCCAACAGACGATCAGCTATCCCATCGTAGCCGAAAAAAGTGGGACATATTGGGTAACTTCTACAATCTCCTATGCGGATGGGGGATCTATGCGGCAGCTAAGCAAGGAATCGCGCTTCACTGTGACAGGTGCGTCCAGAGAGAATATGGAATGAATCCATAAGCCACTCAAATTCCGTTTCATTCATTGAGGGATTTACTCCATCTGGTTCTACCCCAAGAATGATGAAAGTCTTTCCTTTATCATCCTTCGCATCGATACAGGATATGGCAGCCATTTCAGTGGTATTAGAAGAGGTATTGGTTCGAATCTTCACTATCGCTGGCCGTCCATCAATTTTTCGCCAGTAAGTCTCATCAATATCCATAGGGGACGCGTTTTCAAAACAGTTGTTCACTTCTGCTTGGAATAGAGATCTGTTCAATACAAGGGCTGAAGGATACTGCCTCAGGACAGTTATATTGATATCCAGATATGTTATGATTGTATCCGGTATGTTTATCAGGCCAACATACTGCACATAATCCTTTCCAGTAACGCTATCCCAGGCGTTCAAGGGCCCTACTACAACTAGCGTTGAATTAGAGCCCGGAATATCAAAGGAGATTTTATATGGGCCTAGATAGCTGATGGTTCCTGAAGTCAGGCTGATAGTTAGGGCCAATGCCAATATGGGAAATATATACTTCAAAGCTAAACCCTCCCACCAATTATCTCGAAAATTTGAATTTCTATTAATAAAGTTATTGTTGGTTGCATGCGATCGGTAATTCAATGGAAGTGTTACCGATTCTTACTTTTCATATAGGGCTTATCCCTAAACAATCCTCTATGCTGAACTACAAAAATGTTATCACATATCCATATTTAAGGACATAGGATATGCATTTTTTCAAAAAAAGCTATGCTTGAATTAAAGATGCAATAACTTTAGGGATAAGCTCAGAATTTTAAACTACTCTAAATAAAAATATATGAAAATTAGAGATGTCTACCAGACATATATAGGTAATACGTTGCTCCATCCGGATCTACTGCCCCACATTGCTACCAAATGCCAACCCCTCTGGTCCCCATAGAATGAAGAAAACGTGAATCCTGGCCATCTAAATCCCCAGTTAGACCACATCGGGAAGCCATTCGAATCATATCCCCATAGGTTTTGGGTCTGATCATTCAATACCGCTATATTCTCTTGTTGATATAGAGATACTGACGAAGGTCCTTGTGTCCACTGGCCGTTGTAAAACGCCCAAATCTGGATGCCACTAGGTGCTGGAGGAGCAGCAAAGAGCTTTGGAGTAGGAGCACTTGTAGCAACACCTGAAACTCCTTCTGATGAGGATTCCGGTTCAGAACCGAAATTTGCAATTATACTTTGGGTATCAAGAGTTTGTCCCCCTTCTAGATTTTCCAAAACATTACCTGTGTTTGCAGAAGGCGCATGTGAGGGAATTGCTGCCTGCGGACCTTCTGTAGGATGTTCTGAATTCGATTCTTCTCCTGGGATAGGACTAAGTTGATTCTCGGGCGGAACAGGTCCTTCATAACCAAAGGGGTTATATGGTACAAGACCGGATTGACTTCCGGAAGGATTGGGCACTTGATAACCAGAGGGGCTACTTGGTCCCACATTAGGTATCGCATAAGGGAAACCTCCTGGAGTGGGTTGCGCTACGCTTTCATCCATAAATAGCCCGACTACTGCTAATGTTACAATTAGCAGTAATATCATCGATTGTTTTCTCATATTTCCACCTTTACAGTTTTTAGTTTTACTATAACGACGATAGTCTTCAATTAGATTTAAATCTATTTTTTATATATATTTTATCTAACATTTATGTTAGTTCCATCTTAACTTCATATGAAACTCTTATCTTTGCGATAAACCAAGCCAGAAGAGTGCAAAAGTTCTATAGTTTTATCCAGCAATATGCCATTAATTCTATAAATTTATAAGTAGCCCTCTATCTAGCTGTAAATAATGGGGAAGATAAAATGTGAATAAGAATCATACCTTATTCACATTCAAATCTTCTTCGAATATCAAGCCTCTGCACAACATTTCTGGGTCAAACGTACATCGTTAATAGATACTTGCCCTATGGGACTATCACCAGGCATTGAGATATCTAGATATATATCGTCTGGGTCGTCATATATTCCATTCCCGTTAGTGTCATAGTAGCGTATTGCGCCTAGATTCTTCGGATATGCTGGGAAAGTGACCAATATTATATTGGATAGTAATTTGTTATGATCCAGGTCGAAGTCCAAAACTTTTGTACCAGCACAATTTGAGCCGATCGTGTTCAATCTAACATCGTTTGTAACTATATGCTGAGAATTCTTGGATAAATTGTTAACTGTATTTGTTAAATATCCTATATATTCTCTATCACTTGTGATAGTTTTATTTAACGAATCTACTGCCTTTGAAAGTGATGCATCTAATATCTTTAGCTTATTTGTACCACAAATATGATAGTAATATTTGCTTGTCCCTTTAATCACCTCAACGTTTTTCCCATCGCAAACCCCACAATCCATTGGTTTAGGATCAGCGATCTCATCGAATACACATAAACTATATTTGTCGGTAAATTTTATGGTTATAGCCCCTGCGCATTTTCCGCAGCAACTTTTTTTACCAGCCGTGTCGAAATTTATGAACCCCTCGCAGAACTGTTGGTCCACATTTGAACCAAAATTTAGGTCAATATGTTCTAGTGAGTTTTGATGGAGATAAACAGGGTCCTCTATATCGTATAATTCACTACCTTCTAAATTCAAGAACCCTATATAAGCGAATTTTAATGGCTTAAGTTCCTTTCCGATATCATTATCAAAAGCAGTTACCTTGCTTCCAGGAGGTTTATCACCATATGATGTAAGCCTGACGTCATTGGCGTTTACCACTCCAGTGGGCCGTAGATCTAAATAAACGATATCTTCTGCATCATAAATATCTGGATTTGGTCCAATATCCCAAAAGCCTATCAATGCTTGTTCTTTGCCTTGCACATCTATATTCTTAAGGAGCCGACCGATATCAGGATCTCCTGGCAAAACCTTGCTCCCAAAGGAACAATCTTGTGCCAATGCCGTGCCCAAGACAAGCAAGATGCTAACGGCTATCAGCGCAATTTTCGAATAGCTTTTCATATAATTTCCCACCTGAAATTATTCTATTTTCCCTAAATTAACCTACCAATTTTCGGTATTATTGTGAGGATATTTAACTAAAATATAAAAAATTAACTTTGCTTCAATACAAAGAATTAATCTCGCTTCAAAAAATGAAATAATTATGGAAACATACGGTTAAATCTCATATCATAATATGGATATTTTGCATTGGATTTAAATTTTCTTGTTTTGCATCTTGAAGGATTGATAGCTAATGTCTGCATTGCTTGCTAATTTGAAATATTTATGATGCAGAGTGCTATATTATACAAACAATTTCATTCAATTTTTCCTCAATGATGAAATATCCAGCGATAAATTTATTAGATAGCTCTCCCAATT
>CAWDLW010000029.1:0-45281 GCA_963803145.1 Methanotrichaceae archaeon
TCGTCTGTGAAGCAATATAACAGTTTGCAAAATATAATAAATAGATTCGATGACAGACCATATTCTATAGATACTATAACTTCCACAGGAATATGGGAGTAAGCTTGCAACTCATAATTCATCCCGCAAGCTATTGCACTCGACCTGAGATATAGGTGCGGAGCTTTGCAGAGTTGCTACTTGCAATCCATAGTTTTTCTTCAATATCGATGCAGTAATTATCACAAAACCCCATTACCAGTAGGGTTAAGAAATAGTACCGTTGCATAAGCATTGTTGTTGCAATATAAATCGAATCACTGTGACTTATAAACAAAGTAAGTCGAACAACTGCTTTATATAGATATAATTTAATGAATATAGTGATATGGTTTTTAAATAGGCAACCTATATATTTAAGGGATATAGATTCCTACTGTGGCGCGATATATACAAAAATCAGAAGAAGTTAGTTTTGCGCCATCTGATCTTGCTTTTCTTATACTTAATTTTCGTTTACTTATTAGTGGAGTAATGGAGGGATATAATGTTCAACATCAATGGACTTTATGGAATCAAAGGCGTGATGTTCGATTGCTACAAGACTCTTATTGATATCAAGACTGACGAGAGGGACTTGAAGACCTACGAGCCAGTAAGCAAGTGGCTCAAGTATCACGGCATCAATATCTCCCCTCAAGATCTGATGAATGAGTACAGGTGGAGATGCAAGGAAGAGTTGAATAGAAGGGGAGAGTGGCACTGCGAGCTAAAGGTGGAGGATGTCTTCAGTGAGATCTGCCGACAGCATGCCTCCTGGCACATCAATGATATCATTGTAGGCATTGAAGCGGCGCGACTCTTTAGAGCTGCCTCAGTAAGGAGGCTCCAGCCTTTTCCCCAGAGCGTGCGGCTTTTAGAAAAGCTGAAAGGCTATCCGCTGGGAATGGTCTCAAACGGCCAGAGGATCTTCTCCGAGCTGGAGCTAAGACAACTAGGCCTTTATAGCTACTTCAATTTCGTTATATTCTCATCCGATCTCGGATACAAAAAACCAGATTCCAGGATTTTTATGGCAGGAGCTGGTAATTTAGGATTGCTGCCTCATGAGATTCTTTACATTGGGGATTCATGGGATAAGGATATTTACCCTTCTCGCAACATCGGCATGAAAGCCATGCACATCGAAGATGCCTGGAGGCACTTTGGGGTGGCTTGAGGAATCAAATGCATTATGAGTCAATAGCCTTCAAACAGGCAATGGCTTCCCTAAGGATGTACCCTCCTCGATCTGGATCTATTCTCAGCCGGTTCATCCTCAGGAGTCCCAGGCTCATATAGAACGGCAAAGCTTTTGTAAAGCTCTTGAACTCGGATAGCCCCCGGCTATATTGCCATAAGAAATGGCCTATATAGGGCTCGGCTCTGCTATCATCATTTTTATGCATTGCAAAATAGTGTTTGAGTTCCGCAGCCATGATTCCCAGATCGTGAACTGGGTTGGCATGAAGCCTTGCACTCTCAAAATCCAGGGCATAGACCTTCTCGCCATCAAACACATAGTTAACGGGATTTGCATCATGATGGATCATACAGCCGGTTGACCGATCTAATAGTGTACTATACCACCAATCGCCAAGTAATTGATTAAAGGTCTCTTCGAGTTCCTTATTCAAGTGCAGCTGGTCCAGGGTTTGGTGAAATTTATAGAAATCTCCCTCCTTGTGGTAATGCGATAGAGTGCTGTCATGAAGCTTCCTCAGTAGATGTGCTACTGCAGTTAATCTATCATACAGTCCCTCCTCACTTTTCATGTACATATAGAGGGGTTTGCCTTGGATGTATTCAGTGACCAGCACGCAGCTGAATTGCTTTTTTGTCGCCAGAGGCCTTGGAACATCTATGACCTTTTCAACTATCTTCAGGTTCTTGAACTCCCTTTTCATAGACTCCTCTGAATCATAATTCTTCTTCCAACCGGTGGGTTCGGCATAGAACTTGGCTATAACACTATAGTCTTCACCCAAAAACTTGTACCTGCAAACTGTATGAGAGGCGGGCTCTATCTTATAGACAGCTACTTTGCAAGACTTGTTGTGAATTCTCTCACCAAGGATATCTATTAGCCAATCTCTGAAGTAATCTCCTCTCCCGAGAGTGTTAACGTGATGTTCTTTGAGCACTTTTATCAACCAAAAGTTATTTTAAATATGATATTGATTGATTTAGTCGTGAAATCGTTTCATTAATTTGAAATTTCCTTAGCTGATTAGCTTTATTAGCTCGCCACACAACAGCACTCAAAGGATCACCCATCTGTACATCAAGACGCGAAGGCTGTTTGGCATTCGTTACAGTCTGGATGACATTCATTCCAAGCTCGCAATTTTCGCGCAAATAAACTTGCCTCATTTTCATATCCTTTCAGGATAAGATATAACTGTTTTCTACTTATAATAAATAGATATAGTACTGGATCATGTTCTATAGATTCTATAGATATTATAATTTCCACTGGAAATTAAGAGGTTTGTTTGCAATCCCTAATTAATATTAGGGCCAATTGTAAGCTAGCCCAAAAAGAGTTGAGGTATAGGTTCATCGCTACAAGTAGGTCAAAGGATTGTTGTCTTATATTGCTGCCTCTCGGGGCGATGGCAGAGCAAAACCGAGGTGCATACGTTCGCCCTTGAGATGGATAATATTCATGGTAAGGCGGAGAGACCAACTATATTCTCTTCGCCTGTTGGTGTTAGATATCGGATAAAATATTTATGCCTGTTAAGCAATATAAAAGAGGTCAATATTGATAAGGAATTTTCTCATTTTGCGATTTGATTGATGCCGTAATAAATTGCCTCTGTATTTTTGGCTATCGTGTTCCAATTGAACTCCTTTTCAATCCTCTCATTGCCCGCCTTGGCTAGATTTTCCATCTCGCCAGGGTTATCGAGAAGGCGATTTATACACCATGCCAGAGATTCGGGCTGTATATAGGCTAAAAGGCCATCCTTGAAGTTCCTTATTATGCTTACCGCCTCTGTAGCCACAACCGGCTTGCTTGCATCCCAGGCTTCAAGGACTATTAGTCCAAACGGCTCATTTCTGCTGGGCACACATACCATATTACATGCATTTAGAAGGGCCTCCTTCTCAGGCTCTGCAACATAACCTAAAAATCGGCATTCTTTAGCCACCCCAAGCTCTCTAGTCCTTTCTTTGCACTTTTTCCTCAAACTCCCGTCGCCTGCGAAGATGAACACAATATTCCTGTGTTGTTTCACTATTTTAGGAACAGCCTCTACTAGCAGATCAGGTCCTTTTTGATAAGCCATCCTGCCGCAAAAGAGCACAATTTGCGAGCTTTTTCGTATGCCATACCTCTCTTTTAATCTGGAAGAATTAACGTCCTTTTTCATTTTTCCCTTGGTTATGCCATTGGGCACGATACTTATCTTACCAGCAGGAATAGCGTATATAGACATAATCTCTTTCATCAGGCGTTTACTTGTGACAATCACTTGCGAAGCTTCATTCATGCCCTGTCTCTCTCGGCGGATTATCTCCTTGTACGATCCGCCTCTTCCTTGCTCAGTGCTATGTATCGTCAAGACATAAGGAATTCCAAAATCCCTTTTCAACCTGATCAGCGCTGGGACTGGATGCCAGTCGTGGCCGTGCAGGATATCGAACTTGCCGAAAGTATCCTGCACCACAAGGAAGCGGTCATAAAGAGCATTACACATGCTGTCCATCTTTTGTACAAGATCTCCAGAGGAATCGGAATCTACCCTCTGATAATTGACACCGTTAATGCAATCATAGAGGTTAAAATCCCCTCGCCTTGTGAACACGTGCAACTCGTGTCCCTCTTTAGCCAGGCTCACAGAGATCTCAGAAACGTGGGGAGCAATACCTCCAACCTTAATTGAGTAGAGGCTTTCCCAGGAGAACATCCCGATCCGCATGATGCCACCTAATTCCAGAATTCAGATAAGTTTGTACTGATGGAGTAATTATCTACCTGATGGCCCTTAAACATGCGTTAGCCTCTCTAACAACATAGTCCCTCTCCTGGGATTCGCTCTTCCACCTGGCCATTCTGAGGAGCCCCATGCTCATGAAGAAGGGGAGCGCCTGGGTAATCTCGTGAAATTCGTTTTCGCTATGGCTGTAGTTCCAGAGAAAATGGCCTATGTAGGGTTCAGCCCTCTCTGCGCCCCTTCGGTTCCAGCCGAAGAATTTCTTCAGCTCAGCAGCCACAACTCCCAGATCGTGAACAGGATGAGCCTTCTCCCAGGCGCTCTCGAAGTCAAGGGCATAGACTCGATCGTATTGGAATATGTAGTTCGCAGGATGGGCATCGTTGTGAATCATGCAGCCTCTGATTCTATCCAGGCGTGAGCTATACCACCAGTCTCTCAGAAGATAGTTATACTTCTCACGAGCATGTCCATAAAGTCCCATCTGGTCAAGGATCTTGCAAAATCGGGCGAACTCCTCCTCTTTTCGATATTCTGTCGCTGTATTATCATGAAGGCTTCGCAGCAGATACGCTAGTAGGGTAAGCCTATCGTAGAGGTCGTCTTCGCTTCCTATGTATTTGTTCAGGGGTTTGCCCTTAACATATTGAGTAATCAAAGCGCAGTTGAACTTTTTATTCCTGGCCAGCGGGCGCGATATATTTATGATTCCCTCTACCTTTTTTAGCTTCTCGAACTCCTTATTCATTGCCCTCTTGGCATTATAATTTCTGTTACTGCCTGTGGGTTCGGCATAGAACTTGGAAACAACGCCGAAGTCTTCGCCCTTGAATTCATATCTGCAAACAGTATGTGAGGCAGGGATTTTGTAAACTCTGACCTTGCATCTATCGTTATGTAGCTCATCCTCAAATTTGTGCACCAGCCAATCTCTGAATACGTTGCCGGGCTCTAATGTGTCAACAAGCCTTTGAGATGCCAATTATCCCACCACATAAAATAGTCAATAAAATGACCCTCCTAAAGTATTTAGTAATGTAAATGACACATTTAAGATATAGATTTATTGGTAAGCCTGAACGTGCTCAGTACATTGCTGTAACCCACATTTCGCAGTAAGAAAAATTATAAGAAAGAATATGAAGCTAATAATAAAGCATTCTCGAAATAGAGAAAGAAAAAGGAGTGCTGCTAAAACCAGAGCCAATATTGCATATTTTCTCATGACATTTCACCTTTTCTCCTTTTTAATTACGATAGTAATCGGGCGTATATGATCAGAATATATAATGCATTTTTAGATAATTTTTATATAATTCTGCATTTAGCCTTATAGCGGTTCTCTAGACTCAAAGAGTTCCTCCTATAATTCTCTTCTCAGTTTGCCGGTATTGTTAGCTGGAGAATTAACCGATTAAAAAGTCGTTCTCAAGCACACAATATAACCGATTCCCAAATAAAGTAAGTAGACATTATATCAGGCTATACTCTATGGATTCTATGCATACTATAATTTCCATAAGAAATTAAGGGGTTTGCTTGTAATCCTTAATTTATATAAGAGCCAATAGTAAGCTATGAGATAGTCAATTAATAGAAGCTTTTTTCTTATGTCTATAAGTTATCCACTGGCCAGGGTCTCAAAACGTGGCATATCCTAAGGACAGCCGGGAGATGGTTTGAAAGCTGTAGAATAGCTGATTAAGGTACGAAACGTATGGGATGGTGCGAAGGGATGGAGAAGAGATTATTAAGCCGATACCCAGAGGTCCATTCCTTCGCCATCGAGATAGGCGCTGATTTGAGGAGGCTAGTGAGCATCCCTCCCACGAGTCTTCTTGCTGGAGTTGCCTTGTTGATAGTTGGGCAAAATATCCATGCTCAATAAGGAATATAACCGTTTCTCAAATATAATAAATAGCCCGGTTATCATACCATATTCTATAGATTTGAGGCTCTGGAGTATTCTACTTTGGCCAGGGTGAAATAGAATATGATCCCATGCACTATATGAGGATGCTGAAGAGGTGACGGAGCAAATTTCCCCGGCCATTAGCGAGGTTGCGAAGGAAACGGCAATGCTACTCATGCTGCATGGGATAGTTCCTGCCTTGAGGAGCTGGTAAAGAATTCTGATAGAGTGACCTACTTCGATGAAGGGCTGAGGCTAGGAGCTTGAGCCCAATAAAAAATAAAGTTTCCCTTGCCGGTATTTTATTCTACGCCGCAAAGTGCGAGGTGCGCCCGTTTGACTGGACTTATGATTTGCCGATGCTTAAGCTGTAAATCATTGCCTACCGGGACATGGACATAGATGTCATCTCCCCCTTTAAGGATGTAATAATATCTCTCGCATTTCTCCTTCCCTCTAGTGCAGCATTAGAATTATCTATGTCCTCTAGATATTTAGACAGCTTTTCTTTATATGTATAGCTATCTTCAACGCTGCTCAATATATGATCCAAAACCCCTTCTCCGGACCACTGTTTCAGCCTTCTGTGAGCGGTTTCGTAAGACCCATATTTACGGGGAAGCTCACGCCAGCTGCAATTTGTCTGAAGCACATAGAGTATGCCGTTAAGAGCCCTCCTATCATCTGATCGTTTTCGACCTCTCATGGGCTGAGGCGGCAAGTAACGCTTAACTTGGTCCCACTGTTCATCGCTCAGCTCGTCGAACTTATAGCTGCCCCTCTCCAGGAAGTTGTTAATGAGATCAAGTGCTACAAAATAATCTTCTCTAGGAAAGCGTAACGAAACAGAGAGTTCAACAGTGCAGTTTGCTGTTTTTCTTGAATATATGCTGCTTTGATTAGGCCAGACTGGATATATATTTGGATGGGCATCATATCGCCAAGCACACAGCTTATCTCCCTCATGTCCCAATATTCGATAACAGAACCAGTCGTTGACCTCGGGATGCTTGTGGATCCTATCTCCGAGCGTCCTTATCAGTATTATCAAGAATTTCTCCACATCTTTCATAGAATAGAACTCTATCCACATTATGCCAGGTTCGTTCTCTTCGCAGGAATTGCAGGTCATGATTCCCGCATCCCAAATAGCCTTAAGAAGCGGCGCGATCCCTGCATCAACATCTATGAGATCCTGGCCTCCTGGAAATAAGACCTTCGTCTGATTGTGATCGAACAAAGTCTACATCCCCCCAATAAATGTAGCTCAACATACGATGTTTTGATGAGCCGTATTATCCCTCTTCATTGGTCCTTTATTATCACATTTGGCAGTCAATAGCATATCTGGCAATCATCATTGCATTCAATCAGAAGAACGCCAAAGTCAAGCTATAACTCTCCAGAGAATAACTCCACATCGATCTATAAGAAGGTTGCGATCAAAATTATCAATAGGTGATATCTTTTCTCCTGTATCCGGAGTAAGCGTATTTTATAATTTATATTTGCTCTCATAATGATGATTTTTTCTTATTAAAGAAATATTATTTCATAAAAAATATATTAAATCTATTAATTCTTTTTCTCAAAAATCTATTTTTAACTCTTGATTACTCAGTGTATGGCAACATCCCATTTCCAGCCTAGGGACTTTGCTTTGGCAAAAGCATCATCAGATTCCTCTTTGTGGCCAAGCTTGTGCAGAACCTCTCCTTTAAAGTGCCATGCGGCGGGATCTGAATAGTTAATCTCGAGGGCCTCAAGGAATGAATCAAGTGCCTCCTCATATCTCAGAAGACGCTGAAGTGCAATCCCACGATAGATCCAAGCCGATATAGAAGAAAGATCGATCTCCAATGCTTCATCAAAGCACTTAATGGAATCTTTTAAGCAGCCTAAATTGATGAAGGTAACTCCTTCGTTAACCCATGGAGTAGGGTCACAGCTATCGAGCTGAATTGCCCTGTCGTATGAGATAATAGCATCCTCGTAGCTGCATAAATATGCAAAAGCATTACCTCTGTTGTTCCAGGCATCAAAGTATTCCGGATCGATCTCTGTAGCCTTATTAAAGCAGTCCACAGCATCGTTATATCTATGCATATCACATAGGATGTTGCCTTTATTGTTCCAGGCTATGGCATATTTAGGATTGGCCTCTATTGCGCTTTCAAATGATTTAATTGCCTCCTCATAGAATTCTATGTTCTTTAGAGTTACACCTCTATTGTTCCATGCGTCTGCGTTTTTAGAATCCATATCGATGGCTTTCTCAAAGGATCTTATGGCATCTTCATATTGACCCATTTCATCCAGAACAGCACCTTTATTATTCCAAATTGAGGATTTGGTTGAATCTAACTCTAACGCTTTGTCAAAACACTTTATGGATTCACTATAGCGCACTAGCTTTTTCAAAATGATGCCTTTATCGTTCCAGAAGTTCGGGTTAGAGAAATCTATTTCTATGGCCTTATCATAACAATGAAGGGCTTCGCTGTGATTGCCTAGCTCATAAAGGCAGTGCCCTTTATCGGACCAGATTCTCTCTTGTAAGGGATCTATTTTGAGAGCCTCATCATAGGCAGCCAAAGCATCATCATGTCGGAACAAGTGTTTATGCAGTATTTCTGCTTTAATGCACCATGCTAATAGGCTCTTCTGGTTAATCTTTGTAATATAATCAAAGCAATCATAGGCCTTTTGATAATGACCCAGCCTTTTAAGCAGCAGTCCTTTATTATTCCAGGCATTTATATCCAGTGAATTAATATTAAGCAATGTTTCATAACAACCTATGGCTTCTTTATATAGGCCTAGCCTATCTAGAGTAACTCCTTTATTATTCAGTGCTTCTTTATATTGTGGATTGATGCGTAGCGCCTCATCAAAGGACCCCAGAGCATCCACATAAAGCCCCGACCTGTATTGGATGAGGCCTTTACCATACCATGCCTCTGAAATCAAAGGATTAATCTCTATCGCTTTCTGATAGCATTTTGCAGCATCGTCGAAATTCTCATTTTTATAAAACTCTGAGCCTGCTCTCAGTAAGTAAACCACAATATCCTCTTTTACAGGGACTAAGAAATTGCCGGAGGGTGAACTGGCAATGGAAAGAGCTGCATGGTCTAATGCCTGCTTAATGCCGACTCCCTTTTCTAATATCCTCACTGCTTCATCGCCACGCTTTAGGTGTTGAAGTGCGAGATATTTGCCATACCAGGCCTCCTTGAATTGTGGATTGATTACAATTGCCTCATCAAAGGCTTCTACTGCCTCAAGATAGCGGCCTATGTTTCCGAGCGCAGCACCCTTGCCGACCCACGCATCAATGAATGATTTGTTGATTTTAACGGCCTCATCATAAGCTGCAACGGCCTTCTGATAGCGGCCTAGCTTGCTCATGGCGTTGCCTACACCATACCATGCATCAATGAGTTGAGGATTGACCTCAAGGGCCTTTTTATAACAATATATGGCCTCTTCATATCTGCCAATCCTGTAGAGAACGCTACCTTTGCTTTTGAGAGCCTTGATTGACTTGGGATTTATCCAGAGTGCCTTATCATAAAAATTTAGCGCATCCTCAAACTGACCCAATTCTGAGAGCGTTAAGCCTTTATCATACCATGATGTCTCGATCGGTGATTGGATCTCCGATGCTTTATCATAAATGCTGATTCCTCTGTACAACTCCGGGGTGGCCAAAATAGGAGCCGGCCCTTTTACAGGCTCTGTTATCATTGTAGCTTTTATGTTGTCTGTAGCTCCTTTAGAGAGTATAGGCTCAGCCTTTTTGCTATCTCCCATGATTCTTTGATGTATCTCGTCCGAGAATCTCTTTTTAGCATAGAGCCACATTCGGCTATAGCGATTGAAGAATAGTCTATAATCTAAATTAAAGGGCCTTGACGTGATATATGTCATTCTCGAGGCTATAAATGCAATGGTAGTCGTATATAGGGCAGATAGTTCGTATGGAGGCATGACATAACCCAGTTAATTTATTAATTAAGATCCAACAAGTATTAAAAAGTTTTGCTATTATCACTAAGGTAGAATTTTTTAATTTAATTCCTTAAAATCGAGAAGATCAATTTAGGTTCAATACTATCAGAAATTTTTAGCGAAATAAGATAAATAATTATTTTTTAAATTACTTTAGTAGAATATCAATAGGAAATTGTCGGATATTAGCACGTTATCGATTTCATGGTTTGGATTCCCGATATTATCTTTAAGCCAATCTTTGAGGATTAAGCACTTTAAAAACTGACTTGAAGTTCAATACAGCTAAGAATGGTTTCAACTGTTATTAGAATATGCGATGGCAATCTTCAACTGATTCCCCAATCCATTGCTCTTCGCATAATATCCATTGCCCAAGCTTTTTCTTCATCAGTTAATGGTGGCTCCAGAAATCTCTGGCCGTTTTCATTTTTATGCATCCTGTCTTTGATTTCATCCCATTTCATTCTATCTTCATAAGGCAATGCTTTCTTAAACTCCTGCCACTTGTCATAATAATCCCAATGAAAAATGCCCTTTTCGGCATCAGACATGACTTTATTAATATCTGTCTTTTCTACTAAATTAGCCTCTTTGTTTATGCATAATTTCACTATACAGCCTCCAAAGTGATTTTAATTTCGTTGTATAAAGTTCTAATCGAAATAGAATATAGGCAGAGCTAAAAAAGTTAAACTAGTAATTTCTGTTTATAGAATATTCGCCTAACATTATCTGCCGAAGCAGAAACAATAGTGCAATCTGGTCACCTATGGCTAGGTCTTTAAGGTGATTCATCGAAAATCAGGGCAGTGTGCTATATTTGCAGTTATTTGGAAGTGTGGGCAACAGGCAAGACTCTCGAAGAGTGCCGCAAGGAGCTTATCTCGGCTATCGAGGGCTGAAGGGATGATGAAGCGGATATCGAGCCAATACGAGGAGGGTCATCCCTTCGCCGTTTGCTGAGCTGAGATATATATTTGATCTCACAGAATATTCGTGCTCTGATGTGATTATAAACATTTTCCATATAAAGTAAATATACATGTTATCAGACTATATCCTATATATTTTATAGATACTATAATTTCCACTGGAAATTAAGGGGTTAATCTACACCCCTTAATTAAGCTTAAAGGCGACTGTAAGATAATCCGAAAGCTTGGATTTTGGGTTTGTCCTGCAAATATGACGGCTAATTAGTGAAGACTGTAGCCAATGAACTATCGCAGCTTACAATATATTATAACTCACACAAAAAATGCCTAGTTCGAATCTTTTTCCACCTGCAGTCAATTTATCAAACGGTCTATCTTAATCTTATACTGTCAGAAGTATGTATATAGTGTAATTGCTCAATGCCAATCTATTATCACTATTTGTTATATTTGGACAATCTATATATTTTATCCAAAGGCATGACAATTCTATGGGCAGCAAGTCTGCTCCATAAGTGGAATCTCCTTCAGGTGTGAATTGGCTGCATAGAGGATTTTTATCGCATCCTAAACTGCATCTGCTCTTGGCTTGGTGCGGTAAATCCTCTAAATACCTCTTAATTAGAAGCTTAATAAACTCATCTTGTCTCTATTCTAGTATTCCTCCAAGTCTTCTTGTTCTCTGGACGCCAAATGACAATAGAATAAGTAAATCTACAGAGGACATTTTACTTCTTATTCTATTTAGGCAAACGATATATTTCGCCTGGGCAACCATTTTTAGAGGACCATTAACATATTCCTCAATTAGGACAAAATCGCGCAAAAATTTAGAAGATTTAGAGGATTTCTTGAATATGATAAAGTAAGGAGGATAAGAATGGAGCTGTTAATAGATGATAGGGATAACTTCTTCAATGCTTGTCAGAATTTGGTTTGCGCAGATCCAAGAGATCTCTCACTAAAAGAAAGGATTGGGATGCTTAAGATCATGAGGGCTGCTATGATCTATCTGACAAGAATAGGGAGACAACTACTTGAGGGGACTGATAATGAAAATTTCTATGATTTTCATGTTGCGCGCCAAATAAGCTGCAAAGACTTTGGATTTATCGGCAGGTCATCATTGGAGTACCTTGATGAGATAATTGATGATTTGGAGGACGAATTAGACGTATCAGAAGGTTTAAAAGAATCCGAAGGGGATTAATAAGAGGGTATCACAAGAATGAACCAGATATCATATCAATATTTAAGAGTACTTATGCTATTTTATTTAAATAAGTTCCTCGACTGCCTCAAAGCATTCTCCTAATAGGCGTTATTGCCGGAATTTGTGGCCGTCGTTGCGTTGTCTACTATCACGGGCAATCCAGATCCATTTATAGTGCATCCTTAAATTTACTTCCCGACAAAATAAGCATTAAGAAATCTGATGGCTGGGAAGATTTAGCTATGTATGAGGGGATCTCTAGGCCCATAGCCATTGCTACCGCCCTCTTGAACCTGGCATTTTCTCTATTATGTATGGATGAGAACCTTGCTTACCAATGACATTTGAAATGGCCTTCAATACAATTTGAGGTTGACCAGTTAGCATATTCCCAAATTAATATATACTATAAACATTAACATTTATCAAAACTATAGGCATTCTATAGATATTTTGTAAGGAGTTTATGTAAGGAGCTTGATGCCAATGATATACTTATCGGCTATATTGGTTATTGTTTTCTTGGCGAGTTTGACATTAATCAGCGTTCAGGCGCAACAATCATCGTCTCCAGCAGTTCCAAACGTGGTCCTGGTGCATGGCGCATGGGCGGACGGATCGAGCTGGAGCAAGGTCATTCCGCTGCTGCAGGAAAAGGGCTATAACGTTACCGCTGTGCAGATTCCTTTGACCTCGTTAGCTGATGACGTTAATGTGACGAGTCATGTATTATCTATGCAAAAGGGTCCTGTAATTCTCGTCGCCCATTCATATGGCGGCGTTGTGATAACTGAAGCAGGAGCCAATGCATCTAATGTTGTCGGACTGGTTTATATTACTGCGTTCGCCCCCGATACTGGTGAAGCCCTCGGACAGCTCAATGCCCGGATGCCACCTGCTCCTGGCCTGGCAAACATTCGTCCCGATGCCTACGGATTCCTGTGGATTGACCCTAAAGCCTTTCCAGATTCATTCGTTCAGGACGTCGATCCTGTTCAAGCCAGGATTATGGCAGCAGTACAAAAGCCGCTTAATTCAAGCATTTTCGGCGAAAAAGTCACCCAGGCAGCCTGGAAATCTAAGCCCTCCTGGTATCTGGTATCAGAGAACGACAGGATGATCAATCCCGACTTAGAGCGCTTTATGGCGAAACGAATAGGGGCAAAGGAAGTTGTTTCGATACCATCCAGCCATGCCTCGCTGGTATCGCATCCTAATGAGGTAACCAGGCTGATAACGGACGCGGCAAATGCTACCGCAAATGCCACGGCAACCAAATAGGAGGATATCAAATGTCCGCAATCAAAACCAAAGATGGAACGAAAATTTATTATAAGGACTGGGGCAGTGGACAGCCTATTGTCTTCAGCCACGGCTGGCCGCTCTCTGCAGATGCGTTTGAAGACCAGATGTTCTTTCTGGCCTCTCGTGGATACCGCTGTATCGCCCATGACCGCCGGGGACATGGCCGATCGAGCCAGCCATGGAATGGCAATGATATGGACACCTATGCCGATGACCTCGCGGAGCTTGTCGAAGCGCTCGATCTGAAGAATGCAATTCATGTCGGCCATTCCACCGGGGGCGGCGAAGTCGCACGCTATATCGGCCGCCATGGCACGAAGCGCGTGGCCAAGGCTGTGCTGATTGGCGCTGTTCCCCCACTGATGCTGAAGACGGCCGCCAATCCGGGAGGATTGCCTATCGAGGTGTTCAATCAGAACCGTGCCGCCGTCCTTGCCGACCGTTCGCAGTTCTGGAAGGATCTCAGCATGCAGTTCTATGGCTATAACCGACCGGGAGCAAAGATCTCTGAGGGCGTGCGTGAATCGTTCTGGCTCCAGGGGATGATGGCTGGCTTGCCGGCATCCTACTTCTGCATCAAGGCTTTCTCTGAGACGGATTTCACTGAGGATCTCAAGAAGATCGATGTGCCGACGCTCATCCTCCACGGCGACGACGATCAGATAGTGCCGATAGGGGCTTCGGCTCTGATGTCATCCAAGCTAGTCAAGGGCGCCACGCTGAAGATTTACAAGGGTGCGCCGCACGGCATGTGTACGACCCTCAAGGACAAGGTCAACGCTGACCTGCTTGCTTTCATCAAAGCGTGAGCGAGCGTTGGCTAAAATCAAAGTCCTATCACGGCCACCGGCACACTTCGCTCTGACTTTCCCTATGTTGCGCTGCCGGTATCCGCAGGAACGTGAAGCCACCGATGAGCAACATGACCTTTTCATCGCCCGGGCTGGACGAGCCCCAACTTCGTCGGGACCACAACCCCGACTGTCCTCGAGACGCACGGGAAGAGTCTATCTGATCGCTGACTGACCGTATGACTCCTAGGTAGCTATCCAAAAACATATATGCGATTCATGTTGGCCATTCGACGGGCGGCGGCGAAGTCGTCCGTTGTATCGGCCACCACGGTACCAAGCGCGTGGCCAAGGCCGTGATGATTGGTGCGGTTCCGCCATTAATGCTGAAGACGGCCACTAATCCATGAGAATGCCAATTGAGGCGTTCAATCATCAAAGCGTGAGCGACTGTTAATCAGCAGGGTCAGCTTCGATTTGGATCTCTCTCTGAGCGGATGCAAGATCTGTAAAGATAACCTGCAAACGCTGGGAAGGCCGCCGCATAACCATAGTAGGCTATGGATCATGCACAGGCCTTCAAGTGCATGAGCATCTACGGCGATACCTGGAACGGTAATGGCTTTGAGACTTTGAGATTATGCACGTTCAACCTACAGAGTATCCAGATCCAGAGTATCAAGAGCATATACTAAATACAGATCGTTTGATGGCGCTGGCAGACGGTATCTTCGCCTTTGCCATGACACTGCTGGTGCTCAATATCGATGTTCCTACGAGCATACTCGTGACCTCTGCCAACATGGCCATATCTCAATACCTGATAAATCTCATGCCCAAGTTAGGGATTTATGTCATTGCATTTCTATCATTAGGAGCATTATGGTTCGGGCACCAGAGGCTATTCCATTTCTTCAAGTACATTGATGCCAGGCTCCTCTGGATTAACGTCATTTTTTTGATGCTCATTGCACTTGTACCCTTCACCACAAACCTGGGCGGAGAGTATGGCAATTACCAGATGGGCATCCTGCCGATGGACATGGATCTCCTGGTGATAACCTTTATCTTCATCTATCAGTGGCACTATATCTTATCCAGACCTAAGCTGCTTAGCCATGAGCTTAATCCCTTGGAGGTAGCCAGAATCAAGGAGAGGTATATTGTTCAGACCGCCATGTGCCTAGCGGCTATAAGCATCTCTTTCTTCAGTCCTGCATGGAGTACATTGCCGTTTATCCTCATTCCCTATCTCTCCATAAGCAAAAGATATCGGCTGATCAAATGATGGTTTAGAGGTGATTAAACTATAAGCCTATTCAGTCGGCCCTGCTGCGGTTCTCACAAGCTCTCCTATGACAGAGATATTTTTCAATAGCTCATCGGGCAGACCATGGCGCTCTTTAAGATATTCCGGTTTATTGTAAGAAAGCCAGACTTTTCCCTGTTCATCCTCCCAGACTAAAACCTTTAGAGGTAGATCTATAGCTATACTGGGCGTTGCCAAAATCAATGGCGTTCCCGCCTTGGGATTGCCGAACATCAACATCTGCGATGGCCGCATCTTCAGGCCTGCTTTTTCTGCGTCATCTTTGAAGTTGATATGGGCAAAGATTTTCAATCCTTTCCGATTAACTAAAGATGTAAGTCTATCAATGGTTCCCTGGATTGAATGCTCGCTTAAAACGCTAGCGATGCCTTTATCCTCGTCATGCACACACATATTGACCTCCGCTAGCATACTATTTTTAATGCTCTTTATATAAGAAATTTTATGACGATCTATCTCTAAGGTATTCCTACAATTTATAGTTGTATTATCAATCCATCAACGGGAGGTCTCTTCATTATATTGACTACAATGATAATTCATCCTGCATGCACTCTATGGAAAGATTCGAGAATCTGAAAATCGCGTAAGATAGAAATAGATATCTATTTTATTGAATTTAAACAGCGATCAAACTATTTATCGAAAGTGCTGAAGAACTCAACTTCAAAACACACTGATTCCAAGATATCTGAAGTTTTCTATAACCTTTTTCAAAAAAAGTTTGATTGTAGAATTAGTTATTGGTGTTGGGGTTGGTCAAGAACAATATGTTTCTGCCCGTGTCGTACTTCCAAGTAAAGCCGAAGAGCATGTTCATGTCGTCACCTGTGATAAGGAAGTTCTTGCTGCTATCGACAACGACGTTATCCGGCAGAATAACCTGGGCCTTGCCCAGCGTTGCTTTGGCGCTGGCATTTGTTAAGACGACAGTATGGACTTTGCCGTCCGACCAGACAATCCCTGTCCCGGTATAATCCTGCACAATAAGAGATAACGTCTCATTACTGCTCGATACTGACTCCGAACCGCCAAGGACCTCAACCACAGGTTTGATGGGGAAGTACCACTTGCCGTTGATCTGAGATGGGAAATTCGGCACCAATGGCTGATTGAGCAAAGCGCCGTTGACGGCCAGCCTGGGATTGTTGTACTTCGGTGGCACAGCGGTCTTAGGCATGTCTCCACTCGTTTTATCTATTGTGTAGTCATCAGCGAGCGTTCCATCCATCTTGTAGTTCTTTATCTCCATCCGGGACGCGTTGACGTCTACGACAATATAATTCGGCATATCCTGCGGGTCAAAGAAGTTTGCATCCCATACTTTCGGCACATTATCGTTATAGTACTTGGCACCGCTTCTTCCAGTTATCACATAAACAGTGCCCAAAGCTGGAGAGCTTACTTCAGTATCGTTCTTGATGGGATAGGTCCGAGAATAGCAATGGTCATGGCCATTAAACACTACATCAACATGGTACTTGTCGAGGATGGGACCAAAAGCGGCCTTGATATCTTCGTATGTCCTGTAGGCCTTGGTGTAATAGGGCGTCTTGTGCCAGAAGACCACTTTCCAATCCTTCTTGGTTTGGTTCAGGTCTTTCTCCAGCCAAGCCTTTTCATCATTCACAAGATTCGGGTGGAATTTCTGTTCCTCAAGGAACTGGCTATCAAGCACTACAAAATGCACATTTCCATAGTCGTACGAATATACTCTCGACTGTTGTTATAAGGACCGTTATTCGGCACATTGAACTGGCCTTCGTAGAGCGTTGGCACTGTCTTATTGTTGTTCATGTCATAGGTCTCGTGATTTCCTTCGACTGGCATATAGGAGATCGAATTAATAACGCCTTTATCTGCTGCGAACCAGTTATTCCAGTGGGCATTGGATTGTCCAACTTCCACTGCATCCCCCACATTTACAAAGAAGCTGGCATCAGGGTTGGTTTTGGATGCGTTCTGGACAGTAGATTGCCAGGGTTTATAATCAGGCTTCTTGGCATCCCCACTCTGGCTGTCCCCGAAGACCAAGAACTTGAATTGATTGGTGTTATTGTTCTCGGTTCTAAAGGAGTATATTGGGCTCCAATTTTTCTTGCCATCGCCGACTCTGTAGTAGTATTGGGTTCCGGGCTTTAAATTGGTGAGCGTAGCCGTTGAGATGTTCTCATCACCAAGATCGGTTTTCAGTGTGCCTACATGAGCGGATTTAGTCATGTTATCTTTAAGTTCGCTATCCGTGCCGTATTGGACGATGCCTGTCCCAACAGTGCTATCTGTCCTCCAGGTCACAGCCTGTGTTGTCATAGGATCGCTGACCCATGATAAAGTGATGTGATCAGGAACAGCTGTAGCATTAACACTAGTTGTCTGAGTGCCAGGCTGATCTGCGCCAAAGGCTCCTGTTAATGAGGTGATTATCACTATCAGAAAGACTATTCCAATGCCTAACTTCATCTTCTTCCTCCTTGAAGTTAACTAAGCGTTGTCACCACAAAAGAGAAATATACCTTTTGATCATAGAATATATTGGTATATTTACAATTGATGAATGACATGTGGGAATAGAATGTATAGATAAAAAATAGATCAAAATACTTAATGTTTATGATCGTTCTCTATATTTATCGAGACACTTAGGTTCTGCTCAACACCTATGAGTATGAAGATGGAGATGATTCCTAGAGCGGCTCTTCATATCACATGGAAATTGTATTTACGATTGTGCTAAAATCTATATAGATTCAGGATTGAATTATTGGATATATGTTTTATTTAGGAAAAATATATGAAGGGATTGACTATGTTTGTATATAAATGAGGGCAGATACAAAGGTAAATATCGTTATGTATGTTAGTGCTATCATCCTTCTTCTATTTCTAGTAGTTTACCATTTTTATACAGGAAGATCCATAAAGATATAATGCAAGATTCTGGGTTTTCTTATGATATTCCCTGCCTGTAAACATAAACGCCGCAATAAAATTGGAAGCTTGAACTGATAAATATGGAGACACGGAAAGTACAGAGAACTGGGAAATCCACATTTGTGGTTTCTATTCCAAAAGTTTGGGCAACGAAGAATGGGATACAGAACGGCTCGATAATCTACATCAATCAAGGAGATAATGGAGTCCTGGTTCTATCCTCAGAACGATCAGAAAAGCATCTAAAAATCAAGCTAGACATTGGAAATAAATCAGGTGATCCATTGATCAGGGATATAATCGCCTGCTATCTGGCAGGCCATAGGACTATAGAGATCACCTCCAGTCATATGACTTCTGCCCAAAAGAAAGATCTGCATAAGATAGTGGATAAGCTTCTAGGTCCGGAAATCCTCGAGGAGACAGTCAATAAAGTTGTCATTGATGATCTACTGAGCTCGGAGGAACTCCCTGCGGAGAAGGCTTTGAGAAGAATCAAGACATTGACAACATCCATGATCAATGATAGCATGACCGCCTTGTTAACAGGTGATAAGGATTTGGCAGCTGATGTTGTTCAGAGGGATAATGATGTTGATCGCCTGAATCTATTGATCTCTCGTCAATTCACTGAGATTTTGAGATATGGATCAATAAGTAAAGCGAGTCACAATCCGATAACTGCCCTTTACTATATGCAGGCGGCATCTAACCTTGAGAGGATCGCAGACCATGCATTGAAGATCTCACAGATCGCAGGAGATCAGAGCAGCAGCCTCCCTAAAGAGATAAAGGATGAGCTTATCACATTGAAATCGACATTCTCGAACCTTATTGAAGAGTCGATTTCCGCCCTTCTTCAAAGCGACTCAACTAGAGCCAACAAAATTATAGATAAAATAAAGGAAGCTCAAACTTGCTCCCAAATCATGGCTAATTCCACTAAAGCAAAGAACGGTGAGGATATGCTTGTCAGGCTTGTTGTGGCCAGCAGCATTGAACGTATACTTGATTATATAATGAACATCGGCGAGCTAACAGTAAACCTGAGCAACTCAAATCTGGATATAGATGCAAAAAAAGGTTAGAATAATTATCCTTCGAGATTTTTAGTCTCAGTCAGGAGAGAACTTATATTGCTATGGGATTTTGGCTCTTTGCTTAGCCAAATCCATATGCTGAAGCCCATATGGAACAAGAGAGGTGACAGCAAAATTGATGTCCATGGAATAGTGCTTTAACTATACTAATATGCCAATTATATAAACACTACAACTATAGTCAATTTTGCATCTAACTTCCTAATAGAAAACCTTAATATTCAAGGCGTTAAATTATAGCTGATGGGAAGAAAACCTAAAGTCATAAAACATATCTCAAAAGAAGAGCTAGAAGACCTATATAGAAAAGAAAAAGATCCAAGAATTAAAGAGAGGCTGTTAGCGATAATTCATCTTTATGAAAAGAAAAACATTTACGAAGTTCAGGACATTTTGAAAAAGAGCGATCGAACTATCAAGGATTGGTTAAGTAGATGGAATAATAAAGGCTATGAAGGACTAATACCAGGAAGCGGAGGTGGCGTTGAACCGAGGATACCTTCTCAGGAATGGGATAATATTATTAAAGAGATTGAAGGTAAAGGGATGACTATCAGAGATGTTATGGTTTATGTCAAGACTACGAGAGGTGTAGACTATTCTTATAACACGACGTGGAAAATTTTAAGAGTGGATAAAGGAGTTAAGTATGGGAAACCCTATATTAAAAATGAGAAAAGACCAGAATATGCGGAAAAAATTTTAAAAAAGAATAGATTGCGTGTTATCAACAGTCACTGATCCCATTGTGGGTTTTCTAGATGAGAGTTCATTGCAACAAAATCCCAATAAAAGACGAGTGATAAACACTCCTGTGATAAAATATGATCAAGGCAGAAAGAGATCTAAGACTATATTCGGTTTTATGGCTATAAATGGCAACGATGCAGTCATGCTATCTGATTCGTCTAAGGCAGAAGATATGATTAGTTTTATCCAAGTAATAAGAACAGCTAACATTATGAAGCCAATATGTCTCCTGCTCGATAATGCAAAGATACATCTGGCAAAAACAGTTAGGATATTAGCTCAAGAATTGGATATCCACTTTATCTACTTGCCCCCATATTCGCCAGATTTGAATCCTATTGAGTTTGGATGGAAAGATTTGAAAAGAGATTTGAGTAAATTCCTTAATTTTGATGAGGCTATCGAAATGAGTGAAGAGTGTGCCCTAAAAATTATATATTTCAGGAAAGATGGATACTCTAGGCATGTGATAAATAAGGTTTTTAGTGAAGAAAGTTAGGAGATTGACTATAATCACTCCCGGAAGTTAGGTTAAACTCTTGGTTAACTTTGCCCTAATACTTAGATCGCAAAACTTACAGATGTGAAATTAGAACTTATGGATAAGAAAAGTCAAGGCCGAGGGTATGCTAGGCATCAGGCCAATCCTTAGACATGCATCCTGTATTCGATCAGCTGTTGCAATCATTTGCTAGTGCGCATATGAAAGCAGCTCGCAGTCCTTATGCGTAGAATGGACCGCATCGGGCTGGCTGACGGCAGCCCAACCTCCTAGAGCCAGCTCTCGGAGGTTAATGGATGCAACGAAATCGGCATTGTCCTGATATCCGCAACTGACGCATCTGAATAGCGCCTGGCTTTTGCGGTTATATTTATCTATTGTACCGCACCTTGGACAGCGCTGGGACGTATAATCCGGCCTAACAAGAACCACTGGAATGCCCATCTCTTCACATTTATAGGAGATCATGCGCTGTAGATTGGCAATTGTTGAAGACCCACAATCTTGTCTATTACGACCACTACGACCGGATCTATTTCCTTTCGGTTTCATTTTAGTGCCGTACAGCCTTTCCAAGACCGGATAATCCCCTTCATTGAGGGACTCGATCAGCGCCCTGCTGGACTGATGCAGGAATGTCCTCTGCCATCTTTTCTCCCTGCCGGATAGCTGTTTGAGCCTCTTCTTAGCAGAAGAGGTGCCTTTAGACCGAAGGGAGACCTTCAGGATCTGGAAGTGGTTTCTCCTGGCCCTAATCTGGCCGCCATTGATCATGAAGCCATTTGATGCCATCATAAGCTTCCTTGTTCCAAGATCGACCCCAACAGGTTCTTCCGTACCCCTCTGATTCACATAACAAATAACATAGATATGAATATAGAGCCTTCTCCTTCGCAAAACAAGTCTAGCCCCAGACACGGGATTACTTAGAACGTTCTTTTGGCGCTCACCCAAGGCCAGCTTGACTTTGGCTCTGCCTTTTGTTGTCGTCAAGGAAGCTATAAAGTGCTCATTCCTTTTGAGGCTGAAGATTCTCCTGTCAAGTGGCAGAGATCTTTCCCTGAATATATGGTGTTTATGAGGCTGCTCTTTGTAAGATGATATAACCCTATTTATGGCCCGAACTGCCAGGCTTGCTGGGAGTTTAAATGTTGCCCTTATATTCTTATAAGCTAATTTATGGAGCGTCCTATAATCGAGAATCCTTTTCTGGAAGCATATAAGGCTCAGGTAGTTGCAGGCATCCTCAAAGGCGATGATGGTGCTTCGAAGCTTCTCGATATCCTCGGAAGCGGGATCGATGCCGCAGACTACTTTTTTTGAAATTTCCAGTGTCATTCTCGTTTTATCTCTCCGCCAGTTCCAAGATTTCACAGGGATTCAGCTGTGCTATTGAAGTGTCTTCTTTTTGCCGTATAAGGATGCTTTTTTGCCCATTCGATTGCATTTTTTACTGCCTGGATGCTGTATAATATCGCTTCCAGCTCATCCTCTCTCTGTTCCATGCTCTTTTCAGGTATCTCCAGGCGCCATGACTCCAGAACCGCAGACTCAAGACTCGACTTCAGATCCTCAGGCATATCTATATTTCTTAGGATATCTAATATTAGGCCGAGCTTGAAGTTCCTGAACTCTCCTTCTCTTTTGATTAGGCCGCCTCTCCTGAATAGTGCATCATAGTAATTTACCTGGCCAAACAGATCTATCGCTTGTTTTGAATTCTTCAGCGCACAAAGCTTCTGACATGTTTATATCTCCTATAGCTTTAAAACACGAATTATGCAACCTTGAAGAATTTCCATGCATCCTCGATATGCATAGCCTTCATGCCCAGTTTTCTCGAGGGATAAATATCATTTTCAAACGAATCGCCTACGAACAGTATTTCATTCGGCCTCATGTTCAGTTGAGTTGCTCCTTCGAGGAATATCTCCGGACAGGGTTTCTTCCGCCCAAAGTCTGATGAAAAGATTATGAATTTAAAGTACTTATGCAGGCCTAGGTGTCTGATCTCTAGTTCAGAAAAGACACGCTGGCCATTGGATACTATGCCCATTGGATAGCTCTTAAGCATCTCCAGCATCCTTATGCTCTGAGGATAGGCCTGAAGCCTTCTCAAAGAAGCCGATCTGAACAGGCGTGCGGCCTCCATGCCAACCGTCAATTCATTGATATCCCAGGAAGCATGCCGACGACCGATCTTTGCGAAGATCTCCTCGACCTTCAGCTCGGAATGCATTACTCCCCGCCTCTCAATCTCCTCCTTACAGAGCCATCGGTATTCATTCATAAGCTCCTGGGGCCCGATGTTAACGCCATGATACATTAGCCATCTGCTCACAGGCTCATAGGTGCTTATACTCCGCTCGTCCGTCTTTATGTTAACAAGCGTCTTATAACAATCGAACATTATGCCCTTTACTTCATCGAGCATGCACTCCCTCCAGAATTTATGAAAATAATATTTGTAAACATGGGATTATGGCCTTCGCCGTTTTCATTATAATGCCCGTTGAAAATTCTCTTTATATTAGAAAGCCTTATAATCTCCGGGTATATTTTAAAGCTGTTTTCCCTGGCGCATGTAAATTCAATTGCCACAATACCATGGCATGTTCTTGGATATTATATAGTTTATCTCATTTAAATATATTCGAGAAATTACAATAGTATGTCTATATAGATGTATTTGCAATTAGTATTTTACAGCTTTCCGTTCAAATAAATAGCCTTAAGGCAATCTGTTGCTTTTCTGAAGATGTAAGCATTATGATCCTGATCTATGCCGAGCCTGGCCATTCTGAAAAGACCGAGAGCCATAAAGAACGGTAAAGTCTTTGTTATCCTATGAAATTCATCCTCGTTTTTGCTATAGCGCCAAAGGAAATGGCCTATATATGGCTCTGCCTTCTCTTCGTTATTCTTATGAATAGCAAAATAATGCTTTAGCTCTGCTGCAATTATTCCAAGATCATGAATGAAACTGGCATGCTCCCACGAGCTTTCAAAATCAATTGCATAAATCTTGTCATGGTTGAAGATATAATTTAATGGATTTGCATCGCTGTGAATTCGGCACCCATATGGCAGGTCCACAAGAGTGCTGTACCACCAATCACCTAAAATTCGGTTGTATTTTTTTCTTGCGGAACAATCTAAGCGCAATTGGTCTAACACCTTATGGAAATGAGCAAACTCATCTTGCTTTCTGTAAATCGATTTTGTGCTGTCATGCAGCCTTCTCAGGATCTGGGCTGTAGCCGTGAGCTTATCATAAAGCTCCTTTTCAGTCTCCATATGTCTGTAAAGAGTCTTGCCGCGCACGGCTTCCGTCACCAGAACACAGTTGAAGTCTTTTCTCATGGCTATAGGCCTTGGGACATCTATAATCTGAGCAGCTCTTTTAAGGATCGAGAATTCCCTCTCCATCGACTTGACCGGATCGTAATCTCTTCTCCAGCCTGTAGGCTCTGCATAGAATTTTGCCACGACTCCATAGTTCTCTCCAATAAACTCGTATCTACAGACTGTATGAGACGCTGGCTCTACCTTGTAGACCATGACATCGCATCTTTTGTTGCTTATCTTGTCATTTAGTATATAAACAAGCCAATCCCTAAAGAGATCTCCATGCATTAGTGTGCTTACGTGCTTTTCCGAGAGCATATTCCTGGTAGAGACAGAGATCAGCGAGTTATATAGCTTATCTCATTAAACTATATGCAAGTAAATCCTAAATATAATGTATATTCAAAAGGTTTTATCGAAATGCCCGTGCCATTTCTTTTTCTATCTCTGGCAGCAATAGCCTCTCTGATCTTAGATAAAGCAAAGCAGGAATGCCTGAATTGGATATTTTATAGGCCATGCCTATGGCAGATCTTTGAAGCCTTGGGAAATCCATCAAAGTGTTGCTGGATAATATACGGATGATTTTATCTACGTAGCCTACCCCTGTGGATATATATGATGCCTCTTGGACCATTTCATGGCGGAAGATCATCCCTATCCAGGCATTTATCTCCTCAACTAGATCCTCTTTGGTCAGATCCTTTATAACGATATAGGAATTTCCTTTCTTTATATTTCTGAAGTATTCTTTGAAGGTATCCCCACGTGAGAGCGTATATACCTTGCCGATCGATCCAGAATGAGTATCTGTGGAGGCCACAAGCCCTCGGTTGTATTTTCGGGCAATATTCATGACAAGCTCATTCTTTCGATGTATACGGTACATATTATACTCCAGGACTGGGAATAGCTTGGCTAGCTTTGGTATGGCAGCCAGGTTCGGCAGCTCATCCGGCTCGAACCATAGGGGATGGTTATATACGAATGGCAACTCATTTCTCTTAAGATATGCTAAAAAGGCCTTGAGGTCTCCATCCCGGGCAATCTCCTCAAGCTCATTGAAATGATCTTTATTCAGGTCGTAAACATTTACATGTATAGTATGGCCTACCATCGCCATATCTTTTATCTTAATCTCAACCCCAGTAACCAGGTTCTCTCTATTCCAGCCGATGAGGTCATAAGCATCCATCGTATCGTGATCTGTAAATGTGATAAACTCAAGTCCCATTCTTCGGGACTTATTGTATATCTCAAGCGGATGAAGCGGCCAGGCAGGCAATACATCCCGGGAGAAAAATGTATGAACATGCAGGTCTGCAGCATGCCAATCCTGCTGCCTGAGATCCTCAGCTTCTTCATGAGTGAGTATACCGGTCTCTTTCTTACTTCCAGGCATGAAATTGGCTTTGCTACCTCTGGTTTTATACTTTATCTCCTTAAACTATATATTAATAAATCTTTATTGAGATCTATAGAGTGAGTCCAAAACTAATAATCGAGGTGGATGGCATAATCAAAGATGGCCTCAACAAAATGACACGTTTACTTATGGAGAACTGGAATAATCAATTCTCTCGCTATTAAATCCACTATAAATAATCGGATAGATTCCGGTCCTCCAAGGAGGGCCAATTGGAATCTATGTAGAAGCCAGGATAGCTTTTGAACTCTGGAGGCCGCTATCCCAGCCTATCAATATAGTGCGAACTGCAGCAATGCCATGCATCGCTTGCACATCATCTATTATCTGATTTAGCCCACTCAAGCCATCTGCCTGCAGTATCATAAAGAAATCGTATTCACCGAATATATGATAGATATCCAACACGCCAGCATTATTTTTCAGGCTGTAATATATCGATCTCTCGCACCCAGGCGTGACTCCGACCATAGCAACTGCTATTACCATACTCAATTCTCCACCGAATGCATTGTCTAGCAAGTTTTGGCTCCAACGAACATGTTCCCATTGATCACGTTGCACCTGCCGCGTAGAGGACACTTATCGCAGTTCAAAGCCATCGATTTTATCTCCCTTTTATCGAGACCTAATCTCTCCAGCTCTGTGGAGCATCGGCAGTATTCGATATAATCCTCTTCGGAGGCTGTATACAGCTCCCATAGAATTCTGGACATGGGTCCAACTTCCTTAGAGCCCAAGAGAATCTTTCATTAGTCGGAAGATCTCTGTGTTATCCATCGCTCCATGAGTGATTAGCATGCTTGCTGAGTATTTTCGATTCGTTTTAATCACCTTCAAACCATCTTAATTTAGCGTTATAAAGTTTTAATCGAAATAGAATATAGATCAATCAAGACATTCCTGATTGGCACTTTCTGTATATAGAGTATTTACGTTGTTACAGAAATTATTAAATTCAATTTGAGCAAAGCTAATAACAATATAAATAATAATATTGATCATATGGGTATGTAGTGGCAACATCCATCATAAAACAAGAAAACTATCTAGAAACGCTCAACGCATTTGAGGAGGCAGTAAGCACAGATCCGAATGCGGGGATTCCTTATGGGATACGCCCTCTCTCTGTAGATGGAATATAAGGTAGAGATCTCCTAGCATTGGATTCTTTTGTGCCGGATATCAAAGGGGTCATCCTATATGTTCATAAAGCGTCGTCCTTTGAACTGCCTTTCTACCTTGGCCTTCGATAAGGTTACGTAGATCATCCGTCGAAATATACTGCCCTTCAGTTGCACCTGCGCTTCTGGAAATATTTTCTTCCATCAGAGTTCCTCCGAGATCGTTTACACCCCAGTTCAGGGTTGCTGCCGCAATTTCCCTGCCGAGCTTTACCCAGCTCGCTTGGATGTTTGTGATCAGTGGATACAGTGCTACTCTTGCCAGCGCATGCATCTTGAGATGTTCCAGAAGATCAGGCCTTTGCAAAGTTAGTGGGCCGAGCGAATTGTTTCCAGGCATAAAGGGCAGAAGAACGAATTCTGTGAATCCATGAGTCATTTTTTGGATCTGGGCCAGAACCTCAAGATGCTTTATCCTGTCATCCATGCCTTCAATATGTCCATAGAGCATAGTTGATGTGGTGGGAATGCCAAGCGTATGTGCAGCCTTGATGACGCTGCACCACTCATCTGTGCTGAGCTTCTCAGGACATATTTTCTGTCTAACCGAATCCACAAGGATCTCTGCAGCTGTCCCAGGCATGGAGCCGAGGCCGCTTGTCCTCAGTTCTAGTAGCGAATCCTTCACTGAAATGCAGGAATTCCTGGACATGTGAAGCACCTCCATCGGAGAATAGGCATGAAGATGCATTTTGGGGAAGCCGTTATGTATTGCTTCAAGAATTTCGCAATAATCCTCGATCATCATTCCTGGTGCAAGTCCACCCTGGAGGCAGACCTCAGTGGCGCCCAATTGCTCGGCGGAAGCTACACGTTCCAGGATTTCCTCGTGTGAAAGAAGATATCCAGCAGATCGTCGGAATGCACAGAACTTACAGGACCCCACGCAGCGATTGGTAAAGTTGATATTCCTGTTTATAACGAAGGAGACCTCGTCACCACAGCTCCTTTCCCTCAAGAAGTTAGCTAGCCTGAAAAGCTGGAGAGGCTTATGCCATAGCCTCATAAGCTCATCGGTACCTGCCAAGCAGAAACTATCATCATTGGATAAATTGATTGTATTTAATATTGAAGAGACTGAAGCTATCAGATGTCTTCACCTTCCTCAAAGGTTATCCTGCTCTCTTTTGGAATCTGAGAGATAAGCTTGCCATGAAAACATATTCTGTGAGGAGTCATGCTATGAGAATCCGCATCGTGAGAGCTTATATCTTGAGAGTCCATATCGTGAGAGCCTAAATCGCGAGAACCCGTGCCATGAGAATACAGGCCGCACCCAAGAATATTGTCCTTATACATTACGACCACATAGCCTGAATCCATTGCCTTGTCGGTCTGAATTATCTGGCTGCCTCCGGCCATAAAGATCTTCGCCTGCTCTAAAGTTAGGCAAACCAAATTCTTTGTTGCATGTTTGCCGAAGATACGCAGCGCTGAAGTAGTCGGCTTCCAGGGACGATCCTTCAACGAGATCATCCGCAGCCCAATTGTCTCATAGCCGAGCCCTGGAAGAACGGCATTGCTGCAGACCCAGACACTCTGCGCCTTCCTGTAAAAGCTGTAGCCTGCAAAGACCTCCTCAGGTATCCCGAATCGGGACTGCCACAAAGAAGCGACCTCGCCCGGGCTCATTGGCTCGAAGCTTTCTTTAGTCCTTGATGAGCTTTGCGACAAAGAACCCTCCTGTATCGTTCAGGTGGGGGTAATATCTTGCACATAGCAATAAATCATTGCTATGCTCTGCACCATTCCATTCGGTTATCCCGGGACAACCCTCTAGTCCAGGGATGGATATCTTATCCAAATGCGCTTCGCCCAGCACAGATTCCACCACCGCCTCATTTTCCTCAGGTGCATAAGTGCAGGTCGAGTAAACTACGACTCCTCCAGGCTTCACAAGATTTATTGCTCTCTTAAGAATCCCCTTCTGCAAGGGTTGAAGGCCTAGCGATCTCTTTAGGTTTGATCTGCCGCATATCCCCAGATCCTTCCTTGCCCTGCCCTCACCAGAGCAGGGTGCATCCACTAAAACCCTATCGAAGAGATAATTTGGAAACCTCCGACCATCATATCGTGTTATGGCCACATTGACTGCACCTAGTCTTTCGCAATTCGACCTTAGCGGCGTTACTCTTGATAAAGAAGGCTCATTTGCTATGACAAGTCCTCGGTTATCCATTTGTTGAGAAATCTGTGTTGTCTTGCTTCCGGGAGCTGAACATAAATCCAGAACAGTCTCTCCAGGCTGCGGCTGAAGTACTAGAGGAGGAATCATCGATACCTCCTCTTGAATATGGATGTAGCCTAATATATGCTCTGCCAGCTTGCCGGGGCCCTCAACATCAAGCCTCAGCCCTAAGGGGTACCATCCAAGAGACCTGTAGCCTATGCCTTTTCTTTCGAAGCGCTCAAGCAAGATTTGACGGTCTATCTTCAATGTATTGATGCGGGCCGAGACAGGTAAAGGCTCATTTAAGATTGCCTTGAAAAGCTCAAAATCCGGCACTATATCGCGATACCTGTCTAGGGAATCCATAATGCTAAAGAATCTAGTTTATACTGAAATATATTCGCCTTAACGAGCAAAAGGGTTTAATAGTCGTATGGCAGGTTTCCTAATAGCGCAAAACTATTTTGTGGTTTTTCGCGAAGGACGGTGAAGAATTGTTCAAACGTGAAGAAGGATCTTCTATGGATAGATCCGCTCCAGCCGCTCCGGTAGAGGTTGGAAAAGAGTACGATGTCAAAATTGAGGACATAGCTCGTGAGGGCGACGGCATTGCCAGGATCGAGGGTTTTGTAATCTTTGTAGCTGAAGCCAAAGTCGGAGATCAGGTTAAGATCCAGATCGATAAGGTTATGCGTCGTTTTGCAATCGGCCATAAGGTCTGAAATTCGTTCCCGCATTAATAATAGCAATGTAATAAAGACTGGTTCTTGTAACCAGGATGTCAATCTTTGTTTTATTGAGTACCGATAATTATTTGTCCTAATAATACAACCCCTTCGACACTGCTCACAATAGGTGATAAAAAAAGAATAACTCTAAGTTTCCCTGTGTATGTTTCTTCAGAGATAATATGAAAGCCAGTGACCTAGAAGGCAACTGGCATTTCATTTAATATTGGATTTTTTAGTGATAGACGGAAATGACATGCACGGCTGAATGTAGGAGTTCCAAGGCAGGATAGCTCAAAAGCTAAGGTTACAAAAGGGATTGAGGGGGTAATAATGAATAGAAGGTATGAGCTGTTTATAGTGATAGTTGCAACGCTTCTCTATACAGGAAATGCTCTAACAACTGAAGATCTTATGCTTGCAGAAAATGGCAAAAACACTGCTCCGATCACATCATTTGCAGACACTGGCGCCGTCAACCAGCCGCCTGTGGCAAAAAGCTTGACACCTGATACTGAGGGCCCGCAGTCAGCAGGCACGACCATAGTATGGACTGGAGAAGCATATGATCCTGATAGCGATAGGATGCTGTATCAGTTCTGGCTAAATGGGCCATCTACAGGGAACAAGTGGAAGCCCATGACCGATTGGAGTGAGAGCAATACATGGAATTGGACCACAAGCCCTATTGATATCGGTAATAATATTATAGATATACGAATAAGAGATAGTCACCATACAGGTCCGTGGGGATGGGATAGCCATATCAGCGCCGAGTATGCCATAGAAGATCTTGTTGGTGCAGAAAGCGGCAGTAGAATGAACAGCAAGCCATCTATTCTAGGACTTAGATCCGATAGACAAAGCCCTCAGGATCAGGGCACTAAGATTACGTGGACCATCACGGCATCAGATCCAGAGGGCGATACGATCCTTTATCAGTACTGGCTTAAGGGGCCATCAACTGAGGATCAGTGGGTGCCTGACACTGACTGGTCAACAAGCAAATCCTGGCTCTGGAATACGGCACAGACAAAGGCAGGCATATATACAATCGAGGCCAGGATAAGGGATGGGTACCATGCAAATATTGATGGTTCAGATGATTCCAAAAGGGCTGTCTATGTTTTAAAGCAGACAGGAATCATTGAGTAGCCGGAGCCATTTAGTAGTCGGAGTCATTGAGTAACCAGTATCAAATTTGATAGAAAAGGGCCTTTTAGGCCCTATCTCACTTTTATTACCTGTTTGATATTAGAACTGCATCAAGGTCTTGAAGGAAAAGATCGATATTCTTGCGAGTAATGTGACTCATGAGGATGAGCCTCAAAGCCCTATGAGGTTCACGGGTCATGGATACGTGCCAGCCGAGGTTCATAAGATTATGTCTAACCTTCGCCGGTTCTGGGACCTTCAATGCGACGACGTTCATGACTGGCTCGATTACAGGCTCAACGCCGATATCATGTGCACCTGATACAATATATCTTGTCAGATCCATGCAGTAATCGGTGAGCTTCGTAAAACCCTTTTTGCCTAAATGCATCATAACAGCATAGGTAGCTGCAGCTGCTGCACCGCTTCTAGTGCCTGTTAGAGAAGCTTGCCTCGTCTTTGTCAAGTAGTGTGTCTCCGTCTCCAGCACCTCAAGATCTCCGGATTCGCGGAAAAGCAGGCCTCCTGCGGGTATCGTGGAGAGCCCCATCTTATGAGGATCTATGGTGATCGATGATACGCCGTCAACTTGGAAATCCCATTTAAAGTCGCCCTTCAAAAAGGGCAGTACGAAACCTCCAAAAGCTGCGTCTACATGGAGATGAATCCCATTTTCACGTGCTATTTCTGCCAGGGCATCTATTGGGTCCACCTGTCCAAACTCAGTTGTTCCTGCGATGCCCACAAGAGCAACCGTCTTTTTATCTACGAGGCCTTCCACCGATGAGATATCAACCCTCAGGCTATCATCCAGCTCAGCCTTACGCACCTCAAGGCATAGAAGATCGCCGATCTTGTCAAAGGAAAAGTGGGCTGAGGCAGGAACCACTATATTTCCGCCTGTTATGTCAGATTCATTTCTGGCAGCATGAATTGCCTGAATGTTCGATTCAGTGCCGCCCGTGGAGATATAGCCATAAGCTTCAGGACATCCCAGAAGCTCTCCCATCATCCTCACGGCTTCGCGCTCAATCTCGGCGATTCCTGGAAACAAACCTGGGTCCCCCAGGTTCGTCTCCAAAAACATGTTATGAGCCATTACAGCTATTGGATGAGGCTGAGTGCACATAGTGGAGAAAAAGCGATCGTAAGCGTGATCGCGTGCTCTCATATCTTTGAGGATCCTCAGCACCTCATCTTCTGTTAGGCCCTCTTCTATCACGTGAGCCGCTCCCGCAGAGCCTTGAGCATTATTATCTTCTCGGCTCTGGCAACAGTCTCCCTTACGGTCGCAACTGCATCGATGTTTGCAGAGATGCTTGTAATGCCTATTTGCACGAGACGCTTTGCCATCTCAGGGTTTGAACCTGCCTGGCCGCAGATCGAGGTCTTGACTCCAGCCTCGTTACAGCGCTCGACGACGTATTCAATCTGTTTCAGTATTGCTGGATGGAGTTCAGTATAAAGCCCTGCTACATTCTCGTTGTTCCTGTCCACTGCCAGTGTATACTGAGTTAGGTCGTTAGTTCCGAAGGAGATGAAATCAAGACCTTCCTCGATGAAATCTTCGATTGTTAGCGCAGCTCCAGGGGTCTCGACCATTATTCCAACATCGATCTTCTCAAGATCCAGGCATTCGTCGATCATGATAGCCTTAGCCTCTCGAAGCTCGCTTACGTGCTGGACCATCGGCAGCATTATGCCAACATTGGTCAGTCCCATCTCATACAGCTTCTTGAAGGCCCTCATCTCTAAGCGGAAATGCTCTGTCTCCGTTAGATCGCGTCTAATACCGCGCCAGCCGAGCATTGGGTTATGCTCAATCGGCTCGCCTTCGCCGCCTTCCATTGCCCTGAACTCATCAGTTGGCGCATCGAGGGTACGCACCCATACGGGTTTCGGATAGAATGCATCTGCGACGGCTTTTACGCCCTTCACAAGCTCTTCTACATATTCTTCAGTCTTGCCGCTATTGATGTACCAGTTCGGCGTCTTTCCAAGACCCAGGATCATGTGTTCGATCCTGAGGAGCCCTACCCCATCGGCTAATGTCGCTGCAGCTGCCTCTGCGCGAGTCGGCTCACTGATATTCACCTTGATCTCCGTTGCAGTTATCGGCTTGGAAGGCATAATAGTAGTCGTAGCAGCAGCCTTGGCAGACTTTGCCTCTGTCTTAACGCTTCCCTCATAGACCTGGCCTTTGCTGCCGTCAACTGTGACGGTCATGCCCTCTTTTAGCACCTGTGTGGCCTTCTTAGTGCCGACGACTGCCGGGCAGCCCAGTTCACGGCTAACGATCGCTGCATGGCAGGCCATGCCGCCTTCATCGGTGATAATGGCGCCTGCACGCCTCATGCCTGGAACCATATCCGGCATGGTCATCTTCGTGACCATGATATCGCCCTGCTTGACTCTATCAAGATCACGGGCACCAGTGACCAGTCTAGTAACGCCGGTAGCCATACCAGGCGATGCTCCGAGGCCAGTTACAATTACTTTGCCAGTGCCGGCTTGCGAGTCCGCCTTCTCAGATTTGGCAATAGTGGTAATTGGTCTTGACTGGAGAATGTAGATCTTGCTCTTTTCAACGCCCCATTCGATATCCTGGGGTATTCCATAGTGCTTTTCAAGGATTTCGGCATATTTGGCGAGTTGGATAACCTCATCATCCGTCAGAACTTTTGCATTCTTCTTATCAGGCGGCACTGGTATTGTCACTGTCTTATTCGTCTTGGGATCGCGGATTATCATGATCTCCTTGGTGGCAATATACGTGCTCAGGATCTTCCTGGTTGCCCTATCCACGATATAGTTATCAGGCGAGACACTTCCGCTGACTACAGCTTCGCCTAATCCCCAGGCACCCTCTATTACAACCAATGGTTCACCAGTGCTCGGCTGGGAGCTGAACATCACTCCCGATTTCTCTGAGTCTACCATCTTCTGGATTATGGCTGAAAGGTTCACCTTTTCATGTTCGAATCCCTTCTCAACCCTATAGAATATGGCACGCGCACCATAGAGGGATGCCCAACACTTCCGAACAGCATTGAAGACCTCATCAGGCCCACGCATATTCAGATAAGTCTCCTGCTGGCCTGCAAAGCTCGCGTCTGGCAAATCCTCAGCCGTTGCGCTCGATCTCACTGCTACAAAGACCTCCTTGCCTTCGCGCTTGGAGAGCTCCTCATACCGAGATTTGATAGCCCTCTCAATGTCCTCAGGCACCTTGGCATCCATGATCAGGCGCTTCGCGTTCTCCTCAGCTTTGATGAGCTGGGCCTGGTCGTTAACATCAACCTTTAGGGCATCAAATAGCTTCTCTGCTATGCCAGATCTGTTTATGAAATCTCTGAATGCCTGGGCCGTCACTGCGAAGCCGCCCGGAACTGGCACACCGATATTTATCATCTCGCCAAGGCTTGCACCCTTGCCGCCGACTATGGAGAGATCCTCCTTCCCTACCTCTTCAAGCCAAACAACTGCATCCATTTGATCGTCCACCCAAATAGTAGTTAAGATGTCTGCCCCACAATCCCGCTACTACAATATATCAAGCTATCACAAGGAATATAGTATATATACAAAAGGATATATCTGCAGGTGCAATTTTGCCGAAGATGTTCAAGCGCCTTGTAGGTGCGGATGAAGCACTGAAGCTCCTGATGGAAAGATGCAATCCTGTTAAGCGTATCGAATCTCTGGCCTTGGCCGAGTCTATTGGGAGAGTGCTCGCGAAAGATGTAACTTCAGCCACTAATCTGCCCGAGTTCAACAGGGCAGCAATGGACGGTTTTGCCGTCAGATCAAGTGATACGCGAAGTGCAAGCCCTCTGAACCCAACTTATCTTGATAGCTTTCTCTCTATTAGAACAGGCATGGCGGTTCCTGAAAGCTTCGATGCCGTCGTCATGCTGGAGGACTCAGTGTTACGAGGAGAGGTGCTGGAAGTAAAGGCGGAAGTATATCCCTACAGGAATGTATCCAGAATCGGAGAGGATATCCAGAAGGGAGATACGGCTCTATTGGAAGGACACATCCTTAGACCGCCAGATGTTGCGCTTCTGTCTGCCCTGGGCGTGGAAAGCGTAACTGTTTATGCGAGACCTGAGGTCGCGATAATTCCCACAGGTGGAGAGCTTGTGGCAATTGGCTCACGACCGCTTCGCCCTGGCGAGGCATACGAGATCAACGGCCTGATGGCAAGCCAATACATCGAAAAATGGGGCGGCATTGTTTCACTGCACGAAATTGTGCCAGATAATCCTGAACTCATACAGTCGGCGATCGTTTCCAGCTCCGAGATGGATATGGTAATAATAATAGGTGGAACTTCTGTTGGCGAGAAGGACTACGCACCCAGAGTCGTTGATGATCTTGGAGAGCTGCTTGTTCATGGCATAAGAATTCAGCCGGGCAAACCTACGGCTCTAGGTATAGTCAGGGATAAGCCTATAGTATGCCTCCCGGGATATCCTGTGGCAGCTTTGTCTTCTCTGTATCTGTTTATTCGGCCGGCCTTGAAGCGGCTTGCGCATCTAAATGACGCCGGACCCAAAATTTGTGCGCGGCTTTCGAGGAAGATTGCATCCAAGGTCGGATATCTAAGCATAGTAAGGGTAGCCCTCGAAAACGATAATGTGGTGCCTATCATGTCTACAGGCGCAGGAATCCTGAGCTCAGTGGCCAGAGCCGATGGCTTCGTGATCGTGCCTGAGGAGCGCGAGGGCATTGAGCCAGGGGAGATCGTAGAGGTTATGCTATTTGAGTAATCGGTCTCATCAGCTTTAAAATGAAATTATCATGGACGCCCGTTTGGGTGTGGGAGTTTTGGGTTTGTAGGCAGACTCCGACGGCCAAATTTGAGTTATATAAAACAGCAGTGTGTTCGTTGTCACTAAAAGTTACTTTATCGTTACTCAAATAAACTTGAATTAAATAATGCGGCGTTGATTTAATATACCCGAGACACCAGGGCATAGGCCATGGCTAAATGGATCTACCCGGATTTCGAGTTCAAGCCTGAGAGGCCTCTCTTCCTTTGCATCATTTCCAACACAGATACCGGCAAGATACCGGGAATTAGTGCTGCAGGAACATCCCCTGAGCTAACCGATTACACGCCTGGAGCTGATGCTGAGCTTGTCGAGACGAATAAAATCATAACAATGCCTGAGCTGCCGGAGGCTCCTGGAGGCTCGCCGACCCCGGCAATTGTCACAAAAGCGGCTTTGAACCTTACAGGCATCCCCTCTCTGTTCGTAGCCTCAGGGCTTAGAAAGAAGCCCGCGATCCCCTATGTGGAATTGGGCGGTGCAGGAGGAAACGATATACGCAAGCAGCCAGCCGTCCCAGATGCCCGAGGACTCTATGAAAATGCGATCCTTCTCGGAAAGAAGCTTGCTCGCCTTTCGGATTGCGTCTTCATAGGCGAGTCGATCGCAGGAGGCACAACAACGGCGATGGCCGTTCTCAGAGCTTTAGGCTACAGCGGGAACGTAAGCAGCAGCTTCTGTGCCAACCCTATGGACCTGAAGGTCAAGGTAGTAGTGGAGGCCATGAAGCGTGCAGGAATAACCTTGGGAAGTATGAAGAATAATCCTCTCAGGGCCGTGGCCGAACTAGGTGATCCCATGATGCCTGCTGCCCTTGGTTTAATGCGCGGACTGAAAGGAACCAAGGTTGTCATGGCGGGAGGAACACAGATGGCCGCCGTGCTTGCCATGGGCAAGGCGATGCAGATTGAAGGCGATATCTCCATTGCCACAACCAAGTACATCGTAGAGGACTCCAGCGCCAGCTTCAAAGAGATCGTAGAATCAACTGGCTGGCCGTATTACTACTCTGATCCTGGCCTTGAGATGTCCAAGATTCCACCTGTGCAAATTTATGCCCAGGGATATGTCAAGGAGGGCGTGGGCATGGGCGGTGCAGCTCTACTTGCAGGCATTTACGGCGTAAGCCAGAAGAAGCTAGTAGAGGAGACGGACCGCGTGCTGATGACGGTCGAGCTGCCCAAGAAGTAAGCCCGAACAAATTTTTTCTCTAAAAATCATGAAAGCTGCAGTTCTGAAAGCTCCAGGTATTCTTGAGCTGGATGACCTTCCAGATCCCGAATGCCCGAAGGGAGGAGCCATTGTAAAAGTTGAGGCCTGTTCAGTATGCGGGACAGACATCAAGATGCTCCAGAAAGGCCATAGGGATCTGGTCTATCCTCGTATCCTGGGCCACGAAATCGTGGGAGAGGTCTTGGAGATCGACCAGGAATGCGGCATTATAGAAGGCGATCTTGCCCAGGTCTGGCCGGGTATTGCCTGTGGAAGCTGTAGACCCTGCCTGCGAGGCAGAGATAACGAATGCGAGAACATGAAGATCCTTGGCTTTAGCCAGGATGGTGGCTTTGCAGAACTGATCGCTCTTCCCAAGGAGAGCATCTTAAAGGGATTAAATCCGATCCAGAAGCATTCCAGCTCCGATATTATCGCGCTTGCGGAGCCTCTGGCATGCTGCATAAACGGTCAGGAGCTGACAAGAGTCTCCGAAGGCGATGTTGTTCTCATCATCGGCGGCGGCCCTATAGGATGCCTTCATGCTGTTCTAGCAGAGCTTTGCGGTGCAGAGTTGGTAATGGTTGCAGAGAAGCTGGAAGGCAGAATCCAGAGAATCAAGAGGCATGCAGATTGTCATGTATTGAATGCATCTGAGCCGCTGCAGCAAGCAGTCGCTGCAGAGACGGATGGGAGGGGTGCGGATGTGGTTCTGACTGCTACGCCTGAAGTCAAAGTGGATAATCTCCTTCTAAAGTTGCTTGCTTCAGGCGGACGGATATGCATTTTCTCAGGGCCCAGACCAGGATGCCACGAGGAGACAATTGACATCAGGTCGATGCACTATCGAGAGCTAACAGTGGTTGGAGCTTATGGTTGCTCTAGCAGACAGAATCGCATGGCTGTGGAGCTTCTTTCCTCAGGAGAAGCAAAGGTGGATTGGATTGTTACCAAGAGGACATCCCTGGACAGGATTCAAGATGCTTTGAGCCATTCTTCCGAAAGAAAAGGGCTAAAATCGGTTATTGAAGGATGAGGTGAACAGATGGAAGAGAAGTTAAGGTATTTTGGGAGCAATGTTGATGCCCTGATAAAGAGACAGAGCCTCTCGAGATCTGTTGCTAAAGATTTGTTTGCTCAGATCCTGAGAAACGAGCAGCCCGACCTTCAGCAAGGTGCTTTTCTGGCTGCGATAACTGCAAAAGGCGCAACTCCCGAGGAGATTGCGGGAATTTGGGAATCAATCTACGAGATAGATACGGTGAAGGTTCATCCCGATGTCACTGGTCCTCTGGTCGATAACTGCGGAACAGGTATGGATGAGATAAAAACCTTCAACATCAGCACTGCGGCGTCGATCGTGGCCGCAGCAGACGGAGTAAATATAGCGAGGCATGGAGCAAGGGCAATTACCTCAAAGTGCGGAACCGTTGATATTCTCGAATCTCTGGGGATAGATGTGGAATGCGATGTTTCCGTAGTCAAGAGAAGCATTGAGAATGCTGGCATAGGCATATTCAACGGCATGAGCGGCAAAATACACCCTCAAGCCCTTTACCGAATTTTGTCTCAAATTAGGTTTGGAACTGTGCTCAACATCGCCGCATCTCTGGCCAACCCTGCTCTTCCAACTTATGGCGTCAGGGGAGTATATTCAAAAGAGATGATCCTGCCGATAGCTGAGGCGATGCGAGAGATCGGCTATAAAAGGGCCTTTATCATTCACGGCAGAAGCGCCGATGGAGGCAGGGGAATGGATGAGATGTCGACTCTTGGAGTGACCTTTGTTGCTGAGCTGGAAGATGGAGCGATAAGAGAGTACAACATTTCTGCAAAGGAGCTGGGCCTGAAGAAAGTTGACGAATCGGCTATTCTGTACGAGCAAGATCGGCCAAAAGAGGCTATAAGATTGCTGCGGGTTCTTTCGGGCGATGACATGGGCCCCAGAAAAGAGATTGTTTGCTTGAATGCTGCGCCTATACTATATATTGCTGGACATGCCTCTGATGTAATGGAGGGTATGGAGAAGGCAGCTGCCATCATCAGTAGCGGTAAACCGATAAAGAAATTGAGGGCATGGGTGGCAGAACAGAGTTCGAGTTCAGGGGAGCACCTTGAAATGCTGGATAATCTCATAGAAACCGCCTCTGCATTGCATTAAATCTTTTTTCTCGCTTTTCCGATAAGTCAAACAGGCGCATCCTGCAGCAAGCTGCAGGGTATTCATTTAAAAGCGTTAATCATATCTATCAGTTAAACGCGATTCTATTGTTTAAATACAGTTTATTCCTGGTGCGATACTTGAGTTCCGAGCTAGGGAAATGGTGTTCAGAAAACAAAAGCACGCTTATCATCACTATTCTATCATTAGCCCTGATCTTCTACTTCCTCTTTCCTTTCCTGGATGGAGTAGTTCTGGGAACGGTATTTGCCTATGTAGGAAGGCCTATGAGAGATCACTTCAAAGGCAGAAGGCGGTTGGGCGCATTTGTGGCAGTAATCTGCATAGTCATCCCAATTTTTCTTATTCTGGGGCTGGGGACGCTGGAGATTGCAAACCAAATCATAGCACTGGCCTATAATCAGAAGATGATAATTACAGCTCTTAATTCCTTCATAGCCAAGCTAGCCATTCCTCCGATATTTCAAGATCTGTTCTTCGGGAGCCTGGAGAATATCGCAAGGATCGTTGCGCCAATAGCTGCCAGCATACCAGTCCTTAATATTGGAAGAGCGCTGTCTTTGATGATAATCAATTTCATAATATCCATCCCCGTCTGCTACTTCTTGCTGCTTGATGGAGAAAATTTTGTGGAATCGCTCATAGCTCTGCTGCCTGCAGAGCACACGGAGACCTACAGAAGATATATCGTGCGCATAGACAGTATTTTTAGCGGGATCTTCCTGGCGACTATTTACACCTCTATACTCGGCAGCATAATAGCCGCTTTCATCTTCTATGCCTTTGGTCTGCCGAGTCCCTTTGCCCTGGCGAGCATTGTCTTCATTGCAGGCATGATCCCTATACTTACCGCCTGGGTTGTCATTATCCCTGCGACCATATACAGATATTTCGCTCTTGGGGTCACCGATGCCGCGATTTTCCTAATAATTTCATCAAGCCTAATCTATATCCCATCAGAGCTGCTCATCAGGCCATACTTGATTTATTCCAAATCATCAATACACCCCCTTCTTGTGATGCTTTCTTTCTTAGGCGGCGCCCTTGTCGCAGGAATAGGCGGCTTCTTCCTTGCACCCGCGATAATGGGTGTGATAGTAGGAATATATCAGGTTAGACGAGAAGAGATGGCAGATCGCAGGATATAAAATGAGATTTCACATTGAGACTTATGGTTGCACTGCCAACCTGGGAAACTCAAGGGCTGTCGAGGCTGCATTATCTGAGAGGGGCCATCAAGCCACATCTCTAGAGGATGCAGAAATAGTAATAGTAAATACTTGTGCTGTGACTGAGAAGACTGAGAGGAAGATCCTCAAGAGGCTGCATCAACTTCAGGGTGACCGCCTGATAATTTCAGGATGCTTACCTGCGGCTCTGCCTTACTCTGTAGAAAGGATTAACTATCGCCTCAAAACTGGCATTCTAGGGAAATCAGCTATTGAAGAGATTGCCAAACTTTTCGATAGCTCTCGTTCAGGATTTCGGAACAACGCTTCTTCAGAACAAGAAAGACAAGACCTTTGCGGCATAGTGAACATCGCGGAAGGATGCAACGGCGGCTGTAGCTACTGCATAGTGAGAAAAGCGCGCGGAAAGCTTGCCAGCAAAAGTCCCGATGATGTTGTGGAAGTCGTCCGGAAGCTCGTCGGACTTGGCATGGTAGAAATTCAGCTCACAGCTCAGGATACTGCAGCATATGGCAGCGATATTGGAACAGACCTGCCTGAGCTTCTTAAGGCGGTAAAAGAGGTGCCAGGAGATTACATGATACGTATTGGCATGATGAACCCGGACACTGTCCTGTCGATGCTGGATGATCTCATATCTGTGCTTCATTGCCCTAAGATCTACAAGTTCATTCATCTTCCAGTGCAGTCGGGCTCGGATAAGATTTTGGAGAGCATGAGACGCAAGTACACAGCAGAGGATTTTCTAGGGATAGTAAATCGGCTTAGGGGAGCATTTGAGGATATCTATCTTATGACAGATGTTATCATAGGGTTTCCTGGAGAGACCGATGATGATTTCAGGCAAACTCTGGAGCTAATAGAATCGGCAGAGCCTGATAAGGTAAACATCACAAAGTTCTCCAAACGTCCTGGGACTGGCGCTGCCAAACTGTATGATATGCCTGATAGGATAAAGAAGGACAGATCTAGAGAGGTAACGAAGCTGTGGCTTGAGATAGCGCGCATGAGGAATCGAAGGTATGAAGGCCATGTCCTTGATGCTTTGGTAACAGAGCGCGGTTTGGGGGATACAGCCAAGGCCAGATCCTGCAACTATGTCGGAATTGTAATCGCGGAGTCACCGAGTTTGGGAAGTAAGTTGAGTGTAAAAGTTACAGGATCAAATCCGTTCTACCTCATAGGATTAGCTCAAACCCGATGATTGTCAGAAGGGCGCAAGAGTCCAGTTTTCAGATTCGAATACACATATGAAATTTAAAATCATTTTTACTGCTCGCAATCAGTGTTTTTTTAATCTAATTTAAATGGACAGTCTATAGCTCAAACTGATCCGATTAGTTTTGTATAACATTTTTATTTTATATTAATACATGAACCACTAAGCTTATTAATAATGAAAATTATCAAGCATGATAGTGTTTCTGAAGCCTCCTGGGCCGGGCAAGGAGCATAGAGGCATGGGATTTATGGCTTATGGCTATTTCAGCCTCGCCGTATAATCTTCAGAGGATGTGGAAACACATTTAGAAAAAGGAAAAGGAGGTTGTTAAAATTGGCTGATGAAAAAGCGTCGGAGCAGACTTCTGTTTTGCTGGAAGAAACAAGATTATTCAACCCACCAAAGGACTTGGTTGAGAACTCCAATGTCATGAAGTATATGAAGAAGAAAGGCTTCAAGACCGAGAAAGAGCTGCGTGAGTGGTGCTCCAAGAACCTGGATGAGTTCTGGGGCGAGATGGGCAAGGAATATGCCACCTGGTTTAAGCCCTTCACCCAAGTCCTGGACTGGAAACCGCCATATGCCAAGTGGTTCGTAGGCGGCTTGTGCAATGCCACCTACAACAGCGTTGATCGGCATATGGGGACACCAATAGAGAAGAAGGTCGCCTATATAGCTGTAGGAGAGCCTGTCGATGATACCCGGATGATCACCTACGGCGACCTGTACAGAGATGTGAACAAGTTAGCCAACGGCTTGAAGAGCCTGGGTGTCAAGAAAGGCGACAGAGTCTCCATCTACATGCCCATGATACCGGAGCTGCCCATTGCCATGCTGGCATGTGCCAAGATCGGAGCTATCCACAGCGTGGTCTTCTCAGGCTTTAGCACATCGGCCTATGCGGCCAGGGTGCAAGATGGCGAGTCAATTGTATCGATCACCGTGGATGGATTCTGGAGGCGCGGAAAAGTCGTGCCGCTGAAGGATGGGGCCGATGAGGCGCTCCAAACGTGTCCCACTGTCAAACACCAGATCGTTTATAAGAGGTGTGGAAACAAGATCAATTGGAATCCTCGAGACATCTGGTGGCATGAACTGATAAAGGACCAGTCAGCAGAGTGCGAATGTGAGAAGCTGGATCCAGAGCACAGACTGTACATCCTTTACACCTCGGGGACCACAGGCAAGCCCAAAGGCATTGAACATGCCCATGGAGGATACTGCGTGGGAACGCCGCAGACGCTTCACTGGGTCTTCGACCTGAAGCCAAACGATGTGTGGTGGTGTACAGCAGATATCGGATGGGTCACCGGCCACAGCTACATCGTGTATGCTCCGCTGATGCTGGGAGTTACCAGCATAATATACGAGGGATCTCCTGACTTCCCGGACTTCTCAAGATGGTGGCAAATCGTAGAGAAGCACAAGGTGTCAGTCATCTACACCGCACCTACCGCCATAAGGATGTTCATGAAAGCTGGGGAACAGTGGTCGGCCAAGTGCAACTTGAAGAGTCTCCGGCTGCTGGGAACTGTAGGCGAGCCCATCAATCCCGAGGCCTGGATATGGTACCGCAAGAACATCGGCAGGGACGAGCTCCAGATTATGGACACCTGGTGGCAGACTGAAACTGGCACATTCATCAACTCGCCGTTGCCCATAACGCCGCTCAAGCCTGGATCGTGTTGTTACCCGCTTCCCGGATACAACGTCGAGGTCTGGGATGAGTCTGGAAAACAAGTGCCTACGGGCCAGGGCGGAAACCTTGTTATAATGACGCCCTATCCAACCATGCTCAGGGACTTCTATAAGGACCCGGCCAGATACATGAAGACCTACTGGGAGCATTACTGGAATGTAGCTCCGGGAGTGTACCTGGCAGGTGATAAGGGCAGGGTTGACAAAGATGGTTACTTCTGGGTCCAGGGCAGAATTGACGATGTGCTTAAGGTGGCAGGCCATAGGATAGGCAACTCCGAGGTAGAGTCCGCCGCAGTATCCCATCCCAAGGTGGCTGAGGCCGCTGTTATCGGCAAGCCCGACGCAGTCAAGGGCGAGGTCATAATCGTCTTCGCCATCCTGCGGGGAGGAGTAACCCCAACCGAGGAATTGAAGAAGGAATTGAAGGATCATATAAGGAAGACCCTTGGGCCAGTTGCAATTCCTGAGGAGATACACTTCGTCAATGACGTGCCCAAGACCAGGTCAGGCAAGATCATGCGCCGTGTGATCAGGGCTAAAGCTATGGGCCAGCCGGTAGGAGATATCTCCACTCTGATGAATCCAGAGGCAGTAGACGGGATCCCGAAGATCGTCTGATCGGGCCCTCTAATTTTTTTCTTTATTTTATTGGAATACGCTCCAGCTTGTCGTTAAATTACAAATATTATCAATTATTTTTTGTTTGCTTGGAAAAGCGGCCATTCCGATGCTTCCCAGATGCATTTGATCATTTTTTCTGATAATATGGCAGACTGAGTATCAAGTACTCGTATTTGATCAGATCTTCGATGAACTGAATGATGATCTCATGTCGATCTATTTTTGAGGAGCCCAAGCATAGAATGAAGTTGACTTCCTCATCAATTATAGGCTCAACGAAATCGATATACTGGCCTCTTCGAGAGGTATAACCAAAAGAAGAGGCGACTTTTTCGAGATCGGAAAAACGGATTGTGTACTCATTATGGCCGTGAAGCCTTATGCGCTCAGGTTCTCCTGTCGTGTTGAGTTCTAGGAGCCTTGCCAACGCCTCAGGGATGCGTGCTTCGCAGCTGTGCTCGCTAACATAGATATATGGTATTTGAGCAGTGCAAAGCCTTTCAATGGCCTGGATCGCGCCCAGGTTCAACGTGAGACGTTTCTTAGAGGGATGCATTAGATGGTAACCCTTGTAGATACGCCGTATCTCCTGAAGCAGAACATCTTCTGGTTCGTAGCATTCGCAAAGCACATCTCGTGGAATCTCGCAAGCGGTAGGAAAATCTCCGATGACTTCATTGAGAATCACAAGATCATTGTTAGAAAAAACTGAACAACCCATTTCAAAAAAATCTCCCTGAATGAACTCCACAGCGAAGTCACTTAACGTTTCCCGTTGCTTCTCGAGAAGAAATGGCGAGAGCTCAATCATTGTCGCACAGAGCTTGTTATTTCGCTTCAAAAAATCTCTCATCAGATGACCATACCCGCCGCCAATCTCAATGATGTGATATATGCTGTTCATTGGAACGATTGTGTTAAGAAAATCATAAAGAAGATTCCCAAATGAATCGTTATTTTTAAGAATACTCCTACATGGGCTCTGAGGATTTTCAAGCATGAGCGAGAGTGTGATCTCCCAGCCGAGCGAATCAAGATCGTTTTTATGATAACCATCCGTTGTGTTGAGGAAATGCTTTTCCAAAGCTATCGTTGAATAATCGTATTATCCCAATTTAAAGTCTCTTCCATTCTTGATGAATTTCTGATCCATCAAGTGATTCACTCCAGCATTCCCAGGATATCCTGCCAACACGGCCAAGAGAATTTAATAAGGGGCCATCAATTTTACTAATAATTTTAAGAAGATTATCTTGTTTATTGTCAATAATGATAATATTCGATCGTTAAGGAAGATTCCCGCGATAACTTTATTTATGAAAAATCACGATAATGATCGATCATCACAGTGTTTCCAAGATCGCTCTGAGTTTAATGCAGGGCGATCTTAGAGAAGCATAATAGAGGGTCGGGCAGTAGGGAGGTCTCAAAAGGCGAAGGGTTCCTCCTCACCCTTTTAAAGCTGTCTGGAAACATGTGGGGATCAAAAAAGGAGGTTAAAAATGGCTGATCAAAAAGCAACTGCAAAAACTTCAGTGCTGTACGAGGAGACGAGAATA
>CAWDLW010000030.1:0-119580 GCA_963803145.1 Methanotrichaceae archaeon
TCATGAAAGAGCATGCTATTCCAATTATAGTTACATTAATTGAAGAAGATATAAAATTCTACGAGGAAATCCCTATAATCCCCATTTTTAAACTCAATTCATTCATTGGCGAGGTAGATAAAGGTGTAGATAATACTTCTACGGTCGATGAGTGAAGGGATATTACTTGAAAGATTACTTGAAGAATGATTGTATAGGAAAGCAGCAGAAAGCCTGGATTTATCTCACTGGGGAGTACAGAAGGGCGAAAGACCCCGGCCTTTAGGACTTTCGGAGTGCGCTCCGAAAAAGTCCTGATGTTTCAGTCCGGACACTGGGGATGCAGAGCCCCTCGCTAATTGCTTTCATTCCGCTTGAATTAACAAAGTTCGTCAATCCTTCTATGTTATGTCAAAACTGCGATGGAGGCTTCGAGTGCTACTTCGCAGATCGCTTCTGTTATCAAGGCATCTGGTTGCCAAAGGGTTGGTCCTGTGCGTAAAACCGAGAACGTTGAGTGACTTACGATACTCGCAATACCGGCCCGGTTCAGGGGGTATTTTCACCTGAACATGAAGATTTATCCTGTATAAATCCTTTAATCCAAACCAATATGTTAATGTTGTTTAACTATCTGCCCGCATTAAATTTTAATTCAATATCCTCAATAGTATGAACGAAGGCCAATAATTGCTCTTGATATGCATATCTAAATGTATCACACCTATCTTTATGGAGATAATGGCTTTTTGCACGATAGGTGCAACCGCCCATGCAAATCGGTAGAGCTATGCAATTGCAGCATTCTTCATCTTCAAATGGGCTATAATTTAGCCATTTTTGAGCCAAACTATTTAGGTTGCGGTAATCTTGGATATTTCCGACTGCCTCTGAAATATTACCTGTCGACTCCCAACATTTGTAGAGATTTCCATCAGAGCCTACGACAAAATCATTCAATCGCATGGCCATGCAATGTGTTCCCAATGGGGCAATACTAAATGGTGAAGAGAATCCATATTCTCTTGCCATTTCAACGAATTTATACTGGAGAATGGCAAACTCTTCTGCTGCCAAGCAACAATGCATATAATGGGCAGACGATAGTGCAATATTTTCATCGCTTTTTTGGATTCTTCCCGGATAAACGCTTAGTTTGCCCGCAAATCCTTCATCAGCTAATATTTGTAATAGCTCCTCTACACGGTGGAAGTTATCTCCATTCAAGCTTATCCGAATTGTAATATCAAAATATTTAATCGCATGGTGTAAGTTCTCTATTATCTTCCAGAATGTACCATTGCCGTTAGCAAGTGGCCGCATTTTATCGTGAATATCTGGAGGACCGTCTAAGGTGATTTGCATTGCAGTTATTTTGCTATTATGTAAATCCACACAAGTGCGCGCATCAAGTAAGTATCCATTAGAAACAATGCTGGCCTGATATTTGATATTTGCCTTGTTACAGCGCTCAATGAATTCTTTAGATAAGTTTAATAATTGAGTTTTACCTATTAAAGGTTCTCCTCCAAACCATGTTACATGGAATAAGGATATTTGCGGCAAGTAATCATCTAACATCTTTAGGAGCCAATATTGTACATCTCTGCTAATGATAGAGGGACATTTTTTCTCAAAACAATAGGAGCAATTGAAATTACAGCCTAAGCTAGTTACTACTGTTAATGCTAAATGTGATGTGTCTTGACAGTCAGAATCATATCTAGATTTAAGCAATTCGAGTTCATCACAATCATTCGAAACAAGCATACGGCCTTTCGCCAGATCTAAAAGAAGCTTTGGATCACAATTGGGATCTGAATAGTCTAAATAGCGCTGAAGAGAATCACGGGCGTCTTTTGGTATGCGCAGAAGAGCCCCACTAACTCCGCCAAAGATGTAAGCATGTGTATCACTATCCACCCAAATATTATAACGTGATTCTCTCATATTCATATTTTTATTTAGATTCTAATTTCACATGAAATCTTCAGACGGCATGGCCCAAATGTAAATGGTTTGCATGATATTGCGGCTTTTGTATCATCAGTCTTCTGTATCTCCTTTATCAAGGTTTCAATGGCGGCTTCAAACGCAGGAGTTAGTTTTGCTCCCTCTCCCACATCTATCTTCATTTTTACTTCGCCTGGAGCCGCAGGCTCTATAAGCCATTTATGTTCTTCTGACATACGATTCCTCCACAATTTATTCCACGTGTGCCCTTTCTTACTATTAAATGTATTGGTTCAGAAATCCTTAAACTACAAAAATTATGTATTATAAATTTGTTGACATAGTGATTTCGAATCAAGGTAATGAGCCACCGTTTTAAAGTTCAGGTTTCTCCCATAAACTACAACGTTTTATTGGATCCAGTTAAACAGATTTGAGCTACAACATTTCCCTTGCTTGTCCCTATAATATTTGAGGCTAGTATTTGAAGTGCCTTTTGCATTAATTCAATATGGTCAGCGCACAAAATTTTTATATTAGGGCATGATGATTTCAGTACTAATGAGTGATGATATGGTTACCGATATAAACGATGGGGTAGAAATATGCGCTTCGTGTAATGGCTCTGGATCTCGGATTTCGCACGACGAGGGTGTTTCTCAAAAGTGCATAGCTTGCGATGGAAAGGGCAGAGTCTTGGTTAATCAACCGTCGAGAAAATGCCCCGAATGTAATGGTACTGGGTGGATACGCATAGGTTCAGCAGGTCCCCTAATGCCATGCCCTAATTGCAAAGGAACGGGTTGGCCACGACCTATAATCATATAATTAAGCTATTAACCTCTATCTAATGGTTGCAAGTTTGTCCATGTACATCTTCATCAGCAGAAGCTCATTCGAATTTATTTCGAAGCGCTTCGGCCATGCCTTATTTTTAGATGTCGATTTCTATATACTAATCGGACCCTCGCCTAAAGAGTAAACGTTATGGAGAACAAAAAACAGATCCACATTTACTAGTTAGCATTTTGTGAAATTATCACTAAGAATCAGCATGCATTGGCGTGGTTCTATGTGAAGGATGGGATTCGAACCCACGAACGTCTACACGACTGGACCCTGAATCCAGATTCGCTATGCTGCCATTGAAAAAGCCCATAAAAGTAGTAACATACTATAGAGAACCATATAAGGAATATGGTACTATCAGAAGGGCTGGCATACAGACCGTTGAAATGCTCGAAGTCTTACGTGCACTGATTCATTAAGCGCATATGGAAGTACATATAAGACAATTGCAGGAAGGCTAAAAGAATTCATGCATCTTCTTAACCACGGCCAAAAGCTCCTTTCCCTTATCCATGGTCTTATCCTCCATCGGAGTTCGATACAGCATATATTAAGCATTAAGCTTGTCGAATTTCGTGCCCTGCGTCGACATAGAACGATACGATTTCGATAGAATATCTGTCGGTGACAGTTGACCCAAAGAGTTTCGTCGCCGTTTGATTGGTGAGTTTGTCGTTATATATTATATACTAAATCTAATAGGGCAGTGATGCAATACGATATAACCTGTGCTTATCATCCTCCTAGTGCGTAGTTCACTTATTAATAAGAAAAATGCAAAGACTTATAGTACTTTAGTTCGGCCAACCGTTATTTACTCTACTGTTTGCAGTACATCATCCTCTCAATCACTACATCTCCTCTAGCGGTTAATCAGCTTGCTATTATGTATAGTGGTGTTCACAATTAGTACCGCCTTGATTGTAACACCATTCGCGAACGCCTTGGGCATAAAATAGTACCTAAATTCAAATCAGTTCTACATCACCCTTGCAATCGCTATATTTTCTCTAGCGATTAATCAGCTTGCTATAATGCTCTCTCCCTTTTTCCCGATATGATATTATAATAATATTTAATTCTAAAATTCTAATGTTATTAGGTATGTTCTAGATAATAGTATATGAATGGGATAAACAGATCGGATTAATTTTTCCCATAGTGTTGAAAATGTACTGTACGTTAGCCGTATTAACCTGTAAATACTAAGCGAAATATGATTTCGGAAGATATCATGCCCAGGCTCTCTCCTCTAATGGATCAATATTATAAAATTAAGGATCAATACAAGGATGCTCTTCTTCTATTCAGAATAGGCGATTTCTACGAAACCTTTGGAGAAGATGCGGTAACAGTCTCCAGTGACTTGAATATCACATTGACCTCCCGGCAGAAGGACGACCAGGGAAATAAAATCCCTCTTGCGGGGGTCCCGCACCATGCTTTAGATACATATCTTGCCAGGCTAGTAAAATTAGGGCACAAGGTTGCGATATGCGATCAGGTCGAGGATCCAAAGTTCGCTAAAGGCCTTGTCAAACGCGAGATTACGCGAGTAGTCACTCCTGGAACTGTAATTGAGCCCTCGATGCTTGAAGAGTCATCGAATAACTTTCTTGCAGCTATCCTGCAGGATGATGATAAAGCAGGCTTGGCGTTCGTTGATATATCTACCGGAGAATTTCTAACATCAGAGGTGCCATCGGAAAGAATAGGGCATGAGATCGCCAAATTTAGGCCATCGGAATGTATAGCTTCCGCGGAGCAATCTTTGGATTGCAGCAGAGTTCAGCCATTGAATAAGGAGTCCCTCTCATCTGAAAAAGCCTGCACAATGCTTGAAGACAAGTTTGGCCCTGGATGGATGGAACGGTTTAGGCTGACTGGAAAGGATCTGTCCATCAGGGCATGTGGAGCTGTTCTTGAATACCTCCACAAGTCACATTTCGATACGCTTGGCCACTTAAACGAGATTCGATTTTATTCTGGCTCGGACTTCATGGTCTTAGATGAGGTGACGCTGAGGAACCTTGAGATTTTGAGGAACATCCGGGACAGATCCAAGAGGGGTACGCTCCTTGAGTTTCTCAGCAAGACGAAGACGCCCATGGGTGCACGCACCCTTGTCCGCTGGGTCCAGATGCCGCTGTTGTCTCTCGATAAAATAAAAGGGCGACTGGATGCAGTAGAGGAGCTGGCCGAAAATGCTATTCTGCGAAGTACTCTTGTTGAGGAGCTGAAGGGAACCGCCGATATTGAGCGGCTTATTGGCAGGGTATCCTGTGGTGCTGCAACCCCCAAGGACCTTGTGATACTAAAGGGCTCTCTGCAGAAGCTTCCTGCAATTCTCAATGCTCTTCCGAACGTGAAATCAAAGGATTTAGAAGACCTGCGGAGCAGGCTTAGTCCACTGGATGAGATAGTAGCAATTATAGAAAAATCGATCTCCGATGATCCTCCTGCGAACCTTCGCGACGGCAGTGCTATCAGAGACGGCTTTGATGATGAGCTTGATTCCATCAGGTCGCTGCTTAGAGACGGGAAAGGCTGGATATCGCGCCTTGAGAACACTGAGCGGAAAAGAGTGGGAATAAAATCCCTGAAGGTTGGATATACAGGCGTATTCGGATATTATATCGAGGTCTCAAGGGCAAATCTGCATCTTGTGCCTGATAATTATCTGCGCAAACAAACTCTGGCGAACTGCGAGCGTTTCATTACTCCTGAGCTCAAGGAGATGGAGGCCAAGGTGATCTCGGCCCAAGAAAAGTCTTCGGCACTTGAACATGAGATCTTCCACAGGGTAACATCCCAGATAGCAGATTATGCAAAGGAGATCCAAAAAAGGGCGTCGGCATTGGGCGAGATGGATGTCCTCTGTGGCTTTGCCGAAGTTGCGTGTGGAAGCTCTTTCGTCAGGCCTGAGTTCAATACCGATGGCAGAATCTCCCTTCGTGCCTCGAAGCATCCAGTCCTTGACGAGTCTATGCACGGCAGATTTGTGCCGAACGATGTCAGCCTTGACAGCGATAAAAACAGGCTCATTATATTGACCGGCCCAAACATGGCTGGAAAATCTACGTTCATGCGTCAGATCGCAATAGTAGTCATCCTCGCCCAGGTAGGATCGTTCGTGCCTGCAACGTTCGCCTCCATATGCCTTGTCGATAGAATCTTCACCCGCGTGGGAGCATATGATGATCTCTCCGCCGGCCAGAGCACATTCATGGTTGAGATGACGGAGCTGTCGAATATTCTCAGCGCTGCCACGAAAGATAGCCTGATTCTTCTGGATGAGGTCGGCAGAGGTACGAGCACCTTCGATGGCTTAAGCCTTGCCTGGGCGATCTCCGAGTATATTCATAACACTATCAAGGCCAAGGCGGTTTTCGCTACCCATTATCATCAGCTCACACAGCTCGAGGAGACCTTGTCTGGAGTGAAGAACTACAGCGTGGCGGTGAAGGAGGACCGAGGCTCAATAACGTTCATCAGGACAGTGGTTCCGGGTGCTACCGATAAGAGCTACGGCGTGCACGTCGCCCGCCTTGCAGGAATGCCCGAGGCTGTGACCAAAAGGGCTGATGAGATTCTCAAGGAGATTGAGAGGGAGGCGGTGATAGATCCTCTGTCTGGCTCGAAGAAAGGCAAAAGGTCGAAATCGAAGTACACCCAGCTGATCTTCTTTGATCAGCCGGGTGGAGAGCCGGAGCTGCAGGAAAAGCAGATGCAAAGCAATCCGGTTGCGGAGGAGATCATTGGCCTGGATCTTGATTCGATGACTCCACGCGAGGCGCTCAATAGGCTGGCGGAGTACCAGAAGATGTTGAGGGATAGAGATGCCGGTGCATAAGTCTAGACCCCTGCGCCTCATTGAAGGGAAATAGGATCTGAAATCTGAAATTTATCGGCAGTGGCTTATATAGTCTGCAAAATAGGCCCAAGTGCCCTTCTGGCAAAGCTCTTATCCATAGATAAATAAGCACAGATCGGCCATGTTGCAGATCTATTCTTTTACCGATATCGAAAAAAGAGGGAATGGCTGCAGGTTATTGCACTATATGCACTAAGCCAAGCTTTTGCGCGTTCGTTTCAAAGAGCCAAATATTTGACGAACAGTTCTGGCACTTTTTCCAGAGGCATGGTTGGATGAACCTTTATATGGAAAAATTCTATATTGATTCCCAGTAGTTCCGTTACCTCTTCGGCGCTATTCACATTTAGTATCAAAAAGCCGCCACGCTTGTCCGAAAAGAAGCCGCTGGAAATTACTTTTCCCGACTCCATAATTTTTTTGAGTTGGGCTCCAAAACGCTCCCTTACTCTTTTTATATCTTCATCTCTTATGATAGTGTCGAAAACCTCTAGTTCTACAAAAAGCTCCATAAATTCATCTCCTATCTAAAATATTCTGTGACGAAAATATTTAAATGTTTTCTAATCGCGATGGAAGTCAAAATATTGCTGTCTTGATGATATCCAATCCTATCTCTAATCGTAAAAAGTGTATGGATGTACAGCATATTTATAAAATGCTCTCCGATCTTGAACGCTGAAGCAAGTGTACAAGAGTTGCGCAAGTCGTACTTACCTCCTCAAAGTTTGGCACTGTTTGATGAGGAACCTGCCAATCGATTTCTTCTAAAGCACCGTCCGTTACAACTTTGATTTCTCCGATATCTTGCATTCATTTAAGCAGTTATTCAACACAGCGCTTGAGCTTTGAGCAAAAGATTTATGCGTAATAAATTTGAGTCATCGAAGTCTAAACATAAGTATTGACTAATAAAATCCAAAAGGTTGCGGAATGACAGAGAGTTTGGGGAATCGATCCTTCTTTTGGATAGGTCTAATCATCCTGCTACTTCTATTAGCCGGGCTAGTCCAGGCCCAATTAGCGATAAATAAGGATACAGTAGACTATTCGGGGCTGAATAGCTCTGCGAAGCAGGTGGAATATATCTCAACCGGTAATCAGGAAGCTCTGTCTTCCACTCATGGCTCCGCCACCAACTCGATAAACATAAGCGAGTCATTGGAAGGCAGTCTTATGAGGCGTGTGTCTCCCCCAGTACAGAGTGATGTAGGATGGATTACAGGGTTTCCTGCTGATGGTTATGGAGTCATTCTGCACACAATTGACGGTGGAAAAAATTGGACAAGACAAGGCTCTCCAAATACGATACCCAATGTTGAGCTAACTGATGTCCGTGCTATAGACGCTTACAGTGCTTGGGCCGTTGGCGGAAATGACAATCATTATAGAGTAATTCTACGAACGGTGGATGGAGGCAAGACCTGGATCAGATGTGGCGCTCCAGGATCGGTCCCCGATTTCTCTTCGCAGGGAATTGGCGCTGTTGACAGCAAGATCGCTTGGGTTGTCGGAGGCAGTGGTACCATTATCCACACAGAGGACGGTGGCAAGACTTGGGTCCAGCAAACAAGTAATACAAACGCTCCCTTATACAGGGTGGCAGTTGTGGATCGTTACAACGCATGGATTGTTGGAAATGTTGACAATATCGGCACTATCGTTCTTAGGACAAACGATGGTGGTCTCACCTGGACGCGCCAAGGAAGTGCTTCAACTTTTAGGGCGGTGCCGCTGATCGAAGTCACTGCCGCCGACAACAAAACCGCTTGGGCAGTTGGACATAACACTACCATTTTTAAAACAACGGACGGAGGTGCATCATGGCAAATCCAGATGGACAGGGGCGATGGATATGACATGAATAGCGTATGTGCAATTGATAAATACAACGCATGGGCTGCCCGAGATTATGGCCTTGTTTACTGGACAAGCGACGGTGGCAAAACTTGGCACGAGCAAAATCCGAATGGAATCCACTTCTTCCTCTTGGGTGTGAGTGCAACGACCTTGAAGACGGCATGGGTCGTAGGGGCTTCCACAAGTGGTCAGGGGGGCATAATACTGCATACAACTAATCGTGGCGTCAGTTGGACGGAGCAATTTGCGCCCATCAACGTGTTTTTCGAGAGCGTATCTTTCGTGGGAGCGAGATCGTAAAACGTAGATGGAGTCGAACGTTTACGTCGGTGGATCCGCAGATCTCTGCGGTCCATACTTCACTGACCAAGCTTACAGGATCACCCAATTGATTTTCTTTGACCAGCCTGACGGAGGATCGAGCCCGCAAGAAAAGCAGATACGTAATGACCCAGTTGCAGAGGAGATCATCGGCTTGGATCTTGATTCGATGACTCCACGCGAGGCGCTCAACAAGCTGGCTGAGTATCAAGGGATTCTGAGGGGAAGAGATGCTGACCCATAGGATCAGATTGGCTTGCCACTCTTTAGTTCGGCCACATATCATAGAACTAATCCCAGCCATATTTTAAATACCAAGAACCCCTAGGTAATTTCTATGTGTGAGGTTTTGGTGCGTGGAGATCGAAGCCAGGGCCAACCCTATGAGTCTGACGCAGACGAAACCGATGAAGAGATCGTAGAAGGTCTGATGGAAATAACGGCCCTATCGCTCACAGATTCATTGGCAGATGAACCCGACTATGAATGAGGACCTGAAAAAAGGTGACATAGTCTTAGCACCTCTTTCTTATTCAAACCTACTTAATAATAAGGTCAGGCCATCGCTTGTTTTGTATCACGATGTAGGTGAGATGCAACTCACTGTTGCATACATATCAAGCAAGGTTCCAGCCATGCCAGGAGCTTACGATATAGTGATTCCATTAGGCACGCCTTCCAGCATCAAAGCAGGGCTGATATATAATTCTGTGGTAAAGATCTGCTGGATAGCGATGGTTAAGAGAATCCTGGTAAAAAGGAAGCTAGGCGAAGCTGATATGAATCTCAGAGAGAGGGTGAACCAAGTTTTGCCTCAAGCCCTTTCCATCTAAAGGCTAAGATTAACCAAAAGTTTATGGCTTGCGATAGGGCTCTAATGCCAATTCTTTTGGCTGACCTTCATGCATATTGCCTTTAAAAGGCTTATTTACTTGACATTGCCATATCAAACTACACTTGAACATGAGATCTTCCACAGGGTAATATCCCAGATAGCAGATTATGCAAAGGAGACCCAAAAAAGAGCGTCGGCATTGGGCGAGCTGGATGTCCTCTGTGCCTTTGCCGAAGTTGCTTGTGGGAGCTCGTTCGTCAGGCCTGAGTTCAATACCGATGGCAGAATCTCCCTTCGTGCCTCGAAGCATCCAGTCCTTGACGAGTCTATGCACGGCAGATTTGTGCCGAACGATGTCAGCCTTGACAGCGATAAAAACAGGCTCATTATATTGACCGGCCCAAACATGGCTGGAAAATCTACGTTCATGCGTCAGATCGCAATAGTAGTCATCCTCGCCCAGGTAGGATCGTTCGTGCCTGCAACGTTCGCCTCCATATGCCTTGTCGATAGAATCTTCACCCGCGTGGGAGCATATGATGATCTCTCCGCCGGCCAGAGCACATTCATGGTTGAGATGACGGAGCTGTCGAATATTCTCAGCGCTGCCACGAAAGATAGCCTGATTCTTCTGGATGAGGTCGGCAGAGGTACGAGCACCTTCGATGGCTTAAGCCTTGCCTGGGCGATCTCCGAGTATATTCATAACACTATCAAGGCCAAGGCGGTTTTCGCTACCCATTATCATCAGCTCACACAGCTCGAGGAGACCTTGTCTGGAGTGAAGAACTACAGCGTGGCGGTGAAGGAGGACCGAGGCTCAATAACGTTCATCAGGACAGTGGTTCCGGGTGCTACCGATAAGAGCTACGGCGTGCACGTCGCCCGCCTTGCGGGAATGCCTGAGGCTGTGACTAAAAGGGCTGATGAGATTCTCAAGGAGATTGAGAGAGAGGCAGTGATAGATCCTCTGTCTGGCTCGAAGAAAGGGAGAAAGTCATCGAAGTATACCCGGTTGATCTTCTTTGACCAGCCGAGTGGAGAGCCGGGGCTGCAGGAAAAGAAGATGCAAAGCAATCCGGTTGCGGAGGAGATCGTTGGCTTGGATCTCGATTCAATGACTCCACGCGAGGCGCTCAATAAGCTGGCGGAGTATCAGAGGATGCTGAAGGAAAGAGCGACTGATGAATAAGATCTGGGTCGATGAGCAGTTAAAGTAACTATAGTTAATCATTGAGCTTATTGCCCTATAGATACATTTAATAATTAATGCGTGAAAATACATAGGCATGGGTAGAAAACCTATAATAATTAGGCATATATCAAAGATAGACCTTGATAAATTATATAAAAAAGAGACTGATCTAAGGATTAAGGAACGGTTATTGGCAATAATACATTTATATGAAGGGAAAAACGTATATGAGGTAGCTGATATTTTAAAAAGGGGCGAGAGGACAATAAAATATTGGTTAAGCAGATGGAATAATCAAGGCTATAATGGATTGACACCAAAGAATAGAAATGGCAAAAAGCCAAAGATGTCTCTTGATGAATGGGATAGAGTTATTAAAGAAATTGAAGACAAAGGAATGACGATAAAAGACGTATTAAAATATGTAAGGGATACAAGAGGTATAGATTTTTCATATAAATATGGCTGGCGAATTTTAAGAGTAGTGAAAAAAGTTAAGTATGGGAAACCATACATCAGAAATGAAAAGAGGCCTGCAGATGCAGAAAGTTTTTTAAAAAAGGATAAAATCAGTGCTGACCACTGTTACTGATCCTGTTATAGGATTTCTTGATGAAAGCTCTTTACAACAGCGCCCTAATACACGTAGAGTCTTAAACACTCATTTAATAAATTATAAACCTGGAAAGGTTAGATCAAGAACTATTTTTGGATTTATAGCATTAAATGGCAATGATGAGGTTATGGTTTCCAACTCCTCTAAGAAGGAAGCGTTGATGGCATTTGCTCAAAATATAAGAAATAATAATATTATGAGGCCAATTTGTATACTTTTAGATAATGCTAGAATTCATTTGGCCAAGAAATTTAGAAAACTAGCTGAGGAAATCGATATTCACTTAATTTATAATATCCCCTATTCACCAGATTTGAATCCTATAGAATTCGGTTGGAAGGATTTCAAAAGAGAGATCGCCAAATACACTGATTTCGATGAAGCTATTATAGCTAGCCAAGATTGCGCTTTAGAAATATTTTATTCCAAAAAGGATGGATATTCAAAGTCCTGGGTGGAGCGATTTCTTAGTGCAAAAAGCTAGGAGATTAACTATAAATGATGAAATAATTTAAGTAATCAAAAACTACCAACATCCCTAGCGAGAAATCAAAAATTAGCTGAAGAATAAACACGACTGCCGGAATCGCTGCCATCACGATCATCAAATCGTCGCTGAATATCCTGTTTATAGCATTGCAGATTTGCCCATTACTTGATTCATCTTTATTTGGTTCAGGCATTTATATATTGTACCAGCTAACTCTGGCTGGCGGATAATTTCTACGTATATCAATCTATTCCCAAAACGTGTATTACTCTTTAAACGAAAAGGTGTTTATCGCTTGTTTTAGAAACGTGGAAGGGATAAAGAATAATATGGGTTGCATATCTTACAAGGCAAATAGCCAGGGGGTAAAATATCCGCTGAGTATGAAAGAGAAATAAGATAGAATGACATTGGAGGAAGTTGAAGGTTTTCTCCAAATATTTTTCTTCACTCAAAATAATTGCCGATAATAGGCCAGCGGTAAAAATTGTTGTTATTTGGCAAAGGTGAGTTTTGCCAAAATCAGCCGAATTTCCTTTTAAGGCTTGAGGGTTAACTACAGCATAATTTTATAAAAATTGTCTTCAAATCATGCGAAAAAGTTAATTATCCCGAAATAATTTTGATTTTAAACTTCAGCCTTATATGCACATTCGCTTTTCTTATGAATTTCCCAAGCGTACCGTTCGTTTGGGAAATTCAATTTTGCATGGTTCCCAAAAAATGCGATAGCATTCATATCATATGCTTTTGCAGCATCTTCCTCATTATCGAAATATCCCAAATGGTTTGTAATACCATGATATGTGATTTGGGCTCGCCATTTTCCTAATTTTTTGTTAAAACTAACGCCTTTGAACCTACTTGTAGATTTCTTGTTTGTGTTAATCCTTACTGGTTTCATCGTATTTTCACAATTTTCTATATTTGATACTAACCTAATATTCCCACGCCTATTATCCAACTTGTTACTATTTACGTGATCTATAATTTCGCCTGTATTTAGTGATCTTCCGATTTTCCTTTCTGCAATCAAACGATGCATGTAAATGTGCTTCCGATCTTTGTCTTTCCGGGCCGCATAATTCTTACGGGTTTGCCAATTCAAATCTGCAAGATCCTTATCAATTTCATCAAGCAATACGATATTTCCTTTTGTAATTTCTAAGTGGATAATGCCATCTTGAATCCAAGACTTGTGTTTTGATTGTTCTTGTCCCTTGTATCTGCAAGCATTTGAACAATAATGCTTTTCAGCACGCTTTATTTTGCAAGGCTTTCTTTTAAACTTCTTACCGCAAATATCGCATTTCAATTCTACCATAATGATCATCAATCATCCAGACATCGAATTTTATTTTACAATCGCATGAATGGCCTGAATCAATAGCGAACCTAATGAGATACCGCAAGCTAAGGCATCGGAAAACTCTCATTAAAGTTAGCTATTGATTTGACAGGTTTGTTGGTTTTAGCGACGGATGCGTAAATGGGGCATTTAAAGGTATATCATAAAACCAGTATATAGCAGACCATATGACCAATATGACTCATTTTCGCTATTTTTCTTTATACTATTATACTATTCCCTCTTTTTCCATGCGATTAATAGGAGAAATAGGTCATATAAGTCGTATGGTGCTACTGGTGCTGATCTTATACCTTTAGTTTATATACCCCTATTATATGCCGCCAAAGATCCATCCTATTTCTTATCCTTCAGGGATATCCCGCTCCAAGACTCAATCTGCTTGTTTCCTATCATTGGGAAATAGGTGCTAACGGGAATAACGGTCTGATCTTTCATCATTCCGCCAAATGCCTGCATTGAGCTAGCTGGCGGTAAATTGTTAGCCTTGGCCCAATCGTTATACTCTTTTATAAGACCACCCTTTGGGATACCGTTATCTGACGCGCAGCATCTATCCTCTAGGAATGCGGAAACAGGGTTAGTTTGCCGCTTGAAGAGGTTGAGCCCATAATCCAGGTCATAGGTGAACTTTTTGTTAGCATGCAGCCTCCTAAGACCTTCTAGAGACATATTTAATAATCCGCTCATTTCTGATGGCGTTGATAGCTTTTCGAATAGCTTAGGATCTTCTCTTCCTATCACAGAGTTTCCAAAGGGTATTGTTATCCACCTAACGCAATATGCCTCATCATAGGTTTTTATTCTCGGGATTTCGTTTGTTGCGAAGATCAGCTTTCCATTATATTTGAAGCTAAAAGGATGGCCGAACTTATGTTGTGCCCAAACCATATCTTGTCCGACTAAATTCTTGAAAATCTCAAGGTCTGGTAACGGCTTAGGAGACAAATCTCCGCTATAATTGAGCATCTTACCATAAAGCTGGCTAACAGAAAACTTGTCCGTGACCAACTTATATAGCGGTACATGGCTACAATTGCTCTCCCCAATCATATTACCGATTAGCTTTAATAGCGTGCTCTTAAATGTTCGCTTCTCGCCAAATAACATGAATGCTTTTTGCATATCTGAGTTATTCTCAAGAGTATAACCAGTCATTTCGTATATGCAATCGTGATATTTCCTATCAACATGGTAATCTAGCTTTTCTTGAATGCCAATACACTCAGCATCAGGATCAAAAGCTGTTGGTATTTGGGTTAAGCTGAGAATATCCGTCCTATGTGGGTATAGCTCATAGCCATCTAGGCTAATGTAGCCTTGTTGGGTATTTAAGATAGGAATCCCCACATTATAGAACATAGGTTCCAAATTGGGTATGTTGGAAATTAACCCAAAGGGTACCTTATCAACTCCAAACTCGCTAATTGGCTTACTCGTTAAATGTATAATTTTGGATATAATTTCCTCAGTCTTCTTTCTATCTAGTAGGGGGTAATCCTTTTTTGTCTTCAACTTATAGAAGAAATGATGAAGAATTTGTCGGGCTAGCTCGCCGCCATCCTTCTTATAAACTCCATCCTCATAATACAGGATTTCCTTAGTTTCGCTAATTGTTACTAGATGAAGGTTATCTATTAACCAATCAACGCATTCATCTTCAATTAGCATCACCGGGAAACCATCATTGCTATATTTTACGCTGCCCTCCGGGTTAGGCATCCCATAATTATTAGTTGCCGCGCGGATGCTCTTAGACTTCGGCTTAAACCTCGTTACAAAGCTTTCTGGTTCTGGTTGGGTGATTCTATTTTCTGTTGGTATTGCGTCATATACCGGCTCACAAGGGCAATCTTGAACCGTTGGGATACTATCCAACGGCTCTAAATCTTCGGATCTATCCGATAGTTTCATCTCGGGTATTTCTGGTTCTTCGGGGTAATCCCTTTCCGTTATTTCCATTTCGGGTATTTCTTGGTCATCATCAGCAATCGGTTCTATATTATCTCCATAGACCGGCTTATTGATGGGTACACTGCTAGAGTTACTGGCCATATAGGTCACTTTCTCAGTATGATATTGACAAATAGATGGCTGGATAAGCCCCAATTGCCTTCTTAGTCTCTATATTATTATTGGTTCCATTCATTATTATTGACTCCTCATTTTTGTAGATTATATAATGCCAAGTTTTCGACAATGATAATTAAGCTACTATCAACCATAGATGTTGTATTAGCTAGAAGCTGGGGCTTCTAGCGTTATTTTTCTATTTACGCGTGCATTATAGATAGGCTATTATCTGAGGTTTCTCCGGCTGGTCCTATTTCCTCATCAACATAAACGCTGTAAGCGATATCACAGGCGACATAGATAATGGCTGCCAATTTCTCATCTGTCAAATTATCATCATACTTCATAATAACACGTTTTTGTTCCACTCGGGTATAAAACGCGTTATTAATTTCCACCAAACCATTGAAAATGTCCTTTGATATCACAGGGCGCTCATCATGAAAACACTTTTTGAATTCTCGAATCATAGGTCCAGCCATCAATGCTAGGGTCAAATAATCTGAGTCTTTTGGCTCCCCTAATCCACAATCTGCGAACTTATCTTCTAGCGGCACATGTACAAGCTCTTTGAAAGCCTTGAGAGTCTCATTATTATAATCTAATTCCATGTTCAAACCTCCTTATCATCTAGCTGCCAATCAATCTCTATGCATCCACTAACTAATTGTCCGACTTTTATCTCGTTCATTGTGTCACGTCCTGCACCTCATACAAGGTGCACAATCCTTTCTGTACTCAACGCCAATATTTATACTATTTGTTATATTGAATATATCTGAATAATAACTAGTTATATTACTAGATCAAAAGAGTATAACGGGTTATCAGCGGTAATGGACCAAGATAACTGATTTAACGCCTTACTGCATCTTATCTCCTGATGGCGTCTGATGAAGATAAAAATGCGTTAACCAAGTTTAGTGTGGAACAAGTTAGAATAATCATTGAGCTTTTAAATGCAAAAGGCCTTAGCAATAGGCAATTGACAGAACAACTTGGGATTAAAAAATCAAATTTATCAACAGCGCTTCGTGATTTAGAAGATCTTAAAGTGGTTTCTAGAGGCAAACCAAGGAAATCAAAAGAAGGCAAGGGATATATGGAAACGCCCTATAACATCAACTTTGAATATCTCGCCGAATCAATAACGGAGCTTCGATTTCTTGAGCTCATTATTGATAAGCTAGCTAAGATGAATGAAGATGATTTAACTAATAAGTTATTAGAGGATTCCTATAAACCTACCCCCTGCTTTAGCATCGAAAGTGTTAAATACAGCAAATAGTATTTATTGTTATGGATTCTTTTACTACTTGGGTATTGAAAGGTCTAAATGCAAAGCAAGAGGAGTCTAAATTAGCTCAAGTATCTGGATTGATCAATTGGGTTCCCTTTCGTCCTCTTCTGGAAGGGATGTATACTAATAAGACCGAGAAGGGAGGAAGGCCCAACTGTGATGTTATTCTAATGTTCAGGATCCTGATTCTCCAGCAGTGGTATGGCCTGAGCGATCTGGCTGTTGAACGGCAAATGGCTGATCGCATATCATTTATGGCATTTCTTGGTTTTCCTGATCAGTTCCCTGATTCCAGAACTATATGGTCATTCAAAGAACGAATGGCGGAGACAGGAACAGATAGGCTTGTTTGGGCTGAACTTCAAAGACAGTTGGATGCAAAAGGATTGAAGATCAGACGCGGAATTGTTCAGGATGCTACCTTTATAGAAGCAGATCCAGGATCATCGGAGTCAAAGAAACCACGTGGCGATGAGGCTAAGACACGTCGCAGCAAGGATGGCACATGGGCTAAGAAAGGCAATGAAACTCACTTCGGATATAAGTTACATCAAATAACTGATATCGATTACAGCCTAATACGTGATATAGAGACCTCGACTGCATCACTGCATGACAGTCAGGTTGATCTCTCTATCCCTGGCGTGCCAGTTTTCAGAGATAGAGGATATTTCGGTGTGAAGGCCAAAGGTATTGATTTTACAATGAAGCGCAGGACTACTGATAAACCTCTTTCTGATCTTGATAAAGAACGCAATCAGTTGATCAGTATCCTCAGATCGCCTGGCGAAAGGCCCCATGCTGTAATCAAGAGGGTTTTCGAGGCTGGAAGAGTGCTTGTTACATCAGTCAGAAGAGTGCATGTGAAAATGATAGTTACCGCTTTCGCTTTTAACTTGTATCAGCTTTGTACTCTTAAAAAGGCAAATGTCATTTAGGGATAGCGGATGCTATCGAGAATTAACTGAAAAAAAACAGGTTAGACCAAGAATAGCGAACATCGTAAGGCAAATCTAGAGTCGATTTAAAAAAACCGCCCTTAGGATACAAGTAAATAGGAATCCTCATTAACCTCAGAATATTTAAATCGACTAATTGAGAGATTCGGCTTTTTATCTATATATAATATCCTGAAAAATCATATGAGCGATCGAGGATTTAATAAAAAAGCTTCTCACAGTCTACTAAGTCAACCCGCATTTCTTGGCGAGATACAGAGATACTCCGATAACATACGAAGGGATGTAGAATATTTAGATTGCCCAATTACGGCTTATAATATTCCTGAAAATAACCTCATAAAGTTGTTAGAAGATTTTGAGCCGATAGAGTCAATTAATTTCTATAGATCCAAAGTTAAGGATACGTATAGTAATCTAATTAGGGATTTTGGAGGAGAAGGTTACTCAGAAAATCTCCATAAACTAATTGATTTGGATATGCTCCTAAGTCCCTTTATATCTTATCCGGTTAGCGATCCACTTAAGCTACTCTTTATGAAGCCGTTTGAAAGGCTATATGATGATGTATATTTAATGGATGAATCCGATTATGAAAGATTCGTTCAAAGGGCTTATATAATCTATTCCAATTTTAGCGATATTTTATCTCAAGGAATGCGCTTTCTTAGATCGGAGGAAATATATCGCCTAGATTATGGGATTCGTCAACTCGAAGAAGAAAAAGCAACGACGGATTTGGATTATTGGGATGATGATAAAGACATATTAATGGAACATATGTTCGAAAGAATAGATTCTTTAGACAATATCGAAAAATCATTAGGTACTTTAATAAAAACATCGATTTTCTACTGGAATTTAACTTCAAGTCGATTAGACTCGTTATGCCAGAAATTAAATTACGGAAAAGACCACAAGGGATCTGGAAAATACCATATATTTACAGATAATAATGGCATAAAGGCTATAGATCTTGAAACTAATGAGGATATCTTTAGTCCCGAGGACTCAAAGGAAATAATTGGCGCTTACTTTTTAATGGATGTCTTATTAGATAATATTAGAGACCCATTTACCTATCTTCGCCCTTGCAATGTATTCAGCGAAGTAGGTTTGAAGGCCGAAACAAAGACGTATAAGAAATTGCTAGCTGATTTTAAATCACGAATGCAGTAGGACAATATGTATAGAATTAATAGAAAGATAATTCATTATTCAGAGCTAAGGGTTTCGCGATAAAGAGCTTCCTATGCAATAAATTCTGGATATTTTGATAAATCGAAGAAAATAAAATTCTAAAATGCCCATTAACGCTTGTATTTCCTTTTCTGAAAAGATTCATCAATACAACCTCAAAAAACCTTAACCATGAAGGAATAGAGCAATCAGAGCCTAGACCTGCGGGTTCAAAAGCTCAGGCTGACATTTATGGCGATCGGAAAAGAACAATAACACATTGAATTTTTAGAAAAAGTTTCATGACAGGGTCCCTGGGAAATGACGCGAAAAGGTTTATATCATCGTGACAAAAGTCTAATTAAGGCAGTCTTATAACAAAACCGACAACAGCAGATTAATTAAATGCGGGGGACGGGAGTCGAACCCGCGAACACCTTCGTGACAGGGTCCTAAGCCCTGCGCCTTTAGCCACTTGGCAACCCCCGCGCTTGCTCTATCCGCCGTGCTATAATTTTGGGCTAACCCTTACTAGAGGACAGGGCTATACTAGAACTTTGCGATCCTGTGAAGGATGGATGGAGTTTTGGTGATTAAGCCTATTTCGCCTTGAGCAGATCGTTTATAATCCAACAGGCCTTGAAATACTCAATCGTCGTGATATTATGCCACTAGATCCCTATGACTATGTGCGCATCCAGGCCCAGCTCGATTTTCAGTGCAAGCGATGTGGCATTTGCTGTCATGTAGCCGATCCTATCGATATCTATCCTAAGGATATCCGAAGATTGGCGAGTTATCTTGGTATTTCGATGGGAGAAGTAATCGAAGAGTACACAATGCCTCATCCCACTGAACCTGATCTGCGAGCATTCAAGAAAACCGCGCCATGCAGATTCTATGATGAGACAAAAAAGGGATGCAAGATATATCAGGCCAGGCCGATGGTATGCAGGTGCAGCCCTTTCCTAAGCCCAGGCCAAATTGGGCTGCATGGCATAGAGTTCTATGAAGACTGCCCGGCATCCGAGGAGAGCGTTAGAAGGATTGAAAAAGATCTGGATTTACTGCTGGATCCTGATGCCAAAACTCGAAAAAGGCTTGAGAAGGCATTATCCAGGATGATGCAAATAGAATAACGAACTATCCAATCAGCCGCGCCAGCACCGCCTTGCTTGTATGTAAGCGGTTCTCCGCCTCATCGAAGACCACAGACTGCCGCCCATCCATCACCTCATCGGTGATCTCCTGGCCGCGATGCGCCGGGAGGCAGTGCATGACTATGGCTTTCTCATGAGTCAGCCTCATCAGATCAGAGTTTACCTGATACCTTCCGAAGACCCTGAACCTTTCAGCCTCCTCTTTTTCGTCTCCCATTGAGATCCAGGTATCGGTTATTACGACATCGGCGCCGTGTGCCGCCTCAGCCGGATCGGCCATGATCTCCGGCAGGCCACCTAGCCTTTTCGCCTCTTCTAATATTTGGGCCTTTGGCTGGTATCCTTTGGGCGATGCAACTTTTATGTGCATGCCTATGATTGCAGATGCCAGGATCATAGAGTTGCAGACGTTGTTCCCATCGCCAATCCATGCCACATTCAGCTCCTCCAGCCATCCAAAGCACTGGCGCATTGTCATAAGGTCTGCCAGAACCTGCAGTGGATGCTCCCAGTCTGAGAGCGCATTGACAACAGGAATGCTCGAATATCTCGCAAGCTGAACAACCGTACTCTGCGAGTAGACACGAGCAGTTATTCCGTGAACGTATCTCGACAGCACTCGGGCCGTGTCGGCTATAGTCTCGCCCCGGCCAAGCTGAAGCTCGCCCGCGCTCAGGTAAAGCGCATGTCCTCCCAGCTCCTCGAAGGCTACCTGCAGTGAGACACGTGTTCTCGTCGACGGCTTCTCGAAGATCATCGCCAGGCTCTTTCCTGCGAGCGGCCTGTCCCTTGACTTCCCCCTACTCTGCTTGAACGCCTCTGCGCTGTTCAAGATGCCGAATATCTGGTTCTTTGTGAGGTCTGAGATGGATATCAGATTCATGGGCTTACACCTGAGATTTCATTTGGGTTTCATTTTGGCTTCATTAGGCTTTCGTTTGAATTCATTTGTCGTATGGATTTTATTGAGATCTCATCCTCTGGAGCAGCTCAGATATCTCAGTTACCCTATCCCCCGAAGGAGCTACCTTTGCGACTATGCCCTTGAACTCAGGTATGCCCATATCGCAGTTATCATCCCTGACAAGCTGATTCGCCCAAGGGCTATTGGTCATGAACGCTAATCCCGGATGAGGTTCATCATCGGAGACCTTGGCAGCCACTATTACGCTACTAATATCATTTGTAATGCGAACGTTTTGGCCATCGTTTACCCCGAGCCTTGCCATATCCCCTTTATCAAGTATTATCTGGGCGCTGAGCTTCCTGTACTCCTCAGAGTATCGGCCCTTCTTCCCAGCCTCATACTGAAATATGTCTCGGAAGGTGACAATCTTAACATCCAGATCCATCAGATCTCCTCCTTAATTCTCTTCAGTATCTCCTCATCTGACGGCAGATCAGATTTGGTGAAGGGGTCGAATTTGATCTTCACGCCATCCATGCGTATTGCGCTCCCTCCAGCCTCAAGCCCATACATAGCAGAGGGTATCACAACCTTAGCAGCATCAGTGGTCAGCGATCTTCGCGGGTCAATGGCGATAAGCTGAGTTTTTGCGAGGCGCCCAGCAGTTCCAAATGGGAGGGCGGATAACGGATCCGAGCCTATCACCATAGCCGCATCGCAGGTCTTTGCTGCTGTTACGACACTGTACTCGGGCCCATGCTTAGCGGCTCCACCCTCGAATGAGACCTGGTTTATGTAGCCCGTTTGGGCTAAAAGCAGCTCATTGAAGCCGCGCATGTTGTAGTGCCCTACCATCGGTATGACCTTGAATGCTGTGATCTCGTTCAGCTTTGTGACCAGAGATTTAAGAAGGTCGATATTCTCCCTCAGCGAATAGATCAACCCGAGCCCTGGGAATATCACGCCGAACTCGGTCTTACGCAAGATCGTGCCAAGCTCAATCATTTTCTTTTTGTCTCCGGACTTGGGGATCTTGCCATCCAGAACTGCCATGATCGACTCTATGAAGCTCGTATCTCCGCCCGGACTAACGCGGAAGTAGTTCTCACAGAGCTTTGCAGTCGAAGACTTCCGCACATCGATAACTATGCAGGTTCTCTCTTCCTCGTAGCTCTTCTGCCTTTTCTCGCCACGAGGATAATATGCAAATCGGGACATATGCCTTGGATGGCTGTTCGATGGACCTGCGCCCCAGAATACGGATACATCTGCGAAGTTTCTTACGTCATCTAAGGTGCACGTTGGAAGCTCTCCGCGTAAAACCATTTCCAGCAGCAGACCCTGACAGAATGAGGATGTATCATCTATGACTGCACCTAGCTTCTTCGCAAGCTCGATTCCCACGCTCTGTGCCTCAAGTGTGGAGTTCGACCAGCCATAGAGCAGAGGATGTTTTGATTCCCTCAGTATCTCGGCCGCCTTTTTTATTGCCTCATCGACCGACACATTTCGACCGTCGACCAATGGAACTGTCCTCTCTGTGAAAAGGGCCTGGAAGTGACCATAGCCCTTTCGGCATAGGTTCTTTGCCTGGGATATGGCTCCAGTCTTCAAAGCAAGCTCAATATCCTCACAGAGCAGAGAGCATCCAGTACATGTTGCCATGATGACCACCTAAACGAACTCTATAGCCTTGCTTGGGCATGTCACTGTGCAGGCGTTGCACAAAACTTTGTTCGGCCCAAAGCGCCGGCATTCCTTTATGTTCAGACATTTTACGACGCCGTCCTCAACAACCAATATCGCCTTATCGCTCTTCGGACCAAGCCCTATGGCGCTCCCTGTTGGGTCGCTGGCCACATTCACTGGACAGGCAACTACGCAGTTTCCGCAGCCGAAACACTTCTCCCCATGGATTATAAGGCCTGTCTCCGATGCCTTCTCCAGAGGCGCTAAGACTTCCTTGAGCTTTTTGAGCTTATCCGCATATTTAGGATTGAACAGTGCCGGGCAGTCCTCAAGCTTCTTCTCTCTATTGAGTAGAGCTACTGCCAATGCCATACAGCTAGCATATCCGCAATCCTTACAGGCATCCTTTGGCAACAATTGGTAAAGTTCCATGGCGCTGACCATCACATGATATCTCCATCTGTTGGGCTTAATGACTTTATGTGCTCAATCGTATTAAGAATATTGGCCAGGCCCTTCGAGAAACCTTTTCATACCCGCGAGATCTAAATAACATCGATGCCTTTCAGCAACCCTCTGGCGCTACTTGGACTGCTCAGTATTGCGCCGCTCATAATAATATACCTCATCAGACCCAAACCTAAGATTATACCATTCTCATCGACGATCTTTCTCACAGAGGGTGAAGCTGAGCGCTCTGCAATCCTGAGCCGTCTGATTAAAGATCCTCTCTTCTGGATTCAGCTTCTTGTTCTCGTCTCAATATCCGTAGCTGCTGCAGGCCCATATACGACGACTGTTGGAGCCCCATCAAGCCATCTTGTTGTGGTCCTGGATGTCTCTGCAAGCATGGAAAACAGCTTTTCGCGAGCATTAAATGTTATAGGTCCTTACTTGGATCAATATGATAGAGTAAGCATAGTCCTTGCAAGCAGCATACCTGAGTCTGCCCTCCAATCGGGCAATAGCGCTGAGGCTAGAGGTGTCCTATCAAAAGTATCGCCGCGAGCTGTAGTTGCCGATATTTCCTCGGCGATGACCTTGGCGAATGGGCTCCTAGGCTCTGAAGGCGGAAATATTCTCGTTGTATCCGATTTCATAAGCTGGCAGGGCGATGACCCTAATGAAACACGAAAGCTCCTTGAGGCAGATGGCAAAACAAGCATTGTCTTTGCAAACACTATGGGAGGGGGCGATAATGTTGCAATCATCGGAGGCTGGGATGTATCCGGAACCGGCTATGTAAATCATACCGCACTGGTGCATAACTTCGGAAGTGCGAGAACTGTGCCCATAACCATTAGAGGACCGGGAGGCTCATCAAGCAGGTCTATAGCCATGGATCAAGGCGGAGACTACTATTTCTCCTTCACGGCATTTCCTGGCGTGAACTACATCACTTTAGACCTGAACGATGCCATAAGCTGGGATAACAAGGCATACATCTATGTGCCTGATCAGGGCCAGAAGAAGGTTCTATATCTCGGGGATGTTACGCCTGCCATTGCTGCCTTGCATTCACTTCCAAACGTTCAGGCAGCGAGATCAGGAGACTACAATAGCTTTGACATAATAGTCGTGGCCAAGAATGCCTCTGATAACGGCGAACTCAACCGCTACATCGATAACGGCGGAAGGGCGATATACATTGCCTCTAGCCAGAACGATAGCCCTGAATATCTGCCTGTGAAGATAACGGGCTCTTCTGCGGGACCCGTGAACCTCTGGTTTAGAAACCCGGTGTTTGCGAGCGATATACATTTCGATGAGATTGGCATCTTCGGCTACCTGGATTCCTCAGCTCGCAGGGGTTCCGTCTCGATGATAGAGGCAAATGGAGCACCAGTTCTGGCCTATTGGCGGTTAGGTAAGGGAACAGTGATTTACAACGGCCTTGAGGTAGACTCCGACTTCTACCAGCGGCCTGAATATCCTATATTCTGGTATGATATGATCAACTGGCTCACAGGTGTTCCAGATATCTCCCAGTCCAACCACAAAACGGGAGAGTTTATTCCTCTGGGAGAAACAGTGAACGTTGAGTCCCCACAGGGCACGATTACTACATCCAGCCTGCTTCTGGATGAGGTGGGGATATATAGCTTCCAGGGTACGACTCTCGCTGCAAACTTGTATGATCAGCGCGAATCCGACTTAAGCGGAGGCGCGGTCTATCCCGCAGGAGAGTTTAATACCGGCACAACTGGCGAAACTCTTGTTAAGCAGGATCTATCCCAATGGGTTATCATTTTAGCTGTCCTGGCGATACTATCAGAGCTTGCAATCATCTGGTGGAGGCGTGAGGCATGATAGAGAACATCTACTTTGCATCGCCTCAGCTTCTATGGCTGCTTCCTGTGCTGCTCCTTCCAGGATTGATCTATCTAATCCTCCGAGCCAAGAACAGGTCTCTGGTAGCATCCAGGCTCGCCGTTCTCTCTCTGATAATAATCGCAGCTGCAAACCCGTATACTATTACGACGCAAACTGTCAGATCCGAGCAGCCAAGCATAACCCTGCTTGATGATAAAACAGGCTCAATGAATATCTTTGATCCAAATGTTGCGGCTCGCCTAGGCCAGATATTGAATGGAGCGCAGATCAGATCGTTCTCAGGCGACTCGACTCCACTCGGAGATAAGATCCTCCAATATTCTACGCCCGGCAATGCCCTCGTCCTCGTCTCCGACGGCCAGAATAATAAAGGAAGACCGCTATCGGACGCGCTAACCCTTGCAAAGGCATCGAACACTAGCTTATTCGCAATACAGATTTCACCTATAATTAGCGACTCCGGCGTGGTGATCCAAGGGACGAATACTGCCGTTATCGGCGATGACTACCCATTCAAAGTTGTTATCAATTCCTCGGATAGATATGAGGGAACGCTATCCGTCTATGCTGATGATGTACGCATCTATTCAGATAATATCGCTGCCAACAAGACGATATCGATTGGAATCTCCCATACATTTAGGGATACTGGCGCGCATATTTTGAGAGCATCCATCGCTCCGGACTCACAGCCTGTGAACGATGAATACCAGAAGGCAGTCTATGTTGTTCCCAAGCCGAATGTGCTCCTAGTATCGAGCACCCCGTCCCCGTTGGCAACAGATCTTGCAGGCTTATACGGACTCAGCATGGCCACTAGTCTTCCAGCGAACCTCAGCAGCTATAAGACTGTCGTGATTGATAACCAGATGTACAGCCCGGAGCTTGATCAGCTCAAGGCTTACGTTCGCGACGGAGGCGGGCTCGTTGTGGTGGGCGGCCCGGCCTCCTATGAGTATGGAGGTTACTATAACACCACATTCGAGAGTGTACTTCCCACCAGATCGACGCCCAGCATATTCGAGGGCGGCAAGACTGCTGTGATGGTCATAGATATCTCCTTCAGCCTTACTGACACCAAGACGAAGGATGGTACGCCATTACTGGATTATGAAAAAGCCCTGGCAATAGAGCTCCTCAAGTCTCCTGATCTTCAGGATTACAAGGTGGGACTGGTGGTCTTTGGCACAAAGGCATATGATGTATCAGACCCTGTGCCGCTCTCAAGTGGCAGGACATTCCTGGAGGATAGGATTGCCAGCCTCTCTCCATCATCAACAGAGAACACTTACCTTGACGGCGGACTTCAGCTGGCTTGGAATATGCTCAATGAGAGCGGCAACAAAGGAGAGCTAATTGTTTTATCGGACGGCATCCTGCAGAACTACCCCGATGTAATAAAGCATTCTGATCAGCTTATCAAGCAGATGAATGTTACAACACGTCTTATTCAGGTTCAGGCATTTCCAGATACTACAGGACTTTTCGGTGAAATGGCTGCAGAAACAGGCGCTCAGTTCTACGCATTCACTTATCCTGAGTCAATATCAACGAAGATAGCAGGTCAGCCGGCAAACAAGCCTGAAGAGACAAATCAGCTTAAGGGATTCCCGATTGGAGTCGTTAACACTGACCACTACATAACCTCTGGCCTTGAGATCAACGCGACTATTACAGGCTTCAACGATATCACGCCGAAGCCTGGATCCCAGAAGCTAGTTGCCATGGCAGATGGAAAGCCTGTGCTTACAACCTGGCGATATGGTCTTGGCAGAGTAGCGAGCCTATCTACAGATGATGGGAGTGTATGGGCATCTTCGATCTATTCTCCGCCAAACTCAAAGCTCATATCTGCGATGGTCAACTGGGCAATAGGTGACCCGAGGCCTGAGGAGAACCGTATAGATGCAGACGATGGCTGGCTTGGCACTCCACTTCAGATCGGCATCACAAGCGATGCCAGGCCCAGTATAGATGGTGCAAGCATAGAAAAGATCGGGGATACGAGATATATTGCAACGTTTACACCCGACAAGTCTGGCATATACTATGTCGGAGATTATGGTATTGCCGTTAACTATCCTCTGGAGTACAGGGATATAGGCTTCAATCCCGATCTGACCAGGCTGATTATGGCAAATGGCGGCAAGGTATTTACTGAGGCAGAGGCAAGGGAGAGCCTCGAGGCAGAAGCTAGCCGCTCAAGCCAGAGGACTATCGAGGATAGGTCATCCAGAAGAGATATTCTTCTACTTGTGGCGCTATCTATATTTATTGTCGAAGTTGTGGTGAGGAAGCTCGGAGAGATAAAGAGGCGTGGCCGATCCAGAAGGAGACTTTTCTGACGATCTTACCATCAGATTTTAATAGCATATCAGTATTATTGAACATACATCAGCGGAGGTAATTATCACTAAATGAGTTCTCAAATGTGCACTATTTGCGGCCTTCCAACGGAGCTTTGCATCTGCGAGGAGGTTGCTAAGGAGCAGCAGAGGATTGCAATAAAGGTTCAAAAGCGCAGGTATGGAAAAGAGGTAACCGTTATTCAGGGCATAGATCCACATGAGATAGATCTACAGGAGCTTTGTACCTACCTTAAATCCAAGCTTGCATGCGGCGGAACCGTAAAGGACAGCATCATAGAGCTCCAGGGCAACCACACCCAGCGGATAAAGGAGATCCTTGTGAAGAGAGGGTTCGGCGCCGAGCAGATAAGCACCTAAAGATAAGCGCCGGAAGACAAGCGCATAAAATATCAGACCCGAGCCTTCACATCGTATCAACGAGCAAGGTCAGCGGTTGCATCTGAATATTTTTAAATAAATTGGAGTAAAGCTCAGATGTTCTTATCGTAATTCTCTGAACTATCGAGCCCTGTCTCCCCTTCATTGCCAATAACTATGGCAAATATCCATTCGCTGAGCTTCGCACAATGCTCGGGCTCACACTCCTCGATACAGCCTGCACAAGGTTCAAAGAGGTCTATAGCCATGAGTGATTTGAATCGTCTGCCCTTAGATTTTTCTGCGCAATGAAGCCTATAGGTCCTGATGCCATCGGCGGTTTCCATCTCCCGGGTTATGAGGTTATCCTTCAGGAGCTTGGCAACTATTCGAGAGCATTTGCGAGAATCTATCGCAAGAGCCTTCCAGAGGTCACTCTGAAGCACTCCATTCTCATGGGACTTTATATATTCAAGCGCGTCTTCAGCAGACATCTTTACCTTACCCCTACTCTAACTCTATACTCTACTCAATGGGACTTATTAGAATTATATTGTTCCCTCTCAATATCACAGACCCGAGTGAGCGTGTCTTCTCTCCACCTATGAGTTCTACTGTCTCTAGAAGGTGAAGGTTTAGATACTCATCAACGCTATTCAGAACCCCTTCTAGAACATAGCGCGGCGATCCCTTCATCTCAACCTGGATTTTTGTGCCCACTAATGATTGGACTTTTTTGGTTGGAAACATAAATCTGACCTCTTAATTAATTAAGCTGAATAATACTTCAAAGTTTTGTGTTTTAAGACAGTTCTCTTTGAATAGAATTGAGCAGAAATCTATACGGCATAAGCTTATACAGCATAAGCCTATACGGCATAAATCTATATGGCATAAACCTATACAGCCTCAACGCCCTTTACGCCTGCAACGCTCTTCTTAAGCTCTTTCTCAATGAAGTTCTTTATAGTCATCTGAGAAAAGGGACAGCCAGCGCAGCTCCCCTGTAGCTTTACTTTGACTATTCCGTCATCTATGCCGACAAGCTTAACATCTCCGCCCTCGGTGCGCAGCGCAGTTCTAATCTTGTCCAAGGCAGCCTCAACGTCGTCCTTGAGATCTTGCATAATACTCTAGTCCCCTTTCACATTTATGGATGTAATTTCGTGCCCTATAATCGTGTATCTTTTACCTCTTAAAGCTTCCTCGAGGCCATCAACGATCTTGCTATACTTTTCGGAAGCTATAACCGTATTGACCATGATGCCCGGCTCTGACTGGTCTCTTATTGCCTTTAGAGCCATATTCGGCTCCTCGTTGAGACGGAAATCCTTCCAGGTTTTCGGAGCCATGCCTTGATATTCAATAAGGTAAAAGCCGGTCATCCCAAGTTCGGTCAGCAGATTTATGACCCTTATAAGATGGTCATGATCTACGAAAATCTTGACCAACGTCTTCATGAAATACCCCAAGATGATTATTTCTCGGACGTACCTTAAATAGCTTCGCTAGATCAATGAATATTCTTTTATCCTGCGTGCATATCGGAAGTAGCATGGCAGAGAGATATATTATAGACGTGCTAAATAGCATAGGGATCGAACTGGATGACATCGTATCCGCGGCACTGGAGCTTTACTTTCCCCATCCCGGGGTAGAGACTCGCGAGAAAGCAGAGGCCAAGTTTAGAGAAGAACTAAATATAGCGCTATCAGATCCTAATCTCGCTTTGCTGATATATGCTGGAGTTCTCCTTGAATCCGAAGGCATAAATCGGAATCTTCCGAACATCAAGCAGTCGGATTATGATAACGACCTGACGTGCCTGATTGCTGATGAGGTACTAGGCCTGAGCATTGCTAAGTACATCGGAGGCTACAAGGGATTGTTCGATTACGTCAGATATGATAAGGCAAAGCCCGGTATTCTCGGACGCTTAGGTCCTTTCATGGATGATTGTATCGGCGGACTGATAGGCGGGGTGTCTGCTAACATGTATACAAGGGCGGTGTTTGACTGAAGGATTTGATATTTGCGCTCAAATCGGGATTCGGCTGGCTATCGACTATACCTGTTGGCATCTCAATGGAGGGCGTAGATGCCCTGATGGGACATGTCTATATCTTTCCCATAATCGGACTTGTGCTTGGATCGATCTTTGGGGCGGTCGCATTCATTGTCGGCAAGGCATTGCCTTCAAGCCTGATCGCAATAATAGTAATAATAATCATCTATAAGCTCTGTGGAATCAATCATATTGATGGCCTCGCAGACTTCGGAGATGGTGTGATAGCTCACGGAACTATAGAGAAGAAGATTCAGGCAATGAAGGATGTGAATATCGGCACAGGTGGCGTCGTCTTCATTTCCGTCATGCTTCTAACATTGTTTGCCATTATATCCAATATGCCCACGGGCCTGCTGCCGTTAGCCCTAATTGCATCCGAGATCTCGGCAAAACAATCGATGATCGCCTTTGCCGCGTTCTCCGAATCTTTGCAGAAAGGCTTCGGACAAATAATGATCGAAAAGACCGGCAAACGCGAGTTTATTATTGGTCTCATAATAGCGGCTGCACTATGTGCATCAATACTGGGGCACTTAGGCATTATTATGCTCGCGGCTTCGCAAATCGCTGCTTTATATATGACTCAAGTGGCTAAGAGAAACTTCGGCGGGGCAACTGGCGACGGCATAGGCGCGACAAACGAGATATGCAGAGCTATGGCTCTCGCTACTGCAATGATCTTTGGAGGAATAGTTCCATGGATGCTCTGGTGATGGCAGGCGGGAAGGGCACACGACTCAAGATGGGCGAAAAGCCGTTGGTCAAACTTCTTGGAAGACATCTCATCGATTATGTGACCTCTGCACTTGAGGATAGCTCTGTAGAGAGGATATTCATCGCCACTACTGAGAACGTGCCTATGACAAAAGATTGGGCAAATGATCGTGATCTCAATGCAGTAGACACACCCGGGACAGGCTTCGTAGCAGATATGATCTATGCAGTTGAGCGTATAGGCGTTGTAGATCCGGTGATGGTGATTATGGCAGATTTACCACTGATAACTCCCGATCTAATAGATAACATAATAGATATCTACGAAGAACGGCCTGAGCCCGCACTCTCTACACATACGCCGCTTCACCTACATAGCCGACTGAGCCGAAGGCCAGACTCATTATTCAATTATCGCGGTCAGTTGATAGTTCCTGCTGGGGTAAACATTCTTGACGGTGCAGATATAATACATGAGCAAGAAGATTATCATCTGATACTTGAGAGGCTTGAGATGGCCATAAATGTAAACACAACAGACGATCTGAAGCTGTGCGAGAGGATACTCTTAGGTGATCTTAGTTGAATAATGAATTGATTACAATTGAGGGCGAGAAGTTCTCCGCCCACGATCTTACGCTCCTTACTGGAGAGGATTCTGTTCCCGAAACACCAAACCATAACCTCCTATTAGTTGCCCGCGCCCTGAGAAATCCAATGAGATTACCATGGCTACTCAAAGAGATATGTGCGCTAAATCTCGGCTGCGAAGAGCTAAGAGATCTTAGGCTGGCACTCATCCGCGTTCAGGTGGATGCTGAGCTCCGGATGAATGAGGACATCCAGAGGTACCAGCAGAGGCGCTATGTTGCACAGGTGATAGAAGTATTGCTGTTCAATGAGCTGATGCTCGCTCCTCGCGAACAGGCAGAAGAGGTTGAGATTGAGTAGACCGAATTAATGCAGGGTTAAATGGCGGCACAATCACGCGTCTGAAGGTAGATTCTCCGAGTGGCGAAGCAACTAAAAAATTCTGTTAAATGATGAGTTTATCCTCCGCATCCGCAGCTGCCCCCAGCTGTGCCCGCAGTTGTTCCTCTTGATTCTCCGAGCGGGTACATGATATTCGTATACCCAGTGAGATTTCCCTTGAGCCTGTCCTGAGCGTATCGGGTTAAATCGAGTACAGTAGGCTGTATATTAATCTTCTGTGTGTTGTTTATTGATGAGTTATTCATCGGCTGGTTATTCGTGGAGAGGCCGTTTATTGGTGCTCCGCCTATATGATATACTCCTGCACCTGGCTGTGACAATGTGCCAGTAAGCTTAAAATCTCCTAAGTTAATCTCAGTGCTTCCAGGCAGCCACTGGGCATATGCACCACAGACGAGAACGCCAGATAGAGCTGCTAATGCCATTATTATCTTTTTCGAAAACATAAATACACCCTCCTGTCGGAAACTATTTCTATAAAAATTGAAAGGGTTATGTGCCCCTGAGGGCACACTGCCATCTTAGTTTACTTCGGCTTCGGCGGCCAGAAGCTCTTCATCCACTCAGAGATTCGTCCTGAGTCTTCAGGTCCAACCATTATCTTGGTCTTTCCTGCAAAGAGATCCTCGAGCTCGCCGCTGAACTTGGCAGCCATTCCTGGCAGCACCATGCCAGGAGTCTTCTGGCCTTCCCACTTGAAGTCGGACTCATCGAAGGAATCCTTTATCTTCGTGGGCGTGAGCTGACCGCCTGCGACTGATGCCTGCACACCTATTCCATCTGTATTTATGGAAATTATGTAGGCATCGATGCCGTTAGAGGCGATATCGGACTCGACTGTGTAGTATGTCAGGGCGAAATTCGTCGTGACGAACACTGGTGACTCGGGTCCTGGGTTGCCGACCTTGTATATACCAGGCTTGACCTGCACGGGCTTTCTCGGATCGGTGTAGATGTTGAACCGGAGGTGCATATCAGGCATCATGCTGTGCGCCTCAGTCGAGTGCTTGATCATTATTGCGCCACCGCGGATGGTGAATGCCGCTGTGAGGACGGACTCCCAGTAGGCAGCCCTGACTGGATCTTGTGTTGTTAGCCAGGCATTGATTGGCAGAGCCATTACTGGATAGGCAATATCCCTCTGGGCCTCCTCAACTGCAGCCCTTCGGAGGTTGATGAAGTTCTTGAGTGACTGCTGTAGCAGCTTGCCGTTGGGTGCCGTACCTGGATCAAGGACCAGATCGGTTAGGCCCATGCCGGCAAAGGTCGTTGCCATGGACTTCAGGCCATCCAGATCAAATGGCACACTCAGAGTTACTGGTACATTGTAATCGTGTGCAAGCTGGGCGACCTCCTTCCAGTTATCCTTATTAGCAGCGTAGATGAGCGGCCTATTCTTGGCAGCAACATCAAGTCCTGCCTTCAGAACCTTGGGGTTGAAGGAGCAAAGGATAAGCGGATAGTCTGTGGTCTCCATTACCTTCTTGACGCATGCCGCAAACTTTGCGGGATCATCGGTAACGGATCGGACCGCAATCATCTCCACTTGTTCCCACTTGCCGATGTAGAACTTCCTCCAGGTGGAGATCTTCTTCACACGCTCGACGAGCTTGGCCTCGTCCATGTTATCGGTTACATCATAGGCAAAGGGCGGCTTGTTGAAGAAGGTCATCTGGTGGCGGTACATGATGTCCTCTCCACCAACCTTGATCTGCTTCTCGCCTATGCCTACTAAGACCATCTTCAGCTCAGGGGATATGATCGATTTGAGTGCCTCGAGCTTCTTTGCATACTTCTTTTCCTTGACAAGCGGTGTGCAGTCCTCAACCTTCTTCTTCCGTTCGATGAGCCCTGCAGCAAAGGCCATGCAGGTCTGTTCGCCGCATTCCTTACAGTTGGTCTGGGGAAGCTGCTTGTAAAGGTTAAGTGGGCTAGTTTCCTTCATGGATCTCAAGCCTCCATCTTAAGCCAGCTGGCTGTATCAGGTGTCTTAGCATCTATAAGTCCCATCAGAGACTGGGTGATCTCATGCACATATGCAACAGCTAGCGGATGCATCATCATGAATATGTCCACACCGGCCATTGCCAGAGTAAATCCAGTGAGAATCTCCCAGATTGGGCCACGAAGCATCCTGTCTCCCCAATCGGAATCCTGCTTGTTGGGGGATCTGACCATCCATGCCTCACGAACGCCCCATGCGTTGGTGGTTCCGGATGACATTGGGAATGTCAGCTCTTCGTCGCCCTTCAGGGCTCCGAGCCTGATTCTCTCCATATTAGTATATGCGAAATCGAGGCCGTATGCCAGAGCTGCTGTTGTCGGGTCCATTACTATGGATTCCCTTGGCATTCCGACGACCTTCATGAGCTTCCTGTTCAGCTCCTTCTGGGAGTTGATCTCAAGCTGCGTCCAGGCGAGACATACGTGTCCATTATCCTTGCATGCCTTTCCTATCTTCTCCCAATCCATGTTCAGGTTAGCCGAGGCTATTAGAACGCGCTCGCCCTGGGCCGCTTCAGCTGCCTTGGAGAGCACTATCGGATCCTTCTCAGGGTTGCCTGAGCCGCCGATGCATATTGGGACTTTAACAGCCTGCAGGACGTCCTCAACTGTCTTCACTGCATCCTGTGGCTTGGTATCCTTCAGCAGCGGGTCTGTGCTGATCAGGTGTACAGTCACCAGATCGGCGCCAAACTTATCTACAGCCTTCTTGGCCCACGCGGCTGGATCATTTATTACGTCCTCGTAGTGCACCTTAACTGCCTTGGCCATGCCGATCGGCGTATCGAAGACATCCATTGTGATCTTGGGCGCATTGGGCATTAGTGCATCTGGGAAGAAAGGCATAGCCTTCTCGCCGCCGAGCTTCACAACATTGCCCCTGCTTCCGCCATCTGCCTTTGTGGCTCCGATGATGACCTCCTGAATTGGAGTCTTCCAGGTCTTGTCCGTTCCGACGGAAAATTTGGCTGCATTCAAGGAACCTGCTACCTTCCAGACGGGTACAGCTGCTGCTGCAGCGGCTGCTGCTGATGCAAGCTCTTTTGGTGCCGGGGATATAGCCTGAGCTACTGCAACCGGCTGAAGCAATGCATCAACTGGATAGCCTACAGCCTTTGCGAAGTTTATGAGCTGCATTGCAATCTTGGCTGCCTCTTGGCCAAAGTAGTAGGCGAAGAGCGGACCAAAGCCCGCAGCACCTGAGTCTATTTCTATCTCTATATCTCCCTCGATCTTCAAACCTTCAAGGGATTGTACATTCATTTCTGATAAGGTCTTGTTCAAATCAGATAAAGTGATCTTCTCTGCCATTATATCACCCTCATAGGCCTATCTCCTTGACGACCGCTCGCATCTCAATCACAGCAGGCGAATCGTCAGGAAGGCCCATCAGTGGATCTCCCACTAAGTCAAACTTGGCTAGCAATTCATCGTAGGGAATAGTACCGATAACATTCAGGCCCAAGCTTTTTGCCGTCTCCAGAACCTTATTCTTCCTATCTGGAGTCACCTTGTTGACGATGACATAGAGCTCTTTATACTTGAGCTCGATCTCCTTCGCCAGATCCCGGATACGTTCAGCAGTCGTAAGGCCTCTCCGGGATTCATCAGTAACAGCAATAAGCACATCCAGGTCGGGTATAGTCTTTCTGCTGAAATGCTCAAGCCCCGCGGGAGTATCTATGATGGTCAAATCGTAATCATTTACGGTTTTGTCCATAACGCCACGCAGAAGGTTATTTACAAAACAGTAGCATCCTGAACCCTCTGGCTTTCCCATCACTAGAAGGTCGTATCCCTCCTCCTCCCGAAGGATCTCGAAGAGCTTTGATTCAAAAAGCCTTTGTTTATCGGTATCTGGAGGCGTAGTGTATCGAGCCTGCTGCATGAACTCCCTCATATCGCCAATGGTCTTTCCTACCTCTACACCCAAGGCGTCAGCGAGGTTGGCATCAGGATCTGCATCGATAGCGAGTATTCTATATTTTTTGCTTGAACTTTTTACAAGATATCTAATAAGCATGGCAGTCACAGCAGTCTTGCCTGTGCCGCCTTTGCCTGTCACCGCAATTACTTTCCCCACGGTTCAGCCTTCCTTATTTCTTCTTGATAATTACCTCTGCCACGTGGACTGTCGCTCCCCGAAGCTCGAGCGTTATGCCTCCGGAAGCTGCAGGCATGGCAAAAGCTGGCGCGGCTCCTGCTGCTGGCGCTGCGGCTGCGGCGGGTGCTGCTGGAGCATCCTCCTTCTTCTTAAGCTTGAGCTGAATCTTTCCTGCCATAACATCCTCCTCACTTTAAATTATGATAGTAGTATTTCGCAATAATAAAAGGCCAGTCTCCTCAAAATAGAGGTAAGGCGGCCTCTACTTAGCGAGTACCACCTTATCGATTGATATCTTTGCGTCTTTCAGTATCAGCTTTATGCCGCCAGCGCTGCCTGACATTGAGAAAGCTGGGGCTGCTGTGCCTGCTGCAGGGGCAGCTGCCGGAGCAGCTGCGGCCGCAGGTGTCTTGGGCTTAAGTTTAAGCTGTATCTTCCCTGCCATTTTTATCTACCTCCTCACTCAAGGACGCCATCTGCCTGGAGAGCCTCTATGACCTGCATAAACTGGCCCTCAGACAAGCCGAGCTTATCCTTGACTGCCTGAACATCGATGTCTCCGCCGGTCTCCTGGATGAAGTTGATAACCTTCTCCTTGATCTCATCGGAGATATCCTCGAGCTTCCAGCCCTCGGTGATCTTCTTATTATCAACGGGCCTTGTGACACCGCCGACAACTGGATGATCGACCTTCAGCAGGAACTTCTTTAGGGACTCGATGTCTTTAGCATCCTCTTCGGTGGCGATCTTCGGGTACATCTCCTCTGGAATGCCCGCCTTTACCCTCTCCTTGAGCTTCTTGGACATCCATACGATCCTTCTCCAGCCTCCATCTGCCTGAAGGAACTTAGAGGAGAAGTAGTACAGAATACCCATGCCCAGGAATCCTACGACCTGCTTGCCGCCGCCTGTCTGGCCTGCCATTGTGGAGAAGGGAAGCCCGTTTGGTGCAGCGCCCTTGTAATCACGGTCAGCTATGCCGATTCCATCGACCTCAGGCATGTAGAACCCAATGGTTTCGAAGCATCCACAGGATGTGTGGGGAGCATCGAAGAAGGTGTACAGCTTCATGATTGAGTACTCGCCACCGGATCTCTTTGCTGCAACCTCGTTGATGGATGCATACTCGCCGGTGACTGCGTCAATTGGCTCGCCCTTCGGTACTGGGAACTGGGGGCCCTCTGGGTCTACCTTGGCTGCTGCACGGCCATCGAACCAGGTAATGGCTCCGCACAGGGATGGCCTATCTGGAGAGACTACGCATGCGCTTGTTGGGGCGAATGCCTGGCATAGGGTACATCCATAGAAGACATCGACATCTTCGTCATGAAGTCCCTTGGCCCTCTCATCGCGTGCCTTGTAAATCTCCATTGCCTTGGCCAGCTCTTCCTTAACCCTGGCAGGATCTGTGACGATTGTGATCTCCATCTTCTCGATGAAGGGCATCTCTGCCTTGTAGAGATCGATGATGGGCTTGTAAATCTGCTCCCACTTGGTTACACCCTTCTTCTGCAGGCTCTTGCCCATTCTCATCCAGATGTCATACCTCTGGTTGAGGTGCATGAGACCTGAGACATAGGATAGCAGTGCGTGGTTTCTCCTCTCTATGATAGACTCCAGATCCTTCTCGATCTTCTCGCCGCCGACTTTGAAGATCATTCCGAAGGGTATTGTGGAGCCCTCTTTAATCTCTGAAGGCTCAGGGCCAATAACGGTTATCTTTCCATCCTGAATCTGATCCATTGGAGTTGCCAGGGATAGCTCGAAGCCGTATGCCTTGGGGCCAGCAAGCTCTATCCACAGGTCCTCTTTTCTGATACGCTCCCCTTCATACATTGGGGATATGTCCAACTTGACTTCATCTGCCATTAATACACCTCTTATGATGAGATGAACTTTATTTCTTCAGTGCTTCGATTATTTCGTCGACTGCTGCGTGATAGTCGTCCGGATTAAATGCCATGTTGCCAAAGGTCATGTTCGCGTTGACGTGATAATACCTGTCTATCGAGACGCGCTTTATGTTCCTGTTGAAGTGCTTTAACGTAGAGAACATGGCATTGGCGAATTTGTAGAAGATGCCCATGAATATAACGGTATCATACTGGCCTTTGCCATCCAGACCCATCCAGTCCTCGAACCTGAGGTAGCTGGTGAGCGGATGTAGACCAATCTGATAGACATTAGTCATGTAGCCTCTGTCTACAAAGCCCTTCACGCTGTGTGCTGTAGCTGCGATCGGTATACCTGTTTTGCCGATCTCAATCATCTTGTCGAACATCACCGGGTCATCAAAGAGCTCTGCTCCCACAACGAGCAGAGGTCTCTGCGACTTCTTGATTATAGCTGCGATGACCTTCGGCATATAAGTCTTGGCCATCTCGGGCCCAGGGATCTGGGCCATCTCAAAGGGAACTGGATTTTTGGTTGTATCAATACCCTTGGGTTTTGCTTCAGCTGCCATTTTGATCACTTCCTGCCTCACTTCTTAGCCCTTATCTTCCTCGGGAGGTTCGTCGGATCAAAGCTCACATCTGCGGGCCGCAAGGGGCCTGACAGGAACTTCTTGTTCTTCCAATCGACCTTCCAGCCGTGCTTCGACTCAAGCTCCTTCATCATGCTGTCCTTATAGGTGATGGGCAGGTCCTTTGCATCCCTTACATAGATGTACCAGTCATCAGGCAGCTTGCCGAAGTACTTCATGGAGATGTCGCACCAATGGTTCAGCTTGATCGATCTGCCCATGCTGTTATCTGAGGGCCTGAAGCAGAGCTTTGCCATCTCCAGCATTGCCTCCTCCTTGGTCTCAGCTATGTAGAGCATCGCCTCAGGAGCGGGCTCAATCTGCTGCATCTTGCCGTCGCGGGCATCTATGACCATCCAGTCCTCGGGCTTGTCCGCCCTTCCCATGAAGGATCTCCTGTACATGACGGAGTGGGGCTGGACGACTACTGGAATACCCAGCCGGTTGCAGCCTGTCGCGATTGATGCTGCCTTCTGAGAGTATGCGCCCCAGGCAATGCCGCAGGCTCCGACCTTGGAGAGGATGTAGTCTGCAATATCATCGAAGTTTGCCCTGTGGTTCCTGTGAGCGAAGATTGTTGCTACCTTGATCGCAGCATCAGCAATGTTTGCGTTGGCAACGCATGAGCCGGTGTTGCAGATGTTCCTGCCGTCAAAGCCTCCAGGATACTGCTCCCAGATGCTCTTGCCCTCCTCGTTCTTGTAAAGGGACATATCCATTGCCATGCAGCCGGAAGTGACGACGATATAGCCCCGATCCACGAACTCCTTGGCAATATCGTAGCATTCCTTTGTGCCTCTCGGATAGTTACTGCATCCGACCAGAGCGATGACTCCCGGGATTGTTCCAAGCACGATTGGAGCCCCAACAGCCCTGATCTCTGTATCCCTGGCGGGTCCGCGCCCGGCTCTCATCAGGAATTTCTGATTCTTAACATACTCACGATTGGCATACTCGTAGAGGTCCATGATGGGTATACCTTGCGGGCATACCGTCTCACACCTGGCACAGCCAACGCATATCTCATACATCGATGAGAATGCCTCAAGATTGCCCTTCTTGGCCTCATCGATGAGATCGCTGATTCTGGTGTGGGGCGGGCATACGAATGCGCACTGGTTGCATCCCGTGCACTTATCCAGGGCCTCCTTGAACTGCGCTTCAGTCAACTTGGAGGCTATCTTGGTCTCGGCACGCTTAGGCTTGACTGCAATGGCAGTCCTAATACCAACTGCTCCAGCCTTCTCAGGATCAAGGATGGCAACGCCAGGAACTTTGAAGTTCACAAGGTCATCCACAATCTGGTCTATAGGATCATTAGTCCTGTCCTGCAGGCCGAGCATAATCTTATCAGTGGTGGCAATGAGAGGGATCTTGCGTTTCTGACAATCCTCAAGAACATCGCAGTAGACGCACTGCTCATCAACCATTACAGTATCCATGACTCCGGAGCGGACCATCTTCCTCCACCAGCCCATAGCTCCTGCGATCTTGGCTTTTGTTCCAAGGTTTTTCGCCAGGCTCGGGTGTCCAATACCCTCCGCAATCCTCGTCAGATCGAAAGCAGTACAACAGACGCCTCCGATGTCCACCTTATCCCAGAGCTTGTTTGCCTCTGCGTAAATCATGGCCTCGGCGCCTGCTGCCAGGTTATGGCCGTAGGCGATGAGAACGCCCTTATTCTGATCCAGTGTGCCCATGCCGACCTCGATTAGAGGGGCATCTGCAGCACCACGCGGCATATCGTATGCCACGATCTGAAGCATATCGCATATCTCCATGCCCAGAAGATCCAGCATTCCAGCATGCAGCGCCTTGGATTCGAAGTCTTTGTAATAGCCCTCTTGGCCGGTATGAGTCGCGGCAACGAGCTGAACAACTTCTTCCTCCAAGTAGCTCAAGCCCTCTCCAAAGTCCTTGAGTGTCCTGGGCTTGCTGCCAACGATTGTCTGGTAAATAGGTGAATCTACAAGAATCTCATCGCCCATATCGAACTTCATATCTCCGAATCTGTCCAGGCACCAGTGGTACAGATGTCTTCCGTGGGCGGCATGAGCGCAACATCCCATCAGGCAAGCGATGAGGACGATCCTACCGGAGTAGGCTGCCATATCCATACCGCAGGCACCACGCTTATCACCAGTCAGGTCACAAGGTCCATAAGTACAGAGCGTGCAGGTATCATCTGCTGGGGCATACATGATTCTATATCTATTCGCTATCTTGAAGTCCCAATCACGGAGCGTTGCTACGCCGGGCTTGGGGAAAGGACCCATAGGTTGGTCCCACTCTTCCTCTTCCTTAACGACAGCTCCGATGTTGATCTGGACGTTCTTCATGTCCTCAACAGCAAAACTGCCCTCGGTTTTTACCATTGGGTTCTTGGCCTCCTCTTTCCTTTGATATACGCCGCTCCCGTTGGCTGAAATTACATAAAACACTTTCGGATACCAATTAATATAAAATAACCCTGATCACCAGTATTTTCATCGAATTATTACTATATTGGTCATATATGCTGCGATGCGCGAACGCGATCACGATTGTTAATGTATAATATCTATCCGTCAACTTGAAATGCGGACACGAAAGTATGCCTCTGGCTCATGCTAGACAGAATCAGAAAGAGCTTTGCGGCAAGCAGAGAATGCTACCATGGAGGCAAATTCAGGGAAGCAGCCTTGCAAGGGACCACGCAAGCTCCTCCCCCAATGGATTTCAGCGCCAATATAAATCCTCTAGGTGCTCCCCCACTGGAATCCGTCGTTTTAAAAGAGCTGGAATCTATAGGCTATTATCCGGATAACAAATACACCGAGTTCAGGAGTGCCATCGCTCGCTTTGTGGATGTGGAGCCTGAGAACGTAGTTCCGGGAAACGGTTCATCGGAGATCATCAGGCTCTTCGCGGAGATGGTCCTGGAGGAAGGAGATCTGGCACTGATACCTTTTCCAACCTTCGGGGAGTATGAGAATCAATCCCTCTTATCAGGTGCCAGAGTCAAGCGAATAGAAACGGATTCGAAAGGCATGCCCATAATAAGTGATCCTGACCTTAGTGATGCCAAAGCACTCTTTGTATGCAACCCAAATAACCCCACTGGGGCATTGATACCAAGAGAAGATATTGCAGCTCTTGCGAAAAGATGCGAGCGAAATGAAGTATTCCTCCTGGTTGACGAAGCTTTCATAGAACTATCCGACCCTGATCAGAGCATAGCATACCTCGCGCCTGATATGGAGTACTTGCTTGTCATGAGATCTCTGACAAAATCATTCGGCGTTCCGGGGCTAAGGCTGGGCTTTGGTGTCGCAAACCCCCTATTTATAGAGATAATGGATAGATCCAGGATACCCTGGTCAATAAGCTCCATAGCGGCTGCCGCAGGAGCATATCTCCTCGGTAATGCTGATTACCTTGAGGATTCAAGGAATCTTATCAAGAGAGAACGGGAATGGCTTACTTCTGCACTATCGAATTTAGGGCTCAAACCTCTTACTAGCAGTGTTAACTTTATTTTAGTAAACATTCAGCCAGCAGGCATTGGCTCGGATGAGCTTACAAAATATATGATTGCACAGGGAGTGCTTGTCAGAGATTGCCAATCCTTCGGCCTTGGAAAGGGCTACATAAGAGTGGCAGTTAGAAATAGAGAGGAGAATGAGCAGCTAATAGAAGCCCTGGAGCGTGTCATCAAATGCACCGATTGAACTGCGAGCGATATCCCTGTCATTTCCCCAAGCAGGATTGTGCCTTCTGCTTTTGTCCTTTTTATCCATGTATGGATGAGAGGACTAAAGGTCATATGAAGGGAGATACCTGGGCTTGCGAGGACTGTGTTGTTATCCATTCTCCAGAAATATCCTATATAATCATGGATGCACTTATGGGAGGCAAGGCCATAACGGAAGCCTGGAATATTCTCACGGAGCTATTATGAGCTCAGATGCATTTCTGGTATTCCTATTAGCCGTTGCCTTTGATCTGATAATAGGGGAGCCTACCGCGAAAATACACCCTGTTGTTTGGATAGGCAAGCTTATTTCCTTCCTGAAAAGCCGCGCTAGGCCAACAAAGGCTGATGGCCTAATGGTTGCAATGGCAGTGATAATAACAACGGTTTTCATAGGCCATGCAATTGTCATTGCCGCAGGACAGATCCCTATTTTCGGCGGGCTGTTTAGTACTGTAGCCGCTGCATATTTGCTAAAATCGACATTCGCTATAAGGTGTCTTCTCCAGACATCAAATGATATAGGAAAAATGATCGATAGCAATATCGATGAGGCCAAAAGGATGCTTCCGGCTCTTGTAGGTAGAGCGACAAAGGATCTTACATCTGCGCAGGCGGCATCTGCGGTGATCGAATCTGTCTCAGAGAACTATGTGGACACTATAATATCTCCGATATTTTATTTCCTTCTCTTCTCGCCCTTCGGCCTTGGGCTCGAGGCGGCCCTCGCATTCAAGGCGATGAGCACAATGGACAGCATGTTGGGCTACAAAACAAAGGGCCTCAAGGAGATAGGCTACGTGCCTGCGAAGCTGGATGACATTGCCAATTATATCCCGGCAAGGCTCAGCATACTCCTTATAGCCCTTGCGAGACCATCAAGAGCTGCTGCGGCAATAGCATCTGCCCTGAGGTACCACTCTAAAACGCCCAGCCCCAATTCCGGCTGGCCTATGTCGGCATCGGCGGGCAGCTTGGGCGTTAAGCTGGAAAAGCCGGGCTTCTACGTGCTGCTTGAAAAGGGAAAAGAGGCAGCTACATCAGATATACCGGATGCCGTCAGGCTCATAGGTCGGGCATCGATCTTTGTGTTGGCAATATCTTCGCTCATACTGCTGTTGTAATGTTTACCAGATCATGCTTTGGTAATGTTTTCCCGTGTTATGCCACGGTAATATTTATCCGGATCGAAGGCTGAACTACTACAGATGGAGACGATGGGAGATCTGCTAGAGAAGGTCAGAGAGTTTGGATCTAAGGGCAGCCAGAAGGAGGATGCCCAGAAGCTCTTTGGCTGGAGCATTCAGGATGTTGTGACCAGGACCCCTGCGGCCGATGAGGCTTCAATCGCTATAGTCTTTGATAATGGGCTGATAATCTACGCCAGATATTTCCTCAATCTTGATCCCACTGAGTCTGAGGATAACTGCGAATTTATCCTTGGACTGAGGAATGACCTCCGGTCCCGGATAAGATATAATGTATTTTACTCGGGCTACATACACGGACAGGGATATATAAGGGTCAAGATAGCTGAAACTGATAACAGAACGGTGCAGAGGATGCTTGATGATTTATATGTCCCAGCACTCAAGAACATCTATAAACCCATAATAACTCAATTCAAGGGATTCTATTCAAAGGATTATTTCGGCGTTGAGGCGGATAATAACCACGGAGAGATTTATTACTCGCCCGTAAGATATAGAAGCGAGCATAAGGCATCAAAAATCTGGGACGTTCTCGGCCGGCTCCATGAACTCGATGCGCTCATGCGCGAAGGCAATATTAGGCATGCTCTTGCTGAGCTTGATGTGCAGATGAGCTTTCTTCCGAGCGTTATATGGTCTGACATTTAATCTAAAACCACCTAATTTAGGATCTCAAGCGCACTGGGCAGATTCTCCAAAATACCCTTGTAGTCCTTTTCTTGAAGCTTAGCCTTCATAGAGACCAAAAACTTCCGTGCCTCAGGAGCAAGATTTGCTCCCTCAAAGTAATCTACAATCCGGGATATAAGCAGGCTAGCGGTATTTAAATAAACAGAATCGCTGTGACTTGTCGCCAGATGCAGAGCACGATTATAATCGTTTAAGGCTGTGTCTTTACGGCCTGTTTGAGCCTCGCAATCTGCGAGCGTAATCAATGCCCTAATGTTCAAATCCAAATAGCCCATAAGTCTCGTGTGGCGCTCCGATAGAACAGCTATCTCCTCGGCCTTTACGAGATCTTTTTGATCCAGGGCAACTGTAGCCATATCATCATAAACTAAGAGAAGATCATATACAGCACCAATCTTGCTGAAGATCTTTGATGCGTCCTTAAGTCTGGCCTCAGATTCGGAATAATCATTCTTAAATTTGGAGATGAGGCCGATATTCCTCAAAGCTTTGGCCTCCTCATATCTGTCGCCCAGCCTTCTTGATAATGCCAAAGCCTTTTGGTAATTATTAAAAGCTTCATTATACAGCTGTTCTCCCTGGTAGAACTCACCCCAAGCGCTATAAAGCTGAATACGCATTGGCTGATAGTTTAACCTATAAATTAAAGTCTCTGCCTTGGATAAGTAGAATTTGGACTCCAGTGATTGCTGAGAATGCAGCTTAAACCTTGCCATTGCTATGTAGCATTCGCAAAGATCAGGCATTGCGCCTAAGCTTTCAAACGATTTCATTGAACTCTGCAGAAGCCCCTCAGCATTCCCCTCCCACCCTCTCAAGCTCTGGATGGCGCTCAAGCTCATTTTTGTAAGGCCTATGCACGGCTCGGCTTCGAGCTTGCTGAAAATCTCAAGGCTCTGCTCAAGCATTTCCGCGGCCATATACCAATCGCCCTTGCCTCTATAAACTGTGGCAGCATTGAGCATCGTCTGGGCTGCGCCATATAAATCATCTAATTCTTTGAAAAGGGCAGTGCTTTCCATAAACCTTGATATGGCCTCGTCCCATTCGTACCTATCTGCATGGGCGCTGCCTAGTGCCGCCAGCACCTCGGCCTTGCCGCTCAAATCGCCCTCGTCCTCCACATCATTCAGCTGTTTCAGATAACCATCGACGCTCGCCTTGACATCGCCCTGACCTGATTTGATCATATCTATATCTGCCTGCATCTCTGCAGCGCCAATGGCATCTCCCTGATGTAAGCGAATTTCTAGTCCTCTTTGGAAATGCTCCATTGCAAGAGCCCATTCGCCCCTGCGGTAATAGAATGTCCCTAGATTATTCAGTACCTTAGCAATGCCATCGGAATCGTCAAAGGCTTCGAATATATCCAGGCTCTTCTGATAGCATTCCAATGCATTAGACCAATCGCCCTTTTTATAGTAAATGCTGGCTATGTTGCTTAAAACAGAAGCTGCACTGCTATCGTCTCCGATCTTTTCAAAGCACTGGAGGCTACAATTATAATGCTCGAGTGCATTGGTCCACTCGCCACGACGATAATACATGTTTCCGAGATTATTTCCTGCTACAGCCATGCTATAGTCGTCGCCTAGCCTATTCAAAATCTCCAGGCTCTCTTTATAACTGGAGATGGCCTCGTTCCAGTTCCCGTCCTCCATATAGATATTGCCCAGATTACAAAGTACTACCGCAACGCTATAGAGGTCCCCCTTTGATCGAAATATCGCCAATGCATCACAATACTCATCGATAGCTTCCCGGTTTTTGCCTAACTTGTAGCAGAGTTCTGTAAAATTGTTCAGGGATAGGATCAGCTCGCGTACATCTTCAAGGGTTTTCTGTAACCTTATGCACTCCTCATAATAGCCTATGGCCCTCTCTAAATCTCCAGCATCGGCCAATATGATTCCCATGCCTTTCAGGGCATTTGCCTCTCCCTTCGTATCGCCTAGCTCTCGAAAGATCCTGAGACTCTCAAGGCAACATTCTTCAGCCTTTTCCATCGACCCGCTTTGGCAATAGATGCTTCCAAGATTGCCCATAGTTGTTGCAATACCGTGTCTATCCCCAAGTTTGCGTTTTGCATCCAAGCTCTGAGTGTAATATTTTATTGCCTGAAGTTCATCTCCCACATCTGCGTAGATATTCCCAAGGTTGTTTAAAACCGCAGATAAGCAATGAGAATCTCCGAGATCTTCGAAAGATTCCATTGCCTCCTTGAAGTGGCCAATGGCCTCATCCAGATCTCCTTTGAGCTGACATGTGTTGCCTAGATTTACATGAACTGTTGCAATGCCTTGGGAGTCGCCCAGTTCCTCTTTAATATTTAGGCTCTTCTGCAGGTGCTCTGCTGCAGTAGAGAAGTCTCCCTTGAGCTGGCAGATAAGGCCGAGGTTGTTCAATGTCTTTGCAATTCCTTGTCTATCGCCAAATCTCTCCTGTATCTCGAGTGTTTCGCTGTAGAGATCAACGGCCGCATCTAGATCTCCCTTTAGCTGATAGATACTTCCGAGATCTGATAATGCTTTGGCTGCACCCAAATCATCTCCGGACTCCCTCAAGAGTTCTATGGACCTCTGATAGCATTCAACAGCATTATCCCACTCGCCCATATCGAGGTAGATCAGCCCCATATTATTCAGCGCAGTCGTTATGCCGTGAAGATCATCCAGCTTCTCTTGGATCTCCAAGTTTCGGCGATAGCAGCTGATGGCATCTGTATATTGGCAAAGTTTATAGTGAATGCTACCTAGACTTGATAGCGTTCTGGCAGCGCCGCTCGAATCTCCCTGGCCCGTCTGTATATCCAAAGCCTTTTGGAAATGTGCTATTGCATTATTCCATTGTTTTATCTCAACGGATACAAGGCCCATTGAGTTCAATACTGATGCGACCTCTCCAAGATCGCCTATACACTCGAGCGATGCCAAGCTCTTATGATAGTACTCCAACGCCAAGTTCCATTTTTCTGCCTGTGAGCAGAGACTACCCAGAGTACTCCGTATCCTGGCCACGCCGGCACTATCCCCTAAATCATCAAGGTTATGGAGTGCTATCTCATAATAATCAATGGCACGATCCCATTCTCCATCAAGCTGACGAACCATGCCGAGGCTTGCGAGGACTTTTGCTGCACCCCTTTTATCTCCACAGCGCTCTATTTCATTCAAGCTCTGCTGGTAATACTCCTCCGCAGATGTTAGATCTCCCTTAAGTTGACATATCCTTCCAAGGTTACTGAGAACGTCTGCAGTGCCGGATTTATCTCCTGCATCCTCGAGTATAGCTAAACTCTCCTCATAGCATCCGAGTGCATGCCCCAGCTCTTCCAGGCGAAGATAGACGTTACCGAGGCTATTCAACACAGATGCCGCAGATAACGAATCCCCCACTGTATTTAGAGCATCTAGCTCGCGTTTATAGTATTTACAGGCGCTTTCCCAATCCTCTACCTCTGAATAGATATCGCCCAGGTTATTCAACACTCGGGCAGCATTTCTTCCGCTGCCCTCCGCCTCAGCCAACCTGAGACTCTGCTCATAATACTCAATTGCAGCCTGATTGAAGAAGAATCTGTGGGCCAAAACTCCCAAGGAAAACCAGGTTTGGAAGCTATTCTGGATTGATGCGTGTTCTGCTAGTTCCTTGAGCTTTGTATGCATGAGAGCGCCATCTGAAGATAAGGCCGCTTTAATGAAGGATGAAAGTGGATCGGGTGCATTATACGAAATGATCTTCAATTGCTCGGGCTCATAGCCCTTTGGGTTCGCCAGTACTTCGGCAAAAGCGTTAAGACCTGAGAGAACGCTATCCTCAGACATCTCCCCCACCACCTAGACAGCTCGGCAGTAGATGGCGTAAAGACGTATATGGATAATTGAACGAAAATCTGGATGAAGTCTTACTGAATAACAAGTAGCTATGAATTTCTCCCATAAAGTCAACCTTATTATCGGCCATCGTTTCTTCCCCTCTATTGCTGCCTTAGTATAGGTATACTACTTATTCCATCAGTAATAACTGTCCATGCATATAAAATCTCCGATTTATTAGGATTAAATATCATATCATACTAAAATTAATAGTGATATTATTCATATCCAAACCAAAGCCTTTGTAGCAAATTGCGGTTGCTTTTAGACCGGTAACTTGGAGTTATAATTCGAAAGTAATAACTAAGATATACTTTGTGAAAAATGCTTATGTGGCACCTCATAGCCCAAGTCTGAGTGCAGTGGTATAAATAAAAATGATTACTTAGATCCCTTCGGATCTAACATTAGACTACTTCAATACCAACTTCAGGGCACGCTGTGGGCAGCCTGTGATACAAGCCCCACACTGTATGCACCTGCCTGGATCGGCAACAACCCGCCAATCATCGAACTTAAATGTTCCTGTCGGGCATACAGAAACGCAGGCTCCACAGTGTATGCACTCATCCTCGTCCTTTATGACAGGTATCTCAAGGGTGACAACCTTGACGCCCCTGCGCTCAAATGCCTCTTTGACCTCCTTGCACTTATCTTTTGGTACTTCAAGGACAATCTCACCGGTGACGGCATCTATGCTTGCCCTCTCTATATTGACCAATGTAGAGGTCTCCAGAATTACAGAGGCTATGAGAGGCTGGCGTACGATGCCTGGAGCCACATGCAACATCAGCTTCAACCCTATCGCCTCCTCGCTAAGAGCCTCGATATGTGATCGCTTGTGACCATTCCTATAACGCGATTCTCACGATCCACGACAGGCAGTGCAGAGATCCTGTGAGTATCAAGGGTCCTGGCTGCAAGCTCTATCGGCTCATCCGGTCTCGCGGAATAAACCCTGCGCGTCATTATCTCAGATATTTGCGAGACCGCTCCGTTGGCGACGGCTTTGGATATATCCCAGGCAGTTATTATTCCTGCCAGAGTTCCCCTTTCGGAGACTACCGGCAGATGATCGAAGCTTCCTCCCACAATCAGCTTGGCAGCCTCGTTTATATGAATGTCCTCGCGAACTGTAACTACATCGCGACTCATGACATCCTCCACGTTCGGGAACTCCTTTGTCTGCTTCATCGGCTTGCTCGAGCCCACACGCTGCAGAGGCTCGACTGCCTGAGTAGGGATAAATTCGCCCATCTCTATTGACTTCTTCAGCAGCTCTGCGATCTCCCTGGCCATGTAATAGCTTGAAAGCGATGATGTCGGTACCTCTTTGCCGTTCAGCTTTACTGAGCCTGATTTGAGCATCTCGTAATTTACGATGGTGACTGTGGGCCTGTCGCGACGCTGTATTCCATAGTCAACTATCGGCACAGGTATATCGCGGTCTCTAACCGCTGTATTCTTCGCAATCCTCTCGTTCAGCACTGGTATCGGAATTCCTATCCCTAAGTAAAGGCTTGGGCCGTATCTATGAAATGTCGCTCCGCGAAGATACCTGGAGTTCATTTTTTTCAGGTCGCCGGTAACCATTAGAGTCGAAAAGTTGTTCTGAGGATTGTGCTGTGTACCTGAGCCGATGACAAACCCTTGTGCACCTGCCAGAAATATCCTTGTGCCTACCCCAATGTAATCGAAGTTTGGGTCATTGGAAATTGGTGAAAGGATGCCTGCACCGCTGTAATGGATATTTCCGTAGCGCGGGAGAAGGGTGCCCATGTAGGTATGCATCGTCCTATCAGAGGAGTTGGTGGCTGCATTATATCTTTGATACGCATTTCTGGGGTTGACCATCATTGCCTGGTTGAAGTCCTCCAGTCGCAGGCTCGTCTCAAGCTCGAGCTGTGGATAGCAATCGGTCCCTACACCCTCAGCCTCGACATCAATCTGCCTTCCTGCAACAAGGTCCTCTATGACGTGAGCTCCACCATATTCTATGTCGCGATCCTCAGATGGTTGAGTTGCCCCCAAAAATAGGTCTACTGCTGCCACGCCACCATATGCCTCAACTTTGTTAAGCCAGGCTCTTGAAATTTTTATAGGGGGATCGCTATGGCCTAAGTTTAGAAAAACGCCAGAGGAGCACATTGCTCCAAAGGTGCCTGTTGTTACGACATCTACCTCGCGCACTGCACCGGCTGTGCCAATTTCGTCTACAATGTCGGGCATCTCCTCGGCTGTGACGATGCGGGCGCTGCCATTACGTATGCGCTCGTTGATCTCGGTGAGCGACTTCTCTTGCACAAAGGCAATTCTTTTGGCCGATACGATAAAAAGCTATTGGGGCTCCGGCTCAACAGCATTATCACCAGAGAAGAAAAAGCTCCATCCAAATGCCGGGAAAAAAGATTGTCCTGACCAGCGATACCACTATGATGAGCAGCTATCATGGCGGGGTGCTTCTGGGCTTTGCTGCCATAATGCCTAAGAAAGTCATGCCCGATTGGATATTTGAGTGGCTCTTTTGTCCGCCTGTGGACGCTGGCGCTGACGGCAGAGCGGTCTTAGCTCCCTGCGGAATGCGCAAAGTAGAGGCTGCGCTCCTTGAGTCTGGCTTTGATAGATCGGAGGTCATTGTTGCACATCCTCAGCACCTTGCTAAATCCATCGGCCCTGATACTGAGATCGTTGGCATAACGCATGATGATCCTTTGGGGAAGATCGCAGTTCGAGAGATAGAGGAGATGATAGGGCGCGGAGAGCCCCATAATAGATCCAAATTTCTCTCGCTTATCAACAACCCCATCATAAAGGAACATAGGCCAAAGATTGTCGTAGGAGGGAACGGCGCCTGGGAGCTGATTGGGGAAAATGTTGGCGTAGATCACATCTATCTAGGTGAGGGGGAGGCAGATTTTCCTGATATATGCAGGCGCATAATAAAGGGGGAGGATGTGCCGAGGGTAATACATGGAAGCGTTGTCCCAGGCGAGATGATTCCTGTAAATCGCGGAGCAACGATCGCAGGCATCGTAGAAATCGGCAGGGGATGCTGGCGTGGCTGCTCCTTCTGCTCTCCTACTATGCGAACCTTGAGACATAGGCCGCTCGAGAGAATATTGGAAGACGTAAAGGTAAACCTACAAAGCGGCCAGAGAGATGTGCTTCTACATTCCGAGGATGTCTTTACCTACGGCTCGAAGGGCATGGTCCCGGATAAGGAAAAGGTAAAAAGGCTTGTAACCACAGTAAAGCGGCTCGGCCCGCGTACCATCGATGTGTCTCATCTCAGCCTGGCTACAGTTCACCAGAGCCAGGATCTTCTTAGGGATGTCTCTGAGATTGTGGGCATAGGCGCGGATCAAAGATATATGTCGGCCTGGATAGGAATTGAGACAGGAAGCTGCAGAATACTTGAGATGCATATGCCTCGCAAGGCCCTTCCCTCTGAGACCGCTATGTGGCCCGAGATCGTAAGAGACTGCTACAGCCTATTTAGCGAGGAGTCGTGGCTGCCTATAGCAAGTTTAGTTTTAGGTTTGCCGGGAGAGGAAGCTCAGGATGTCGTGAAGACAATAGAGCTTGTAGAATCGCTTAAGGATTACACCGGTCTGATGCTGCCCCTCTTTTTCACGCCTATGTCGGAAACGAAACTCGGAGGAATAAGAGGCTTCGGACGAGATCGTGCGCTGCCGGAACACTGGGAGCTTATTGGCCTATGTCTGGAGTACAATCTTAGACACCTCAAGAGTCTGCACAGCTTCTATAGCGAGCGTATGACTGCAGGGCCTGTTATTCATGCCGCTCTTAAGTGCATAAATATGATCGCAGATCTGGCGATGAACAAGTACATGAACAGAATGAAGCGAGGAGAGCCGCCGAACTGATGTTTGTATTAATATCGGCGACCAGTACCAATAGTGCTATTGATAATTTTGAGAAATTCAACAATGCTAATAGCTTTCCAGGACAGACCTCACTGCACCCTTATGATCGCTTTTTAGAGAATATACATTATGGTCTCCCGAGACATCTATGCTCAGGATTCCCAGGCGGGTATTCATAAGCCCCACCATCGCAGATACACCGCGATAGCTCACATCAAAGCCTTCCTTCTCCAGGTAGGCAAAAACATCCTCGGTTGTATAAGACCCATCGCTCAAAAATAGCTTCAAAACGGCCTTTCTAATGCCTATGCCATCCCGTTTTAGGTAATTCCTGAGCCTTTCCTGGATTCGATCTTCAGCACTCTCCATCCGGCAAAATCACCGCCTCTCAGCAATGAATCTAAGGATTATAAAGGTATTCTCTCTACAACAAGCCCGTCCTCTAAGGGATATCGCTCGATTAATGAAACAATGCAGCCTATGCTTTTTAACTTTTTCGAAATATCTTCCAGAATTGGTGCTGAGATATCTATCTCGTCTCCTTTTAGAGAATACATTTCCTCTGGCACTTCAAGTGCCAATAGAACCTCAAGAGCATTTTCTATATTTCCACATATTGTGCCATGGATAAGAGTTCCATCAACAGTTGGAATATCAAAGGGACGCGCAACACGTTCACAGCGCCTCTTGAACCTTTCCCTAAGTTGTACCGCATCCTTGAACCTCGATGGGCAGTAATGCATTTTCACTCCATCGGGCATAAAGTGCTCTCTAGCTATTCTCTCACTGCCTATAGCCCCGCTGTGAAGTTCTTCAGGCCTAAAGCCAAGTGATTTCAGCTCTTCAGCGTTCGTGTCCGAAAATTCGAGCTCATTGATGTTCATAAATGCATCCGCGTCTCTTACGGCCTTTATTATCTCAGGTGCTGGCGCGATCGCTGGAATCTCTACACCAGCCTCAAGGCCCAGAGATTTCGCCTCTGCGAGCGCCACCTTTAGGCCTAACGGGTTCTGCCATTCCGGATATGGCGGATGAAATCTTATCTCATCAAGTCCCGCTTCCTTCAGCTTTATCAGGACATCTCTTCCAGGCATTAGGCCGGTGTAGAGATGGATATGATGCTCAGGCCCAAATGTGCGTTTTAAGGCCCTTATGTACTCCAGGACCAAGTCTAGCTTGAGCAGAGGCTCGCCACCCGTGATTCCTGTCCCCAGAGCGCCGATAGCCTTTGCCTCCTTGATAATATCCTCTATATCTTCCACAAGCTGCTCGTCTGCAAATACGACATCTCTCCCTTTTCGCTCCTCTGACAGCGGGCAGTAGAAGCAGCTCCGCCCGCACTTTCCTGTTACGAAGAGCACAAGTCCCGCCCCAATCCTGCAGATCTCACAGCCCTTTGGCAGATAATTGTAAAATGATCCTATAGAATCCTCAGACCAGGCCATTCTCATTTAGTACATCGCCCAAGCGGATCAATTTTTCCTTTTTGATCTCAGGTGGTCTCCCGAATTTAAGTATAGCGCGGCCAAAACATAAATAGTTTAATTGTAAACAATAGTATTATGTCTACTGTTGTTTACAGTATCCGTCTTGAAGATTCTACCCGACGGATGATGGACGAAATGGCTGATGTCAACTGGCAGTCTGAGATCAGGGCGATGGTTGAGGATTTGGTAAAGGCGAAGAAGAAGCAGCGGTTTTTAGCAGAGGCCCGTAAGTTAAGGCTGAGGATGAAACCTATCGGAGTGAGCGCAGCAGAAATGATTCGAGAGGATAGAGATGCCAGATAGTGTGATCTTGGATTCATCAGTTATTGCAGCTATATTTCTTTTTAGCGATGACGAGGACAATGCGGCTGAAAATGCCATCACAAACAAGCGCTTGATAACCTTGGACTTATCCATGGCAGAAGTAGGAAACGTGGCCTGGAAACGTGTCATTCATTTTCAGGAAGATAAAGAGATGATGCAAACAGCCCTTCGGAATTGTCTGGGCTTCATCTCAGAAGCATGTGTGGTCGTCAAAGCACTTGATCTGGCAAATGAGGCATATAATATTGCAGTGGAGGACAAGATCGCTTTCTATGATTCGCTTTTCTTAGCAGCTGCTGAGAGGGAGCAAGTGCCTCTTCTGACCATGGACAAGAAGCTGTATGAAAAGTCGAAAGGAGATAGAAACGTCCGGTTAGTGTAAAACGCTTTTTTGATTGTGGCTCGGGGTATGCCATCAGGCATTACCTGAGCAGGGATTCGCACTTCCTGGGCTATTAGTAATGAGAGCCGATTTATATTCTTGCACCTAAGGAAGGCTTGAGGATCTCGATATTGCAGCGAAGATAATTGGGGATAGGAAGATCAAGGCGTGAACTTTGATTATACCCACATCGCGCCGGGTGCTGCTCGATGCGCTTAAGGCGGGCATAATTGAGACCTTGGTTAAAGCCGGTGCCATTTTGCGCCGCCTGGATGCGGATCTTGCCTTGGGGCACATATGGGCGCTGATACTCCGGAATCCTGAACCACCGATTTTTGAATATATTCAAGACTGACAATTTTTCGCTCTTAATTTCTCCGCTGGATGGCATTTATCATTCCTCCCGAATGCAGGATAAGCTATCTATCAGTATTAAGTCATTCTATAGGGTACCAAGAGTGCAGGGTTCTCATTCCCTGAAGTAATCCATAAATTACTTATGGCACCGATGGCTGATGCTGCCCTAGGTGTCCTACCCCGAAAAGCATTCGATTACAATAGCTTATGGCCACTTTCATTCTTAGTAGGCGATTCAACTTCTATCTGAGAGTAATAGCATTTTGCAGTTAAAAGTTCATCGTTTGCTTATAATACAGCTGGATATCCTTTTTTTATGCTGGAACCGTTCATCTTATCCCCTTCAACCTTATAGTCTGCGCTTCCAAAACCTTCCCCCATAGAGGGGCCAGGGGCAGCCCGCGCGGCGACTGAGCGCGCTAGTATAACCATTAGTTTTAGCGCCAGAAGAAAGTGTAGGCTTTATTTTGATTGACCCAAATGCAAAGTCAAAGCAGTTCTGGAATGTATGCTCTTGGGTTGCAATCTCTCTTGAAGAACGCCCTAGAATGGATTATTGATCAACTAGCCAGCACGGAAAATAGTAAACTGGCATCAAATGCTGTAAATTTCCATTTCGGCGAACGTTTTTAGGAAATTGGCCATATTAAAGGATTGCATATTCGCCATACGCTCTTACCTCCTACATTGCCCTTAAAATAGTAAAACCAACATTGTTCATTATATCAGGGAGATGAACATGAATCTACCGGAGAAAGACGTGGATCGCTTTTTCAGACTCTTTCACGGTCTTTTATTATATATCAATAAAAAATTCAAGATTATAAAATCTCTGAAAAAGCCCGATGATATTTTCGGAGCGCCCATAAATGATGTATTGGAACTCAAAGAGAAGCTATACTCCGATCCGGCGATGATAGATACTTTTGCAGAAGAAAATCCAATGGGTTTTCCATCCGAGGACCTGGACGTTATTCGCAGCTGGAAGAATTTTGTTAGAGGCAACTTCATAATCATGAGCTACAAGAAGAATTATACAATTTTTCTAGAGCTAACTGATCCCCCAAAGGCTTACGGCTTATTGGGCCTGCGTTCTTCTTTTCAGGAGATGTTGGGGCAATATCTGCCCATATCAGTTGAACTGACGATGCTGCCGTATGAGGATAAAATTACATATGACGGAACCCTTCTCTCCAATAGAGTAATTTTTGGCCCCAATATGCGAAGAGATTTCCGCATCCATCTTAATCAGGCCAAAGGGCTGTATGGGATAATAACTCGGCTTCCTTTCGAGCCAGAAAAATCTGAACCTACCGATCTTGAAAAGCTGGAAATATACTTAAAAACCAAAGACAGCAGAGATGCATACTTTTCCGAAATTCAGGATCTGATAAGTAAAGATCCCGAACTGAAGATATACTATTCACAAACTATGGGCAAGGTTGAATCTCAGACCTTGAAAAGAAAACTTAAGAGCGCTGGCGTGAAGAGAGGCTGGTTTGCCTTACTTGATAACATGATCATAGCAGGCGGAAGATCAAAAGGCGAAATCGAAAGCGCTCTGAACGAGATGCTGGATGATGATAAGAGAAAGCATGTGTATTTATTCAATTTGAAATGAATCCATATACTCGCCTAAGTGCATTTTGAATCATGAAGGGTTTATCGTCTCAGCAACAGTTCCAATCATCAAAACGGTTATCAGATAGAAGCGGCGATATCCTCGCAGAATAGAATATCAGATAAAAATATATTAGGATGGCTATCTGTGAGAGAATATCTCCTGGGAAACACGGCTATTGCAAAGGGCATTCTCGAGGCGGGAGCAGGGCTTGTGGCCGGCTACCCTGGAACCCCCTCCTCAGAGATCATTGAGAGCATTGTCGGACTCAAGGGCAATCTGCCGATGCATGTGGAATGGTCTGTGAATGAGAAGGTCGCCCTTGAGGTGGCAATTGGAGCCTCATGGAGCGGCACAAGGTCTGTGGCAACTATGAAGCATGTAGGCCTGAATGTAGCAGCAGATCCCTTCATGACATTGGCATACCTCGGCGTCGGGGCCGGGTTAGTTATAGTATCTGCAGATGATCCGTATTGCCACTCATCCCAGAATGAGCAGGACTCAAGGCGATACGCGAGCTTCGCATCCATACCGTGCCTCGATCCGAGCGATCCTCAGGAGGCAAAGGATATGACGGTCTTCGGTTTTGATCTATCGGAGAGGTTCAATGTCCCAGTGATGCTCCGGCCAACGACGCGCGTCTCTCATGCTAGGGCTGATGTTGAGATCGCTGAGCGTAAAGTTGAGCGTAATCAACCTGGCAGCAACGCACATTTTATCAAGGACCCATCACGGCGTGTTGCACTGCCGGTCCACGCCAGACCTCTTCATACTGAGCTACTAACGAAACAGCCGGAGATTGAGAAGGCCCTTCATGATGCGCCCTGGAATAGGCTTGCCTTAAAGGGTGATCATGGAATCATCGCCTCAGGCATAGCCGCGCTATATGCTGAGGAGGCGATACAAGACCTTGATCTGGACATGTCATTCCTGAAGATCGGAACGTTCCCTGTGCCATCTGCTATGATTGAAAAGCTGCTGAAGAATGTCAGCAAGGTCATGGTGGTCGAGGAGCTTGAGCCTGTTTTGGAAGAGCAGGTGGAAAGGATCGCGAGGAAAGTCAATCCCAATGTTGAGATTTTGGGGAAGGATGGCCATATTCCGAGAGTTGGCGAACTTGATTTACTACCTGTCAGAAATGCCATAGCAAGGATGGAAGGTAAGGCTCCACGGCCGGACGTGAGGATTGATGCAGTGAAGATAATTCCACCGAGGCCGCCTGCGCTGTGTCCCGGATGCAGCCATCGAGCGACCTACTACGCAATGCGCAAGGCATTCGGCAAGAATGCGATTTATCCCAGCGACATCGGCTGCTATACAATGGCTGTCAACATGGGAACTGTGGATACCTGCCTCTGTATGGGAGCAAGCATTACTTTGGCAAGCGGCATAAGGTTCGGAGGCGTTACAAATGATATCTGCTGTAGCATTGGAGACTCTACATTCTTGCATGGAGGGCTTACCGGCCTGCTGAATGCCGCATACAATAATGCAAAAATAACCGTAACTGTTCTGGACAACTCAACCACAGCCATGACAGGCCATCAGCCTCATCCGGGCACAGGAGTTACGGCTGAAGGAGTGCGAACAAACCAGGTATCGATTGAGGCGGTAGCAAAGGCTCTGGGAGCCGGCCTCGTGGAGGTTATCGATCCATACGATACAGGAAAAGCAATAGAAGCATTCCGCAGGGCGAAGGAGTATCCAGGGCTCTCAGTCGTTGTTGCAAGGCAGGCATGCGTTATAAATGCACGAAGATCCGGGGCCAAACGAAAAGTTTTCGCTGTGGGCCAGGACTGCGCGGGCTGCAAAATCTGCGTCGAATTCGGCTGTCCGGCTATAGAGTTCGATGCTGAGTTGGAGAAGGCAACGATTACATCCCCATGCACGGGCTGTGGCGTCTGCGCACAGATATGCCCGAGCTCCGCCATAGAGGAGGTGTTGGGATGAGAACATCAGAATGCGACATAGTGATAGTAGGTGTGGGAGGCCAGGGAGTCATACTTATCTCAGATGTCCTAGGGCGGGCAGCGGTCATTGCCGGCAAGGCAGTTCGCGGAGCAGAGACTCACGGCATGGCGCAGCGTGGAGGCAGCGTCATAAATCACACACGTATAGGCTGCAAATTCAGCCCAATGATCTCCTCAGGAAGTGCTGATGTACTCCTCGCGCTCGAACCTGCAGAGGCACTGCGTTTCGCTCATTACCTCTCCCCCGACGGCATCGCACTTGTGAACACTAGGCCAGTGCTGCCAATAACTGTAACCACGGGCAAGGCAAGCTACCCGCCAGTGGATGAGATCCTGAAGCAGCTTCATGGCATCTGCAAAGAGATGAAGTCAATGGATGCGACATCTCTTGCGGCGACTGCAGGAACGCCGCAGGCGATGAATGTCGTCATGCTGGGCGCTCTCTCGAAGTACATCCCTCTGGCAGAAGAGCTGCTTATTGATGCGCTTTGCGATGTAGTGCCAGCAAAGTATCTGGATATCAATAAACATGCCTTCAGGCTTGGAAAAGCTGAAGTAGAATAGGCATCTACTAGTAAAATCATGGAAGAAGAAAAGAAGTTGGAAGAGCAGAAGGAAGAAGATAAGGAAGCAGAAGGGGAGAAGCCTGTAGTAACACGGTCGATGATGGAAGAGGCATCGTGCGCCACATGCGGAGCTGAAGAGGAAACGGCGATGCCTGCAAACCTGCCAGATCCCAACTGGCCTACTGAAAAGCTTGTAGAGGCCCTAAAGGATAAGCATATGCTCGTTCGGTCGAATGCTGTCATGCTTCTATCGAAGAGGCCGCTTCAGGAGTCAACCGAGCCATTGGTAGAGGCTCTAAAGGACAAGGATTATCTTGTCAAGAGCAACGCGATGATTGCACTATCATCCTTCGGCCGCCAGATTTTCGATAGAATGCTTGCAGCCTTGAGCGATCCAGATCCCGACGTGCGCGCTGGTGCCGCGTGGATTTTAGGAGAGCTAAAGGATCAGAGAGCGATAGATGCCCTACAGAAAGTTGCAAATGATGATTATCCGCTTGCACGGATACAGGCAAAGGCATCGCTGATGTCTATGGGGGTAATAAAGCCCAAGAAGGTCGAGAAGAAGGCTGAACCCGCCGAGAAGCCTGAAGAGACAAACGAGATGCCTGAAACGACAAGTGAGAAGGCTGAAGGAACAAGCGAGAAGGTTGAAGAAACAGGCGAGAAAGCTGAAGAGAAAAAAGATTGAGCAAGCGTCCCCTTCTGAGCTCAAGTTCCAGAAGGGATTCTTTGTTTTAAATTCGCTATTTTAATAGTACGTATGATTATCGGTAGGCACTTATTATTATCAACACTAGGATCTATGATCTTTTGAACATTTGGTTTATCCATAAATACTGTATCATGATTCCATCGAATATCAATTGAGATCAGAAGTTATCTGTATCGCATTACTAGGAATCTGCAGTAAAATAAGCTCTGATCTCGGTATACCTAATAAAATATATCAATATAAAGATACACTAAAGTATTACGGAGTATAATGGCAGGAAGCGTATACAGTATAATAGAGCTTGTTGGATCATCCCAGAATAGCTGGGAGGAGGCTGCTCAAAATGCAGTTGCTGCAGCCTCGAAGAAGCTTATGAACATCAGGATTGCCAGGGTAGCAGAGCTTGATGCAAAGCTGGAGGACGGAAGGATTGTGGAGTATAGGGCAAAAATTAGATTTTCATTCAAGGTTGAAATTGAGCCCGAAACGCTTTGATGATAATTTGCTTTTAGCCATATTGCAATTTGTTCGCTGAGATAACCTTCTTCACCGCGCATAAAATCCAAAAATTTCGATCCGGATTTTGGAAACGGCTGCTGTGTCGCATAATTCAGGAATCACGATGGCAATAGGTATCGATTTCACTCATTTTACCTACAACGCTACTATGCTCCGTTGCTTATCGATTTCGGTGAGTTATGCAACACAGCAGAAAAAGAAGGATTTGCCAAAATCTCCCTCAAGCCCACCTCATTGATTATCAGTGTCTTGATACATGCCGTTAGATTCCTGCATATTGGGTACATATTCTCCCCTGGACGCTGCTAGAATATTATCAAGCTCATAGAAATCATCTGATTCTGCTTGGGAGATATCCTGAAGAGTCAGCTCTTTATTCGTCTGAGCTGCCTTATTATTGGAATCAAGTATAAGCGCCTTATTAAAACAATTCAGGGCTTCCTGATATTTTTTCTGATCTCTAAGAACAACTCCCTTGTCATTCCAGCCCTTTGGATCCAGTGGATTTATCGTTATAGCCCTATCGAAGCTTGCAAGAGCTTCATCCGACATGCCTAAATTGGATAGAGTCATGCCTTTGATTATCAATGCGCCGTAATTATTAGGGTTGAGCTCTAGAGATTTATCGAGACATGTAAGGCCTTCGTTGTATTCTCCTAGATTTACAGAAAGCGCGGTGCCTTTATAGTACCAGGCATTAGCATTAGATGAATTTAGCGAAATGGCCTTATCAAAGCTAGTAAGGGCATCGCTGTATTTGCCGAGGTTTGCGAGTGCTACCCCTTTGCTGACCAATATAGTGGAATTGTTTTGGTCCAGATCTAAGGCTCTATCGTAAGCGGAAACGGCCGTATCGTAGCTGCCACTGAGGGAGAGCTGATCGCCCCTGGCAGCCCAATCGTTTGCAGTGACTTCTCCCATAGCAGGCAACATGCATATCGCAATAAACACCAGGATAGTAATAGCGATCTTCATAGAAGCCCTTATTATTCTAAAAGGTAATATATCTCTATCCCTTCGCTTTAAAATATAATTGTGTCCATTATTTCCATAGCATCTTTGTGAGTTCGGCTAATGAATGATGTCATACTAAACCGCAAAGACATAAAGACGCAAAAAAAGGATCTGCGCTGATGTTCTGAGAGAGCCTCAGCTAAAGAAGTAATGTTAGCAGCTTCTGGTCTATTGTAGTACCGTCGAAATATCTTCCCATCAATCAAGAAGCCATAAGCTGGCTATGATATCAGTCTTAAAGCCAGCGCCGATGGCGTCCCAGTATGATCGCTATTATGGCCAGAACAATGAAGAGGATAACCAGCCATATGGCGGGTATTCCTAAGATACTCACTCCTAATATCCCCAATATAAGGGCGATTATTAAGAAAATTATAGCCCAGTTAAGGAACTTTGCCATTTATGGATACTCCTAAATATTCAGTCCAATTCTATATCGTACTCTAAACTATTTATAAATTTTCTGTAAGATATATGATATGTATCACTAAATACCTAAACGATTTGGACTTATGCAGTAAGGCTGGCTCCTTTGTTCGATCGCTATCCTCACATAAAACAGAGAACGCTGCTAATAAATGAATAGCATGATTTTATTTCACCGCAGTCCAGCAAGATCACGCCCAGCGCTCCAAGCGCTCTCACTAAGAAACCTTTATAAACCATGGGTTGATGTTTAATGATTAACAGCGATAATATTCGCATAGGAGGGAGGCCTATTAGAAGAATTACCGCATTAGGTTATAGTCTGGCACTAATTTTTGTAATTGTATCGACGGCTACTATTTCATGCTTTGCCGCAGATCAGACAGTTTCACCGAGAGATATGACCTACATTACAGAGCAGTTTCCACCATACAACTTCGAGAAGGATGGGAAGCTGCAAGGAATCTCTGTAGATCTACTAGAGACGGTCTGGCAGAAGATGAACGCAAGCCTTAATGAAAGCGCCATTGAGCTTCTGCCCTGGACTGAGGGTTACCAAAGGACGCTGGATGAAAAGAATACTGTACTATTCTCAACTGCTCGTCTGCCGCAAAGGGAGCTGCTCTTTAAATGGGCTGGGCCGATCGGGCCAATCAGAAATGTGCTTCTAGTAAAGAAGGATAAGAATATCAGCGTTACATCGGCAGAGGAGCTGAAAAAATACAAGATAGGAGCCCTCAAGGATGACAGCGCCGTGCAGATGCTCCTGGATAAAGGCGTGAAGAAGGAAGACCTTAGGCTCGAGCCTACATCGACGCAAGCTATAGAGATGCTGCAGAACGGGAGCATTGATGCCTGGGCTTACGGCGATACTGCTGGCATGTGGCTGATCCAGGAGTCGGGCGCAAATACAAGCGATTTCAGGGTGGCCTATGTGCTGGGGCAGATAGATTACTACTATGCATTCAACAATGAAACTCCTGATTATATAGTGCAGTCGTTCCAGCAGGCAATAGATAATGTCAAGAATAGCAAAGATAAGGATGGAGTGAGCGAGTACCAAAAGGTTCTATCTAAGTATGTTCCTACAATGCTGTAGGGTAGAGGTTCGCTGAAAAGGCGAAATACTTTTTTGGCAGGAATTAGAGAGGTAAGCCCTTCAAACATGAAGATTATACTATTTCGATTATAAAAAACGTATTAAAAGATACGGTACATGAAGATAGGCTGGTGGATGCCGTCCACAATGCCAAGAAAAAGTACAGTCCGATATACATCGAAGGCGTATTAAAGGCAAGTGGTATCCTGCAATAGACATGTTAAGGTCAGTGTGAAAACAGATAGCAGTAAAAGCGTTAGGTGCGGGGGATGGGACCCCCGCTTTTAACATATTACCTCACACTTTGCAGTTAGTTTTCAGGTCACTCCAGTAGCGTCACCGCTCCGCTACCAAGGCTGTAGCGGGCACCGAGAATCTTAAGCTTGCCCTGTTTGTAAGCCGATGAGAGAATCGGTTCAGAAGATTTTAGCTTGGCTACGACGTTCTGCGTATTAACATCGATAGAGTTGTTCAGAAGGTCACCCTTCATCCCCTTTGCCACATCTACTGCGGGCTTGATTGCCTCCACAAGGCTTCCGATGTGGCCAGGATTTTCACCACCTGCAATTGCCGCTTCCACCGCTCCACAGCCGTCGTGACCCAGGACCAAGACTAATTGAACGTTCAGGTGATCCACTGCGTATTCTATGGTTCCTAGGGTGGCGTTATCCATTACTTCTCCTGCGGTCCTTACCACAAAGATATCTCCGAGCCCCTGATCGAATACGATCTCTGGAGGAACCCTGGAATCGGAGCAGGTCACTATTACTGCGAATGGTTGCTGAGAGGTTACCAACTCAACTCGCCGATCTGCTATGGACTGGTCCGGATGGGTTGCATTTCCAGAGGCGAACCTGGCGTTACCTTCCATCAGATTCTTCATAGCCTGATCAGCTGTTATTCCAGAATTCTCTTCAGAGGCCAACCCTCCAAATGTACATGTCAGAATTAATAGGCCGATTATCAAACAAGTCAAAATTTTTACGTTGATTCCTCCTTTATTTCCTCTAATTGTGGATAATAAAACTTATAAAACTTTTTGTCGTGAAAATAATTATGAGCGTCAGGACAGAGCTGTCATTGTTATTCCTCACGGCTCTTGGATGACAGGTACATATAACGCGTAACTTTTTCTTTTCTTTTTCGTTACTATACCTTTAGGGAGGACTTTATAAATATCTTCTCGACCCACTACCCCGAATGTCTTCACGCTCCAGATTCTATGTTTTCAAGCAGAGATACCATTCGACAACGTCTGCACTATTGGCAGATAAAAAAAGTGGTTATCATTACACAAGTTAAATATATGTCCATAGATGGACCTATACAGACTTTATCCGCTCAGTCTTCCAATATGCATTGTGCCAAGCTTTATGCCCATTCTCGCCCTGCCTCCGATCGCAATCTACCCAGCCCCATTTTATTAATGACCTGAGGGCTCTGGAAAGCTGGCGTTTTGTCCTGGCCATGGCAGTGTATGAAGAGATATCCAGGCCCAATGCGAGGGCAATCTCCTTCATGGATATGGCTTCGTCTTTGTTATCAGGAAGAACTGCCAAGACGGCCTCTGGATTCATGCTAACCCCCTGAAGCATTATTGCTGATAACTTGAGGATTCCTATTTACTTGTATCCTAAGGGCGGTTTTTTTAAATCGACTCTAGATTTGCCTTACGATGTTCGCTATTCTTGGTCTAACCTGTTTTTTTTCAGTTAATTCTCGATAGCATCCGCTATCCCTAAATGACATTTGCCTTTTTAAGAGTACAAAGCTGATACAAGTTAAAAGCGAAAGCGGTAACTATCATTTTCACATGCACTCTTCTGACTGATGTAACAAGCACTCTTCCAGCCTCGAAAACCCTCTTGATTACAGCATGGGGCCTTTCGCCAGGCGATCTGAGGATACTGATCAACTGATTGCGTTCTTTATCAAGATCAGAAAGAGGTTTATCAGTAGTCCTGCGCTTCATTGTAAAATCAATACCTTTGGCCTTCACACCGAAATATCCTCTATCTCTGAAAACTGGCACGCCAGGGATAGAGAGATCAACCTGACTGTCATGCAGTGATGCAGTCGAGGTCTCTATATCACGTATTAGGCTGTAATCGATATCAGTTATTTGATGTAACTTATATCCGAAGTGAGTTTCATTGCCTTTCTTAGCCCATGTGCCATCCTTGCTGCGACGTGTCTTAGCCTCATCGCCACGTGGTTTCTTTGACTCCGATGATCCTGGATCTGCTTCTATAAAGGTAGCATCCTGAACAATTCCGCGTCTGATCTTCAATCCTTTTGCATCCAACTGTCTTTGAAGTTCAGCCCAAACAAGCGCATATCTGTTCCTGTCTCCGCCATTCGTTCTTTGAATGACCATATAGTTCTGGAATCAGGGAACTGAGCAGGAAAACCAAGAAATGCCATAAATGATATGCGATCAGCCATTTGCCGTTCAACAGCCAGATCGCTCAGGCCATACCACTGCTGGAGAATCAGGATCCTGAACATTAGAATAACATCACATTTGGGCCTTCCGCCCTTCTGGTCTTATTAGTATACATCCCTTCCAGAAGAGGACGAAAGGGAACCCAATTGATCGATCCAGATACTTGAGCTAAATTTAGAATCCAGTCGAGCATTGCTTGGCATATTAGACCTTTCAATACCCAAGTAGTAAAAGAATCCATAACAATAAATACTATTTGCTGTATTTAACACTTTCGATGCTAAAGCAGGGGGTAGGTTTATAGGAATCCTCAACTTCAATTTGAATATGACGCCAAAAAAGATTTGATGCTGGGGATGAGATCACGGCATGTACTTCAGAACACACCCCAATGCTAAGGATCTTGAGCATGAGGGCTGATTCAGGCGGATTTATTTCAAATTTTGGCACAATACCGAAAGAATTAATTACACAAGCCTTTATCCTGTAACTTTTAAAGATAAAAATGGTAATTCGTGCTGGTGGTGGTTGTGAAACTGAATAAGCTAAACTATAGCAAGGTAATCCTATTGGTATTGATCCTGCAATTTATCGCGATGGCAGTCCACGCTGGGGGTTCATGCAGTTATACTCTCACGAATGTAGATCCGAGCATAATCAATAGTAAGAAATCCGATGTAGAGATTAATTTAGGGAGCAATGCAGTTGATTTTCTAATTCCCAGCGGGCAGTTTGCTGGATATGATCTCCACTTTACGTGGGAGAACCCTCCTAGGGTCGTTCAATGTGGTCAAGAATTCTCTTTTAAAACAGAGGCAAATTTGATTAACTCTGGATCAGGTTATAGACGTGCTTGGGTGAATACGGATGCTAGCGATGATAAGTATGTAGTTCATAATGCAAATGCAAGGGCAGGAATAGGTGACTCTGGACCATATGAGCATAATGACATCGCTAAGTACCAAGTACCAGAAGATGATGCTGATCCTCAGTTCATTATCAATGTCACTTTAGGAGATGGAGCTGGCACAGACGTTCTCCTAGCGAGGTATGTCTATACTAAGGAAAACGCAACAATCGGAACTTTAAGGCTCCCAAATCCATTAGTTATCAATGGCGGTTTTGAGAGGGCTGCTGCTGCGCCTGGATCATCGGGCGTATCATCCCTGCAAGCCGGTGATACTAGCATAAATGGATGGGCTGTTGGTGGGAATGGTTTAGATTACATAGGTAAATTCTGGCAATCATCTGAAGGAGGTGCATCTATTGATCTAAACTACTTGAATAGTGGTTCGATCAGCACGACTTTAGATACAGCTCCAGAGACGACATATCAGCTTCTCTTTGATATGGCAGGCAACCCCGATGGCAAACCAACTGAAAAAACGCTGCGTGTATGGATTGGCGATACATATCAGGATTTTACATTCAACACCGCAGGCAAGACGAGAGAGAATATGGGATGGGAGACAAAGTCATTAGAGTTCACTGCAACTGCTAGCGCCACGCCACTGAAATTTGAGAGCTTGACGCCTGGGCCTTATGGACCAGCGCTCGATAATGTCAGAGTGACTCCAGAAACAACTACTTCATAGGCTCGACTGAGGCTTGGCAAAGCTGCATACAAGAACGCCATTTGGGGGCTGGTTTATAGCAGGCATAATCGAACTGCTATCACCGCCCTCGAGCCTATGCCACAAGAATTTGAAAAACTCCGCTGGTCTAGCGTAGCATGGGCTCATATGAGTCCTGAATTGCCATCACAACTATCCTAGCCTCAGCCCTCTGCCTTTCATTGAAATAAAACACTCTATCGGCATTATTTACAAGGACCTCAAGATAGGGATCTGTGCCAGAGGCATAGAGCAGCACAGCGGCCTCCTTCGGATATTATCTCATGGCATATGATACGTAACAAGATAACTTTTGAGTATACTTATGCTAATCACAATTATGATGATCTATCGAAGGATCATGATCTGCCAAAGCCTTGTAAAGCCTGGGACTTACAATACCAAATCTTTCAGCCTTTCTCTTCCTCGCCAAGGCATTACATCCTTTACCGCCTTGGCCACCACGGAGCATCTAGCAAGATATCATTCGCCTTCTCTCTAAGTTGTGAGACTGCCGTGTTATCATCATGTAATTGCCGACAAAGCTTTTCATAGTTTGTAAAATGATGCCGCCCATAGCTGAGTAACTGCTGAATTGAAGGGCGTGGGGTGTTGTAGGCCCTAGCAACTTCATTATAGAAATCTCTAGGTGTAGCCGTTATTTTGACATGGCGGTTATATGCCCGCCTAAGGGATTTAGAGTTATAAGATGGTTTCACAGGCATGTTTACCATTCTTCTTAATTAGCCGCCTTGGAGATACCAGGATCATAAAGGTTCTTATAGCCTTAACCCCAAGTGTGAGAATAAAAATTGGGCCCTATTTACTAGTAACCACTTTAGGAAGTTATCAATAAAAATCGGCGTGCAGTGACTTGGTTTATGCGGGGGATGGGATTCGAACCCACGAATGTCTACACAACTGGACCCTGAATCCAGCGCCTTTGACCTGGCTTGGCAACCCCCGCAATGAGGCAGGCTTTTTCTTGTGCTTGTACTATTTAACTGTATTCGTTCCGTATCCGCTTACTGAATTTGTTCGCCGCTAACCATTAACTGCTTTCAACGGCAGATACGCATGCTACAGTAACTCACCAGCCGCCTCGGATTTCGTCGTCTCCTCCAGCTCGAAGGATACGCCCCGTCGCCTCAGCTCCGCAGTGAAAACCTCCATGAATACGCCTGTTCCGGAAACGTGCTCATGCTCTGCCGCTCGTACCCTTCCTCCAGAGTAGCCGATAGTAGTAGTATTATTTCCGCAGCTCGGGCTTCCGCTTACGCCGACTATTCTTAGACTATAGCCCTTTGATGCAAACATCTCCATAAGGTCTGCGTAAGGCTCTAGTAACCGCCCGCAGAAGCGTCTGAACTCAGGAACATCAAGCTGATTCCTTGTGACCGCCCACCTATCCAGCCCAAGGTAGATCGCCTCCGGGCAGGGAAGCTGTATCAATGGCCCAGAGGGCATAAAACATAGAGGCCCGATGCCCTTCACCCTTGTGCAGGGGTTCAGGATGCAGTGGGCTACGACTGTGATTTCTTTTCCTTCAGCCATTGCTTGACATATTGGTAAAACTTGATGCCGTCAGTTTCCTCGTAGAAGATTATCTTCTCAGTCCCATTCATGGCCTTCAGCTCGAGTGTGTTCGAGTGGAACTCCTTAAGGTACTCGACATCATCGACATTCTCCAAGGGCACAGTCCTGACCTGATCCCAGAACATTGCGGGCCTGATGAAATGCACATTCTTCCTTGTGACAACAAGATAGCCGAAGATCCTGTCCATCATTCCCATCCTGACCATTGCCAGCATCCGGTCAGTGGCATACCTCTCAAGGATAGCAGGGAAGATAAAAAGGGGCTCTTCGCCAACGGACGCCAGCTTCTTCAGGGCTCTCTTCAGCTTCTTAGGTGCATTGGGTGCATTAGGTGCATTCGATGTATCCGCATTAGGTGCTTCTGATGTATCCATCTTCGGGTTACTCAGGTTACTATCTTGTCCAGAGCATCGTTTTCAAGAGCTATCCTGACCTCGCGGGCGACTCTGCGGCCTGTGGACATATTCGTCCTCCAGAGGGAATTTCCATATGGATGACCGACAGCCATATGCACATTCGTTCCGCCGCCGATTCTAGGAGCTACGTCGTAGATGTAGAAGTTTAGGTCCTTATCTACACAGGTCTGTAGGCAGAAGGGCCCGATAATTCCAGGCGTATAATACTCCTGCGTCGTGGCTACGTACTTCTCTGCGAGCTCAAATGCCTTCTCAAGCAATGACTCGCGAAGAGTTGCAGAGTTATGGCCGCAGACTGTATACTCCGGATTGATCTGCTTCTCATTCAGCGTAAGCTGCTGAGGCGCAGGAAGGCGGACATGCCCGTCAAGGCTCGTCTCAAAGCGCCAATCGATTCCAAGAAGCTCTATCCTCTCGGTTATTGGGGAGTAGAAGAAGTCGAGGTTGAAGACAGGTCCGATTATGTAGCGCTCAATTCTCGCAAGCTCAAGGCCGTCTTGGTCTATGACCCCTTGTCTCAGCAAAAGGTCGGATTTCAGACAGTACTCCTCATATGATGCCGCTGTGAAAAATCCTCTTTCAAGCGTCTTGACCGCATGAGGAAGCTTGACCATGACGAGCTGATCAATCTCATCTGGCTCAATCTGCTCAGGATAAGGAAGGCCCGCCTTCTCAAGGAGCCAGTAATAATCCCTTTTATCCCCTCTTTCCTCAGATCGAAGCAAGTTTCTCGATCCTAGAAGGGGAACCATAAACTGATCCTCCACAGCATCTATGCCGCAGTATGATGTGAAAGATCTATTCGGAACGAAAAGCATGTTCTTTGATCTGAGGAGTCCCTGGTTCTCAGAGTCCATTATATCCGCGAATTTTCTAAGCGTCAGGACTTCATCTATCATGCCTGTGGCAACTTTTCCATTTATGCGATCTGCCCTGAAGTACTTCGCATAGGGCTTCTCTCGCCCCTCCTGGCAGATTGCAAATGTTTTGAAACCTTCCTCAACTGCACCATCGGCAGTATCAAGCGCCGAGTGGGACGCAATCATCCCGATTCGCAGTTCACTGAGGTCGTATTCCTCAAGGACCTCCTTAATCTTGCTGCGATCGATCAATCAAAGCACCTCAAAATAATTATGTTGATCTGTCATATCTACATCCTAATTAAGATGACCATTGTTACCCCAAGGAAACAAATAATTCCCCTTTACCATTCTCAACCAGATCGCCGATATATTTCTGATGATCCACCCCATCAAGCTTGACGACATCAGCCTTCTGGAAGCTTGGAAGCACCTTTGTTTTACCCCGCACAGTTATCGTTCCCTTCGTCATCTCTGCACCCGGAAGGTAGGTGCTCCCACCGATAAATATTGTGCCACCCTGATTCGCAGCACCGGGAAAATCATCGACGTTTCCATCCACATGAATGCTGCCACCACACATATGTTCGCCCAGGTATGCGCCAGCATTTCCACCTATTTGGATTTCTCCACCACGCATGCCACACTTCTCGCCCCTATAGCCAGAGCCCGCATAGTTTCCCGCATTCCCTAACACTGCAATCTTTCCGCCGCGCATCTCTCGCCCGAGCCAATCATCTGCGTTCCCACCTATTTGCAGCAGACCGCCCTTCATATTGTTGCCGGCATGCATGCCTACGCTGTCTGCTACATCTATTGTGCCGGCGGACATGCCCTCGCCTATCCGCTTTACCTTGGAGAAATCGCCCTCCAAACGGATCAGAGTATCCTCGGGCAATGTTGCATCTTCGTCTCCACCCGCCTTAAAAAGGTCCGAGAGCTTATGTTTGCGATTGCCCTGCCAGACATCGAGGTCTCTTATCTGGCCCAGGGTTATGCTCGCGAGCTTATCAGGCGATATATTCTCGGCCTCGACCGAGATATCGAAAACCTTTAGGGGGCTGATAATAATAGTCCTCATCTAGGCAACCTCCCTCACAGCCCCTATGCCTGTCTCCTGCATGCCCGCCTTTATCACTATTGGATTAGGAACATAGGCATCCTGGACCATATAATTCGACAGCTTTACGCTGTAATACCTCTCGAACTTCTCCTTGAGATCTGCCATAACCCTATCCATGTCCACTTTCGGCACTGATGCATCCACCCAATATGTTCTACCCTCTGGCGTTGCCAATATTTCGCCACCCTTCGAAACAACAACTCCGCCTTTTATGGTGTACTTTGCCTTTGCCAGAGCCTTCTTCACAAGCTGGTGATCCTTGCTCGTATCGACCTCTTCCGGCTTTATGTCGTAGATCGAGATGTCTGCGTCGGCTCCAATTCCTAGGTGCCCTTTATCACCCAACCCCAAGATACGCGCAGGTGCGGCCCGCGTCATGATGGCTATATCATTCCAATCCAGCTCACGCTCAATGCTGGCTATCGTGGATTTTTTGGCTGCCATCTCATGCTGTGTGGCAAGCTCCTCTGCTCTCTTGGATTTGCTCATGAGCAGAGCGATGACCTCTGGGTAGTTGACGAAGGGGCTCCCGTTGGGGTGATCTGTCGTCATGATCACTTTCCAGGGGTCCTTTGTGAGAAGAGCGAGCTCAAGGCCAGCCGCCCACTGTACATCGTTGACGATGTTCTTTCTGAAGTAAACCCAAGGCACTACACCGCTTGATTCCTCGAGCTCAATATCGTGGTTAGACCACTTCGCATGAGCCAGCCTCGCATTGCCATACTCCAGTGGAGCATCTGCAGTCATTGTAGTGGCAGATCCGAAGAGCACCTGGCCCAAGTCCATAGTAGCATGATTATTTTTATTGAAGTAGTCGGCAATCACGGGAGCCTTGGATTCGAAGTCCCTCCAGCTCGTTCCTCCGTAGGATGAGAACTGCATGTGCGCTATATGGACCACCTGTCTCATTCTGCTCGGCTTCACGTCCTTAAGAAGCTCCAAAGTCTCTAAAGCGGTGGTATAGTTCCCAGGCTTTCCTGTATTGTTGAAGTGAAGATGGATTGAGTGCGGCAGGCGAAGCATCTCATTAGCCTCTGCAAGTCCATGGATGATCTCAGCTGGTGTAACATCGAAGTTGGGCACAGGATCATGTAGCCCTTTCACATTGGCCCCAAAGCCCCATGCTTCGCCCCCTCCTGGATTAACCAGCTTAACCCCATAACCTCTGGATGCCCTCAGCCCCCAGGCCACATAGGCTGCCAGCTTTGGAATATCCTTATCACGGACGCACTCCATGACCTCCCAGTTACTGCCAAACAAAGTTAATGCGCCCTTATCAATTATCGGAATCTCTTCGAGCTCCTCATGAGTATGGCGCGCCTCGAGTATCGGCGTAGCAGCCTCAAAGGCTGTCGTGTAACCCAGTCCAGCATAGCGATAGCCTATGGCGTAACAGTTAGGAACAGTGTATCCAGTAGATGGCCTACATACAGCTGTTTTGGGCTCAATACCAAGCCTTGAATCGCCAGGGCTCATTATCCTGCCTGTGTTCACCTTAGCGCCTGCAATATGAGAATGAGCGTCTACTCCGCCTGGCATGACCAGTAGGCCTCGGGCATCTATCTCTTCCCCTTTTGTGTCCTCAACGATCCTGCCGGTCTCTATGCAGATGTCCATCTCATCGCCGAAAACGCCGTTTTCAGGATCATAGACCAACCCGCCCCTGATTATCATCTTCAAGCCTCCTTGCTAGCGACAGTTCCGCGCCTTCTCTTCACGCTCTCTAAGATATTGTTTAAAATCAACTCATCGCTCGGATAGCTTGAATCCACAAGCTTCCTCATTCTCAGCGAAACGCCATCCATACGATATGCGGTCCCCTCGGCCTCAATACCTGCGACTGCGCTGGGTATGACGACCTCTGCGAACATTGTTGTGGGATTTTCATATGGATCGATCTGGATTACAGGTATCTTTGCCAGGTAATCAACAATCGATCTAGGAAAGTTGGATGCGGGATCCGCAGCTATGATCAGGGCTGCATCTGCATCTTGTCTTGCCAAAACATCACATGCGGCTGTCTCTCCCGGATTGAAATAGGGCATGCCGCGCGAGTAGTCGATTGACATGGGGAAGCCCGATGACCATGCCATGACCTGGCCCATCCCTGTCACGTTGTAATGGCCACGCATCGGCATCACCACAAACTTCGTGTGGGCGTTAAGCTCAGCGACAAAAGAGAGAGCATTATCTATGTTCTTGTACCGCCCTCGCGAATGAGTCATCCCGAGGCCGAAGAAGAACGCCCCAAATTTTGCCGATTTAAGCAGATCAATAAGCGATGCAAGCTCAGTCTTGGGCACGCCTTCCACGTCATCAGGCACTGCATCTCCCTTTCCAGCAAGGATCATTCTCAAGGCGGATATGACCTCATAATCGGTTCCCGGCTTTATGAGAATAAATTTGTCGGCATTCTTAGCAGTTCTCGTTTCTCGGACATCTACTACCACTACCTTTCGACCCTTCCTCCCAGCAGGCGTAAACATGCCGGAGACATTGGACGAATATCGCAAGCTGTGCCTGGGATGAGCCTCGGCGGGGTTGCAGCCCCAGAAAACTATCAGATCTGCACGATTTTTGACCTGGCCAAGAGTTGCACCCGCCATTCCCTTCTCCTCAATGCCCATAACCGAAGGACCATGGCAGACTGTGGCAGTCGAATCCAAGACGCCGCCCACTTCTTCAGCGAGCAAGACGCCCTTCTTCTGGGCCTCACAGACTGTCGATGCCCAGCCATAGAGAAGAGGATGTTTTGCACATATCAGAATGTCTGCAGCGCGGTCATATGCCTCCTGGTAGCTTACCTCCGTGAGCTCACCATCCTTTCGTATCATTGGCGTCTCGATCCTGTCGTGCCCCATAATTTTGCTGGCTCCGAGACGACAGGCATGCCTCACGCGCTTTACTTTGCCATCCTCAATATCCACCAACAGATCATCACATAGGCAGCCGCAGAAAGAGCAGACCACATCCTCGGCAATCATGAGTTCGACCTCCGGATATTTTTAAACAGCTCACGCTCTGTGAGGACCGGCTTATCAGTAGCCTCTACATCAACCTCAACGCCTTTATAATGCGGCGTGCCGCAGCCCCCCGTATCAGGCCCCACGACGACATTTGCCCAAGGGCCCATGGGTATGAATATAATTCCTGACGGCAGACCGGGATCCACACGGCCTGAGAGAACAACCTGACCGGACCTGTTTTTAATTAGAACATTTTCTCCGTCTGTTAGCCCCAGAGAGCTGTAATCCTTCTCGGACAGCAAGCAAGTCGAGACCGCTTTGAAGAATTCATCAGACTTCTTGCATTCACAGCTCGCACCTTGCGCCAGAGTGCGCCCTGAGATCATGACCGCCTTCAAATCGAACCACCTAATATTCCCATTTCCATAAGCTTTTCAATGCTAAAAAGTGAGCGGTAGTTGACGTGCATATTGATATAGTTTCCAAGTAAGTCGCTATGTTTGCATTAATTCAACTAAGTAAGTCTCTATGTTTGGATTAATTTAATATACTTCCATCTCATTGGGTGAGAATTCACCTGTTGGAGATGAACATTTTGACTGGGAGAGCTTGGAAATTCGGGGATGATATAGACACAGATGCAATCATACCTGGCCGTTATCTTGTTATCAACGACCCAACAGAGCTTGCGCAGCACCTCTTCGAGGGACTGCGACCTGAGATGACCGTTCAAGTACGTGAGGGCGATTTTGTCGTTGCAGGCGATAACTTCGGGTGCGGCTCATCAAGAGAGCATGCACCTCTGGCACTAAAAGGTGCAGGCATATCGGCCATCGTGGCAAAATCATTTGCCAGGATATTCTTCAGAAACGCGATAAACATTGGCCTACCCCTGTTCATCTGCTCTGATGTAGATAGGATAAAAGACGGCGACCCCTTGGAGATAGACATGGCCAACGGTGTAATATACAACCTCTCCAGTGGCGAATCTTATAAGACATCGCCCCTTCCTCAGTTCCTGATGGAGATCGTAGAGGTGGGCGGACTCATAGAGTATACGAAGAGACTGGTCGTAAGGGTGTTGGGATGAACTATAAAGTGCCAGTTGTTCCAGGCGATGGCATAGGACCTGAAATAATAGCTGAGGGTAGACGGGTCCTCGAAGCTGCTTCAGACAAGCATGGCTTCTCAATTGACTGGATAGAATTTCCCCTGGGAGCAGAGCATTATCTTAAAACAGGGGAGCTTGTGAGCGAAGAGACTCTCAAAGAGCTTGGCAAATATAAGGCCATTTACCTTGGAGCAATAGGCGATCCAAGGGTTAAGCCGGGCATACTTGAAAAGGGCGTACTTTTAGCGATGAGGTTCTACTTCGATCAGTATGTGAACCTCCGTCCTGTGAAGCTTCTGGAAGGCGTCTGGACTCCACTGAAGGATAAGGGACCGAAAGATATTGATTTTGTTGTAGTGAGAGAAAATACAGAGGACTTCTACATCGGCATAGGCAGCCGCGCAAAAGCTGGACATAGCCACGCAGATTTTGAGGTCATTCGTGCGCTCTATAACATAAAGTTCGGCTTGGATGTAGATTCTGATAGCGAGGAGATAGGCTATCAGATTGGCGAAGTGAGCAAAGAAGGATGCCACCGGGTAATAAAATACGCATTTGATCTGGCTATGAAGCGGAGAAAACAGGTTTCAAGCGTCGATAAGGCAAATGTCCTCAGCGATATCTACGGCTTCTGGAGGGAGATCTTTACAGAGGTCGCGCATACTTACCCGTCAGTCAAGACAGACTTCAACTTTGTTGATGCCATAACTATGTGGTTCGTCAAAAATCCCGAATGGTTCGACGTCGTAGTAGCGCCGAACATGTTTGGCGATATCATAACAGACCTCGGTGCCATGATCCAAGGCGGTCTTGGGCTCGCGCCCGGCGCAAATCTGAACCCAGAGGGGACAAGCATGTTTGAGCCCATTCATGGGAGCGCACCAAAGTATAAAGGCATGAATAAGGTCAATCCGATAGCAACCATCTGGGCAGGGGCACTGCTTCTTGATCACCTGGGCGAGCAAGAGGCTGCCGAAGATATAGTGAAGGCAATCGAAAGGAATTTATTTGAAGGAAGAATTAGAACCTACGATCTTGGAGGAGGCTCGACAACATCGGAGGTGGGGACTGAGATCGCCAGGCTGGTCGGGAGTATCTGACTCCCTTCAAGGGAAAAAGTTTTATGCCGGAGGATTTCATTTCTCACATAGTGCAGTTAAAAAGGCTTAAGGCATGTGCCTGCATCATGGGGGCTTGTAGCTCAGTTAGGCAGAGCGTCTGGCTTTTAAATTTTCGTATGAAGATACCAGGTGGCCGAGGGTTCAAATCCCTTCAAGCCCGCTCGCGGCTCCCTTGAGCCTTGCTGTTATTTCTCTTAAGAGGTGGCTTAAATTGACAATCAAATTTGCCGTAAAGGATCACGAGCTTGTCCCGGCGCATATTCTGCTCACAATTGAGGAAAGTGAGAAGATCCTCGGGCTATATGGCATAGAGGCGCCTCAGTTGCCTAAGATCCATGTTGACGATCCTGCTGCCAAGGAGATCAACGCTAAGGTAGGGGATATAATCAAGATAATCAGGAGAAGTCCGACTGCAACCCAATCAGTCTTTTATAGACTGGTAATAGATTAAAGGTGATCTTTTGCTGGATAGGAATATTCTTTATAGCGCATACTTTACCAAAGATAAGCTGGTTCACCATCATATCAACTCGTTCAACGAATTTATAGATAGAGGCCTTCAGAAGGTCATAGATGAAGTTGGCACAATCGAGACAAACATTGAGAACACTTATGTGAAGCTTGGCAAAATCCACGTTGAGAAGCCGGTTGTGCGTGAGGCAGACGGATCAGTAGAGAGACTATATCCAAATGATGCGCGCCTGCGAAACCTCACTTATGCATCTCCCATAAGGCTTGAGATGATAATAGTTGAGGGTGAAAATGAGAAGGAGCCCGTGGAAGCCGAGATCGGAACTCTGCCGATAATGCTGATGTCGAAGACCTGCAACTTATACGGCATGTCCTCAGACGAAATGGTCACCTACGGCGAAGACCCATTGGACCCTGGCGGCTATTTTGTTGTAAACGGCTCAGAACGCGTGATAATGACGCTTGAAGATCTGGCCCCGAACAAGATTCTTGTCGAGTATAACCAAAGATACGATGAGTTTATTGAGGTTGCCAAGGTCTTTTCCCAGAGGCAGGGTTATCGTTCGCTAGTGATTGTAGAGCGGGGGCGTCGCTCAATACTGGAGGTCTCTTTCCCATCTGTATCTGGAAGATTAAACTTCGTGACTCTGCTGAGGGCTCTCGGATTGGAAACTGATATGGATCTAGTCAAGGCTGTTTCTGATAACCCCGAAATAATTAAGTTCATGCTTGAGAACCTCGAGGAGTCGGAGGTTGCAACAACAGAAGAGGCCCTTGAGAAGATAGGTACACGAGTGGCAGCAGGCCAAGCAAAGGAGTACCAGAAGAAGAGAGCTGCCTACATACTTGATCGCTACCTTCTCCCGCATATCGGCGTAGAGGAGACGGACAGGTATGCTAAAGCGCTGTTCCTTGGAAGGATGGCCGAGGCATGCTTCGAACTCGCCTTGGGCCATAGAGGAGAGGATGATAAGGATCATTACTCGAATAAGAGGCTCAAGCTTTCCGGCGACCTTATGGAGGATTTGTTCAGAGTGGCCTTCAACAGACTTACAAGAGATATAAAATATCAGCTTGAGAGAGCGAGCATGAGGAACAGGGAGTTGAATGTTGTAACCACTGTAAGGGCCGATGTCCTGACTGAGAGAATGATCCATCCCTTAGCCACAGGCAACTGGGTCGGTGGCCGAACAGGCGTATCCCAGCTTCTTGATCGCACTGATTACATGGCAACGCTGTCTCATCTACGCAGGGTAATATCTCCTCTATCCAGATCCCAGCCTCATTTCGAGGCCAGAGATCTGCACGCTACACAGTGGGGACGCATATGCCCAAGCGAGACACCAGAGGGGCCTAACTGCGGCCTTGTGAAGAACTTCGCCCAGGCTGTAGAGCTGAGCAAGGGCGTAGAAGACTATGAGGATATTAAAAAAATGCTTGCAGATATTGGACTGATTCCAGTAGGTGGTAACCTTGGCTGAAGAGGGCGGAGTTCCTGAGGGCGCCAGGGTATTTGTCAACGGCGAGATCGTAGGACATCACCCTGAGCCGCTGAAGCTGGCTGAGAATTTGAGAAGGCTCAGGCGCGCAGGGAGTATTAGTACTCAGGTTAACGTTGCATATTACAGTGATACAAACGAGATCCTGATCAACACAGACTCCGGACGGGCAAGGAGACCGCTAATAGTTGTAGAAAATGGCCATGCGCTCATTACTGATGAGCACACTGCCAAAATTGCCAGGGGCGATCTAACCTTTGATGATCTTGTTAGAGCAGGTCTTGTAGAATACCTGGATGCAGAGGAGGAAGAGAACGGCCTCATAGCCATCTGGGAAGAGGACATAACCCCAGAGCATACTCACCTTGAGCTTGATCCCTCGCTCATCCTCGGAATAGCTACTGGCCTTGTTCCCTATCCAGAACATAACGCGAGTCCCAGAAACACAATGGGCGCAGGCATGATCAAGCAGTGCCTTGGCATGTCTATGGCAAACATGAAGCTCAGGCCCGACACAAGAGGGCACTATCTGAACTCGCCTCAAAGGGCTATTGTCAGGACTAAAACAGCCAAAGCAGTAGGGTTCGATGATAGGCCGGCGGGCCAAAACTTCGTTGTGGCAGTTCTCGCCTATGAGGGGTATAACATAGAGGATGCCCTTGTCATGAATAAAGGCTCGATAGAGCGCGGCCTTGCTAGAAGCCACTTCTTCCGCGTATCTGAGGCGGAGGAGAGAAAATACCCAGGCGGCCAGGAGGATAAATTTGAGATACCTGATGTCGAGGTACGCGGCGCCCGTGGATCTGAGTCGTATGAACAATTGGATTCCGATGGCCTGGTGAATCCAAATGCGAGCATTGGCCCAAACGATGTTCTTATAGGAAAGACAAGCCCGCCAAGGTTCCTTGAGGAGCCAAGCGAGTTCGGAATAACTCCTCAGCAAAGGCGTGAGACTTCAGTGACTATGCGGTCGAATGAGCGGGGCGTAGTCGATATGGTCATTCTTACTGAGTCGTCGAACGGCAACCGCCTTGCAAAGGTCAAGACCAGAGATCAGCGTATCCCTGAACTCGGAGATAAGTTCGCCTCACGCCATGGGCAAAAGGGTGTAGTAGGACTTATTGTTCCACAAGAGGATATGCCTTTCACAGAAAGCGGTATCGTGCCGGACCTGCTGCTGAACCCTCATGCAATTCCTTCAAGGATGACCGTTGGCCACGTTCTTGAGATGATCGGCGGTAAAGTCGGCTCTCTAGAGGGAAGGTTCATCGATGCGACTGCCTTCCTCGGCGAGACTGAAATAGACCTGCGTTCAGCCCTGACCAAGTTCGGCTTCTCTCATACAGGCAGAGAGATACTCTACAATGGCGCAACTGGCGAACAGATCATGGCTGATCTATTTGTCGGCGTGATCCTCTATCAGAAGCTCTATCATATGGTCACGGGAAAGATGCATGCCCGATCTCGAGGACCTGTGCAGGTGCTAACAAGGCAGCCGACTGAAGGCCGAGCCAGAGAGGGCGGTCTCCGGTTCGGAGAGATGGAAAGAGATGTGCTCATAGCCCATGGTGCAGCTCTTGCGCTTAAAGAGCGTTTAGTGGATGAATCGGATAAGGTTACAGAACTGGTTTGCAGCAACTGTGGAATGATAGCAATACATGATAGAAGAAGGAACGCAGATTTCTGTCCTGTCTGCGGAGCGGATACTGAAATTTATCCTGTTGAGATGAGCTATGCCTTTAAGCTCCTTCTGGATGAGATCAAATCACTAGGAGTCGCTCCGAGGCTGATACTAGAGGATGCCGTATAGGTGAAAGCATGAGTGTTCCCAAGAGAATAGGCAAGATCCGCTTTGGTCTCATCTCGCCTCAAGAGTTCAGGAAGATGAGCGTGGTCAAGATTATCACCGCAGATACCTATGATGATGATGGATTCCCAATAGAGATGGGTCTAATGGACCCAAGGCTTGGCGTCATCGATCCAGGCCTTCGGTGTAGGTCTTGTGGCGGACGTCCAGGAGAGTGTCCTGGCCATTTTGGCCATATAGACCTCATAGCTCCAGTGATTCACGTTGGTTTTGCTAAATTAATACGAAAAGTTTTGAGAGGAATATGCAGGGACTGTTCAAGGCTGATGCTTCAAGATAATGAGAAGAAGATGTACTTGATGCAGATCCAGACGCTTGAGAGGCTTGGGCAGCTGTCGGACGACGTTGTGAACAAAGTCTTTGCCGAGGCCAGAAAGCATAAGAACTGCCCTTACTGCGGAGCAGAACAAAAGGAGATCAAGTTCGAGAGGCCGCTATCATACATAGAGGATGGCCATAAGTTAACGCCTTCAGACATCCGTGACAGATTTGAGAAGGTGCCGGACGAAGATACTCAGGTAATGGGTATGAACCCGGCTACTGCAAGGCCTGAATGGACGATTTTGACTGTGTTGCCCGTGCCACCAGTAACTATGAGACCATCCATTACTCTCGAGAGCGGCCAAAGGAGCGAGGATGATCTTACCCACAAGCTGGTAGATATCATACGTATCAATCAAAGGTTCCAGGAGAACCGTGAGGCTGGCGCACCTCAACTGATCATAGAGGACCTATGGGAGCTTCTGCAGTACCACGTTACAACGTTTCTAGATAATACTGTATCAGGTGTGCCTCCGGCACGTCACAGAAGCGGCAGGCCGCTTAAGACGCTCTCTCAGAGGCTGAAGGGTAAAGAGGGCAGGTTTAGAGGCTCTCTTTCCGGTAAAAGGGTTAATTTCAGCGCAAGGACTGTCATCTCACCCGATCCAAACCTGAGCATAAATGAAGTTGGAGTCCCGTTGGATATCGCTATGGAGCTATCTGTGCCGATGATTGTTAACGCGAGGAACAAAGAGGTTGTGAAAGCCTTCGTTCTCAGAGGCCCAGATAAACATCCGGGAGTGAACTATATCACCCGTGCAGATGGCAGACGCGTCAAGGTCACTGACAAGAATGCCGCTGAAGTGGCTGAGCAGGTAGACACTGGATGGAGAATAGATCGGCAGCTCGCAGATGGCGATATAGTTCTCTTCAACCGACAACCATCGCTTCATCGTATGTCAATCATGTCGCATCGCGTAAAGGTGATGCCTTTCAAGACATTCAGGCTTAACCCCGCTGTATGTCCGCCATACAACGCTGATTTTGATGGCGATGAAATGAATCTGCACGTTCCTCAAACGGAAGAGGCGCGTGCCGAGGCGGAGATTCTCATGAGAGTTCAGGAGAACATTTTATCTCCAAGGTTTGGCGGACCTATCATCGGTGGAATACATGATTATGTAACAGGCGCATTCCTGCTAACTCATGGCGAGAAGCCTATCGACCGTAACGGAGTCATGGAGCTTCTTAAGAAGTTCGACATCCCTGAGCTGCCGGAGCCCAAGGGCTTCATAGACGATCAGCCCTATTGGACCGGAAAGCAGGTCTTCAGCACCGTTATGCCTAAGGGCCTCAACCTGACTTTCAAGGCTGATTTCTGCATGAACTGTGATAGCTGTAAGGCAGAGGAATGCGAACATGATGCATTCGTGGTGATAAGAGATGGCCAGCTGCTCAAAGGCACCATTGATGCCGAGGCCGTGGGAGCCTTCAAAGGCAAGATAACCGACCGTGTCATAAAGGAGTTCAGTCCAACGGTCGCAAGTGTTTTCCTTGATAGGATGACGCTGCTCGCTTTGAGGGGGATAATGTATGCGGGATTCAGCTTTGGAATAGACGATGAAGACATACCAAAGGAGGCTGCAGAGCAAATCGATGATACCACTCGCTCCGCCCGCGAGAACGTTCAGAAGCTCATAGAGGCCTACAACGCAGGCGAACTTGAGCCGCTGCCAGGTCGTACGTTGGATGAGACGCTTGAGATGAGGATAATGCAAACTCTTGGAAAGGCCAGGGATAATGCAGGCAAGATCGCAAGTAGATATCTCGGGCTGGATAACTCCGGAGTGGTGATGGCCGTCTCGGGCGCTCGTGGATCTATGCTCAACCTCACCCAGATGGCAGCATGTGTGGGCCAGCAATCGGTGCGTGGTGAACGCATTAAACGTGGCTATGCAGGCAGAACTCTTCCGCATTTTACGCGCGGTGATCTGGGCGCTGAGGCTCACGGCTTCGTTGAGTCGAGCTATAAGGATGGATTATCGCCTACTGAATTCTTCTTCCACGCAATAGGCGGAAGAGAGGGTCTCGTGGACACGGCAATACGTACATCCCAAAGTGGTTATCTCCAGCGCAGGCTTGTGAACGCCCTACAGGATTTAGAGGTCAAATACGATGGAACCGTCAAGGAGACCCGGGGCATGATTGTCCAGTTCCAGTACGGTGAGGATGGTGTTGATGCCTCCAGGCGCGACTATGCGAGCACTGATAACGTCAAGCGGATAATCAAAAAGGTTCTCGGCAAGGAGACATCATGAACCTAACTCAAGAGGAGATTCAGAAAATGCTTTCTGGGCTAGACCTGCCAGAAAGCATAACGAACGCCCTGCGCGATGGCCTAGAGGACATCGATGCGACAGAAGAGCAATTCCAGGAGATAGTGGATCAGGTCGTCGCAGATTACAACCACTCCAAAGTAGAGCCCTGTGAAGCAGTAGGAGTTGTTGCCGCCCAATCGATAGGCGAGCCTGGAACTCAGATGACTATGAGAACATTCCACTACGCAGGTGTAGCTGAAATTAACGTCACTCTGGGACTTCCGCGGCTCATAGAGATAGTGGATGCAAGAAAAATACCGTCCACGCCGACAATGACAATAAGGCTCACGCCTGATTACGCACATGATAGAGATCTGGCTCGCGAGGTTGCATGGGCAATAGAATCCACATCATTACTTCATCTGGGCTCCATAGCCACGGACCTCGCGGAGATGAATGTCATAATTGAGCTAAATCCTTCAGCAATGGAGCAGCGCAAGACTACAGTAGACGATGTGGCAGAGCGCCTTAAGGAAGAGACCGGTCTTGCTGTAGATAAGAATGGAAACATGCTGAAGATGAGCCCTGAAGAGCCATCGTATCGTGAGCTTTTGCAGCTTGTAGAGAAGATCAAAAAGATTTCACTAAAAGGAATAGAGGGTATAAAGCGCGTCGTCATCCGCAAGGAGGGCGATGAGTATGTTCTTTACACAGAAGGATCGTCCCTCAAAAAAATCAGTCTGTTCGAGGGTGTAGACCCAGCCAGGACAAAGACAAACAATATAAACGAAATAGGCGAGGTCCTGGGCATCGAAGCTGCAAGAAACGCCATCATAAACGAAGCCACAGACACCTTGCGTGAACAGGGTCTGTCTGTGGATGTGAGACATATCATGCTGGTGGCGGACATAATGACCGTTGATGGGGAGGTCAAGCAGATAGGGCGGCATGGAGTATCTGGAGAGAAGGCCTCCGTGCTGGCACGCGCTGCCTTCGAGGTTACAGTCAACCACATTCTGGATGCAGCAGTACGTGGAGATGTAGATGACCTTAAAGGCGTAACTGAAAACGTCATAGTAGGACAGCCAATACAGCTAGGCACAGGAGATGTGAAGCTAGTGGCAACAAGAAGAAGCGAGGTAGTACAATGATAAACATAGATAGAGCGCTCAGAAGCTCAATCAGAACTGGAAAAGTTGTGCTTGGATCGAACAGGACAATCGAGACCGGCCAAAGCGGACAGGCAAAGCTCATAATATATGCAGCCGATTGCCCCCAAGGTGTACGCGATCATCTCGAATCCATGGATGCTCCAATATACAGCTATCAGGGTATGGGCAAGGATCTTGGATCTGCCTGTGGAAAACCCTTCTCCGTGGCCACCCTGGCCATCATAGAGCCGGGGGACTCAGAGATAATGGCATTGCTGCGGTAGATCAGGGGTGTTAAAGCATGAGTGAGTTCAAACTCACATCAGAAGGTATCAGATATATCGCTTTATTTGAGAGCCTAACAGGCGGCATGGCCAGGGATTGCGTTGTTGATGCCGATAATGATAGAATAATCTTTGTCATTAAAAAGGGAGACATGGGTGCGGCCATTGGCAGAAAGGGCTCTAATATCAACCGCGTAAAAAAATCGATTGGCAAGCAGATAGAGATTGTAGAGTATAGCGATAATGTTAACGAGTTTCTGGAGAACCTCTTCCAGCCTGCATCGATAAAAAATGTCATGGTTGTGAACAAGAATAATAAGCGATTGGCTTATGTAGAAGTAGCAAACAAGGACAAGGGCATTGCCATTGGAAGAGATGGAAGAAACATCCTTAAAGCCAAGATGCTCGCACAGAGACATCACGGCGTAGATGACATCATAATTCAATAGGACTTCGCGATTTACTAAGGTGAAATGAATGGGAAAGGGAATTTATGCAGCCAGGAAGCTGGAGAGTGATAGGAAGACGATGAGATGGAGCTATCCCAAGTTCATCAGAAGAGTGTCAGGAAGCAGAGTGAAGGCCGATCCGCTGGGAGGCGCGCCCATGGGAAGAGGAATAGTCCTCGAGAAGGTGGGAATAGAATGCAAACAGCCTAACTCAGCAATAAGGAAGGCCGTCAGGGTTCAGCTTATTAAGAATGGCAGACAGGTTACTGCATTCTGTCCAGGCGATGGAGCTATCGGGTTCATAGATGAACACGATGAGGTTACAGTCGATCGCATAGGCGGACGAATGGGCAGGTCCATGGGAGATATCCCTGGAGTCAGGTTCAAGGTAATAGCTGTAAACAACGTTTCTCTGGGCGAGCTTGTGCGGGGAAGGAAAGAGAAGCCGGTGAGGTGATTAGGGTGAAGGTATTCGGCAAGTGGGATCCAGTTGAGATCGAGGTCGAGGACCCAAGCATAAAGGCATATATGAGCCTTGCCCCCAAGGCCGTCATGCATTCAAGCGGGAGACATGCGAAGCAGCAGTTCAAGAAATCAGAGCAGCATATAGTCGAGCGCTTAGTTAACAAGATGATGAGAACAGAGAAGAATACAGGCAAAAAGCTAAAGGCTTATGGTATAGTTGAGAAGTCCTTCGATATAATTAATAAGAGGACTAAGGAGAATCCATTATCGGTTCTCGCAAAAGCCATAGCTAATGCAGGCCCACGCGAGGAGGTCGTTAGACTAAAGTACGGCGGCATAACCGTGCCCAAAGCCGTCGATACAGCGCCTCAGAGGCGTGTGGATACCGCACTCATGTTCATAACAAAGGGCGCTCGAGAAGCATCCTTCAAGAAGACAAAATCCGTGGAGGCTGCGCTGGCTGATGAGATCATAGCAGCTGCAAACTATGATGTCAAGAGCTATGCGATAAACCATAAAGATGGCGTAGAGCGTGTAGCCAAGGCTGCCAGATAAGGCAGCTGCCTATTTTATTTAAATTTATTTATAAAGGATTTATCTATCCAATTTTTCAAGGCGTGTATCAGCCTTGTTGACATAGTTATGCACATGCCACCATAAACTCCAACGGCATGCTCCCGGCCTATAGAGATCAGTGCAACCTGGGTGCCTGCATCTGTAGATGCCAATATAGAGTATCTTATAAGCTTTCTACCTTCGGCGATCTTCCTCAGGTTCCTGGCCATATGCTTGGCCTGGTGTTCGGCCTCCGCTGCTGTTTTACTAGCTACCTTTCCATCGACGCTGATCCAGGCGCTATCTCCTATAACAAAGACATCGTCTGAGGCGCGTAGATAACCATCTGTTAGAATCCATTCATCCTTCCATTTCGGGTATTTGAGGCCCTGAACGAATTCGCAAGGCTTTATGCCACCAGTCCAGATTGCCATGTCGCATTCGAGGGACTCGCCGCTCGAGAAGAGTATACTGTCATCGCATATCTCTTGAACGCGCATTGAGACATTAGTCTTCACCCCTTTTCTGGACATGGTCTTCTCTATTAGCGAGGAGACGTTTTCTGAGAATTGTGGCAGAAGCCGGTCTTTTGTCTCTACGATATGAATATTTGCGTCCAAGTTATCCGAAAGCGCGCAGGCGGTCTCAACACCAGTCAATCCCGATCCAATTATAACTATGTTTTCAGGTGACTTATGCTCCAGATAGTCTCTGGCCCTCATTGCCCCAGAGAATGTATTGACTGAGAAGGCCCTATCAGCACCATGAATCCCGAAGTAATTCTGGACTGCTCCAGTAGCTATCACGGCTAAATCATATTCCACGATGCTTCTATCGCATACTACCCTGCTTCCTTCGAGGCTCACGGCATGCTCATTTATCAGCTCAGCACCTACGCGATCGCAGAAAGGCTTTAGTGGTGCTACCAAATCGTCCAGGCAGGCATTGCATGCGATATACTCAGGATAAAGAGCCTGGCACTCTATTTGGTTTTTGGGCTCAATCAGTGTGATATCATAAGGGCCTGGCAGAGCTACTCTGATAAGTTCTGCACCAGCTATGCCGCCTCCGATGACGACTACCTTCAATTTGGAATTCCGGCTCATAGATTGACTGCTCTTAGCATCGGCACCTGTTTTTTTGGGTTTATACGGGTAGTTTTCTATAAATAAATATGGAGATTACGGCTCATAATGGGGTTTACGATATTAGACGTATCGACTATCTAGTATTGTATCGTTTAGCATTGTGTATAGTATGCACATTGGGATAGGAGTATATATAAATCGACTTAGTGGGAGTTGGCGATAGAAGAGTCCTTGTTCACAAGAGAGCTTGGAATTAAGAGTCCGATGCTGAAAGTATTGGATTTCTTGATGGATAACGAATCTTTTGACTACACAAGAACTGAGATAGAAGAAGGCGCAAGCCTGAGCAAGACTGCCCTTCTCAAGACACGACCTAAGCTGGAAGCCTTGGAGCTTATTGAAACTACCAGGACGGCAAGTATGGCCAGGATGTATAAGCTAAACAAGCAGAACCCCATAGAAAAGAAAGCTCTAAAGATATATTGCTTGCATAGAGATATCTTTTGGATATCCTAAAACTCTGGGCCACGATCTGAACATTCCGGTTCAGCGGCGGCGATACGCCATCCGCTGGGACCGGTTGTTAGCTGACAGTTTTTTTCGCCGCCCTGTCAGAGGCCCTCGAAGACGTTTATGCTACGATCCGACGAGGTCGAAACGGTCAAGGTTCATGACTTTGTTCCACACCGCTACAAAGTCATGCAGGAACTTCTCCTGGGAGCCCTCAAATCCGTAGACTTCCGCCAAGGCCCGGAGCTGGGAGTTGGAACCGAAGATCAGATCGACACGCGTGGCGGTCCACTTCAGTTCACCCGTCTTGCGATCACGCCCCTCGAACACGTCCCGGGCAACCGAAGCCGCCTTCCACGTCGTTCCCATGTCGAGCAGGTTCACGAAGAAGTCGTTAGTCAAAGCCTCCGGCCGCTTCGTGAAGACGCCGGCTTGGGTCTGTCCGAAGTTGGTATTCAGGACGCGCATGCCGCCTACAAGAACTGTCATCTCGGGCGCAGTCAGCGTCAGCAATTGCGCCCGATCGACCAGCAGCTCCTCGGCCGATACCGAGAATTTGGTTTTGAGGTAGTTGCGGAACCCATCCGCGACCGGTTCGAGCACGGCGAAGGACTCCACATCGGTTTGCTCCTGCGAGGCGTCATTGCGTCCCGGCATGAAGGGAACCGTCACATTTTGGCCGACATTCTTCGCCGCTTGCTCGATGCCGGCGCAACCGGCAAGAACGATCAGGTCAGCGAGGGAGACCTTCTTCCCGCCAGACTGGGCGCTGTTGAACGCGCTCTGGATATCCTCTATGATCTTGAGGACCTTCGCCAACTGAGCTGGCTGATTGATTTCCCAATCCTTTTGCGGTGCCAGACGAATGCGTGCGCCGTTCGCACCGCCGCGCTTGTCGGAGCCACGGAAGGTGGATGCCGCCGCCCAGGCCGTTGAAACCAGTTCCGACACAGACAAGCCCGAAGCCAGGATCTTGCCCTTGAGGGATGCAATGTCCTGTTCATCAATCAGTTTGTGATTGACGGCCGGAATTGGGTCTTGCCAGATGAGATCCTCAGCAGGAACCTCCGGGCCTAGATAACGTGCGCGAGGGCCCATGTCCCGGTGTGTCAGCTTGAACCAGGCGCGTGCGAACGCGTCCGCGAACTGATCCGGGTTCTCCATGAAATGCCGTGAAATTTTTTCGTAGACGGGGTCAAACCGCAGGGAGAGGTCGGTGGTCAGCATGGAAGGCGCAATACGCTTTGAGGGGTCGTGTGCAGCCGGTACGGTGCCGACACCTGCGTCACCCTTCGGTTGCCACTGATGCGCACCGGCCGGGCTCTTTGTCAGTTCCCATTCGTAGCCGAACAGGGTCCGGAAGTAGTTATTGCTCCACTTCGTTGGCGTGTTTGTCCAAGTGACTTCCAGGCCGCTGGTGATCGTGTCGGCACCTTTGCCCGTGCCAAAGCTGCTCTTCCAGCCGAGGCCCTGCTCCTCGACACCGGCAGCTTCAGGCTCGGGCCCCAGATGTTTCGCATCGCCGGCACCATGGGTCTTGCCGAAGGAATGGCCTCCCGCAATGAGCGCAACCGTCTCTTCGTCATTCATTGACATGCGAGCGAAGGTCTCGCGGATATCCCGCGCTGCAGCGATCGGATCCGGATTGCCGTTCGGACCTTCCGGATTGACATAAATCAGACCCATCTGCACGGCAGCGAGAGGATTTTCGAGATCCCTGTCGCCTGAGTAGCGCTTGTCACCCAGCCACTTATCTTCAGAGCCCCAATAGGTGTCTTGTTCCGGTTCCCAGAGGTCCTCACGCCCGCCGGCGAAACCGAACGTCTTGAATCCCATCGATTCTAGAGCGACGTTCCCGGTAAGGATCATCAGGTCGGCCCATGAAATTTTCCGGCCATACTTCTGCTTGATCGGCCAAAGCAGCCTGCGCGCCTTGTCGAGGTTGACATTGTCGGGCCAACTGTTGAGGGGAGCAAAGCGCTGGTTACCGCCCCCTGCGCCGCCGCGACCGTCGCCTTTGCGGTACGTGCCGGCGCTGTGCCATGCCATACGAATGAACAGGGGGCCGTAGTGTCCGAAGTCCGCCGGCCACCAGTCCTGCGAGTCGGTCATCAGCGCTAGAAGATCCTTCTTCACGGCCGCCAGGTCGAGACTCTTGAACTCTTCAGCGTAGTTGAAATCCTCGTCCATCGGATTGGACTTGGAGGAATGCTGGTGCAGGATATCGAGCCGCAACTGGTTCGGCCACCAATCTCGGTTCGACGTGCCTCTGCCGGTCATGCCATCTTCATTCATAATGTTTACTCCTATCATTATCTGAATTGTTAAACAGCGCTACTAGAATAATCGTGTTTCGCTGCCCGTATAGCTAACATTGATTAGTCCGCCTACTTGCAGTAATCATTTACCGCACCCATATATTCATCGTGAAAAAGATAATAAGAATGGCACGGTAGCAAATCAACTCCGATAGTGTGGCAAACGATGGGATAATAATGGATATAGATTTAGTCGGAAGATAATTTGATGATTGGGAGAGTGCACGACCTTGGCCAGGCCCAGCTTTATTCCTGTCCAACCGGTCCAGCGAATAACATGTCAATCAGCAAGATCGAACTTTGACCGATGACCGGGACAAATTACAGCAATGCCTTCCAGTTTGGCTCTAGAAAGATAAGGATAAGACCAAACAGTCGACGAAAAGGTGTTGGAAGACTGGTGGGACTCTTTGTGGATTCTCCTTAAATGGCTTAGAGATTTCCCCACTTGACTCAGATGATGTGCATCACAATTGAGTAACTATAGTTAATCTCCTAGCTTTTTGCACTAAGAAATCGCTCCACCCAGGACTTTGAATATCCATCCTTTTTGGAATAAAATATTTCTAAAGCGCAATCTTGGCTAGCTATAATAGCTTCATCGAAATCAGTGTATTTGGCGATCTCTCTTTTGAAATCCTTCCAACCGAATTCTATAGGATTCAAATCTGGTGAATAGGGGATATTATAAATTAAGTGAATATCGATTTCCTCAGCTAGTTTTCTAAATTTCTTGGCCAAATGAATTCTAGCATTATCTAAAAGTATACAAATTGGCCTCATAATATTATTATTTCTTATATTTTGAGCAAATGCCATCAACGCTTCCTTCTTAGAGGAGTTGGAAACCATAACCTCATCATTGCCATTTAATGCTATAAATCCAAAAATAGTTCTTGATCTAACCTTTCCAGGTTTATAATTTATTAAATGAGTGTTTAAGACTCTACGTGTATTAGGGCGCTGTTGTAAAGAGCTTTCATCAAGAAATCCTATAACAGGATCAGTAACAGTGGTCAGCACTGATTTTATCCTTTTTTAAAAAACTTTCTGCATCTGCAGGCCTCTTTTCATTTCTGATGTATGGTTTCCCATACTTAACTTTTTTCACTACTCTTAAAATTCGCCAGCCATATTTATATGAAAAATCTATACCTCTTGTATCCCTTACATATTTTAATACGTCTTTTATCGTCATTCCTTTGTCTTCAATTTCTTTAATAACTCTATCCCATTCATCAAGAGACATCTTTGGCTTTTTGCCATTTCTATTCTTTGGTGTCAATCCATTATAGCCTTGATTATTCCATCTGCTTAACCAATATTTTATTGTCCTCTCGCCCCTTTTTAAAATATCAGCTACCTCATATACGTTTTTCCCTTCATATAAATGTATTATTGCCAATAACCGTTCCTTAATCCTTAGATCAGTCTCTTTTTTATATAATTTATCAAGGTCTATCTTTGATATATGCCTAATTATTATAGGTTTTCTACCCATGCCTATGTATTTTCACGCATTAATTATTAAATGTATCTATAGGGCAATAAGCTCAATGATTAACTATAATTTCCGATTTTATTGGAAATCAGAAATTACATACTCAATATTGAACTTCGAGTCAGTACTATAAGAGTCTTATGTGTAAGCATGTCAAGCTGTAGAGTCCCGAATGTTTTGACTTTATATACTCGGTCTCTACTTTTAGGTTCTATCTCTAACATTTAATTCAGTCTCCATACGATCGAGAAACATTTTCAGCTTGCACCCTTCTGGTAGCCTGGACCAGAAAGCACTATCTGGCGTCTGAAGATACCATTTTGTATCGAGCGATTCATGGAACCTAACAGTGTTATACCAATCCATGAAATTGTCAAAATTATCGAACCTAGACCTGTTCTTTTGGTATGTATCATTCCATTTTTCGAATTTGCCATTTGTCTGAGGGTGTTTGACTCTCGCTTTAATATGGACTATTTTATTATCCTTAAGGAAGTTCTCAAATCTGCTATCGGCCTCTCCCTTTTTATCTCGTTTATTGGCATAGAACTGAGTTCCATGATCAGTCATTACCTGACTGATTCCCGTCAGCCATCCAAAGTTATCCAGCGCCTCCTGAAGGAGCATGATACTATTCTCAGTAGTTTCTGCATCGAACTCTCCGCCTGCGAGAATTCGCCGCGAACTATCATCAAGAACTGCACATACCTTTTTTCCATTGAGCTTACTGGTATGCCAGTCCAGATGTACCAGTGTCAGGCTGTGCTTGCGTTCCCACCTGACCCAAGGTTTTCTACGCTTCGCTTTATTACGGTTTACTTTAGCTTGGCCATGATTCAGCAGAACCTTGTGAATTGTGTTGTGAGGGATATGTTTTCCGTACTTGAATTCTATGATCTTTTCAAGACGCCTTGCCCCCAAATTTTGCTCTTTGTTGGTTTCTAATATCAATCTCTCTGATTCCTCATCAACATCTTTTTTCTTACGTCCAAATTTGTTAATGTTTAGGGGCATCTTGGTTTTCATCCAATGCATCCAGACTCGCTTAACGGTTGACTCGCTGACTTTCATCTCAGCAGCGATTCTTTTGGTGCTGATGTTACTGGTTTTAGCTCGGATTATGTACCGGATCTTCCTTTGTGTTAGCTTTACAACCTTATTCTTCTTTCCCATGCCCCTTTGGTGGGTATATAAAGTCAAAGATTTCGGGACTACACAGTAAGCATGTCAAGCATCATTACATATAAGACAATGCCATCGAACTTGGCTCCCACTAGGCATATCTTAAACATCTTATGGCATGGCTAAAATAGCCGTCTATACAGGATAGATAGCTGGGGTCAGCCCGTATGTCCCAGCTCCTTGGCCTTGGCGAAGGCTGCTTCGGCCTCAGCATCTCGATGAAGAGCCTGAAGGGCTATGCCCGTGCCATACCAAGCTTCACCGTCGTTTTGATTTATCTCGATGGCTCTATTAAAGTTTGGAATTGCCTCATCATCTTTGCCCAATAGACCAAGAGCCGAGCCTTTTGCTTTCCAGGGAAGAGCATTTTGTGGATTTATCTTTATAGCCTCTTCATAACACCTAATAGCTTTATCACGTTGGCCTAATTCACTGAGAGCAAGGCCCTTCATAGTCCATGTATTCACATCCTGTGAGTTTATCCCAAGGGATTTATCAAAACATTCAATAGCATCTTCGTATTTGCATAATAGCACCAAAGCATGGCCTTTTCCCGCCCAAACTGATGCCCAATTTGGTTCTATCTTTATAACCTTGTCATAACACTTAATAGCTTCCTTATATCTACCCATTTGAAGAAATGCATTTCCAGTGTCAAACCATGCGCCTGCGGGATTCGCCATACAGCTTATTGTCGATGCAATTCAAGAAAAATGTTTGGATGCCGATGGCATCCCTTACAAGATCAGTTTTGTTTCTGAGGCCGTATGATGGAGCCCTTTAAGCCAAAGCGGATACTCCTCATCCTCTTTTTCTGATAAGACTGAATCTTCTTGCTCAGGGGATGGCCTGGCTTAACTCTGAGATGAGTTAGAGAAACAATGATCACTTCGCCATTTACATCAAGTATATGAACCATTATTCCACCAGATTCTCCTGAGTCATATACTTGTGTTATATTCAGCTCAGTATTCTCATCAATCTTAATTCCCTTTTCAGAAAGATACTTGACTAATGCACTGGTAGGATATACAGGGATGGGCAGGTTCTCCTTCATCTCTTCGATCAGGCTCATGCTCTCTTCACTTTCTCACTTTTTGGACTTAAACATACATAAGCCATTGCATGAATTACAAGGGCATGTCCTGCCTTGAGCCAGCCTACACCAAGTGAAGTTAATAGTGCACCTGGGAATAATGAAGAGATATCGTTAGGTGTGCCATCAATCATCTCCAAGGCCGATCAAAACATTCCATTTATACCGTGCTATAAAAATATTTTGTTAACTTTTTTATTGTATACACACGACCGAATATTATTTCTGCCTGCAAACATAGAATCTAGAGCGCAAAGGCATGCCTTTGTAATCAGAGAAGGTATTTATTAAATTGTACTCTGGCTTTGAATATCTGAAAAATGAAGAGATGGATTTACAGGTTGTATACACTCCCATGAGGTTCCAATTTTATGGTTTTTTAGCAATGAAATCATCAAAAAACTCTTTTAATCTATCTGAGAATCCCAATTTAAAATGCTCATCAAGCAACTTTACTGAACCAAATAATGCGTGAAAACCAGATACTAGAGACATAGCTCCTAGATACTTAGGTTCTTCGCTCCATCTTATAACACCACCTGGTTCGCGGCGGATTGCTTCGGCCATACCCCATGAATCCCAATGAACTAATCCAGACGCCTTTGTATAAACTGTATCATGAAGATCTTCAAGTCCAACTTCTTTAAAGATTTCTATGATCTTTTTCTCTATGAATTTGCCATCTTCGTTCTCGTCCATTCTCCACTTAAAGCGATAGCTATCTGGAGTAAGTTCACTTTGAAATCTATCTTTAAATTCTGGCTTCAAGAATTGACGGCAATATTTGTCAAGGGCCTCTTCGATCTCTACCTTATGGGTAGCATATTCTGGTTTACCATACAAGTATCCATACTGCTTAAGCCAGACATAAGCTCTCCAATTAAGCGGACGCTCATTAGATTCTCCTGTTGCCCATGCTAGAACAGCATAGCCTTCAATCATGACTCTTGTAAGGATAAAAGCATCACGATATTGCTCAGCATCTACTAGTCTACAGATACTTTCGTAATGTTCTATCTGTTTGCTTATGAAAGTCATTTCCATAAAGCCTAAGTGGTCAAATTCTGTAAAGTTTTTTATACTATGTAGCATATCGATGGCTAGCTGACCCATCTTATCAGCGTATCTGTTTAATATCATTATATCTTTGTCAAGATCAAGAGTTTGGCCCGACATAAAGAGGTAATTGCTAAGGTACTATGAAATACTAGCGCCCAGATAACCGTTATATTGATTGATGCAGAAGACACAAACCCCTGCATGCGGGCATCTAAAGCTTTGGACTTCTGATTCTAATGAAAATCAGAAATTACATGCCAGCCGTATCGAAACAATCTCTATAGTAGCACTGGAGGATTCTTTTATGCCAGCGTGTCTCGCATTAATACAATATAAGATAGGAAATCAACTAACTTACCCATCTCTCACACGTAAACCGTCCCGGAGGGTAGCCCGTCGCGGCGATTGAGCGACAGCCCGTAAACAGCTAGCGCGGGAGCGAAGCGACTCGCGGGCATTCCAGAATTAGAGCGGTGTAAAGTTGACTAAGACTTGGCTTATGGTCAGATAGTAAAGTTTGATCCTGGAGGAATCCAAGCTTTTTACGGCCTGAACTTTTCGGGTAGAAAAAAGAAGCTGGACCGCTTCAAGCCAAGATCAATACCTTAGAGTCTATGATTGTTCTTTTTTAAATAACAGACTCATGCAAAATTTGTTTGTAAATATATGACATATTGCTTTTACTTGAACCGTCTGATGAAAGATTTGTCTATCCAGCTCTTGAGCGAATATATGAGCCTCGTCGGAGCACCAATGCATACTTTTCCGTAGACTCCCACTGCACAATCGCAACCCAGAGATATCAGTGCAACCTGGCTATCGGTGCTGGCACGTACTGAGTACCTTTCTAGTGGCTTGCCTTCTGCCAGCCTCGTCAGGTTTTTGGCCACATGTTTTGCCTGGCGCTCTGCCTCAAGTGCGGTCTTTGTTGCCAGCTTTCCATCGATCTCTATCCAGGCACAATCACCGATTGCAAATGTATCGTTTGTGGCAAGAAGATAGGAATCCGCCGCAATCCAGCCATTCTTCTTCGGCATATCCAGATTTTGAATGAACTCAGGCGGCTTTACTCCCGCAGTCCAGATTGCCATGTCGCAATCCAATGATGAGCCGTCTGTGAAGAGTATGCTGTCCTCCTTAACCTCACTTATCATAGCAGATGTGAGGACATTGACACCCTTTTTGGATAATGCATTCTCAATCAGCTTTGATGTTGCAGGTGAGAACTGCGGAAGCACGCGATCCTTGGCCTCGATTACATAAATGCTTGCATCAAGACCTTCTGTGAGGACGCATGCTGTCTCAATGCCTGTCAATCCGGATCCTATTATCATTATCCTCTCAGGATACCTATCCTCAACGAATCTCCTTGCCCTTTTGGTCTCCTCGAGTGTGCTGATGGAAAATGTATGCTCAATGCCCTTTAGGCCGAAGTAATTCTGGGCAGCTCCAACAGCGATTACAAGCAGATCATAATCCACCCGGGCGTTCTCACAGATTACGGTCTTATCCTCAAGCCGCAATGCTTTTTCTCCAATAAGCTTGGCGCCGACACGATCGCAGAAAGGCTTGAGGGGTGCAGTTAGCTCCTGAAGCCGCGCTAATCCGCCCAGGTATTCAGGATAAAGAGCCTGAAGCTCAATGTTCCTCTTGGGCTCCAGAAGTGTGAACTCAATTGGCCCAGGCGTTGCTACTCTGATCAGCTCGGCACCTGCTACACCTCCGCCAACGACCGCGACCTTCATTTCATCCTCGGCATATAAACAAGAAAAATGAGAGTTGAAGCATTAAACTTATTCCATAACGAATAAAATTGAACTTCAAAGGTTGCTGCTAATTAAAATAGAGCCAACAAGAAGTAGCAGTAATGGTGCAGATATGATCACAGTTTGCTTTGATGGACTTTGCTACCCCAAGAACCCATGCGGCGTTGCAGCCTATGGATACCTTATTTATCGCGATAACCGGCTTATGCACAAAGGCTTCGGAGCTGTCGGCGAAGGAAAGGGAATGACAAACAACGTCGCTGAGTATGAGGGCCTGAAGGCCGCAGCGCAATGGCTCAAGGATAACAAAATAAATGAGAAGACAATTATAAAGGGCGACTCTCAGCTTGTGATAAAGCAGATGAAGGGCGAATGGGAAGTAAACTCCACAACATCAAAAAAGTATGTCCCTCAGATAAAGCGATTGCTTGAAGGCATGGATGTCAGCTTCATCTGGACGCCCAGAGAAGAGAACCAGGAGGCAGACAAGCTATCAAGGGTGGCTTACGAAAGGTATAAAAGTCAAAAGCAGAATCTAAAGCGAGCCGAATCTTGATTATTTTCCAGTGTGCCCAATGCCACTCACAGGGGCGAGTAGTTGAGATAAGAATTAAAATATATTCCTATGTAGTTGCATGTAACGGATAGATAACGTACTTTCAGTGATATCACTATCAGGGTGATTACGTTTGGAGGTATATCTTTTATTTAAAAACTATCAGCCCTTAATCTCCTACCTTCGCATACTCCTTTGCCCAATAAGTGATTATCATATCTGCGCCAGCTCTTTTTATGGATGTTAAAGCCTCAAGGAATGCTGCATTCTCATTCAGCCATCCATTTTGTGCGGCCGCCATTATCATCGAATATTCGCCGCTGACATGATAGGCGGCTGTGGGCATCCCGAAAGTATCCTTGACAGCCCGAATTATATCCAGATAAGGCATAGCAGGCTTAACCATGACCATATCAGCGCCCTCCTCGATATCGAGCTGGACTTCCCATATAGCCTCAGCCGCGTTCGCAGGGTTCATCTGATATCCTTTTCTATCTCCAAAGGCAAAACCGGATTCTGCCGCCTCGCGGAATGGGCCGTAGAAGGTCGAAGCATACTTGGCAGCATACGATAAGATGGGTGTATCGATGTAACCATCGATGTCAAGGGATGCGCGTATGGCCTGAACCATATGATCCATCATGCCGCTTGGCGCTATGATATCGGCGCCGGCATCAGCCTGGCTCACGGCGATCTCGCCCAGGATCGGCAAGGTTTCATCATTCAGCACCTTGTCCCCGCTGATTAGGCCGCAGTGGCCATGGCTTGTATACTCACACAGACAGAGATCTGTTATTACTACTAGGTCCGTTGTCTCCTTTATCCGCCTCACAGCCTTCTGTATAATGCCATGAGAGTCATAGGCAGCAGATCCGACCTCATCCTTCTGCGATGGAAGGCCGAAGAGCAATACTGCAGGAATTCCCAGATCCTCTAGCTCGCCTGCCTCAGATGAGATGCTTTCCAAACTCTGTCTGAACTGACCGGGCATAGAATCTATTGCCTTGGGCTCCGTGATCCTCTCATCAACGAAGATAGGCTGGATCATATTTTTCTTAGAAAGCCTTGTCTCAGCTACCATTTCGCGAATTTTAGGCTGGCGAAGCCTTCTCATTCTTCGCATTTAGTTCCCCTCCGACTCCAGCTTGAAAAGCTCAGATAACGATTTCAAAAGGGCAGAATCCCCTCTTTCAGCCGCATCCTTCAAAGTCTTCGTAGGCTCAGACAGGAGCTTATTAACAATTGACTGGCTCATATCTCTAAGAACCTGCTGCTCAATCTCACCCAAAGTATGATAGGCGCTCAGCTTGTTCATAGCCTTCCTGCACTCGTGGTCTTTGATGACCTCTGCCTGAGAATAAAGGATCGCTAGTAAATCCTCAGCCTGCTTTCTTTTATACTTGGCCTTGAGAAGATTAAACTCTTCATCTATGATTCCCTCCACCTTCTCTATCTCAGCCATCCTCTGCCTCATGTTCTCGCTGCTTATGCGTTTTAAGCTATCTATGTTATGAAGCTCGACGCCTCTGACCTCGGAGGCCGATTCCTCAATATCCCTGGGGTTGGCGATATCAATCAGGAGGAGCTGCTTATCTCGGCCTTGCATTGCCGTTTCAATATCCTCCTTTAGAAGGATATAATGCGGCGCTGTGGTTGCGCTGATCACTACATCGGCAGTCTTGAGCTGATTTCTCATATCCTCAAAGGGTATCGCAGTGCCCCCGAGACGTCCTGCCAGGTCTTCCGCAGAGGCGAATGTTCTATTTGTGACATATAGAGAGCCAACATTCTTTGCCATGAGCGCTTTTGATATAAGCTCGCCTGTATCTCCCGCACCAATCACAAGAACGGTCTTGCCTAACAAGTCTCCAAGGATCTCCTCAGCCAGATCAACTGCCGCAGAGCCTACTGATATGGACCTCTCGTTTATTCTTGTCTCCTTACGCACTCGTTTGCCTACCTGTATGGCCTTCTTGAAGGCAGTCTCGAGCATCCAGCCTGTTGCCTCGGCCTTCTTGGCCATGTCAAAGAGCATTTTCATCTGGCCCAGGATCTGGTCTTCACCTATTATCATGGATTCAAGACCAGAGGCCAGCCTGAGAAGATGAAGCAATGACTCATCGTGATCATGAAAATCGATTATTCTAGAGGATACACGCGCCTTCTTTGCCAGATCGAATAGAGTCTTGCTGCCCCGAGGTGATACAACATATATCTCGACCCTGTTACAGGTCTTTAGTACCGCGCACTCCTCTACGAGTTCGCTTGAGAGCACCCATTTGAGCATGGTTTCAACATCGCCATGCCATGCCTTCTCAATCTCATCTATCGAGGCCTTGCGATGGGTCACCAGCATCGAGGCTATTTCGCTCATTCAAAGACACCTGTTCGCGAGCCTTAATATAGGCCTTTTCATAGGACTCGTCTAGAAGCCTCCAGATCTCATCGTTAGATAGAACGAGCCAGATCCTTCGGGACCGTTCTTTTTGGTCTGGCACAGATCTCTTTAGATCATCTCTGATCCGCCCCAAGAGCTTTGCCATCCCCTGAAAGTTTCCGGTAAGCTCCTTCTCAAGTCTCAGCCTAAGGTATTTTGATAATGCAGGGCTTTCTGTCGATATTGCGATAGTTATCGGCTCTTTTCGGATAATGGAAGGAACGACTATATCCCCAATTCCATCCACACTATTTACAAGCACGCCGAGATCCTCGGCCCTCCGTTCTATTTTCCTGTTGAGTTCAATATCGTTTGTCGCTGGCACTGCTATGAATGCGCCCTTAAGATAATCATCATAGCCTTCGCATAAATCGGCCCTGATAAGCTTTACAGTCCCGGCCTTCTCCATTTGCATGAGACCATCAGTAAAGCCTTTGCTCACAACAGAGACGTGCGCGTATTCTGAAAAAAGCTTAGCCTTATGTTCACCTATTCTGCCCCCACCAAATACAACGACTGTCTTTGATTCCAAGTCCAAAAAAAGGGGCAAGAGCTTTTTTGAGGTCTGCATTCAATTTCCCTATCGATTCTTCTAAACTCTAGCGCTCGTCTTCTTGTACTCCCTCTCGCTGAAGAGGATGTTGAAGTCATTTATACCGGATGCCCTCGACAGTTCATTTGCAATTTCAATGCATTCCTCCTTGCTTCTGGAGTGAACCATCGTATAGAGATTATAGGGCCAATCAGGAGCAGTGGCACGCTCATAGCAATGGGTGACGGCCTCGAATGATGCGAAAATTTCGCCTACACGCTCTACTTCTGATGGGGGAGTCCTCCAGATGATCATTGCATTTGCAGTTATGCCCAAAGCTCTGTGGCCTATTGTTGCGGCAAATCTCCTGATTATGCCCACCCGTTCAAGCTCTTTGAGCCTATCGATGACCTCCTCCTCGGAGATGCCGAGCATTTTGCCTAAGTGCAGATAAGGTCGATCTATCATTGCAAGGCCATCCTGGGATAACCTCAGAAGCCGGAGGTCTATTTCGTCCATCCTACCTCCAGCCGTTGGGTCTTTGAAATGGGTATCTGTCTACACCAGACGATGGGATGTTTCTGGCAGCCGTCCCTGGATTGCCCTGCACGGCAATGTCGCTCCAGTAGTTTCCTCCGACCTTTGGGCCGGCATCCCATCTGTTATCTCCATTATCCGCAGCATTCTGTATTTTGTTGTCTATGAAGATGTTATGATAGAGGAAATTTCCACTGCAATCGACGAGATTGGCACCGGATATGCCGTTCATGGCAAACTTATTATCGGTAATGTTGCATTTAGAGGAGGCGCTCATCCGGAGCCCATAATGATCATTGCTGTTAAGGCTATTGCTCTTCAGTACGAGTCCCTTTGAAGATTGTATGAAAATGCCTTGACCATTTCCAATCGCGATATTTCCTGTAACCTCTGCACCTGATAGCTGCATGAAGGAGAAGCCATACTGAATGTTTTCACTGGCATTGTTAGCCGAAAGTATACAGGCATTTGAGCCAGAAAGATCTATGCCTTTGTCATTTGAGGAGACTGTATTTCCCCGAAGTATGCACTTATGAGAGCTGCTCAACATTATACCCGTGCCTTTATTCATTTTAGAGCTGGAGTCTAATAGATTACAAAGCCTTGAATTGAGAACAGATATTCCTTCATTGTTTAATAATGCATTCGAGGATTTAAGGGTAATATTAAGAGCACTATCTATTCTGATACCATTGTCAGTGCAATTTGCTGCTGAGCTATCATCAATTATACCATCAATCGATCCCTTTGACAGCAGTCCTGTCTTGCATACATTTGCGGCGCAGTCTCTTATCGACCAGAGAGCGCTGTTGAGAAGATAAAATCCATATTCACTCTTGTAGACGTTGCTGTTCTCAATACCGCAGCCTGTGGAGTTTACGAGCAGAATTCCAGCGCTGCTGTTGGATATACTTTGGTTTGATATCCTGATATTACTGCATCCAATAAGGCTTACACTGCTGTAGTTCCGCGAAACGTAGCCACCGCTTAAATTTACAAGATAACAGACTGGCCTACCATCTGCCAGATTGGAATCATCTATTCTCTGATCGAAGAAATCCCTTGCCGACTTTGCCAAAGCAACGCTCGATACCTCGCCGGGATCAACACGCAGGTTATAGATGTTCCCGTTCATCAAATTCTCACGCAAAAGATTATTCGTTGATCCTCTAAGCGAAATGCCATATGTATTTTTGAGCGCCTTATTCCTTAAAAGCAAGTTTTCCACTGAGCTCGCAATAAGTATCCCGTCACCATTGCTGGAAAGCTCATTGCCTGTGATTTCATTTTCGGAGGAGCCGTCCAGGTATATCCCTGCCCGCTCATTTCTTCCGCATGAGTTATTGATAACCTCGTTACCCCAGGACTGCCTTAGGCTGATTCCGAGTTTGCTATCTTGAATGCTATTGTTCGAGATGCTATTCCCTGAGGAGTCAGCTATATCCATGCCGCTCACGTAAGAGCCTGACAAATTATTATTTGAAATTCGATTTGCCTTCGAGCTTGAAATCGAGAGCCCAAATCCTATGCCTGAAAGGCTGTTGTTCTCGATAATATTCCCATCTGAGGATTTGATATTAATGCCTGTTGCAGATAATATTTTACAGCCTTTGATTGTGTCATTTGAGACGCCGTTTATTCTTATCCCCATATCACCGCTAAATGTAGTATTAATGACGACACATTTTTGGCTGGTCAGATCTATGCCAGTGGCTGAATTAATGTGGCTATCTTGAACGGTATTGTTTGCTTCCATTATGGCAATACCTGTAGAGCTACCCTGCACAGTACATCCGCTCAAAATGTTATCCTGTGAACTTAAGCTAATGACCTGGCCAGCGCTCCCTTCAAAGGATAGGTTCGAAATTCGGCATCCAGGAGAATTGATAATAAGAGCGCCATCTGTGTCCCCTGTTATTTTTACCGGGCCAACGCCTGATATCGAGAGGCTACGACTGACGACTGCACCTGCATAATTTCCGGGCTTAATCAGGATGCTGTCTCCGGAGCTCGCTAAATCTATAGCCCCAGATAATGTCTTTGAATTGCCTGAGCCTGCATAGTCCACTATCAATACCTTGCCCTCAGATAAAGAGACGAGCAGGATAAAGACGATGATTGGTAACAGCCTTTTCATCCTGGAGGGACTAGGATTTACAACGTATTATTTATAACGGTATGCAGGCACGATTCCGCTTCCTTAGGTAAAATTGCATTCTTATTACATTCTGAGTGCATACCTGCCATTTGATATCACTAGATTACTAACTTTTCCCAGACACATTTTGCTCTTGTCGGCCATACGTTATGGCCTCGCATGTTACTTGATGCCATGCAGCATCGGGAAAGGTAGAAATATTCAAATCTAATATGTTTATCTAGGGTATAGGACGGGTCAGGATGGTAGAGCCTTATCGAATTCTAATTATAGAGGACGATCCGGAGCATGCTGAGCTCATAAAAATGGGCTTTAGAAAGCATGATGAGTTCTTTCTGGATTTCGCAGAAACAGGAGAAGCCGGCTTGGAGATGATCTCCGACGGCAAATACAATCTCATCTCAGTTGACCTCGTGCTGCCTGGAATTGGCGGCCTGGATGTGCTGGTCAGGATCCGGAAACTAGATCCTGACATCCCAGTTGTTATGGTTTCCGGCCATGGCACAACAGAGATGGCGGTCATTGCCTTCGAGAACAGGGCGACAAAGTATGTCGTCAAGAGCATGGAGAGCTTCAAAAGTCTGCCATATATATTCGAGAACCTGATACAGGAGGCAAGGTTCAAGGCTAATGAGCGAAAGATGAGTGAGCAGATAGAGAGATCTGAGAGAATCCACAGGAACGTATTTGAAAATGCCCTTGCAGGCATCTATATCCTTCAGGATGGCCTTTTCAGGCTGGTAAATCCAAAGCTTGGAGAGATCTTTGGCTGTGCACCTGAAAGCCTAATAGGCACGCCATTCTGGCAGCTCGTCAGCCCGGATGATATGGAATGCGTGAGCAAGCTTGAAAGAGATAAAGAGGGTCCTGCGCCTATCTACGAGTCGCGTGTTATGCGCAAGGATGGAACCACGCGCTGGATTGAGTTCAGAACTGTCCCCATAGAGTTCGAAGGTCGTAGGGCAATCCTTGGAAATCTCGTGGATATCACTCAGCGGAAGGAGCAGGAGATTGAACTCTTCAGGGACAACAGAGAGCTGGCTGCGATAAATAGCATTTTAATTAGGATAGCTAAGCCTGAAGGCAACACGGACAAGGCACTCGGAGATTCTCTATCGGATTTGATCTCAAGCATGGAGAATGCTGAGATAGGCGGAATATTCCTTCAAGAGGGGGAAGGACTTGTACTCAGAGCACTATTCGGCTCGATTGAAGATCTCATGAGCTTCACAAAGGATCTGGAATCTGACACATTGCTCAGTTCGCCTAAGATACATAAACAAAAGGATGAGAATGATTACCTCTGGGTATCTGTGCCCATAAAATGCAACGATAAGGTACAAGGCGCAATAATCATCGCATCTCTAGCATCCGATGGCAATAAGGCTCAGTCTTTTCTGGAGAAGGCTGCTTCACATATAGGACACCTCATCGAGGTCTGTGGCCTTCAGACTCATACGCAATCGGCTGAAGATAATCTGTTACAGCAGGTCCAAACAGGCAATATGCAGGAATAATTAAGGTTAGAGTCTCTTCCAGATATAGCCGAACCTTTGAAGGGCAGTTATATGGCTGGACAGCATTATCCCTACTGCCAGCCAGCCAAGGAGGGTTAATCCTTCTATTTTATCAGCATAAATTGCATTTGCGATAGTGATAATAATAATAATAATAATAATAATAATAATAATCGCCATCAGCCTATCTGCCCGTCCCATCATGCCCCCGTAATACCTACCGAAATTGATTGCCTGGGCTTGAGTCCCGATATAGCTTGTTAGAAGAACGCCAGCGACTGCAAGAAATCCCACAGGCCAGGGCGCGTAGCCTGCGAACACTATTCCTGAAAGGATCAGGATATCGGCATATCTATCGATAACGTGATCGAGAAAATCGCCTTTGAGATCGGCACTGCCGGTCATCCTTGCAAGTGCACCATCTACCATATCAGTAAGTGCATTGAGTAAAACCATCAGAGCTGCCATATAAAGCAAAATGCCTCTGGAAGATCAAAGGTAATAAAATACAGCCGATATGATTGCGAAGAATAAGGATAGCACGGAAAGCTGGTTAGGAGTAATTCCTGCTTCTTGGGCCACAGCTGCGAATGGTTCTGCTATTGCCTTCGATTTATTCCTCAGCCCATCCAGAGTCAATGAAATCCTCCAGCCAGCTCACCTGCCCAGGAGGCCGCCTAATCTTTCCCTGAATGATCTCAACCACAAGATCTGCCGCTTCTGCAGGAGAGAAGCCCGTTGTATCTATCTCATCTACACGATCGCAGAACTCCACAGCCTCGATAAGTATGGCATCAAGCGCCTCGGCCTCTAAATTTTCTCGGATTTTTTTCTCAGAATAACCACGAGCCTGAAGCCTTTTTTTAAGCTCTTTGGGATCGAGCCTGAGCACTATCGCAGAGTTTGTAAAATAATGGGAGATATGGCCCTCGATGATAGTAATATCAGCGGCATCCGTTCCGTCCATGTTGTCCATGTCACCCATGTCATCCAGTTCATCCAGCCGCCTCTCCAGGCCCTCCATATCGGCCTCAAGGCAGCCCCTTTCGGGATCTATGCCCAGGTTGAGCCCGCCTTTAACCAGGGCATTTATATCTATGATTTTGCAGGGCAAAAGGGCCGCCACAGTGCTCTTGCCGGTTCCAGGAGTGCCTGTTAAAGCTATCCGCATATCGCTCTGTAGGCCTCCAGGAAAAGATCGTTCTGCACAGGAGTTCCTACTGTAACACGCACATGATGTTCTCCTGCACCCCGGAATGACCTGCAATCCCGAATAATGATGCCCTTTCGCAGGAACTTTTCTACAACTACATCAGAGGGCTGCTTGGTCTCGATATAGAGGAAGTTTGCCTGTGATGGATGTGCTATTATCTCCATCTCAAGTCGCTCCCTTTCAGAGCGTATCATTGCGACAGATCTTCGCATATGGTCAAGGTCGCCCAGCGCGCCTATTCCTGCCGCAACTGATGCGTTAGTGATGCCAAAGAACGGGGGAGCTGCACGTCTGTACTGGCTGGCGATCCATTCAGGCGCGACCGCATATCCGAGCCTAAGTCCAGCCAGCCCGAAAGCTTTTGACATTGTTTTGCCCACAATAAGATTATCGTAATCCTTCACAATCCCCAGAAGGCTGTGATCTGCGAAGTCGGCATATGCTTCGTCCAGGAACACAACGCCATCAGTGCTCTCGACTATCTGCCTCAAATCCTTTTCAGAAATTGTGTTGCCTGTCGGATTATTTGGAGAGCAGATGAAAGCCATCTTAATACCCCGGGGAGTTCCCCCAGGCACACCGAACTTAGGCCCGCGCTCTGCAAATATGGGCTCAGCTCCGCATAGCCTTGTCAGGATCTCATAATAGCTGAATGTAGGGATTGGGAGGAACGTCATATCGCCCTTCTCCAGGAAGAGCCTTGTGAGGGTATCCATGACGCCATCCATTCCTGCCCCGATTATGATCATCTCAGGAGGATAGCCTGTATATCTCGAAAGCGATTCTATCAGCTCTTCCGGCTCAGGATACCTCTCCGGCGAGACTTCTCGCATGGCCGCAATGGCCCTCGGGCTTGGGCCGTAGGGATTCTCATTGCTTCCAAGCTTGATTATGCTCTCAGGCACGAGCCCATACTTTCTTGATATCTCAACGTAGCCTTTGCCTGCAATATACGGCTTGAGTTGATCAAGGCATGGCCTAAGCTTAGAGCGCCTATCGAATGATATCTCCAATGATATCCACCACTCTATCTATCTGGTCCTTTGTGATCACCAGGGGCGGAACCAGCCTTATTGTGTGATCGCCTGTATTGTTGAGCAGGACACCGTTCTCCCTGGCCTTTTGAACTACAGCTTTGCAATCGGCGCTCAAATCAAGGCCGATCATAAGACCCAGTCCCCGGATCTCTTGCGGCTGCAGCCTCTTCAGCTCAGATCTCATGTAGGCTCCAAGCTCCTCTGACCTCTGAACAAGCTTCTCACGCTTTATCACTTCTATCGCTGCCAGGGCAGATGCGCTCACAAGGGCTCCGCCTGCAAAGGTGGATGCATGATCCCCGCGCTGAAACGCCTCAGAGACTCCCTCAGCCGCGAGCATTGCCCCCATCGGCAGGCCTCCGGCCAGAGCCTTAGCCAGAGTCATTATATCTGGCTGAACACCTGAGTGTTCCTTTCCAAACCATTTGCCAGTACGGCCGAAGCCTGTCTGAACCTCATCGAAGATCAGCAATGCTTCCAAATCATCGCAGATCTGGCGAGCTGCATGCAGATAACCATTATCGGGCACGTACACTCCCGCCTCGCCCTGAACAGGCTCAAGTATGACGGCACCAGTCTCGCGAGTTACGGCAGCTTTTAGGGCCTCTGTATCATTGTAAGGCACAAACTTCGCCTCGTTCAATGGCCTGAAAGGCTCCCTGTAAATCGACTTATAGGTACATCCCAGAGCGCCAAGCGTTCTGCCGTGGAAGCAGCCTGCCGCTGCCACAACATTCGATTTCCCTGTAGCCCTGCGGGAAAGCTTCAGCGCAGCCTCGATGCTCTCTGCCCCGGAGTTGCAGAAGAATGCCTTATCCATGCCTGTCAGGCGCTTCAGCTCCTCTGCCAAGAGCACCTGGTTCTCTGTGTAGTAAAGGTTGGAGGTGTGGATGAGCATCTCAGCCTGCCTTTTTATGGCATCGACTACATCAGGGTGGCAGTGGCCCACGTTGTTGACGGCTATTCCAGCCACAAAGTCAAGATACTCTCTGCCGTCTGAATCCCAAACTGTAGCGCCTGAGCCTCTTGTGAGAACGATGGGCTGGCGGGTATAAGTCTGAAATATGGCCTCGGATTCTCTCTTGATAATATCCTCTTTATCTGTTACCGTCATAGATAGCACTTCTATCAGGCGTTGGTTCTTCTTTTCTTTGATCATAAGACGCTCCTAGCAAAGCGGAGCAAATATACCGTAATGTCCATTATTTTTCACACTTTTCATCTGTCGCGCATTAGAGAAGGTCTTTTGGTTTATAATACTAATTGGGGTTCAAGACTCCGGAAAAGACATAGCTTGCTTTAAGATTAACGCACCATCAGGACACAGGCTTAAGGTCGCGTGCGTGGAGTTCCTTGCGAATTCGTCTAAGAACCTTAACTCCGCATCATGTGGGGAATATTTGGTTGTGCATAGTCATAGGATATCGATCTCATAAGTTCCCTATTCGCCATGTGGCGAATATGGTTTTTCGAGTTATCGATGGCATGTGACTTGATTCTATGAGGACTATTCCCCACCAGTGCGGAGTTAAGGTAAGAAGTAAAGAGCGATTCGCGGCATGATACCGGAGGCGTCTATGAATCATGGTATTTACTTATTTCAGGGGGGAATAAATTTTATCCAGACACTATTTTGGAGTAAGGAGTATTATATACTAAATATATTAGACGCGCCCCAGAAACGTCCGCAAGTCAATGCACATAAGATGTTAGCCCTGGCAGGACATATATTATAGCAAAAAACCAACAAGTACTTATTGATGTGCTAGCTTGTCATAATTCAATTACCCAAGAAGTGAGGGTATATGATGAAATCCCTACACTATGGCTTTGAACCAAAATCATTCGATGATTGGGCTTTTATCGCCAGAGAGGTATCTGGGGAAAAATTTATGAAACTTCATCCCAGTGAGGTATTTTTATTTCTAAGTGAATCTGGGGGCATTATTGCAGAAAATGTACGGCGCAATAGATATCATGAAGTCCTATCTAATTTAGGATTCTGTCTATATTCATTGATTAATATGTATAATAGAATAGTATATCACCCTAAATTTGAAGAAGTATTTGCCCCAGGGGAATTTTTTGGATTAGACCAATTTATTTTTGAACGATTCCCCCGCAGATGCCCCTATTGCGGAGGAGATCATTGTATTTGTGCAATAAAATTCTCTGATTCGGAGAATCGAACACTAGAAGAAAAGAGGGCGATGAAGGAGGAGGTGAATAAGATGCTGCAGATCGCTAGGGTCACTGAGAAACCGCCTGAAAGACTTGATGATTTCAAGGCTTTATTTAAGGGCATTTATGGCCAAGGCCATCAATATATGACCATTGATAACATTTGCTTTCACCTACTCGAAGAAATTGGAGAACTCGCACAAGCATTGCGCAATCTAATTAATGGCCCACCCGACTCATTCAGAGAACTCCGTGACGAGTTCATGAGCGAAATCGCGGATATTATAAGCTGGATATTTGCACTTTGGCGAAAAATAGAACATCATATCAGAAATGCTTGCAAGGATAGAATGGATAGAGAGGCTCTCAATCCTTCTGAACTCCTAAGTAGCGTTATATGGAGTACAAATGATTAGCTTCATCGCCTATTAATGGGAGGAGGAAAAATGAGTGGTGTATTAGGTGGTGTTTTAGGTGGGATTTCAAAACACATTCTTGATGGGATAAGGGATGAAGATGCGCGAAAGAGGAAGTATATATCGGTTGTAGATAAATTGGCTAATGAGCCCTTTGAGCATTTTGATTTCAAGAATAACAGACTAGCCCGTTATTATGAAACCATATTTATTCTAAGGAACCAGAGCGAGGAAACAATTCCTAATTCCATTGAAATAGAATTTAGATTTGAAACAAAAGGCGAAATTGGAATAAAACCAATAGATAATTCGCTTGTTAATATAAAAAAAGGACGATATAATACGTTTATCGTAAGGGTTGATCACCTCGAGCCATATAGACATATGAGTGATAAAGGCGAAATAAAACTGCATATAATCTCAGATGATAGAATTGATAGTATATTTGTTTCGGGAGGAAGAGAGGGATGGCCTGCTAAGTACGAAGGAACAAGCATTCCTTTAGGGGGAAATACAGCAAAAAGGAACTTATCTGAATTGAGGGCCTTCATAGCAATCATGGGTCCAATTGGTGCAGGTAAAAGTAATTTAGCCATGAGATTGAAACAGAAGTTGAATGCGACCATTTTGTTAGAAAAAGAGTTCTCAGAAAGCAATCCACATATCGAGGATTTCTATAAGCAAATGGATGAGAAGAATGAGAGATATAAAAAGGAGATTGTTTTTCCGACTGAAGTAGACTTTTTATTGAATCGTTTTGATAGAATGAAAGATATAAGACATTCGAATGGTATAGTAATATCTGACTATTCGTTTTACACAAGTAAAGTATTTGCTAATTCTAATTTAGAAGGCGATTTATTAAGAATATATAATAACGCTTATTATATATTGGAGGCGCTAGCTCCAAAACCGGATTTGATAATTTATCTGAAAAGCGACGATAGCGAAGAAAATATTGGTTTTTTATACGATCGAATACATAAAAGGGCGATACCTTCTGAAGAAAGCATAAAGAAAGATTATCTCAAAAAGCTGTGTAGAGAGTACGAGAGCTTCTTTAGAAACTATGATGGAATTTATCGATCCTTCGATGCAGCCGAATACGAACAGAACGAATATAAATGTCAAGAAGAGGTCTTTAACTTAATTAAACACCATTTTGGATGCAATATCGAAAATAGCTAATTAAAACGATCCTATATCCATCTCAATCAATGCAACCTAAACATATATCAGATATTAGTCGTAAAGAGAGACGAGTTTGAACCATTAAGAGGGTAGAGCCAATGTTTAATGATCCACCAGGTATAATACCTTCATTGGATGTTGACATAAAAGAAGCAATAGCTGTAACAGAAAGTATTAAAGATTTAAAAGAAGAAATTGCAGGGTTAAAGATAGGTTCGATTCTTGCTTGGAGATATGGATTACCAAAAATAATAGAAGAAATAAAAAGTATATGCGATTTCCCTATCATATTTGATGCTCAAAAAGCGGGAAATGATATCCCCAAGATAGTTAGGCAACAGGTAAAAGTCGTTGCTGATATCGGTATAGATGCATTTGTCGCATCCCCGCATGGTGCAGGTTCTAAGACACTTAATTGTTTCGTTGAAGCTTGCTTTGATTTCGGTGTGATTCCTATTATCGTAATTGAAATGACTCAGCCTCAATGCAATGTTTTCTTAGCAGGAAATGCTCCAGAGATTGTATTAGGGCAGGCATTAAAGCTGGGAGTCGAAAATTTTATAGCTCCAGCAAATAAGCTAGACCGCTTAAAATACTATAAAAATATTTCTAATGATTTTGATAAAAAGATAAAGATATTTTCCCCAGGAGTTGGGCCACAAGGGGGAGGTCCGGAATCTGCAGTACAAGCTGGCGCAGATTTTGTAGTTATTGGTAGATCGATTTACACAGCAGAAGATCCAAGAGAAGTGGTAGTTCAAACACATAATTTAATAAAGAAGGCAATTAAAAATGTGCCGTAGAAATCGGTATAGTTTTTAGTTCCTTCTATAGTAAGTCTTTTCATCGCAATCTGAGTTCTAACTTAAAAACTGTAGAGATCTACACCGATTCTCCTATGAGGAATGTAGCAAAATAGAATCTCATAAGCCTTAAATATTCATATTCTGATCCAAGGATGCATGAAGATTGATATAGACCATACTAAGCTTAAAAATGATTTAATTGAGCTTTGTCAAACCCCCGGCCCAACTCAAAGCTGTATTAGATTTTCCAAAAAAGATCCGAGAATCGACGGAAATTTTCCTATAGAAGAAATAATTGAAAATATAGTTGGTCGTATCAACCAGGAATTAGATATAGAGAAAAAAGGAAAACTACAAATCATCAGATATATGGGAAATTTGATTATCGTAGGTGGCCTTAAGGAATTTGTTGATGACAGACATGAAACAAAGATAATAGACGCCTCAGAATTGGATGAGTCGGCACGCGCTAGTCCAAACAATATAGTTAAGAGAATAAAAGAAATCCCTGTGGCATTTGGGGCTCACATAGATGAAATAACTTATATCGTATCGAGGAAAAGAGATAAAATTGAAGATGAAAATTTATGGGAGGATGATGAGGAAATTTGGGAAGTAATACCAATCTGTAATCCTCCAGTGAGAATTAGCGCATGGAAAAAGTACTTTGGGGCCGATAATAAACACATAGTGTTAGCAAGAGCTGAACTAATAAGACCTGAGTGCAGAATTACAGGATATAGGAAAAGGAAGATTCAGATCATAGGATCTGGGGAAATATCGGTTCTTTACATTCCAAAAGGTTTAGAAAAGACCGCCGAGGATTTAAAGAAGATCGATGAGGATTCAAACCAAATGGAGTCGATTAGTACAGACAGAGATACTATTTTTGAAGCTATGGGATATGTAGAAAAAAAGAGTCCGGCAGAATGTTTCATTCTTAGAGTGAAGGGTGTTAAAGGCATAAGACCCGGCGATATGGTAACCAGTAACTACAAAGAATTAGATAAAGAAACCCCCGACATCCTTGAAACCAATGCATTGGATGACAGGGTAGGTTGCATTGCAGCGATCTATGCAGTTCAGGAGCTTGCGAGGAGAAATGTATGCTCAAAGGCAATCCTCACGAGTTCTGAGGAAGGTGTCCCTAAAGATGCTTCGTGGGGAAGGCTAGTCGAATCATGCTACGAAAAATTTTGTGAAATGGATGGTATTACGCTTGTATGTGATGGCATGGACGGAGCAAGAATGGAGCAAACAAATCGGTTCCAAAATGATAGTTGGGTAGTTCATAATTTTACAAAAGCACCAGATTTGAATGAGCCATTGAAATCAGCTGTAATTATACCTTTTACCGCAAACGGAAAAGGAGGTGGAGATCCTGGTATCTTTTCAATGTTCATGGAGGAGATCATACCAGCCATTTCAAGCATATATACGGAACCAGATCCTGTTGCAGTCACATCAACAGATTACTCGGGAAGGAGTTTTGATATTAAGATCATGGATAGATGGGGACTCATAGGGTTTGTACAATGGAGCTGTGGGGTTCCACAGAAATTAGATAGCGTTTGTCACAATAGGGAGTATGTGGATATCTCTCAGGTAATTAATATCATCAGAACAATGGCACACTTCGCTTTTTATATCGTCAACACGCAGAAGGGAGAAAGCGCGCTTCATCACCTTAGTTAGTCGAGTGATGAAGCTATATTAGGTGTAGGAGTTACGCAGTTGAGCAGGCGAAGGATAATTACACTCAGAATAATGACCTAAATGATGGCCATTATTCTCGCCCAAGCTCATAATTGTCTATTTTGTTTTCATAGGTCAGCAATTGAAATTCAACTGCGTAACTCCTAAGGTGATTAAATGAGGGTAAGCAATAACGCTTCAACTAGAGAAAGTAGTTTCGCGGTTCTGGGCACCCTCGTATTGATGACCTCTTTTAACGCGTGTGTCTGGCTACTTAAATATACATCATCAGACCTATTTTGGAGGGGCTAAACACGTGCCTCGTAGGTATTCTTCTGCCTTCATAGCATTCTCTATGAAATGCTTACACCTACTTTCGATAAGTATCTCCAAATCACTATCTGTGCATTCACTATTTTTTCTGAGATCTATCGAATCTCCCCATGCATAGGCTTTATCTGAAAAGCGCGGCTCACCTGGTTTACTCATATCGAAGGACGCAAGCCTTAAACTATTTTTTTTAGCAGCTTCTTCCGCATCAGAGATATGAAACATTTTTGATGATTGGTAGTTAATCCTTCTAAATAGTTCGACAACATCCGGATGGGGATTTATATGGATTCGAATTTCGACTCCATAAGTTCTTGCCATCTTCCTTTCCAGCTGTCTTGCACTACTCCTATCCATGTGTCCGCCCTCCCAAAGCCCACATATTAACTTTATTACATGATATCATCTATGCCTCAAATTATTTATATTTAACTAGTATTTCTCTCAGATTTCGTGAATGTAGCCGTATTCTCTGAATCGCCTCAATATTATAAGCTTAATTTAGCCCCCTGGCCCCAGGCATAGTATCTCCTGGAAAAGCGCTTGATTGGAGAATTTTAGGAATAGCGTTGTCCTCTGGTGAACACATAGGCGTAGTGAATTCCCATAAAGGTATAAGCTTATCTCCTCTTCCCATACCCTGCCATGATTGCATAAGGAAGGGAGCATCAATACATACCTCCATAATACTATTTAATTTGTTCAATTTAGTCTGAGATCCAGACAAGGTTTTATTGGTATTAATATTGAATATATTTGGTGCGTTTTCCATCCGATTATGCGAATTCTTATGCCCCCCAAGTATTCCTACAACTCTATCTTATTGGTAGAATTATTTAAACTTCTAAGCAATGATATGGTTTTTTAGCGATTGCTTGGCATATAACCCTCGTTTTCAAGCTAATTACCTTAAAGATTTGTCATAGCAGTTATATCGATTCCATATTCGTGATGTATATCCTACAAGCGCTTATACATGATTGATTTAATAAATTATTTGAAATTATCAAGCCATCCATATATTATATATTTACTTTTAATATAATTTAATCAAAGGGAGCTTGCGCGATAACTCGATAGGAAAACTTAATATATTGAAATTTCAACTCAAATAGCGTATTTTGACAGCTTATCACAAAAGGATCGATAAAACTGGAAATATATTGAACTTAATAGGTATACTATCAGATAACTGAATGATTGAAGTAGACATTAGATATGAGGTACAATTGTACTAAATGCCGCGAGAGGCCTATTTTCTTCGACAGCATAGCATACAATGTGAAAAATAAGTATACTAATTTTTACCCTACTTAAAGAACACTCCTCGCAAACCGGAGGCTCATTTGTATCTGGCGATTAACATCTCTATTCGTAATCTCCATATGGCCGGGATACATCGTCTTCACATCAAGCTCCGTCAGCTTTTCGATGGATTTGATTAGCTTGATGGTATCTCCGCCGCACAAATCCGTCCTTCCTATGTTGCCATCTGGAAATACAGTATCTCCTGAGAAGAGCACCTTCTCGGTTCTCTCATAGAGGCAGATGCTTCCTTCAGAGTGTCCGGGCGTCTCAAGAACCTCGAGCTTCCATTTTCCTATGTCCAGGATCATGCCATCGGATAGGGTGCCGTCCACTTTATACTCGGGCGCCTCCATCCCGAAGAGGTAAGCGACAGTAGTAAGATCATCGCCTACGCAGCCCTCCTCTTTCTTGTCGAGAAGCAGCTTTGCGCCGGTGGCTTCCTTAAGCTCCGGGGCTGCGCCCGAATGATCATGATGGCAGTGGGTAAGGACTATCATCTGGATCTCTTTGGGGTCGATATATTTCTTTATATTCTTTAAGGTCGAGCTGGCAATCATGCCGGCATCAACGAGGATGGGCTTCTCGTCCAGGACGAGGTAAACATTTCCATCGAAGGCGGCACCGCTAACCTTATGCACCTCAACCATGAAAAACACCTTAAGGACGAATTCGCTCTTACGATATATTAGTTGGTACAGTACCATGACTCTGATGGAAGAGGTAAGTATGGGCCGCGTGCCCGAAGAAGTCGATCTGGTTGCAGAACGCGAGGGTATAGAGCCCGCGAAGCTGGCAAGGCTCGTAGCCGCAGGCCGTGTAGTCATACCGAGAAATGTTCGCCGCAAGATAGTGCCGATGGGAGTCGGCGAGCTAACGAAGACAAAGGTCAACGTGAACATAGGAACATCGCAGTCCCTGGATGATCCGGCAGTGGAGATAGAGAAGGCCATAGCGGCAGTTGATGCTGGCGCTGACACCGTGATGGATCTGTCTACAGGCGGAGATCTTGATCTCATCCGGCGGAAAGTGCTGGATGCCATCAACGTGCCGGTGGGCACAGTTCCCATCTATCAGGCTGCTGTAAAAAAGGAGTTGACATCTCAGGGCATGTTCGACGCCTTGGAGCTGCAGGCGAAGGCTGGCGTTGATTTTGTGACTGTTCACGTGGGAGTGAACAAGAACTCTCTGGAGCGCCTGCGACAGGACCCGAGGGTCATGGGGGTTGTGAGCCGCGGCGGATCGCTCACTATGAAGTACATCTCAGAGACAGGCGAGGAGAACCCCTACTACGATGAGTATGACTATCTCCTTGAGATTGCCAAAGAGTATGAGCTGACGCTGAGCCTGGGCGACGCCCTCCGGCCAGGATGCATCGAGGATGCCTCAGACCGGGCCAAGTACATGGAGTTCATAATTCTGGGAGAGCTTGTGAAGCGGGCGCGTGCTGCAGGCGTTCAGGCGATGGTCGAGGGACCGGGGCATGTGCCGGCGAATGAGATCGAGACTAGTGTCAAGGCGATGAAGCACCTTACCGATGGAGCACCCTTGTACCTCTTGGGGCCGCTTGTGACAGACATCGCTCCCGGCTATGATCACATTACAGCTGCAATGGGCGGCGTTATTGCGGGCATGGCGGGCGCTGACTTCCTATGCGCAACCACACCGAGCGAGCACCTTGACCTGCCGACGAAGGAGGATGTGATCGAGGGCACTTACGTGACAAGGATTGCGGCACATGCGGCAGATCTCACCAGGCCCGGCGTGAGCCAAAAAGCAAGAGCCTGGGATCTGGAGATGTCCAAAGCCAGGGCGAACCTGGATTGGGAAGGGCAGTTCAAGGCTGCGATAAACCCTGCGAGAGCCAGGCAGATCAGGCACCGCAGAGGTGTGGAGACGGATACATGCACGATGTGCAGCGAGCTGTGTGCAATACGGCTGGCGAAAGAGGCGATGGAAAAAGAGAAGGAACGAAAGTAAACAGATCTATAGTTCATTCCTCTTTTCTACCAGCAAGAATTGCCTCAATTTCTTGCTTCAGCTTTGGTAGATCCACCGCAACTACTGACCAGACCAAATCATGATCAATCTCAAAATAGCGATGGACCAAGTATGTCTAGCAGCCACTGCGTGTCATCTCTCATAGTGCCACGGCTTCTTTCAGCACTCTATCCCGGATCCTTTCCCTAAGCCCCTTTTCAGTCACAACATCAACGCGGCATCCCAAAAGATCTTGAAGTTCCAAAAGAAGCCCGCCAAGGTCTAGAAGGCTCCGGGCTTCCTCCATATCCACAAGAAGATCCAGATCGCTTTTTTCGTCTTCCTCTCCCCTAGCTACAGAGCCAAAAACGCGTATAGTTCGGGCGCCATGCTTGGCGGCTATTTGTAGGATCTCCACGCGCTTTTCTCTTAGAGATTGGATGTTCATGAGATGAGAAACTCCTTGATAATGATATGACAATGTCATTCAGATTAAGTTTGCCCCAAAATCCTGTTGAAATTGGCATGAAAATCCTTTCCAGATAGTATTCAGGTAGAGAGGGACGCTCAGGCAAATATAGTTTTAATCCTTTCTTTGAGAGGCTTAATGCTCTCTTTTGCAGTAAGGTTGCTTCCCGCGCTTGGCATGATGCTCTATGCATTCCTGGCACTTTCCATGCCTCTTGCATTTCGTCTTTGGGCAATTACACGAATCCATTCCATTTTCAAGCATTGTGGCACCAACTTATCTCAGTAACAAGCTGATAATGATCCCTACTATTGCCTCTTTAGCATTATGGCAACGGTGGTGCGACAAATTAGTATGAAAATCAAGGGCCTTATACTTACTTTTGGGGCTACTGCTAATTCATGTTACTACACGTTCTTCCGGGGCTAGTACTAACGGCTTTCCTAGCGCGCTCATTCGCCGCGCGGGCTACCCCTAACCCCTCTTCGGGGGAAGGCTCCAGAAAACGATAGTCTATAAGGCTGACGAGACAAGATGAATGAATCCAAAGGATGAAAAAGATCAGAAGTCAGAAGCTATTCCGATTTTTGTTGGGCATATATCCGGAACAATTAAGATCGACTAAAATTATGATTATGTGGAATTTGAAGTGAGATCCAATGTCAGCTATGAGCCGAAAACTCCATTGGGACGTAAGCTGTGTGCTATCCGCGCTAAGATCATAGCATCAGGAGAGTCTCTCCTGGATTGGGACGAGATAGAGTGGGAAGTTACAGAGCGAAGAGGGGAGGCTGATTGAGGCTTACATGAACGTTCATTGATTGCTGAAGTATATCGTTCTATTCACAAACGGTCTCGATAATATCCAGCAGCCGCTGCATATCATCTCTCATAGTGCCACGGCTTCTTTCAGCACTCTGTCCCGGATCCTTTCCCTAAGCCCCTTTTCAGTCACGACATCCACGCGGCATCCCAAAAGATCCTGGAGTTCCATAAGAAGCCCGCCCAGATCGAGAAGGCTCCGGCCCTCCTCCATCTCCACAAGAAGGTCCAGATCGCTTGTCTCATCCTCCTCGCCTCTGGCGACAGAGCCGAAGATACGAACTGTTCGGGCACCGTGCTTGGCGGCTATCTGCAAGATCTCCTCACGCATTTCTCTGAGAGCTTGGATGTCCATGAGATGAGAAACTCCTTGCTAATATGCTAGAAGTTCCATAAGAGGTGCATGATATTTATCTCTTGTCTGATCGCACCAAACATTTCCTAGCTTGTCTCCTAAGAGCGGGCAGAAATGACTTTCTTAGGCTAGCAAAGAAATATACACAAAGAAATAACCTTTCCTAAATTTATTTTATTAGATAGGAAACCTTCTTATCTTTTGGTTGATCTTTGAGGCATAATGGAGGGATAATGGGAGGACTAACCTGGCTCCATCTCTCGGATTGGCATCAAGGGAGCAAGGAATTTGATCGTCAAGTAGTAGAAGATGCATTAATTAATGATCTTAAGACAAGAACATCCATCAGTCCAGATCTAGCCAGGATAGACTTCATCGCTTTTAGCGGTGACGTGGCGCACAGCGGAAAGCCAGATGAGTACAAGGCTGCCAAAGAAGGATTTTTTAAGCGTATTTTGGAGGCTACAGGCTTAAGTCCAGATCAACTTTTCATTGTAGCGGGTAACCACGATCTAAATAGGGACGAATTCGAATTCCTTCCCCCGGCACTTCTAAAGCCCTTGGAGTCTGACCAAGAGGTTCAGAAATGGATAGTCGAAGAACGACAAAGATGGCTCGCCCTACAACCATTAAACGCATTCACCGGATTCGTAACCGACTATACTAAGCAGAAAAATCCTGATTTTGCTAATATCCAGAGATTGGAGATCGATGGAAAGAAGATAGCTTTTCTAGGGATAAACTCCGCCTGGATGTGTGGCCGTCATAAAGATACAAATGGCGAGGTAGACGATGATGGTTATGTGCTGGTGGGAGAACCGCAGATTCACCAGCCTTTGAAGGATATATCGGATGCTGATATTAAGATCGTTATTCTCCATCACCCATTTGAATGGCTGAGCGAGTTTGATCGTCGGCACATTAAGGAACGTCTGATTAACGAATGCGATTTCATTTTGAATGGTCACCAGCATACACCTGACGCAAGACAGATTAGCAAAAACAATGGCTTTTATATCCATATTTCAACGGGAGCAAGTTATGCAGATCGCATTTCAAAAGATCCACTTTTCATTAACGCTTACAACCTCGTCCATTTAGACTTTGAGACAAAACAAGGTATAGTTTTCCTTCGTCGTTGGAGTGACAGACAAAATACATGGCTTGAAGACACCGACACGCACCCTCCCGACGGCAGGCTTCCCTTTAGCCTAGTTACTACAGTAGCTGATACTTCGCCATTACAAATTGAATTTGAAAAGAAAAAAACGTCTATTAGTGCTACTGAATCAGTTTCAATCATTATTCCACGCCAGGTTCCTCCGCCACCTAGTGACTTCAAAGGCCGTGAAGAGGAAATTAGCGATATTCTATCAAACTTCGATAAGGGTGCAACCATCACCGGCCTACGTGGCATGGCTGGAGTCGGCAAGACCGTATTGGCATTTGTATTGGCTGAGAGGATAAAAGACCGCTTCTCTGATGGTCAGCTCTTCATAAACCTTCAAGGTACAAGTAAGAAGAATCCCCTGAATCCCACAGAAGCCATGGCGCAAGTCATCCATGCTTATCGCCCGATGGATCGCCTGCCGGAGAACCAAGATGAACTTCGTGGGCTATATCTCTCAATACTTGCTGGTAAGCGTGCTCTTCTACTATTTGATAACGCCGCCAACAAGGAACAGGTTGAGCCACTACTGCCTCCTGCAAATTGCGCAGTGCTAGTCACGTCTAGAATTATAGTTAATCTTCCAGGATTGAAAGAAAAAGACCTTGATGTTTTGCCTCCAGAAAAAGCATGCGAGCTTCTTCTTGAAATTGCCCCTCGTATTAGCAATCGAGCAGAAAAATTAGCAAAACTATGCGGTTACCTCCCCCTCGCTCTTCGAAATGCAGCTAGCGCTTTAGCTGAGAAAAAAGACCTAAGCGTTATGGAGTATGAACGACGCTTGAGTGATAAAAGGATGAGGCTCGAACTGGTAGAAGCATCTTTCAGCCTAAGCTATGAGCTACTGTCCCCAATGAGAAAGAAACAATGGGGCCGCCTCTCAATCTTTCCAGAGGACTTTGATCTCAATGGTGCAGCCGCAGTCTGGAAGATGGGTCATGATCCATCAGCAGAAGCACTAAGCGATTTAGTCAAATGGAGTTTGTTGACATTCATACCTTCCCCAGATTTAGAAGAAGGTCGTTATAGGCTGCATGACCTAGCTCGAATTTTTGCCGATTCGCGTCTGGATTCCTCTGAACGAGCCGATGCTCAATACCGCCACGCAAAACATTATTAAAGGTACTTTCTAGTGCTGAAAAGCTTTATATAAGTGGCGGGAAAGAATGCTTTACCGGCCTGAAGCTCTTCGACAAAGAATGGGCGAACATCAAGATTGGACATGCCTGGGCGGAAGGCATGATCCGAATCACGTAGGAAATCGAATAAGGATGTGAGACTGAAGTCTGCCTTGCAATTAGCTGATTCCTACCCTGGCGAGGGAGTTTACATTTTGGATTTGCGCCAATACCCTCAAGATAGAATTCAATGGCTTGAGACAGCTCTAGCCTCATCTCGAAGATTGAAAAATATCAGTGGCGAGAGCTCACATCTATGTAATTTGGGGAATGCCTACCGCGATTTAGACGAGACCAGTAAGAGCCTCGAATGCCATAAGAGAGCTTTGGAAATAGATCGCAAGCTGAAGAACCGTGAGGGGCAAGGCATCAACTTAGGTAATATTGGCAGTATTTACCTATGCCTAGACGAGATTCGAACTGCCACTGAATACTATGAGCAAGCCTTATCGATTGCTCATGAAATGGGAAATAGAAGGATTGAAGGTACTTGTCTCGGCAATCTGGGCTTGACCTATTTTGAACTAGGTAACTCTCGAAAGGCTATCGAGTTCAATGAACGGGCACTAGGCATCGCTCGCGAGATTGAAGACAGGCAAAGTGAAGGTCAAGCTCTTCTAAACCTTGGCGTTGCATATAATAGCCTTGGTAATC
>CAWDLW010000031.1:0-14648 GCA_963803145.1 Methanotrichaceae archaeon
GGAGAGTTAGATGATTCGATTCATTTCCCTGGACATGGATGGAACCCTTGTCAACTCGAAGTTCGTTGACCTGGTATGGATGCATGGCGTGCCTGAGCTTTATGCCGAGAAAAGCGGCCTGGATTTCGAGGCTGCAAAGGAGTATGTTGTAGGCGAGTACATGAAGATCGGCAGCGATAAGCTCGAATGGTACAACCTGCCCTACTGGCTCGAGAAATTCGGCCTGGATGTAGATAAATGGGATCTGCTCATGAAGTACGAGGACGAGATCGAGTTCTATCCGGAGGTCAATGAAGCTCTAGATTCCCTTTCCGGCAACTACGAGCTTATAGTGACATCAAACGCTGCACGCGAATTCCTCGAAATAGAGCTGGAAGGCTTCAATGATTACTTCCACGAGTTATTCTCTGTTACCAGCGACTTCCGCGATGTCAAGAAATCACCCCACATCTACGGAGCCATCTGCAAAGAGCTTGATGCAAAGCCATTCGAGGTTCTCCATATCGGAGACCACTATAACTACGATTATGAGTCGCCGCTTCAAGCTGGACTGGATGCTTTGTTCCTCGATCGAAAGGGTATTAGAAGCGGCAGCGAAGTTGTAGGCAGCTTACTCGAAGCTGTCGAGCAGATTCGCGGCTCTACCTGAAAAGATAAATACCATCCATTCTCTGCAGACTCCATGAAAAAGAACACTCGCCTGGTGCTTGCACTGGATGTGACATCCGGGAAGCGTGCACTTTCCCTGGCGAGCTCGCTCAAGGATCATTTTGATGCCATCAAGATCGGTTATCCGCTAATTCTTTCAGCAGGGCTGGATATCGTTCATGAGATCTCAGCCATAGCTCCGGTCATCGCAGATTTGAAGATAGCAGATATTCCAAATACAAACAAGCTAATCTGCGAAGCGGCACTCAGCGCAGGTGCAGAGGGCATAATTGCACATGCATTCACAGGCCGTGATTCTCTTCAGGCATGCGCAGACTGTGCCAAAAAATATAACGCCGAACTTTTCGTCGTAACTGAGATGAGCCACCCAGGAGCGGAGCAATTCATGGCGCCGCTCGCAGCCGAGCTTGCAAAGATGGCAGTGGAGGTGAATGCTGCTGGCGTTGTGGCTCCTGCGACGCGACCGGATAGGATCAGGTTGATAAGATCAATAATCGGCGATAGATTGATAATCTCCCCTGGCGTTGGCGCTCAGGGAGGCTCAGCCTCTGCTGCGCTATCCGCCGGCGCAGATTACCTGATTATTGGGAGATCGATCATTGAGGCCAAAGATCCTATAGTTTCAGCAGAAAAAGTCCTATCAGAGATCGGCTAACTACTCAAAACTTTTCTATATCATCACGCCTAATATAATTATTATGATAGTAGCGGATTTTGCCCTTGTTCCAATGGGCTCAGGAACCAGCGCCGGCAAATATATCAGGGCCGTTTATGAGATGCTTTCAGAATCGGGAGTAAAATTCCTTCCAGGACCCATGACAACATCAGTCGAGACTCAAAGCTTCGATGAGCTTTTTGATATAATCAAAAGATCTAATGACAAGCTGACAGAGATGGGCGTCAAGAGAATTATAACTACGATCAGGATCGACTACCGTCTGGATAAGGAAATATCTATAGATTCCAAGCTTGGCGCCAGCAAAATTAAATAGTTTTTGTATGATTTATTGCTTTATTTTTATTTAAATACTTTCGAGACAAACAGAAGACGCGCGAATATACAAATTGTGAAAACCTCTCGGTAGTTCATTATAGTTGTTGCATAAGAGAGGAAATATCTTTGTTTGAATTGGACATTTACACTTATTTTCTTACTATTATCATTAACATCGAAATGAATATTAATATGAAACAATTGTACAGTACCGGCGAATGTCAAGATGAAAGATTGCTACTTTACAAACAATTTAGATCCCTTGAAGGAGAATGAATTGGAGGCAGCGGTGCAGGAGAGGACTGCAGAGCTGACGAAGGCTAATGTTGCCCTCAAGAAAAGCGAGGCCCGCTTTCGTGAGATGGCAGAGCTGCTGCCTGATATGATCTATGAGATGGATGTAAGACTAAGGTTCACTTATGCTAACCATGCAGCCTTCAAGACCTTCGACTACGCTGAAGAGGATTTTCTAAAGGGCATAGAAATAGATCAGCTGTTTGCCGAAGAAGAGATGACCAGGGTCCATGAAGCTCTGGCCAAAATTGCCCAGGGAGAACCGCCTCAGCCGCATGTATACAAAATGAAGAGAAAAGATGGCTCCACATTTTTCTGCGAGATAACATCGGATGCGATCAGAGATGACGAGGGAAAGCTAACCGGCTTTAGAGGAGTCGTACATGACATCACACAGCGTAAGCGGATAGAGGAAGAGCTACAGTGGGAAAAAGCACTGTTTGAAGCACAAGTCGAGGCCTCTCCGGATGGAATCCTAGTTGTGGACGCAAAGGGGCAGCGAGTCATAACTAACCAGAGGCTCCTGAATATGTGGGATGTGCCAGAAAAGATCCGAAATGAGAAAGATGATGCATTTCTTCTTGATTATGTGGTAGGGAAGAACAAATATCCAGATCAATTCTTGAAGAAAGTTCAATATCTATATGATCACCAGAACGAGGCCAGTCACGATGTAATCGAGTTCAAGGATGGCCTCGTCATGGATCGCTATTCTTCACCAGTATTGGGCAAAGACTGTCGATACTACGGCAGGATATGGACATTTCGTGATATCACAGACAGGATGCATGCCGAAGAAGCATTACGCAAATCAGAACAGCGCTTGGCGGATATCATTAACTTCCTGCCAGATGCCACCCTGGTCATTGATAGTGATGGTAAGGTGATAGCTTGGAACCGTGCTATGGAAGCGATGACTGGGATCAAAGCAAAGGATATCATGGGAAAAGGCAATTATGAATATGCTTTGCCCTTTTATGGAAAGAGAAGGCCAATTCTGATCGATCTCGTGCTCAAACCGCAAGAAAAGATTGAAACTGGGTATGAATATATAACAAGAACTGATAGGGTTATGGTCGGAGAGGCATATATGCCGAACATGAAAGGCGGCCAGGTCTATCTTCTTGGAAGCGCTGCGGCATTATATAATGCAGATGGAGGCATCGCAGGGGCTATTGAGTCTATACGCGATATTACAGAGCATAAAAATATCGAGCGAATGTTGGCCTACGAATCGAATAAATTTAAAGTCTTATATGAGTTGGCCTTGAATATGTCTGCGGAGAAGAGCCTTGAGGAAAACATGGCCTTCATTGTAGACAAGAGCAGAGAGCTATTGAATACAGATACATCCTATATAGCCTTGCTTGATGAAACGGGACAATATGTTCGGATGCATACCCTTTCGGGCATTCGCACTGAAGCCTTCAAGCAGATGCGCCTGCCTTTGGGTAAAGGGTTATACGGTCTTGTTATGGAGACACACAAAGGTTACATCATAGACGATTACCTAAAGAACAATGACATCAAACATGTAGTCGACAGAATTATCGCAGACGAAGAGCTTATCTCCGGCATGGCTGTGCCCGTACAGATCAGGGATAAAAGCTTGGGCGTTCTCTATGTTTTCAACCGCCGGAAAACTCCCTTTACCCAGGAAGATCTGGATACTCTCGCACTGCTCGGCAACCTGGCAGCGGTGGAGATAGTCCGTAAGCAATCTTCAAACGAACTAGAGGGACAGCTGAACTTTCTGCAACAGCTGATAGATGCCATCCCCAATCCTGTTTTTTTCAAGGATGCAAAAGGGGTTTATCTGGGTTGCAACACGGCATTCGAATCCTTTACTGGTCTCACAAAAGAGAAGATGGTGGGAAAGACCGTCCATGAGTTGTTCCCTGAAGATCTGGCTGATATATACTACAAAGCAGATAACTCCTTGTTCCAGAACTTTGGGGTACAGATTTATGAGACCGAAATGGCCCATGCAGACGGCACAAGACGAAATGTGATGTTCAACAAGGCCGCCTATTTCGATACTAAAGGCCATTTAGCTGGTCTAGTGGGGATCATCCTTGACATTACCGAGCGCAAGAAGGCCGAGGAGAGACTGCACAGGGCCAAGAATGAGGCCGAATCGGCAATGCGTGCCAGATCGGAATTTCTCGCAAATATGAGTCATGAGATACGCACGCCTATGAATGCCGTGATAGGCATGACAGGGCTTCTGCTCAACTCTGACCTCAAACCTGATCAGAGGGAGGGCGTTGAAATAATACACAGCAGTGGCGAAGCTTTGCTCTCTATCATCAATGATATTCTGGATTACTCAAAGATCGAGGAAGGAAAAGTTGGGCTGGAGCAGCAACCATTCGACCTGCGTGAGTGTATTGAAAGCTCCATGGATCTTGTGGCTACAAGCGCTGCTGAGAAGGACATTAGCCTCGTATCTGCAGTTGAGGATCAGGTGCCCAAAAACCTAGTGGGCGATATTACAAGACTACGCCAAATACTTGTCAACCTTCTTAGCAATGCAGTCAAGTTTACTGATAAGGGCGATGTATCTGTCACTGTGACATCACGACAGAAGGGTGATCGCCATGAGATATGCTTCGCAGTTAAAGATACAGGCATAGGCATCCCTGCAGATCGAATGGACCGCTTATTCAAATCCTTTAGCCAGATCGATATGACCACCACCCGCAAATATGGTGGTACTGGTCTAGGTCTCGCAATAAGCAAGCGCCTGGTGGAGATGATGGATGGCAAGATTTGGGTGGAATCTGAGGAGGGAAAAGGTTCTACATTTTATTTTACGGTTCTGGCAGATGCATCGGGAGATCAGCCTACAGAAAAGTTAACGAAACCCTTAGAGTCTCCAGCAGATCAGCCTGGCAACCTGAGATTACTTCTTGCAGAGGATAACATTGTAAATCAGAAGGTCGCCCAGAGAATGCTCGAGAAGCTGGGCTACCATGCTGACGTGGCGGCCAATGGACTAGAGGTACTGCAAGCATTAGAGCGTCAGCCCTATGATCTGATCCTAATGGATATTCAGATGCCTGAGATGGATGGCATCGAAGCAGCCAAGGCCATCCGCCAGCGCTGGCCAGAGAACATGCCAAAGATCATTGCTATAACGGCCTACGCCCTTAAAGGTGACCGCGAGAAATGCCTTGATGCTGGCATGGATGGCTACATCTCAAAGCCGGTGAAGATGGAGGAGCTTATCAGCGTGCTCGGCAGATACCATACAGTCAACAAGAACAAGGAAAATCCATAAGCAAATAATGCGAATAATTTATAAAGGTTAGAGTAAGACGGTGTCTGATGTCCGACGAAGTTGAGGGTAATAGCGAGGCTATAGATCAGTCTGTGCTTGCTAACCTTAAAGAGCTTCAGGAGGAAGGCGAGCCAGACATAATTGAAGAGGTTGGCGGCCTATTTCTCAAGCATGCACCCGAAAAGATAGCAGCTATTGAAAAGGCTGCGGCTGAAAAGAATGCCAAAGCTCTCCAGGTTTCAGCTCACAGCCTTAAATCCAGCAGCGCCTATGTCGGAGCAATGGGGCTGTCCGCAATGAGCAAAGATCTTGAGATGATGGGACGCTCAGGCTCATTGGAGGGCGTTGAAGAAAAGATCAAAACACTGATTACAGAATATTCACGCGTGAAAACTGCACTGGAAACGGAGATAAAGAGCAGAACCTAATGAACAGCGCTCTTTACCTCATCAACGATCTTGTTTATAATGCTTTTATCACCCTTGGCGGGAGTTGGAGACCTTCCCTCGCCAAACTCAGCTGCCAAAGCCTCAAGAAGCTCTCTTTGCCTGGTTGTAAGTGACTTGGGGATACTGACATCAACCTTCACATGCAGGTCGCCGAAACCGACGCCGTGAAGTCTGGGCATTCCTTTGCCCTTCAGCCTGAAGACAGATCCATCTTGGGTTCCGGCAGGTATTTTGACATTAGTCTTGCCGTTCAGCGTTGGGACATTCACCTCAGCGCCCAGAGCTGCCTGGGTAATGCTGATAGGCATCTCGAAGAGCAGATCGCTATCTATTCTCTTGAAGAGCTGATGAGGCCTGATATTTAGGAAGATGTAGAGATCGCCCGCTCCTCCAGGGCCTACATCCCCCTCACCCCTGAGCTTTATCTGCTGCCCATCATCAACTCCCTGAGGTATCTTCACATTTATCTTGCGTGTTCTGCGGACTCGACCGCTTCCGCCACATTCGGTGCAGGGAGACGTTATGATCTGGCCCTTGCCGCCACATTTTGGACAGCCAGTTGATGTAATCATCTGTCCGAATGGGGTGCTCTGAACACGCGTAACCTGGCCGGTTCCACCACACTGAGCGCACACTGTTGGTTTTGTTCCTGGCTTTGAGCCGCTTCCGCTGCAGGTCTGGCAGCTCTCTGTCCTCGGAACATCCAGAGTCATCTCTAGTCCAGATGCCGCCTGCTCAAGAGTGAGGTCGAGATCATACCTAAGATCCCGCCCTCGAGCAGGCCCCTGTCTTCGTCCTCCGAAGAACATATCGAAGATGCTGTCCCCACCGCCCCCACCGAAGCCAAAGCCCCGGAATAGATCCTCGAAATTGATTCCCCGGAACAGGTCCTCTTGTGAGTACTGGCTGTTTATTCCAGCATGGCCGAACTGGTCGTACTTCTCACGTTTATCAGAATCTGAGAGGACTGCATACGCCTCCGAGATCTCCTTGAACCTCTCCTCAGCATCGGATGCATCCGATGTGTCGGGGTGGTACTTCATGGCGAGCTTGCGGTAAGCGCTCTTGATATCCTTCTCACTCGCCTCTTTTGAGACGCCCAGAACCTCGTAATAGTCCTTTTTATCTGCCATGCAAATCTGTTCTATTCCTTTTCTACGGCTTACTTCTTATCGTTTACTACTTCGTAATCCGCATCCACAGTACTGCCGGATGCCTGATCCGACCCAGCAGATGCGTTCTGCTCTGCTCCCGGCCCCTGTTGGCTCTGCTGCTGTTGCTGTTGCTGCTGCTGCTGTGCAGCGCGTTGATACATAGCAGACGACAGCTCATAAATCGCGTTCTGTAGTGTCTCGGTCTTTGCTTTGATCTCCGAGATTTCGCCACCGGCCTGAGCATTCTTCAGATCGGAGATGGCATTATTGATCTTATCCTTTTGATCTGCAGTCGCAACATCTCCTGCATCCTTCAGCATCTTTTCTGAGGCATAGAGGAGAGAATCGGCCTGGTTCTTGACCTCGATCTCCTCCTTCCGCTTGGCATCATCCTGAGCAAAGCGCTCTGCATCCTTGACCTTGGCTTCGATCTCTTCCTTGCTGAGCTTATGAGGAGCTGTTATCGTTATTCTCTGCTCCTTCTTCGTTGCCATATCCTTGGCCGAGACATGGATGAGTCCATTTGCATCTATATCGAAGGTGACCTCGATTTGAGGGATACCACGAGGTGCTGGCGGGATTCCGACGAGCGTGAACCTCCCAAGCGAAACATTATCCTTGGCCATCGGCCGCTCACCTTGGAGCACATTTACCTCGACACTTGTCTGGTTATCCGCTGCGGTTGTGAATACCTGACTCTTACGCGTTGGAATAGTTGTATTTCTCTCAATCAGCCTGGTTGCAACTGCGCCTAATGTCTCAATCCCTAGGCTTAGTGGAGTAACATCCAGAAGCAGAAGATCCTTGACCTCGCCTCCGAGAACGCCTGCCTGAATGGCTGCGCCCATGGCAACGCACTCCATTGGGTCAACGCCGCGCTCAACATCCTTGCCCATGAAACTCTTGACGAACTCCTGGACCACAGGCATGCGCGTCGGACCACCTACTAATATTATCTTATCTATCTGGGGTTTGTCCAATTTCGAATCCTTGATAGCCTGAACCATTGGGCCCCTGCATCTCTCGAGCACATCATGTATCAGCTCTTCCAGCTTCGCCCTGGTTATGGCCATGCTCAGGTGCTTCGGACCTGTAGCATCCGCCGTAATATATGGCAGGTTGATGTTTGTCTGGATGACCGAGGAGAGCTCTATCTTTGCGACCTCAACGGCCTCACGCAGGCGCTGCATAGCCATAGAATCCTTGCGGAGATCAATGCCCGATTCCTGTCTGAACTTATCGAGGACATATTCCATAAGCCGCTCATCCATATCCCTGCCGCCAAGCTGGGTATCTCCAGATGTGGACTTGACCTCGAATATGCCTTCGCCTATTTCCATTATGGTGACATCTAAAGTTCCACCGCCTAGGTCGAAGACCATTAGCATATTTTCACCTGACTTATCCAAGCCATATGCTAATGCCGCCGCCGTTGGCTCATTGATTATCCTCACGACATCTAAGCCCGCTATCGTCCCCGCATCCTTCGTTGCCTGCCTCTGGTTATCATTGAAGTAGGCAGGGACTGTTATAACAGCCTTCTCTATAGTGTCCCCCAAGAAGTTCTCGGCATCTCTTCTGATCTTTCTTAAAATTTGGGCGGATATCTCCTCAGGAGTGTACTCCTTTCCATAGACTCTAACCTTGTATTCGGTTCCCATCTTTCGCTTGATGCCTGTTATCGTTCCTTCAGGATTAGTCACAGCCTGCCTTTTTGCCGGCTCGCCAACTAACGCCTGACCATCCTTTGTGAATGCTACATAAGACGGGAATGCCTTGCCGCCGATGGATGTGCCCTCTGCGCTTGGAATTATTGTGGGCCTGCCGCCCTGGAGAACAGCAGCCGCAGAGTTGCTGGTTCCGAGATCAATGCCGATAATTTTAGCCAAGATATACCATCTCCTGAAACTTGAATTTACATTGCGTAGTTGAATTTACAATACATAGTAAATATTTAAATCTATCACCGCTTTACCACAGCTACTTTGGAGTAGCGGATAACTTTAGAGTTTAGGGCATAACCTCGCTGGATCTCTTGAGCAACTGTTCCATCTTCTACATCCTCAGAGTTGATTTGGAACATAGCCTCATGTATATAGGGATCGAACTTTTTGCCGATCGCATCTATTGGGGAAAGCCCCTCACCCTTCAAGATATCAAGTAACTGCCTGAAAAGCACCCTTGAGCCTTCATCATGCTTCGATGCCTGCTCAAGGCTGTCTAGAACGCAGAGAAGCTTGCAGATGAGCCTTTCAGAGGCATATTTTGCCAGCTCTTCTTTTTCCCTGGCAGTCCTTTTCAAGACATTATCCAGCTCTGCCCTGCATCTCATAAGCTGATCCAGACGCTCATCAGCTAGCCTTTGAGCATCTTTCAGCATTTTATCTTTATCTTCTAACAGTATCTCATCCATATCTTTATCTTCGGTGGCCTCCTCAGAAAGGCCTTCGGAGGCGTTCATTTCGCTTGAGTTCATGTGTTGCCTCATCTTGCCGTGACCTCCGCCGTTAATATGAATTTTAGAAAGGGGTCGAGGAGAGTAGGCCAGCTATAAGGCTGGCCTTATATCAACTTTTACATCATTGGCCTGGTGTAATCGTGCGGGCTCTGGCCTGGCTTGGCCTTGAGTCCCTCCTGCTTGGCTGCTATCACATCATCCACTCTAAGAACCATTGTTGCGGCCTCAGTTGCTGACTTTATAGCTTGAGTCTTAACTTTAAGAGGCTCAACAACACCCATCTCCAGCATATCAGAAGGCTTTCCTGTATCCATGTTGAGGCCGTAATTCTTCATGCCTTGACCTTGCTTTGACCTGAGAGCCGCCAGGCAGTCAATTGGATCAAAGCCCGCATTCTCGGCGAGTACAATAGGTATGGACTCCACAGCATTCGCAAATGCTTGGACGGCCAGCTGTTCTCGGCCGCTTAGTGTGGAGGCATACTTCCTTATCTCCTCTGCCATATGGATCTCAGGAGCACCGCCGCCCGGAACGATCTTGCCGGATCTGATCACATCAGTTACAACATGCAGAGCATCCTCAAGTGCCCTTTCCATCTCATCAAGGAACTTTTCAGAAACGCCATGGAGAATTATGGACACTGCCTTTGCATTCGTGCAGCCTTCGACGAAGATCATGTGCTTATCCTTTCCGACCTTCCGCTCCTCGACAAGTCCGCAGCTCCCCAGGTCTTTGGGAGTCACCTGCATGGCATCGCCAACGATTCTTGCGCCTGTGGCCAGTGCAAGCATCTTCAGGTCCTCATCCTTAACGCGGCGTGTGGCGAGGATGCCGTATTTTGCCAAATAATGTGAGGCAACGTTGCCTATACCCTTTTGGCAGAAGACCACATTGGCTCCGGCTTTGGCAATTGCGTCTACCTGGGCCTGCAGTACTCTCTCCTCGCTCTCCTTAAAGGCGCCAAGATCTTTGGCATCGGTTATGGTGATCTTGGCATCTGTTCCGAGCTTCTTCAGCTCAAGGGTTCCCTCGAAAAGCATAACTCGCGCATTCTCAATCCTCTTCGGCATCTCAGGATTGAGTCTGTCCTTATCGATCACTATTCCCCGGGCGATCTCAGAATCCTCTATCCTTCCGCCTGTTAGCTTGACTATCTTGACGCTATCATCGAGATCTGCTATCTTGTTCTCAGCAGCAACAGCGGCAGCATCGACTGCTATTTCAGAGAGTTTCCCTCCGAAGACCCCGATGCCCTTGCCGGTCATGGCAGTCGCTGCAATCTTCAGGAGCATATCGCGGTTGCCTGAAACATCGATTGCCATGTTATTCAGAATCTCCTGAGCCTTTGCCTGGGCCTGCTTGTAGCCCGAGACTATGACGGTAGGATGGACATTCTGGTCAATTAGCTTCTCAGCCTTTTCAAGCAGCTCTCCTGCGATAATTGCTGCTGTAGTTGTTCCATCGCCTATCTCGTCATCCTGCGCCTTGGCGACTTCAACTATCATCTTGGCAACCGGGTGCTCTATATCCAGCTCTCTCAGAATTGTTGCGCCATCGTTGGTGATAGTAGCATCACCGCTCGCATCTACAAGCATCTTATCCATGCCTTTGGGACCCAAAGTTGATCTCACAGAATCCGCAACGGCCTTGGCGGCCATTATATTCTTTCGCTGCGCATCCTTACCAGTCTCTCGCTTGCTTCCTTCTTTCAGTATCAGTATAGGTACACCGCTCAAACCAGCCAAACCGAGTTCCTCCCCGACTTTTTTCTTATACCAGTTTGAAGTTCTATATAAATGATTCGCATTGTTAGCTGGCGTATTTGTATACCGTTTCACATATATATAGACTATATAGGAAGGTCTATATAGTTCCCTAAAAGAGATCGCCTTAAAATTCAATGACGTTTATGATGCTTATAAAAGACATAGAGGAGAACTGCGGTGAGCTCCAAGATTATCTCTAAGAATCTGAACCTTTGGTATAGCGAGAAACAAGCCCTGAAGGATATCAACCTAGAGATTCCTGAGAAGAAAATAACAGCCCTCATAGGCCCATCAGGATGCGGCAAATCTACATTTATACGCTGTCTCAACAGAATGAACGATCTAGTGGATAAGGTCAAGATCGAGGGTCAAGTCCTTTATGATGATGTCAATATTTATGGAAAGGATATAGATGTCGTGGAGCTAAGGAAGAAAATAGGTATGGTCTTTCAGAAGCCCAATCCGTTTCCGATGTCGATCTACGATAACGTAGCGTACGGTCCCAGAATTCATGGCGCCAGGAACATAGAACAGATAGTGGAAAGAAGCTTGAAAGACGCTGCATTATGGGAAGAAGTTTCAGATAGGCTGGATAAACCTGCTCTGGGCTTATCAGGCGGCCAGCAGCAGAGACTTTGTATAGCCAGGACTCTGGCAATGAAGCCTGATGTTATTTTGTTGGACGAACCATGCAGCGCGCTTGACCCTATCTCGACCTCCAAGATAGAGACCCTCATGGAGAAGCTGAAGGATGGTTATACACAGGTGATCGTCACACATAATATGCAGCAGGCTGCGAGGGTTTCAGATTGCACGGCATTTTTCCTGATGGGAGAGCTAATAGAGGTGGGGGAGACAAAGCGCATCTTTGAGATGCCCAAGGAGAAGAGCACCGAGGATTATATAACCGGGAGATTTGGGTGAACTTCGAGGGAGTGGGGAGATGAGTCCGTACAGAGAAAGATATCATAGAGACCTAGATAAATTGAAAACCCTGACAGAGTGCCTTGCAGATCAAGTCAGCATAGCCATAGATAAAGCGGCCACTGCCCTTCGTGATTCAAATGTTGACATGGCAAAGGAGGTCGTCCAGGGCGATCATGACGTAGACGAAATGAGCCAAAAGATTGAGAATTTATGCATGCAGCTTCTGGCACTTCAGCAACCTATGGCAAGGGATCTTAGGCAGATAATCGGCATATTGAAGATAGGCATAGATCTGGAAAGAATTGGAGATTTAGCTGTAGATATCGCCAGGGTAACTGTGCAATCAAAGAAGATTCAAATGACGAAGCTGGAGCACTTACCCCATATGGCTGAGATTGCAAGAAGAATGCTTCATCAGGCGATGGAGGCGTTGACCAATGATGACGCTGATTTGGCGCGCCAGACTACTAAATGGGATTATGAAGTCGATGGCCTTTATGTTAAAGCAAGGGATAAACTATTCAAAATAATAATAGAGAACCCTGAGGCAATAAACGAAGGCATATCTCTGCTTATGGTGAACAGACACCTCGAGAGAATTGGAGATCACATATGCAATATATGTGAATCCATTGTGTATATGGTTGAGGGTAAGAGGGAGCATCTCAATTAGATGAATATGGATACAAGAAAAGTGCAGAGGACTGGAAAGTCCACCTTTATCGTTTCCCTGCCCAAAGGCTGGGCGACGAAGAACGGAATTCAGGCAGGATCAATAATATATATCACACAGAGCGATAACGGCGCCCTGACACTCTCAATAGACCGCTCTGAGCGTGACCTCAAAGCGAGATTAGATATAAAGGATAAGTCAGGAGAGCCTCTTGCAAGGGATATTATCGGCTGTTACCTCGGAGGATACAGGACCATTGAAGTATCATCCAATCATATGTCGGGAGCCCAGAAGAAAGATATCCGCCAGATAGTGAATAAGCTCATAGGCCCTGAGATCCTGGAGGAGACTATAAACAAAGTAATCATTCAGGATCTGCTTAGCTCAGAAGAACTTCAGGCCGATCGTGCCTTAAAACGCATCAGGACCGTCGTCAAATCCATGATCCAGGATGCCATATCTGCACTAGCGAGCAATAACAAGGAGCTTGCTTTGGACGTAATCCAAAGAGACAATGATGTAGACAGGTTGTATCTGCTTATATCACGCCAGTTCACAGAGACACTCAGGTCTGGAACTGTAAAGCAGGACACACCCAACTCTATTGCAGCCTTCAATTACACTCAGGCAGCATCCAACCTGGAAAGGATCGCTGACCACGCCCACAGGATAGCCGAAGTTGCATACGGCTGCGATAGCGTTCTGCCAGAGGAGCTCACCGGCGAGCTTGCGAGACTGGAATCCGTTTTCAGCATACTCATAGATGATTCAATAGCATACCTGCTCCAGTCAAATGCAGATAAGGCAAATGAACTAATAATTAGGATCAAGGATGTAAAGGAACGCATTCAGCTCATTGCCAACTCAACAGATTCAAACGATAAATCAGAGATGCTTATCAGGCTAATTGTGGCAGGAAGCATGGAAAGGATGCTCGATTACATGATGAATATAGGCGAGCTGACAATTAACCTCTGTCATGCCACGGTTAGGTCTTAACTGTTGAGATGGCAACTGCTGAGATGGAATCCATACCACCAGACTTAGAAAGGCATCTGATCGAGATCCAGGAGACAATTGCTTCAAGGGTTTCCCTAAGGGATGATTATTCAGAGGATGCTGTTGCGGGTGTAGACCAAGCTTTTATTGAAGATCTGGTGATCTCAGGAGCGGTAGTGCTTCAGGAGCTTAAGATCACTGATGATGCCTGTTATATAGAGAAGGCAGCGATCCCGTATGTTCCTGGATTTCTTTCATTCAGAGAAGGGTCTCCGGCAATTAAGGCATTGAGAAGGCTAAAGATAAAACCAACTCTGATTTTCGTTGATGGCTGCGGCATAAACCATCCGAGGATGGCTGGACTCGCATCTTATGTGGGCGTTACACTTGATATTCCTACAATCGGCATCAGCAAGAGCGTGCTCTGCGGATGCTTCGAGGATCCTGTAGAAATAGGCGAGGCAGCGCCTTTGGTTTACGGCCAAAAGTTCGTAGGGTATGTTCTCAAATCCAAAAAAGGGTGCAGGCCGATAGTAGTAGCGCCAGGGCACAGGGTTTCTGTCGATTCATCACTGGAGCTTGCAAGGAAGTACTTAAAAGGCTACAAACTGCCGGAGCCCAGCAGACTTGCACACGAGTATGCTAATGGAGTGAAGGCATCATACATCGGTAAATGAATTAGTAAATGATTATAGTTAATCTCCTAGCTTTTTGCACTAAGAAATCGCTCCACCCAGGACTTTGAATATCCATCCTTTTTGGAATAAAATATTTCTAAAGCGCAATCTTGGCTAGCTATAATAGCTTCATCGAAATCAGTGTATTTGGCGATCTCTCTTTTGAAATCCTTCCAACCGAATTCTATAGGATTCAAATCTGGTGAATAGGGGATATTATAAATTAAGTGAATATCGATTTCCTCAGCTAGTTTTCTAAATTTCTTGGCCAAATGAATTCTAGCATTATCTAAAAGTATACAAGA
>CAWDLW010000032.1:0-29064 GCA_963803145.1 Methanotrichaceae archaeon
AAAATATTAGAGTACAAATAGCAGGCTGCATCCCTGCCAATTCATGGGTAGGTTAGGCCATGTGGATTGATCGCAAACTATTTGATGCAGCGAGTGCATAATATCCAATAATGCCTCAAGTGTTTCAGTATAGATTGACGCCTACAAAACATCAAGTTGCTATCTTGAATAGACAACTTGATCTATGTAGGTGGGTCTATAATCAAACACTTGCTCTTCGAAAGAATGCCTGGGAGAAAGAGCAAAAAAGCATCGGATACTACGAATCTAAGAAGTATATCGCTATCTGGAAGCAGGATAAACCAGAACTTAGAGAAGTCCACTCTCATGTTCTTCAAGATGTATCTATGCGCGTGGATCTCGCGTTAAAGGCATTCTTCAGAAGAGTCAGAAATGGCGAAGAACCGGGCTATCCCAGGTTCAAAGGTAAAGGCTGGTATGACAGCTTAACCTACTTTGAATCAGGTTTCAAGCTTGATTGGAATAACCTTTGGCTCTCCAAGATCGGAGATCTCAAGGTCTGGCTTCACAGGCCCATAGAAGGAACCATTAAGCGCCTAACCATTCGGAGGTCTTCCACGAATAAATGGTACGTCTCCTTCCTGGTCGAAGATGTTCAGAGGGAAGTTCTACCAGAATCCGAGAAGGCAGTAGGCATAGATGTTGGCATATCCAACTTTGCCGTATTCTCTGATGGAACATTCATAGAGAACCAGAGATATTTGGCTGAATATGAAGAGAAACTTTCCAGTGAGCAGAGTAAGAAAGACAAGCTGCCTAAAGGATCTCCTGAAAGAAGAAAGGCTGCTAAGAAAGTCTGCCATATCTACGAGAGACTAAGTAACCTCCGACATAACTTCGCCCACCAGTTAAGCCATGATATCATAGATGATTATGGTATCATCTGCATAGAAGATATCGATATCAATAACATGATAGAAAAAAAGCCATACATGGCCAAAAGCGTTCTAGATGCAAGCTGGAGCAGATTCAGGATTTACGTTACGTACAAGGCTGCAAGGGCTGGTCGTAAGGTAGTCCTGGTTAACCCTGCCTATACATCTCAGAAATGCTCAGGCTGTGGAACCATAGTAAAGAAGGATCTCTCTGAAAGAGTCCATAACTGCACAGTTTGTGGACTGGTCGTGGATAGGGATCTCAATGCTGCTAAGAACATCCTTCGACTGGGATTACAGTCCTTGGTTGGGATTACAACCTAGATGCCACCGACTTTAGTCGGGGGAGTAGTCACTAAACTATAACATCTAGCAATTACTTATATACAGCTATCTGATAAATGAAAGGGCGAGAATTTATGCAAGATAACTTTGATCGCCGCAAGGGATATAAACCAAATTCTCAGGTAAGACCAAACCAGGACCAGAGGAAGCCAGGAGAAAGCCCAAAACGTGGAGATAGGGGGCCATACTTTCTGCCAAAGCTGCTGGGACAGGAGATAACCATTCACCTCGTCACTGGCCAGGTTTTTAAAGGAAGGCTCAAGGGATTCAACTCTTATGAGCTGCTCATCGAATCAACCGATTCAGATGAGCTGAGCCTGGTCTTCAGAAGTGCTATTGCTAAATTGACATTCGGGGCAGAGTTGGTAAGAGCCCAGAGTAATAAACAATAAGCACCATTGCCTGAGATCATCGGAAGAGGATGCCTGCTCCATATAAATAAGCGTCAGCGGTCGAATTCCCAAAAAGCTTCTTCCGGGAAATATATTCATAATCTCAATTGGATTCGTCTTGATACTAATAGTAATCTTGAGCTTCTTCGAGATCCTCACATCTTCTGGAGCCAGTACTGCCGGAACCGATACTGGTAGGGTGATTACAAACTTCGATATGCAAGGAACAATTACAGACGTCCTCACACCTTCGAGCATTCTCGTCGGCAATAAGACGGTCAACTTAGCGGACGTTGATCCTTCAGGCCTCAATGCAGCAGCATATATGTATTTAATGCAAGATCTTAAGGATTATTACGTTGGCAAGGATGTGTTTGTAAAGGGAAATTACGTTTATTTCGATTTAGACGGCGAGTATAATATCGATAGCATAAACGGGAAGATCCAAAAGGAGATCAATGATTTGATTGAGGAGCAGAATTACGACCAGTGCTATTATGGACAATGTTAGTAGAATCAAAAATTGAAAATATGCTAGTAATGTAATCAATATAAGGCCGAGACCGGGATTCGAACCCGGCTCGAGGGATCCACAGTCCCTCAGGATAACCACTACCCCATCCCGGCCGCAAGCAGTTGCACTTTGCTTCTAAGAGATAAAACTTTCCCCGTCCATGTATGCCTGTTCTGCTGTTCTCACCACCAGCTTCACCAGATCGTCAAGCCTGTCTATGTAGTAAACCTGTCCGAGGCTTCTGAGGGTATTCTCGACATACTTATCCCTGCCAGCTTGATCGATGCAGAATAGCACGAAATCCCCATGCTGTGCTGCCTCTTTGATATAATCAAACTCTGTATAGAGGTTCTGGATATGAGTATCTGTAATGCAGAGAATGAGACACCCTTCTCGCGTTCGAGCCAGCTCGAGGATCTCACGCCCAGGTATATGAGTCCTTGTGCATATATATTCTACAAGCACGTCTTCCACGGCACTAAGATCGCGCGTCCAAGGCTGAACATAGTATTTCTCGCTGAAGTTTATCGCCGCAACTTCAGCGCCCTGTTGATGTGCGAACTGGCAGGCCTTGAAGGCTGCCAAAGTGGCTTTATGGGTCTTTGTGTTAAGGCCATGACCGTTCATGGATTTGCTGCTATCAAGCACAACAAGCAGGTCAGGAACCCTTTCGCGGCCAGCAGCCATTCGGCCGCATTCTCGCTCACGTTTATAAGTAGTCGTCCCAGGTATCAGCACTGGACTCATGCTCAGGGAGCAGGCTATATCGAGATCGCTCAGGGGGTCTGTATGCCTCCATTTTACGAGGCCTGAGGGGTAGCAGCTCTCCTTTGTACTTCCACTATGCCTGATCTCTATGAAGTAGCTCTGGTCACGATACCATCTCTTCAGGTCGCCTTTCAGTCCGAGAACTGCCAGGGCCCGGCTGTACTGTCCGGGCTCAAGTTCAGACGCTAAGGCTGCTAGAGGAGCAGCATGAGTGCTGCCGTTGAGACTCTCCATCGATCTGACCTGGCCCTTTCCAAGGATGCCAGGCATAAAAGGCTCTAAGATTCGTGCGGTCTGTTGGCATTGCCTGCTCCATAAGCCCTTATCTCGGACTCCGGGAGAATAAACTTGTAGCAAAAGGTCAATCTCTGGCTCGTTGCATCTGGGCAGGTGCAGAGGCGCCCCCCAATATTCTGCCAGAAATCCTATAACGATCCTGTCAAGATTCGATAACTTCTGTTTAGCCAGTCTCCTCCAGCCCAAGAGAACTTTTTCCTCGTCCTCAGAGCTTCTCTCCAGGCGGAAGGAGTCAACGATGATATCAGAGAATATATTGACCATCGATTTTGCCTTTGCCTGATCCTTCAGGCCTTTTATCGCTGACAGCGCGAGATAGCCTGCAGTCTCAAGCGAGCGTGGGCAAAACATGTAGTGAATAATAAGATGGTCGAACAAATTTTCGATGTAGAGAGAGCCCTGTTTTAAGACTTCTTCGTTTAACGTGATTTGATAGTTATCGAATGGAAACTCGCTGCTGCCACGAACGCCTATATGGGGAGCAGGAAGCTGAGGCCAATGCCAATTGGATCTTGACTTCTCCCAAACGTTAGCTATAGAGTTCCAGGATGTTTCCTCCAAGTCTACCCTCTCCAACCTCAGGCCCAAAGGAGCCTCCTTTTATCGATCCGCCCTTCATACGCCAACCCCCACGTCTGCCCGCCCTGCCCATTACTATAATTTCTCCGCCGCTCATCAGAAGCCCTAGGTAATCACCTGCATCGCCTCGGATGCGTAAGTGGCCTGAGTGCATCAGCCAGCCGGACCGCTCACCTGTGTTTCCTCTTATCGCAATGCTTCCGCCGGAGTTCCCAACACCTACATATTTGCCCGCATGGCCAAGTACCACGCCCCAGCCTGCACTCATATTCCTGAAGGCGTAATCCCTACAGGAGCCTGTCACTATGCCGCCCCCGTTCATATCTTGGCCAAGATAATTCCCTGAGTCTCCCTTGATGAAGATCCGGCCTCCGCTCATTCCTTCGCCCACATGATCTCCGCCGCTATCGAGAACAATTATGCCTTTTTCAAGGCCAATTCCTACATAATCGCCGGATTGGAGTCTCAGTGGCAGGTTAATGCAATCTGCGGCGATGCTTGTAAGATAGCCCCAGATAATTTTGTACTTCAACTTCTTTCCCGGATCTGACGAGATGAGGCTTAAAAGAAGTTTATCATCTTTAGGTAGAAGCATCTCTACATCTGTCTTTGAGGGCCTATCTCCCAATCGCTCTGCAAGGTCATCCAGGCCGAAAACGATATTGCCTTTAAAGGTATCGAGCTTTTTGCTTCTTGTTCTGCCCTGGTAAGCATCATCCATGAAGCGCTTAAGCTTCATTTCATCCTCTCCAGGCACGGGATGTAATCCAGCCTGGCTATTGGATCGTCGTAGCCGGATAGCTCCTTTATGGCATCATGAATGGAGAGGTCTCCGTCTACTGCCTGAGAGAATATCACATTCATCTCGCCCCTCTCATTCAGCGTTCTGTTTATGCTTCTTTCAACGAGGTCTCTGACATAGTCCAACCTTCTGGTGTCGTAGTATGGCGGCCTATCCAGAGATGAGCGATTGAGATTCACTCTATGCCAGATAACATAAGGTGCGACGGCTCTCAAAACCTCAATATTGCCTGATCTTCCTGTCAGGAAGGCTATTGCTCTGGTGTAGTCCCTCAGATCCTGTCTAACCCTATCGGAGAGACCTTCATCTGTCTGCCAGCATATTGCCTCGGGATTATTGAAATAATGGCAGCCGGCGCAAAGCCCTTTGCTTGGCTTTGTTCCTGATAGCTGAGTTTTGTCGTATTCGGGTGCACGCTCGCAGAGAGTAAAATCTCTTAAGATCGATACAATTGCTAGTTCGATTGAGGTCTCGAGCTCTACCCCGGATATGCAGATCGGCAGGAGATCAAACTCGCTTTTGCTGAACCTCGGCAGCTCCTCCGCCAGATCCCTGACAGCACGCTCTCGCGTCAGAAGCGCAAGGTCTCCCAGGAAATCGGGCTGTACGGCTGGCGCACAGGCCGATATACGATCGAGAAGAGCCTCATCCAAGGGGTAAGTCGCACTGAACTCGGGGTTCATTGTAGCGAAATAACATGTATCCCCAGGCTCAAGCACATTTCCAGCGTATGCTATCGTTCTTTTCTGCAATATTTCTAGGAAGAGATTCTGCTTGCCGCTTGGAAAGCGGTTGATCTCATTTATGACCTTCCATTGCGACCTTGTCCATGGTGTCCAGAGAACTTCTGTTGCATCGCTACCTGGCCGAGTCCATTGGCGTGGGTCCAGGAAACCAACGATCTTCTCCTCAGTCTGCTCAGGATGGCCGGAAACCATAATGTTTTCTATTTCGCCAAAAGATCGGCCCATGAAGGCTGCTCCAAGGAGGTTGACAAGCGTCGTCTTGTTTGCCCCCATCCCTCCATAGAGAAGCACTGCCTTATTGCGGAGGCATGCGTTTGCCAATGAAAAGTATAGCTGGGCGTTCATACGAGCATTGCCGATGATAAGATCTTTCCTGCCTAAATGAAGCCTTAACTCCTCTAAAGATGATATCAGAGCATTTATTTTGCTCAAGGGATCCGGCATAAGATGATGGCTAGATCTGTCGTATTTAAATCAAACGATGATAACGGTGGGACATGAAAAGGAGGGATAGCAAAAGCCAGTAATGTAGGAGGGATAAAGGTACTTGACTTTTGCCAAACGTAATACGTCACTCGACGATTATAAACTTTTCGGCTAAGGCGATCGACGTATTCTGTGATAGTCTATGCCTTTTGTGATAGAAGAAGGAAGCAAAAGTCGATTTTGTGGGAGGGATTGATCACATTCGACTTTTGCCAGCGCGCATTACGACATAAGACGATATAAGAGCTTCGGTTGGATTTGAAATTTAAGTACTAAGGAGGGGGAGCAAAAGTCAAAGGAACTAGAAGGATCTGTATCAATCGACTTTTGCCAACCAATACAACGACGTTGAGCGAATATATAGTTTTCGGTGATCAACGTAGTAAGCCTGAAATTTCAGATCAAAAGGTATGTGGATGGCAGAGGTGAATAGAATAGTGAATACTACCTTAACGTATCTTTGTAATTACTCATACGGCATGAGACGAATACTTATCTCTTAAGCTTGTCAAAATAGAACATAAGCGGAATGTATAAATTCGGCCATTGTCGTAATAGTATTGCTGTCAAAGTTGGCTAATCCCTTATAATACGGATGTATCGGTTTTGAAGTAATCTATTAGCCATCTCACCTTGAACGGTAAATGATCACTCTAGCAAAAAAACCGTTTACATTTGAAGGTGTAGGAACTGAACCAAGTATCGGTGTAGGCACTGACAAAGAATATTAAGCCCAATAAACAGAACTATACTAACATGATCTATACCATCACCCTAAACCCAGCATTAGACAGAACAATCAGGATCGATAGAATTCGCGAGGATGTATCCAATCGTATCCTAGAGGAACAGAGCTACGCTGGCGGCAAAAGCATAGATGTCTCCAAGGTCCTGAAGAATTTCGGCGTCGATAATACTGCTCTGGGGTTTGTGGGTGGGTTCGCAGGCAGGGAGCTTGAGGGAAGACTGCTCAATGAGGGGATACAAAGCGATTTTGTATATGTCTCGGGAGAGACAAGGACGAACATAATCATCCATGAGACGGAGACTGGCAGGCAACTGGCCTTCAATGCGCGAGGGCCTGTAGTTCAGCCTCATGAGCTTATGCAGCTTATAGAGATGGTACAGAATCTTAAGAACCCTGAGATTGTTGCCATCGGAGGCAGCCTTCCGCCTGGAGTAACCCCTGAAATATATCGCAAAATCATAACTCTTGTAAAGAGGCTTAAGGCAAAGGTGGTGCTGGATGTTGATGGCAGCGCCCTTAAGGTTGGAATCCAGGCTCAGCCAAATATCATCAAACCGAACATCCACGAGCTCAGCGAGCTTGTAGGCCGGGAGTTGAATGAATTAGAGGCAATACGCGCTGCCGCCAGGGAGATCCATCGAGGCGGCGTAGAAATCGTCCTTGTCTCCATGGGCGGGAAAGGAATTCTCATGGTGAAGGATGGCCTTGAGTGCCTGGCTGTTCCGCCTGATGTACCTGTCAGAAATACTATAGGCGCTGGTGATTCAGCAGTTGCGGGATTTATTTTTGGTATTGTAAAAGGCGAAGATCCCAAGAGATCGCTGATGTATGCTGCAGCATCTGGCACTTCTACTACACTAAGCCTAGGCACGGCGCTATGTCAGAAGGATGATTTCGAGAGGATACTCCCACAAGTGAAGCTTGAAATGCTAACGGACGGTGAATGATAATGGTATCCGAAAAAGTAATGGTCCCACTGGATGTTCCAAGAAATGAAAGCCAGAGCTATACTCAGAATTATTTAAAGATAACCAAGAACAGCGGCAGGTTGATGCTCTTCGCAGGCGACCAGAAGGTAGAGCATCTCAACGATGATTTCTATGGCCATGATATCAGCCCTGAAGACAGTGATCCTTCACATCTCTTTGAGATAGCCTCAAAGTCGAAGATAGGCTGCTTCGCTACCCAGCTCGGTCTGATAGCTAAGTATGGAGCTGATTATCCGCAAGTGCCTTACATGGTGAAGCTCAACTCAAAGACGAATCTCGTAAAGACATCTCAGGCTGAACCATTCAGCGGCCAGTGGCTTGACGTAAGCCAGGTTGTTGAATTTAAAGAGGATCGCGGGCTGGATATCCTGGGCGTGGGCTATACAGTGTATCTAGGTAGCGTTTATGAGGCAGCCATGCTCACCGAAGCCGCAGAGCTTGTTTATGAGGCTCACAGGCATGGCCTGATAACTGTGCTCTGGATGTATCCGCGCGGAAAAGCGGTGAAGGATGAGCTGGACCCTCACCTTATTGCAGGAGCTGCTGGAGTGGCGGCTGCTTTAGGAAGCGATTTTGTAAAGCTGAGCTACCCTGTTAAGATAGGAAACAAATCTAGCGAGGTCTTCAAGGAGGCTGTAAAGGCAGCAGGCAGGACAAAGGTAGTCTGCGCTGGCGGAGCTAGCGGTGACGTAAGAACTTTCCTTCAGACACTTTATGATCAGATCAACATCAGTGGAGCATCAGGCAGCGCTACCGGCAGGAACATCCATCAGAAGTCGCTTAAGGATGCGATAAGGATGTGCAATGCGATCTATGCCATAACAGTAGAGAATGCCGATGTGGAGTCTGCCTGGAAGATCTATTCAGAGGGCTAGATGTCAAAGCACATTCGTCCAGGAGATTAGATGCCAATACTCGTTCTTCTCAGACACGGCCAGAGTCTCTGGAACAAGGAGGGACGGTTCACAGGCTGGACTGATATTGACCTCTCAGATAAGGGAGTCGAAGAGGCACGAGATGCCGGAAGGCTGCTGAAGGCATGCGGCATTCTCTTCGATATCGCTTATACATCTGTTCTAAAACGTGCCATCAGGACCCTCTGGATAGTCCTCGATGAGATGGACCTGATGTGGATTCCTGTCATCACCTGCTGGCGGCTGAACGAGCGCAACTACGGTAGCCTCCAGGGCGTGAGCAAGAAGGCGATGGAGGAAAAATACGGGGCTGACCAAATTCACAGGTGGCGTCGAGGCTTCATCGATCAACCTCCAGCTCTGGAACCAAGCAATGGCAGATATTACAATGTTCTTTGCGATCCAAGGTATAGGGATCTTGAAGAAAATCAGATGCCGAGAGCTGAATCGCTCAAGGATACGCTTGACAGGATGCTGCCATGCTGGCAGAGCAAGATAGCGCCTGATCTCAAGGAAGGGAAAAATATCTTCATATCCTCACATGGAAATACCCTCAGAGCTCTTGCCAAGCATATCGAAAATATCTCCGACGAGGATATAGAGAAGTTCGAGATACCGACCGGAATCCCATTAGTGTATAAGCTAGATGAGAACCTACGACCTATAGACCGATTTTACCTGAAGAGCTATGATGACTGCAAGAGGCTACAGCTTGATGAATCATCGGGCTTAGAAGAATCGGGCAGACGGGGGAGATGTAAGTGACCTACTCAATAAATCTGATATCTATCGAACGAAAGGATGAGCTTGCCGAGAGATACAGCAGCCAGATCCTTTATGAGACCAAGTCTGATATCTACGGTTGCTGTATCAAGCTATTGACTGGCAAGCATGATGTAAAGGATCACTGGGAGGATAGCTTCTACTCCGCATCCCAAAACATCCGCTCTCATGGCCGCCTCTATGTCCTTGAAGACAGTTCGGAAGGGATTAACAGCGTATATTACGATCCCCAATCTAGGACATGCTTCCTTTTCAATATGGATTATTATGGATGGATAAAGTCTCTTGCCCTGAGCGTTGCTGGAGATATCCTGGAGGATGAACACGGCATTTACTCAGTCCATGGGGCATGCCTCGATATTGAGGGAACGGGCATTTGTATTTTAGGCGGTTCAGGCGCAGGCAAGACCACCCATACATATGGTCTCCTCAGAGACCCTAAGGTCAGAGCAATCTCAGACGACTGGTTTTTTGCGCGCATTTATGGAGAGGATATTCTGGCCTACGGCTCTGAGAAGAACTTCTACATACGCGCGGATCTGGCAGATATCTGGAAGGAGTTCTCATGGCTTGTGAATAAGGCGATATTCGATTCAAAGGGCAGAGCAGTTGTAGATCTGCGGTGGGTGATCGGAAAAGGGCGCATCCTGCCTCTGACAACTTTAAAGGCTGTGATAATCCTGAAGAGGGATCGCAATGATAAAGAGACTCTGCGGGAGCTTGAAGCGGCAGAAGCATTGGATATTTTGGAAAATAATGATTACTTCAATCCCCATTTGCTAGTGAAAAATGAGTTCAAGCGCAAGCTTCGCAATGGGTTTTTTGAAGCTCTCCTCACAAGGACAAAAGTATATGAGGTAAACACAGTTGGGACTCCTGAGGAGAGCCAGGAGGTTATCAGAAAGATCGTAAGATTGGAGTGAGATCGTTAACTACATACATTAATCTGGGACATGGTTTAAAGCTTGAATATACTCAAGGAGGTGCTCTAAAACAGCAACTTTAAATTATATCATCGATGGCTATTCGAAGCTTTAAGATCTCCTCATGATGGCGCTTGAAGCTTATCATGAGTTCTATACCCTTATCCGTGGTCTTATACAATTTGTGATTATCTTGGGCGGTCTCAATGAGGCCGCGTTTTATCAGCAAATCGATGTAAGGATTTGCGGTTCTGAAGTTTAAATTTGCCTGGTAGACTATCTTTGTCTTGCTTGCTCCGCCTATGCATACCTCAAGGATGTGAGCTATTATCATGTCGCTGCTTCTTTTTCCCTTCATCTTCCTTCGGCCTGATTGCATATTCCTATTTTTGAGAGTCGCTTTGGATACCTTACCCCAAGGTACATCAACATAGTATCTCAAGTACTTATAATTTATCAGTACTAAAGATAGGTGGTATTTTATTCAAGAGCTACTGTTTTTACAATCAATTATATTCAAACACAACTTGCGCATAAGACATTATCATCATTATCAAAATAATCGCTATCATCTTCCGTTATGTAGCATTCCTCGGTGCATTCAGGCAATGTGCACCAATCTGCAGTTGCATTATATTGCGATGATAGCATAACTTTGTAGGGCTGGGTGAAAGATGAGCACGATGCTTCAGCCTTCATGATCTCCTCGTTATAATGCCCTATTGCTTTTACTCTGTTCTCCTTTAAAGAGCCGATAATCTTTACTCTGAGATCTAAGGTTCTTGTAGTTCCTGGTGCCAGAGATATGAGCGACCAGTTTATATTCCGGCCGTTGACCCTCGGCCTGATGCTCGAGTTGAAGAAGATCATGTTCTCAGGAAGAATATCCATGATTTCAACTGGAGCTAAAACTTTATTGCCGTCGTTTGTAACATTGATCCTGAAGCGCACGGTGCCAGAATCCACCTTCAACGCCTCTTTAGTCAGACTGATGTGAGGGCCGAGGTGTTTCGGGATACTGTATACTCCTATTGCAGTATCAAGCCTATATTTGCCTGCAAATGTCTCATCCATGATAATGCCCTCATTTGCAGCTTGTGCCCAGAGAGATCCCATTCCTTTGAACTCGCTTGTCATAGCCAAAGATGATGGATCCATCAATGCCTCTTTCTGGATATAATCCGCTGAGCTGATTTTCTCGCCGATCCTCGACCTAAACTCAGAATTCTCTGCTGACATGCCCTCACTCCATTTATCGGCATAAACAGCCCTGAGACTTCCTACGGACCAATCATTGCTCACATAGCTCAGATTTATGTTCTTGAGGCTGGTTGGATCATTTGTGAAGGTCTCACGGGATTCGTAGAGCCCGCTCCCGTGTTCATTGGATTTTATATTTGTATTGCCGCTCAATGCTTGCTTATCCGAGGATACGAAACCGATCCCTGAGGCGGATCTTGAATAGGTGACCCCTATGCCGTAGGAATCCAAGTGGCTTTCGAGCCTGAAGCTGCCGTAATAGTCTTCGGATATCCCCACTACATCTTTTGCATTATTTGGGGCATTTTTTTGATAGGTTATCTGAGCGAGGCCAGACCCGAAAATTGAGCGTGAAGAGAAGACCGTCTGGTTCTTATCCATTAAAAACGATGCTAAATTGTCTAAATGGCTCATATATCTGTAATTCTCTGAGATAACCTCATTCCTGGCACCATTCTCCGCTCTTGTTCTGTCATCCCAGAGAGAACTTACGGTCAGGTTATTCTGGGCGAGTGAGACTTTGACTGGGCTATAGCGTGCGTGGATCTCTTTATTTAGACTCATGCTTTTGCCTCTTCTGTAATCTATGGTTTGATCCATGTCATAGCTGCCGCTGCCCTTCTCTACTGATTCTACACCGGCGCCGGATAAATCCAGAAGCCTAATTTTGGCGAAACTTGAATCGCTCTCCTGCTTCTTCAGGTATGTTGCAGTTATGTTGGCGTAGTTAACAATCTCATGAAGTTCCGTGGATGCGGATAGCTTTTGACTGGAGGCAACATAGCCCTCGCCTGAGACTAATTGCGTATCCTGCAAATGGATCTCGGGCCCGCCCTTGATCCCGACGCATAGGAGGATCGATCCTTCTGTATGGGGCGGCAAGGTTCCTAACTTCCAGGTAAGCATATTGCCGTTGATCTCGGGCACAGGTGCCGCATAGACATAATCCATGCCTGTCAGTCTATCTGTTACTACTGCATTCTTTGCCTCGACCGCAAGCTCGTTGCCATAGGTCATCGTAAAATTTACGACTTCACCCTCTGCGCATGCATTCTTATCGGCTCTCTTCCTGATGAATAGTGAGTGGATAACAAAGGTCTCCAAGAATCCCTGTTTGCCCTCAGCATTATCTGAATCGATCCTGTAAATGTTGTATATGCTGTCTATATCGGGGTGTTCTGGAACAGGCGGCAGCCCGACTTCAAGCCTTATCTCTGCCGATTCTCCCTGCAGCATTTTACTTGTATTTAGGTTTGCAGGACTCCAGGAAAGATGAGTTCCTGTGTTGTCTGACCAGGTTTTCGCTGGCTCCGGCGTAGATCCTATGATCTGTAGATGGCTGTCTACGGTATCGGTTATGCTGATGTTCCTGGCCTCACCCGGGCCATCGTTTCTGAAGTTTATGGTATAGTTCAGGCTACCTCCAGGACGGATAAAGTCGCTGGAGGATGTTGCATTTATTTCAAGTGAGGGCTGATTCTCCATTACAATGGTTTTCGCTTCTGCAGCGGCACTAGATTCATCTGATGTTATCTTGACTGTGTTGTTAAGTATAGCCCCCTGTTTGGTTGATGATTTTACTTTGGCAGAGACCTCTATCTTGCCAGAGGCACCCTGCTGGAGGTCTCCAATTGTCCAGAGATCATTTGTTCCGATATCCGGAGAAGGATATGCTGATAAAAATGTGGTATTGCCATCATAGATTTCTCTAATGATTGTGTTGTGTACGGTAGACCCATAGTTTTCATAAACGATTGTGTAGTTGATAGTACTTCCAGGATGGACCTGGTTAGGTGCAGCTTTGGCGATGCTCAGACCTTTTTTCTGATCTTCGATCATCAGACAGCAATTGCTTTCAGTTGAATAAGTTCTTTCATAAGGGCAATTTCCTTGAGCACTTGTCCATGTTAGCGAGGATTTGCCGCAGTAGGGTCCGCCTTCTTGAACAGTGGCGTTATACCTGAGAAGAATTGGGCTGCTGCCTCTCCACGAAGAATCAATCGAATTGAAATGCCATGTCAGCAAAGACAAACTTGAATCATCTAATATTCCAGCAGGCCCTGTTAGGATCTTCATTGATCCTGGAGTGTAGACAAATCCCGGAGGCAGATATTCGGTTACATTTGCATCAAAAGCATCTGAGCTGCTTTTTGATGAATGGAAGACTGAGATAATACAGCTTATGTTATCTCCCACACGGCATGATTCAGGAATTATCCTCTTCTCGATGATCAGGTCAGGCTCTACAATCTCAACAGGAACCGCCTCATCCGAGCTCAAGTGAAGTCCATGAGAATCCCTACACTTCAGAGCTGCCTTGTTTGGATGAAGCGTCACACCTTCATGATTGCCTGGAACATTAGCAACAGCAGCTTCAAAGCAGATTCGAATATCCTTATCCGCGGTGTTATTCACTCTGCCGAAGCTCCATGTTATGATTGACTCACAGCTCCCATCGTTTGGACCGCTAATATGCTCATTAAAATCATTGGCTCCTGTAATGTTGAGGCTATCGTTTTTATAAATTAAACCTCTAGGGAGAGTATCGGTAACGGTGACATCTTGAATAATACCTGCTGGAAGATCTATATTTATGGTATATCGATCCTGGCTAAGGCAATCTCCTGCAATTGGCGCAATCGATAGGGTCAATAGGAGCAATAGGAGCAATAGGCGCAATAGGTGCCTTAGCAGGATCATTCTCATACTATCCGGCCCCAGAAAGTGTGAAGACCATGACTGCACGGTAACAATGGCCTTCAGACAGAGGCTCGTCCATCCATGAGACTGGCTGTTCTATGTCAACCGCGAAATTTTGGCTTTTTCCAGCAGTCTCCTCGCCTTCTTGGATGACTCCGCCGGTGGAAAGATCGACGTCCCAAGGATCAGGGTGATCCTCAGTGCCTGCTGCAGATATCTTCAATTGGCTATCGAGTTCTTTTCCATCTCGAACGTAACTTGAATTCAATGGATCGTACTCTGCCATCCTGCCTTTCTTCCTATCTGATGCGACAGATAGTTGCCAACATGTCTTCGCAGAGACTATCAAGGCTATCTGCCTTCTGCTTTCAGGTTCCGTTGGGTTAAGCATCCAGCCTGAGATCTCTAAGGGAGCATCGATAAAAAGGTCTGATTCACCAACTCCTCCAAGCTTCATCTCTCCACCGACGTTCTGCCCTGGAGCCGCCTTCAGCGTATCCCCCAAACATAGCGGCATCAGCAGAAGGGCTGCAAAAGCTGATGCTTTGATGATCGTTTTCAACATGCTTTTAACAATCCCTCGATTTCGAATACTACTAATATCCCTATTGTAATCTTTAGTTCCTTCATTTCTCACCGGGGGTACTATTGATAAGATAAAATTGTAAGAAAAAGTGGTAATTACCATAATTTCTAATTCTTAATTCTAAAGAATAGCATACTAATTGGACTTATTCTTTTTCGAATAACATGAACTTAACTACAAAGGTTATGGGTTTGTGATGCTTACTATTGATTTAATACTCGATTTGTCCTCAGCCTAGATGTATTGTCTGGCTACTATTTCTGCCGCTAATCACAATTGCCTTGTTAGGCATTTTGCTGCCCAGTTGAACCGGCCCTATATTGTTCATCTGGTTTGCTTGCGCCTCAGGCTTTATCGCTTGGGATTCGGATTTGTTTGTGGTGTTATAGGATGCATTCCTAGTTGCCGTTGCCTTCGATGTGTTGCTTTCTATAGATCTATTAGCCGATAGGTTAACGGCTGGTTTCATTGTGGTGTTCTTATATGGTGAGATGTTCTGCCGGCCTGAAACAATCGATACATTGGTTAAGTTGGATACATTGGTGGCATTTATAGCGTTTTGCTTTTCGCCTTTGAGCGATCTGTTCAAACCTGTGCTAAGGAGTCCATAGCTTTCATCGCCACTTCCCCCAGCGCCATTATCTAACGGCAGGTATACAGGGCGTATATTCTGACTTGGAATAGTTCTTATAGTGGCGTTCTCAGGGGAACTTGTGACGGCACTCATATTGGCACTCGTAACTGCATTTGTAAATGCTCTTGTAACAGGCACTTCACCGCCCGATATATTGCCGCCCGATACATTCACCCAGAGATGGAGATCTCTATAGGGCGCCGTAAAGTTGTCTTCTTTATAAAGCAAAAACTCCAGCTTCTGTTCATCTCCAGGATGGTTGAGCACATAGGTTATGGGATGCTCCCATGTCTGGTTATGTTCAAGAGTCATTCTTCGATCAAGAATCGTGGTGTTATCGAAGTTGAGATTCATTGTATAGTTTACAGTGGAATACTCGTGGTTCACAACGCCCACTATTACTGTGCTCATATTGCCTGCTATAACTCTGGTTGGGTAATCATATGCCTTGCCATTCGGTCCGAGAATATAGAATTCGGTAAACTTTTCGCCCTGCTTGGGAGTGACTATGACATATACCAGGGCAGTGACGGATAATATTATTGATAGTATTAGTATTATTGTCAGAGCTTTATCAAGCCTGCTTTTTTCATCTGCCATCACTTCGGCCCTTGCCGAATCCAGGCCTTTTCTAAACTCTACAGAGAACCTTTCGTCTGAAGGCAGGCTTGTTCGCCTGAGGTAGGATACAGCGCTCATTGCAAGTGTGAATATTGATATGGATACGACGACAGGAGTCAGCCTTATGCCCCAGGGGGTATAGTTCAGGCCGAGCCCCATCAGAGGCACAACGGCAATGCTGAGTCCAAAGCTGAGCGCAACCCGCTCTATGCCGTCAAGGTCGCCCTTTCGGGGAAATAGAGCAGCTATTAGGGTGTAGCCCGGCACAAAGAGCACCATCATTAGGCCGAGAGGTATTCGAACAGGAGTATCCGATAAGGGCGGAAGAAGAGTGAATAAAAGCGTGGCTACCACAAGAATTACCGCAGCCAGCAGATCTCCCGGCATCTCTTCCATCCTAACTATCTTATTCGACCTCCAATAATCGATAGAATCCAATCAATAATTCTACTGAAAAAGCCTTTCTCTCCGAGTGAATCCTGAGAAAGGCCCATATTCCTTGGAACTGTAGCATTAACAGCGGTAGCATTCTTGGCGGTCGCTATTGTTCCTGTTAAATTTTTTGTTAAATTTTCTGTTATATTTGTCTTCTGAGATGGCTTATTGGAACTTGCCGCCATCTCCTCATATCTACAGGTTGTGCAAGCATCCTTTCCTCTCACAAGACAATACTCATCCTCACAGATGCCAGCCTTTTCAGTAAAAGGCTCTCCTCGCGCGATGATCTTCCAATAGCCTCCAGATGTCATTGCCTTTAGCTGTCTTTCAGCCTCAGCATATTGAGTTGCATTTTTGGGATCAAGGGCATGTCCGTCTGCATACCATGCGATGATATCCGGAGTGATCTCCAATCCTCGCGCGTTCTCGTCAACATAAGGTGAAGCAGTGCCTCCGGAACTCTCGTGACCAACGCTCCTCTCGCCCGCGCTTGAGGCCGATGAGGTGCCTCCGATATGAACAACCTTGGAATCTCCATCGCCTTCGATTTTGTAGTCCCCGCTGGGTATGCCGGAGGTATCTATGACGAGGCTGTAATTGCCCGATGAATCAGCTTTAACAACAGTTTCTGCGTTCACCTCAACGGTTACCTTAGAGGCTCCATCCGCAGTGGTGCCGAACATCTTCAGATCATACCTACCAGGAGGAACATCTGACTGTGATATGGATGCGGTTCCGCCGCTGGCTTCAAACCGCTTTGTTATCCATATGATCATTTTCACGCCTAAATTCAGGTCCTTGACGTTTCTGGCTGTGACTGCCAGTTTATTAGGCGTTTGAGGGATAACGACGCTTGTCTCATATTCGTATTGGCCATTTGATACTGGTAGATCCATCGCGAAGCTGGACCTGAAGTTAAGCTGTTCTCCTGGAGATGCAGTGCCTGTGATAGTGATCTTATCTCCTGGCTGGGGGTTTGAGGGCGATAGATCGAATGCAGAACAAGTTGATACCAAAAATATTAGAATGAGAAATACAAGCGCCTCTGCTCTCATCAATCTACCTCAACTGGAACCTGTCTCATTCCTAATATACCCTTTCCGGGTGAGTAGACGATGCAGGTCAGTATATAGCTACCATGATCCCATCCAGGATCGGAAACAAGATAGAATTCCGCCTCAGGCTTGGAGGACTTCTGCATGGCGACAGCGCTGTTCTGAGGCAATATTGTGAACAGCTTCATCATCAAATCTGTAGAGATGCTCGGGAGTCCCTGGATACTCATTGATCTGTTTCCGAAAGCTACGGTTGAACTCAAATTCCTCTGACTGCCGTTACTGGATATGTCCAGCTTTATTCCTTCATAATCCTTGCTTGGGACCATGACTGCACCGTAGTATTTTGTTAGATTATCAGATTTCTGCATCTTTATAGCTACCTTCAACGTCCCTCCGGCAGGCATCTTTGCAGAAGAATTGACGGATATATCCTGCGCCGTTACAATCAAAGGTACCATAGAGAGAATAGTGGAATTAAGCTCATCTTTTGCCGAGATCGTATATGTGCCGCTCTGTTGCCCCTGAAGAGTAAAATTGCCAGCACCAGTGCTGTTCAATTTGATTGGCGGCATATCGCACGTTCCATTTGCGATATTTACAGCAGATGCATTCTGGAATCTCGATAAATTGAAGTCTGATGTGCATAACGTTACATCAGCACCGGCAAGCTGATTTGTTCCTAGGATGCAGCCGGATATCCTCTGGCCTTCGGAATAAATGGGATAGTAGCTAAATGGATAGGTCCAATTCAATCCAGGCATTATGAAGTTTATCTCAGGAGCTTTGACAAGATTTGTTCCATTCAGCAAAATGCTTCCTATTGGCTGAATTGTAGATGTTTGATTCTGCATTTCTGCTATAGCGGGGGCTGTTAAAGAAATAACAATCAATAAGGATAACAACATATAGGATCTCATGAGCCTTTGAGGGCTAAGGAAAGTATTTATGGCTTTCCGAAGTCTGGCTGGATGAATGTTAATATTTGGTTACCTAGCTTATAAAATGCTCTGTTTTCAGTTACTGTCTAGGGCAACCTATTTATTTCGCATACGAGTGTAAGCCGTAGGGTTTGATGGTGAAGCTGGAGATCATTGGCAAATACAATTTGGACTTGATCATACCTTCATCCCTTATTATTTTGGCCGAGGGTCTAATTTTCTTTGGAGATATGAGGGCGGCGTTGGCTGTTCACGCCTTGAATCTGACAATGCTCATATTATCATCAATCTATATAGAAAATAGAATATATCCAGCTTTGATGCTTTTGCCGCTGTTTAGGCTGCTTAACATAGCGATGCCGGTTTTTTTCGTTTTAACGCTTTACTCCTATTCAATCGTTTATGCCCCAATGTTCATACCTATTTATTTCATAATAAAGGAGAAGATGTTTAAAAGCTCGGAAATAGGGCTAACGCTCAGGGATTTCTGGTTATTTCTGCCGCTTTCTATCGCAGTGGGGGTAGCAATAGGCTGGGGTGAATACCAGGTATTACACCCAGGAGTTCTTGTGCCGGATTACAGCATCAAAAGCGTTCTCCTGCTATCTGTAACAATGATATTCTTTGTGGGATTGGTAGAGGAATTCGTTTTCAGATCTGCATTGCAGACGGTTATGGAGGAACGACTAGGGTCCATAACAGGACTGCTGGCTACAAGCATTCTTTTCGGCTTTATGCACAGTGGCTACCATCTTCCTCAAGAGCTTCTTTACGTTTCATTTGCGGGAATTATCTTCGGTCTGCTCTTCTGGCTGACAAAGAGCTTGCCAATAATTGCTCTTGCACACGGGATTACAAATGTTTCTCTATTTCTGGTGACACCCATATACCCTGGCATTCTTATTTATATAATTGTATTATCGATGCTTTTATTTATATTGGCTGCAATCCTATCAAGAAGATTGCCCAAAAAGATGAATTTTGATATAAGTGTACGTAGGTCATAAAAAGATATAGACAAAAATGCAGATAAAATTGAAGTCTAATTAGCGAAAAAATTTAAGAATTGATTACTTCAACTACTCTGAAGGCTACTATCAAGAAGAACGTAAACACCATGGGAAGGATTGCCAGATTTAGCAGCGTCGATAGACGCTTATTCCAAAGCTTTGAGGCGGAAAGTATCTCAGAGGCACTCAGCAACGCTATTAGGCATACAACTGTAATAATGCTGACATCTGATACACCTGTAAGAGAGAACGCGCTTACGATAGCGGATGTAGTACTCAATGCGCTCATAGTACTTAGTGCACTCGTTGTGCTTAATGTGCTCGTAGTGCTTAAGATATTACTAGCAGCAGTCATGCTTGTGATTGCGCTCGTAGTGCTCATTGTACTTGATAGCGTGCTAAGCATAGATGATAACAACTTGACTGCCCTCCTATTAACTTACACTCGTCTTACGCTAATAGAGTATAAGTAGATTTCCCCCGAGCGTAGAACATCCCTAAGTTGCCGCGGCTGTCATGGCATTCTCATAAAGAAATAATAATTAGCTCCGGTTTTCAGGTCGCGTTTGTGAGCTACTGAAAACCGCTAACATATGGCACGATAGATGATTGCTGTTAAATTGAAACCGGTGCGTACGATTTCAGAGAGATTTTTCGGTAATCTACACCCACGACCCACATTCCTAACGATTACTAAATATTATTCTGAGTGTTATCCCGGCAATGTGTATTTGCGTTGGTATTTGAATAGGCCCTTGTATAACATATCGTCAAGCTCATTCGCGATGAACCTACAAGCTTCCTCTAACATAGCATTCAGTTTCAAAAGACATCTGTGTTATATCCTGTCATTATTTATATCTTATTACGCATTTTAATATTTTACGATGAATTAATTGTTAGCAGTAACGACTGGATCTATTATGAATGTCGCTTAAGGTAATATTATATAGTGTTTTACCCAAAGAATTACACTTAACGAGCCATAATAGCATGCTATGCGTGTCGATAATGAGTTTTAGATTTTGAGTAAAACACTATAAATTGGATCGCTACTAATCATATATATTGTATCTTATTTATAGACAAGAGATCATGCACTAATCTTAAATACTTATCTTAAATTCTTATATGAATTCCCGTAATCTTTTAATATACAGGAAAAAACCACATCTATATTTAGGTCAAGAAGCCTTAGAGGTACTATTGAGGGTAGGAGGGAAATCAAGTTGCAATATAAAATGGTAGTCGCTTTTCTCTTATTAGCTGTTTTAATTGGGACTGCAGGAGGGGCAACCTATCAAGAATTTATATATAAAATGGATCAGAAGGTCTCAGGGGAAGGATTTTTCAGCTCACGCCAAGATATAACTACCACATCGTTTGCAACCACGCTTGCGGTTCCTGCTGGAGCTACGGGTGGAGTTCTTTCAATGAATAAACTCGCCTATGGATCTGGCAGCTACAATGCCGAGTCTACGACAACTGCCCTAAATGGAGCTAATACTGATACCTCTGGGCAATATCTCGATATAAGTGAGAGGAACATATCCTATAAAGAGACTGTCGATCTGGCTTATGGCGAAAAAGCTTTCAACTTAGGGAACAGCTTCAGCTCTAGCCCCATTAGAGCCCTCGGAAAGGAAGAGACATGTATCAAAAACTACGGGGCAGGTGTATCTATGGATGCCCTCTTCGATTCTGTCAGCACGCTTAGTAAGGACATCTCCGCCAATCTGAACTGGAAGTCTGTAGAAAGTGGCACTAAAGACGACCCTGTTGATGATTATTCATTGGAACAGAAAGGCATCACAAAGCTGAATGTAGATGCTACATTCACGGGCAAAGGCCATATTGGAGCTCTCGCGATAGGTGATCTGACTGATTCAAAGAGCATTAACCATAATGACAACGTTGCCACGCTGATAGACGAGGATTATCTCGGCACTTATACGCTATCTAAAAAGATGTCCCAGGAATTCAATTACAAAGACACCAGGCAGGTAGATCAATGGCTATCCTGCTGCTATGGTGGCTGGGACTCGATGCCAATTTATGCTAAGAAAGGCTTCGGTGCAAGCGCTAAGGGCATATTCGATTGTACCTGCTATAAGGCCCAAAAGACAGCGCAGTTCCCAGAACCTGGTGAGAACAAGGCCTGGTAACTTCAGGCCTTCAAATATCTTTTATAATCAATTTTTTTATATCGAAAGATATTACTTATTATAACTGCTTCATGAAGCTAAGGTTATGAAACGTATCTTGATAGCTTTTTACCTAATACTGCTACTTGGTCCCATTAATATTTTGCATATCTATCTCTTCAAGCTCTTCCCTTAATTTCTTCAGCCTATTCCTAACGTTTACGCCCTTATGCGTGGTTTTATATAAAATAGGAGTTCCTTGTATAGATTCTATAAGGCCGTTTTTAATTAGAAGATCCATATAAGATTTGACTGTTGTAAAATTTGTGTTTGCTCTATAAACGATTCGGGTTATGTTTTCACCATCAATACATATGCTCAAGACTTCAAGGATTATCCTATCCCTGCTTCTCCTCTCCCTCATTCCATTTATCACCTAATCGCATACTGTATTATGAGTAAGTAGTCTTGTTAAGGCAGGCAATTCCATATAAAAGTATCTTAACAGAAATTCTTATTAAGACCTCATTATCCGAAAATAGGTTGAGAGAATACTAATCACTAGGGCCTATATTAGATCTTTAGGATAGGTTATTAGACCTTCTTTAAGAGATTTCTCATCATCCCCAATTTGCTAGTGAGATTCACCATTGCATCGTTTCCCCAAATAGGAATTTGGAATCTTCGCTGGTAAATGAAGTAAAGAATGTATACAAAGCCTAGACACTCCGGTATAAGCACCACAGGGTCTCTCAAGCCCATGAACAACATCTCAATATAGCTCAAAGGATCTAGGTGTACAGCAGTGGGAAAGTTGCCGAGGAGAGGCCAGAGAAGGGTAACAGGCGAGTTCCACATAAAATCCAGAACAAGGTGGGATAGGACTCCGCCTGAAAGTGAGATGAGCCTTATATCACGAGTATAGGCAGCAAGCGCAGCGAGTATCAGAAGGAATAGTAGAGTATGTGCGAATGTTCTGCCCATAGCAGGCGTTCCGAAGACGATCTCCCCTAGGGGTTTATCTATGATATCGGGGAGAAGCGCGCCTATTGCCACGAACGTCAGGTTAGATCTTTTTATGAAACTGGCTGCGGCGAGAGCTAAACCGAGATGGGCAAAGAACAGCATTAAGCAACTTTTAGTTCGAGGGATATTTAACTGTTTTTCTCAAAACAATCCAGCACTTTTGCAATCTATTCAAAGAAAAGGATTTTCTTGGATAAATTCAGATCTGCAGCAGCTCGATCAAAGTATTCTCAGGTACATTTGCATATTTCTTCACAATCTTTATGAAGAGCATTTCTTGCTGCTGCTTATCCATACCATAAGGGTCATCTAGCCCTTGATTATCAAACTCTTGTGTGATAAGTCGCACTTGTACCTGAGCGATTTTATATAATTTGCCAAGCTCGGCGAGCAGATTCATATAGTATCCTAAGGCGTGCGGCCTATCTGAGGACAGGTTCTTGATAAGTCCACATTCCATGCAATATGGATGAGGCTTAAGCCCGCGCTCCCTGCCATCATAGAAGTAAGGCAGCCATACTTTCTCGGTGCTGCCGCAACTATTATGCTCACAACCCACAGTTCTTCCTCAATCCTGGCTCATATGACACTTTTCTCATTTAAAAACTTTTTGCAGGAACTGATATATGTTCTCCGCCTTGTTAAACTGATCTAAGAGAATAGTTAAATTTATCTATTATACTTACGAAAAAGCCGCAGATAGGTAAAAACGAGTAGTGATAAGCGCTGAGGGTGAGATTTGAACTCACGAGGTGCGATGCACCACTGGTTTTCTTATCTAGGCACTTTGTCTAGACCTCAAGACCAGCGCCGTAGGCCGCTTGGCTACCTCAGCTCATAAAACCTGTTGAGTCCGAACCTTTTAAGCCTGACGATCATACCTCATCACTGAGAGATAATCAAGATAATTTTAATATATCTTCTACCTCTTGCGATTATGCTTATCAAGGATGTCTCTATTCTTCATTCTGGCCAGCTAGTAAAGGGCCGCGATATTCTCATCGAAGATGGTCGGATTGCAAAGATCGGCCGAGATCTCAAGGGCGGGGAGATAATCGATGGCCGTGGAAAGTTGGCCATCCCCGGGCTTATCAACGGTCACACACATCTTGCCATGGCTCTGTTACGGGGTTATGCCGATGATATGGAGCTTATTCCATGGCTGAAGGATAAGATCTGGCCTCTGGAAGCCAAGATGACTGCGGATGATATTTACTGGGGGGTCAAGCTGGGCTGCCTGGAGCAGATCCGCTTTGGCATAACCTGCTACAACGATATGTATTACTTCGGGAATGAAACAGCTCAGGCCACTAAGGAGATGGGCCTTCGGGCTTTTATCTCCGGAGTACTCCTCGATGCTAGGCCAGATCTTCTTAAGGACGTAGAGCCTTTTTTGCGAAGATGGAAAGATGACGACCTCATCCATCCTACTGTTGGCCCTCATGCAGTCTATACCTGCTCAGAGGAGACGCTTCTTAAAGCCAAGGATCTGGCGGATAAATCTGGCACAATGATCCATATGCATGTCTCAGAGACGCGCGAGGAGGTGGAGGAGTTCATTCTGAGCCATGGATTTAGCCCCGTGGAGTACTTAGACCGACTCGGTATGCTTAATGAGCGTTTTCTGGCAGTGCACTGCGTCTGGCTATCTAAGGAGGACGCCCAAATGCTCGCGGACAGGAACGTGAGTGTCGTAGACTGCACCATAAGCAACCTGAAGCTCAGCTCTGGTATAGCACCTCTCAACTACCTTCTGGAGGCTAACACAAACGTCTGCCTGGGCACAGATGGTCCTGCCAGCAACAATAACCTCAGCCTGTTCGAAGAGATGAAGGTCACAGCCATAGTACAAAAGAATGCCTACCACAACGCAGCAGCATTCTCCGCCCAACAAATCTGGCAAATCGCTACAGAGAACGCATATCGGGCATTTGGCCTGGATATGGGCATGCGCGAAGGAGCACTGGCTGACTTAGCCCTGCTCGATTTACGCAAGCCTTGGTTCTGCCCACAGAATAATGTTATTTCTCAACTTGTCTATAGCATGACGGGCGGCGTGGACACGACTATAGTTAACGGCAAAGTGCTGATGCAAAATGGCGTAATTCCCGGCGAGGCTGAGATAATGGAGAAGGCACAGGAGCGCTTTGAGCGATTAACAGCGGTGTGATTGTTATTATAGCCTATACTAGAACTTCCTGATCTACTGTTTTCTCTACTGCTGTGCATTATACGAGCGCTATTAACCAAACCAAAACGGGTTTGGTATGATTTTTGGCTTGGGGCAGGCTCACTTCTATAATCGCCTTCTAAGCCGTTTCCTTCCAGTGCGAGCTTCTATTCCCAAATAGACTGCCCCCGCGAGAAACATGATTATCATGGCCAGGGCTACAAAGTTATCCCAGGATCTTTCTTTAACCTCTACAATGGCAGAGAGCCCATCGCTACGGACTAACTGACCGCATTTATAGCTCACATTGCAAGGAAGCGCATAATAGCCGCTGGCCGTATGATTTGCTGTAAAGATTCTGAACTTCGCTGATACGGAGCCACCAGGATCGATGCTGCCCAGATTGATTTTATCATCAACGAGAGTGAATGGGTCTTGTGGCAATAGCTGTACTTGAAGATCATCGACCGGTTCATCTCCGTGATTCACAAAGGGAATGGTAAGATCCGTTTCTATACCAGGAGCTACAACATCACTGGTTTCCAGGCTGAGTCTTGGTCCAAGGTTAACATTTAACTCCAGAGGCAGAACCTCATTTACATCTTCATAATTGAAGAGAACGTCAGGGATATCACCAGTAGATTTGATCCCTGAAAGTTTGCTGTAGCTTAGGGTAAGATCCATTGAATAGATGCCGGCATCCATGCCTTGATCTGTACTGGCTACAAATTCTACAGACTTGTTCTCTCCTGGGGCAAGTGAGCCTGCTATTTGGGGTGCAGAAAGAACATGAATCTTATCGTCACTGCTGTGCAGCTCGGCAACTACTCCAAGACATGTCTCTTTATCACCAAATATACTGGGTGATTGCTGCATAGAGGCATTGTTCTTAAGCTCAACTGATATAGTCGCTGGACGACCTGTTTCCAAAACCCCTGATATTGAGGATATTATTATATGACCGTGACCCTCCTGATTATCTCCGATGACTGGCAAGACGAATGCTATGAGGATAATCGGAAGGACCACCAGCTCTTTCATCAAAAATAGAACGAGCTTTTACTTATTGAGTTTAACCCATAACAGGAACATGGTTGCGTTCTCTAATCAATGTATTTAGTCTTCGATTCATGCGATAAATCACCCTCACCTCTGATGAGCAAGACGTAACAGAGGACGAAAATATAGATCTGATTTTCACTATAATTCGGGGCTAATGCTTATAAAAGTTTATAAGTATATTGATAAAGTATATATATATAGGTAATAACGATTACGAGTTCATCACATGGAGGATATACCTATCGACTCTTCGGCAGTCATACCCTTATGGACTACTGAGCAGATCCTGTGTGTAATCAGAGTGGGATCATCAGCTTGGAAGACATTCCTTCCAATGGCAACACCCCGCGCTCCGGCGCTGATCGCACCCTCAACCATCTTCAAGAGATCCATCTCCGATTCGACCCTTGGGCCGCCTGCGATGATGACTGGAGCTGGACAGCCCTCAACTACCTGCGAAAAGCTATTTGGATCTCCAGTATAGCTAGTCTTGATTATATCCGCGCCAAGCTCAGCCCCCACACGGCAAGCGTGAGCTATATACTCGCTGGAGTATTCATCCTTTATTTTTTTGCCCCGAGGATACATCATAGCAAGCAGAGGCATACCCCACTCCTGGCAGCTCCTTGATACTGAACCGAGAGTGGCAAGCATATTTGCCTCATCCTCAGCCCCTACATTTACGTGGATGCTAACGCCATCCGCTCCAAGCTTCAGGGCCTCCTCTACCGTTGCTACCAGCACCTTATTGTTCGGATCCGGGCCGAGCGATGTTGAGGCTGAAAGATGGATTATCAGGCCCAGATCTCGGCCGTAGCCGCGATGGCCGAATATAGCGGCGCCCTTATGGACCACCGCAGCGTCTGCTCCGCCTGATGCTATAGAATCCGCTGTGGCCCTCATGCTTTTAATGCCCTTTATCGGCCCAACGGTAAGGCCGTGATCCATAGGAATTATGACGGTGTTCCCAGTGTTTCGGTTTAGGATCCTCTCGATCCTGATAGATTTACCCCTCAATGTAATACCTCTATGTCCTATGTACTATTAAGTACATTTTAGGTCTTTTTAATACTATGGTGTATGTATTTGTGTATTTATAGCTATCGTCAGCGGCAAGGCTAAAATAGATACGGGGATTTGAAAGCATAGGAGAGCGGGAAAATGGTAGCAGGTGGATTTAGATTCTGTAGAGATACTTTTGTAAGGCAGATGGGAATGGTGTGTATCATAGCTGTTTCATTTTTGTTTATAACAATAGCATTGAACCTACTTTGCGATCATGCAAAGGCTGGAACTGAGACGGGCGAGTTTTGCCCAGACTGTCCAGACCATCTGGATACAGAGGGTTGGCTCGCTAAGGAGGATGCCTATAATAGGGCTAACCATCTTGGCCCTTATGCTGGAATCCCCCTTACTAAAAGTGTCGATAATGGAAACAAGACCAATAATGCTAATGTTGGAAAGACCCAGGTAAATGAATATCCTTGCCAGGAGATTATAACCTATTCAGGATCTCCGATGAATGGCATGGTGATTATCGATGTGAGATCTCCTAAGGAGTACATAAGCGGCCATATCCCGGGATCCAGGAACATCTACTGGGAATCTCTTCTGTCAAATGGCGTTGTTGATCCGATCCTGGCTGAAAGTGCTTTGCGTAAAGCTGGCATCAGCAACACAGATAAAATTCTGATCTATGGAGGCTCTGATGAAGGTGCTTCATTCATGTTTTGGGCTCTGAGCTACCTTGGTCACAAAGATCTGAGCAGACTGGACGGCGGAGCGGATGCTGCATGGAGCTCTGGTATTAAGACGAGCGTATCTTTGCCTGTCTTCAAAGAATCGAATTACACAATCCATACTGTTCCTGAGCTGCTTGTGAACGAAAGCAATCTTGAGGCATTCCTAAAACGCCCAAACATCCAGATACTTGATGCTAGGAGTTTTGTGGATTATGGATTATCAAAACTTACCGATAAGTCAAACTCATTTCAACCTAGCGATCTCTATGATGGCGCCAAAATAAAAGATACAAATGCTCTGAAGGATGAGCTTGGTAAACATGGCCTGAACTATTCTGCTACAATACTTGTCTACGGCACCCCTCAGGCGTATGATCTATTCTACGGCCTGAAGCTGATGGGCTACAAGGCCACGCTGCTTGAGGGCGATTGGTGGTCTGAAACAAGATGGGCAGTGAGCAATGTTGAAAAACATCAGTGATGGGAATTATGAAAGGGCATAAATCGGGCATAAACAAAAGGATCTTCCTAGTATCTTTGCTTGTAGCTCTAACTCTGAATATCCCTCTGAGCCTAACCTTGGCAAGCGCGGAAACGGGAAAGTCCTGCTGGTATTGCCCAGACTACTCTAGCCCTGAGGCTACTGATGCATGGATAAGAGAACAACTCTCCAATGACGTTGGAGGGCTAAGTAGTAATCTGAGTAATAAGGCGGCAACCCAAGCTGAAACACCCAAAGAGACTTACCCGAGACCAGAATTATTGATCTCTCCTGGATCTAATCTTGATAAATTTGTCATCCTAGATTCGAGAACATCGGGCCAATACGCGAGCGGTCATATCCCTGGAGCCAGAAACCTTTATTGGAAAAGCTTGGAGCCCAATGGCACGTTAGACCCTGTATCGGCAGAGAAGGCCTTATGCAAGTTGGGGATCAATAATTCGGACTCTATACTCATCTACGGAAGTTCCGAAGATGATTCGTCTGTATACTCCGTCTTCTGGGCGTTAAGTTATCTGGGGCATAAGAACTTAAGCACTCTTCGTGGTGGCGTTAATTCTGTGATCGGAGCTGGAATAAAGCTGGATAAATCAAGGACTGCTATTAGGGGATCCAACTATACAATTCATGTAGTTCCCTGGCTGCGAATCAATAAGAGCACTCTACCTAATTGGCTCGAATATCCAAGCCTCCATATACTAGATGCTAGAACTTGGGTCGATTACGGAAAATCGAAGCTCACTGACGCCTCACTTCCGCTGGATGTGACACTACTTTATGATAGTGATAACAATATAAAGAACGCTGCAACCATAAAGGATATTCTTGATAGACACGGCCTGGCCAAGAACCAGATTCAAATGGCCTACGGCACGCCCCAGGCTTACTCATTATTCTTTATACTCAGGCTGATGGACTATAACGCCACTCTACTTGAAGGAGATTGGTGGCAGAATACTAAGTGGGCTAGTAGCAGTGTAAATTAATAAAT
>CAWDLW010000033.1:0-32837 GCA_963803145.1 Methanotrichaceae archaeon
ATTATAAACACTTTTCCAACCTGCAACGCATGCTTTTGCGCTCCGGATTCTATGTTGGCGTGCATAAATTATATTTGAGCATGTATACAAAATGAAAAGGCTAAGGGAATTTTTCTGGATATATGTCAAGCGGGAAAAGAGAACCCGCTCACGTTTAGATACTTAAGCATTAATTATGTATACTAGAAATTAAAGAACATCGGAAATTTGTTTTAAAATCATAAGTAGAGTTAAGTTCTATCATTGTTCAGTGAAATTTCTTCTAATACCTTAAGCCATCATAAAATTTATCGCCAATTAGGCTGCGGCATAGTTATAGCTAATGATTTCAAGCCTGATAGTACGGTAAATAATATGATCGATCGTGCGATTATCGCGAATGATTTATAAACTTCTGAATATGCCAAAATAAAGCAAGTCGTTACAAGGTCATCGTTTAAGGATAAAACACCTCGCTGAAGTGTTTCTTAGCCAATAACTAATGGTGTGACCTGTCATACATATATCGCCAGTTATAAATATCACTAATAATAATCATTTATTAGCGAGGGGGTGGTAGCTGGTTAGCTCAGTCTTCTTTCTATTGGATATATTCAGGTCCGATGCCTCCTTCCTGGATATATTCAAATTTGATTTTCAAGAACTCCTGCCATGATAGCCTATTGGCCATGTAGAGATACGTAGTTTGGCCGGAAAATGATAGCAGCAGAGCATTTTTACAGTAAGGAAATATAGTAATTAGATAAAAGAGGGATGGTCGGATGAAGCTAAATAACTAGAAGGCCACATATCACAGCTCATGCAGAGCATAAGCCAGTTAGCATCAACGCCAAGTGAGGAAGAGATCAAGAAAAAAGGCATGTGGCGGTTCTGGCGGTGAGGTAAGATGGATTCATTGTCAATTTTCTTTATTGCTACAGCCATTTTAAGTCTGATCCTCACAGTTTACTCCATCTATTCAGCAAGGAAACAAAAATTATCGCTTGTTTTCGCGATAGGAGGATTATTGGGCTCTATAATAGGATATGCTGTTAAATATATTCCAGCGATATGGGAAAAGCCGTTTGATAGGCCCACTCCGGCATATGAAAAATTAATAATTATTAATCTTTCGTATGGTGAATGGCTGATGGTTTTGATAATCACATTAATATGTTTATCGGTATTGAAGTTATATGAAGAGAAACAGGCAATTAACAGCTCGAGACTCCAGTGAAGGATTGAAAAAGGCGCAAATTTCATAAAGCCAAGAAAATTATTTTATTTAATGCCCTAGGATCGATCTTTAGCCCTTTCCATATATAACTATAACTTCCCTATCTTCCAAGGGCTGATCTAAGAAGGGATACTATAGCCATGAAGAGCTGAGAGGCAATAGGAGGGGCGAAGGGAGTAATGACTGCGATGAAGGGGAGGTGGGATAGCTTATTCAAAGAATCAAATATCCCTTCGCAATCTATCTATAATAATTATATAGGTAAATAGTTTTGCTTGCATATAGGTCGCTTGAAGGCTAATGGATTGCAGGTAGGAAGAAGCTAAGGAAATGGGCTGTAATCAAGTGGTGATTAGAGACGGATTATGTGATCACAGCCCAATTGTTTGGGCTTTGAGAGGTACAATTACAAATAGGAAAGTGTGACTTTATATTTTTTGATAATAAAGGCGTATCGGACGGCATCGTCTAGGATTATCGTTAATGGCGCTAGGATCAACGATCTCTCTGCAGGGTGTGTCATAAGAAGTATCCATAGGAGCCGGGCTAAGATGGCTTGAAGCCTAGGACGGACAAAATTAGAAACCTGCAAGCCAACTATTGCCGCTATTAGAAGAGGCCACAGCGGAGAGTTAGTAGTAGTTCTGGAAATGATAGGAAATTCATATCTATTCGTAAAGATGAATCTAAAAGATAAGCCTGATCAGCCTCTAGCAAAGCTATTGCTTCAATATCGAGAGATCGATAAACAGAGCAGCATGCTGACGAGCTGGCAGGAAAAGGCTGAGAATGGGAGGCTTTACCCAAAGATATCGCAGCTTGGGGCCGAGTCCGGCAGAATGATAATGAGTGCGCCTGATGCCCAGCAGATTCCAAGGAATCCAGAGTTGAAGAGCCTATTCATTGCCGCACCTGGGAATAAGCTCATTGAATGCGATTACTCTGCCATAGAGATGAGGATCGCTGCAGCCCTCTCCAGAGAGATGAAGTTTTCCTGAGGACCTTTCAGAGAGGGTAAAGATCCCCATAGGGCTACGGCCATGGCTATATTCGCCACTGAGAATGTCAGTGATGAGCAGAGGCAGATTGCTAAGACTCTCAACTTTGGGTCCTTGTATGGAGGCGGCGCGAATATGGTTAGAAGCAAGCTACCTCATCTATCAGAGAGCGATGCCCAGGAGTTCCTGCAAAAGTTCTATGCATCCTACCCTGGCTTGAGCAAATGGCAGATGGAGATATCCGATCATGCGCCGCTCAAGATGGAAGGCGGCGAGGTCTACAAGATCTCAAGATCAAAGTTGGGTAGAATTCGGTATATCCCTCCGAGCTACAGGACAATAATGCTCAACAATCCAGTCCGATCTACTGGAGCTAATATGCTCAAGCTCGCTCTAGGTGGGCTATATAAGGAGCTTGTGAAGCCTGGGTATGAGGATTTCAGGGTAGTTGAACCTTGTACATGACTCGATTGTAATGGAGACACCAGAAACAAGGGTAGAGGAGGCATCTGCATTGCTTCGACAATGTATGGAGCAGGCAGGGAATGAGATATTAGAGGTCATTCCGTGCAAGACTGATACTAAAGTAAGCTGCCATTGGGGTGAGAAGGAGTGAGATTCTATCATTCTTTCTTTTTCTCAATATCCTTTCTCTAGTGTGCTAACCAATTTCCCCACAATTGTCCCAGTATTGGGGTAGTTGCTAATCAGCATTGGTAGACCTCGCAGCTTATCGATTTCCCCAAGTTTCCCAGTTTCCCCAGGTAAGCAAATCATATTTTTGCATAATATATAAGGCGCCTTGCAATATAGTTTGCTCAACTAATGTGCTATAAATTATTCATTTTATTAGATTATCAGAAATGTTATGAGCAAGCAGCTGTTTGATCAACATTTATAAAAACATAAGTATTGGCAAAATTTATGAACTAGAAGCGGTATTATCAAAACCAGAGGGATCTTGGCCATGGCAAAATTCACAAAAATAGAAAGGGATCTCATAAATCAAATTAGCGATAACAACGATCGTTTAAAAAGTAACTTAGCAAAGATCCGCGAAGCTATGGAAGATCTATGGCCAAATGATCCGGTGAGAATCATTCAATATTATACAGATCATGGTGTCAAACATAGCGAACGATTAGTAGGGTATGCCGCTGAGCTTCTTAAGGCAAACAGCAAGGAACCTCTTTCAGATGAAGAAATGTATTTGCTTTTAGCAAGTATCTATTTACATGATATTGGAATGCAATGCGATGTAGTTAATTTTCCAGAAATAGAACGAAATGCAGAAGATAAATTCGGCGCAAAATTTAATATTGAATTTAAATTAACAGATGGTAATTACGGTATCGAGATGCAAAAAGCTATTCGTAGAAACCATCAATACCTTACAGCAGCATGGATTGATTATGCAAATCGTACTGGTAAAACCGCTCTTGGACCGTGCGCAAAGGATATTGATCCAGGCCTTGTAGATGACTTAATTGATATCTGTAAATATCATTCCAAATTGCCAATCAATGAATGCCCAGCTAAACTGAATTATAATTCAAAAGGTCGCAAACAACTAGTAGCAGCGCTCTTGCGATTTGCTGATGAATTAGATATCGATCAACATCGCATATCAATAGCCACTACGAAAAATTTTTCGTTAGATCCAGATAATAGTGTTTATTGGTGGTTACATAATCGCACTACAATTGGCTTTATTACGTCTAATATAATTCTCATATCCATTCAACTTCATCCAAACGATGTTAAAAAATATGGCCACCTCATTGAAGAAATATTTATCAATAATTTTTCGAATAAAAATAGACTTGTACTAGATGTACTTGGGGAAAACGGTATTCTCATAAGGATTAGCAGTGAATCCACTGTAAAAGGAAATGATCGCTATGATTTATTGCCCCAGGATATTGTTGATGCGATAAAGAAGATGAAAACACAAAAAGAAACACATAGAGTATCCCTGCCTGTTAATATATGCAAACCAATGATAGAAGAATATGTAACTGAATCACAAAGATCAAAGGATCAAATCGGATCAGGGAACATTCGGTTAACGAGAATTCCTTTGAAGCCACAACCTTATTTTGCACACTTTTTCTACCTTCACGCAAATTTCACCGGTAGAATTGAAGAACGCAAAATGCTAATCGATTGGTTTAATAGCGATAGGAATCCAATACTCATTTTTGTAGCCATTGGTGGAATGGGCAAGTCTTCTCTCGCATGGTATTGGTTGAAGAACGACATAGATTCTTCATCGCTTGAAGGCATTTTCTGGTGGTCGTTTTACGAAGGTGAAGCGTCTTTTACTAAGTTCTTGGATGACGCAATTTTATACTCAAGCAGCATGGAAATAAATCCAGCAGATACTAGATCCAACTATGAGAAATCACGAATATTACTATCATTACTCCAACGGCATAGGTTCCTTTTTATATTAGACGGGTTCGAGAGACAACTTGGAGCATATTATGATCTAAAAGAAGAATCCTCCTACGATGAGGATTTAAATGATGACGTGGCACAGGCAAGATCGTGTGTTGACCCCTATTTTGGCCGCTTTTTATGCGATCTAATTTCTAGTGAATCAAAAACCAAGATATTCATAACATCACGCATGAAAATACGTGACCTAGAAGATGATACTGGAAATCCATTTGATGGTTGTCGTGTAGAAGAGCTCAAACAGTTCAATCCTGATGATGCATTTTTGTTTATGGAAGCGCAGGGTGTAACAAAAGGAACACGCAAGGAGATACTTGATGCGTGTGATGTCTATAGATATCATCCGCTTAGTCTTCGTTTGCTGTCAGGCTTGATTGTGCGTGATCTTCAAAATCCTGGTGATATAGCTATCGCCCCTCGATACGATATACATACAGATTTGAAGGCTAGACGACACCATATTCTTGAAGCGGCTTTTAATTCATTACCTGAGAAGTTACAGAAGTTGCTATCTGAAGCATCTGCGTTTCGTAGCACCATAGCATATGATGCTTTATCTACATTCGATGATTTTGATAGTGATTTGAAGTTTGAGGAAGCACTTAAAGATCTAATTGACTGGGGAGGATTCCTATTTACTTGTATCCTAAGGGCGGTTTTTTTAAATCGACTCTAGATTTGCCTTACGATGTTCGCTATTCTTGGTCTAACCTGTTTTTTTTCAGTTAATTCTCGATAGCATCCGCTATCCCTAAATGACATTTGCCTTTTTAAGAGTACAAAGCTGATACAAGTTAAAAGCGAAAGCGGTAACTATCATTTTCACATGCACTCTTCTGACTGATGTAACAAGCACTCTTCCAGCCTCGAAAACCCTCTTGATTACAGCATGGGGCCTTTCGCCAGGCGATCTGAGGATACTGATCAACTGATTGCGTTCTTTATCAAGATCAGAAAGAGGTTTATCAGTAGTCCTGCGCTTCATTGTAAAATCAATACCTTTGGCCTTCACACCGAAATATCCTCTATCTCTGAAAACTGGCACGCCAGGGATAGAGAGATCAACCTGACTGTCATGCAGTGATGCAGTCGAGGTCTCTATATCACGTATTAGGCTGTAATCGATATCAGTTATTTGATGTAACTTATATCCGAAGTGAGTTTCATTGCCTTTCTTAGCCCATGTGCCATCCTTGCTGCGACGTGTCTTAGCCTCATCGCCACGTGGTTTCTTTGACTCCGATGATCCTGGATCTGCTTCTATAAAGGTAGCATCCTGAACAATTCCGCGTCTGATCTTCAATCCTTTTGCATCCAACTGTCTTTGAAGTTCAGCCCAAACAAGCCTATCTGTTCCTGTCTCCGCCATTCGTTCTTTGAATGACCATATAGTTCTGGAATCAGGGAACTGATCAGGAAAACCAAGAAATGCCATAAATGATATGCGATCAGCCATTTGCCGTTCAACAGCCAGATCGCTCAGGCCATACCACTGCTGGAGAATCAGGATCCTGAACATTAGAATAACATCACAGTTGGGCCTTCCGCCCTTCTCGGTCTTATTAGTATACATCCCTTCCAGAAGAGGACGAAAGGGAACCCAATTGATCAATCCAGATACTTGAGCTAATTTAGACTCCTCTTGCTTTGCATTTAGACCTTTCAATACCCAAGTAGTAAAAGAATCCATAACAATAAATACTATTTGCTGTATTTAACACTTTCGATGCTAAAGCAGGGGGTAGGTTTATAGGAATCCTCTGGGGACTACTTTTATTTAATAAAGATAATAAACATTTTGATCTGCATCCAATCGTTCGTAGGTACGCCTATGATAGGCTTGTTGATAAGATGGATACACATGTTCGATTACAAGAATATTTTATACCTCGTCTTCCTTGGCTAGAGAAAATAGATAATCTAGATGATATCACCCCTATCGTTGAATTATATTATCACACAGCCAAAGCCGGACAATATGAGGATGCAATAAAATTATATAAAAACCAACTTAATCAAAAACTCCGTATTTGGTTTGGCGCTTTTCAGATAATTGTAGAACTCTTACAGTTGCTATTCCCCAGAGGATTGAATGAGATTCCATGTTTGCAAAAGGAAAACGATCAAGCATATGTACTTGATGAATTGGGACAGGCCTATATTAGATTAGGGCAAACACGTCTAGCATCGCATGCTTATAATCAAGCAGTTAAAATTGCAGAGATGTATTGCAATAAAGAAGATCTTGGCTCCTATAAATGTGATCTTGCAGTCCTTCTTATGGCTATTGGAAAACTTAAAGATGCTGAAAAGTATCTAAAACATCCAATAAGGGGGTCTCAAAAAAATTTGGATCAACTCAATGTGTCACTTAATTATGCTCGTTTGCTAAAATTTAAAGGATCGTTCGCCGAATCCAGTTTTATATTTAATGAAATAACCAAAAACGTAAATAAATCTGATAAACCAGAACATGCTCTTTGTATTATATTCAAAGATAAGGCTGACTTATTTATGAAGATGAATAGGCCTTCCGAAGCTTACGAAGCTGCGGCTAAATCGCTGCTTCTTTGTAATAAGATTTCTGAAAAGAGAGGACCATATGAAAACGATCGTATTAATTCGGAATGGATGATAGGGCAGTCATTGATATATAAATCATTAAATAGCCCCGATAAAAGAGATGAACTTCTGCTTGAAGCAGAGTTACATTTGAAAGAAGCAATTATTCGATGTCATAACATAAATTTGGTAGCTACGGAGCCAAATATTTTATTAGCGATAGCACTATGGCATTATGTAAAAGGGGAGATAAATCTAGCAAAGGATCTATCAAATGAAGCGCTTTATATAGCTAATAGATGCGAGTCCCGTTTGGATCAAGCGGAAATACATAACTTCCTTGCTCAGGTTTATCTTGATCAAGATGATAAGGCAAAAGCAGTTCAACATGCGCAAATTGCCTTTGAATGTGCTTGGTGTGATGGTCCACCCTATTGCTATAAGCTTGAGCTTAATGCTGCAAAAGAACTCCTAGGAAAACTTGGGGTAAAGGAACCAGAACCTTCCATACCATTTAACCACTGGAGTGCAGACTTAACCACCAATTCAAAAGTAAAGGATATCTAATGATGATAATGTTATTATTATTGAGTAGAATCTTCGAAATTGCTACAATTTCACGAAAGAATTAACAATTCGTGAATGCACCACAGGGATTGTTAATCCCATAGCTCCTTTACCTGCAAGCTTGGGGAATCAGGGTAGCTAGGATCTCTTATCGATTAATGCTATCGGAAAGCAATTACCTCTTGGATTGAGGATTAGTGGATAGTTGGGGTTAACTGATGCCAGACGCTTTCCATTTTGTTACATACTCAGAGGATCTCTCTAATCAAAAGTTCTTGTGATCGATGATTAAGTTAGGACCGCTATGCATCGATACTTCCGGAACTATCGAAATACTTCAGCAACCATTGCCATCTTCGCTGATCTTCACTTTAGTTTCCTTAAGGAAATGGCGCATATCCCCAAAAAGAAAAAGTAGCTTCATTAGGGAGCAAATTAAGGTAGGTATATTACCAGATGCTCCAGGTAAAACAACTAATCTAGGATTTAAACGTTGAGGAAATCGGCGGTCATCAAGAAAGTGATCATCATGTGTAAGCAGTATGCAATCCTCACGATGGGCATGAGAATAAATATCCTCGTCAGGATGGCCAGCCAATCCAATCTCCGATACATCTTTTATATCCTACTTCTTTGTACGTAGGAATTCTGTTCCTCCTATTCCGACGTTTTCATCTACAAGGAATCGAGCCTTGCCTTTAAATTCGGTCAATGTAAGAGTAGTTTCTTCTTAGAAGGCTCATCAAGCCAACCGAAGCTCGACATTACGAGCCTTTCCACCCCAGAAATAATACTCTCTGGTAGAGTTTTCCAGCCCAGCGTTAACCGTGCTGTAACGCCAGTTTAGTGTCCTGTGACATTGAGGACTGGCTTTAATCCTCCCCGTTTAAACCGTCCGTCGACGTATAGGAAGTGTGGTGAGGACTTCGCTCCCGACCCCTGGTAGCCCACGCCTATTATAACCCGACATGTAGGGTAGAGATAGATCCAGGTAACCTATCAAGCAATAAAGATACAACTATAGTATATAAAACTTTTGTTATTTTTAATCGAAAGAGATACATCACTCTCACGCCATAATAGAGAGCCAATCTGAATTCTAAGCAGTGGCAATGGTAGAAACAATAGTTGGAACCTTTTTGTGGCGGGCTTCATTGCTACTTTTGCCAAGAAATATATGAGATAACCTTAAGGTAATAAAGACCGTGAGTATGCAAATCCAGCGATGAACAACTTAGCAATTGATAATAGCTACCATCTAAATCATCTGAGTTGAAACCGTTTAAGATGCAAGAACTTTATATACATAAATGGGAATTTTTGGAATATGGGATCGTCAATAGCAGACATCATTTCCTTGATACTCGTTATTGCAGCAATAGTTACCATTGCAGCTAACTTTCCCAACGCACTTCGTACTATAATTACCCTTCATAGCGTTTCTTCAGTTATAATCTCGTCTTATTTGAAGAATAAGGGTAATAGATTAAGATATAAGAAAAAATATAGTGAAGCTATCAAATGCTATGATAAGGCTATAGGCCATTTGAAACAATTTCCTGCGCCAGATTTAAAATCGGAGATATTAAATGAAAAGGGATTGGCTTTCTATTATATGGGTAATTACGACGATGCCCTAATGATATATAACAAGGTAATCGAGCTTAATCCAAAGTTTGCATATTCTTGGAACAACAAGGGTTTAATTTTCCATAAGCAAGGCAATTACGATGAGGCTATAAAAGCATACGACAAAGCCATTGAGCTTAATCCTAAATTCGCAAACCCTTGGGTTGGTAAAGGCAATATTTTTGATGAGCAAGGCAAGTATGATGAGGCTATAAAAGCATATGATAAAGCCATTGAGCTTGATCCAAAGTTTGCTATTTCTTGGAACAATAAAGGGATGCTTCTTCATAAACAGGGAATGTATGACGAGGCACTTAGTGCATATGATAAGGCAATCGAGTTTGATCCGAAGTATGCAAGTCCCTGGAATGCAAAAGGTGTTATTTTCTATCGGTGGGGAAAGTATGGCGAGGCACTCAAAGCATATGGCATGGCAATCAAGCTTGATCGGGAGTTTGTTCAATCATGGAACAACAAAGGAGATATTTTGTACGTGCAGGGTAGGTATAACGAGGCTATCAAGGCGTATGATAGAGCAATCGAGCTTGATTCGAAGTTTGCAAATCCTTGGAATGGTAAAGGCAATGCACTCAAGGCGCTAGAACGAATTATTGAAGCAGATGCAGCCTTCGCCAAGGCTAGGGAGTTGGGATATAAAATCTGATCCTATCTCTATTTGGGGAAATTAGAGGAATTGATATTTGCCAAAGCCACACGCTACTGATTATCAATTCACCAAGCATAAGGCAATCGTAGGGCAATTGCCCTTCGATAGCTGCAGACCTCGAAGCCCAATGAGTGCCCCAATTTCCCCACTTTACGAGGGCCGTTGTCTTGTGAGTATTGGAGCTGGGATATTGTGGCCTTGGGTACTATAGCGTTGGATCTTGCAGCTTTCAGAATCTTGGGAAAATTGGGAAACTTGATACTGCACATGGTCACATGTTACTGATTATCAATTACCCCAGGGGTAGGTAAGTTGTGGGGCAGTTGAGGTAGTTGGCTAACCAAAAAAATATCAAAGCGCCAAACACTGCTCATACATCTCTCGTTTTGTTTTATCTGATACATGCGCATATCGCAAAGTAGTTCGGATATCGCTATGCCTAAGTATATCCTTAACTATGCGAATATCGCAGCCATTAGCGATCAGGATCGTTGCGGGAGTATGTCTAGCGAAAACATGGAGCCCTCCAGGCTTTTCAATTTGTGCCAGATTTTTATATTTCATAAACATTCCGTATAGCTGCAATCTATCTCATCTATTTCCATAATCCGTATAGAAAAGTGGTTGTCTGCCATTTATTTCAAATAATGGCCGAACCTCTAAATACTGTCTGAGTACGCGAATACACTCATCTTTTAAACAGACAATCCCATCTTTTCCGCATTTCCCTTCGCGGACCCTTAAAGTACGCGCATTTAGATCCAAATCTGAATCATCAAGGTTACAGAGTTCACTTGCCCTTAAACACCCATAAAATAGCGTCATTAGCATAGCATAATGCTTTAGATTATTGCATACGCTGAAAATTTTAATAATATCCTGTTCATCGAAATAATATGGTATAGTTTGGTTAAGGGGTTGAAAAGGGAAATTAAATTCCTCGCCAAACATCTTAAAATAATTCTTAAGAGCGATTCCACTGTAGATTCTCTGAATCCTTGGTCATTCAAGTATTGCCTAAACCTTATCAGATTAGGCATAAAATCCTCGTCCTTGGTGGGCAACTCCCAATTTAGTTTAAGCCTATTTTTAGCCATTTTAACTTCCTAAAGAGGGAGACATTGGCACAAACCTGTCTGCCATAATTTTGAGGTTCACAGGTTTATAGCTAAAATCAGCATCAGAAAGCGGAAAACGCCGAGGGTGGGATTCGAACCCACGAGCTCCGAAGGAGCACAGGTTTAGCAAACCAGATAATAAAGCAAGCTTCGCTTGCTTGATGTGCAGTGGCAGAGTTGCCCGTTTCTCTCTTTTCTATCTAAGAGGCATGGCTAATAAAATATATAGCTTTTGCGGCTAGCTGGTTACAGCCCCGTCGCCCCCGATTTTGCAGCTACAAGCTGCTCCTGCAACCTGTGGACCGCTCGGTTTGAACATACTATAGACCCCTCGCCAGCAATCATCCCGTGCTTCATCAGACTCCCTATAACCCCGCCAACCACCTCTGGGGGCAAACCGCAATCGGCCTGAATAGATTCGATCGTCCGGCAGCCATCCAGAGCGCCTAGGAGCGAGTCGAGGCAACCTACGCTTAATGCAGGTGCTTCAGTAGGCACTACAACAACTTCGGCAACTTCTACGGGCTGCTCGGTCTGTACTTCATTTACTTCTTCTTTTACTTCGTCTTTTATTTCGTCTTTAACCATGGTATACCACCACTTAATATCAAGTCAAAGTCATATTTAAACAATCGCTAACAGGAACGAGAAAAAGACAAGAGCCTGCGGTACTTGGCGATAAACAAGAAATCAAGGCAAAGACTGGAAAAGCGTGTTTATCAGACAAGGAAATTTTTCGCGTTTTCTATTATAGGAGGTAGAAGAAAAGTGTTTAGATGTTGTTATAAAAAAAGAGATAAAAGACGAAGGAAAAAAGAAGAATAATAGAAGAAGTATAGAAAAGAAGGAGAAAAAAGAAGTAACAGAATGCATAGAGAAGAAAAGAAAGAAATAAGGTCGAAAGGTCGTTCCGGCTGCAATACGGCCGCGCGGCGGCCGAGCTACACACGCATGGTTCCCACAGGGGCAGCTGGGGGGGGGTGCCTGGCAAGGCTTCATGATTGTCGGGCCTTCGGCCTGGCTGCGGCCATCGCTGCTAGGAAACGCAGCGACGACAATCTGAATGCCTTGCCAGCATCGGTTGTTACTAAAAATTTAAACAAAAATATTAGGAGTTGAATGTACATGAAGACCGTATCGATGTTAGTAACAATCGTAACCTGTATAGCAATGTTGGGAATTCCTGCACTCGCTGGCAATTGGATGAGTGAAGCACATACAATAGTTGACAGCACACCTTTCATAACTGCAAACCCTGGCGAGACAATCACTGCCAAGATCCTTGATAGTGAACCAGTTTCCAAGATCTCGAGCAACGGCAACGATATGTTTGTTCTCAATGTAACACAGATCAGTGCAGACGGATCTACAGGACCACAGAAGAAGCTCTACATTGTTAAGATCATAAAGAATCTGACTAGCCAGTTACTCGCAATCGGCAAGGCTCACGATGGCAATCTGGAGAATGTCATAATTGACCTCACATATGGCACCTCAACCAAGGGTCAGACTGTAATCACAAAGATGGTTGAGAATACGACGGCTACAACGTAGCTGCAATTTTTTTTCCCGCTCAGGCATTAAAGGAGGCAGTTACGATGAAAATGATTGTTGAAGTACACTCTCCTGTGACACAACCCGCGCAAGCAGTTGTGGAGATGCTTAAAAGCATTGGCAGAAAGTTCGATCCTCTCCCCGACGCAGTTCACCTACCAGGGATGGCCTTAGTTCTGTCCTCAAAAAGAGACTGCTATTATGCCACGCTCCCATCCACATGCAGTTGTCCTGCCCGGACATACCATCCAGAAAAGCCGTGTAAACATATGAAGCAGTTTTTCTCTGAAGCTCAGATCCCCAAAAAGACTCTCCTTGAGGCGATGGCAGAGGAAGGCTATGAAATGAGCTTTGAGCCAGATCCAAAGTATGATCCCAGAGCAAAGATCGAAGCGGCTAAAGCTAAAATTGAGGTGGTAAAGCAGCAGGCCAGGGCATACCAGGCCAAACAGAGAGAGCTTAGGAATCTTGCAAAGCTTGGATGTGCTCAGCCAGACGGCGAAGAGATTCTGGTATCTGGCAAATTCAAGCCCGTCCTGGAGTGATCCACATGGCTGACATATACACTAAAGTTACAGCCAGGATCATCCAGGCCATGGAAAAAGGAATAGTGCCCTGGAGAAAGCCTTGGCGAGCTTCCGGACCAATGAATCTAGCCAGCAAGAGGACGTACAGGGGCGTCAACCTACTTTTACTTTCCATCACTGAGTTCGAGAGCCCGTATTGGTGTTCATTCAAACAGGCCCGCCGCCTGGGAGGGTCTGTTAAAGCGGGCGAACAGGCACAGACGTTCGTTGTGTTCGCTAAAGAAAGCGTGTACGAGGCGGAGGACACAGATGGTAATAAAGTGGTAAGGAAAGGTTTCGTACTAAAGTATTCACCTATTTTCAATATCGAACAGACCAGTGGTGTTAAGCTCCCAGAGGAGCCGCCTATCGAGCACGTGGATGCCGAAGAATACCTAAGGAGAGCTACATGTAAGCCCGACATAAGGTACGGCGGGGATAAAGCCTACTACAGCCCAACCACAGACCGCATACAGATGCCCACCCGTACTCAGTTCGTCTCCTCTGGGGGCTTCTACAGCACTCTTTTCCATGAGATAGGCCATTGGACAGGCGGCCCGAAGAGATTGAACAGAAACTTCGAGACCGTGAAAGAGACTAGGGCTAGGGAGGAGTTAACAGCAGAGATGTTCTCCACGTTTGCTCTCAACAAGGTCGGGCTGGATGTGACGGTTGAGAATGAAGCAGCATACATTCGAAGCTGGATTCAACCATTGAAGTCAGACCCTCGAGCATTAATTGCCGCATCTCATGCAGCTGGGGAAGCAATAGAATACTTCGAACGTGGGAAACTCCCAGGAGATGCAAAGTGAGATCGGGCACGAGGGGCTCGATCTGGCACCGATAGTGCTTCGCAGACGACGAACGAACGGCCAGAGGGGATCAAGGTAGCGGTCCTGCGGGACTTCCCTCGCAATTGCAGAAGCTGCTCGGCGCTACCATGATCACCCTCGGCCTACAAACTTTGTAGTGAGGCATACCTGAGAAACATGCCTTGGGGCGAGACTCGGCGTACGATAGAAATGAGCTGTATATTTGCCAAATAATCTTAAATATTTAATAACAACAAAATCGCAATGTTTATATGGTCGTATCCAAATGATCGCAAAAGGAGGGTTAATACTAAAAAGGAGCATCGAAATTGTCAGGCATGCAAGATTTGGTTAATATTATTGGAATATACTTTGACTAGAATTCTGATCACGGAGGGGAATATTATGAGGTTTAGTTTTGCATTCATTTTGGTAATTTTGGTATTGCTATGCGTACCAGCATTCGGGCAAACCGCTGATGACTGGTATGATAAAGCGGCTAAAGCCTATAACATGGGTTCATACGATTTGGCCATCAAATATTTTGATAAGGTTCTGGAGCTAAGACCTTCAGATACAGATGCGTTAACCTACAAAGGCAACATTCTCAATCATCAAGGCATGTACGACGAAGCAATTCAAGCCTATGATAGCGCTATTGAAATTAATCCGCAAGATGAATCCGCACAGTTTGGTAAAGGAGTCGCTCTTTCCAATTTGGGCAAGTACAATGTATCAGTCGAATCTTTCAATAATGCCATTACGATCAATCCACAGGATGCGGATGCTTGGTATAACAAAGGTATTGCCCTAAATGAAATGGGCAAGTATAATGAGGCCATACAAGCTTTTGACAACGCTATTACGATTAATCCGCAATTTGCTAGTGCTTGGTATAACAAAGGCGTCATTCTAAAGAAACTGGGCAAATACAATGAGGCAATTGAAGCATATGATAACGCAATTGCGATCAATCCCCAAGATTCAAGTGCTTGGTTTGGTAAAGGCAATGCGCTCAGTGATATAAGCAAGTTTGAGGATGCCATTCAGGCATATGATAATGCCATCAATATTGATCCACAGTTCAAAAACGCCTGGAACAACAAAGGCATTGCACTAAAAGCAATAAATCGAAACAGTGAAGCAGAGGAAGCCTTCTCCAAGGCTGGAGGGGCCAAGTACACTAGTTAATTAAAGAACCAATTAAGGAGGGAAACTGTTGAAAATATATTTATTCATCGTTTTGATATCATTCGCTGTGCTGTGCGGAATTGTATTCGGACAGACTACGGCACGCGATTGGTGTGAAAAGGGCCGTATACTTTACGAACAGGGCAATTATAGCGAATCTATTCAGGCTTTTGATAAGTCTATTGAGCTAAATGGTACCGATTCTCAATTCGCTTGTTATTTCAAGGGAATGGCTCTTGCTGAACAAAGCAAATATGATGAGGCTATTAAGGCATTAGATAAATCCACTGAACTACGGCCGAGTGATGAAGGAACTTGGATTCTGAAGGGCCAAACTTTGCTCTATCTTGGCGATCTATATGATAATATAGGCATGTACAATGAAGCGCTTAAAACCTTCGATAAGGTTATAGAAATAAATTCAAAGTCGCACGACGCGTGGTATTTGAAGGGTCTCACTTTACACATTCTAGGTAAGTACACTGATGCTATTCAAGCATATGATACGGCTATTCAACTCGCACCTAACGATTCGCACGGATGGTATCAAAAGGGTTATGCCCTTTCTGATCTTGGCAAATATAACGAGTCCATCAACGCTTTCGATCAAGCCATTAAGATTAATCCACAAAACACACTAGCGTGGATTGGTAAGGGTAATTCTCTTGAAGCGCTCGGGAGAAACGCCGAGGCAGCAGCGGCTTTCACCCACTCAAAGAAATCATAACACGCAAGGGTGAAGTAGAATGTCTAAACAAGGCTCATCTAAAAAGAATGTTCGTGAGAGATATGCGAAAACAAAGACAACACTCATTTTATGGCTAATGCTCATGGCATTTTTTATATCAGCTTCAGGGCAGCAAACTGCCGAAGAATGGCTCAACGAAGGTCTTGCCCTCTACAACCAGAGCAGATACGATGAAGCCCTACAGGCATATGATAAGGCAATAGAGATCGATCCACAATGCGCTGAAGCGTGGTTTAATAAAGGCAATGCCCTCGATAAACAAAGTGCGTATGAATCGGCCATCAAAGCTTATGAAAAAGCTATCAAGATAAATCCACAATTATCTGCGGCCTGGATCAATAAGGGTCTAACACTTAGGCACCAAAGAAAGGCTCGACCACAGACAGGCACCTTCTTAAGGGATACTGCAGATCGAACTTGGTTTGGGGAACTCAATGTAATTAACGATAATCCTAAGTTCGATGCTATTGTTGTGTTGACGAAAACCGATAAGGTGCCGCTCATAGCTGTATTTATTCGATCTAAAGAGTCTTATAAAATTAGTGCTATACCGACGGGAACTTATTATATTTACTACAAATTGGGTAATATATTTGATAGTACATCTGACGAGTTCAAAGAAAAAGGGGGCAATTATCGACTGGCTATGCCTATAGACTACAAGAGCACTGTAACCATGGAATCAAATATACAAAAGATTAGATATCCCGCTTTGACTATGGCTATAGAAGGTTCAGTGCCCAATGGAAATGTCGCCATGAAGAGGATATCGGTGCCTGAGGAGGAGTTCCCGATTTAAACTTTTATGCTATTTGCGCCTTTGACGGCCTAGGAAAAACTCCCCCCAAAGCTAGATTCACTAAACGCCGACCCGAAAACGCCTTTAACTTGAGCAGTATAAGTCTTGCTTCTAAGAATACTCTGACTCTCAGTACCGCCAACACCGCCCTGCCCGTCAACATTAACATCACCAACAAGCGCGTCATCCGAAGAGAAGAACCGGATAGAGGTGGTGTCGCCGGAGACATTTAAGTCATAGAGATATAGCATTGAGAGACCACGAACAGGAAGGTTTTGATACACTGAGTCAACACGGGGATTGGTGTGCCAGAATAGCGTGGGGAGAAGAATTTCGTTATCATCGGCCGGGAGTCAAACTGCGGCGGCGCACCCGCGCAGCAAGCTGCGGGGCATGCGAGGCGCCGCCGCAATAGCCCCGCTTATTCAAATTCAAACAGCTTCATTTGATTATAGCTTTCTTTCTCCTCAATCGATCCTTGCCTTTCAATATAATTTCTTATAATTTCAGCAGTTATACCCTCACCTACGGTACCAATATAGCCACCATCACTCCAAAACTCTCCACCCCAAAGTTGTTTTCTGATTTCAGGAAAGGCTCTGAAAATTTGCCTTGCAGTTATACTTTTTATAACTTGCATAACCTTAGATGGCGCATATTTTGGCGCTGATCCAACAAAAACGTGGACATGGTCTCCATCTGTCCCAATAGCATCAAATTCAAAACAATATCTTTCACCAATCTCAATACATACATTCTTAAAAAGGTCTATCCTTTCCTGATCGATAAGTAATTTCTTTCTATATTTTACACAAAGCACCATATGATATCTGATTCTGTAAACACAATGGCTTGCATGCCGCAATTCCAGCATTAATTCAGATAGCGCCTGCTAGAACTAAATACCTTATTAATCCCCTGTTAGTTTGCCATCCCCACAGCAAGCTGTGGGGTATTCGTTAAAATAAATCAATCGCATCCTCACCCAGGGGCGGGGTGATGGTGCCATCCTTGGAAATATAGCGATAAACAGGATGATACATGCCAGTGTACAACCCATATCCTTTACCAGTCCATGTGCAGACGAGCCCGCCCTGGTTATCAAATGACGATTGCCCGGCTGTCTGGTTGTATCCAGCGGCTGATTTGCCGGGAGAGAAATTAACTGGCGCTGACCACGCCCCGCCGATTCGGTTAGAGTAATAAACATCGCCAATCTTAGTATCTGGATCTGACCATTTCTTGTAGAATAAATGCGGAACACCGTTTGCATCTAAAAGCAGGTTGCCTGGAAAACCAACATAATTACCATTACCCCCAACGATCTTTTCAATGGCGTTCCAAGTCCCCCCGACGTTGTTTATGTATTGAATCGAACTGAAGTTGGTAAAATCAAACCACGCAACATGGACAGCGTCATTTTTATCGACATCGAGAGATGGATATCGTGCGTCAATATCGTCGGCGGATAGATCTTCTCTTGCTCCCCACGCGCCGTCTTTCTCCCAGTGGCAAATCGTGCTGTAATTCGCATGGGCGATATTGACGTTCCCACATGCAGCGACTATATGCGGGTGATCATCCGGGTCGCACAAGACGGTACTTTCGAATGACGGATACAATGAATGAAGATCGCTAATGTTTACAGGAACGCTCCAAGCTCCCTCTTTGGGCTTGTACCTATAGAAGACATCTTTACCGAACAAAGAAAGATCGAGGTCGCTATTGACTTGCATGAAATACGGGGCAAAATATGCCGGGTAGTTGGAGGTTGCTTCAACATCAGTCACACCAACGCCGTGATAATGGTCAGTATTTGAAATCCATGCATGACCAGACCAGGGGTATTCGTAATAATCCATACCAGCGGAGCCAACAGCAGGTCCAGTATTACCGGAAAAATTATCGTGAATATGAGTAGTACTGCCGCCAGCATCGGAATAAGAGTTGTTTCCAACAATGCACTTATTAGAAAGTATTCCACTGCTACTGAGATCTGTGGAGAAGAGACTTGAAAGAACTGATGCGGATAGTATGATAGAATTTGCAGGAAGAGTAGTGATAGGAGACGTGACCAATCCAAGTATAGTATTGTAACTGGGTGGAATATGGCTGGATGGAGACGAGTTAATACTAAATGGGTGGGTATGGCCGCAGCCAGCAAAAGTATACGAAGGATACATTTCCATCTCACAAGTTAGGCAGCCATCGGCAGCGGCAAAAGTGCCAGAGAACGTATGGTAATTAGTAGCAGATCCGCCTAAAGTGCCGACTGTATCGCTCCCGAATATGTAATATCCATCCTGGTCTGAATATCGAGAGAACCCGGCTGGAACAGCGTTGGTAAACGGAATCACGATGTCCGCAGGAAGAGATGGTGGAATACCTGGATATTTGAGAATTTTCATGGACCGATATGGAGGAAGACGAGACGCCAAAGACAAACTGACGGGTCCGAATGAAGAATGATGATAACCATGTAACGCAACATATGTGTAATACAAACCGACATCGTATCCCATATTGGTAGCCCCGATGGAAGCTCCACCCCAATATGAATACGAATGAGAATGATTATTGGCTGATAAATCTGGGCTATACGCGCCAGTACCGCCTGTCAATATACGCTGATTGGCATTTCCGCCCACACCTGAAACAAGGGTGAACCCGGCAGGAGTGGAAGAACCGCTGAATAACCAATAAGTGTAATCAAGAACTCCGTCCCACTTGGAATAAGTTATATGAATTCCATCATTTTTATCGACCGTGATGGATGGATTGATATATTCCACGAATGCTTCATCGGAGTCAACGATTTCAGAAGTCCAATGTTCTCCACCATCGACGCTTTTGAGGTACACAACCCTATGCCGCCCGGCGATCTTGTAGTTGCATATGGCATGCAAAGTACCATCAGATGTCTTAACTAAATGACGAGAAGACACTGGATACAGGACAAATTGAGCCGATCTATTATCAGGAGAATAATTGGGCAGATCGAATGTGGCAGAAGGTATTATGGTGACATCATCCGGCGCCAAGTCAGTCACATGTGTCTTATGCCACCAATCACTAATACTCTGCTCTTCTGGTTGCTCCAGATCCGTAACCGCTCCCAGGTCATCAACCCACGGACCGTCACCAACGATGATGGAGACACTGCCGCCACTATGTAAGGTCCTCTTGTGGAGAACTTCGGCTGGATCTAATTCGGTTTGATAGATAGTTATGGGAACATGGTTTTCATCGAGAACTCGCATATTAGAGATGGGATTTAGTCGGGATTTATCAAGGACAAGAGCAGGGTCGATAGCCGTCCTGTAGCACGTAACGGGATCACCCGTAGGATTTTCAAGAAGGATTACACTGATGTCACGAGATTCCGATAATGGAACTCTTGCTTTGTTTCGAACTTCGAATAGATCGGTCATATTAAAACCCAGACTGTAGCTTGGGTATTGGATCACCCAGGGGCGCTGGGGCGTCGGGACTCGGGGGAGATACAACTGTTCCTCCCATCATAACGATTTGGCCACTCGACGGGTCTTTTACGACATACTGGGTGGTGCTCGTGCCGTTAGAGTCGATTGTTGTGCGAACATTTTCTATAGATATATCCCCGAGCCTGCTAAATTGGGGTGTGATATTTTGAGCCTTGAACACTTCAGCTATATGCGCCCTGATGTTATCAGTTATATTTTTCGAAGGCGCAGCATCGCTTGTGCTGTTAGTCTCCTGTGCCGATCCGGCTGCTAGCAAGCCCGCCAGCAGCACCAATGCCAACATTGTTTTCATTTTTTCTTCAACTCCTATCCATTATCATGTTCCAATTCAACTGCCAACAACAAAAAATCAAAAATCGAGGGAAACCCGCTTCGCGGGAGCCCTATAATAGGAAACGCCGGAAATACCCAAAATTTGATCAAAGGTAGGTATAGAATCATCGCAAGCAGTAGGTTAATTAATATCACGCAACCCCTAGACGAAAGATCCTCACCCAGCCCGACGAACGATCTTGGAGAGAAATCGGCATCATCCGACCCGTTAGAGGTGTTTACACAGGCCGTTTTCGCTATCATCAGACGCTGTTTACAACGTGTTAACATGAAGTTTACTTTGAAAACCGATATCGGACGGATCTGTTTACCAAGTTTACCTGTTTTTGACACATATACACTAATATTCTCATTTTTTCTCGCCCCTCCCCCAGGGGAGAGGGCGGCGCCCTGAGTTATACTGTTATACTGTATATATGTATTAAATATAGGTAAACTAGTAAACACCGGGTTAACACGTAACGTTTTTTCCGATGTAAACACCCGGTAAACAGGAGTAAACAGGGTAAACATGCCCTACGCCTCCTGTTTCCACTCGGCTACAAGCACCTGCTCCAGCCCCGGCGCCCGCGCTTCCTGGGGGATCGGCGCCCGGAGATGGAGATAAAGCTGGGTCGTCCTGCTGCCACATCCTACATGGCCCTCGTCGGAATCTTCACTAACTTTCTCCGTGAAGAAGTTCGGACACTTGGACGACAAACCGCCATCACTGTTTCGCCCATTAATAAGCTGTGAGAGACGAGATTTTGTGATATCCATCTTTTTCCAGGCATCTTTGTAAGAAATACTACAGCCATGGTCGCTCACGATCTGTAGAAGTTTAAGTTCCTGTGACGAGAGTTTAGTCCTCATTTGCTGGTGGATATGCATGTACAGAGCTAAAGCATCTGAGAAATCTTGTCGGACTGCTGTTACCCTGATAATGCCGTTCGGGTCGGTCGAATTCTCTCTGACGCGGTAGCGCATTACTGCAAATGCGTAAATCAGATCCATGAAGATGTTAAAGTTTCTAACATTGGCCCGCCCGTTATTCATCTCTTTCCAATCAATTCTCTTGTCCGCATCGGGTATTGTCACTATATATCGATTTGACTTCAGCTTTTCAAGGCAGCACCGGCAGACAGCAATATCCGGGTCGGTAGAGGGTGTAACACCAGTTGAAGCTCGTTCGAGGGCATTTCTTATAATATTTTTGTCTCTTTCAAGACTACCTTTAACTTCCAACATCAATGTCCTGTTCAAGACTTCTGCCTCATCCTTGCTATCCACCTGGGTGCTGACGATCTGCACGCCGGGTGGTATTTGGGCCAAGAAAGCATCCTGCTCAGCGACAGTCTTGTAACTGTAACCGTTCTTGAAGTTGGTTTGGTTTCTTTTAAGGACATCGGCCAGCCTATCACTAGGCCGATTATCGTCGAGGATAACCATCATACCAGAGAAAATACTTTTTCCAGCATGATACAACAAGGCCATAGGGCTCATACCGGAGACATCTACCCATCGGCCCATTTGTTCGGCCGCTGTCAATACCGCGTGACTTTTCCCATCCCCCGAGTCACCATTCACTTGAATTACTGCTATGCCCGTGCTGTTTTCGATGTTAGCAGACAGGTTTGCAGCTAAAAGTGATGTAGCAATATGCTTGTCCTCTTCATGCCTTCTATTGTATACTTCAACCCAAAATTCGGGGAGAGTGCAATTATTTAGTATCTCTTCAGCCTTAGTTTCGATATCTTCATCGAACTTTTCAGGCTCAAATTTGACTTCTTCATTAGCTCCCAGCGCCTTCTGGGTGGGTTTGAACACATGCGTTACTTCATTAACGTCTACACCGAGCTTGAGGAGCTGCTTTTCGTGCTTTTTGGCAATACGGTAAGCTGCTTTTTCTTCCTCTTCAGAGAAGTCCTCGCTGAGGATTTTATCTATCAGGTCTTTATAATTCTCGATATCCCATTTGGAGAAGCCTTTTCCATCTTTACTCGTAGCACCATCACACTGCCTGCTGAGAGCCCTGAAACAGCTAATTACCGTTACCCCCGTGGGAATGACTGGGCGCTTGAGTTCCGCTACCTGCTCCTCAGTGACGTATCCCAACTCCAAGGCAGCATCTACAGCATCCCAATACTTCTTCCCCCGGAGAGCACCGCTACCAGCTTCTTCCCATTTGATGATGCCCTTCATGCAGGCGATAAAATCCAAAGGCGACCCGCCCCGGTTCAAGCCATCGTGCATGTAGGCCCAGCTATTTTTCTCGATGTTTACGAGAAGATTATGACCCGAGCTGCTTCCGAGGGTAGGATGGGGTCCCGCCAACTGCCCTGATTCCGTGTGCCAGTCCGGGCCGGTAGTGTCGATAACTTTCAGAATATCAATGTGAAGAGTCTTCTGAGGCTCCGCCTCCACATCCTGGGGGCGCGGCTTCTTCCTTTCGGCCTCTAAATCCTCAATGGTCTCTGTGCCGAAAACCTTAATTTTAAAATCTCTTATGGCGCAATGTATGACCGACTCGAGACCAAGGTAGCAGTTTGGGTTGTCAGGGAAGGAGAGTTCGGGGATCTTTTTGCCTGTGAAGACGAGAAATCTGGAGCCGATGCCTTTCTTGGTAGTCTCATTATAGACACCACCTTCATACAGCTCTACGCCGTTAAATCTGGCCTTTTCGCCCTTTATTTTTATTATGTTGGCCTTACACTCATCAGAAAGATCATCTGGACCTTCAAAAACGAATTGATGAGAAGCAGTCAGTTTGGGGAGACCTGTAGTTGGTGCGATGAATCGCAGGCCACATTGAGAGGAGGAGTACTCTGTATATATGGGTTCAATCTTCTTTATGATATCAGCCGCGAACTTTCCTATCTCTCCTGTTTCTGGATTTACGCAGCAATCAATGTCTCCGCCGACGAAGCCCTGACCATGCTTCATCAACATGCCAATGCCGGTGCACTTGCGGTTCTTTTCTCTGATTTCTAATGCCTCGTCAAAGCCTAGCCATCCCTTCGGGTCCTGCCAACCACTGAGAGTGAAGCCCTTGCCGCTTTTGTTTCTAACAATTGGATTCTTCTTACCGTCAAAGCATAGTGCCCACTGAGGCAGCTTTTTGATTAGATCCGGTAGTTGGGAATAGTCGGTCATCTTACATGCTGCCATCTTGACTCTCCCCCATTCTCAAAACTGACTCAGTGTATTCTGCGGTGTTGTTGATGTCGTGCAATTTTACGTTGGCCCAACCTGTTTTTTCGACTTCAGCAGTAACGAAATATTCACTGCTATCAGTGAGATGGCAGCGGCTCAAGTTTCCATCTGCGATCAGGAGAGACACAAGCACATCCTCGGTGATCTTGAGACGCTTGCGCAGGCGGTTAAGGCGCGAGACAAGCTCTCTTTTCGAGAGCTTTAATTCAGACAAAATGATTTTTTTCTCGATATCATCGTCCATCGCCCTCGCCTCCCTCCAACATTTTTTGAACTCTTTTTTGCACAGCCCCTTCGATATCGACAATATCAATTAACGGAGCTGGGAGCGCGAGAGACTTGATTTCGATTCTTTTGCCGTTTTGAAGAAATATTTCCTCGACGGGTAGGGCGAGAGCTTGCGCTTTCTTGGCAAATTCAGGTGTGCAGAGGCTGAAAACGATTATTCCATTGGCGCCCGTCACGATTTCCTCCTCGCATCTATCGCATCGATGGATGAAAAACTGACTTTTTGGGGCGCAGTAGATACGTTCGAACTTGCCGCCGCAAACGCAATTGCCATTTTGGGCGAATCGGTATAAATTCAGGTTAGAAAAGAATTTACCCTGGACTATCGGGGGCTGAACTTCTAGTGGTACTTTTTTCGCGCCCATTTCACATCCAGCACCTTTGACCCAAGTTCCTGTGAAACGTGTTTCTGAAGGGACTTCGTTTTCTGAAGCGTGTTTTGAAGCGTGTTTAGACTGGTCTGGAGCGAGTATATTTGGAACCAACCTGTCGCCCGGTGTTGCTTTGTTTTCGGAATTTTCAGAAAACTTTATCTCTTCAGAAGTAGATTTATCCATGGAGCATCGCCCCGACACGTTGAATATGCTTGGTCGAGCCATCTGTCCTGGTTGTGTTCCTGCTCTCGGAATAGGCTGCAACCGATCCGAGGGCGCCTGATTTTTCTATCATGTTCCTGCCTCGATGCCCCTTTCTATTAGTGTTCGAATAGCGGTGCTCTGTGTAACGTTTTCTTCTGCCATCATAGCCTCAATTTTATTGAGGATACTCCGTGGCACGTTCCCTTGGATATGGTTTGAACAAGGGTCTTCCTTTTTCGGTCTAACCAAAGTTTTTCAACTCCGTGGGTTTTATAATACATATTACAATTGCCAACTATTTAATAGTTTTCCTTCCATTTGGTTTATTACTGTCAGATATATTGACCCATATACGCATATTTAGTGGAAGTCTTTAATTTTATTGTCGAAACACGTTTTACCTTTGTGCAGCATTGGTTTAAATTGTTGTCCAGAAATTGAACATTTTTGCGCTTTGCTTTATCATCATCATCGTCGTAAATCATATTGGCATGCTGATCAGGTAGATTCATTGTAAACGCGACTTTATGGCGAGATACCCGTCGCCCGTATAACCGGTCTGTTTTCCACCTGATAAATTATACACGGAGGCATTGGTCATATTTCTCCCTGAGAACTTTATCGCCGAGGTGGGAATATCTTAGCGTAGTTCTAATATCGCTATGCCGGAGGATCTTCTTAACCATCAATAAATCGCAACCATTAGCGATCAGCAGGCTAGCAGCGGAGTGACGGGCAAAAACATGTAGCCCGCCAGGTTTTTCAATGCCTGCCGACTTTTTATATCCCATAAACATATGGGCCAAGCTCCTTCTATCCCACCTATTTCCATAATCTGAAAAAAATAATGGCTTTCTGTTATCTATCTCCACAGGCGGGCGAACTCCCAGGTAGGTGCGGAGTATATGGCAGCAACTATCAGAGATAAAAACAAGTTGTTCCGGCCCCGATTTAGTCTCTTTTAATCTTAGCGTTTGATTCTTCAGGTCCACGTCGGGCAAATCCAACCCGCACAGCTCTGAAGCCCGGAGACACCCGTAAAAGAGCGTGTTCAGCATCGTATAATGTTTCAAATTTACGGCAGAAGCCTCAAAGATCTTCAATATATCTGAAGCCCCGAAGTAATATGGAATACGGCCAGTAGGGGGAAGAAACGGAAAGTGGATCTCTTCGCCGTTCATCTCGTAGTACCGTTTGATAGCACCACAAGTGTTATTGATAGTGCTTCTTGCTAAATGCCTTTCAATGAGAGTCTGACGATATTCATTGAAGTCATTGATGGACGGGCGGTCTGTCCCAACATGCTTGAGATACCTACGGACCCGGTCAACATGTGATAAAATCGTAGATTCCTTAAATCCATGGTCTTCGAGAAATCGTTTATATCTTATTATAGCGGGGTCAACGCATTCAGTTTGTGGTACTCGCCCCCAGTCTATGGCAAGTTTCTTTTTCATAAACCTCTCCTGAAAAGAGAAATGGGGGCAACCCTGTCACCTCTCACTAACACCCAGATGAAAGGCGGGGCGCCATGCGCGTAGCGCATGGTGATTTACGCCGAGGGTGGGATTCGAACCCACGAGCTCCGAAGGAGCACAGGTTTAGCAAACCTGCGCCATACCAGGCTAGGCTACCTCGACATTAAACAATAGAGATAGAATTTTTCGATATTTAAAGCCTGCGTTAACACTTATCCTTCCACGCATTTCAGAAGATCCTTGCTGGTTATTATCCCCACCAGTACGCCGTTTTCAACTACAGGCAGCCTCCTTATATCATGCTTTATCATAAGCTCCGCTGCATCCTTGGCTGATGCGTTCGGCCCAATGGTTACTAGTGGTACAGAAATCATGATCTCTCCTACATCCACTTTTGCAGGATCAATACCTACTGCTAAGATCTTTCTGAAGATCTGGCCTGTTGTAACGATACCCAGGCACTTTTTGAGGAGCCCGTCTGAGGCTACGAGAACGCAGCCCTTTCGGTCTTTTACCATGACCTGTATGGCCTCAGTTACGGCTGCATCAGGGCGCACTGAAGCAATAGGATAGCTCATCAGATTCCTGACTTTCATATTTACTTCTGCCAATTAAGTTGAGTTCAACTTATAATATTTCCTTGTTCCGGTAATATATTTAGTGCTATAACCTGATGCTATAGCCCGGAATATATTACCGCTAGATGAAGCAGATCTGATGAGCGGATTTAATGAGCCGGATTTAATGGGCAGAACAATAAGCGGATATGAGCGGATATAAGCGGATATAATAAGCAGACATAATATAATCTGAGGGTCTGAGGCAGGATGCCTCAAACCCGGCCTAAGCATCTAATCGTATCTCAATCGCGACCACAGGCTGCTCAAGTCCAAAGCTGCGGATAACCTCAGGATGAAGCTCTCCAAAGCATCCTATCCTTTTGCCGTCAGCAGTGAGATCGGCTCCTCTGCCTGGCATAAATGCCCTATCCTCCGATGGAGAAACTTTAGCATCGATCATAAGCTCCCTGAGGATAGCATCTGCAACAGACCTTATCTCGGAGAAGCTCGCTCCGCTATGGATCGATGCTGCTGCAAGATTCGTCTTCGTCCTCTTGTTCTCTACTACCTCGCCCACGGCAAATATTCTCTGAGGCAAAGTATGATGCTGATTCAGCGAGAAGATCTCCAGCAGGCTTGGAAGTATAGATGTCCGAATGATCGTATGAAGCTCGCTTATTGGATGTAGAACTTTTGTTGCGCCCTCAGGTTCATGTTTCATCCATTGGAAGTGGACGGCCTCATTCGTCAGAGTAAATGGCATTGTTTCAAGGTATCCAAGGCCAGTCATAACCTCCCTGACCTCGGCCTTCCTTACCTCGGAGGCGTAAGGCTTGCCTACGGTAACTGTTGCGGGAAGCTCTGCGAGCAAGTTATCATAACCGTATGCCTTGGCAGCATCCTCAAATATATCCCATGAGTGCATTATGTCAGCCCTGTAGGCTGGGACAAGCACCTCCACATTTCCGTCAACGGCGTTTGCTCCAAATCTCATTCTCTCAAGGCAGCCTGTGAGTTCTTCCGGGGATAAATCAAAGCCTATTAACCCGTTTGCCTCATCGGCGCTCACGATCCATTTTGAGGGCTCAAGGTTCGGCGAGATGAAATTTCCTTCGCTTCTCAATACCCGAACGCCCTCAACAATGCCTCCCCGCTCTGCCAGAGAGGTCACAACTATATTCAGTGCCTTGTAGACCACTGGATCGGTGCCCGTGACATCAATGAACAGATCGTGGGAGTCCTCCTCGACCCTCGTCAGCTCACCGTTTATGACAGGCGGGAAGGAGAGAACATTGTCATGGGCATCCACAATGAGGGGATATCTATCGAAGCCTTCGAGGATATGGCCATAATCCCTGCCCTTTGGATGCCTTTCCAGTATCTCCCTCATTGACATGCTCTCATCAAAATCCAGAGGAATGAACTCTCTAGATGGATCAGCGCCGATATATCTGAAGGGAGGTGTCACGCGAGAGATGTCGTGAACACCGATTGCCACCTTTCGCCTGTTTCTGCCCAGGCCCCAATGAAGATCCTCCTGCAGATCCATCAGAGACTCAATTGATGCATCTGAGAACTGAAGCCCTCTGACGACTGCACAGCCGATTATCGGTCTGACTGCCTTGACAGACTCCTCGACCTCTATCGCCACTGGGCCCGGCATGACATCGTATTTCCTGAGTCCGACCTTTATGTCCAAGAAGCCTTGAAGAGCGCGCGCGACACCCTCGGAGCTGTATAGATCTGGCCTATCGGGAAAGAACTCAACATCAACATAATCCTCGGCGGCGCTTTTGCCTATATCTGCACCCATCATTGGCAGCCTGACCATGATAGTATCTCTGGAAGCGCTCACCATCTCCTCAAGATCTTCGTAATAAAGTCTGACAACTGGCATAGTTACACCTTCATGGAAATCGGAGTATTCCTGAGCCATTCTATATCCGGCTGGTAAAGCTCCCTCAGATCCTTGAGACCGAGCTTGAGCATCGCCACACGGCTTACACCTAATCCCCATGCAAGCACTGGGTGGTCTATGCCAAAGGGCGCAGTCACTTCCTTCCTGAAAACTCCTGCTCCTCCAAGCTCGACCCAGCCTAAACCATCTATGAAGACCTCTGGCTCTACGCTCGGCTCTGTATAAGGGAAGTAGCCTGGCCTGAACCTGATCTCCTCAAATCCCATTTTTGCATAGAACTCCTTTAGGACTCCCAAAAGATGCCTGAACGTCAGCCCCTTATCCATGATGACTCCCTCAAGCTGCTCGAACTCAGGCGTATGTGTTGCGTCTATGGCCTCTCGTCTGTAAACGCGATCTATTCCAAAGGCTTTCACAGGAGGACTCGGATGGTCTGCGAGGTAATGAATCGTCACAGCAGTTGTATGTGTTCTAAGAACCTCTTGCCTTGCGATATCCGGATTCCAAGCGCCTCCCCAGCCGGTCGATCCAACACCACCGCCACATTCGTGCATCTCCTTGACTTTTGCGAAGTTGGGAATCTCGGCCTTTGTATCAAGGTAAAAGGTATCTTGCATCTCCCTTGCAGGGTGATCCTGCGGCTGGAAAAGGGCATCGAAGTTCCAGAAGCTTGATTGGATTATCTCTCCTTTGATCTCAGTGAACCCCATCTCAAGCATTATCTCCCTCATCTTGTCAATCAGCCGCTGGTAGGGATGACTCTTGCCAGGGTAAATTTGATCGGCCGCCAGAGTGACATCGTAAGGCCTGACTGAGCAAAGCCTGCCCTCGTAGAGGACTTTATTGCCGCTCCATTCACCCGATTTAATCATTCCTGAGGCGACGTGGGTTATTGACTCTGCGGCAGAGCCCAAGCCCGATGCTGCCTTTCTTCCAGAATCCGTGATCTCATATCTCCAGGATTTCGATTTGCTGGATTCTATTAGTCCACGGCTTTTGAGTGCGGCAACTGCACTGCCATCAACCTTATTCACGCTTATAGGAGCTTTAAGCAAAGCCTCCAGGGTTTCCTCATCTTTCCCACGTGCAGCGCTGCCGGCAGGCTTTAGCACACCCTTATCGATCGTTGCCCAGCTTTTCTTCTTCAGCCATCCAAGGCCAATTTTAGCAGAGGGATCTTTTAGTTCAGCAATCGGCTTCCCGGAGCCGATAGCTTCCAGAAGCCTCCTCTCGGGAAGGCCCTCTTCCGCATACCTATGGCCCTCCTCGGTAAGCGAGACTTCCTCATCAACTGATTTGAGGACATTTACAAGGCTCTGCTCACTTAATACGTCGGCCGAGGCTCGTACCGCCTCTACCTTCATGTTTAATTTCTGGGCAATGGTTTGAGGGTCCGAATAACCTTCAGATATAGCCTTCAGAACTTTTGCATCGCTTTCAGATAACATGATACCATCTCATAGTCGGATAAACTCTTGGGAAATCTCTTATTTAAGCTGCCCGTTATCATTCAGTTAAAAGGTGAAAAGAAAAAGACTAAGCTCATATTGCCGAAGATACTTAGGACTATCCTCTTCGGCATGATGCGCCTTTGATTGATATTGATTCTTTTTATAGGTCTCTCAGGCACGCTACATGCCGTTAAGTTGATGGCATATAAACCTATCGAATAAATCAAAAGGCGATTGTTTTTTGAGTATGATCGATTCAGCATTAGGGCCTGCAACTATAATCTAAGAGCCTTATACTTACTTTTAGGGCTATCACTGGCGGCCTTTTAGTACACTTAGTCGCCGTGTAGGCCGATTAATCATCCATAGGACGGAAAGAAATGCTGCTGGGCATGTAGGGCTTCGTGATCTAAAGTCGAAGCAGTATCCCCCCGGCTGGGGATTTAAATAGGCACAGCGTACCCATTGAAAGGCTAGTGCATTCAGGAATATATAGCGGGTAAAATATGCTCAATATTTTCATAGATGAGGCTGGAGATCAAGGATTTAGCTTTGAAAAGGGCTCCTCAAGATATTTTATTATCGGTTTTGCATATTTTCCTACAACAGGATATAAAGATTGTGTGGATTCCGTTAAGAGAGAGATAACAGAAAAGGGAGGTAAAGAGCCCCAACACCTTCATTTCAACAAATCCTCGATCAATATACGAAAAGAACTACTGAAAAGAATGGTAGAGGCAAAAGGCAAATTCGGCTATATCCACGAAGATAAGAAAAAAATTTATGATTATCTCAGGGTTAATCATAATATGAACTACAATTATAATCAAATGGTATATTACTTAATTGACACTCTGATTGAGAATGAACGGATATACGAAGATATTGCCGTATTCATAAGCCAGCGATCATCTGATAAGAGAATAAAAAAGGGAATTGCGACATATCTTTCGACCCAGATCAATAAGACTCTAGATCCGCATAGGCTATATCCAAAATTCGTCAAGCCGCATAGTAGCCGAGGAGCAGATTGCGCCGATTTCGTGAGCGGTAGCGTTTATAAAATGATAGAGAAAAATGATTCTCAATACTACGAGATAATTAAAAACAATATAGTTGTAGCCAAAGAGCTTTTTAAAAAGTGACACTCCCGCCGGTTCATCCTTGCACCTCAAGGTACACGTCGCCAGGGGTAACTAATTAACTAATTAGTTTTTCGAACATATATGTTTTTCGCATAACAATGTACTGATAGTGATTCCTCACCTACTTCGTCCAATCTGCTTCTTTCGCTCCTGCTAGCCTCATCGAAGGTCCTCCAGGACATTAACCAGAGATTTGATTGCAATCCAAGAGGGTACATTCAAGAACAATTCTAACTCTGCATTTGGGGCTAACGCTAGCGGCTATCTTAGCGCGCTCAGTCGCCGCGCGGGCTTCAAGTGATTGCAATTTTAAGAGCGTACATTGTGGAATCATTCTGATTTTGCGTTTGCGCTGGCTAATATAATTCAAAAGCCTTACACTTCTTCTGGGGGCTAACACTGAAGGTTTTCCTAGCGCCCTCAATCGCCGGGCGGGCTGCCCCTAACCCCTCTTCGGGGGAATGTTTTGGAAAACGCATGCTATAAGGTTGGTGGTCTTGTCTTCTATAAAATCTCCATAACTAGCAATAGAATAACCCAAAGTCTAATATGGATAGCGATAATTGGATAAGCTATCTTTAAAGGGAGCGATATAAGTGGATGCACCTATTGGAGATGATAATACCTAATCAAATCGCTCTGAAAACGCGAGTGATGAAAAAAGGCAGCTTTGCTTCGATGTGACCAAAGCGGCATACGATTTTACTATCACAAATATAGATGGCTTAGATGCAAAAGCAAGTAATTTAATAACTTTTGTGGGGGTAATATTGGGTATATATTCAGCAGTTGGTCCAAGCATTCTGGATCTATTGATAAAAAGGGTGTTTTATTAAATGGCATAACATATTACAATTTATCATTATCTATTTTAATAATTAGTTTTGGTGCCCTGATAATCTCAATTTATTTTGCGCTGCGTGCATATAATTGTATAACATAACAATCGTCCCATATCCACCCTATTTTTATGAACAGTACATCATAAACGATAAACGCACAAAAAAAGATATTCTAGATAGCCTTACTGTGGCATTTGTATCAGCATTTCAATCAAATGAGAATAAAATGGGGGAAAAATCGTTTTATATTTCATTGAGTTTCATATTGCTATTGCTAGGGTCTGCCGCTGGTGTTATATTTATGCTCCTCGCATTTATAGCTCCTAAGGTTTAATAAATGGAAAAGCGCCCAGAGAATGCCCCGAAACCCCAATCTTCTGATTCGAGACGTTCGGCCAATATAGCCGATAGAGTGGATCGCGGTCTCCTCCATGAAATTAAAAAAGAGAGACCAACAAAGTAATAGTTACTAGGCTTGATCCTTTTAATAAGCCTGAAAAATTAATTTTTAAAATGCCCCTAAAGCCATGATCTCACGCTGTGACATATCCAATTGGGCTGCCTGGAGATCCCTTAAATGCCATGGGAATAGCGCAGTAGAAGCATGCAAAACTTGATACTTGCCTCATCGGAGCTCCTCCAGGGTATTGACCAGCGTATTG
>CAWDLW010000034.1:0-52837 GCA_963803145.1 Methanotrichaceae archaeon
GCGAAGGCTATATGGTCCTTGACCCTTTCGGAGGGTGCGGTACAACGGGCTTCGCCGCGCAAGAACTTAACCGTGAGTCGGTACTAATAGAGATCAATCCTTCGTATGTCGAAATGAGTAAGGTGCGAACTAAGAATGCCAAGAAAACCAGGGTCAAAACAAAAAATCCTTGAATATTTCATGAACAACATTGGAAGAGTCTTGGAGTCGCGTGATATCCAAGCCGCCAGCGGTGGTGCGGTAGAGTGGGCTCGCAGAGTCCGAGAACTTCGTAATGAGGATGGCTACCAAATACTTTCCCATAAGGACCGCGCCGATTTGAAGCCGAATCAGTATATTCTGGAAACGACGGCGCGATTGCCTGCCTTCAAACGCGATGTATCAAAGGAAACACGCGCGTATGTCTTAGAAAGTAATGGGTATACCTGTCAAATGTGCGGCATGGCAGCAGGTGACCTGGACCCATTCAATTCAGAGAACGGTCCGATTGACAATTGGGCATATTATAGATAAATCGAAGGGAGGCGATGATTCCCCACAAAATTTAAGGGCGGTTTGCACGAATTGTAATGAGGGATTGCAGAATAGTTCACCGCCAAAACCTGACCGCATTTTGCTTCTTGCCCAAGTACGACGTGCTACAATACAAGACCAAGAGGCATTGTTAGAGTGGCTGCTAAAAAAATTCAACTTCGAAGCCCATAAAAAAGAACCTAGACGCTAGATCGTGATCTCTTAATATTTCCAAAGTTTAATCAAATTGCTTATCGAAGAATATAACCAATGCAATGAATGTACCTGTCACTTTACGTGCAAGTCTTAGACTTTGCGTGCAGAACAGGCTTTACGTGCAAAGCCACATCCTACATAAAGTTTAAATACTAAACATCACTAACTATAGGTTAGTAATCACAAGTATACGGTAGCTGGAAAGTAAATGCAAGATGCGTTCGCAAAGATCTGAGTAGATCAATGAACTATCCTGCAATTTAGTCTTCCAGTATGAATCGAAGTTCAGAATATCAAATCGTGAAATAGAACAGTTAAAAAATTACTTAAGCTTGAGAGGCGAATGAATATTTATATCGGAGGTTTTTATGGCCGAAGAGATCTCACTTAAAGTTATCGAGGCACGCCCATCTGATGTTGGAAGGGGCATCGCCAGAGTAGACCCGACAGTATTCAGGCAACAGGGCTGGGAGGCCGGGGATGTAATCAGCATCCAAGGAAAGAAGAGGACTGCAGCATTGCTCTGGCCAGGCTATCCTGATGACACGGGCACAGGAACAATTCGCTTGGATGGTAATATCAGGAGAAACGCAAGTGTCAGCATCGATGATCGCATTACTGTAAAGGTAATCCAATCAGCTCCTGCAGACACTATTGTCTTTGCTCCGACAGTTCCTTTGCGCATAACCGGCGGCGAGGAGTACCTAAAGAGGTACATGGAGGGCCGTGTCATAACCCGTGGAGACATCATAGAGATAAGCGTCATGGGCAGGAAGATAGAGTTAATGGCCGTCAGAGTCACGCCCGCCAAGGACGCTGTCGTCATAGGAGATCGGACTACAATACAGATCTCTGAGAAGCCCGCAAAGGAAGAGAAGGCTGTGCCCAGGGTTACCTATGAGGACATAGGAGGACTCGGGCCTGAGATCAAGAAAGTCCGAGAGATGATAGAGCTGCCCATGAAGCATCCTGAGTTGTTCGAGCGTTTAGGTGTAGAGGCGCCCAAAGGAGTTCTTCTCTTCGGTCCTCCCGGCACAGGAAAGACGCTGCTCGCCCGCGCCCTGGCATCTGAAACGAACGCTCATTTCGAGACGTTGAGCGGCCCGGAGATCATGTCTAAGTATTATGGCGAGTCCGAGGAGAAGCTAAGACAGCTCTTCAAGACGGCTGAGGAGCAGGCGCCTTCAATCATCCTGATTGATGAGATCGACTCTATTGCACCCAAGCGTGAAGAGGTAACAGGCGAGGTAGAGCGCCGTGTTGTCGCACAGCTCCTTGCACTTATGGATGGCATGGAGGCGCGAGGGAAAGTCGTCGTTATAGGCGCGACAAACCGGCCAGATGCTCTTGATCCAGCTCTGCGAAGGCCAGGACGCTTTGATCGTGAGATCGAGATAGGCGTTCCTAATAAGGAATCAAGGCTTGAGGTTCTCCTGATCCATACTCGTGGGATGCCGCTCTCCAAGGATGTTGACCAGCAGAAGCTGGCAGCAGTAACCCACGGTTTCGTCGGAGCAGATCTGGCAGCCCTCGCTCGTGAGGCAGGTATGCGTTCCCTGCGCCGTATATTGCCTGAGCTCGATCTAGAAGTAGAATCGATACCTGTAGAGGTATTAAATAAGATCGAGGTCAACAACGATGACTTCCTCGATGCGCTCAGGGAGATGGAGCCGTCAGCAATGCGTGAGGTCATGGTTGAGTCGCCGGATGTTCACTGGGACGATATAGGTGGTCTAGGAGATGTGAAGCAGGAGCTTATAGAGTCAGTTGAATGGCCTCTGACATACGCCAAGCTCTTCCAGCACATGAATGCGACACCTCCTAAAGGAGTCCTGCTCTATGGACCTCCTGGAACGGGAAAGACAATGATTGCCAAGGCTGTCGCAACCGAGAGCCAGGCTAACTTCATAAGCGTAAAAGGACCCGAGTTCCTGAGCAAGTGGGTGGGCGAATCGGAGAAAGCGGTTCGCGAGACATTCCGCAAGGCCAGGCAGGCAGCACCAGCTGTGATCTTCCTGGATGAGATCGACTCTATTGCACCGTCCAGGGCTGGAGGCACAGCAGACTCCCACGTAACCGAGCGTGTGATATCCCAGATCCTGACTGAGCTGGATGGTCTAGAGGCACTGCATAACGTAATAGTGATAGCGGCCACAAATAGGCCAGATATAATTGATTCTGCACTGCTTCGGCCCGGAAGGTTCGACAGGCTTATCGAGATTGGCTTGCCGGACGAGAAGGCAAGGCTGGAGATACTGAAGATTCATACGGCTAATAAGCCCATGGCCGAGGATATCAACCTCGAGGATATCGCCAAGAGGACCGATAAGTATTCGGGCGCTGACCTATCGGCCATAGTCAGCGAGGCCGCGATGCTGGCAATCAGGGAGTGCGTGATCAGCGGAAAGGCCAAGGAAGAGGCCCAATTCTGCGATTACAAGATCGAAAAGAAGCACTTCGATGAGGCCATGAAGAAGGTGCAGCCTACAGCAAGCGAAATGGATATCTACAGAAGATTCGGAAGAGCGAGGCCAGCATAAGCTGGCTGCTCGCTAATTTATTTTTGTTTTGTTACCACCAAACGAAATGCATTCAACTACAAAATGCTATGTCTTTCAGATTGAAGTTGAATCGCGTCCATAGAATGAAAATGGTCGTTAGCTCTACACATTCACCTTCTGGGGCTAAAACGCCCATGATCCTTAAGGGTCATACGTGGCTGATGAAAAACCTCACATTCATGGCCAACTATGATTAGTCTGATATGGGCAGTGAAGGCAGCTTTATTTTTGAGATCATGATCTCGCGGCTAAAACTGGCCAATAATCCCGTGAATACGGGGCTGCGTCGTTGAACGCGCATGGGAAATTACCCCCTATAAGGGATTAATCTTAATCATCTGCCCATATCAGGATAGCGACATATATGGGCAAACGAAGAAATAGAGTTTGCGGAGCAGATGTCCATAAAGATCTCATAGTAGCCACGATCGAAGATGCAGATGGGACTGAAATCCAGGAACAGTTTGGCACGACTCGTTCGGAGCTAGAGAGATTCAGGAATTGGCTCATAGCCAATAATTGCGAGCAAGTAGCATTCGAAGCTACAGGTGTTTACTGGTTTCCAGTATACGATTGCCTGAGTCCCTCTATTGATACAATTGTAGCAAATCCATGGATGGTCAAAGGACTTCTAGGGGATAAGTCGGATTCTCATGACGCTAAGAGGATTGCAGGTAACTGCTTGGATGGCAAAATCAAGAGATCAAGAGTCTTTTCCAATGAGGATCGAGCCCTCAGAATGATGACCCGTGCCAGATCAGGATATATAAAGACTCAAACTCAACTTAGAAACAGAGTTCATAAGTATCTGGCACTTTGCGGCATAAAGCTGAGTTCTTGTATTTCAGACATCTTTGGAAAATCAGGCAGGATTATCTTGGATGGCCTGGTTGAAGGCAAGGATGCAGACTCGATCCTGGACAGAATCACTTCAAAGAAGATCAAGAAAAAGCGAGACGTCATCAAAGCGGCTCTTGCAAACGGTCTTGATGATACTTCGAGAATGCTTGTTAAGGATAATCTAGAGCTCCTTGATCTTCTGAAAAAGAAGATAGATAAAACAAGTCTTGAAGTGCTTAGCAAATTTCAGAAAAGCGCTAAAGATCTGGCAATAGTTATGTCAATTCCAGGAATAAGTTTTAGATCAGGGTCGACCATCTTGGCAGAAATCGGTGACTATCACGATTTCCAAACCCCAGAACAAATCGCTAAATGGTGTGGATTGGTTCCTGGACTACATGAATCTGCAGGGAAAAAGAAGCAATGTGGTATTACGAAACAGGGGTCCAAGAGTCTCAGAACTATGCTTGTCGAGATAGCTCAAGTGATAGCTAAGATGAGAAATAACAAGAACAAGCTCTCAAGGTACTTCCATAGATTATCGGCCAGAAAGAGTTACAATGTAGCGATCACTGCTTTAGCACGGAAATTAATCACAATAATTTATCATCTGCTGATCAATCAAGAGCTATATCAAGATAACAAATGCACTACTGATACATCAAAACCAGTCAAAAGGGACCTCCTCTATCTATCAAAAGATGAGCGATTGAAGGATGGAGTGGCTGCTATCGTAGACGCCTTTTATCACTTGAAGAATAGACATTCGGTAGGGGGTGGATAGCACCCCATTTCTTTTAATTGAGGAAGGTTTTTCATGGGAAACTAATGGTTTTACTAGCGCGCTCAGTCGCCGCGCGGGCTGCCCCTAACCCCTCTACGGGGGAAGGTTTCAGAAAGCGATAGTCAATAAGGTTGATGAGAACAATAAGAATGAATCGTGGCTAGAGTATGAAATGATCGCCTGAAGTAAATCAGTTGTATTTGAATGATGCTGATATGTACAATCAAGACAATAAAATGAGGAGACAAATAACCAATCAACTTGCAGTCTCTCCTCGCATGAACCATCCCGGAGGACGTTAGCCCGTCGCGGCGACTGAGCGACAGCCCCGTAAACAGATAGCGCGGGAGCGAAGCGACTCGCGGTCCCCCCGAATTAGAGCGGCGTAAGGTTGACCAAGACATAAAGGCAATATGGATCCGAAGTTCTTCCTGGAAGATTCCCTCGGCAGGCTAATAGATCTGGCCACCCAGAAGTCCATACGGCCAAGACAAAAAGAGCGCATCGAGAGCGAGGCACAGTATGTCCAGGGACTATATGCTCTTCCTTGAGAACATGCGAGAAGCCTGCAGGAAGACGAAGATGCGCATTGAGATATACTTCTGAAGGGGATTCAGCCTCTTCTTGCAGTAATAACGTTTATCTTTTCAGATACCTAATCGGTCTTTCCAGAGGTGCGGTTAGGATGGATCCATTGAGCTTAGCAGCCATTGCAGCTCCTTTTGTTGCCAAGGGTGCGGATGTGTTCTCAACTACAGCAGGGGAAAAGTTGGGGGGAATGGTAGGAGATCTGTGCAAAGCTGTTTTGGATAAGTTTAAAGGCGACTCGTATGCTGAGCAGACTTTGGAACGTGCTCAGGAGAAGCCAGAAGCTAAGGGGCGTCAGAGCGCGCTGAAAGAAGTTTTGGCGGAGAAGATGGAAAGCGATCCGGATTTTGCTGAGAAGGTGCAAAAGCTGGTAGACGAACTACAAAAAGGAGGAACCAGAGCAGTCTTCGACCAGAGGGGGCAGACAGTGCATGGGCCTCAGACCAACATCGCTGGTAATGTCAGCGGATCTGTTCTTTCAGGAACCTTTAGCGGTCCGGTGAATACAGATAAATCAAAGTGATAAGCTGCTTATGTCTGACAAACCAAGCTTCGATCAACGCGACCAAATAATTGACGGTCCCCAGATAAACATCGCAATAGGAGATAGGAAGAGTCAAAGCCAAGGGCGAGATTTGAACGCGACAGGTGCATTTCTAACTGCAAGCCTAAGTAGCCAAGAAAATGGGATTGCGCGAATTGAGATAAAGAACGTAGGGAAAACAATAGCAAGAAAAATAAGAATTTCATTTGCTGGTAGAACAATACATCAATATGCTACGGGAAAAGGATGTCCGTTTCCTGAAGATGCAGGAATCCCGGCAGGCGAAAGCGTTTTCATTCCGGTTGATTGCCCTGGCTGGAAGGAAATTTACGTGGATATGCGGTGGACAGACGATTCTACCAAGAATAATAATTGGAATAAGAGCTACATCCCGCTCATTCCAATATAATCTAATATAATAGTTATAAAATGCAAAACATGATCGGTAGCAAGAGGACTCGATGAAAAAAGGCACCGGATTCAGCCAGAACGAGCAGAAAGTAGAAGGCCCACAGACAAATATCGGCAAGGATGCGATCGGACCTATACTTTCAGGGACCTTCAACGATCAAGTTAATATTATCTCTGGAGCGGAATTGCCTCCACCACCTATTCCGCATCAGATCCCTTCACCGCCGCTGGACTTCACCGGCAGAGATGACGAGCTAAAAGATCTGATAGCTCAATTTGATCGTGGAGGCATCATCACAGGCCTACGAGGCATGGGTGGAATCGGCAAGACGGCTCTAGCTCTTGTTTTAGCGGAAAAGCTCAAAGGCCGCTTCGGTGACGGTCAGGTCTTTCTCAAGTTGAATGGCACAAATTCGAATCCTTTGAAGCCTAGCGATGCCATGGCTCAAGTCATTCGTGCATTTCGGGGCTCTGCTGAACGCCTACCTGAAGACCAAGATGAATTGCAATCTCTTTATTATTCCGTACTGGAAGACAAGAATATCCTGCTTTTGCTGGATAATGCTGACGATCGCAAGCAGGTTCAACCACTGCTACCTCCCAAGGGCTGCGCTGTAATTATCACATCAAGAAAGAAATTCACTCTCCCAGGAATGCCCGAACCGTTCTTGTTGGACACACTAAAGCCATCCGATGCCAGAGACTTGCTGCTAAGAATCTGTCCACGCATCGGCTGCCAAGCTGACGAACTTGCCGAGCTCTGTGGCTATCTTCCGCTTGCACTAAGGGCTTCGGCCAGTCTTCTTGCGGTAAAAAGCGATCTGAATACCGAAAGTTACCTGGAAGAGTTGCGCTCAGAACGCACTCGCATTGAGATGATCGGGAAAGAGGGCGTGGACCTAGACGTGGAGGCTAGCTTTAACCTGAGCTATAGCCGCCTGTCAGCAAAAATGGCCAGCGTTTTCTGCAAGCTTTCTGTCTTTCCTTCTGACTTTGATGCTACCGCAGAGGAAGAAATCTGCCAGGACCAACGCCATATGCAACTGAGTGACCTAGTGACATGGAGCTTGGTTGAGTTTGATGAAGGAGCAGATCGGTATCATTTGCATGACCTGACCCGAATTTTTGCTGCCTCTCGCCTGGAGACAGCGACGAAAACTGAGGTACAGCAGCGGCATGCCAAGCATTACGAAAATGTACTGTCTTCAGCTACCCAACTTTATATCAAAGGCAAGCAACTGGCCGCTCTGAGGAAGTTCGATGCAGAATGGACGAACATCCAAACAGGCTGGATTTGGGCAAAGCAAAGTTATGAAGCTGATAATCAAGCAGTCTCCCTCTGCAGTGCTTATCTCAATTGGCCTTTTCTGCTTGATCTAAGGTTGTATGCAAAAGAGAGGATTTTATGGCTGGAGACCGGTCTAGCTGCATCTCGCAAGCAAGGGAACCGAAGCATGGAAGGAGTTCATCTGGGCAATCTGGGCCAGGCCTATGCTGTTCTTGGCGATGCCAAAAAGGCAATCGAGTTTTATGAACGGGCGTTGGTCATTTTCCGTGAGATCAGGGACAGGCGCGGCGAAGGAACCGCTTTGAGCAACCTGAGCAATGTCTACATCGATCTTGGCGATGCCAAAAAGGCAATCGAGTTCTACGAACAACGTTTGATAATTGCTCGCGAGATCAGGGATAGGCGCGGCGAAGGAGCCGCTTTGGGCAACCTGGGCATTGCCTATGATGATCTTAGCGATGCCAAAAAGGCAATCAAGTTCTACGAACAGCATTTAGTCATTGCTCGTGAGATCGGGGATCAGCGTGGAGAAGGAAATGCTCTCTGGAACATGAGCTTATCCCTGGATAAACTGGGCCAGCGAGCAGAAGCCATTGATAATGCCATGCTGGCACTCAAGATCTTTGAGCAGATTGAAAACCCGACCGCTGCGCGGGTGAGGCAAAGGCTGGCTGAATGGCAAAATGAGTCAAAATGACTAAGAGTGCATTCAAAGCTCTAACAATTCTGACTTGATTCATAAAAAATACATTTCAAGATCGTCGTTATTCATCGTAAGCATATTTCAATTTCTTGATAATAACCGCCTTAGCATTCTCGATCAGCGTTATACTCTGCGCCCTATGCCTTCCGGTCCTCACTATGACCCTTGGCCCATCTATCTTCCTCGCCTCGGCATAGATCCTCGAACCTTTTAGCGTATCTCCGACCTCATAGCAATCCGCTATGCTTCCACCAGCCTTCCTTCTTTTTGTAGCTCTTCGGTTATCTTCATCACAAGGTCAAAATCAAGCTCAAGGTCCATGGAAGCCTCATCAGGATAGGATTCGCCCCGACTCTTGAAGTAGCCCAATATCTCTTTCTTTGCAGTCTCATAGTCGACATCCCTGCATTTGATGACTTTGATCTCAGATAACCGATGCCTGATTGCATCTCTCACAAAATCAGACTCGTTCAGATAAACGCCGGCTTCTATCAGCGCCCGGATCTGCGCGGCCTCGGCGGCTGCAATCTTGGCTCCTATTGATACAGAAGACGGCTGAGTAGTCTCTTTACTTGCAGCACCTACACTCATGGTTTCCTATAGTACACCATAGTTAAAAAATGCATCGTGTTGATAGTCACTTGCGCCCAGTACGCCTGGATTCTGTCTGGGCATGCTATTGCCATCTTCAAAGTATACCCCAATTCAAACGCTTGCTATCTTTGCGGTCATGAATTCATCATTCAGTACAGTCAAGACAACAAAACGAAGAGACAATCAATCAACCTGTGGCCTCTCAATGCGTGAACCATCCCGGAGGGCGTTAGCCCGTCGCGGCGACTGAGCGACAGCTCCGTAAACAGCTAGCGCGGGAGCGAAGCGACTCGCGGGCGCCCCGAAATTAGGTCGGTGTAAAGTTGACTAAGACTTAAGGCTATATGGTCCGAAGCTCTTCCTGGAAGATCTCCCTAGCAGGTCATAGATCTGGTCACCCAGAAGTCCATACGGCCATGACAAAAAGAGCGCATCAAGAGTGAGGCATAATATGTCCAGGGACTATCTGCTCTTCATTGAGGACATGCAAGTGGAGAACATTTTTATCCACACCAGCATCTGTCAGAAGCATGATACTCGTCTATTCCTTAGGCGGCTCTATCCTTGCCGGCCGTGATCCCGCAAGCCTGCGAAAATATGCTAGCGCACTTTTGGATCTTGCAAAGAAGCATAGGATCTATGTTGTAGTGGGCGGCGGGAAAATTGCACGAGAGTACATCGAAAAGGCGCGTGCCTTAGGTGCAAGCGAGGCATTCTGCGATCAGATCGGTATCGAGGCTACACAGCTCAATGCTGCTCTGCTGGTTGCAGCCTTGGGTGATGCTGCACCCGAAAATATTCCCTGCACCTACTCAGAGGCTGCAGAGAGCAACCACAGGATAGTTGTGATGGGGGGAGTGAGCCCCGGCCAAACGACTGATGCCGTATCCGCAATACTTGCAGAACGCGTGCACGCCGACCGCCTCGTAATCGCGACATCCGTAGAGGGAATTTATACCGCAGATCCTGAAATAGATCCTTCGGCAAAGATGATTGACGTGATGACTCCAAAAGAGCTTGTTAGCCTCGCAATGGAGACGGAGATGAAAGCAGGCTCAAGGTCTCCCGTGGACCCGTTGGCCGCAAAAATAATTGAAAGAAGCTCAATACCGACAGCCATTGTTCACGGCCGCGATATAGAAAATCTAAGAAAAGGTGCCCTCGGTGGACACAAAGGCACCGAGATCAGGTCGGAGTAAGCGACCTGATAAGATCTCCGGCTGAGACTATCCCCCAGAGAACGCCATTCTCTGCGATAACGAGCTGGTTTGCTCCAGTCCTGCCGATCATCTTTATGGCCTCGTATATCGGCTCCTCTGAGTCGATGGTCAAGAAGCCGCGGGTCATAAGCTCCTTCACCTGAACATCGGTCCTGCCCTCGGCAACTGCCCTTGTTATATCTACCAGGTTGATCAGACCGGGAGAGCTGTTATCGACAAGGGCCTCCTGGACGCCGTTGTGCAGAAGTATCCTCGATGCCTCCTGTAGCGTTGATGTGGGGCTGATGCGGACTGCACGCCGCGCAATCTTCTTTATGGGAACCTTGGGAACCGAGATCATCTCGTTTATCTGAATTATCACCCTGCTCATAGTATCGTCCCTGCCCATGATCTTGCCCCGGATGTAGAGCTTGTTCACCGGCGTTGGACCGACCTCGATCTCATCCCCTACGTTAAAGTCCCTGATGTTGCCTATTATGCGTATAACACCGTCGCATTGATGGGAATGCATCACTTTGTTGAAGATAATCTCGCTTGCAGTAGCGCCCTCAACGAGTACGCCGTTTCTAACGACAGGCACTACTACTACATCTCCGGTAGCATCCAGATTCAATGCCTGATATGCATCTCCTGTGGCCCTGTAGCCCCCTTTAGGTCCCGGGACACCTTCAACAAGGTTCAACGCCTTCAGGGATTGCATTTGATTCCTTATTGTTCCTGGATTGCGATCTATAAGCTCTGCGATCTCCTCGCCCTTGACCGCCCTTCCCTCTACGCGGTGAATGTTGATCAATGCGGTTAGTATATCTCTTTGTACAGGTGTCAATTCCATAATTCGATCGAACATTCTTCATGATTAATGCCCTATATAGATTTATTGATCGTTTCAGAGCGAATAAAAAATTATTTTAGATCGGATCTCTATTGAAACATAGGTTAAAATAACAATCTATCTCGGATATGGCTTAAAATCTCATTATTCTCGCATTGGACAGGTTTTCTGTCCTTTATAAGGCAGATCGGACATTCGCTTCCAGATCTCCGCAATGGGAGTCGCAAATATATTCCCAAATGAGCGGGGCATGCATGCACAGGGGTAGACATCACCTGATGGCGTAATATGCATCCAGGTTCTTCCCGCGAAGCAGCCGAAGCGCCTAAGTGCATCAGGCACCGAGAAAACCCTCGGCGAGCTGGCAGCGGAGACAAATCTTTGGAGAGCCTGATGATCTTGGGCCGAAAGAGCAACGCCCTGTTTGCCTGTCCATCTTCCGGTTGGCACAACCTCAAAAAAAGTCAACTCCTGGGCGCCGATCTTGCGAGCGAGGTCATGGAAGCTCTGGAGGTGATGAATGTTTTCATGCCTTAGAACGACATAAACATCAACAAGAAGGCCTGCTCTGAGAGCAGCATCAGCTGCCTCCATAGCATCCTTGAAAACCCCTTTGCGCCCGCGCATTGCGTCATGCTCCTCCTGGACAGGAGAATCAAGGCTAACGTTGACTGCATATAGTCCAGCCTTCTTAAGCCGCTCAGCCAGGACAGATGTAAAGCCTGCACCGGATGTGAATAGCGTTGATATAGCCCTATCATCTACAAAATTCACAAGCTCCGTAAGATCCTTATAAAGCGCTGGCTCCCCACCATCGAAGATGACAAGGGTCGTTCCCATATCCAATATCTGGGAGATGACATCTTTTACGGTATCCGGCTCAAGCTGGAGCTTGTTTCCGCTATCAGGAAGAGCGCAATGAACACACCTATTGGGGCACTCTTCCGTTATTGATATTGTGACTTGATCGAGAGTTCTTATGCCGAAGAGCGATTTTATCTGACTGTTTGCTAAACGGTCGAATGCTTTGCTTGGAACAGGCGGAAGCCATGTAGAGATGCAGAGCTTATCCTCGGCGTAAGCAGGGATCTGGCCATCTATCATCTCAATTGAGGATTTAACTCCAGGCAACAGAGAAAGAGGGCCCTGTAGGTTAACCCGGATCCGACCATCCAACAGTCGGGCCTTTGCATTAAGCAGAGGATTGCTATAAAGGGAATATTCCATATTCAGTAAACCTTGTCGGGTTCAAATACCTTCTCGCCAACGATCTTGCCATCTACTGTGCGATAGAAGCAGGATCTATAGCCTGTATGGCAGGCCCCGCCTTCCTGTTCTATCAGAAGCAATATTGCGTCATAATCGCAGTCAATGCGTATCTCCTTCACGAGCTGGAAATGCCCTGATGACTCGCCCTTGAGCCACAGCTTCTTCCTCGATCTTGACCAGTAATGGGCTTTCCCCGTCTCCCTGGTCTTTGCCAATGCCTCATCGTTCATATAGGCGAGCATGAGCACCTCGCCAGTCTTCCAGTCCTGGGCGATGGCTGGAATCAGCCTCTCATCCTGCATGGGCAATGATAGCGGATATATCCTATAAAGGTCTAACCAAAGAAGGATGATATGTGTGAGCTGCAAAGGCCGCGGCCTCTGCGGCAGGCCAGTTTGTCCGATTATCAAAAGATTCGAGAAGATATCAGCTTTGCCCAGAATTGGGGAGCGCCTTGAGGGATATTCGCCTCCGGAGGTCTTCGTTGGCAGGCATAACTATCCAATGGTTCGTGCCGGACCAATGATACCTGTCGCCGGGGTGGAAAAACCATCTCTTGATATGGATATCGGTGAGATAATAACCCTCAGATCATCCATGATCAGGTCTGAAGCCCGGGTTGGAGTGAACGAAGCAATTGCACCAGGAAAGATTTTGGAAGCTTGCCAGCAGGTAGCAATGTCTTCTGTGCCTGTGGGAACAGAGATCTCTTTTCTCAAACCACCTCAAAGAAGGCTTCAGTTTGATGGAGTTCTTGCACCCTCAGGCCCAACAGGCGAATTGAAAGGAATCGATATAACCACGAACCCTTTTGTGCCGAGAAAAGTAGACCAAATCGTTGAAGATAACCGTGTGGGTGCAGCCGCTTCTGTAGGCGAGCTTTTCTCCTCCGGCATAGGAACTGATCATATCTCAAGGCTTCTTTCTCTGGGCCTTCTGGGACGCAAAAGGAAACTTGTGCCGACTAGATGGTCGATTACAGCCTCAGATGATATCATAGGAAAATTGCTTAGAGATTCCATTTCGGATAATCCCACTGTGTCTGATTATCTTCTATACTCGGGTGAAGGTCTCGGCAACCATTTCGAGATAATTCTAATGCCCGGGGACTACAACTTCGAGCTTATTGAGATCTGGATGTCGGGATCAGTCTGGTCGCAGGAGGGATGGATTGGCTCAGATAGCGAGGATCTGCATGGCAAGAAGGGCTATAGCCAGCTATCAGGCGGCTATTATGCAGCTCGACTAGCGGTTTTAGAGCATCTTGCAAGAAAGGGCAAGAAGGCTGCAATTCTAGCGATAAGAGAGATCTCTGAGAAGTACTGGGCCCCTCTTGGCGTCTGGGTTGTAAGGGATGTAGCAAGAGAAGCAATGAATTCTATACCCCAAAGGTTCTCGACTCTTGAGGAGGCTCTTGGTGAGATGAGCAGGAGGATAAAGACTCCTTCTAATGAATGGAAAAGTTACTCAAAGTCAATATCAGGCACAATTCAGTCTAGACTCTCGAATTACTTCTAACTCAACTATCTCATCTTACCAAAAAAAGTATATCCAATCATATCATAATAATATGATACTATAAGGAGCACGATTTTAAATGTCTGGTGAAGATGAGCGGTTTCCCACACCTAGAAGAAGAAGAGGTTACTATCCAACCGATTATGTGGATACGAGCGCTGATGATTGGTTCAGAGGCGGACTCGGGAATATGGTCAGAATGTTCGGATCCGATCTGCCAAAGGAGTTCGATAAGTTGGCGAGGATTGTGGGTCCTAACCGCGATGTCGGAGAACAGCGAGTGGGACCCTTCGTCTACGGCTTCAGTTATACTTTTGAGCCTGGCAAGGAGCCGATATTTCAGGAGTTTGGAAATATTAGGCCATCTGATCGCGGCCTAACGCCAGGTGTAGACAGAACTCCGATGATAGATATCATGGATAAAGGAGATTTCTACGAGATACTGGTTGAACTGCCGGGGGTTGAGAAGACCAATATCGACCTCGACTTCTTTGAGGATAACTTTGTCGTAGTTACAAGAGGAGATAGGAGATACCGTGCGCGGAAGATCTTAAGTGTGCCAGTAGATCCGAATACAGCAGATGCAACATATAAGGATGGAGTTCTGCATATAAGGGTAGAGAAGGCTGAAGAGTATAAGCCCAGCAAGACTATCGGCACAAAGGTCCCGGTAGAATGATCGCCGTTATCAATAATAATATATTTCCAAATTAAAATTGATGACGATCCGATAATTATGGTTGAATAGGTGTAATCCATCGAAGAGTGGTATAAAGGAGTGGTATAATATGTGGGGAAGAAGACGCCCGTCAATATTTGACATATTCGAGAACTTTTTTGGAGGATTTCCATCCTCTCGGGAGGAGGAATCTGGAGAGGATTGGTTTAGAGAGCCATTTGATGAGATGATCCAGAGGTTCGAGGAGTCGATGCCTTCTGAGTCCGATGAATCCACCGAGGAGAATACGCCTTCGGAAACGACTCGCAGATATGGTCCGTTCGTATATGGTTTCAGCTATACTGCGGAGCCCGGCAAGGAGCCTGTTTTCCAGGAGTTCGGCAATATCCGCCCATCCGATCGAGGCATAGAGCCAAGCGACGAGCGCGAACCATTAGTGGATGTCATGGATGAGAAGGACAAGTACAAGATCTTCGTTGAGCTTCCCGGCGTGGATAAGGAGAAGGTCAAGCTTAATGCCGCCGATAGCTGCGTCCAGATTAGGACAGAGGATGAGAAGAAATTCCACAAAAAGATTAATCTTGATTCAGAAATCGATCCTGATAGCGCAAAGGCATCATATAAGAACGGAGTCCTGACTGTTGAAGTTAATAAGAAGGAGATAAAGGGCAAGGAGATCAATATAGAGTAAAACCCAAGATTCGCTGGCAGGTATGCTGGTGGTTTTCAGCATACTAACTGCCAGAAAATTATGGTACTTCCTTTCTTTTTATATTTATAACGGCAATTGTCAGATTGATTTCCGTTGTTCGGAGATAGCCATGAAGGCGATTAGGATTCATGAGTTTGGCGGGCCAGATGTTCTGAAGTATGAGGATATTCCTGAGCCTCGCCCTGGTCAGGGCGAGATTCGCATCCGAGTCGTTGCGGCAGGAGTAAACCCCGTCGATTGGAAGATGCGCGAAGGCGTGAGGAAGATCCCATTGCCTATAACGTTGGGTTTGGATGTTGCAGGGGTCGTGGACATCTCAGGAACTGATATGGATTCTTTCCAGCCAGGCGATCGTGTTTTTGCCAAGGCGTCACTACCACACGGCGGGTATGCCGAGTACACTGTGGTCAAGGCCTCACAGGCAGCAGAAATGCCGAAGAGCATTGGATTTATCGAGGCAGCCGCTGTTCCTACTGCAGGACTTACCGCATGGCAATCGCTCTTCGATATTGCCGGACTGAATGAAGGGCAGTCTATACTCATCCACGGCGCTGCAGGCGGCGTAGGGAGCTTTGCAGTCCAATTCGCTAAATGGAAGGGTGCCTATGTCATCGGAACAGCTTCCAGCAGCAATGCTCAGTTCTTGAAGAGCATAGGCGCCGATGAGGTGATAGACTACAAGGCTCAGCGGTTTGAGGACATCGTGCACAATGCGGATGTAGTATTGGATACAGTCGACGGGGATACATTTGAACGATCCTGGAATGTGCTTAAACCGGGAGGTTTCCTCGTCACTACAGTTGCAGAGGTTCCTGAGGAGGCTGCTGAGGCGCATGGCGTTCGTGCAGCACATATGTTGAGCCAGGCTGATGGGCATGAGCTTGCTCAGATAGCATCACTTATCGATGAACGAAGCATCAGGCCGATAGTTACAACTGTGCTTCCGCTATCCGAAGCCAGAAAGGCACACGAGATGAGCAAAAGCCATCATACTCGCGGGAAAATTGTCTTACGGGTTGCAGAGGATTTAAAGAAATTTTCATAAAAAATTTATTAGTTGTAGGGTGGGTAATAATTTCCGTAGTAGCCTGCCGGTGCTACGACTGGCCGCCCAAGCTGTTGGGCCAATACCCAGGGATCATCGGAAAGCGACAAGGGCGTTAATGGAGCTGAATTAAATTGGCCTGAATCTGCTGGATTTCTGCCGTAATTCCCATAAGGAGTGGTGCCATTTACGTAAATCGGCACGCCTTGCGCAAAGTCCCCGAGCCAGTTAGCTGTAAAGTTAACTGTATTCGTAGTGTTGGTCGCATCTACCAGCTTTCCGCCCACCAGCGTCTTGCCTTTCGGGTGTCCACCCCAACTCCACAGATCATTCTTAAGGTTCTCGTTAGAAGCGCTGATGTTGTTGGTTTTGGGCCTGGAAACTGCTTATCCAGGACCTCCCGAAGTCGCCGCCAACGGTCTGGAATTGATTTGATGTCTGGGCAATACAGGGTATCACTAAAAGGGATAATGTGAATACTATAATTAACGCTATTGTGAATCGCATACATACCCCACCAGGCAATAATATTCACCGGAATGATAAAAGCGTTTCCCATAGAGTAGTGTAAGAAGACAAGCTTAAATAAAGATTAATCTGGGCAAGCAGCTTGCGCTCGCTACCAAAGCTCAGATAAACATGCCGATGATTCTAGGTATCAGGTCTAATATTCCTTCGCCTAAAGTTTGTGTTATCATTTTCGGCCTAACTACGCGAAGAATCATCGCTCCCAATAAAACAACTGTCAGGAATGCCTTTAGACGCTTCATAATAAACCTCCAAATAAGTTTTTAACTATATAGTCATTTACATACTATTTAAAAATTATGAAGCTGGAGTTTTAATAATTGAACGAAGACTCCTTGTCGCCATCTATATCTGCGCTAAAAATCCCAATAGTCTGCATGCCTAGAGTAATCCATTTCGAGATAAACGCCGATCAGCCAGAGCGTGCAGTTAAATTTTACTCAGAGGTCTTCGGCTGGAAGATCCAGAACTGGGGAGGCCCTGTTGACTACTGGCTGGCATCCACAGGCGAGCAGGGCCAGCCTGGGATTGATGGAGCAATAACCAGGCGTATGGAACCAACTGCTACTACAGTCAATACGATCTCTGTTCCATCCCTGGAGGACTTCATGGCCAAAGTGACAGAGAAAGGCGGCAAGGTCATCACGCCCCGGATGACTATACCGGGAGTAGGATACTTCGCTTACTGCAAAGATACAGAGGGCAATACCTTCGGTATAATGCAGGAGGACAGCTCTGCTAAATGAGCTTGCCTATAGGCATTAATGATAGCATATAAGCCCTTCCAGGGAAGCCTTTTTTCCTTTTCTCATTCTGGGTCTTGCATTAGTTGCTAACGCACTTATCCATAAACTTATATATATTGGTCATCGCTCTTAAAGCTTCCTTCTAACAACCAGCACCGCCTGATTTGATTCAACTGAGCAGTAGCGATTGCTTACCATTGCGGTATAGCTTCCTGCATCTGTTAGAGCTGCATGAGGAATGTGATAGATGGTAGACGTAGCGCCTAGGATACTCTTGCCGTCCTTCTTCCACTGGTAGGTTAGATCAGTGCCTTGAGCTCTCACTAAAAAGTTTACAGATGCGCCCTCTATAACTTTCCTGCATGAAGGTTGAGATAAAATTATAGGAGGCGAGCTGATAGTCAGGGTGGCCTCACGGGATATAGTTGAACCGCATGCAGAGCCGATGATCTGAACTCTGTATCTGCCTGCATCAGATGCTGCTATGGCAATCCAGTTGAGAATCGATGAAGTCTTGCCTGCAAGATTATTCCAGTTTGTGCCATCAAACCTTTGCCATTGATAGCTGCCAGCTCCAGTTGCAGTTACGCTAAGGCTTGCTGGCAAACCTATGCAGGCAGAGGCATCTGCAGGCTGAGCTGTTATTACTGGGCCAGCATCGACTGTAAGCGCTGCCTGGTTTGATGTTGCGGATCCGCATCCACCTGTTACAACGATGCTATAGCTTCCCACATCTCCTGAAGCGACTGGATTTATTGAGAGCGAGCTGGTCTTTGCTCCGCTGATATGTCCTGCCTCGTCCTTTAGATCGATTCCATTCTTCTTCCACTGATAGCTGAAAGGCCCTATTCCTGAGACTGCTACGCTAAATGTGACTGATCCGCCTAAACATGCAGATTGGGGCGATGGATCTATTGTTGAGGTGCTCTCTAACAGATCTAGAGATGCAGTATTGGATGTTGCAGATCCGCAGGCTCCTGTTACAGCTATACTATAGCTTCCCGCATCTCCTGAAGCGACTGGATTTATTGAGAGCGAGCTGGTCTTTGCTCCGCTGATATGACCAGGCACATCCTGTAGATCGATTCCATTCTTCTTCCACTGATAGCTAATCGGTCCTGTACCTGAAGCTTTTATGCTGAATGTTGCAGCATTCCCTGCGCAAATGGTCACATCATTCGGCTGGCAGATGACCTCCGGAGTCGAGTTGACAGTAAGATTGGCCCAACGGGATGTAACTGTTCCGCAGACATTCGTCACATCGACTGTGTAAATGCCTGCATCTCCAGATGAGACTGGGTTTATCGATAGAGCTGGGCTGGTTTTTCCCTCTAGGGTTATATTGTTCTTCTTCCACTGATAACTGAGCGGTCCTGTGCCTGAAGCCATTACGCTGAATGTAGCAGAGCTGCCTGGACAACAGGTTATATCGGCTGGCTGAGCAGTGATTTGAGGAGGTGAGTTAACCGTCAGAGTGGCCTCGCTGGATGTAACTGTGCCGTAGGGATTAGTGACCTCGACTTTATAGTTCCCGGCATCATTTGATGATACTGAGGCAATAGCGAACCATTGCAAAGTTGCTCCTGGGATAGCCGTATCCCCCTTCTTCCATTGATAGCTTAGAGGTGCAATGCCTGATGCAGCAATTGTGAACAAGGCAGTCCTTCCCAGACATATACTCATGTCGGACGGCTGAGTGATAATATCTGGAGGCGATGATATTTTGGATATAAATGTATCTGGGCTTCCTTTATAAGCTGTCTGATATGCATTCTGAGTGGTCGGGAAGTCGATCGAGTATGTGCATCCAGTAACATAAGCGTTTCTCTGGCCATCTACGGCAATGCCATAGCCATAATCAGTACCACTACCTCCGAGATAAGTAGAATAGACAAGATCCCTCCCTGCCGAGTTGAGCTTGGTGACAAAAGCATCATCGGGTCCATTAATAGCTGTTTGATATGCATTCTTAGTCGGGAAGCCGATTGATTGAGTTTCTCCTGTAACGTAGGCATTTCCTTGACCATCTACGGCAATGCCATAGCCAATATCCGAATCGCTACCGCCCAGATAAGTTGAGTAGACAAGCGCACTACCTTCCGGGCTGAGCTTGGTGACAAAAGCGTCGTAGTATCCTCCAGAAGTTGGTTGATATGCATTCTGAGCCGGGAAGTCTGTCGAATCCGTGAGTCCGGCAACATAAGCGTTTCCTTGGCTATCTACGGCAATGCCATAGCCAATATCCAAACCGCTACCGCCCAGATAAGTCGAGTGGACAAGTGCATTACCTTCCGGGCTGAGCTTGGTGATAAAAGCATCAAAGTTTCCTTTATTAACTGTCTGAAATGCATTCTGAGTCGGGAAGTTGATCGAGGATGTGCGTCCAGTAACATAAGCGTTTCCTTGGCCATCTACGGCAATGCCTAAGCCCTCATCACGACTGCTACCGCCCAGATAAGTTGAATAGACAGGCGCATTACCTTCTGGGCTGAGCTTGGTGACAAAAGCATCGGCGTTTCCTCCAAAAGTTGGTTGACATGCATTCTTAGTCGGGAAGTCTGTCGAATCCGTGAGTCCGGCAACATAAGCGTTTCCTTGGCCATCTACGGCAATGCCTAAGCCCTCATCGCCATTGCTGCCGCCCAGATAAGTCGAGTAGACAAGCGCATTACCTTCCGGGCTGAGCTTGGTGACAAAAGCATCAAAGGTTCCATTAATAGCTGTATAATATGCATTCTTAGTCGGGAAGTCTGTCGAATCCGTGAGTCCGGCAACATAAGCGTTTCCTTGGCCATCTACGGCAATGCCTAAGCCCTCATCGCCATTGCTGCCGCCCAGATAAGTCGAGTAGACAAGCGCATTACCTTCCGGGCTGAGCTTGGTGACAAAAGCATCAAAGGTTCCATTAATAGCTGTATAATATGCATTCTTAGTCGGGAAGTCTGTCGAATCCGTGAGTCCGGCAACATAAGCGTTTCCTTGGCTATCTACGGCAATGCCTAAGCCCTCATCGCCACTGCTGCCGCCCAGATAAGTCGAGTAGACAAGCGCATTACCTTCCGGGCTGAGCTTGGTGACAAAGGCGTCGTAGTCTCCTCCAAAAGTTGTGTTATATGCACTGGTGGTAGTCGGGAAGTCATTCGAAGACGTACTTCCAGTAACATAAGCGTTTCCACTGGCATCTATGGCAATGCTGCCGCCATGGTCTCCATCGCGACTGCTTCCACCCAGATAGGTGGAATACACCAGGCAGGGATCTATCATTAGTGGCAGGCTCCTGTTATAATCCTTAACCTCAAATCCTATCCTATTCTCATCGATCTTCCGATATTCTCCCTCAACATCCACCCTGCGACCATCGATATCCTGGTAGCAGATAGGCGCAGAATCGGTGATATAGCCTGCTTCTGTCCTGATCAGCAGCGATCCATTATTGTTGAGGCTGATGTTATCCTGGCCGTTGTAGAGGAACACAATTGCTGCAGGATCAGCTCCTGGATCGAGAACCAACTCGTGCTTGAGATTGCCCTCAGTGCCCTTGAAGACCAGATCAATTCCGGGATAGATGCCCTGGTATCTAACAGAGGCGTATATCGGAATATCTGTGAGCCATTGGGAAGAATTATTGCCTGTGAAGAAGTTCGCTTTGCCTGGAAGAGGTTCTTCGCCGACCAGCCTCTCTGGGTTTGCGCCTTCGAAGCTCATTCTTACGTTAGAAGAGTTATTCTTCGAAACAAGCGCAAACAAAACTTCGGAAGGCGTGAAGTAAATGGTCGCCTGAGAGGCTTTGACCATGAACTTTGCCTCGTTTGAAGTCGGCCCTCTGTTTTCAATAAAGCTTATGGGCAGCTTCATCATAGCGGATCTGACCGTTCCGTTATCGGTCGGTAAGCCGTTTATATTGTTTGATCCAGAGCTATTTATCAAATCAGCAGACCCGAAAGAATAGCCTGACTGAGCAGTCCCCACGAACATGCTTGCAAAAATAAGCAAGACCCAGAGCGCCTTTCTCTTCATTTCCTCACTTCCATCAGCTGATAATGCTGCTGATTTAGGATCAGTAACTAAAGTAGGTGCTATCTATATTTAAATTTTTCTAGAGTTAAATTTTTGGGAGCTGAATGCAGGCTAGCACAATATTCAGCGGCTTACAACAAGAGATCGCGGTTATCTTTGGCCTTGAAGGAATAATACCACATACTTTTTCCAAATCATCAATGCGTAAATAAATTACCGGACAGTTATACTTTGGGATTATTCCTGAATAGAATCGGATATAATAAAGGTTGAGGGCTTTAGGAAAAAAGCAGGGCCAATCCCCGCCAATTTATTTGCAGGATACAGCCCGTACCTATTACTTTCGCTCTGCATACGTTGTCTATATGGCTTATGAAGTCTACGGCTATAGAGCAGTGAAGTGATATTTGCTGAAAGTGCTTCGGTATAGGATCTATCCTACAAAGTCTCAAAGATCCAAGATGTTCAATACTCTGGAGCTTTGCAGATGGACTTACAACAAAACACTGGCTATCCGAAAGAACTCCTATGAAGAGGGAAGCAAATAAAATCAAATGGCAGGCATGCCAACAGTTGCCAACAGCGCCACATGCCAGTTAATCCGATCGCATCCTCCTCCCCTAACACCTGCAAGCGACAGTTACCCGCAGTAAGTCTGCTCCCTTCCGGGCCTGGACCGATTCCTGCAATTATGGCCGTGCAGATCTGCCCTCAGGCAGACCCGCGGGCCGGTGCTATCCCTACAGGACGGAGAATCATTGTCTGCAACTGGACTGAGCACACAACGCTCAGAGTCTTCCGTCAGCTAAGCCTCCCGCTTATCGACGATTTCGGGTTACAGGTGACGCCGAACCACCCAGACTGCCCGCCATCTTTAACATTGAGTTCGATAGCAATAAATCTAACGGGAAACGTGGGAGCAAATTTTATGGAAGAGGATATAGCAACCAACATAGGCTTCGTAATGGGCAACACGCAACGTGAGCGAGTTATGCAGGTCCTCGGATCGAAGGGGAGGATGACGCCCGAGAAGATTGCAAAATTTGAACATTTTCCACTTCAGGGCGTAAAGAAAGTTCTTGAGGATCTGGCCCAGAGGCAGATGGTATCTGAAAAGGATGGAAGCTGGGGCTTGACCGAATTTGGCTCGGAGATCGAAAAGGAGATGAAGAAAAGAGCCTGATAAAAACGCCTAATAAAAGAATTTGGTAATAGACCACTGATATAGGTGTATAAAAATAGAGACATGAAATCTGTGAGATCTAATGGACCTATTTGAAGCTATAAAAGGCCGCAAAAGCATTAGGAGCTTTCTTGATCGGGACGTTGAAGATGAGGTGCTTAGAAGAGTCCTTGATGCAGGAAGGCTAGCGCCTTCTGCCAGAAACCTCCAGGACTGGAGGTTCGTGGTTGTAAGAGATAAGGAGACACGCCAAAGGCTCGCAGAGGCCGCCCGCAACCAGCCGTTTATTGCTCAGGCGCCCGTTGTAATCGCTGCATGCGGCACATCGGATTATATTATGACCTGCGGCCAGCCTTCCTACACAATAGATGTCTCCATAGCTTTAGACCATATAACTCTAGCTGCATTCAGCTTGGGGCTGGGAACATGCTGGATCGGTGCATTCTACGAGGATAAGGTCAAGGAGATACTGGGAATACCTGCGGACATCAGAGTAATCGCGCTGCTACCCTTGGGCTACCCTGCAGAGCAGCCCTCAGCTAGGCAGCGCAAGCCACTCAACGACATTGTCGCCTACGAGCATTGGTAGCAGCGATATTCAGGAGCTAAGGAGATAATCCAGCTTCTCAACGCATCTCCAAGTCAGTATGAGCTGAGCAACTCCTATTGAATTTACGTATTCCTGGCTTCGATCGCTTATGCTCGCGCGGGTTCCGAGGCTATCGCCAAGCTTCCTCTCCAGCTCCTCGATCATCGATTGGTGAATCTCACCATCGATGGTCATGATGCCTACTTTTTTGCCATAGTAGTCATCGCGCTCAAACTGGAGCGAGAACTCGTGCTCCGATGACATCAGTATTTTGCTCAGATTTATTGTCAGGTCGACCTCAGATAAGGGCAGATCAAGCATCTGCTGTATCAGTCTTACTGAGTATAGTTCCAGTCTAGGCTCCGCCATGAATAGTGGAGGATTGAGCCTTGAATCCTGTATCTTCACAACAATCTCGGCGTAGATCTTCTGGATATCGACATAAAGCTTGTAATCAGGCTCGCGCTGAAGTATTTCTTTCATTACTTGCTCGCGATCATAGCCGCGATCACCCACATCCCTGCGCATCTTCCAGAGCCGTTTTACCTGTCTTGATGGATCTACGAATATTTTGAAATCTATGAGATTTCGAAGCCGCTCTGTATAGAATGGATGCAATCCTTCTATTATAATCACAGGCGCTGGGCCAAATGGAACTGTGCCCTTAATTCGGCCGCTGCTATGATCATATACAGGCTTATCTATGCCCTCGCCCTTTCGTAGCGCCTCTAAGTGATCTGCCAGGAGGTCAAGGTAATTTGCTGCAGGGTTTAGAGGCGTTATACCCAGTTCCTTGCGCTGCTGTCTGTCAAGGCTATGGTAATCATCCATGGAGAATGATGCAACCATCTCCTCCCCAAGGATCCTCTTTATGCCGCTTGATAGCGTTGTCTTTCCAGATCCGCTATCCCCTGCTACACCGAAGACAAAAACTCTGCCTGACTCAAGTATTCTATCCATGAGCGATTTCATAATTACCTGCGGTACCTGTGAAGCATCCAACAGATGAAGTTATTCCCCCTCGGCTTGCATCCCCTAATGGTTAATGCGATTGCTGGATACTCTCTATAAATGAAAATTTAGGCTGAATATATGATCAAAAGAGATCGAAAGTCCAATTGCTATTTAGTTAAGAACGAGCCCTCTGCAGAATAATTCAAATGACTTTTCAAATGACAATAAGTTGACTGTGAGATCGGCTTAAATCTTAGTGAGCTTTCTGCTTCTCGATCATTAGATCCTCGAACTCATAGGGATCGCCGATTGACTCAAGCTCGCGCTTCTCAATGATTGCAGTCTCATCGATCCGCTCTATCTTCGACTCACCTTCAACTATAACTGCCGAACGAGTTCCTGCCACTGAGGAGAGACTGCTCATGAGGCGTGCCTTCTTGAGCATGCTCTGCGTAAACTTGCTTACTCCCATAAGAACTACAAGGTCTTCATCCCTGGTTATGGCATTGAAGGGTGCTTGAGCTGCGAGGACTACGTTGAAGCCGATCTTGGAAAGCAGTTTGAGCACATTATCTGTAATCTGCTCAGGTTGGTCATCGATGCCTTCTGATTGGAAAAGTTCTACAGGACGGATAAGCTCCTGCTTGAATATCTCCTCAAGCATGATCGCGATATCAACAGAGGTATCCATATTCTCTGTTTCATACTTTGATATTGTACGTCTGGATACACCCAGCTCAGATGCTAGCGCGCCCAAAGATATTCCCTGATCAAGCCTGAGCTGTCTTATCTTTGCTCCATCTATTCGGACGTAAAGGCCGCCGTGGGCTGCGTAGACCAATGGCAATAATCCATCAAGAAGGCAGTCTGCAAGCGTAGGCAGGCTTACCGTAGGTATTCCATATCGGAAGTAAACCGCTCCGCGCTCGAGGTTCTGATCCCGTGTCTTCTCGCCCACTAGGAGGGGTCGTCCCAGAAGGTGATGTGCGAGGCGACGTACCTCTAATGCAGTCCTCTCGTTTAGGCCATCGATGTTGGAGAGGATCTTGAGCAAGAGGAATAGCTCTCCTTTTCTAGCAGCTAAATCGAAGCTCCTGGGCCGGAGGTAGCAACGGTCGGAGATGGCGAATCCCGCCTTTTTCAGAACCTCCGCCACATCCGTGGCGAGAAGATCCTTATCCATTATTATATATCTTTATCTGACCGCTATTTAAGGTTGACCATGTTTATAGGAATAGATGATACCGATTCTGAGAAAGGCCTGTGCACCACATATCTTGCGGCAGTACTCATGGATAGGCTTCGAGGCCTAGGAACGCTAACGGGCTTGCCGAAATTAATACGTCTGAACCCTTGCGTCCAGTACAAAACCCGTGGCAACGCCGCCATCGCATTCGAGATTGATACAGAAAAGCCCGAGGAGGTCAAAGATCTTGCACTGAGGACAGTGCTCGAGTTTTCCGACCTCTCAGGAACAAATACCAATCCAGGATTAATTGCTATCGATAGTGTTTCTGAAGATTCAAGGCGCTTTTATAAGAGGGCTGTGACCGAGATCCTAGAGATCCAAGAGGCGCGAGAGATTTTGGATTCTGAGGGGATATGGTATCGCGGCCTCAAGAAGGGACGAGGGCTGATTGGTGCATTGGCTGCCATTGGCGCCGACCTTGAAGATCACACCTATGAGCTTGTAGCTTATAGAGAGCGCAGGCGCTGGGGTACGCCGAGACAGATTGACTCCGACTCTGTATGGAGGGCAGATGCACTGACGTACCCAAGGACCTGGGACACTGTCGATTATCATAATAACCGAATCGTTTTTGCGCCTCATTCAGGAGACCCAGTTCTCTTCGGCATACGTGGGCGAGATATCGATGCAATAGAGCTTGCCTTTCAGAATATCAAATCTGAGCCCTGTGAGCATAGGGTTCTTTACATAACCAATCAAGGCACCGATGCCCATATTCAACCGGGCGAGATCTCTCATATCAATGACAACCAAAGCTATCATATACGAGGCCGGGTGTCCTCAACGCCCAAGGCCATCAATGGGGGCCATCTCTTCTTCAACCTTGAAAATGGAAGTGCAATAAACTGTGCAGCTTTCGAGCCTACGAAAAACTTCAGATCAATCATCAAACAACTGATTCCGGGAGATGAGGTTGAGGTTTATGGAGCTGTGCGAGATGGAACACTCAACCTGGAGAAGTTGAATATCATCAACCTTGCAGAGCAGGAAGTTCTTATCACTCCCCATTGCCCATCATGCGGCAGACGAATGGAATCATCAGGAAAAGGCCAAGGATATAGATGCAGACGCTGCAAAACAAAGGCTGAGGGCTGCGAGCATATGCCACTATCGCGCGAACTGGGGACCGGCTTTTATGAGGTGCCGCCCTGCGCCCGCAGGCATCTGGCGAAGCCTCTGGTGAGAATGGCTGGCGAGAATGTGCACCCCAGCAGGTGATTATAACTAAAAATCCACGAATATCATTTCGAAAATAATATGGGTGGATATACCACCCGAATACTTTTTATTCGCTACTTGAACGCACCTTCAAGTGGCGGAATAACCTGCTTCTTCCTGGAAAGAACCTTCTCCTTGTAGATGGAGTTGTTCGAGATCTTGCCGCCAAATGCCTTCTCGAAGCCCTTTGCAGCCTTATCGTTTCCTACGAAGAGTATATCGCTTGCCTCTTTGATCACATCAGTCAGCATGAGGACAACCATATCGAGCTTCTCAGCATCCTTCATCTTGTTCATTTCATCAAGGATTGCAGCCCTCTTTGGTTGGATATCCTTCAGATCCATTACCTCGATCTGGCCGACGCCCGCTTTGGTGCCGGAGAAGTCGAACTTCTTGAAGTCGCCTGTGAGTATGTCCTTTGCACTCTTTGAGGAGATATCGCTCTTGGCCTTGAGCATCTCCATGCCGAACTTCATTGGATCTACGCCAGCGATCTTGGAGAGCTTTTCTACGGCTGCCTTATCGCTTGGAGTGCATGTCGGCGACTTGAAGAGGACTGTATCGCTCAGGATGGCTGCCATCATAAGGCCTGCCATTTCCTTGCTGATTTTAACGTTATTCACCTCATATAGCTTCGCGATAATTCCGCCTGTAGCGCCAACAGGCTCATTCAGGAAGTAGATGGGCTTACCTGTCTTTATTCCTCCAATCTTATGATGGTCCACGATCTCAACTATATTCTCCTCGTTGAGCTTGTCAACAGCCTGGCCCATCTCGTTGTGATCCACAAGGATGACCTTTTTATCAGTTGCGTCTGTGAGCTTCTCAGGAGCGGGGACCTTGAAGTAGTCCAGCAGGAATTTAGTCTCGTTATTTATATCGCCTGCAGCTGCGGGAACTGCCTCTTTCATTCCAGTTGCGTTCTTAAGGTTCGCATAGGTTATAGCGGATGTTACAGAATCTGTATCAGGGCTTTTATGCCCGACAACGTAGATCTTGTCTGCCAAATGAAGCACCTCAGCATTGTTAATGTGGAACTTTAACTTAAAGCTTACTAGGGGCTTGGTCTTATTGGCCGACCGCAAAATAGAGCACATATGACGCGATAGTTTTATAAGTCCGCCCAGTAGATATTTGATGTCCCTTAAATGGACTGACATGAGCCTAAACATCTGTTTGCTGTGAGTGTCGGCTGAACTTGGGACTACAGGCCGCGTTGATAGGTCCTTATGGTAGGATATTGACAAAAGTCTACCTATGACCATGAGACAACCCAAATGCGGTACAGACGCCCGCTGCGAGGGTTACTGGGCCGACTGCGGAGTACCAGCGAATGACGTCCCGGAGTTAGTATCGGGCGATAATTTAACAGAATTTATAATTCGTGATGTAACACTGATAGCTATTTTTGATATTTGTGTGAAGGATTTCGCAAGCATTATAGTTTGTTGTACTAGGGTTTGCAGTATTAGACTTGTAATATTATAAATTGCCCACCCGATATCTTAATCTCCTTCTTCAGTTAAGTCGCAAACGTGAATGGCCTTTTAATTACACTCGAAGGCATTGATGGATCTGGAAAAACTACAGTTTCGAAGATGCTTCAAGATAGGCTCGCGAAGTCAGTGCCTGAGAGGAACTTCGTCTTTACTGCTGAGCCGACGAATGGCGGAGCAGGACAGATACTGAGGGCACGTCTATCAGCAGGCACTCAAGAAGCAAGCACACAAGAAGCAAGCACACAAGAAGCAAGCACACAAGAAACAAGCACACAAGAAACAAGCACACAAGAAACAAGCACACAAGAAACAAGCACACAAGAAACAAGCACACAAGAAACAAGCACACAAGAAACAAGCACACAAGAAACAAGCACACAAGAAACAAGCACACAAGAAACAAGCACACAAGAAACAAGCGCTCGAGAATCCAATAAACTCCTCAGGGCCCGGAAGGTGGAGGAGCTTTTCCTTTTCATGGCAGATCATTCAAATCACCTCGCCAGTATGATCATACCATCGCTAAATGACGGTAATATCGTAATATCCGACAGGTATACAGACTCGACGGCTGCATACCAAGGCGTAACCCTTCGAGGAATCGTCCCTGATCCTGTAATGTGGATCATAAATCTTTGCGAGCCCTGGGACATCAAGCCGAATATGACGCTCCTATTTGCAATCGAACCTGGCCTGGCCTTGGAAAGGATAAGATCCAGAGAGTACATGGAGAAGTTTGAAAGATTAGAATTTCTTATGGAAGTAGATAACAACTTCAGGCAAATCGCGGCACTTGAGCAGAATAGGTTCATTATTATCGATGCGAACCAGGATATCGAGGATGTAGCAGGAGATGCATTCTCTGCGATACTTAACATCGTATGTAGATCTTAGCACTGATCTCCCGATAGCGCAATCTCGATAAGCCGCTTCGCCCATGAAAGTTTTTTCCTCTTCCGTGGTGTGACGCTCTCATCATTATAATCAAAGCCAACTAGTCGGATTTCAGCCGCGCCTAGATGCTTTGCAAGAAAGACGCATCTATCACCGTCCGTGAAGCCTCCGAAGTTATATACATTTTTTAAGGGCCTTGATTGTGTTGTCCCGATCACATTTTTCAGTACCGGAACGCCTTTTTCGATGGCATCTATATTGTCACCATGTGCATGAACAACTATTATAGAGCCCATTTTGTTCGCCTGAAGTATCGCTTGAAACGGGCCATCAAGGTCGGTCACTACTATTTGAGGAATTATGCCCTGCTTTAGAAGAGCCTCCGTCGCGCCATCTGCTGCTATAAAAATATGATCTTGCTTTGGTAACGCATCAAGCTCTCGAACAAGAGATGGTCCGTTTCCGCAGACGATTACGGCACGACCGCATACAAGCCGAAAAGCATCTTTCAAACTCTGCTCGGGTTCGCGCAGCAACTCTGATAACAGCTCAGCTGCCTCCTCATCGCGCTCTCGTGAGAAACCAAAATCATCAAGGATCTTTTGATAGATTGGCTCCCATGATTCGAACCGCATAATGAAAGGAGAGGCACTTCTAAAGATTAAGGCTTTTCATAAGCAACAGGCTTCGACTAATCTAATATGCTGAGAAAAAAGAGAGAGCTGGGGAGTTTAATCCCCTTTTGCTATTTTACCAGGCTTTTGCTTCTGTAGGCTCTGGGTACTGCGCCGTTGGTTGGGCCTTATAGCACGTGCAGTCGAATATTCCCTTAGTGCTCGCTCCGAAACCCTTCTTATCGTAGATATTCATGTTATCCCATCCACCGGAGCAGCAGGGCAACCAATCCTCTCCTACTATGATATTCTTATAGGGCACCTCAAGGGATATGTTCTTCTCGAGGTGATAGGTTCCCCAATAATCCTCATCGATCAGGATAGCAGGATCTCTCCAGGCTTCGCCTCTAAGACCAGGTGCTCCTATGCTCGCATCGGAGAAGTCTCCAACAAAGGGGCTTATTGGCTTTGTGATGTCGCCATTAAGGGCTACATTAGTATTGCTACCCTGTAGCACTCCGAGGTGGATCTTGCCATCTGTTACATCCTCGTTGATCTTCATTTGTGTTATTGCTGTGCCCAAAAGCGTGGGGTCATAGAGATGAGTGAAATTCTCTTTGGCAACTACACTCAGCTGCTTCGTTATGGCATGGGCATACTCGATCTCATGCTTTATTGAGCTCGATGCAGCATAGTTCTTTACATACGTCTGCTCCTTCAGTAAAGAGCTATAATCAATTGGGTTGGCTGCATAGTACCCAGTACCGACTGCAATTCTCATTGGAGAATAGACCATGTTGTTGTCTTCCTTGAACTGGATGCAGTTCTGGACTAGGTCGTTCCAATCGCTGCCATCATTCGGATGAAGATCCCTGCTCAGATTTTGTGTAGTTAATATCGCGGAGTTATCTATAGAACCGCTCCCATGAGCGTAATTCTTAAACGCGAGATTCCCTACTTTGGCGTACATATAATTCATGAAGTAGCCATTGCCCTGGACGCTTTGCTCAAAGCTGAACGTCGTGTTGCTCTCAATCGTCTGGCCAGTTTTAGCCATAGATAAACCTATAAAAGCAACTATAACCAGAACCGCTAGTGCTAGTATAACCTTCTTCAGATCAATCCCTCCGTCTAAGCGAATATCACTATTCTATTTATTGATCCTTTTTCCTTTAATGCTACTCACCTATTTTAATCTGTTGGAAGTGGTGGGTCAGCTACCGCCTATTCTGCCCCTAAGGCCCAGGTATATGATAGCGGGAGGGATGCTAAAACAGTCTCATTTCGCCGGCATGATCAAAAAACCTCGCAGAAACCAATTTATAATGCGCTCATCTATTGAAGAACCATTTAGTAGTGCTCACTTTGATAGAATAGTTCGCATAACCAAAAGATTAATACGTTATGGGAATCTGGATACCTTCCAGCATGCCTACACTTATCGATCTTATGTGGTGGTTATCTTTTCGTAACACTAATATCTCGACTGAAGCAGTTTTGTTGCTACAGCACAGATACGCATAGATAAGCACAGATCATCAGATCGATGGTTGAGTATGTACCCCATCATATGTAGCGCCAATAAGCAGCACTTCGCCAAAGGGCGGAGCTTTTCCGTAAACCGGAACGGCTCAAACCCCAGCAACGTGCTGGAACAGGAGGACAAACGGGGGATGCTGGCAGAACTGGAAGACAAAAAAGCCAATTTAAGGCAGGAGTCCCTTGCATTTAAGGATAGACGAAGCCAACTTAATGCTGAGGCGAGCAAGTGGGCCGCAAAGAGGAATGAGCTGAATAAAACCACAAAAGAGCTTATCGATAAGGCCCAGGAACTCAAAAAGCTGCGGGACGAGAACAATAAGAACGTAGCGGATGCAAAGAAGCTGCGGGATGAATATAACGAGAAAACCAACGAGTTCTATGCGAAGATCGATGAGATCCGCAAGAAGTACAACCTCACTGGTGAAAGATCGATAAAGGATCTGCGAAGAGAGATCGATCACCTGGAGTTCAGGCAGCAGACTGAGGTTCTAAGCCCTGATAAGGAGAAGCAGCTCGTGGATAAGATCGCCGCACTTCATGCAGAGTTCAGAACCCGAAAAGAGCAGCTTGAGAAGAACGAGGAACTCAGGAAGCTCCTGGATGAGGCCCAGGGACTACGAGATCAGGCCTCCAAGCATCATGATGAAGTCACAAAGTATGCTGAGCTTGCCCAGGAGTACCACGATAAAATGATCGCCACCTTCAAGGAAGCTGATCAAACACGAGCAGAGGCGGATGCAGCCCACAAGGAGTTTGTGAAGGCTCAAGAATCTGCTGATGAACAACATAAAGAGTTCATAAGGACGCAGAGGGAAATCCGCGACTTCGAGAAGGTAATAGTCGGCCTGAAGAAGAAGAACCGCGATATCAAAGAGGATAAGGCTAAAGAGGTAGCCAAGCGAGAAGCAGAGGAGATTCTCACTCACTTCAGGCAGGGCGAGAAGCTGGATACAGCCGCACTACTCAGGCTCCAGCGTGCAGGTATGGTTTGAAAATGACAATATTAGGGCAGAGCTAACATGCTGCCCCTTCTCAGATTTTAAATCTTTTCAGCATTTGTATTTGAAAAAGTAGTTATCCTATATGTTAATATGATTAATTTAAGATTTAGAACCGTAAGGTTTTAAGCTTCATCATCAGATCATCAGCAATGAACGGCATACGCCTCCTCTTCGGAAGGCCTATCATCAGCGACAAAAACGAGTTCGTTTTAGCTTTGCGTAAGCTTCAGGCTCAGACAGGCTGTACAATCCAGGCTATGGATGCGAGATACATAGTAAGCGAGAGACATCTCACTTTTGCAGCCGAGAAAGCATTGTGCGCTTTCTTTGAAGGAAGAAATACAGCCAAGGACCTGGGCGTAGAGATATTGCGTTATGCTTCAGGGGAACGCCAGATTGAAAGAGCACTCTCAATTGGTCTTTCCGATTCCACAGAAAGAATAGCCATCCTTATCATATCAGGACAGAGCGGGCTTATGCCTGAAGATTCTGAGCTATCGAGCATTATAGAGATCGATCGCAAAGGATGCGCCTACAAGGTTGAAGCAGTGAAAACTATATTTAATATATCCGACGAGGAACTTTGGGCTGCAGGAGAGGCAAGAATCTCTGATCTTGTGCTGGAGAGAGTAGCCCTCGTAGATACATATCGGTGAGGTTGCATGAAGGTCATGAAAGAAGAGTTTTATACTGAGAAACGGTGGCTTAACTGGCTAAATAAGGTCAAGGAGAGCAACTTCAAGCTCACGGAATCCGATGACAAAAACGCTGGAGCTGTCTTCGTCTACATAATGGATGATGTAGTTCTGGCCTGCCTGAAGATCATCGCGCGGTGTGAACGTGATGTGATCTCGCCAGAGGATGCCTTTGCGGAGGTTAATAGCATCAAAGAAATTATCTTCAAGGAGCATGAGTCTCTTGGCGAAGATGCGGACCTGATGCTCGAATCTCTCAAGACATCGCTGGCTGCAGTTTTCGTCTCTAGCCAGAGATATATTGCTGGAGACTTTGATCGTGAAACACCCATCAAAGATCTTATTGGCAAGGCAGTAACAGAAGAGCAGCAGGAGAACCTTGATGGGACCTTCGATATCCTTAGCCAGGTGGGTGCAAGGGTGATCGGTGGCGAGAGTTTGCCTCCCGAGGCGGCAGAGCTTCCTTACAGCATGGCAGCTGAGCTTATGGATGGAATAGATGCGATCTCTGCAGCCATGCTAGGAGATACCAGCTATAAGGAAGATGATGGCACTGAGGATCTCAACGAGGAGTTCTGAAAAATTGAGGGTTTAAAATACCGATCCTCAGTCTAGTCTATCCAACCCTTGTTATGACCTCGCAGCCATCCCCAGTAACTATGGCCGTATGTTCAGCCTGTGAGACCAGAGCACCCTCGATCTCCCATAGCACAGGATACCTATGCACAACTCCTGATTTAAGAAGTTGTATTAATGCATATTCTGCCCTATCTCCATTCAACCACCTGCGAGCAAAGGGCAGCGTTTTGTAGTTCTCCATAATCGTCTTCATTAGATCCCTGGCCTCAGGGGATCTTACCGGCCTTCGATCTAAAAATCCGTAGATCTCAGTTATAGGCGCCTCTGATACTCTGCCAACACCATCTGTTGCAAAGGGCTCTATGGCTATCACATCCCCTTCATTCAGTATGGTACCTTTTCCAATCGCTCTATTTGGCACTACAGGCTCAGCATGCGCATCATACTTCTCAAGGCCGTGTCCTGTCAGATTTGAAACGGGCTTGTAACCATAGCCTATTATTGTCTGCTCAATGGCAGAGCCGATGGCAGCTGTATTAGCGCCTGGCTTAATAAGTTCTATTGCAGCTTCCAATGCTGCCTTGGATGCATCCGTCAGATCGACATGGCCGCTTAAATCAACCGTTATTGCGGCATCCGCGATATAGCCATCGACATGCACGCCTATATCCAACTTAACCATATTTTCCGCAAAAGTAATCTCATCCCCAGGCTTAGGGGTATAGTGGGCTGCAGCCCTATCTAAGGAGATGTTGCATGGGAATGCAGGCTGCGCACCCTTCGATCTTATTGATCCCTCAACAAATTCTGCAATCTCGATAAGTGGTACGCCTACATTTATTTTTGGCCTGGCCCCCACCATCACCTCGGCCAGGATCCTTCCAGCCTTCCTATACTTCTCCAGCACATCTTGTTCCATGATTTGCCTCTAGTGATATTGATAATGCAATATAGATTAATGATAATACTGCTAATACTATTATTAAATGTTATCAAACAATAAGCTGTCTGTTGAAATGGGTTAAGTTATCACAGCCGTGCTCAGTCACTACAACCAGATCCTCAAGCCTAACACCCCCGATCTCAGGATAATATAGGCCAGGCTCTACTGTAACAACATTGTTTACATGAAGGGTCTCACCAGCCTCGCTCAGAGAAGGTCTCTCATGGATATCGAGGCCAACTCCGTGTCCTGTGGAGTGCGTGAATCCCTTGCCATCTCTTTCAGGATACCCGTGTTCATCGAACACCAGGGCGACCTGCATGTGAACGTCCTTGCCGGATGCGCCCGAATGAATAGCCTTTAGTCCCATCAATTGGGCCTCGAGGACCGCATCATAAATTTCTTTTACCTCTCGCGATGCCTCTCCCCTTAGCACAGTTCTTGTCATATCCGCAAAGTACCTGGTGCTTTTGGACCTCGGAAAGATATCTATCACAATTGGAGCATTCGCTTGAAGCGGTCCGCTGCCACGTGCATGAGGATCAGCAGCGGTAGCGCCGCCCGCAACTATAGTATCAACCGCGTCGCACCCCTGTTCAAGGAATGAGACCTCTATTGCGCCTCTTACTTGCTCCGAAGTCAGAGGCTTGCCATCCAATAGAAGCATCTCCCCGGTGGGCTCTGATCTCGAGATTAGATCAATGGCAAGCCTCATAGAAGTCTCGCATGACCTTTGCACTGTTTTTATTGCCTCTATCTCCATTTGGCTTTTGACAGCCCGCCATTTTGAAACTGGGCTTTCCAGTATTGATACATCGAAGATCTCAGATAGACGCTTGTAAAGCTGGCATGGAAACCTTAAAGGAACCCCGAGCCTCTTTACGCCGTGATCGCTTAAGAATTCCCTAAGAACCTCCAAATAGGCCTCGTCGGGCTTCCCCAGAGACTTCAACTTATCCATTATATTGTAATCTGAGGTGCTCACGACCTCATCGGCACAGGATTCCTTATCGGCCCGCCCTCGTTCCATACTGGAAACGAGCAATGATATCTTATCTGCTGCTAAAAGAGTGAATCGATCCGTCGCGAAGAAACGCGAGAGATAGTACATATCTGTGCTGCAAAGGCTATCTCCGACGAATAGGAAACCATCGAGGCCGTTCTCTTCAAGGAAAGACTTCATGTTCATGGTTGCCTATGTATCGACTCTGTTACATCAGATACAAATGATGTCACGTTATCGCTAAGCTCAACTGCAGTGCCTGTGACGATCATATCAGCGCCTGCTTTCACAAGCTCCGCTGCAGCAGCACCGCTTCTGATTCCACCACCAACAATGAGGTGGACTTCTCCAAGTGCCTTCTTGACTGTTTCAACCATGCGGGTAGGAACCGGCGAATCTGCACCCGAACCTGCCTCAAGGTAGATAACCCTCATGCCCATATACTTTGCAGCCAGCGCGTAAGCAGAAGCGAGCTCAGGCTTTCTACGTGGGATGGCACGTGCGTCGCCCACCCAACCGACGGTGCCACCTGGCTCGATTATGATGTACGCCATAGGTATAGGCTCAAGTCCATAGCGTAGAATTAAAGGGGCACCGAGAGCCTGGTTTTCAATAATGTAGCTTGTAGACCTCGAGTTGAGAAGGCTCATGAAGAAGACTGCATCAGCATTCTCACAGAGCCCTGCTGTGCTGCTCGGAAAGAGAACGACAGGCAGATCTGTTTTCTGCTTTATTTTCTCTACCGTCTCATATAGCAATAATCCTGCAGAGCCGACAGATCCGCCAACCATGATGGCATCTGTTCCTCCGAGCGTTGCAGCCTCTGCTATTTTGGCTGCAACTGTAGGGCTCTGGGAATCTGGATCTATGAGCGTTAGATGTGCAGCGCCACGATTTTTCACGGCATTATTGAGCCATTCCTCAACTCTGCCTACTGTAATCATGCTTATGCGGACTTGCTCTCCTTGGACTTCATCCTTAAGCCATGATAGCCGCACTTACGGCAGCGTGTAGCTCTGATTGGGTTTCTCGCATTGCAACGCATGCATATCTTAAGGTTCAAAATTCTGTTTTCTGCCTCTGGAAATCTGGCCATAATAATCAGCTTTTCTCCTTACCTCTGGTATTTTCCGTGAATTTTTCCGTGAATATATCAGCGCCGGGGTTGGGATTTTCATGGCAGGTCTCTCGCGTGGCCTGCCAATTTGAACCCAAGCGTCCCTGGAAGGGACAACAGGTCTCGAGCCTGCCGCGTATGAACTCCCGTCTGATTTGACAGACGAAAATTGTCCGCTCTGCCACCCCGGCCCGACCACCATTTAGGTATAAGCCATGCTTTATATCTGTATCTATCCCTCTCTAGCAAGATTTATCTTGGCGGCTGTACTTTCCAGTTGATAATGTCTCTCCGAGAGGAAGCGCTCCAGTTTCATAGGGTGGCGAAGGGCAAGATCGCCATTCAGAGTAAAGTTCCCTGCTGTACGCAGAAGGATTTGAGCCTGGCCTATACGCCGGGCGTGGCAGAACCCTGCCGCGAGATTGAGAAAAACCCTGAAGATGTTTACGAATATACCTCCAAGGGCAATATCGTAGCAGTTGTGACTGATGGGACTGCAGTTTTGGGTCTGGGCGATATAGGCCCCCTGGCTGCTATTCCGGTCATGGAGGGAAAAGCCATACTCTTCAAAAACTTTGCAGGGATAGATGCCTTTCCAATATCAATCACCTCTAAAGATCCATCCGTAATTGTGGACACCATTTCGCGAATTGAGCCAGTATTCGGCGGCATAAATTTAGAAGATATAAGTGCCCCTCGATGCTTTGAGGTCGAGGAAATGCTGAAGAAGGTGCTTAAAATCCCTGTCTTCCATGACGATCAGCACGGAACTGCAGTCGTATGCCTTGCAGCCCTCATCAATGCACTGAAGGTCGTAGGCAAAGATTTTCCTGATATCCGTGTGGCTATAAGCGGCGCAGGAGCTGCCGGCATAGCCGTCACAAAGTTCCTTCTCAGCTTCGGGGCAGTGGATGTAATCCTTTGCGATAGCAAGGGCACAATACATCAGGGAAGAACAGATCTGAATAAAGCCAAACAGGAAATTGCCAGGATCACAAATCCACGCGAAGTTAAGGGCACTCTGGCAGATGCCATGAGGGGCTCTGATGTATTTATAGGATTATCAGTCGCCGGAATAGTCAGCCCTGAAATGGTTAAGAGCATGGCCAAAGATGCAATAGTCTTCGCCATGGCCAACCCTGTGCCAGAGATAATGCCCGATCTGGCATTGAAGGCCGGAGCAAGGATCGTGGCAACAGGTAGATCCGACTTCCCCAACCAGGTGAACAATGTTCTAGGGTTCCCGGGGATATTCAGGGGCGCTCTGGATGTGCGCGCGAGCGATATAAATGAAGAGATGAAAAAGGCAGCATCATTGGCGATAGCCAGCCTTGTTGATCCTATCTCTGAGGACAAAATCATACCCTCGCCTCTGGACAGAAAAGTTGTACCTGTGGTGGCCGAGGCCGTGGCTAAGGCAGCTATGGCGACAGGCGTTGCCCTAAGACCAGTTGATCCTAAAGAGGTTTGGAGCAGAGCCACTGAGCTCGTAAAGCAGCTGGAGCGGGGCATCTGCTCAAACCTTTAGGTCCTTTTTGGCCTCTGATGGACGGAAGTGTTTTCTGTCTTAGGATATCCTTACGGTCAATGGAGTGGACCAGTCAGAATCCGTTCCATCTCCATCCTCAGCCTTTACCAGGATTTGGTAAGTCCCTGGAGCACTCCATTTATGGCTTGTGGATATGGGCCTTCCTGAGGCGACAGGCCCGACCTCAGAGGTTGTGCCATCTCCCCAATCGAAGATATAATTTAGCTTGCTGCCATTAGGATCTTTGGAGAGTGTAAAATAGCGGTAAGATACTCCTTTTACTCCTCTGATCGACCCAATCGGTTTGTGAGGTTGATTTGGCTGGGTGACGGCCTGCAATATTTTTATAGTCTCCAGTTCCGACCATCCGGAGGACGCGCCTTTGCCATCAATCGCCTTTACCTTAATCTGATAATCTCCCGCTTTATCCCAGCTGTGAGTTGCACCTACGCTTCTTCCGGAATCGAATAAACTCGTGACTGATGTTGTTCCGTCTCCCCAATCGAATGTGTACTTTATCTGATCTCCATTGGGATCTATAGCGGACGTTGTATATGTGTAAGCCGTTTTTTCGCGTCCTGAGCTAGGTCCTACTGGTGAAGATGAAATGGCTGGGGGTACATTGGTATTAGCATAGCTTATGTTAAGACTCATCCAGTAGAATGCGTTTCCTAGACCGGGATAACCGCAATCATAGTTCATGTCCATGTTCATCAGGAAAAGTCCATTCGGTCTGTTGGATGATGCTCCCCAACTGTTCAGCATTATCCAGTAGCGATTATTGGGATCGGTATCATCATATCCGACACAGAGAACAGCATGTCCGCCGCCTTCGCGATCGTTGTACAATTTTCCGCATGCCAGATCAGGCTTCCAGACGGCGCTCTCCTTCTGCGAGTCCCAGAAGCTGAAAAAATTATTCCAGGCGCTGTTGTCTGGAAGGAAGAATCCGAACCAGATCGCTTTACCTTGCTTTAGTACGTTCTTAATATTGGCAATTGAAGCATCTTTGCCTACTCCCTGCGTAGGAATGGTTTCCACACTTATCGAGGATATATTGTAATGGGGATTGGTAGATATAGAGCTGGCAGGCACACTCGTCGATCCATCTTCACAGCTTCTGCTGCCATCCTTCCAGAGTGCGTTTGTATTGGACCATGGGATGGTCATCAACTTGCTGCTGTAAAAGTCTGCTATATCCTCAAGCCATCCTCCGCAGCAAGCCCAGTCGCCTCCGCTGCCGCTAGGGAGATTGGAATTCATGTACTGGACTGAGAGCCTATCTTTTACCCCATTCTGATAGGCATTATCTATTTCCATGACGCCTGTCCCTGCCCATGCCCAGCAGTTGCCACATTTTCCCTGGTTGCGCTCAGAGGGCGTATAATTTAGATAATCTAAGAGGCTGAAATGTTCGCCTTTAGTCTGAGTCAGTTCAGCCGTAACTCTTGGGCTCAAATATGCAACAGGTGCTGCCATATATCCCATCACCCATTTAGATGCCTCTGCATGGGTCGGATGCATGATCGTGTGGCTCACGTTTCCTACAGGTCCCCCAACTGAATCAGGTATCTTAGCGGAGCCATTTCCATATTCCGCTGAAGCAGACTCGTTATCATTAGTCAAGCCTTGATCTGCAGTATATCCGAGTTTTATCTCCGTCTTGTCTTTCACGCCACCTATAGAAATTACATTGCTGATATCTGTGCAGTTACAGGCGTTGCATATAGGTAAGACCAGTGGGATTAATAGAATACAAGTTATTATTAAATAACTTATGAAGCTTAGTTCCCTCTTATACGGCATCATTCAACACACCGTATATATTCTCATACAGTTAGGATATAAAATTTTCTGAAAGTATGATAAGTTGCCGATAAGATGTAGGTATATCAACTCAACAGAAAAATATTGTGATAATAATAGTAATAATGATATCACTAAGATATCATCGCCATACCTTTATATCTTGGCAGCCTCCACCTCAAGCCTCATCATTTGAACGTGAACCATCCCGTCTCGATCCGGGGGATGGCACTCAATATAGCTATCAGCAACCTCACCTACGAACACCTGACGCATATCCTCCGGAAGCCTTTCGAGGTATGGGAGCCATGTGGTTCTGATCCATCCCTCAAGGCCGGTTTTATTATGGATCATGTCCTTGGATAGTAGCTCCACGCGCAGTGCCTTCAAACCAGCCTGGGCAAGCCATGGACTGTACTCCTCTGGGCCGTAGAAATAGTATGGAAACGCGAAGCTTTGGAAGTATTTTGACCACGTTTCCCGTCTGATCAGATCAGTAGCCATATTGAGGATCTCGGAAGCATTTCCCCTTCCACCACACTGGAAAAGAATCCTGCCTCCCGGCCTGAGACTTCGTCCTACTCCCCGCAATACCGACAGATGATCCTTAACCCAGTGAAGACAGGCGAAGGAGACTGCTAGATCGAATTCCTCTTCGAAATCAATGCTGGACGCATCCCCTAGCTGGAACGTGAGTTTTCCGTATTTATCTCTAGTGTACTTGCCTTTTGCAAAGTCTATCATCTCTTGAGAAATATCAATTCCCAAAACTGAGCCATTGGGTACAAGAGAAGCAATTCCGGAAGTGATCTTTCCGTCTCCACATCCGATATCTAATATTCTTTCATCTCCCCTCAGGTCAAGCTCTGATATTAGACCCAAAGCCCAGTTATACTGGGCAGATGAACTCTTCTCGTAGTCTTCAGGGTTCCAATTGTGCATTGCTGATAGCCGGTTCTCTATGGTATAAACAATTGATCCTTAAGTGAGACAGAGACATAATAGTAATTGATATCATTACCAAATAATTTATTTTATGGAATAGCCAGCAGCCTGCTGCTGATGGGATAAAGCGAATCCGTATCCGTATCCATCTCAGGATGGATCAATTAGCTATTGTAAATATAATGCGACGGCACTTTGACTGCCCTCGATTCTGTTTCGTGTGCACGCCGCTTAATTATGGCTAAAAATTCAGGGTTCAGCTGCCCTCTTCAGGGCCCTGAATTGGGACATGCGTCTCCCTCTTCTTAGGAGACATACCCTCTGCGATCTTTGGCACAGCTTCCGCAATCTGCTCCACAACCGAGGCTCTGGGCGGCGATTTGAGAGTCTCCAATTTAACCCCGTTCTCATCTATGACTACAACCGCCACAGGCCTTATTGCCATGCCGCCACCCCCACCGCCACCACCAGCATTATCCGATGATTTCCCTGTGCCCGTTCCAGCACCGAATCCCATGCCGACGCTAATTAGAGGAATGATGGTCTTTCCCTCGAAGGTCACGGGATCGCCGACGACTGTTTTGGCAGATATAGACTTCTGCATCTCAGCGGTTATGGCCCTAATTACATCTTCAAGGCTTTCCATATCTAACTCCTTTTAATAATCAACGCTGATGGATGAAAAAGCTTTCCTATATCCTCAGTCATTGAAAATAGAAATGGCACTAATCTATGCTCCCGATATCTCCTCTGGGTGATTTACACACTCAGAGGTGAGAAATCTATCCTTAGGCTTAAGATCGAAAAAAGAATTTAACGTCGTCTGGCCCCCTCGTAAGGTTTCCTTGATAAGCGTCCCCTCCTCTATAAATCTTTTTATCGGAAGCTCAAGCCTTGTTGATAAATATGCGAACGCAGACTTCGTGTCCTCAAACTCCTTTGCAGGTTGTGTCATAGCATTCCTAACGTTCTCGCGGACGTTGAAGACCCCAAGAGGCACATATCCGCTATACGCCTCCCGGAGTATTATTGCACCTGCCTGCATCTGCGTACGTGCCAATGCCTCAAGAACAGCCATCTTGCAGGCGTAATAGCATCCACCCACTCTGGAATAGCCCTTCTTTCCGGTGTTATACTCGTAGTCTGAAAATACCAACTCCTCTCCTCCAAGGATACGAAGAAAAGCCTCACTCCATTCGTACTGCCATGCTGTCGGCATAAGGAGGACTGCATAGTAGTTATTCAGGCTGCTGAACTCATGAACGCGGCAGCAGTCGATTATATCATACTGCCTAACTGCCTTCAGCAAACGGTTTCCTATCGCAGTGTCGCAGGCTGTGATGGACCATCGCGTTGGCACAAGTCGCCTTCTGCGTGCTGTCCCGAAGGCTCCGACTGAAAAAGCCTTCTGTATGCTGGAGAAGGGAATGCCTTTGTTGCTTAGATCAACTACTGCATTGGCAGCTTTGAGATCGTAATCGTAGTATGCCTTCTCAAGCTGATGATCCCATCGAACATTGCCTATGTCAAATCTTTCGATAGTCGCACTCGGTCCAAATGGCGTGTGATCATCGCTAAAGGACATGCCCTTAGGCACACTGTCAAATTGTGCCTCGCTCTCAATGGAACTCCCAGCAAGAGCGATCTCTTGGAGTTTTTCAACAAAGCGACTGCTAGTGTCAGTTATCTCAATTTGCCGCTTTCCTCTTACAAGGTTCAGTCTATAGTCGATGATGTTCTCCTGAGTCTTTCGCTCAGGTATCCAGGATTCGGGTAGATCCATTATTGCAGTATCGCCATGTTGAGGTGCGATCATAGGCCCGGCGTAGACCTTAGGATAGTTCCAGCTACCGATGAAGACTGAGGGCGGTGTGCTGCCGTCCACCTCCTTGCCCACGTCTATAGACCGCATGGTTACATTGGCGGTCAGCTTTTTGAGGTAAGCTTCCTTTCCTTTTAGCATATTTTTCTCATTTTAGCATATATCTCTCAGGGGGTGTAACATTTTATTGGATTGTCTACTAGAGATAAGTGATCCGTGCGGGGCGAAAGTGATTGAGTTTATTAAGGCCGCCTTTGTGCCTTTATGGTTGGAAAACGCTTGTTCCATTAATCAACACGCTGTGCACCATTATCGTCTGAAAATCAAATGAAATCTAATTAATAAAAACTACACGCTCTTCTGGTGCTAACACTAACTACACTCTAGCGCGCTCAGTCGCCGCGCGGGCTGCCCCTAACCCCTCTTCGGGGGAAGGTTTTGGAAACGTGGGCGATAAGGTTGAATGGGATGAGATGAACGATTCCCTCATACATTATAGTAAAAGTTATTCGCCCCCCTTAATCATAGTCCCTAAAAGCTCCGTAGCATCAATCACCCCAAACCCACCCCGCTTCGCCGCCTCCTCATCAAAGCTCTGAACCCCGTCGGGCTTGATCCCACTGCCCATGATTGCAAACGGCACTGGATCCATTGTGTGTGTCTTGACTGCTATTGGAGTAGCATGATCAGGCAATAATAGTACTCTCCAGTCCTCGCCATTGCTCTTCAGTCCCTGAATCATCGGCCCGACTACCCTTTGATCGAAAAGCTCTATCGCCCTGATCTTCTGCTCTAAATTCCCTTCATGACCGGCCTCATCCGGAGCCTCAATATGCAAGTAAACGAAATCCTTTTGCACCAAGGCATCGAGTGCTGCTTTCACCTTGCCCTCGTAATTCGTATCTATGTTGCCTGTAGCCCCCCGAACATCGATTACCTCAAGACCGGCATAGGTTCCAATTCCTTTGAGCAGATCCACAGCAGAGATCATTGCACCATTCAGTCCGTACTTCTCTGTAAATGTCGGAATCGTTGGTGCTCCGCCCTGACCCCAGAGCCAGATCATGTTAGCAGGCTTCTTTCCTTCAGCAATCCTCTTCGCGTTTACAGGATGAGCGGCAAGGACTGGTTTTGCAATCTCCATCAGCTCTATTAATAGCTCCGAATCCTTCCCCCGCGGCAGATAATCATCGATCGGCTTATCAGTGATATCGTGCGGCGGAGTACAGATTGCGCGCTCACCTGCCTTCAAAATCAAAAGGTTGCGATAGCTTACTCCCGGATAGAGACGCTTGGCAGGCATAAGAGGCTTCAGTGCCTTAATCAGCTCGTGGCCCTCATCGTTTGTGATGTGCCCTGCGCTATAGTCCTTCATAATGTCGTTTACAATGGTAACGAAGTTGCATCTGAAGGCAATATCACCTTCAGCTAGCTGTATACCCATTGCAGCAGCCTCCAATGGCGCCCGGCCCGTATAGTACCTGGAAGGATCATAGCCCATGATCGAAAGATTGGCGACATCGCTTCCAGGAGGCATGCCCTCAGGAACGGTCCTGGCAAGGCCGCTTTTACCCATCATGGCTACTGCATCCATGTTCGGCTTATTCGCGACCTGCAGAGGAGTACGTCCACCCAGTGCCGCCAAGGGCAGATCCGCCATGCCATCGCCGAGGATAACCACGAACTTCATCAGCCCTCCTATTGCATTAATCGTAATATTGGCTATATTAATGGCAAAAATATGAAGATATCCGATTAATCTTCAAGCTTCAGCTTTCTTCGACTCGCGAGCATTGATCTCGGCAAGGTGCTTATTCAATACCTTTGCGAGCGTATTGAGCTTTACCCTGGTGCAAGTTGAACCACGGGTGACTCCAGTGACTATATCCACAACCTCGCCCTTCGTCTCCGTCTTCTGCTTTGGAGGCTTGACAAGCCTTGTCTTAATGCCCTCCTTTGCGAAATCCTCGAAATCCATAGGACATTGTGCAACGACAACTGCAGGTATATCAACTTGCGACAGAACCTCCTTAGCCTTATAGATCACGTGAGACTTGACATTTCCAAGGTGGAAAACAGCGATCTTATGCCTGGCTATCTGCTCTATCTCCTTTCCGCTGATCCCGAAGGTAGGGCCATAGCCTCGTGATGCCGCAGGGAAGCTCTCGGGGACGCCCGTGCCCGACTCAAGTACAAGCACACTTGTCTGTATGCCCTCACGCCTTAAACCGTAGGTCATTTCGCAGACCGGCTTGGTTATGTGTCTTCTGCCCGGAGACATAGCGATTGCTATAACATCCGGCCTTGTCGCCTCTGATAACGTTCCTCTCTGAGCAAGGCCGCCGCCCTTGGCGAGGCCCATGCTCTCTCTGCAATCCACGACTTGAGTCGCCCTGCCGATCATGAAAAAAGATTTGACGGGAAAGAATATAGATCTACCGTCTAAACTCGGAGTTATGTTAACCTTCGTTGGCCTGGGCCTTTATGATGAATTGGATGTCTCAATCAAGGGCCTTGAAGCGGTTAAGAAAGCAGACCTGATCTATGCCGAGTTCTATACATCCAGGTTGATGGGCGCCTCTGTTGAGGATTTGGAGAGATTTTACGGCAGAAAGATACAACTGCTATCTCGCTCCGATGTGGAGATCGATCCCTCCTGGCTATTGATCGCGCGTGATAAGGATGTGGTCTTGCTTGTAGGCGGCGACCCCATGGTCTCCACAACCCACCTGGATCTGAGGCTCAGGGCAATTGAACTTGGCATAAAGACTCGAGTGGTTCATTCATCGTCGATAGTTACTGCAATCTCAGGACTTACAGGACTTCAGAACTATCGCTTCGGCAGATCAACAACTATTCCTTTCCCTTACACTTCACGTGGAAAACGCATATTGCCCGAGACTCCTTACATTGTTCTCAAAGAAAATCTCGAAAGGAACCTACACACGATGCTTTTCTTAGATATCCAGGACGAAAAGTTAAGGTACATGACGGTTAACGAAAGTGTAGAGCTTCTGTTGGAGATTGAGAGGAATATGGGCGAAAGTCTTCTAGAGAAGCAGCTTGGCATAGGCATAGCGAGGGCGGGATCTGATAACGCCGCTGTGAAGGCAGATTTCTTTTCAAGGCTAAAAGATTATGATTTCGGAGGGCCGCTGCATATCCTGATTGTGCCGGCAAAGCTTCATTTCATGGAGGCCAAAGCCTTGATGGCACTGGCAGGCGCGCCCGCGGATATAGCGGCAGAGGAATGAAAACGTATTAATATTCCCCCAGTATTCTCCAGGCCGTGCTGGAGGAATACAAGAAGTATATGCCCAAAGTTACTGTAGATATCCCTAAACATATCATCGATGATGTGAACGCTCATGTCGGAGATGGGAAGAAGTTTGTCAGCTTCTCCGATGCTGTAAGAACCGCTTTGCGGAAGATGCTTGATCAGCTGGATGAGATAGATCGCCGCAGGGGGCGCCTCCAGGAATGAAGCTGGGGTTAATAGCCGATTTTGACGCGGCGCATAGCTTGCCGGGCTACCAGGGAAAGTGTGCCAACCTTCATGGCCATACCTACATGGTCGAAGTTGTGATAGAAGGATCCATAGGCGAAAACGGCTTTGTCATGGACTTCTTCCAGCTAAAGAAGATCCTTAACTCTGTCTTAGAGGATCTTGACCACAGCAACCTAAATGATCTCTTGCCCAATCCAACCGCAGAGAATATCGCCGAGCTACTATGCAGACGTTTAAGGCATAGCCTTGAAGGCTTACACGTGAGCTTGGTTTCTCTCAAGCTGTGGGAAGGGAAAAATAAGTGGGTGATGATAGAGTAAGTAATGATAGATTAAATTGAAGATAGGTTAAAGGACAATCGGCTTGCAAAGTTGGTTTAAAAGATAAAATCAGAGAGTCGTACTCCAATTCTTTGCTGCCTCTGGGTTCTCCTTCAGCTCCTTCAAACGTGCCTTTACCTGATCCTCATAGAACTTCTTGTATTTGTCAGCCTTATCTTTTTTGGCCCACTCATCTAGCTTGTTATCCAAGGCCTTGAACATAAAATCCTTTGCAGCCATTATGGTCTCTAGATCGCCCCTGAACACCAAGATCTCCCTATCCATTTCCTCGCCAGTCATATCCATCTTGCCCTTTCTCTTCACGAGGTCAAGATCGAATTTATCCAAAATCTCACGCATAACCGATACCGGCATGCCAAGAGGTATCGCAAGGTCGTATAGACCCGTCAAATCCTCTTTCGCTGCTTTCTCTTTTATCTCTTCTTCAGGAGCTAACATAGAATTACCCGCGAGCGCTTCTGTCCACTTCAGATTTAAGCCTATCGAAGTGATAATGCTTGCAGATAATAAAGTAAAAATTCGATAATATCCTTCAGGTAATGTAAAGCCGAGTATTATAATAATAGTAGTATAATTATACTACAGATTAAGGGCTGAGCAATACGTGACTAAATCACATTAGCTATCCAATCCAAGCTGGCAGCTATACAGACTCGTTCGTCTATTCGAGAGCTTTTCAGGGAAACAGTTATTAATGGGATCATCAATCCAAAGGTGCGGGCCGGGCCCGTAGCTTAGCTTGGTTGAGCGCACGGCTGATAACCGTGAGGTCACGCGTTCAAATCGCGTCGGGCCCATTTTTCCAAAAATAAAGATTTTTAATTTTATCTCTGGGATATATCACCTTCGACTATCAAATTCATAAGATGATCGAAGCCCACAGTCTGGCACCAGCCGGATCTCTCGAATATGCCCATGAAACAGACTCCAATGAGCTTCTTGTAGTTGATATCTGATAGGGCGGCATTCAAATCTTCTGCCTTAACTCCAATTTTAGGCATGGCCATGCCTCCAAGAACAACGACAGCATCTGCATCAGGGCTGACATGATCTCCAAGCTCAAGCCCATACTCTGTAGCGATGATGGCCCGAGTCTTGTCGGCCTGAAGCCCAGGCATGAATGCGAGATGCTTTTCCTTCACGGGATATCCTAGGAGCAGGGCAAAAGGAGTGCAGAACCCTGGGGAACCGATGAACGTTATTTTTGCGTCATCCTTGACGAGATCACGAAAACCGTTCAGCATTCCGCCAAGGCCCTTTACGTCTTGAATTTTCTCCATAAAGATCGAGATTATAATCGCGAATCCAGGCTTTATATTTTTACCTTGCAGTATATTGATGGGCAGAGCGGGAAGACCTAACCGATATCATGAAGGGTAAGAAGAACAAGAAGCTCGGAAAGTGGAGCTTTGCAGAATTGAGAAGCATTATAGAGTACAAGGCGGCAGCTATCGGAAAGTCAGTAATAGCTATAGATCCGGGATATACTTCTCGTACTTGTTCCAGATGTGGATTTCAAAAGAAGGAAAACAGAAATGGCAGAACCTTCAAATGCAAGAGTTGTGGCTTCCACGTCGATGCAGATTTGAACGCTTCCAGGAACATCGCTACCTTCAGTAGACCTGATCGTAGCAGGCTGCAATGTCAACCAGCCAATCGTAGCCCAATATAATCGGAGCTACAAGCCCCCGTCCTTTAGGGCGAGGCAGTTGACACTTTTACCTTAAATAGAAATAGAACCTAGAATAGTTTATATGGTTGATGTGGTCATCGTGGGCGCCGGGCCTGCGGGAATGTTCGCAAGCCTTGAGCTATCCAAGACGAAGGCACATATCCTTCTGATAGATCAGGGCAGGGATATCTCTGAGAGAAATTGTCTTATGAAGGATAAAGGGCATTGCCTACATTGCGATCCATGCCATATTATGTGCGGCGTAGGCGGTGCAGGAACCTATTCAGATGGCCTTCTCAACCTTCATCCGGATATTGGCGGCAACCTTGAACGTCTGGCTGATGACGATGCCTGGGATCTTGTAGATGAAGTTGATTCCGTATTCTTGAGATATGGCGCGCCATCTGAAATACAGGTGCCGTCCTCCGAGGACGCTGAGATGCTGCGCCGAAAGGCTGCTGCGGCAGGCGCCCGATTCATCCCTATAAAACAACGCCATATGGGCTCAGATAGGACTCCGGAGATCATCGAAGCATTCAAGAGAGATCTCGAAAAGAGAGGGGTTAAATTTCTTCTCGCCGCCCGCGTTGTCGATCTAATAGTCGATGGCTCCCAATGTATGGGCATTAGGTTGGAAGATGGAACTGAGATCAGGGCCAACAGCACACTTCTTGCGATGGGCAGAGTCGGCGCACAGACAATAGGAGAGCTTATCGATAGATATTCAATAAAAGCCAGATACGGGCCGCTGGATGTTGGAGTTAGAGTTGAGGTTCCATCGATAATAATGGATCCTGTGACCAATATAAATCGCGATCCAAAGTTCCATATCATCACTCATAGATACGATGATTTTGTGAGGACATTCTGTACAAACCCCGGTGGTTATGTTGTTAAAGAGGAGTACCCTGATTTCATAGCCACAAATGGCCATTCAATGACAGATCACCGCTCTGAGAATACCAACTTCGCATTCCTGGTGCGTCTCACGCTGACAGAGCCTGTTGAGAATACTACAGCTTACGGTATGTCCATAGCCAAGCTCGTAACCACCATCGGCGGCAGGAGGCCGGTGATACAAAGATTGGGAGATCTTCATCGTGGGCGAAGATCGACTGGTGACAGGATAGCCAGAAACCCAGTCAGGAACACACTGAAGGATGTCACACCCGGCGATATATCCATGGCCCTGCCCCAGAGAATCGTCATGGATATCATTGAAGGCTTGGAGATATTGAATGAGATTGTACCAGGCGTTAATTCAGACTCAACCTTGCTCTATGCACCTGAAATCAAGTTTTATGCCAGGGAAATAGGCGTTGATGAGAAGCTCCAGACAAATATACGAAACCTTTATGTGGCTGGGGACGGCGCAGGATTATCCAGAGGGATAGTGACTGCTGCGGCAACGGGTCTTCTGGCAGGAAGAGGCATAGCATCGGATATGGGCCTTAAAATATAACCGTGGAATTAAGGCTATAACTAAGGCCTGATTCTGCCTGTCGATTCAAAACGTTTATGAGGATAGAGCCTTTTCTGGTCAATTTGATGTCTAAGAGATCTGTGGATAAAGAGAATAAAGTCAAAAAGGCTATCGAGCCGGAAGCATCAGGAGTGCCTCTTAATATCGCCGAAGGGCCTGTACAGGAGCCTGAAGGCGGGATGAAGGCAGACCTATACTGGTATGCCGGCCTGTTTTTAGCGTTTCTGTTCTCACTTTACTTGCGTGTAGTCAGACCAATGGGCTCTGTCTTTGTAGGCGATACAGTTCGTTTCAGCAGCGAGACTGATGCATGGTATCATATGATGCTTGCAAAGAGCACGGTGATCAACCTGCAGCGCCTCTGGTTCGATCCTATGACCAACTTCCCTTACGGCACCGCCCTTCACTTTGGACCATTCAATAGCTGGACGATAGCTATATTCTCCCTTATCTTCGGCTTAGGGCATCCAAGCATGCATACAATCGAGGTGATTGGTGCACTTCTGCCTGCAGTCCTTGGAGCGCTTCTAGTGTTTCCCGTATATCTGATCGGGAAGGAGCTTGGAGGCAAAAGCAGTGGCCTAATATCGGCTCTTATAATGGCGGTATTACCTGGAACACTATTTGCGCGGACAACTCTGGGATTCACAGATCATCATGCAGCCGAGATTTTCCTCAGCACATTGACGATGGCATTCTTCCTGATGTCAGTGCGCTCTGGCAAAGGCATGACTTTAGCCTCTGTTCAAAAAAGTTGGTCGGACTTCAGGATGCCTCTCCTTTATTCCGCATTAGCAGGCATATCTCTTGGGCTATACATAGATGCCTGGTCATCAGGCTTTCTATTTGAGGGCATAATTCTGGCATTCATAATGATTCAGAGTGTGGCCGATCACCTCAAGGGAAGGGGTGTTGAGCATCTTAGCATATCAGGCGCGCTCACATTCTTTGTAGCTGCACTTCTGGTTCTGCCATTTGTGAAGCTTTACAATGGGTTCAGCAACTACATGTATTCTCTTTTCCATCCCACGATCCTCATTCTGGGCGTCATCGCAGTGATCGTGATATCCTTCCTATCCAAGTTCCTGATAAAGAGAGATTTCAGCAAGTACTATTACCCAGGAATACTGGCAGGAATTATCGTGCTAGGGACGGTAATTCTTACTCTTATCGTGCCTCAGTTTACAAGACCTCTATTCAGTGGTATAACTATAATGTTTCAGGCCAGGACCGGCGGTGCAGCGACTGTGGGAGAGGCATCTCCGTTCTTTGATTATGGCGGCGAATTCTCCTTGGCGAATGTGCAGCTCAACTTCCCAGGGTTAGCTAATATCGTCGTATTATCGCCATTTTTCCTGGCTCTCGCTGCATTAGTAGTGCTCCTTGTGAGGTACATCAGGAAAGACCAAAAGCCCACTGATCTCGCAATCATCACATGGTCGGTCATCATACTAATCCTCACACTAGCTCAAAACAGATTCGCATATTACTATGGCGTGAATGTGGCAATTCTCACAGGATTCTTAGCGATCTGGGCTCTCCAACAGGTTGGGTTCAATGAGCTAGATAAATGGAACATAGATACAAAGGATACTGCAAAGTTGCTAAACAACTTGAGAGTTCTGTTGGTAGCAGTAGTAATATTCCTAGTGGCGATATTTCCGAGCCTCCAGATGAGCATGGCGGTTTCTCAGTACCCGGGCACCTTGTATGATGAGTATCCCGACTGGGTTACATCCGCAAATTGGATTAAGGATAATACCCCGAGCCCAGGCCTCGATCTTTACAAGATTTATCAATATCCCTCATCAGGAACGTTCTCCTATCCTGATACAGCCTATGGTATCATGTCCTGGTGGGACTACGGCCACATAATCGAAACAATTGGCGAGAGGATACCTAATGCAAATCCATTCCAAGAAGGCATAGGCAGTGTAACCAAAGGCGTGCCTGGTTCATCCCCCTTCTTCCTGGCCGAGAATGAATCACAAGCGGAAAGGGTCCTGACGAATCTCGATAGGGAAGTCTCCATACATGAACACGAAATATATCATGATAGATTGGGAGATGGCGACAGGCAAGTTCTACGCAATAACGGCCTGGAGCAATGTTCCAATAACCAATTATTATGGAATATTCTACCAGCCACAGGGTGATAAGCTCGTGCCAGTTAGCGTCTTCAGAGACCCGTTCTACAAGACAATGACTGCTCGCCTGTTCTTCTTCGATGGAAGCGAGACACCTGTCACAGATGCCATTGGAATAGCCTACCAGATGGCAGAGCAGGATGGAACAAAGTTCCCAGTGATCGCAGAGCAACCGTTGATATCCAAGAACTACAGCGAGCTTCTTGATTTTGTCAATGATAGCAAGAGCAAAGGATATCTATCTGAGATTGTGAGCAAGAGGGCTTACACATCCATGACCACTTCAGTTCCTCTTGAAGCGCTTCAGCATTTCAGGCTCGTACATGAGTCCGAATCCGTCGTGACATACGATGGCCAAAAGGACGTCAAGACCTTTGAGAATGTCCCGGGCGCTGTGATAAAGGGAACAGCACCTGTAGGAACTAAGGTCCTCATAGGGGTGCCTATCAAGACAAACAAAGACAGGGAATTCAACTACATACAGTCCAATACAACTGATTCGAAGGGCGAATTCACTCTCGTAGTTCCCTACTCGACTGAAGGTCCAGCTTCATGGGGCACAAAGTTCGATACAGGTCCTTCAGGGCCTTATCAGCTGGTTGTAGGCGATAAGGTCTACGAGGTCAAGATCCCAGAGGAGTATGTTATGTCAGGTAGCGTAATTACTGTGGGGTAATTAAGATATGAAGCTCCTTGAGGAGATGAGCTGGCCTGAGATCGAAGCTGGTCTCAGGCAGACACAGACCATAATATTACCCATCGGGGCAACAGAGGAGCATGGGCCACATCTGCCGATATTTACGGACACTATACAGGCGATTGAGGTGGCAAGGGAGGCTGCACGCAGGCGGGATATATTCCTCGCCCCGCCTGTACATTATGGCATCTGTCGCAGCA
>CAWDLW010000035.1:0-9410 GCA_963803145.1 Methanotrichaceae archaeon
TAGAGCTAATGACCATTTTCATTCTTTAGGCTCGGTCTAGCATTTGCCTGAGAATCATGTGCTTTGTAGCTTAGCCTCGTTTGCTAGGTAACAATAAAACAAAACTAAATGGTGTGTTTATAGCCATAAAGATGCAAACCTTTGAAATCTAAGTCTGCTTTGCCAGAAATGGCATTAAAGGTTCGTCGAAAAAAGTAATTTAAAGTTCAAATCTTATCCAGAACCTTCACAATCTCCGCAAAGATCGCCTTGATATCGCCCACGCCAAGGACAGTCCTTACGATGCCCCTCTTGTTGTAGTAATCGATCAGGGGCTGGGTCTGGGCGTGATATGCCTGCAGTCTCTGCTTGACCGTTGCCTCGGTATCATCAGCCCTCTGGTAGAGGTCAGCGCCGCAGGCATCGCATTTCCCGGCCACTTTCGGCGGATTGAACTGGACATGGTAGGTGGTTCCGCACTTGCACATCCTTCTTCCAGTAACCCTCTTGATCAGCTCCGCGTCGGGAACATCAATGTTCAAGACTACATCGATCTTCTGGCCAAGGCTTGGAAGGATCTTGTCCAGCGCCTCTGCCTGGGGGATGGTCCTCGGATAGCCATCCAGCATCCAGCCGGCCTTGACGTCTGGCTTTGCCAGCCTGTCCTTGATGATATCTATGAGCAGAGAGTCGGGAACAAGCTTTCCTGCATCCATGTACTTCTTGGCCTCAACTCCCAGAGGAGTTCCATTCCTGACGTTCTCCCTAAGAATATCTCCTGTGGAGACGTGCTTTACCTTATACTTGTCAGCGATCATCTTGGCCTGTGTGCCCTTACCAGACCCTGGCGGACCGAGCAAAATAATATCCAATACCGTTACCTCCTATTCGCTTCAAGGATCAAGCAGCTAGAGCTGTCTCGAGCCTCTTTGAGCTAAGCATCCCTACTTTAAAAAACCTTTCTCGATTAGATGGCTCATCTAGATGGATAATGCGCAGTTGTCTTCATAATACGATGATACTACGATGATACAATGAGGCACCATTCGCTATTCTATCGCAACAGCCATAAGATCTATATCCATTGAGTGTCGTAATACGACATATGCCGTAAGTTAGAACGGCAATAGGGGATGTGGGGGCAGGGCATCAAGATCCCAATATGCTCCATTATACGCCTGCCCCTAATCCAATTTTAGTATTCTAGGGCATTGCTAATAATATTTCTGGTATAGAACGATTGGAGCTGCAACGAGGCAGTTGAAGCTCATGATATAATTTAGGGGTGCTAACTTTAGTACTTTACTCTAGCCGATAAGCCGTGCTGCGCTCATTAATGCGCCCGCGAAGATAGGTATCGTCAGGTTATCATCTAGCCCACGTTTACGAATGAAGAGGGCGACAGAGTCTGCTATCGTCGCGCCTATTGCACCTGCGAGATATACCTCGAAGGGCAGCCCGGTTATCCTTGAAGAAATGTAACCTATTATTAGGCATGCTAGAAACATGCTTGTCACAATCGGAAAAGGCTTGATGCATCCTCTGTCCCCGTGATCTGACATCAGAGTTCTCAAGGACGGAGCCTGCAATGCCGCTGACTGCATCGCCCAGGGATAGCATCAGCATCGATGTCAAAGCGATCATCGGCTGGAAAAGGACGACGGTTATCAGGCTTCCTATGATGTAGTAGATATACCCGGCCACCTTGCTCTTCTCACTTTCCCTAACCTCAGGCAGCTTTATTCTGCCGCTAAGTCTTCCAGCCTCAAGAATGACCGCCACGGATAATGCTACGGCGATCATGGCAGCCGTATATATTCTGCCGAATACTATGATGCCGATTGGTACCGACAGACCTGTGATATGGATCAGCTTTCGCCTGAGTTCTTTGACGAGGTTGGCATGCCATTGAGGAGTGATCTTTGGGGCCTTAGGGGCCATCTTTTGCATCTTTGATCTCTCCTCGGATGCCACTCGCGCCTCACTGCTATTTTGTGGCTTCTGCTCGTACTGGAGTTCCGGCATCTTCAAACCTCAATCTGCCACTAAGCAGAGATTCTAGCTTATCTGTGAGTTCAACGACCGTCACTTTGACCTGGCGCATGGAATCACGATCTCTTATTGTGACTGTTCTCTGCTCGATTGTCTCATAATCGATTGTAACCTCATAGGGTGTTCCGATCTCATCATTTCTGCGGTATCTTCTTCCTATGCTTCCTGATATATCGTAATCAACCCTGAAGCCTCTCAGCCTGAGCGTATCCATGATCTTCATCGCAGGCTTAACAAGCTCCTCTCTATCCATCAGAGGCAGAACTGCCACCTCTATGGGAGCAACGCTTGGCTTGAACTTCATGACTGCTCTGGTCTCGTTATCTACGACATCCTCATAGTAGGCATGATCGAGAACTGTATAGATTATCCTGTCTATTCCGAAGGACGGCTCTATGACATGAGGAACGATCTCCTCGCCCCTGATCTCCTCCTCAACTATCTCGTATGAGACAAGCGAGGGCTCGATCTCTATGGACTCGCCGTCCACCTCAACGTGAATCTTATCGCCCTTCAATGCCTCTGGTTCCAGCGCCTTCAAGGCATCGGATACGGCTTTAGCCTTTCCTTTGAACATCGGCCCAAGAGCCTTCATATCCGGCTTAACAACCATCTTTTGCCTCTTGACCGGCTTATCGAAGGGCACAAACACTGACAGATTGATCTTGCTGTGCGTCGTATGAGCCTTGAGATCAAAATCTGTCCTATCTGCAACACCTACAATTTCTATCCAGCCAAGCCTATCCAGGAACACCTCCGCATCCCAGCAATCTGCGGCGTAATGAGCCATTTCGTCGGATTTATGCTGTCTGAACCTCATCTTATCGGGCGATACTCCGACTGCGAGAAGGAACTGATAAGTTCTTGCGACATAGTAAGCTAGCGTTTGATGGGCGATGACACCACGCTCTACGGCTTCACCGAATGTCATCTTATCAGGCTCTCCTTTCTCTTGGGCCGACTGAGAATAAAAGTTCATCTCTATATCCTTGACCTCGTTAAAACGCGGATGTGTCTTGTCCCTTGGATCGATGAATATTTCAGCCTCAGCTTGTGTGAACTCCCTGAGCCTTATGACACCCTGGCGTGGAGAGATTTCGTTCCTGTATGATTTGCCGATCTGAACTGCTGCGAAGGGAAGAGCATCGCGGAAGTAGCGCAGCAGCCTCGGAAAGTTGATGAACATGCCCTGAGCTGTCTCAGGTCTCAAATAGCCGGACATCTTGTTTCCTGGGCCGATCGTAGTCTTGAACATGAGGTTGAACTCATATACCTCTGTTAGCTCTCCGCCGCATTCAGGGCAGAAGATCTCATTCTCCTTGATGACCTTGTAAATCTCTTCATTAGGCAGCGCATCAGGAACTTCGACCAAATGCTTGATCAAGTGATCTGCCCTGTAGACCTCCTTGCACTCCTTGCAGCCGGTTAAAGGATCTGAGAAGCCGCTTAAATGTCCTGACGCCTGGAAGATACCTTCAACGCCTATTGTTGGAGCCTCGATCTCTGCAAAGCCCTCTTGAATTACAAAGAACTGTCTCCATGTATCCTCAATGCGTCTCTTTAATGGAGCGCCCAGTGGGCCATAATCGTAAAATCCCGCAGCTCCGCCATAAAGTTCGAACGCAGGCCATAAAAAGCCTCGTCTGCGGGCGAGTTCCGTTACCCTATCGTACTTATCCATGATGATCCTCGTAAGGTTTAGAATGCAGGGTGTAATTTAATCTTTATCATTTAAACCTTGATAATCCCTTACTTCAATAACTAAGGATTATCTACAAAAATCCTGGCCAAATCATAGAAGGATGATAGATTTTAATCATTTCACAAGGACTAGAGGATGATATTAAAGAATGATATAGCACTGTAGTAGGGGTTGTAGGTTAGTGCTCAAAGCATCCCTCAAGGTAGATCGCCATATCATCTATGCTATCTATTCGCGCATCTACTGGCTCGCCTTTGCCTATACGCGTCCATATGAGATCAAGAGTTGAATACTCTATTAACTTGAGCATAGGCTCACCGTTAACCTGTGCAGGCTCCGTACAAAATCGTTTCCATTTCCCATCCGCAAATACGACCTCGAAATCATTGCCAGTTCCTGTTACACCGCCGTAGAAGCCAGCATCTTCAATGTCGATATACAGTCTGATCCAACTCGAACATTTAGAATAGCGGTACTTCCCCTCACCTACGTATGCCGGCCCATCCCATCCTGCCGTTGCTAATCGCTCCATAGATTCGATATCCTCTTCTTAATAGTATGGCTCATCCTTTTCAAATCAACCTGTTGGAATAATATGTATGGCACTCTATTTATAAGATATCGGTCTCTTCCAGAAGATCCTCTATCTTAATTTTGGAAGGAGGGTGCGGCAAAAGTCAAAGATTTATATGGGATAATTAAGGAGGTAGGAAGGACTTTTGCCAATAAACATTACGACAATAAGCGGATATATAGTTTTCGGCTTAAGACAATAGACGAGAGGCGCCGAATTCTAGTGATGTCTTTAAAACAAATCAAGAAAATAGTCATCGGGCTTATATGCCCGACTTAATCAATCTTTATGTCTTTGCCTTTTCTCTTTGCCTTTTTATCCAGTTCTAAGGTGAGGACGCCATTTTTGTAGGATGCTTTGGCGCTATCAGGGTCTATTGTCGATTCAAGACGGATCATCTTATAGAACTTCTTTTCATCATTGGTAGACACTTCAACGCTATCATCAGCGACATCCAGCTTGACATTCCCCTTATCTACACCCGGTAGCTCAACGAAGATCTTGTACTTGTCCTTTTCATCCATGACATCCACTAATGGTTCACGTCCCTCGCTTGGCTCTATACCTCGATAGGACGGGCGAATATTGCCGAACTCCCTGAAGATTGGCTCCCGTCCTGGCTCTGCAGTATAGCTGAAGCCATAGACGAACGGGCCATACCTGCGAACTGTTCCAGATGGCATCTTTTCCTCTTTGACAAGATCGCTGAACTCAGAGGGTATTGATTCATCGAGCCGTTTAAGCATCTCCTCAAATGGCTCCCTAAACCAGTCCTCGCCGGATTTCTCTTTAGTCGAAAATCCCTTGGCGAAGCTCTCGAATATATCGAATATGGATGGATATTTTCTATCCCACATCTTAGGTCACCTGATTACTTCAGTATACTAACCTAATCATAGTGCTAGGATATTAACTTTTCCATTGTCTATCTAATCGCTAATAGAGCAAACATTTTCGGTGCCCGGTCAGGAATGCTGAATGGGTGATGGCAGGCAGTTTTGGGGTAATTGATCCTTAGGATCGGACATAGATATTGAGCGCATCTTGATCGTTGCTTATAAGCCGTAAGATTCTAGCGATTGCAACGGCTCTGAGCCATAAATTAAGGAAAGATAACTATTGTAGTATATCAAAATAGCAGATGATATAGAGGCAAGACAAGCGCTGAGTCGCAGCGCCCTCCTCGAAGGAGCCTATTAACATTGCGATGGCCTTATCTCGCCCCCTGATATGCGAGGCATCAGCGAGACAGCACTGGAATTTGACACAGCGCCCCTTTCACAGGGACCCGAACATCATTTGATGAGGGGCCATGTCCCGCTTTCAAGCCTCAACATATACCTGCATCGCATCTAAGCTTAGCCTTCTGGACCTAGGCGATCTGTGTGATGTAACCTGCTACGCCTATGATGGCGTGCTACTTTTCCTTACTTTTCCTCGATCACAGCCTCGCCAATATGCCGAAGACCTGTGCACACAGCACGGCGCTATAGGGCGACTGAACTTCGCCAGCCACCACAAAGATGGCCGAATGCACAACCGCACAAGTGTGCATCTATACAGCCCTAAAGGCTTAATCGGCTTATCAGCCCATAGTACATCAGCACATGATGCGACAAAACACTATTACGGGTCGTCAGTATATGTAATTTCTGGTAGATGATCACTCATCCATAAATATCGATCGCATATCGAATATATGCCGACTACATATGCATAATATGCATAATGCCTGGAAAATGTGACGGCTTACCAATGATACAAAGTTTAGAGCAATCCACTCGATGAACAGCATCTCGTCTTTTGCGTCGCGACATAATACGACCTATGATTTCATAAATTGCCTTTATCGAATACAATCTGATTGGCGTTTCCAATGTCACCATAAAAGCAACGTGGATTCAAAGGGAATATTCAAGAGAGATGGGGCACATAATTGATATTGTGAAGTTCGACGAAAAATGTTCGGTAAGCAAGGAGCTTTGATGTCCGAAGGGATTATTCAATTCACAGTCGAGATAAAGAGCCTTACAAATATAAGGTCTAGAGTGATCTGGCCTGAATTAACCGGCCCATGGATAGAGGGCGGTTTAGAGGACCTTATGGTACATTTCATGTACGCTGGCTTGAACGCTTACAATATGGAATGCGCGATGTCCTTGCTCTTGACTAGTAGTGAAGAAAGACTAGGTCAGACTGTGGTCGATATAATAACGAAGATGGTGGAGGCCATGGGTGCAGTCCAGATGGCAGAGATAAGGCTGACTCGCGCCGCCTTGGATCAACTAAGAAGGGATAGAATAGAGCCTTGAATATGGCATATGTTAAATAATTGAAAACTGAATATTACTGCCTTATTTCTAGTTAGCTGGTTTCTGTTGATGGGCAGTTAAACAAAAAATTTTTGATATGATTAAAATGATTATTTAAGAAAGTCGCACAAGTGGCTGTAATAATTTCATCTGTGGATCCTTCCGGCAATACGAGATTAACATAAACTACTCTTTTTACCTGGTGTATCTTTTGCTTGATATTTTTGACAATATTCTTCATTGTAGGGATTGATTAAATGCTTTTGAAATAATTTAACTCATTTGGTTCATTACTGAATGCGAATTGTTTACATCCACATGCAATTATATCGGGTGGCGATTATAAATTCTAGCATTCGATATGTTTAATAACCTCTCGATATTATTTGTGCATATACTCTATGGAGTATAAGGGGTGAATTAGAAATGAAGGGAGTAGCGATAGTGGCGCTTTTAGTAGTAGCGCTAATGGCCAGTTGCGGCACTGTTTCTGCAACAGCACCGCTTGTGCCACCGACACAATTTGAGCAGTTCTGTGAAGACCAGAAGGTATCGGGAACAGGCGTTGTCGATGTGAGCACATCGATAGTAGATAAGAAAATAGCTCTTGAATATTATAACACAATGGCCGGTGATGGAGACATAGAGCTTAATCAGGAGCATGCCTATTCTCAGGATGCCGATAAGCTCCAGAGGAATATATCATCGGTTAACGGCGGAAACAAGGCAGCTTTGAATTTATTCGAGAACACTAAGTTAACTTACTCGGGGACAACACCTCTGACAGGTGGAAAGTATCTGAATTCCAAGGCGTTCTACGGCGGAATGGGCGCTGATATCCAGGAGACGTTCTCAGTAACTCAGATGGAGAAGGATGAGACAGGGTATTTTGCCTCGACAACACCCTACAATCCTAAGAAGCCCTGTGATTCAATGGCACCATATTGCCCATATTATCCGGATTACTACTCAGGATATGGCCCAGACTCATCATACTCGGCTACAACTACACCAGAAGGCCTAATAAAGGACCTCAAGAATGCTGGAAGAGATCAGGACAAAGTAGCTGAACTCATGGGAAATAACCCGTCTCATTTGATTGGAATTGAGACAAAGAGTACATTCAACGGTACATGGGGCACAGATGCCAAGTGGCATAAGATATTCTACAAGGACGTAAAGGCCCATGAAATGTTCTCCGGACAGTTCGAGGCCGATAAGACAATCAAATTCCATGAGAACCCAGTGCCTGAGAATGAGCAACCCGCCTGCTCAGGCATAGATTGCTAGACTTCAGGCTAGCAATCGATTCTTTTTTTATCGATTGAGCGCTACTATGGTGCTGCAGCTAATATCGATGGTAATGGCGATAGCAGCATTGATATCGAATATATTTACAATGCAAATTAGCTACTTGTGCCTTCTATAGATGTTTGTTAGTCCAGCAAAATATATCATAATAGCTGCACAAATTGATATCCAGATAAGGCCCGATCCTATGAGACCTATGAGATCAGGCACGAATGAATTGGACAAACCAGGAATAGGATGTGATACTCCGAATAATACTTTCATAATTAGCGGATATAATAAAACGATGCCAAATAGGATAATGAACTTCAAGCGACTAATACTTCTGTACGGGCCTGTTGAAACTTCGACATTCTCATATTTATCTTGCTGATAAGTTTTATAGACAAAATACCCTCCTAAGAGCAAACCTATTAGGGTAGCCGTAATAGCAAACTCATCTAGAGGATCAGTTAGATACATTGGTCGGTCGATATAGCCTGTATTGTTAGTTTAACCATTTTTGGCTTTTTATCCATTGGAGCGTCTGCCATATTTCTGCCCTGATACCGTGATCTTAATTGGCCGCCATATTTTATTATGAAACCAATCCCTAAAGCAGATCGAGTTGGAGGCAGCCTTTGCCATTCTGTAGTAAACTCGATCAGCTGGTGGGATCTATTATAACTTCATATTCTTCTACCTGGTTAGCAAGCTCAATTCTCCAGTATACATTATACCAGAACTTATGCCCGCCATCACACTGTCTCCTGTCGCAGGCAACCCAGCCCCATTTAATCAGAGCCCTCAAAGAGCTGGCTAATCTTCTCTCTGCCCTGATCCAATCTACATACGAAGTTATATCGAGTCCTATTGCCTGCGCTATTTCCTTCAAGGACTTTGCATCCTCTTTGTTGCTAGGAAGCACGGCTAAAACGGCCTCAGAATTCAAGTTATCCCCTCCTACAAGCCTAATGATCCTCTGAGCTCCCGTACTCTAAACGTTTTTTATGTAAGATATATTAAGAATAAATAAATTTCCCTCACTATAGTAAAGAAGCGTTACTAGTAATATCTGATTTATAGAATAATTTCCCATACATAGATTGCACCAATAATTAGCTGCGATTGACCTGCAGGATTGCGAAGGACAGATCAAGCATACCATAACAGCTCTTTTCCATGAAACTTCTGCCCTATTAGAGCTCCTTGTTGGAAAGTATCACTTTGGAAATCTCCTAGGTCTACAGGAGCCCCACAATTTATCATTGCCTGTTGCCAAAAAAGGCCTGGAGTGGTTTTCAGTCTTATGGGCACTCTCCAGGCGACATGATCGTCATGTCTAGTCCACACTTACTTCTTCTTTGGTGAGTCGGGTCCTGGACTAGCAACTTGCGTCTCCCGCATTCCCACAACTACTGCCGTATGTTTCCGCACATAGTTCATTATAATCTTCCTGGCTATGGCACGGCTCACAACCCTGGAATTCATAGCAACAGCC
>CAWDLW010000036.1:0-42573 GCA_963803145.1 Methanotrichaceae archaeon
TTCTGCGGATGCAATCAAAGTTACAGCGAATGATACCAAAAATGCCTCATGAGTACCCATCTCGAAGTCTGCTAGGGCTTGCGGCGTGCTGCTCATGCCCCCGCCGTAAAGAAAGACATGAAACATAATATCCAATGGTATTCGGCTGAGCACCAAAGGAAAAGCTATGGCTATGCTGAGCATCTGTCCAGTGTTCATTAGCATTGCGTTGGTGCCGGCCGCCATACCCCTCTGTCCCGGCTGGACTGAAGACATGATAGCGTTCATATTGGGAGAAGCGAAAAGTCCTGAACCGCCGCCCATCAGCGCCATGAACACAGCTAGAATCCAGTAAGATGTAGTGCTGACAACTGTGCTCAGGCCAGCCAATCCTAAAGCGGATACTAATAGCCCTGCCGTAGCCAACCCCCTTGAGCCATATCTATCCGAGAGATGCCCTGAAACGGGTCCTACAAGCATGAAGGCCGCTCCGAAGGGGGCCATCATTATTCCTGCCCATAGTGGATCAAGGCCATAAGGTCCCTGGAGGAAGAAGATCAGGATAAACAGCACTGCGCCCCTCGCAAGGCCATTTAGAGCATTGGCTGCGCAAGAATAGGCGAATAACTTGTCCTGGAAAAGCTTAAAGTCCAGCATGGGTTGGCTTACACGCCTTTCCACGATAAAGAATGCAGTCAAGCCTAAAATAGCGCAAATAGATAAAGCATAGACGTAGCTTATACCAATCAACGGGAAGGCAATTAATGTAACTGCCAGCAATAGCGATCCCAGGCCGAGTGTAAAGGTGAGGCTGCCCATCCAATCGAAGCGTTGGTTTGCAGCCAGGCTGACTGGTTCTCGCAGCTTAAGGAAGCCCCAGACAGTGCCAAAGATACCCAGAGGAACGTTGATCAGAAAAACCCATTGCCAGGATATGGCAGTCAAGATCCCGCCTATGACTGGTCCAAGCAGGAAGCCTGCTGCTAACGCGATCTGGTTCACGCCTAGCCCCAGTCCAATCCTGCCTTTTCGGAAAGCATCTGTTACTATGGCTGCACCATTTGTGAAGAGCATAGCGCCGCCAATGCCTTGGATAATGCGATAGATTACAAGATCCCTGCCGTGGAACTGGGGTTGAGAAAAGGCGCAGAGAAGAGATCCCAGCGTGAAGATTGCAAAGCCCAAGTTGTATAGGTTCTTGCGGCCGAACATGTCAGCTAAACGTCCAACCACAGGTACAAGGGCCGTGGTGATGAGCATGAAGCTCAGGATCACCCACATTATGGTTATGAAATCAGTATCCAAATGGGTCAAGATCTCAGGTAACGCAATGAGCAGGGCTGAGCCCTGGATAGAAGCGAGAAGGGTGCCTATTGTAGTGACAGAGAGTGCAGTCCATTCGTACCCTTGCCAATTTTCGCTATCCTTATTCATACTTGGATCTCCGCTATCGACGCCTAATTCGATCCTAGGGTGTCTTCACTCCTTGATTAACATATAGTACCTGTTTATAGACATATCCGCAGGATCTCAATATGCATGAAACTCTGGCTCTAAAAACCCTATAGTCTCATTTATTATATCGAATACACTGCTAGTTCGCAATGGGGCTTTCAAGATGCCATCGCATTAAGCCACGATCAATAACCGATCTATCCCTAAAGTAGATACAATATCAGGACTTTGAGGAAAGCCCAAGCTTATACAACAAGTTCAGAGTATCGAGAAAAATGATAGGGGAAAGAAGATCAAGTTGTAGTGTAGCCGCCATCAATTACTAGCTCGCTTCCAGTCACAAACTTTGCCTCATCAGATACCAAGTAGAGGACTCCATATGCTATGTCGTTCGGCTCGCCTATATGGCCTATCGGATGCCTTGCGTCCAGCTCCTTCTTAAGATCATCAATGCTCATCCCATACTTCACCGACTGCTCTTTGAGGAAGTTTTCCACCATCGGCGTCCAGATGAAACCAGGGTGCACAGAGTTGACGCGGATATTGTACTTGGCATACAGCAGCGCATCTATCTTTGCCATGACGCGATCTGCCGCCTTTGTTGCATGATATGCGGGGACATCCGGCGCCCCGACTATGCCGTAGATGGAGGAGATATAGACAATGTTGCCGCTCTTCTGCCCGATCATATAAGGCACAACATATTTGGTGCATAGGAACGTGCCTGTAACGTTTACCTCGAAGACCTTCTCCCATTCGGCCCTCGTATACTCATGCGTCGGCTTATTCGGCCCAGAGATGCCTGCGTTATTCACAAGAACATCTATCCTGCCGTATTTGTCATAGACTGAGGTGGCGACCTCCTTTACCCTGTACTCATCTGTAACGTCCAAAGGATAGTACTCTGCCTTGCCGCCACTACTCTCTATCTCATCGACGCATTTTCTTCCCTCGTCCTGAGACCTGCCCGTGATTATGGAGATGGCGCCTTCCTTTGCAAGGATCTTGGCGATTGCTTCACCAATTCCATAAGTAGATCCAGTTACTATGGCCACCTTTCCTTCAACTCTCCTCATCTTATCTGCTCCACGTAAAACTCCGTTCTTTACAGTAACAATATCTACATCCAGAGTATTATAATCTAACGAACAATCTCGCAAGCAAAATCTATTAAGTTCAAGGCGATTGATCTGCATGACACATTGATTTAAGCGATTAACTACTGAAATAATATATACAAAAAAGCGAGAGTTAGTAAGGGAGACCAGAGGTTTGAGCCAGCTAAACCAAGGAGAAGTGGTTTCAGTCAGGGGCAGTGTAATCGATGCTCGATTTCCGAAATATCTGCCGGAGATAAACAACATCCTTAGTGTAGGCGAGAGGATAATGATAGAGGTGCTGATCCACCTCAGCCCTGAAAAAGTACGCGGTATCGCCCTAACGCCAGTGCAGGGGCTGGCCAGAGGCACTGCGATAATCGATACTGGCCAGCCTCTGAAGGTGCCGGTGGGGGAAAAGCTGCTGGGCAGAGTTTTTGATGTGTTCGGCATGCCGATAGATCATAAAGGAAAGGTTGAGGTAAAGGATCTCAGATCAATACACCAGAAGACTGTGCCCTTATCCGAGCAAACAACTACATCAGAGATTTTCGAGACCGGAATCAAGGCAATAGACGTCCTATCTCCGCTCGAGCGCGGCGGAAAGGCAGGGCTTTTCGGCGGCGCCGGTGTCGGAAAGACAGTCCTGATAATGGAGCTGATCCACAACATGGCCGGCAGATACGAAGGCATCAGCATCTTCTGTGGAATCGGCGAACGCTGCAGAGAGGGAGAGGAGCTTTACCGCGAGATAAATGAAGTCGGCGTCCTGGATAAAGCCATTATGGTGTTCGGCCAGATGAATGAGCCAGCGGGAGCCAGATTTCGCGTCGGCCACTCTGCGTTAACTATGGCAGAGTACTTCAGAGACGATGTCAGACAGGATGTGCTTCTTCTGATCGATAATATCTTCAGGTTCATCCAGGCGGGATCTGAGGTATCGGGGCTCATGGGCCGTTTGCCATCAAAGGTAGGATATCAACCTACTTTGGCAACTGAGCTTGGGGAGCTTGAGGAGAGAATCTGCAGCACTAAGACGGGGGCTATCACATCTGTCCAGGCTGTATATGTCCCAGCGGATGATTTTACGGACCCTGCGGTAGTGCATACATTCGGCCACCTTTCGGCCTCTGTTGTGCTCTCGCGGAGGATGTCCAGCCAGGGGCTGTATCCATCAATTGATCCACTCCAGTCGCGCTCCAAAATGCTCAGCCCGCACATCGTTGGAGAGAAGCACTACAGAGTAGCCCAAATGATCCGCAAGACCCTTGCAGATTATGAAGAGCTGAAGGATATCATAGCAATGCTCGGGATTGAAGAGCTATCCTCAGATGACCAGAAGACGGTGAACAGGGCACGCAGGCTGGAGAGGTTTTTGACACAGCCCTTTTTCGTAACTGAGCAGTTCACAGGGCATAAGGGCAGAATGGTCAAGCTTGAAGATGCTCTAAATGGCTGTGAGCGTATCTTAAGCGATGAATTCTCGGACTACCCGGAGAGGTCGCTTTACATGATAGGAAACATCGATGAGGCGAAGAAATGAGACTCAGAGTTTTTCTACCCATGAAGGTCCTCGTCGATAAAGAGGTAACAAAAGTGGTTGCCGAGGCAGAGAACGGCTCATTCGGCATACTTCCAAAACATGTCGATTTCGTGGCTGCACTTGTGCCTGGAATTCTCAATTTCCAATCGGCGGAGGGTGAAGAGTTTCTTGCAATTGATGAGGGGATCCTTGTCAAATGCGAAAACGAGGTCAGAGTCTCCACAAGAAACGCAGTGCTCAGCAAGGACTTGGGAATGCTGAAGCAGACCGTTGAGCGGGAGTTCAGGAACATCAATGAAAGCGAGAGGAAAACACGCTCTATCCTTGCTAAATTGGAGATCGATTTTGCCAAGCGTTTCATGAAGATGACTGAACATGGCTAAACGATGGGCACGACCAGGCGGGAAACGTAGCTAAATGACGGAATATGGACTAACGGTAGAATATGGACTAACGGTAGAATATGGACTAACGGTAGAATATGGACTAACGGTAGAATATGGACTAACGGTAGAATATGGACTAACGGTAGAATATCGCCTAATGGTGGGATATGGTGGAACCAATGGATAAAGACAACGATGACTTCGTCGAGAGAATAGGCGAGAAGGAGGCTCGAAAAGTGAAGGCCCGAAGCACCAAAGACAAGGGCCTATGGTTCGGGCTCGGAACGATAGGAGTTATCGGATGGTCTGTAGCAATCCCAACACTGATTGGCGTCGCCATAGGAGTCTGGCTGGATATCCACTATCCGGGGCAGATATCCTGGACGCTCACATTTTTATCCATTGGTCTCGCGATCGGCTGCATCAATGCTTGGTACTGGGTCAGCAGAGAGCAAAGCAAAATAGGAAGTGATGACAATGATTGAGCCTTTGATGCTAGCTCTCAGCTTAGCTTTCGGTGCCGCCCTCGGGCTTTTCTACTTCTACGGACTATGGCTTACATTGAGGCGTCTTTCCAGCTCCAAGCAGCCTGCGCTTCTGTCTCTGGGCAGCTTTCTGGGCAGATCGGCAATATGCATTCTGGGATTTTATCTGATCCTGGGAAGCGGCCTTGAGGCATTGATCTCAGGCCTCGTGGGCTTTATACTTGCAAAGGTCATATTGATCAAGAGCTTGGCTCTGGAGGGCAGATCGAATGGTTGAGATAAGCCCTGATGAGGTCGTGTTCTGGCAGTGGGGTTTTGTCAACATCAATGAGACAATCATCTTCACCTGGGCTGTGATGGCACTGCTCGTAATTCTAGCATGGCTGTCTACACGACGATTATCCGTTGAACCTCCTATCCCCCGTATGCAGAGCCTCATAGAGATAATAATCGGCTACATGAAGAGCCAGATAAGAGAGATCGCCCAGATGGACCCGGATAGATATCTGCCCTTTTCGGGGACCTTGTTCCTGTTCATCTCAATCGCCAATCTGCTCGACATCGTGCCCGGGTATAGGACGCCAACAGGATCCCTTTCCACAACCGCCGCACTAGCGATCTGTGTCTTCTTTGCTGTTCCGATTTATGGAATTGCACAGCAAGGCGTAATCAGCTACCTAAAGCACTATGTTGAGCCCACGCCATTGATGCTGCCGTTCAACATTATTGGGGAGATCTCACGCACGCTGGCAATGGCTGTGAGGCTGTTCGGCAATATGATGAGCGAGAGCATGCTCATCGCCATTCTGCTTTCCATTGCGCCGCTATTCCTGCCGGTGCTGCTGGAATTGCTGGGCCTCTTGATCGGCCAGGTACAGGCATACATCTTTGGGGTGCTGGCAACTGTTTATATTGTTTCGGCAAGCTCAAACGAAGAAAGAAGAGAAACCGGTAAAGAATCTAAAGGAGTAACTTGATATGGCTACCGTAGATACTATTGGCATGGCTTCAATAATCGCCGCCGGAGTGACCATGGCTATAGGCTCCATCGGGCCTGCGATTGGCGAAGGCTGGGCGCTTTCTCGTGCTCTTGCAGCCATTGCACAGCAGCCTGATGAGGCTAACACAATAACACGGACATTATTCGTAGGTCTCGCAATGGTGGAGTCCATTGCAATTTATTGCTTCGTGATATCAATAATTCTAATATTCGCTAATCCTTTCTGGAGCTATGTGGCAAAGTAGGAGGACGGCGTGCTCATCGATTATTTCACAACAATCGCACAGATCATTAACTTCTTAGTTCTGGTCTTCCTGCTGAGGCACTTCCTCTACAGGCCGATTATCAAAGCCATGAATGAGCGGGAGCAGAAGATAGCCGACCGGTTAAAAGAGGCAGAGGATAAGAAAAAGGAGGCTGAGCAGGAGGAGGCATCTTATCGCAAAATGAAGCAAGAGATGGCAGGGATGCATGATGCAATGATTGCCAAAGCCACAGAGGAGGTGCAGGCGTTTCAAGCTGATCTAATCAAAAAAGCACGTGAAGATGTTGCTAAAACCAAAGAAGATTGGTACGAGGCATTCCTGCGTCAGAAGGACGCATTTCTCGCTGATGTCACCGCTCAGGCAGGCAAAGAAGTGTATGCAGTCTCCCGCCGTGCCATTAGAGATCTGGCCGATGAAGAACTTGAACGCCAGGTAATAGAGACCTTCCTGAAGCGCCTGGAAAACGTGGATGAATACGATAAGGATAAGTTAAAAAACTTTTATGAAAAGCTGAAGCAGAAAGGGGAGCAAACGATTACTGTAAAAAGCACATTTCAAATTCCAGATGACTTGAAAAATAGAATTCAAGAAATTTTGCGGCGTCAGTCTGGTTCTGACGTGAAATTACAGTACGAAATTGATCCAAATCTGATATCAGGGATTGAGCTGCGCTCGAATGATATAAAGATCGCATGGAGTATTGCGAGCTACCTCGATGATCTTGAGAACAATCTGTCACAGGAGCTTGATCAAAAGGTTGAGGCTGAAAAGGCAGGCTAGATGAGGCTTTGAGATGGAGAACAAAGAGATAGGTGAATCTTTAAAGGGCACATTCTCAGCGCTCGACCGTTCGCTAGAGAGCTACCAGCCTCGGCTGTTGCTTGAAGAAGTCGGATCTATATCCTTCGTTGGAAGCGGGATCGTCCGCATCAAAGGCCTGCCTCAAGTGAGGTCTGACGAGATCATAATCTTCCCAAACAATGAGCTGGGAATAGCCTTCAACTTGGACCCTGATGAGGTCTCAGTTATAATGCTCGACCCGAGCGAGAAGATCAAAGCCGGACAGGAGGTTCGCCGGACAGGAAGGGTGATGGATGTACCTGTGGGCGAGGAGCTTCTCGGACGGGTGGTGGACGCTATGGGAAGGCCACTTGATGAAGGCCAGCCCCTTCGAACATCGGAAAGACGGCCAATAGAAAGGGTGGCTCCGGGCATCATGGACCGTGCGCCTGTAAATGTTCCTCTCCAGACGGGAATCCTTGTTGTGGATGCCATGATCCCAGTCGGCAGAGGCCAGAGGGAGCTGATATTGGGCGACCGCCAGACAGGAAAGACATCCATCGCCCTTGATGCCATAATCAACCAGAGCGACAAAGGTGTTGTTTGTGTCTACTGTGCGATCGGACAGCAAAGGGCGTCAGTTGCAAGGGTGATTGCAGACCTGAAAACGCACGACGCCATGAAAAACAGCGTTGTTGTCGTCGCTTCCGCTGAGGACCCGCCAGGCCTGAACTTCGCTGCCCCCTATGCCGCTACCACAGTAGCCGAGTACTTCATGGAAAAGGGGCAGGATGTTTTGATAGTATACGATGATTTAACCCGACATGCACGCTCCTATAGGGAACTCTCGCTTCTGCTAAGGAGGCCGCCTGGAAGAGAAGCATACCCAGGAGATATATTCTATATCCATTCCCGTCTTTTAGAACGGTCCACGCACCTTCTCAAGGGCGGCTCTCTTACTGCTTTGCCGATTATCGAAACTGAGGCCCAGGATATCTCTGCATACATTCCGACGAACCTCATTTCGATCACCGATGGCCAGATCTATCTCTCCCCGCAGCTTTACGAGGAAGGCGTTCTGCCCGCTGTGGATGTGGGCAAGTCAGTCTCACGTGTAGGCGGTAAGAGCCAGCTTCCAGCCTACCGTGAGGCTGCAGGCGACCTGCGCCTGACTTACTCGCAGTTCGAAGAGCTGGAAACCTTTGTCAGATTCGGCACAAGGCTAGACGAGGAGACGAGAAGAATACTCGAAAGGGGGAAGCGTATCCGTGAGGTCCTGAAGCAGCCGAGGTATGATCCAATACCAGCACCTGAGCAGATCGCAATCCTCCTGGCAGTGACATCAGGCGTCCTGGATGAGGTTCCTCTCGATAAGATTACGCTCGCAAAGGATAAGATCAGAAAAGCCTTTCCAGTGCGGCTCCCAGAGGTACATAAGCGCATTGAATCTGCCCAGAAGCTCAGCCCTGAGGACCGTGAGCTGATTCTGAATATGTCCAGAGAAGTTATCAAGAGCGATCAATGATTTACGTTAGCGCGAACTACCTTATGCTGAAAGCCATTCCTCCCGGCTGATCTCACCCTGCCTCAAAATCTTCATAATTAGATCAGCGCTTATATCCCCTCTATGAGGATTGGGAATCATCACCCTGGTCGTCCCTCTCAACATGATGGGATGAGGGCCTCTGCCTGTGAAAGGGCCCTCGAAACCAAGCAATTTTAGCCGCTTAACTAGCTCATTCCAGGAGACCGGTGTCAGTCTGGACAAATGGCATCAAGCCTCGGCAGGCACTTCTATCTTGCAGCCTTCAATTGCTGGTATGGGCAGGTTAAACCGCAAGCTTAAAGCTATCCAATCCTCGATGGCCATTCGCAGGTTCTCATGGCATTCCTCAGGGGTCTTTCCCGTTGCCCAGACACCTTTCAGTTCAGGGACCTCGCCATAGTAAGGCTCCTCATCCTCAATGACCTCATAGATTGCTTTGGACATCGCCGCTTGAATATACTCGCAGAACATATCAGCATTCTATTGCTTGGCCATGGATATAATCTTCTCCATTTCTAAGAGTGATACATAGTGGAGAGATTTGAAGGAGGGGTGCCGTGACCCATTCACCCTGTTCTATTGATGTTTTTCATGTGAAGAACGATGAATGAACCTGAGACTAAGGCATGGAAGGCGTAAGGCAAAAAAGCTGGAGGAAACATTATAGTCTTATCGGATTTTTAGGGGTCCGAAATATGTCCAAAGATGCCCTCAAAAGCGAGAGTGAAGAGGATGGAAGAGCTGGAAAGGCTGAAGTCAAAGATTAAAAATGCCAGCGAGCTGCAGTCGGTCGTAAAAATAATGAAGATGATCTCTGCTGCCAACATCCGTGAGTACGGCCAAGCTGCAGAATCGCTGATGGAGTACAATAAGACGATAGAGATGGGCCTTCAGGTAGTAATGCTAAATAACCCTGAGGCATTTCTGGCTATGAGGCCAGCTGAGGAAGAGAAGCGGCTTGGGGTCGTTGTCTTCGGCTCAGATCAGGGGCTTGCAGGAAGGTTCAACGAGCAGATCGCAGGCTACGCTATCAGTAAGATAAACGAGATAGATAACAAAGAGCGAATAGCTCTGGCAGTAGGCGAGCGTGTTGTCTCTCTGTTAGAGAGTGAGGGCTTGCGTGTAGAGACACATTTATCTTTTTTCGAAAAAACCATGGGGATCACCCAAGTCATGACTGATGTGCTCATCAATATTGAGGAATGGCGGCTACGAAGAGGGATAAATCAGATAATCCTTTTTTATAATAGGCCGACCTCCGGAGCATCCTTCGCTCCTCAGATGAGCTATCTATTTCCTCTGGATTTGAACTGGCTCAAAAGCCTTTCGCAGAAAAAGTGGCCATCTCGATCCCTGCCCACGTTCTCGATGGATGCAGATAAGCTTTTTTCATCTCTTATGAGGCAGTACCTTTTCTTTTCGCTTTACCGAGCTTTCGTTGAATCGCTCGCAAGCGAGAATGCCAGCAGGCTGATGGCTATGCAGATGGCAGAGAGAAATATCGGAGAGCATCTGAATGAGCTTACAGTTCAATTTCATAGGCGGCGCCAGGAGGCGATATCGGAAGAGCTGCTGGATGTGGTGACGGGGTTTGAGGCGCTGACGGGCGATGAGAGCAAAGGGTGAGTTTATCAAATTGAGACAAATCTATCAAAAGAGCTTGTAAGCAGCAAGGCAAGAGTCTTCCGTTTCTCAGTGGTGATCGAGAAGGACAAAGAAGGATACTTCGCCTTCTCTCCTGAACTCCAGGGGTGCTATGTTCAGGGCGACACCTATGAAGAAGCCCTTGAGAATATCAGGGATGCCATACACCTTCATGTAGAGGATCGGCTGGAAAGCGGTGAAGAGATTCCTCAGCCCGAATCTATCAGCTTAACCTCGCTGGAAATCACAGTATGACGGATAAGCTTCCAAGAGTGACCGCAGGCGAGGCGATCAGAGTGTTAGAGAAAGTTGGTTTCTTCCTGGCTCGTCAAAGCGGGGGCTAACCCTTGGCGATCTTCTTTACGTCCTCGAAAGAATAGGTTTTGGTCTTACCGGACTAGATATCTTCCATCTCTATCTCGACCGCCTTGTGCACCAGGGACTGCTCTTCTTCCTCGATTATCCTCTCGTAGGCAAGGATGGACTGACGGATTACCTCGTTCTGGCTTCCTGCATAGCCTTTCTCAATAATGCGCTTTATGGCTGCCTCGTATGGCGCACCTAGATTGAGGTTCATGATGTAGCATTCAATACACATTTAATGAGCATTAAAGCATATAAGCGTTGTTCGTTAGCTGCGTTTGCACCAATACTGATGCATGGGAGCGTAAGTTTTTAAATTCCAGTAAGAAGCACCAGGATTATTTATAAATTCTAGCGGAACTACAATCTTCCAATGAAATACACAGTCATCTTGGAACCTCAGGAGGAGGGCGGATTCACTGCCCGCTGCGTGGAACTTCCGGGGGCAATCAGCCAGGGCGAGACAAAGTCAGAAGCCCTGGAGAACATAAAAGAGGCCATCGGGCTGATCCTGGAGGTGCTGCGAGAAGATCTGGAAAGCCTGAATCGTGGGAAAGCCGAGGTCTTTAAGGTAGAGCTCGCCGATGTCTGCTAGGCTGCCTCTCCTCTCCGGAACGAAGTTGATCAAAATCTTGGTCCAAAAAGGATTCATCATCAGGCGGCAGTCTGGAAGCCATGTTGCTATGCAAAAGGACGAGCGGTCTTCGCGGTTCCTCTGCACAGTGAGTTGAAGAAAGGAACATTGAAAGCGATTCTAAAGCAGGCTGGGCCGAATGTCGAAGATTTGAGATGAATATCAATATCATAATACTATTATTTATCTATTCTTTGCCGTCAACCTTATCTTGCTCTAATTAGTGGTAATCAATCCGTTCTGGCTTCCAGACAGTGATCCATTCGACTCTGTCAAAATCAGAATCATTCGTGGCAATATACTTCAGTTTATTAGCCCTCATTGCATAGAGATTCAAGGAATCATTCGTCAAAAGATTGTGCTTCTTTCTTAATTCTCCACTTTCGAATATCGCTTCTCTTTCAATTGGCAGGATCTCGATGTTGTAATCCGGTATTTCCCCAACTGCCGCCTCACATTTATTCAACTCGGATATCAGCTCCGGACGTTTCTTGAGAAAGCGAACAGCATCATGGGGCTTGACTCCAAACTTCTCGGCCGCTTCAGTGATCATCAGCTTATGCAATACCTCAGCCAGAACCACTGTTGATGCATAGGCTCGAATCTCAAGTTCTTCGGCCATCTCCAAGAGGGATCTGCAAGGTTCTGATTGACCAAGGAAATGGTAGATGAAGATATTCGAGTCTATGAATATCCTGGTACCTTGAGGTATGCTTAGCATCTATGCGTCCAGATAGGATAGATCTTCGCTTTCAGCGATCTCTTTGGCAGTTTCAGGATCTACCTTGAACATTCCATATGTTCTCTTGACTGCACTCCTTATTTCTATGTCCACCTCTTCGCCCTCTTTCAGATCCAGCTTTCCCATTGGCCGGAGGACACCGCCTTTATAAATTGCCTTAGTTCTTGTCTTCACACTTAGGAATGGGATACGTATAAATTTAAAGGTATGTCTCTGGATGGATGTAGTATAGAAGACACCGCCCGCCAGTCCAACATCGCTCATTATCTCCATCAGAATTCCCCGTCCGAGTTCTTCCCCCTGATGCACAGGGATTACTGTACTCCTGCTATCGGGGTGTTTCATAATGATGTGGCTGCCTCGCTGCCTGGCAGGCTGAAAGCCGATCTTGGCAAGAGCCTTTATCACAATCTCGGTTCAACAGGTCTAAACTTCAACGACCTGCACTCCTACGAAGCTGGTTGCTGTGCTGCAACCTTCTGTTTCCAGATAAAGCAAAATAGCCTCTCTAATCCGGCTCATCAGCTCGTCAAGGCTCTTGGACTGAGTGTGACAGCCAGGTAGTTCGGGAACAATGGCAATGTAATAGCCATCCTCGTCTCTTCTGACCACTACATCGAAACGCATGATCCAATATTATGCAAAATAGTTATATAAATGAATGTGTTGGTCTATCAGCTCGGTCATAGGCGCTCCTATTGCATCTCTATCATTTCCTAATTCTAACTGGAAGATCACAGATTTGCGCTTAACGTCGGTTACAGCTCGACCAACTACTAACTCATCTTATGGAAAGCCACCTTTCCATTTATCCCAAGGCTGCACGTGTACATGAAGCCAGGCAATCGTTATCTTGAAATAGCCCTTGAAGATAAACTCAACCTCAGCTTCTAAGACAGCTGGGGATTCCTGTCGCGTCTGGGCCTAGAGGGCGAGATCATCTCCACGCCGGGCACCCGGATGACAGAATCAGCCTGATCCTAGATGAGGGCATTGCTTCTTTCGGAGGCGACCTGCCCGGCTCTGCCTTGGGGAGAAGGCCCAATGCAGAAGGTCATCTGGATATGGACTGGCTCAAAAGTCTTTCACAAAAAAAGTGGCCATCTCGATCCTTGTCAACATTCACAATGGATGCAAATGAACTTTTTCGTCTCTGGTGAGGCAGTACCTTTTCTTCTCGCGTTACCGTGCCTTCGTTGAATCGCTCGCAAGTGAGAATGCCAGCAGGCTGATGGCTATGCAAATGGCAGAGAGAAATATCGGAGAGCATCTGAATGAGCTTACAGTTCAATTTCACAGGCGACGGCAGGAGGCGATATCGGAAGAGCTGCTGGATGTGGTGACGGGGTTTGAGGCACTGACGGGGGGAGAGAGGAACGAGTAAGCAAGAGTGAGTGTTACTGCAGTAAATAAGGTGCCAACTAATGGTGTTGCATTAGTGTGGTATGTAATACACGACAAAAATGTCACATTATTAAGTATTTCTTTATAAAGACACGTTTCTCAAATATAAAGCCTTAGTTGTTATGCAGAGAGCTCTTCTAAAACATCCTGACGGTGTCCCCAAAGAACTGATCTTATTTGATAAACATCGAACGATTCAATAACAGTAGGCGGCACTCCTTCAGCATCATTAATAATAGCATAAGCCCTTGAATTAGGTGGTCGAACTTCTCTCGTATCGAGCCAAGAAAAGATGAAATTAGAGGCGATTCCCCTATTTGGCCTATTTATAGTTCGCAAAATACGTTCAGGTTCGTTATGCAATCTACTTGCAGGTATAACAAAATCAAATTGATGATCGTATCCACTTACCCCAGTAAACTTCACATCTGGCGTATATCGGATATTATTCATATCTAACCAAGCAATGACATCTTCTTTAAATATACTAGCTATATTTGATTCGGATAAATAAAAAAGGTCATTTACAGCCAGCATTGCTTGAATAAGGTTGTGCTTGCGTAGAGAGAAATTATTATGAGAGGCTTTAACTTCTAAAGCATCTCCTCTCCCTAGCCTCACACCAAATCCATTTAATGTGGTATGGAGTAAAGCAGTTCTTTTAGGACTCTCCAAACTGCATCCAGACTGCTTTAAGTCTTCTATAATATAGCCGTCATCAGTGAGGATGTACTCTCCGTCTTTACTCTTGGTTATATATATTTGTAGATAATCATTATGCCTATCTAAGTAAGGAGTTGTGATTTCGACCCAATCATCTATTTGGCGAAGAACACTCTTAGATTTCAGCCAATTAATATATTCATCAATTAACGCCTGTATTTCGCCAATCATTCCATTCCCCTCTGGATTTTTGGAGGTTTTACTATATTGCAGTACTCCATGAACTCATGGAGTGTTTGCCATGAATCCGACGGATTTGAGAATTTGCTAGGAAGGGGATAGGCCCATTTAGTCCCACATCCTTCTTTATAGATATGGAGATGTGGACAGGCGATTTCTTCGTCATCTGGATTTCGATGAGGGCTTCCATTTAAGTCAAGTCTTAGAAGAACAACTATTTGCCTCCCTCGATTTTGATATTTAATTTTTGATAAGTCTATTCTGCCTCTATAAATATCAAGAAGGAAGAGTTCCTGGTGGTCGTTGGAGACCAAAGACAAATTTAATGAATTGCCCCCGCCAGGAAAATAACTTAATTCATCATTGATCCTCTCCTTGGGCATTGAAATTAGATTATCGGCTTCTTCTTGGGGCAGATCTGCATCTGACATAGCTCTTACCTTTATACTTCAAGGAGTTAAGATATCTATTCCATGAGCGGCGTGAAAGTATTAGCTCTTGCTCTGCTTCTCTATCCACACCTTAATGCCTTCCACACCTTATCCGTATAAATACTTTTCAGCAAAAAGTACCTAAGTGTATAAAACTCATCCATTCATATGTTTGGGATGAGTCTACAAAATATACCCAAATCCACTGTATGTAACAGTACTCTCACGGAAAAGGTATCCTTACTAATGAAAGCTGGAAATCAGGCTTTGATTTAGTCTCAAGGAATATAAGGCCAGCAGTAAAGATAATTTGATAAAATCCCCAAACAGAAAACGTTTATAGAATCAATCCTTTAACCTCCTGAGTGATTTAATGAAGCCAGAAGCTATTTTATGCATCGTTCTACTTTCGCTGCTTATTCCATCCGCTGTGGCCACAAACCAGGCCGCATCAGCTAAAAATCTAGCCTACATCACCGAGCAGTTCCCCCCATTTAGCTACCAGGAAGACGGCAAGCTGCAGGGCATCTCCGTAGATCTGCTGGATAAGATGCTTGGGCATATGAATATGACCTTGAACAGAAGCGAGATCAAGCTTCTTCCTTGGGATCAGGGCTATCAGAAGGCGCTGCAGGATAACAGCACCGTCATCTTCTCAACAGGACGTATTCCCGAGAGAGAGGCATTATTCAAATGGGTGGGACCGATCAGCTCCATAAAGGTCGTGCTCTTTGCTTTGAATGAGAAACATATCAAAATCAATTCACCCCCGTGATTTGAGGACGCTGAAAATAGGCGTTACCAAAGACTCCGCAGAAGGGCCTCTTGTGATAAAAGCCGGAGCAAATCCAGGCAATCTCGTGGAGAGGAATAATACCACTGAAATTATAGATATGCTGAAGGCCGGAACTATCGATGCCTGGGCTTATCCCGATCTGGTAGGGATGTGGTTGGCAAATAAATCAGGCCTGAATGCCAGTGATTACGAGATTGTCTATGAGCTGGAGAAGGAAACGCCTCTTTATTATGCGTTTGACAGGAATACCTCAAACTCAACAGTGCAGGCGTTCCAGGCGGCTTTAATCCAGACAAAGAAGGGAAAAGAAGCCAGTGGTGTCAGCGATTTCGAGATGGTTCTTTACAGATACCTGCCGGTGCTGTACGGCAGGAGCAATTTGTCCGCTCATCAGATCATGGATATTGTAAACAAGACCTCTGCAGATATTGAGAGGAATACTTCCAGCGCTTTTATCAATATATCAGTTGGCGACCGCGCCTACAAAGATAATCCTGATATAGCCCTCTTCGTCGTTGATACTAAAGCGACAGTTATGGCCCACTCCAGCCGCCCTGAGCTGGTGGGATCAAACGAGACAAACAGGGCTGATGTGAGCGGAAAGAGGTTCATAGAGGCAATAGTCGTGGGAGCCCTGAAGAATGGAGTTGGTCAGGAAGACTATATTTATTCAGATCCAAACAAGACAGGACTCTATTACAAAACTGCCTATTATAAGCTGACCAGGGGAAGCGATGGCCGGGAGTACATAGTGGGCTGCATCGATTATACGCAAGAAGGATCGAAGGGCTGATGATCAACTTGTGGAGAGCTTCTCTCAGCCTTTTACCTTATTTTTCGTTCCATAATCCCAAATTCATCTATGCGTTCTTTGCAGCGGATAGTTCACCATCTGTTTATATCACAGATGGATATTCTCTTCTGGATATGAGGAAGCATTCATCATATTCCAATCAACCTTATAGCTTATCGTTTTCCAAAGCCTTCCCCCGCAGAGGGGTTAGGGGCTGCTCGCATGGCGACTGAGCGCGCTATGAAGCTTTATTTTATTCCATTTCGAGTCAAAAACTTAAAAATTGAGGCCCCAGGATCGAGAATGTCCCTGGCTGATGAAAAGCACATGCTCACAGATAACTAGACTAGAAAGCTGTGGGATGACTAGCCTGTGAAGGAGTTATCCTTCGATTTTAACACTACGCCTCTCGAAGAACTCTCTCAAGGCCTCTTCGACCACCAGGCTTTGAGCATGCATGCTGCTTTTGGTTTGTACAGTATATATCTTCAGGGCTTTTGCCACTGGTTCAGATAATGTCAATGTCGTCTTAAGCATAAACATTGATTATTAAGCTTTAAGTTTATATAGATTACGGTACTTCGATACTTTGATACCAAAAGCTTTATATTTAAAGATGCCGTATTAGTGTTAGAAAAATAAATGGAGACTTAAAAAAATGATAAATGAAAATGTAGAGATGGCAATGGCTGATGCAAAGAAAGGGATGTCCGATATAGGGAATAAAATGGCCCATGCAAGGGCTGATGCAAAGGCTGATGTAGAGAAGGTTAAGGCCAATTTTGGGCATAGTGGGGCAGAGAAGAAGGTAGCTTATGAGAAGGCCGACATAAAGGCTAATGCAGAGAAGGCAAAGTCTAATGTAAAGAATAGGATTGCTCATGCAAAGGCGGATGCTGACATAAAGGCTAATGTAGAGAATGAGATTGCTCATGAAAAGGCTGATGCAGAGAAGAGAAAGGCCGAAGAAATGGCTAGCAAACAGTAATTAATCAATCCCCCAATAGCATGAATTGCCTGAAGGAGATGAGGAGATCACGGCAAGGGTATCCTCCCCTCCCGGCGTGATATAAGAGGTAAAAATGTCAAAGATCGAAGAAAGGATGGCGACAGTACGCGGACTCGAATCAGTGGTGAGCGATACTGCAAATGACGCCATAACTAGAAAAATAGCGTTTGACAGAATTATCAACCTGCGGCTCCTCATCCAGAGCCAGCAAGGTAATTGAAAGTAGTGAAGAGCTGAACGGATTTAGGGAGGGACCTATGCGTTTCCCTCCAGCTCCAAGACCAAAAGGATCTATCTTTTATTTTCATAAACACATGAAAATTATTTTCTGTAGTGCCCTAGGATCAACGATTTCATAGCAGGATGGATAAAAACATAGGGCTTGAAGCGCCTAGGATGACCTGGCGCAAAAATCCCGTAGGATATGGCAAGCAGAGGCGAAAGGATGGAGCGAAGCGTCTAATTTACCGAACTAGAGGGCAAGAAATTATACATATGAGTTCATACTGTTCTAGATAGATATTAATGGTTTAAGAGAGTAACAACTAAAGAAGTTCAAGGGACAATGGTGATAGCAACATGCCGACACATGAAGAGAACGTCCAGATTCTTGAAGAGAGGATCAAGGAGTTGCAGGATAGACTCAGAATATCAGATGAAAAACTAAGGATGTCTATGGAAAAAAAGCTAAGGATATCTGAGGATAGGGTTAAGGCCTTGCAAAATAAAATTAGGCTTCTGGATAAACATATCAAGGAGCTGGATGAAGAGATAGATAACCTCACAAAATAAATTGTTAATCGATATTAGACGAGATTTTCAGGATATATAAATAAAAGCAAACGCTCATCGAGGGTCATGGTCGCTAGAGATTTACCATTGATTCATATGCTCAACTAAAAAGAAAGTTTACAGGCGATTCTTGGATGGCTGATACTTGCTCAGCACCTCTGCCAGCCCATCTATCGCAACCGGCTTTGCAATATAATCATCCATGCCTGCTTCGATGCATCTTTCTCTATCCCCTTCGAGGGCATGTGCTGTAAGAGCAATTATCCTCGGACCGTCGTTGGGCCAGAGCTTTCGTATCTCTTTAGTAGCTTCCAGGCCATCGGTATCCGGCATCTGTACATCCATTAGTATGAGATCATAGTGCTGGCGCTCTAAAGATTCTATTGCCTCCCTGCCGCTCGCTACAGCCTCTGCCGTGTATCCCAGCTTTTTGAGCATGCGCAAAGTCACAGCCTGATTGACCTGGTTGTCCTCGGCCAACATAACTCGGCAGCTCCTCACAGGAACATTTTCGGGCATGTTCGTCTGCATAGCAAGCTCTGAATTATCAGGAAGCCTGTCAGGAAGATCCTCAGCGACTATCGTGAAATGGAATGTAGAACTCCTGCCCACCTCGGATTCCACCCAGATTTTTCCTCCCATCAACTCAACGAGCCCTCTTGAGATAGCTAGGCCAAGACCAGTGCCGCCATACTTGCGAGTATTCGACATATCCACCTGGCTGAAAGGCTTGAAAAGCTTCGATATATCGTTCTCAAATATGCCGATGCCTGTATCTTTGATAGAGAAGAGGATCTTCTCCCGGCCATTCTCAAGACTGCAGCCTGACACCGAAACATCGATCCTACCTTTATCAGTAAATTTTATGGCGTTGTCCAAAAGGTTCAATAGAACCTGTCGGAGCCTCTTTTGATCGCTTATAATAGTCTTAGGGGCGCTTCCATCTATGGAGTAAGTAATATCCAGGCCCTTCGCCCTGGCCTTAGGAGATAGTAGGTTCACCGCATCATTAATACTTCCTCTCAGATTGAAGGGCTTCTTTTCCAGACCTACTTTTTCGCTCTCCATTTTGGTGAAGTTCAGGATATCATTTATAACGGTCAGAAGAGATTCGCTACTGCTTTGAATAACAGCGACACATTCAAGTTGCTCGGAGCTAAGTCCCCCTATAGCCAGCAGGCTGGCCATCCCCAGGACACCATTCAGAGGAGTGCGAAGCTCATGGCTCATGACAGCTAAGAACTCGGATTTTGCATGCAAAGCTGCCTCTGCGATATCCTTTGCGACCATAAGATCTTTCTCTATCTTCTCATGCTCTGAGATCTCCACCTGAAGATCTTCATTAGTCACTTCGAGGTTCTCTTTGGCATCGGATAGCTCAGCGGTCCTCTCCTGGACCCGGAGCTCCAGCACGTCCCGGGCTTTTCTAAGCTCCTCCTCCATCAGCCTGCGTTTTGTGATATCGATAACCGCCATCTGGAAGCCCTGACAGATGTTCCCTTGCATCGCCTGAGCCTCTATTAACACCCAATGATGAGCATCCCTGTTCCTTACGGTGTAATTTAGTTCGAACTCAGCAGCCTGCTTTTCGCCTGACTCCAAAACATGACTGCAAAAGGAATTGAACTCCTGAGTATAGTTCTTGTCTAAGTATGCTTGAAATCGGTTGTTCACCAGGTATACCCGTTCCGTTCCCAGGAGAGATGCGCTTGTGAGATTTGCCTCCAGAATCTTACCGGAACCATCCAGGGTCAAATAGCCGATAGGGGCGAACTCGTAAAGATCCCGATACTTACTCTCGGATACTGCAAGTTCTGCCTGCAACCGCCGGAGCTCCTCGTTCTGCATCTTCAGCTCAATCTGGTGGACCTGCAGCTCATTGATCAGCGCCAGAGAATCCCCGTCCACCATTTCTTTGGAACCGGCCTGACCGGCTCTCTTATTCAAACTATCCTCTGCTTTTTGGCGCAAATCGTCCTTCGGATTCGGCTTCATGCCCCCCCCCCAAAAAGATAGTTAGCACTTCTTGACTAATCTGACGCTGCCCAAGGCAGTCCTGAAGTATCTCGGCTGCTATTATCGGGATAGCCAAGGCCGTTTGCACGAAGAATATCTATACAATCCGAAATCCCTGAGATTCTTTGAGAGTGATTATTGCGAGGCATGTGCTATTGCTCCTATGGAAGTTTCCATCAGTATAATCGTAATAGTTCAAGAACATATCGTTGCTTAGAATATCTGTTGGAACTTCTATTCTCCAATGGCTTGATACGTATCCTTCATCATCTCCACTAGCACCGAAAACACTGCCGCCTCCAGGGGGATCATCTAGCGCATAGAATGCCTCGCTTGAGTGTTTCTTGGCCATCTCAGCAAAATCCTCTGTCCGTAGATCTAATCCACCTTCTTCAGGGCCCTTGAAGCCTTCAGCCACCTGGCCGAGACATCCTTCACGCCCATCCCTCACGCTTTGGAAGCTCCTGTCACATGGCTATTCACCCAAGGCAGGTAGGCTATTCCTACTCACCAGATCAATCCTCATGAGATTTAATCCATTCAAAAACAAATGCATCTCCCCTCAAGCCTTCTCCATAAGCGTCACATAGTATTCAGCATTGAACCTCGAAGCCACTTTGGCCGGAAAAATTATTAGGAAGACAGACCAAACAATGTAAAGTGGAGGAAAAACATTGGCATATACAGGAATGTTCAATATTAAGAAGATCGGAGAAATAAAGATCGGAACTGTTTATTGGATAGACCGGCCGGACCTGCGGTGGGGGCCTGATCAAAAAATGGCAACATCCGACCCAAACCATCCGCCAATGATATGCATAGGAGCTGGAACTAAATTCACACTCATCGAAAAAGATAAAATACTTGAGCTCGCGCAAAAACTCAGAGCTGCTAATGAGGATGTGGAACTTGGTAGTATAAAACTTCCTAAAGAGGCACTCAAAGAAGTATCCCTCGAACTTGAGGCACGGTCAAAGCAGCACTTCTAGGTTCCTCTCTAAACTAATTTCCCAAAAATATCATTGGTCCAGGCATAGAATCTCCGGCTTTTCTCCAGATTATTGCCCCAAATTTGGAGAAGAGAATCACGGTTTTTGGGGCAGAACATATTCCGGAGCCGTGATAACCAAGAGTCTCCCCAGTCAGGCAGCTACCAACCGCTAATGACAACGTGGCCATTGAACTCAGGATCGGGCTGTATGCATCCTCGAATCAACTCGCAGATAGTCCAGACCTTATCCTCGGTTACGCCCACTATCATTGTACGTGCTCGGCCATGAGGGAACTTAACACAATTCTCAGCGACTTTAGTTTCGCTATCAATCTCAAAAGCTTCCGGCTTCGCAGTATAGACCTTTAGAATCACAAAATGAGGATTTGAAAAATGAAAAATGATAATAGAAAATATGAATTCAGTTTGAAAACCTAAGAAGTCGGTATATCGTAGTATTAGGTTTTCTCTGTAGGCATTTGCGTTGATGTGAGAAGGCGGATATCCAGCTCGCCCTCAAGTTCATCTATATGCTTATTCAATTGCTCAATTTTATTATTCAAGACCTTAACCTTCTCCTCAGATATCTTGAGCTTTTTTTCTTGGGACTCTTTTAGCTTTTCATCCGATATTCTCAGCCGCTCTATCAATTCCTTAATCCTATCCTCAAGAATCTGAACGTCTTCTTCAGATGTCGATATATCTACCACCATTATCTTTTGATACTCGCTCACTTGTTTTCCTTATACCATTAATAACTATCGGAAAAACATCAGGAATCAGCGAAATGATATCTGAGAGTACTGATGGAAATATTCAGGCACCCTAAAAAGGATAACGACGATCTCAAGGAATGGAGATTAGGCAGGTCATGAGAGCTGCTGGCTTACCGGCTGTGGATGCTGAATAGAATACCTCAGAGTTAGATGCAGAATATTACGGGAAGCTTATGTGGGGGCCGGGTCCAAATTCGCTTTATTCTCCAATTCAGTGGGCTTCAGGCGAGTGAACCTTTAACCATATCTCCATTATGGGTGATAACCCTGGAGTCTGGGAATTAAGTTAGCTTGGCTATAAGGCTTTGGAATGGTTTCATCACCTTCCCAGAATTATGACTGGGTGCCTGTTAGCACAAGGCTCTTTCGAGAACTGTTACTCCTCGATTTTAACGCCATGCCTGCCGAAGAACTCAATTAATGCTTCTTCGACTACCTGGCTTTGAGCATGCAAGCTGCTTTTGGACAGTACGGTGTAAACCTTCAGGGTCTTGGCTATAGGTTCGGACAACGTCAGTGTAGTTTTGGGCATTGATCTACTCCTATCCAGTCGTTGTTTATATATCTTATGGTATCTTAGAATTTAGGTACTGAATGCTTTCCCTTAATCGAGAGAAAAGCTTAATCATCTTCGAGCCATATTTAATTCTATGGAGATCGGCCGTCGGTTTGATATCGTCGTTGATATTAGCATCCTGATGGTTTTCATCTTCACTATATATATGTCAAAGGATTTCCTTTCTGCTGTCCCTTTGAGCATAGTTCTGATCTATCTACTTAAACCCGTATATAGAGGTATTTTCCGGCTCACCAGGCATGAGGGGCTCTCATCTTTTTTTTCCTTGATGGTAGTGTTTGCAGTAATACTGGCAGTGCTCATCGGACTATCTGACGTCCTTTTGATCGAGATATCGAACATACAGAAGTCAGGAGCTCTGTCAGCCATCAGGCTTTCCAGCATTTCGAATCACTTTATTCTCTGGATGAATAGCAGTCTTCCGGCGCCTTTGGTCGTATATGTGAAGGGAGTAGGCGATATTCCCTCTGCCATTGCCTACTGGATGATTCCTAATATAGAAGTGCAGCTATCCGGTTTTGTTTCCAGCTTGCCTATATTATTTGCTGAGTCCCTAATAGCGGTAATCTTCACGTACTACATGCTCATTGACGGCAGACATGTCTTAGATCGTGCTGTCGAACTGATGCCCGAGACTAAAAGAGTGAAATTCCGCTGTTTTCTCCAGGAGCTGGACAGCATATACACAACCCTTTTTACTGTCTACTTCACTACTGCAATAATTTCTGGTAGTCTGGCAGCCCTCGGATTCTACTTGCTGGGCATACCCTATCCCCTGGTTTGGGGAACACTAGTGTCCGTCCTCGCCCTGATTCCCTTTCCGGGCCCTCCGTTGGTATACGTGCCCATGGCTGTCTATTATTTCCTGATCAAGGACTTTCAAATGGGCATCGTTATTCTGGTTTTTGGAGCAATAGTCATCACATTGGTACCCTCCAACATCATCGGCCCACAGTTGGCCTTGAAGACTGCTAGGATACATCCTATCTTAACTTTGCTGGCCTTTATCGCACCTATCTTCGTTTTGGGAATCGTTGGAGTGATCGTAGGACCGATGTTTTACGGGCTTCTCCTGGCAATTTACAGGACTGAAACGTATTACAGACCACATTCCACAGTTATGATTTCGAAAAGCTATGATTATATTGATGACTCATCTGACTATTCTCTGCTATGACCGAGACCAGTTAATATCCTCATGCAGAAAAATTACTATATCTATATTGTTCAACCGAATAATTAACTGTCTGCAGGCAGAATTTTTAAAATCAAACCTGTAATGTAAAAAAATTCGATGAAATTTATGCCGTTACCCACACCATCTGGTAGATCCACAGGGATGATCTGGTTCTTGCACAATTCACAGTTTTGGACAAATTCTTTTGAAATGGCTCCCACTGTATACCGCTAAAGAGCTCAATCCAAAATATGCGTCCATATATAGTTAATCTCCTAGCTTTTTGCACTAAGAAATCGCTCCACCCAGGACTTTGAATATCCATCCTTTTTGGAATAAAATATTTCTAAAGCGCAATCTTGGCTAGCTATAATAGCTTCATCGAAATCAGTGTATTTGGCGATCTCTCTTTTGAAATCCTTCCAACCGAATTCTATAGGATTCAAATCTGGTGAATAGGGGATATTATAAATTAAGTGAATATCGATTTCCTCAGCTAGTTTTCTAAATTTCTTGGCCAAATGAATTCTAGCATTATCTAAAAGTATACAAATTGGCCTCATAATATTATTATTTCTTATATTTTGAGCAAATGCCATCAACGCTTCCTTCTTAGAGGAGTTGGAAACCATAACCTCATCATTGCCATTTAATGCTATAAATCCAAAAATAGTTCTTGATCTAACCTTTCCAGGTTTATAATTTATTAAATGAGTGTTTAAGACTCTACGTGTATTAGGGCGCTGTTGTAAAGAGCTTTCATCAAGAAATCCTATAACAGGATCAGTAACTGTGGTCAGCACTGATTTTATCCTTTTTTAAAAAACTTTCTGCATCTGCAGGCCTCTTTTCATTTCTGATGTATGGTTTCCCATACTTAACTTTTTTCACTACTCTTAAAATTCGCCAGCCATATTTATATGAAAAATCTATACCTCTTGTATCCCTTACATATTTTAATACGTCTTTTATCGTCATTCCTTTGTCTTCAATTTCTTTAATAACTCTATCCCATTCATCAAGAGACATCTTTGGCTTTTTGCCATTTCTATTCTTTGGTGTCAATCCATTATAGCCATGATTATTCCATCTGCTTAACCAATATTTTATTGTCCTCTCGCCCCTTTTTAAAATATCAGCTACCTCATATACGTTTTTCCCTTCATATAAATGTATTATTGCCAATAACCGTTCCTTAATCCTTAGATCAGTCTCTTTTTTATATAATTTATCAAGGTCTATCTTTGATATATGCCTAATTATTATAGGTTTTCTACCCATGCCTATGTATTTTCACGCATTAATTATTAAATGTATCTATAGGGCAATAAGCTCAATGATTAACTATAGTTTAATGTTATTACCTGCTGAGATATCCATCGATATGCTAACATCACATACCCCAATATTGCAGGCACTAGAGCAATTAAAGATAACACTATAGCATAATGTCATGCAGCATGGTATTGCCTAACAGAAATATGTGAGATTGATAGTAGCGAGGTTCGATGACCGAAATATACCTACCATCAATCTTGGAAATTTTTTATTTTGGGTTTGGCTGGTGGTTATGCATTTTCTCTAAGACATGTATTCAAGGCGTCGTTGATCCAGGCTGAGCCTGAGCGAACACATCCACTATGACCACGTTGCTGGGCTGGTTGTTCACCACAAAGTAGAGCATGTGTCTTCCAACCTGGTCGGCATAGAAATTCATTGTATTATAACCTGGGTTGAACTGATAGGTGCTATACTTCGAACTGGTTGTGTCGGTCTGGATCATCTCATAGAAGCCCGCAGGCCCTCCAACTGGCGCATTGGCGACCAGCTGCAGCCAGGTTCCGACTGGACATACCACATACTGTGTCCAGTTTGTTGCTCCCTGGATCCAGAGGTCATTGGTCTTGGATGGCACTGTGGATACATACTGGGAGTATGGCAAAGCTTGGCCGTTGCCGTAGTATATCCTTGATGGCGTTCTCTGCGCTATATTAAACGTTGTAGGATTGCTGATTATACCGCCTACTACAGGCGTACCAGAGGATGTATAATACTCTGTGAAGGGCGAGAACGTGGTACCGCTATATGGTTGGCTGTAGAAGGAACCACCAGAGGAGCTGTACCAGGGGAAGTAGTTGTCTGGCTGATTGAGCCAATTCTCCATACCTGTTAGCCCCGGATCAGAATTCTGTGCATATGCCTGAAAGGTAAGGCAGACAAGCACCGTCATACACAGCAAAATTTTGCTAAATTTCATTTTAACACCTGCTATTGCTTAAACCGGCTTCTTAGACTTTCTAAAAGCATTCAAAGTTTTAAGGATAGTAGCGGTCTGAATCTGACTTATAATTTTGAGACTATTTCAGTGCATTAGCCTTAACCTTCCCTAAATTGGCCTTCGTCTTATCCACATTTTTATTTATCATTTTTTGATTCCTCCTTTTGAGGTTCTAACTTTTGATATTATGTCTTTAAATAAAAAGCTTTTGGTATCTAAATCTTGAAGTACCATAATCTATATGAACTAAGAGCCTAGTAAGTTAATGTATAATGCCCAAAATTACATTGACACTATCTGGACCGGTAGCCGAAATGCTGAAGGTTTACAGTGTACAGTTCAAAAGGAGCTTGCGGGCTCAAAGCCAGGTGGTGGAAGAGGCATTAATAGAGTTCTTCGAGAAGCACGACTTTAAAATCTAGGATATAACGCGAAAATGATAGTACAATGAAACACTATGTTTAGGCTGATTTTGGTGCTCCTGCGTTAATTACCGTTTCCAGGAGATCAGTTATCTTGTATGTTCACACCTGCAAAGTCGGAGGGTTGTGACACTGATACTCTCTTCCATCTCCAGATCTGTCAAGATGAGCCTTACTACTTCCTGTTTCGTCCTAGTGTGATCATCCACTCGATCCTCCCATCGCGCTAGCTTATCACCATGACCGATAAGCTTCTAGGGATTTTATGACCTTGGCTCGAAGAAGGCATTTCAAAAGGTAGACTTTAAAGGCTTTGATGGAAATTTTTAGCTCGATCGCATTTAGTTCAGTCGAACTCCCCACGATGAGATTGCCAAACGTAAGGAAAGCGTTATCAACTAAGGGAACAGAGAGATTCGTGTCCATAGGAGGGAGACTCGAAATGAGCAACAATGTTTTTACCGAGAAAGACCTGGATGTGTTGGAGAAAAAGGTCTTTGGCCGAATCATAGATATGTGGAGCATGGGAAGTGAGGAAGATCCCTATTCCCAGAGTACCGAATCTGAAGTTATAAAATATTCCAAGACGGATGGACTTTCTGAGGAACAGATTTTGAAGATACTAAAGAACCTGGAGGATTATAAACTGATCCATATGGATGAGGTGAACGGCGAAGCATATATTAAATATAATGTCGAAGCTGTTCATGTAGTCAAAGAGCTTCAGAAAACCGCGTATGTACATAGCAGAACAAAGTTCGTACCACATCATTAAAATGGTATCAGAAAGCTTTTGTTCCTGTCGACCCGGAGATTGATGCACCGTCTGGAATCGACTTGAGAATAAATGTGGCCTAATACTGCCTGGCACATAAAGCTTTCAAGGCTTGATATCTGAAAAAATATGATAAAAAAGAGAGGAAAGCCGTTAACTGTACACGGCTGTTCCGGGCTCGACGTTGATTATCTTTGACACCCCACTCTGGAAGTATATTCTCTTGGGGTAGTTGAACTGGCCGTCGAAAACCCTTATGTCATGGTACATGTTTCCTTTAACGCTAAAGCTGAAGCTTCCATCTCCAGAGGTTTCTTTGCCTATGTAAACCTCGTCTAAGTAAACATCGTAGCCCCGCATTCCATTGGACTTGATGGTCACCGGCACGTCTCCAGAAGCTAGTCCAGGTGTTTGCTGGGGGTTATATTGTGGGGATCCGGTCGATATTTGTCCCCCATAAGGCACTGCTGGGCTTGTTGATGGCACGGCTGACCCTGGTTGTGCCTGAGCAAACACGTCCACAACGACCACATTGCTGGGCTGGTTGTTCACCACAAAGTAGAGCATATGTCTTCCAACCTGATCGGCATAGAAATTCATTGTATTATAACCTGGGTTGAACTGATAGGTGCTATACTTCGAACTGGTTGTGTCGGTCTGGATCATCTCATAGAAGCCCGCAGGCCCTCCAACTGGCGCATTGGCGACCAGCTGCAGCCAGGTTCCGACCGGGCTTACTACATACTGTGTCCAGTTTGTTGCTCCCTGGATCCAGAGGTCATTGGTCTTGGATGGCACTGTGGATACATACTGGGAGTATGGCAATGCTTGGCCGTTGCCGTAGTATATCGTGGATGGCGTTCTCTGCGCTATATTAAACGTTGTAGGATTGCTGATTATACCGCCTACTACAGGCGTACCAGAGGATGTATAATACTCTGTGAAGGGCGAGAACGTGGTACCGCTATATGGTTGGCTGTAGAATGAACCACCAGAGGAGCTGTACCAGGGGAAGTAGTTGTCTGGCTGATTGAGCCAATTCTCCATACTCGTTAGCCCCTGATCAGGATTCTGTGCATATGCCTGAAGTGCAAGGCATGAGAGTGCTGTCATTAACAGCAAAATTTTGCTATATTTCATTTTAACACCTGCTATTGCTTAAACCGGCTTCTTAGACTTTCTAAACGCATTCAAAGTTATAAGGAGATGGACAGGCAAATAGCGAAAAGGATATCAATCTGCCTGAATTATTTATTGTTTATTTCCGTACATCAGCCATCTTTTTTCCCTAGGTTAGTTCGCCTTTTCAGCATCGGCTTTTGCATGTGCCGTCTTGTTCCCTATGTCAGACATTGCTTTCTTAGTATCAGCTTTCGCTTTCTCTGCCCTATCATTTGCCATTTTTTGATTCCTCCTTATATGAATCTAAATCTAATAGGATGTTATTACATAAAAAGATTTTGGTATCTAAATTTCAAGATACGTAAGTCTATAAATACAAAGACTCTTTAATATAGAGTGATGCAAAAAACTACATCGACCTTATCCGAACCGGTGGCCAAAACTCAGAAGGTTTTCACCGTACAAACCAAAGGCAGCATGCATGCCCAGGGCCAGGTGGGTAAAGAGGCCTTAAAAGAAAGTCCCCGAGTAACATCCCTCACCGATATCGACCTGCACGCCCTGGCAGAAGAAAAAGATGAACTTGATACCTTCCTGACAGTTTATTTTAGAGCTACCGGTAGGGATAGCGACCAATCCTTCGTGGCATCGAGGCTGAGTGCCATCCAGAAAGCCCTGCCCAAAGACCGGTTGGTGGCCTTTGAAGAGACGCTTGGTATGGTCGAGCACGCCTTGTCAGCCCCTGCAGTGAAAGGCGAGCGTGGCAGGGTCATCTTTGCCTCGGCCCCTAATGGCTTCCTGCAGATCTACAGAGTGAGCATGGAGCCAGAGCCGCTGGTTGTTTGGGATAGCTCACCATTCCTACTCCCCCTGGCAAAGCTGAGAGAAGAGTACCAGGACTACGGGCTTTTGCTCATCGACTCTCAGGAGGCCCGGCTCTTCCTGGTGAAGTCTGACCTGCTGGAGGAGAATGAGAAGGCCTCAATAGACCTCATGAATAAGCACAAGAAGGGAGGTTGGAGCCAGATGCGCTACAACCGCCTCAGGAGAGGGCAGATCCATTCATTCTTCACCCAGCTTATAGAAGATCTGCAGAAGAATGAAGATCTGTCCAGGATGCGCGGCCTGGTAGTGGCCGGGCCAGGTGAGGCCAAGGGCCAACTAATAGAGATGATGCCTCCTGCTCTGAAGGATAAGGTCCTGGGGGCGGTGGACACATCCATGGAAGCCCCCTCAAGAGACCTGGCGAGGCAGGGAAAGGATCGTGCCGATGAGGATGAGCGGTCCAGAGAAAAGGTGCTAGCTGAAAAGCTAAAAGAAGCCGTGCTACGTGGACATCCTGCGGCCTATGGTCTGATCGAAGTCAGAAATGCCCTGTTGGAGGGAAGAGTGAACTGCCTTTTGATCACAAAGGGATTTGCCCTGCCTGGAATGATCTGTAAAAGCTGCTATCACATTGATTCGAGTGGAGAGAAGTGCCCAACCTGTGGCAGTGAGGCAGCTGCACTTAGCCTGGAGAACCTCTACGAGCTGGCAGAAAATATGGGAACTGAGGTAGTTTTGGTAGAGGACGACGCTTTCCTGGAGAGCATCGGGAATTTAGGGGCGATACTGAGGTACTGATAGAATTTATGCTGATCGCCTCTAGCAGGCTGGCCAAATTAAAATATGGCGGTTTGAAGGATGGCTAGATCATATCTGTCGCCTAGGCCATAAAGAATAAGGTCCTGCAGGAAGAGGGGATAAGATCATCTTATCGATAGTTTGTGCTCCATCGCTCGCAGCCTCGTTGGCATAAGCGAACCGTATGCCTGCTTCAATAGCCTCTACAGTCAAGATATCCAAGCTATAAAGACGGGCATCGTAGTACAGGCTGAGCAGATCACCATCCTCGGTGCCAGCCTGCCCCACGCAATCTAGAAAATTTTCAACACACCCTCGGATTACTCCGTGACGAGATGCAAATTCATCAATATCCTTAGTTGATAGCGTTCGCAACTGGGATGCCCCCCATTAATGGGAGGTTTAAGTGTATATAACTTATCTGTACTCTCCAAGTTTCTCACCAATTTATAATCTCCATTCTATATCAAGTCATATCTTATATCCCTGTTCTTTGATTAGATAGAGTAAACCACTATCAGGAACTGGCAAATTAAAGTATTGTAATACATATATAAAGGCATCAATGAATGCTTGAGCCTTTATACTATCTATCATATCTCCAATCGTTCTATTTTGTTGATTTCTTTCCACTGGTGGGTTTTTGAGTTCATATAAAACGATAGCTGTCCAGACTGAGAAAACCATCTGAATAAATCTTTCAATTGATCGTTTTCCTCTTAATTGATAATCCTTGAATCCCAATTTTTGATTTGACTCTCTATGAGCAGTCTCAATATCCCACCTATCCTCATAAATAGAAAGGATTTCTACCAAAGATAGTGAACAATTGGTGCTAATAAAGTAGTTGGCGTCACCATTTTTCTTTTTCTTTGAGATGACTAGCTTTACTTTGCCAATCTTATCTAAGATGACTTCTTTTTCGATTGCATAATATACCTTCTTCTTGCCGCGAACTTGGACTGTAGTTCTTCTATAATAAATTTCGTCAATCTGATTTGCCAAGTCCCTGACCTGAAAGGACATATCCTTATTTATCCATACCTTTTTATTAGACTTAATTTCACAAACGACTTGATGACCTAAGTTCAGGCATTTAGTTATAAAATCAGCAGAAAACCACCAGCTGTCGAAAACAACATAAAGACTCAAGCCTTTTGGTATTTTTAAGGGCTCGATGATATCTTTATAAGCGATTTCTATTTTAGTCATGAAATCTTCACTGCTGTCTATCTCTTTAGTATACATTTTTGCTTTATGTGGTATAAATATACCTCTAGATTGGAGGACTGAGGTAACAAAGTTGTTACCCATAATATAGTCATCTTTGCAATGATCGTAAAACTTGCCCACGCCATCAGTACATTTCCCTTCCTTTTCATTATATGTATCGTCTATAATTAATAATATTTTGTCGCTTGCACTTAACTGAAGAGCTTCTATAAATAGATCCGCACTGCGCTGAGCTACTTCGTTCTCATCCCAGATTGCATCACTAAAGAACCAATTATAGGAAGAGCGTGATTTCGTACATTCTCGATCCTTTGCCATAGCATCACTAAGGTGTGCGATGGTCTTAGATTTATCACATACGCTCAGTGCTGAAATCATATCACAGAAAGAATTATAGCTCGGTATGGTGAATAAATCTTTAAATTCTTTTAGAAATGGCTCTAACTGTAATGGAATCTTAACTAATTTGATCATGACATAGTAAAATACTTTTATAAATAAATCTATTTTGTATCAAGAATTAATTTTAATGGTAAAAGAAAATATAGCTATAAATATAAAGCTATGAAAAAGTTGGAGAGTACAGTAACTTATGCGAATTGCAATGTTTTTAAATAAAAAGCTTTTGGCATCAAAGCATTAAAGTTTCATAAGCTACATGTATATAGATATCAATAAATTAAAGTGTGGACTCAAAACTACATGTACCTCATCCTAACCGACGGCCAAAAAAGGGGCCTGGCATGGGCATGGATCTCTTATCCTAAAGCACCCTCTGCTCTCTTTACGGTGTCTTTAAATTCAAAGATTTTAGATCTTAAATATCATGATACCATAAGATATATATGCATACAACCTCAAATAGAGTATTATGCCTAGAACTACAATAACACTATCCAAAGCGGTGGCCCAAACCCTGAAGGTCTATACTGCACAGTTCAAAAACAGTTTGCATGCTCAAAGCCAGGTAGTCGAAGAAGCATTAATAGAATTCTTCGAGAAGCGTAGCATCAAAACTAGTGAATAACTCTACAGAGGATCTTGCTCTCAAGGAACTCGATCATGAGCTTCTTATCCGGAATCAAAAAGAGACAGGGCAACCAATTACTCAAAACTGGTGCCCGTCTGACGATACGGGTCTAATCTCTGCCTTGATTTTATTTTCCAGATCAGTCTTAGCACGTACCGCAAAATCGCACCCAGGATATACAAGTTTACACATAAATTCCCTATAACTTTTCTCAGCCACCTCGAAAGCGGGGATTGACTTCAGGATCATGATATTTACGACGTATCGCCCATTGATATGCAAGAATCAGAACGAATAGCCATATCGCGCCGATGATATAGCTACCTAAAACATCGCTCGCCCAATGTTCGCCAAGAAATACACGTGACGGTCCGATTAGAACGATCAGCGCACCGCAAATAGCGATAATGATCACACGTTCACGTCCAGCAAAATATATCCACGCGAGATAGGCAAAGAATCCAAAAAAGACGACAAAAAATAGGACATGCCCGCTTGGATAACTGTATTGGTTGATACTTTGAATGAGTCCAGTGGCATTCTCAGTTACTGGGAATGGACGGGTTCTACGGACGATTTCCTTCAATGCAAAAGCCAGCAATACGTTGCTGGTTGTCGCAAGCATAAAGATCGCCTCTAGCCATTGGCGCCGTAATGCAAAGGTCGCCACAGCGATGACGGTCAGCGCCATAGCAATCGGTAGTTCGCCAAGGGCGCTAACCCCTTTCATTAGACTATCGAACAGCGGACTCGCTTGCTCTTGCAGCTCCTGATAGGACTTCAGGTCGAAGGGCAAGACCGGGAATCTGCTTGCTGCGTACGAGAGTGAGATGGCAATTGCAATCATTAGCACAAATGCTAGTGCAATCTTTCTATTCACTGTATTTTCCTTCGTAGGCTCGCACTTATTATTCTTTTGGCTAACCTTTGGCTGCCAAAAAAGGCTAAGGTGCTGCTGGCGGCATCCGTCGGATTCCCTAGAATAGTGCTTCCAAGACCTGCCATGCTCTATTCCTATGCCCTTATATCGCTTACTATCGACGCCAAAAACATTAGTTACTGATGAGAAATCCGCATCTGCATCTGGTTGGTAACCAAATCGGAGAGGGAAGCCGAGAAAGCTGAGAACGCCTCTGGAGTGTTCGGTCTCTCTTCGGTAGGCTGGAAAGACAACTAGCGAATCCTTTAGAGATACAAGCGATGAAGTCGAATGAGTTCATGGCAACCTCCAAGGCCATTTATCTCCTTGACCACAGTTTTCAATTAGGAATACTATCTCGTCCAATCGCCCGGGGACCTCTGGATCTCCAAAGATGCTGTTGGATTTTGCGCAGATTTCTGATTCTATTTTTGTATTTAGAGAGCTGGGTTCGAAGAGACTGTCTTCGATCTTTGCTACATAATTTTTGCCTGATGACAAGATATCTTCTTTTTCTAGCTGAGGGTTGTTTAGAGTGCCCCTTGCGTCCTGCAGATAATCCTCCTCGTAATCTTGTTCTCGTGCGACACCAGTCCACGTGCTTGGGTTCTTCCTCGCCTCGACAGGGTCGGCGGGTAGCCTGGGTGGCCTAGTTTCTACCGCAGCTTTGGTTTTGCCATCGACATTAACAGGCCTTATCTGTTTATCGGCATTCCACCAGGGATCAGGTATTAAGTACGAGCTCTGTGTTTTGACTGCGTTCTCAAAGGCATCGAAGAATTGCAATCCCCATCCGCCATTTAGATCGTTGAAATTGATCTGGCTTGGCCAGGCAATGTCCGGAAAGAGGACATGCCAAAGCCTGCGATAATGCTTTAAGACTAACTCCTCATCTAAGACAGCACAATCGAGTTCGGTATCACAGGTGAAGGATCTGCGGTTCAGGTTTGCAGAACCGCATACAAACAGACTGCGATCATACAGCTGAGCTTTCGCATGGCAGTAAATGCCACCTGGAATTCGGGACGGGTGCCATAGGTCATATACACCTATGCGCTCGAATTTACCAGAACCTAGCATTAGGCCGGCAGTTAAATCGTTAAGGGCCAGCTTCCTCGCATGGTGCGTTTCATTTGGATGATCATCGGCATAGGGTGGAAGCACTAAAATAACGCAAAGCCTTTTTTTCTTGTCATTCTTGATCTGGTGGTTAAGCAGTCTGGCAAGGGGCCTGCTAAAGAAGTATTGATCGAAGATCAAGATCAATTCGTTCGCTGCCTGACATGCATTAGCTATTCCCGCCATTATTGTAAACTCCCCTCTTATAAACGGAGGTCTCTTGCGCTCCATACGCAAGGGAATCGTACGCCACATTTGTACCAGAGATGAACCCCCTGGTACAAGATCAACTTCCTTTGGCTCATCCAATCTCTTTATGTCACCATCCTTAATGGCAGTTTTTGAGCTGAAGATAACCTGATTATTTTTAATGTGTAAACTGCCCCAGAATCCAGACTCATACACGTTTCCCGCGTCTTGCCATCTTTCACAGAACTGCTCCTCTAGAGTCTTTATGATTGGTCCCTGAAGTCTGAGATGCTGATCGTGCCAGATTTGATGATCATCTCCATAGACTTCTTTTGGAAGATCAGGCTCCGGGCGCGAAGGCTCCGATACGCCTCTTAATGCATCATAAATTGTGTCTGAGCTTTTCGGCCAGCGATGAGTCTTGTCTTGGACATCGAAAACCTGAGGGACGTTCTTCCCTGATTGCCAGTCTCCCCCTAAGAATTGAGGCGGATTAGATTCCATAAGAACGAGCAGATCGTCTAACGTCGCATTTGGATCATATATGTAGGGATGTGACGCGTCTGGTGTGTCTCTTCTGGTGAAGGCTAGATCTACCCCGCCGCAATAAGCTACGTTTACATCGCCCACGCGAATTAACATCATCTTTTGGTGGTGGGTAGAAGTTATGGGAGATGCCACCCTCATATCCAGAGCTACTATGCCGCGATCTTTGGCGCTGGGATCATTCTTGCTCAGCCTTTCGCATTCCTTGCTTACAACTTCGGCTATGTAAACGTGATCGTTCATATGTTGGCCGAGACCTGCAAATATAGACGCATTTATCGGCAACCACAATAGTATCCTGACATTGATCCCGGCCTGCATTAGACGCAGGATAAATCCAAGTGCGGTCTGATCCTTTTTTGCGAAATCGCTCTCATTCCATGGGCGATTTTGGATAATCCAAGGATTATCTTCTGACAGATCTCTCAAGGGATTAAGCCGCCAATCCGCGATATATACGTGCCCTTTCTTGCCTTGTTTGGCCTGAGCAATTGCCGCTTCTAGGGAGTCCCTCATCGCAGACATGGCCTCATATCCGCCAATCATTGGCATAACCTTGCAGTTTTCATCCCAAGGCTTGGAATTACCTATCCTCTTGGCCATGTAAGTACCATCTCCCCAGGGACGCCCCTCTCCGTTAGGTGAAAACTTCAGGAACCACTTGTTTGGATCAGCTACCATAACTTACCACAGCCTTTTTTACTCTGATGAAAGGTAAATGTTATTAGACTTAGAATGATATCTTAGCCCCAATATAGGTGTTTGCGCCATTTCTAATAGCACCATCCGCTCAGGCATTGACATATGATCAAACCTAAAAGCCAACTATATAATTGCATTACTCCTTTATCTTAACATTGTGTAATGAACTTGAGAAATGCGCCTGTTTGTAAAATTTTTTGGGAATTTTCTGCTTGATTAGGCAAAAGAAAGTCGTTTCTTTCGATAGCTACACGTTCAGCATTTCCATGACTGAAAAATAATGGCCTCATTAAAGCAGAGAAGTTGGACTAACAACCGGCATCATCATCCCCAGCCCCCGTGCGAGCATCATCTTCGCAGGCCATAACTTCGTAAGGCATGTTAACTTGCAGGCTTTTGCCATATCGAGACATATGTCAGTGAACTATCCGAAATAAAATCACCCATTGAAATAGGAATATTTTCCAAGTTTTAGATGATAAGAGAACGCTCAGAGTTGGTTCAACCGCTGTTCTGAAGGCAAATGGCCAGGTTGCCATACTTCTTAGGTCAAGAAGCTCGGATGGTGCTGGTCAGTGAAGATCGATCGCCTGGTTTTCTGGCAAAAAGGATAAAACCAGCCTGAAATACCCCAAGCCTTTTGTTCCTCTAAAAAAGTGGTTATCAAGCCTCTACTTCTTCCCAGATGAGCTTGTGTAGCAGGTGTCCAGAAGAGAACTCTTCCTTGCTACCCTCGGGTCAGCAGGTCTAATCGGTTCTACAGAGACGGGTTTAATGTTTTCCCTGATTTTCTTTTCCAGATCAGGAGATATCTCCTTCACGCCATGAGCCATTTCCTGATGCATACGTGCAAGCTCAATGACTTCATCATCAGTCTTAGCACGTACCGCAAAATCACACCCAGGATATACAAGCTGACACATAAATTCCCTATAACTTTCCTCGGCCATAGATATGGTTCTTCACTTCAAGGTTAAATACATTGCCGAAAAATATTACAGTTGCACTAATAGCAGTTGCATTGAACTAGTAAAAAATATTTGCGCAAATCAAATCCGCTCGCGGCTTTTCTGTGCTTCTTTTGACGCAAGATATGTACGGAACCTCCTTCTTGCCAGTGACAATTTTTCGCGAGGCACTCGGTCATGATAATGAATGCAATTTTATAAAATTATTGGGGCGGATCTATCTCTCGACCCACTCAAATCCCGGATCTTTGATCTTATTGAAGTTCTTGATGAGATCTGCTGCGTCTTTCCTGTTCAGCCTAGCATCCATCACCTTCTCGCACACACAACGCAGCGCCTCTTTTTCCTTCTTTAGGGCATCACTGTCTCCGGGTTTAGAAACAAGTCCAGACCTCTCGAAAAGGTGCTCCTTCTCGTCCATATGTGTGGTCATCCCCCATTTGCTGAACATCTCGGAAGCATTATCCAAAAGATGTTGATCAAAGCTCTCAGGAAGCCTGCAACCTTCGATCAGCTGCACAAATTCTTCTTTCTTCAAAATGATCACCTCAATTTATCAATTTATCTAATGAATTTGGGTCTTTTTCACCGCATTAGCTATCTTATTTGCGTTTTGGGGCCGGAAGCTAAAAGATCAGATTATTTTCCATTGATGCGGCAGTGCATCGTTCTCGCCAGGACCAAGATGATGGGTACAATCATTCCCAGCATGAACAACATTTTTATAAGCTTTTTTACCATAATTCTTCCCGCCTTAACCGGTTATTGTCTGCATCTCAGGATAAAAACTTAAGATGGTTCCTAGCGTCTTCTCCTCAGAACTATGAAGGCCACTACCAGGAGCCCGGCTACAGCAAGGGTTGGCTCGAAGCCAGGTGTCGTGCTAGTTGTAGTTGTTGATTTTGTCGTACTTGTAGGCTCGGTGGAAGGAGGCGTCTGAGTCTCAGTTGTGGTTGATTTAGTAACATCGAGGCCAGGAGTCGTGCTAGTCGAAGTGGTTGTCGATTTAGTTACATCATCTGCTGTGCCTAGAGCCAGCAGCATCATTGTGAGAATAAGCATGGCCACTAATATCTTTTTCATTTCAAACCTCCTTTTCTCATGTGATCGCTATGATTCACATCTGTTGCCCCTAAGCATTATCCATAATGTGTTTAGGGGCAAATAATATGCAATCCTAAACTCCAAGCTGTAATAACATGAAGTGGAATGAGCCTCCCAATATTAGCGATAATACCGCCAGAATGATGAATACTATTACCAGCCATTTGGCGATTTCCATCGATATGCCGGCACCACGTACTCCCAACACTCCAAGTATCAGAGCTATTACAAAGAACACTATCGCCAAATAGAGCAAGTCCGCCATTTCTGTTCACTCCAAAATATTGATGATTTATTATACTCACCATTGTCTATTTCTGTGCATCGGCGATCTTTTTTCCTATGTCAGCTTTCGCCTTTCCAGCATCAGCTTTTGCATGTGCCATCTTATTCTCGACATCAGCCTTCGCCTTCTCAGCATCGGCCTTTATGTCGGCTTTTGCATAAGCCGCCTTCTTTACTAGCTCATCACCATGTCCAAATTTAGCCTTCGCTTTCTCCACATCAGCATTTACATCAGCTTTTGCATGTGCCATCTTGTTCCCTATATCAGACATTGTTTTCTTAGTATCAGCTTTCGCCTTCGCTACATTTTCATTTCTCATTTTTTGAATCCTCCTTTTATGAATCTAAATCTGATAGGATGCCATTGAATAAGAAGCTTTTGCTATCAAAGTACCAAGGTACCGTGACATGTATAGACTTAAAGCTTAATAATCAATATTTATGCCCAAGACCACATTGACACTATCTGAACCCGTGGCAAAAGCCCTGAAGGTTTATACCGCACAAACCAAAAGCGGCATGTACGCTCAAAGCCAGGTGGTCGAAGAGGCCCTGAGAGAGTTCTTCGAGAGGCATGATGTTAAAAATCGAAGGAAAACTCCCTTCAGCCAGGGAGACCGTCGATCCAAGGGCATTTTAAAAATTAATTTTCTTGGACTTATGAAAATAACACTTGCTTCATTTCAATTTCGCGTTGATCTTCTGAACGTTCTTGTCACAATACTCTTCAATAGCTCAAGTATTTCCCACATGGGATTTTCTCCGGGGTTAAAATCGGCCTAGCTAGGTTTCCATGGTCCTTTTTAATTAATGTCTTTCATAGAGATATAAGCATTAATAATAATAGTCATAGTCCTGAAATGGACAACATATAAATGATTCGGGCAGATCCTAATGAATAAAAAGAGGAGTGAAAATTTTGTTTAACAAATACCTATCGATTATACCCCGCAAGTATATACAACCTGCTGATATGAGAAGATACCGCACTGCTCTATCTACTTGAGTCCATGATTCAACAATCTTCATCTAATACCCTCCTCGCCCGGAGTATATGCTTCAAAACATTAATGGGATGGCCAGTCAGGACAAAAACAACTGGCAAAAGTCTTTTAATTCCTTGACTGATTCTGTGCCGCCATCCACTAACTCTTAGTACGATATCTTTAAATAAAAAGCTTTTGGTATCCAAACCTTTTGGTACCATGACTATCTATACAGAGTCCAATAAATTCTAGAATATTACTATTATCATTCCATGTTGACAGATATAATCCTGCCTGGTTTCACTCAATACGAAGGCTAATAAGGGTTGAGTCACAATATCTATCATGGAAAAATATTTAGATAACTTATGGCTTGTTGGCCTCATTGCCCTCCTGACTGGAATGCTGCTATCTCCAGGAGATCATGCATGGATAGGATTCATCGCTTTTATGATAGCTGCGCTGATATCCCTGACAGTCATAATCCGAGCGGTTGTGAAGGTACCCAATATAGCAACCTAATTGCTAACGCCACAGTCTCCTTCGGCTGAAATTACCTGAAGCTTAGGAAAGACATGGCAATTGCAGCCTTTGCTGCAGACACGCTCATCTTTGGAGCTAATCCTATCGTGGTGATTTAGCTAGCCGCACTTATAGGGCTCGCAGCTTACAGGGATCAACCAATCAAGCCAAAATCAGTTTACCTAAGCGAGACACCTAAAGCTTTTAGTATATAGATTCCCGAATATCATAAAGTATATGAACACAAAGACTACTATATTATAGCGCAATGTCCAAAACCACATTGACGCTGTCCGAACCGGTAGCCAAGACTCTTAAGGTTTACACCGCACAAACCAAAAGCAGTATGCGTGCTCAAAGTCAAGTAGTCGAAGAAGCATTGAGAGAATTCTTCGAGAAACGCGGCATAAAAATAGAGGCATAACGTTATTTAACCTTCGGCGTTCACATCCACACAATATTAATATGAAGCCTGAAATCCAATAGAATTAAATAGAGAATGAGGAGGATAAATGAAGCTCTTTAAAGCAACATATATATTGCCCCACACTGTCATAAGTGAAGGACAGGCACTGACACATTATATAGTAGCTCCAGATATTCAGACAGCACTAAAGCTGGCCGAAGAAAATAAGGGAGATTTAGATCTGGTAAGACTGGAGCTTGTAGAAAAAGATGTGATCCAAGCAGCCGATGAGCAGGCATAAGCTTTGCTCATTGCTGATCTTATATCAATTAAAAGTCCAGAAAATGGGTTAAAGGCCGGGTTGAGGAGATGCAATTTCCTTTGTCAATACCCATCTCTCTCTTCAGCCCCATACAGTACACCGACTTTCGAGTGGTCGCCAAAACCAAGCAGCAATGCACGCACAACTGGTGGTATAGGTGCCAGCGTATCATATAACTGCATAAACACACCGCTCCGCGGTGTATTATGTGTTTCAATATCGGTATTTACCTGTTTGATTTTCGTTTTCAGATCCCTTAATGCAATTACGAAGGGACTATTCTCGTAGTATTTTTTAACTCTAAACTTCATAATCATGGATTCCATTCTAACCTCTTCGTGAGTTTCTCTGATGCTGCTGGCATAGCCATAATTACCTTCATTGCCAACAGGCTGGGATCTCGAAAAATGACCTCAATCACAATGTCATTCAGCTATCGTGCGACATCTCTATTTAGGAGCGTCGACAATTTCGAAGGCGGCAATCCACCTTTGGCTACAATTTGAGTTAGAAGTCGCTGAAGCTCAAAGTCTTGCTCTTCTTGGGTCATATCTTCTCTGTACAACAGGAACACCTCCAATTATCTCTTTTAATATTCAATTTATTTTATAGTAATATCCCATAGCCTGCAACTGAGGGGCGCTACCGTTTGACTTCGGCTATGAGGCTGATGTTAGCATTATATTTATTTCCGACATGAATCGTTTATCTCTCAAACAACCCGGTCGAGGTAAACCTGTAGATTGACTCAATTGCCCTTTTGCACTCCAAGCCTACCGCTTACTCTTCGCAAGTACCACCCTGCACGTCTGCCTTGGTATCCTTGATATCTTCGGCTCTGATATTTTAGATGATTTCCCATAATCAAAAACTCCTGTATCCGATTTCAACTTCATGTCAGGCCCTTTATGGATCTGATTGTTCCTGCCTCTATGGGATAAGCATTAGATGCAAATCCCGTTTATGGGCACTTTCCAATACACGTCTCTGAATTTCCTCTCGACATAATATACTAGCATCCCATAGTATATACATATTTTGGTTCCTAAGTACCAAGGTATATTAAGTTATATAAATTTTAGTACCCTGAGGAGTTGTTGTGGTGAGAATAGCGCTAACGCTATCCAAACCAGTCGAAAAGGTTCTCAAAGTATATACTGCCCTGACAAAAAGTAGCATTCTGGAAGATGTAAGAAAAGTGAATCAATGAGCTGGCATATGATCCCGAGTAGGCCAAGGCGTATCTGGCTGAGCGGAGAGCGATTGATCAGGCTCCGGTATATTTCTCGGCACAACTCTGATGATGGCAGTCTTCATCAGGTATTCGGTTATGCCACTTGATGTCTCCAACACTATGCATTCTGGGTCCTCGTCACGCAGTATTCCGCTGGATACGCCTGGTTCACCAGATTCGATCAAGCGATTGATCGTGGGGACCGTGTAGATAACATCTATGTATTTCCCTTTTAACCCTGCTATAAGCGTATTTCGTTCCATTATTCTCACTAGCTTGTTGATACTGTTTTCATTAAATTTAAGTATTTTATCTTCTTCAAAGCCTGTCGCCTAACTCACATGGGGCAAAAAAGACCGTAAAAGATGGCGGATCACAGTGGAAACCTGCAGGCTTGCCGCTCATAGGAAGGCATGGCCCCATCAGCCCCAGGCAGGTCCCTTTCGAATGCCACAAGCTGCTTGGAAATGGCGATTACTAGCTTTGGCAGCATCCGCCGGAGCTGTGGCACCCACCGCCCCGTCTTCAGCAGTGTCTAATACAGTGAGTTGCCGGGCTTAGGTTACGGCACTAAGAATAGTCATACACTTAATAGTCACACACTTCCCCCGTTTGGGGAGATCGTTATGACCTTCACCTACTCATAAGTACTCTCACCTTTATGATTCTGTAAATGCTATAGCACCATTATGTCAATGTCAACGATAATTGGCCGCGACGGTCGCCTGGTATGGGACAATTTTCCAGTATCCTTAAAATATTGGAGGATAGAATGGGACAAACCGGATGGCGGAAAAGAGAGCTGGCACGGCAAAGCGATTATCTCTCAGACAGACCTTCGTGCCATGATGGAAGAGCGCGCAAAATCCGGGCCCATTCCGATAAACGAGCCCATCTCCGCAGAGTTCCATAAAGGCAAAGAGGTCTATACTGGACGGTTCCTGATTTCCTCGTTTCCTGATCCTATCGACTCTAATCCTGTAGTTGATTTCACAGGCATCGGCGAGCTGGAGCCAACAGAGCATTGATCCCCTAGCCCCGAGCTGATTTTATCGTGGCCCAGAACCCTTTCCCCATCATCCTATCTTTATCTTTATGAAATGCTCCCTGCGATCATCAACCAGGTGTACCACCCTGTCGCTTTGCAAAAAGTCGTCAACCGTCACGCTAACCACCTTGCATCCGAACCCAGTCCGCATAACA
>CAWDLW010000037.1:0-19918 GCA_963803145.1 Methanotrichaceae archaeon
TGGCATGAGCACATGTCACTATGTACTCTTCATGATCGGAGGAACCGCAGCTGTTGTAGCGATACCTTTGATCATATACAGGTTTAGAAAACCTAGCTGGAAACTCACAGATGATGATACACGTCTCTTTTAGGTTGCCCAGGACTTAGAAAATTATTCGCTTCATTTTACGCAGGCCTTTTTCGGAATGAACCGGTTGGTACATGGCTTTCTATGGGTTCCTGACCGATGAATATATTTAGGAACGGTTGACAGGCGTTTAATGTGATCCAAATGAGACACCTTTTGCATATTCTTTTTATAGCATCCTTCTTGCTCTTAACAATCCACATTGGCTCAGCTGAAGAGTTAAATGCATCTAATACCTCCATTTCGCCAGGCCTGGAGAAGATCGAGCATTTCGTATTCATCATGCAGGAAAACCGTGCCTTTGATGAATATTTTGGCACCTATCCTGGAGCGGACGGCATTCCATCAGGAGTCTGCCTGCAGGATCCTGTTGGCGGAGATTGCGTAGCACCCTATCATGATACCAACGACATCAACCGAGGGGGGCCACATAGCTGGGATAATGCACAAGCGGACATAGACAATGGCAAAATGGACGGATTTGTGAAAGAAGCTTACAAGGGCAAGAGCGATAAAGGCCATGAAGCCTGTAAGCCTCCAGCTTCGGAATGCACACCCGGAAAGAATCCCAGAGACGTTATGGGATATCATGATTATCACGAAATTCCCAACTATTGGAATTACGCCCGGCTTTACGTCCTTCAGGATCATATGTTCGAATCCGTGGCCTCTTACAGTCTGGTTGCTCATCTTTATATGCTGGCAGCCCAGAGTGGAGGCTATACGGGATACCACCAGCACAAGCCCACTACATACAACTTCCCTGAAATCACGGAACTTCTGACCAGCGGCAAGATAGATTGGAAATATTATGTTACCTCGGGCCGATTACCTGACACAGAGGACCCCGAAGAGGTCGGATCGAATGAGATTCAGACTCAGAGTCCTGACAAATATACCGATTTCAATCCCCTGCCGGCCTTCCCAAAGGTGCAAAACGACCCAGAACAACGTAGCCGTTTGGTAGATACCTCTCAATTTTATATCGATGCCCAAAACGGGAAACTGCCTCAGGTGAGCTGGGTAGTGCCAGATATGAATGTGAGCGAACACCCTCCATCGAATATTAGCATAGGCATGGCTTATGTGACAGGGTTGATTAATGCAGTTATGGAGGGGCCCGACTGGAATACAACAGCGATATTCTTGAGCTGGGATGACTGGGGCGGATTCTATGATCATGTAGCTCCCCCAAAGGTTGACGAGTACGGCTACGGAATTAGAGTTCCAGGAATCGTAATCAGTCCTTATGCCAAACAGGGCTATATTGATAACAACACATACTCATTCGAATCTTGGCTCAAAATTGTAGAGGAGCGGTTTGGAGTTAAACCCATGACAGCTCGCGATACTATGGCAGGCGATATGTTAGGTGCGTTCGATTTCAATCAGGAGCCAAGACCACCTGTGATACTGAATGCAACAAGAGAAGGATCACCGTATCCTCAGCCTTTACAGACTATAACTAGGGCAAGTGGATTGCCCTAGTATTCTTTAATTGCGATTATTGTTACATTGGACACGATCTCTTGCGCAGTATGGCCTTGATCTCTGTCCTTGAAGATATAATCCACACTAGCCTGACCTTGAATATAGGCATCCAAAGCATCCAGAACAGGCTTTGGAAGAATGGACGTACGCGGTTTGCCGCCTTTGCCATCGACTGCATGCAGATAGCCGACCGCTCGATCCAAGTGCTCTATCTTCAAGGCTGCAACTTCAGAGACTCGAAGGCCACAGCCGACTATTTGCTACTGAGAGGTTACCGTAGTGACGTTGTTTGCCGCTAAACCAGATCCATTTGCTTCACTATGATTGTTACCTATCGTGATTTGCTCTTTGTTTATCGTTTGGTTGCGTTACGGCTAGAGTCAGGCGGATGGGGTAAATATGTCTTAAGGGGAAATGTGATTGTATCATTAATGACCGGTGGACTGTAGAGCTGAGGTAACTCGGGGCATTCCCAGCAACTCAGCTTGGCCACAGTAACTTCACATGCAGTTGCCGTATTGTTTGCTGGATCAACAGTAACCTTAAGATACCCCAGCTGCATTGGCAAAACCGACTCTAGCCCAGCTGGATATTTTGTAGAGCTGTTGACATCATCATTCGGAGCACCACCGTTGCCGACCACGAAATATGGTATGCCGCTGATGTTGTATCTCTGGTAATTGTGGGTATGGCCAGCGAAATTCGCGCTGATATTGTATTCATGATACAATCTTTCCCACGGGACTAGATCTGAATTGTTTGTGGTTCTTCCAGCATCCCAGATGGGATGATGATGCATAGTAAACACCCCTTTATCGTTGCCCTTCAAAAGTTGCTCAAGCCAAGGTGCTTGATCCTCGGCAAAGTTCAGTGTAGTATGGGGGTCATCACAACAAGTGGAATTCGGATCTGGCGAGTTCAAGACGATAAATCGGACACCGGCACAGTCAAAAGAATAATTCAATGGCATATCAAACGCCGACCTGTAATCAACGGCATCGGTAGCTGGGGCACATTCATTGCACGGGATACAATGTTCAGGGCAAATGGTATAATGTTCTTCGTCAAGATTTTCATTCTTACGTTCATGATATTCGTGGTTCCCTATGACCGGGAAAAATGTGGACTTCGCCAACATCCTGTCAGCGCACTGGAAAAATGTGGCCCAACGAGGTTCAGAATCAAACCTAGCAAAATCCCCGCCATGGATGACAAAAAGCACATTTGATTCATTCGCTATCGCATCTGCTACGTACTTGAACCGTTGCGTCTCAGAATAATGGGCACCTTCCCTTGTGTCGCCGATTACAATAAAGGTAAATGGCCCGCTAATCGGGAACGTACGAAAAGTGCGGTTGCCAAATGCGGAGGAGTCGCCTGAAGGTCTCACCCAGTAGGTATACGATGTATTTGGCTTAAGGCCGGTAAGCTCAACATGCTGGTACTGTGCAGCTTTATGAACTCCTATCCTGTTTTCAAAGCTATGATGAAGGTTGAAATAATTCGTTGTGGCGTAGTATATTTCGCCCGACTCCTTGGTATCGCTCAACCAGTTGATTGTAGAAGAATTCGTTGTGGTTTTGGTTACCCATGGAGCCCAATAGCTGTTCGAATCGTGCGCAAGTGCCGGAACAAAGGATGCAACGCTTAGAAGCATCAATGCCAGTAAATACCTACAGGACTTTTTAGTCATTATTCCCCTCAAACATGCTGAATGGTTTCAGAATATAAAAATATCGGTCCATATTTGCATAGATTATCTGTCAGTATCAGTTGAGAAGTTTACATTTTGGTAAATGACCACAGCAGACGTGCTATTCTGTAGTAAAATAATCTTTAATTATTAGCAATAAACTAGGAGCTTTTTGGAGGAAAGAACATCATGCAATCAAGATTGTATATCATCCTAGTCTTGGCGGCGGCCATCATAAGCACGGTATCTGCTGCTGAACATTCAACAAACAAATCCAGTGGGTGCGTTGGATGCGATTCGAGTCCGGTAAATTCGACAGAGAAAAGCCATAAAACTTTCATATTCATTCAGGAAGGATTTAATGGCACCTTTGTGAAGGATAAATCAGGCAACTACACCCTGACCATGAACGATGTAGTTCCCTATACCATGTTCATGGCAGATCGTCCTGCAAGGGATGTCGGACTTGCGCCGATGGATAAGTTCCTAAAAGGATTTGACTTCAGGGCCGCTAATCCACCTAATGCCGCAATAATTCTCCCAGATGAAAATAACATATCAGACATGATAGCTGTAGAACTGACAAATCCACAATATAACAATACCACTCAGACGCTGATGTATACAGCCAAACTAATCAAGGCTTATGCATTTGCATCTGAATGGTTGAATGATCATATAAGTGAGATTGATCCTGCCATTCCAGAGAGATTTGGCACTGTTGAAGTTGTAATAGATGACTGCCCATGTAACGTAGTTCTACCTTCTGTATGCTCTATTGGGTGTCGAAACCAATGCTGGAACTGGCATGAATTCATGTGCGATTTTTGTGGCGGATGTTGCCATAAACCATGGCAGGAGAACAATTGCAACCACTGAGGTTAAGGGTTCATAACCAGTATACTCAATTAGCTCATTTTGAGCTAGTTGAGTTTTCACGGAAACTTTAACTTTATGCTGCGTCTATATCCAGACTTCTTTGCCTATTTTTCGATAACATCGCCAAATGTGAAGTGAGAATTTGTACTCGAAGAGCCAGTCAACAAAATCCAATGATTAGGTCATTGCTTGATTGCCGCCATCCCTATGATATCTGCAATATTATGGCGTTTCGAACACTGAATGATCAAAATTTCTGATAACTTCCTTCAATTGAGCTAGCTTGAACATTTCAATTCCACAATGCTTGCTCTTTTTGGATTCCAGATATTAGTATAGGCATTGATAAGTTGAAAGCGGATACAATTCCATCACGAATTTTTTGGCTATCAAATTTTCTTTAGAAATAAATAAATAGGTATTATTGATAAATGCTAGGCTATGGAAGGGGACTTTATGAAAATAAAGGGAGTAATCCTTAATAAATTAGGACCGATAGCAATCATTGTTATGCTCATATTGACAGCAATATCTCTAGGGCATTCAAGCGGCGTTCCGCAACATTTGGACGCCAATGGATCATCTCTTATCGGCAATTCAGAGGATACCAATTCGAATGGTTATAATTGCACAAACTGTAGCAAGTTTCAATCAAATGCAACTGAACTAGGTTCTGCAAGTGACAAATTCGCCTTGACAGGCGGTTTGCCCGGTCCTCAGGGCGCATGGAAATGGCAAAATCCGTTGCCTCAGGGCAACGCGCTGCTTGCACTGGACGCTATAGGGGATAGCATATGGGTTGCCGGTCTTACTGAAGCTGTGTATCGATCGGTTGATCGGGGAGCCACATGGAATGCAACTGATGTCGATGTGTACCAGGATATAGTAGATTTGGCCTTTGCTGATGAGCAGAACGGCTGGATTGTCGCAAATATCGCAAATATTGATCAAGGGCTGGGAGCAATACGCTCTACCGATGATGGAGGAGCGACTTGGTCCAATCCGATTTACTTTACTGTAGATAGCATCAATTGCATCTACTTTGACAACGACAGTAGCAGGCTGTGGGTCGGAGGGTCATATGGATTTGTTGCATATAGCGATGACTATGGCAAAAATTTCAAGGAAGTCAGCATTCCAGGCGATCCGATAATAGAACAACTAGTATTCGTCGACGAAAATACTGGATTTGCACTAACTATGAACAAGCTCTACTTCACCCAGGATGCAGGCAAAAAATGGGAAGTTCTCCATAAGTGGGATTCCAGCATCAATCTGAATGCAATGGCAGCACGTGCGGGTGGAGCTACTCAATCACAATTAATATGCGTAGTAGGCACTGAAGGATTTGCACAGATGAGCCAAGATGGTAAAGACTGGACAGACATCGATATTAAAACTAATGCAAACCTAAACAGCGTTGCTCTTTATGGTCCTCAGGCGTTTATTGCAGGTGATAGTGGCACTGCATTCAGGACAGAGATGGTGAACGGGAATATTTGGGAGAAAGTAGCGATACCGACATCATCTAGGCTATATAAGGCTAAATATTATGGAATTGATGATATTCTTGTATCAGGTGATTGCGGAGTATTGATGCTGAGCCAGGACGGTGGAGTCACGTGGATGAGGCTTGGCTCTGGAATAAATGCCTACCTTAACGACATCGCCTTGCGCGATCCAGAGAATGGCTGGGCAGTTGGGACAAATGGCGCCATTCTTCATACAAACGATGGAAAGACCTGGTCTGAACAGAGAAGCAGCACAACTAACGACCTTAACAGCGTGAGCTTTGTTTCGTACCTGAATGGCTGGGCTGTGGGAGCAAAGGGATGCATTATCACCACCTCAGATGGCGGCCAGACCTGGCTAAAACAGAGAAGCGGTGAGACGCGTGATTTGCTCGACGTGTTATTTATAGATAGGAACAATGGTTGGGCGGTTGGCAGCGGAGGTCTCATCTTGCATACAGCAAACGGTGGACGATCATGGCAGCGTCAGACTTCACATATTGGCACTAATTTAAAGGCCGTCTCGTTTGTTGATGACAATTTTGGCTGGACAGTTGGCGATGATGGGGCAATATTAAGGACAACAGATGGCGGGAAGACCTGGAATGCAATTGCCATTACTGCTGGCGATTTTAATGATGTTCATTTCGTCGATTCTAAGTATGGTTGGATCTGCGGCACAACCCATTATTTGCTTGATGGAAACGTTGGCTACCGCACCGAGGATGGAGGCGAGACCTGGATTCGAGAGGTGATTCCCATTGATGCATCATTCAAAGTCGACTTCGTTGATCGAAGCCATGGCTGGCAAGTAGGCATGTTCGGCCATATTATAGCCACGGATGATGGCGGCCGCACATGGAGAGTGATGCCGGATGCATCACCTGATTGTTGGTTGACAAGCATAGATATGATCGATGAGAAGACGGGGTATGTCGCAGGAGGATGCGGAGCAATATTGCGTACCGATACCGGCGGAGAACCTGCGCAATAGTGCCGAAACGCCGTTCAGAAAATTAGGATGGAGGAGCGATTCATAATGCCGTCTTCGCCGAGGATCTGTGATATGCGCGCGGATCCTGCCTACCCAATAGGTATGTGTAACCTGCAATTCCATCCTTTCGTTTTTTGGATCTTTAAAGCTGGAATACTATTTCCCACGAAAGAGTGTCAATCGATCGCTATCAGCGGCTGCTCAATTATACTTGATCGCCATTCCTGTAGTGGCTGGAATAGGGGTTAACTCAGAAGGGCATTTAGGCCGATTTCAGACTTCTCTAGCAGTTGTACAAAATAATACATATAATTTACAGAAAAAGTATGCACAACTAACGCAGTCATTTCAAGGCTGAATATTGGAGAGCACCATCGTTCTTATCGAGATAGAAACTATACGAGAAAGCACGTACAACGTGCAGCATAATGGCAACAACGAAACAAAAAGAGTATTAAGAGGATCTAGTCGAAATCCTCTCCGCCGGGCATTCCGCCGCCTGGTGCGGACTTTGAGGCTATGACGTCATCGATCCGCAGAATCATGACTGCAGCTTCGGCCGCAGAGTTGATCGCCTGAGTCTTTACCCTCAAAGGCTCGACAACTCCCAGATTCAGCATATCAACGGGCTTACCTGTATCTATATCGAGGCCAGTGCTCTTCATTCCCTTTTCGTGAGCGCTTCTGAGAGGTGTAGTATTCGTGCAAATCACGAATTGGGCAGTCGGAGCCTCATGGGCGGAGAAAAAATTCCGATGATAGCAGATACTTTTGCTGAAAATAGGGTTTCTCTTATAGCTATGAAAGAAGTATCTTTAGGTATATATGCTCTGACATCATCGCAGAGCCTATGCCTAGAGGGCAAAAGCGATACGTAAAAGTCGATGGCGAAGTAATCTTTGTGGATGAATCAGGGACTTCTGGTTTGTCCCCCGTATCTATCGCATCTAGCCCTTATTACACTATTGGATACGTGTACTGCCACGAACCGGCTCAGCTTCGAACAGATTTGAAAAGATTATTGAGAAGGGAGCATAGGAGCGGTAGATACCCATCTCTGCTCAATGAGTTGAAATTTTACCTTCCCAGAACCGATCTGATAAAAAAAGGGTATACTCCTGAGCAATTAAACCAGTATGAGGAATATCTTCCAGATATAAGGAAGAAGGCAATCCAAATAATATGCGAAGATGCAGCAGGTATCTTTGCGGCCATCCTTGATAAGGAAAGTGTAGCTCAGCCTACCTGGACTAATGAGCGGATTGGGAATTATATCTTTGCCAAGACCTTGTTCCTCGATGTGATGAATAATATTTCTCCACGTTATCCTCCAGTTATTCTGTATGATAAAGGTCGGCTATCTCCGACAAAGAACAGCCAATTCAAGGAGTATGTAATTATAGTCATTCTCCCAACTTTTTACCTTATAAACTGCTTTATCCAAGACTTAGAGTATCCATCTTTATTGGAATAAAATATTTGTAAAGCGCAATCTTGGGCATCCTCAATAGCTTCATCAAAATCAGTATATTTTGATATCTCTCTTTTAAAATCCTTCCAACCGAACTCTATAGGATTTAAATCAGGGGAATATGGCACGTTATATATTAAATGGATATCAAGTTCGTGGGCTAATGCCCTAAACTTCTTAGCTAGATGTATTCTAGCATTATCTAGGACAATACATATTGGTCTCATAATATTGTTACTTCTCAATTTTTGGGCGAAGATCATTAAATCTTCTTTCTTGGATGAGTGAGAGACCATAACTTCATCATTTCCATTCAATGCAATGAACCCAAAAACAGTTCTAGACCTAACTTTTCCAGGTTGATAATTTAGCATATGGGTGTTTAAAACCCTGCGTGTATTAGGTCGCTGTTGCAAAGAGCTTTCATCAAGGAATCCAATAATAGGTTCTTTGACTGTTGTTATTACTGAATCTATCCTTTTTTTAGAAAACTTTCTGCATTAACAGGCCTCTTATTATTTCTAATATATGGTTTACCATATTTGACTTTCTTTATTGATCTTAAAATCTTCCAACCACCTTTATACGAATATTCTACGCCTCTTGTGTCTTTTGCATATTTTATTACCTCTTTTATAGTCATTCCTTTGTCCTCAATCTCTTCGATAATTTTATCCCATTCATCAAAAGATATCATTGGTTCTTTGCCGTTTCTATTCTGTGGTATCAATCCATCATATCCTTGTTTGTTCCAATCGCTTAGCCAATTCTTTATTGTCTTTTCACTTCGTTTAAGAATATCAGCTACTATATATACATTCTTTCCTTCGTATAAATGTATTATCGCTAGTAGCCGTTCTTTAATTCTTATGTTTCTCTCATCTTTATACAATTGATCTAATTCTACCTTCGAGATATGTCTTACAATTACAGGTTTCCTGCCCATGAACGGCTATATCGTATATTAATTATTTAAGGGTATCTATGAGGTAAAAATTACGTGGATTAACTATAATAAGGATCGTTACTTTGAGAAGATGGATCTGAAATCGTATAAGGGCCAAATCCCCACACCGCAAGAGCAGAGTTCCTATGCGGAACCAGGTATATGGGCCGCTGATCTTGTAGCGGGATCTTTTGAATGTAAATATAAACACAATGAGCCCACCTGCGCGGATTTGCTCAGTGTAAGATATATAAAGGCCGGAGAAAGATCATACTGGCCGGAAGAAACGCAAGAAAAGTGATATGGACAGACCCTTGGTATTCCCAATCGGGCACGAACCCCTCTCACCTATCGGCGATAGGCACGGTTTCCCAAGGTCTTACCTATCCGATCATTATTGTGCATCTGCTACTCTATATATTTTCCGGTGATTTTTGGTGTTTTCCGAATTATTAAGCATTATGAATTCGTCCCACATTCCGCACTTTAACTCTAACCCGTAATAATTTCACATTCTCGACCAAATAGCTTGAGAACTGTGATTTGTGGCTCGCTTAGATGTGCAACAACTTTAACGATTTTTCCGCCATCCACGACAACCGATTGAATCACACCCATAAAGAACTCGAAGATCCAACGCATAGTAGGGCGCTGTGTAGGCGTGTTGAGTTGATTGGGCACAGTAAGTCCAGTCTCTTTGAGCGTTTCTCTAAGCTGCCACTCTGCAAAACAAATAAAAAAGTATTAAGAGGATTTAATCGAAATCCTCTCCGCCCATGCCACCGGGCATTCCGCCAGGCATGCCGCCTGGCATTCCGCCGCCTGGTGCAGACTTTGAGGCTATGACATCATCGATCCTCAGGATCATGACAGCCGCCTCGGCTGCAGAGTTGATCGCCTGAGTCTTCACCCTCAAAGGCTCGACAACTCCAAGGTTCAGCATATCCACAGGCTTGCCTGTATCGATATCGAGACCAGCGCTCTTCATGCCCTTCTCGTGTGCACTTCTGAGAGCAACGAGAGTATCAATCTGATCAAGGCCAGCGTTCTCTGCTAGCGTCTTGGGGACGGCTTCCATTGCATCGGCAAATGCTTCGATCGCGAGCTGCTCACGGCCACCTACGGTCGCTGCATATTCCCTGAGCCTCAGAGCCAGCTCGACCTCAGGAGCGCCTCCGCCTGGAACGAGCATCTTATCCTCAACTGCAACGCCCACAACTCGCAGTGCATCCTCCATCGCCCTGTTCAGCTCATCAACTACGTGCTCTGTGCCGCCTCTGAGGATTATAGACACGGACTTGGGGTTCTCGCACTCCTCGACGAAGGTCATCTTCTCATCGCCGATCTTCCTCTCCTCGACTATGCAGGACTTACCGAGATCACTGGCCATCAGGTCGTGAATGCTTGTGACAATTCTTCCGCCTGTTGCACGGGCCAGCTTCTCCATATCGCTCTTCTTCACTCGGCGGACTGTATAAATTCCGGCCTTTGCGAGGAAATGCTGTGCCAGGTCATCGATGCCCTTCTGGCAGAAGACTACGTTTGCTCCTGTATCCTGGACGCGCTTGACCATATCCCTGAGCATGGTTTCCTCCTGGTCGAGGAATGCCTGGAGCTGATCAGGTGATGTGATCTCAATCTTAGCATCGACCTCGGTCTTCTCTATCTCGATGGGTGCATTGAGCAGCGCAATCTTCGCGTTCTCTACCTTCTTAGGCATATTTGGATGGAGCCTATCCTTATCTACGACAACGCCGCGGACAATCTGGGAATCAGTGATGCCTCCACCGACCTTCTTCTCAACTGTAATGTTATCGATGTCCACGCTTCCGTCTTCATCGATAACGGATTTCACTGCCTGCACTGCTAGATATGCAAGATCGTCCCTGCCGACCCCAGAGCCCTTGCCTGTCATGGCAGTGATTGCTATCTTCTTCAGAAGCTCAGTATCGTCCGGTGAAACCTTTACGGCCACTGTCTTCAGAATATCCATGGACTTATCTGCTGCAGCCCTGTAGCCTGCGGCTATAACTGTTGGATGAATCTCCTGATCAAGCAGTCCCTCTGCTTGCTTTAGGAGCTCTCCGGCCAGTACAACGGCTGTGGTGGTTCCATCTCCGACCTCGGCATCCTGAGTCTTGGCGATCTCAACCATCATCTTGGCAGCAGGATGCTCAATATCCATCTCCTTGAGAATTGTGACGCCATCATTCGTTATTACTACATCGCCGAGTGTATCGACAAGCATTTTATCCATGCCCTTCGGACCCAGAGTAGTCCTGACTGCACCTGCAACAGCCTTTGCAGCCATAATATTTGATCTCTGAGCCTCTCGGCCAGCAGTTCTCTGGCTACCTTCCTTAAGTATAAGTACGGGTGTTCCGCCTAATTGTCCTGCCATTCATTTACCTCCTAGTAATCAAGACGGTTTTCTCTGGTGTTTGAACTTCTATATAAGCGCTTCGAGTATTTTGCTCAAACCGATTATACAAAATATTCCAGGCTCGCTCGAAGGACAATCCTTTAGATGAATTCTGACAATTGGCATCCAAACTGATATATACTATCGATGATTCTAGAGCATATCCGAAAGGATACGTGAATAAACATGGATAGAGAGAGACGTGGCGGCTTCAACAGAGGCCCAAGAGAAATGCACGACGCAGTTTGTTCAGAATGTGGAAAGCCAACCCAGGTACCATTCACCCCAGATCCGAGCAGGCCGGTGTATTGCAGCGAGTGCTACCAGAAGCACAGGCCACCAAGAAAGAACTTTTGAATAAATCTCCGATTTATTTTAAAAAGTTCACAATGCGTTTCCTTGAAGAAGAACAGGGTGCGAGCCCTGTTAAATTTTTATTGACATTATTTCTTTGTCTAATGTCTGATCTGGGCAGATTAATTTAGCGCCAGTCTCCTGGCTGATCATGTAGCGCAGCACAATGAGCACCAGTATGTTTACCGCCAGACCAGAAAGGGCTAGAAGCTGCTCTTCGTAGAAAAGGAAGACCTGGACCAAGAAGATCTGGATAAGTATGGCGCTTCTGAAAAGTCGATATGCTGCAATCCTATTTCTGCGAATCTTGGATATGCCTAAAAGCACAAGCACCCCTGCGAATGTGGCAGATGCGAGCATTGCCAGGTCTGAGAAGGATAACGCTTGAAAACCGCCTGGAAGAACTGTGGCCATGTATGAACTCCCGCGCATTCTGATGTAAAGGAGAATTCCATCTACGACAAAAGTGAGGAGCGATTGGAGCACGAAGAAAGCTATTACGGTATTCAGAAACCATCTTCTCTGGATAAGCCTGCCGTAAATGTTACGAATGTGAATCTTGCAAACGGTATAGATATCAGGCTTGGGTGCAGGAACGGTTTCTATTGCGATGAGCAAATTATTCAGCGCTCTGACAATGGGATTAGAGGGATCGCATGAGTCAAGAAGTTTAAGCGCGCGTTCCTTTTCGAGGTGATCAAGGTCAGATAAAGCAACATCTTTTGCAATCTCCAAAGCATTTACAAGTCTCTCCTGCTCTGAGAGCTCATGGCTATGAATGAACGCTTCGATTGCCAGATAGATGAGGATAAAGGTGATGTATATCAATGCAATCGCTGGCCTGAAGAAATAGTTATTATCGCCTGTTACAAATTTGCCGAGTTCATCTATGAAGGCCCCAAAGCCGATGCCCCCAAGGACAGCAACAAGATAGCTTGCGGATTTGTTTATGTATGCGAGGGCTATGATCAAAGCTATCATCATCAAAAAGCCGCCCAAAAGTACGTGGGCTATGTGCAGTCCTCTTCCGCTAAGCTGAGGATATCCGGTGAGGGCAAGAAAGAAGCGTATGCCAAGCACTGACGCTACAGCCACAACACAGAAAATCTCAACCAGATTGTACCCTTCAATTCCTCTGATGAAACTCTTGTAGATAGCCTCATCTCCCTTTCTGAGCAGAATATTCAGGTTTCTGATGAATTCTTGTGTGTACCTCTTGCTTCGACCGGAATATAAAAATTCAAATTACGGTTAATCAGCTATCTTCAACCGCATAATAGTACTCGCCCTGCTCTTTCTGCATTCTATCAAGGCGAGATTCTGGCTTGTTAACCCTGGGGCGACGGGTCTCTTCATCTCGCCTGAAGGTTATGCCTATGCTCCTCAGAAACGCATTCATCCCTTCACGCATATCATAAGGTGGCTGAGCAATGCCCAAAACGCCTGGCTCACCCTCAAAGACAATCAGCCTCTCAGAAAGAAGATCGATCAGATAGATATCATGGTCTACAACGAGGACCGTCCTTTCAGTGGACTCTGCAAACCTGCGCATCACTTTGGCCGCAAGCATTCTCTGCTCGACGTCCAAATGGGCCGATGGCTCATCCAGAAGGTAGAGCTCGGCATCCCTGCTGAGGCAGGCGGTTATTGCGGCCCTCTGGAGCTCGCCGCCGGAAAGCTCAGTCAACGCTTGATCAAGAAGGCTCTCTAAGCCCATTGGCCTAAGTATCTCCGACTGATAGTAGCTGCTATCGAAATCATGTGTCACCCCTCGCAGAAGGCCTTGAACAGTCACATCGGAGTCTGCCTTGAGGTACTGGGGCTTATATGAGACCCTTAGCTTATGCTCGAAGCTGCCTGTTGTAGGCTTTTCCACACCCGCAAGGATCTTGATGTAAGTGCTTTTTCCAATACCGTTCGCTCCAAGTATTCCCACTACCTCGCCCTTGCGTATTACGCCTGCATCCGCCTTCAGAGTAAATGAGGGATATTCTTTCGTAAAGGCATTATACTCAATCAGCGCCGGGATCTCCTTTTCAATCCTTGGGGCATGTACCTCGAACTCAATCGCCTGGTCTCTGATGCGTACATTCTCCTCAGGCAAGTTGCCCTTCAGGTACTGGTTTATGCCCACCCTCACACTCTTGGGGCGGGTGATGATGCCATAGGCTCCAGGGCCTCCATATATGAGATGAACACTATCTGCCAGAAGGTCCAGCAATGCAAGATCGTGCTCGACAACCATGACTGCCTTCTTTTCTGCTAGGCTCTGCAGTATTCGTGCGGCGTTCATCCGCTGATAGATATCTAAGTATGGGCTGATCTCATCAAAGAAATAGAAGTCTGCATCACGTGCTGCCGCTCCCGCGATGGCAACGCGCTGAAGCTCGCCGCCGCTCAAGCTATCGATATCTCTATCCATAAGCCTAGTGAGTCCGAGCCTATCTACCAGACCGCTTAAAGCCCCCCGTTCATCTGTACGCATCAAAAGATCTTTTACAGAGCCCGAGTAACTTTTAGGTATTCGATCCACATATTGGGGCTTGTAGGCAGTCTTAATGCCTTTATCGACGACCTTTTTTAGATAATCGCCTAAAGCCGAGCCCGCAAACCTCTGAAGTACCTCATCCCAGTTAGCATTCCTGCCGAGGTTAGGCCGCAGTATTCCCGACAGGATTGATACAGCGGTCGTCTTACCTATTCCGTTACGGCCGAGGATGCCTGTCACCTTGCCTTCAATAGGTATCGGCAGGCCATATAATGCAAAACCGTTCTGACCATAGCGGTGTACTGGGCTCTCTAGCTCCTCTGGCAGGTTGGTTATGGTGATAGCTCCAAAGGGGCACTTACGGACACAGATGCCACAGCCGACACAGAGGCTCTCAGTTATCAGGGGCTTGCTGTCTTCAAACACTATTGTTTCATCGCCTGTGCGCACTGGCGGGCAGAAGTACTCACACTCCTTGGCGCATTTCCTCGGCTGGCATCTGTCGCGGTTTATAACAGCAATTCTCATGACTCCTAATCCTCCTAATTGAGAAGGAAGGTCCAGGTGACAAGCCAGAGATCGATTGCCATGAACTCCACATAGAACCAATCCTTTCCCTGGAATGCTGTCGAATCTATGCCAAAGAATGGATATGTGAACTTTTGAATGATGTAAGTTATCAGTATTACTACTAATAATTCAAGATGCCAGGGAAAATTGTATTGGTTGATAGCGGCCATGAGATAATAAGATGCAAAGCCCATGAGAACCCCCAGGGCAGCAGGGTACACAGTCTTGATTATCCCGTCGATCTGGTCTTTTCTGCGCTCTAGTGCGGTCTTGGGTTTAGCCTTAATCACAGGTGCGGCTTTCTCAGGGCGCTTCTCTGGAGTTTTGCTTTCTTCCTCTTCGATATCTTTGTCCAACTTTGCAGCTTTGCTCGCCTTTTTCCTGGCCATCCCAATGAGGTGAGCATTGTATGATAATAGCTTTTTGGTCTTCTCGAAGGTATGTTAAGATGGTTTGATAATTCGCTTACAGGTTGGTTTGGATGATTTTGTCGCATATAACTTAACACGGATTTCGCAGGCTATGCTCATACCAGATCTAATATTAGATTTTAGATAGCTTCACATCTTGGGCAAAATCCAAGTAGTAAAACTTCTAAGGAACTTATAGATGGCAGCCTACGTGGTCGCAGATGCATCCGTGTTTATACTTGGAAAGAGGCTGGACGGAGAGATTGTCACTGTTCCATCGGTTGAGAGGGAGCTCAAAGACATACGCTCAAAATCACGCCTCCATATATTCAATGCGCGTGTAGAAAGCCCATCCGCTGATGCCCTGAAGAGGGCACGTAGTGCTGCGAAGACTACAGGTGATATCTCTGTGCTCTCCCAGACAGACCTCGATGTGCTTGCCAAAGCAGTCGAATACGGGGCAATTCTTGCAACCGATGATTACGCAGTGCAGAATGTTGCACTTCACCTGGGCCTGCGTGTTGAGCCTGTCGCACAGCCGCTGATCAAGAAAAAGATGCAGCGTATACAGAGGTGCAGAGGCTGCGGCAGTGCCTTCGAGGGAGAGGCATGTCCCGATTGCGGGACTCCAAAGACGGGGAAGATAAGATGAAGAATATTGAAAGTTTAATGAAGAAGGCTGCTGAACTGAAGGCAGAGGGGCTGGTAGAGGGCCAAATATCTGAGGAGCTGAACGTTTCGAGCGATACTGTGACATGGCTGCTCACGCATGCTGAGAAGGCAGGCGCAGCCCAAGGCCCGAAGGATATCTCTGTTGACTGGTCAGCGGTCGGAAGAAGCGCCTATAGATTAGGGCATATCTCACAGGCATTATCTGACATAATCTACGAAAGTTTGGACATGACAGAGTCTGGCGTTGATGTTGTGGTCGGCATTGCCCTAAGCGGCCTGCCTTTGGCAAGCATGATCGCAGATGACCTAAGCTCTGAGCTGGCAGTATATACCCCAAGCAAGCAAATGGGATCCCAGGAAGCTAGCAAAAGGGTGCATGGAAACCTGAGTGCTAACTTCTCAGATGTCAATGATAAGGAGTGCGTAATCGTAGATGACGTTGTGACGACGGGAAGCACTCTTGAGGAGACAGTCGAATATCTGGATGCGCATGGCGCAAAGATTAACGCTATTGCAGTTCTGATTGATAAGAAAGGGACAGATCAGATAGCAGGCGTCCCTGTAGTTTCGCTTCTGAAGGTAATACGCGTTAACTAGGGAGGGTCTGTTCAGAGGAGGCTACACTAGCGATTTCTCGCCTTCTCTTTATCTTCTCTATTACTCGCCTTAGCAACAAATAGGTCTCTCCAAGATATTGAAATCAGGCTAAAATGCCGTAGGAGCAGTAGCATGAGAATCACGATATCTGCATATTCAAAGCCAATTCCAGTTGCGTTTAAGCCTTCTTTGAACATGACCCACTCACTGAGACTAATAGCATTTCTGCAAATCATGCCCTTCTCGGCCTGAGAAAGCCTTTTAGCATTGCTCTCCCATCCTCAAATTATAGCTGATCGATATGTTCTCCGAAGACGAATACCGGCTGGACTTCTTCATGGATGAAGGGTTTCAGCGCAAGATATGCGTGAGCTGTGGCAAATTCTTCTGGACCCGCGATACTGCGAGAAAGACATGTGGCGATCCTCCCTGCGATCCATATACCTTCATAGGCACGCCCACTTTCAAAAAGGAGCACTCTTTAGATGAGATGCGCGAGCATTACCTCAGTTACTTTGAGGCCAGGGGCCATACGCGCATACCCAGATATCCCGTCGTTGCAAGATGGCGCGATGACATCTATCTCACGATAGCTTCTATCGCCGATTTCCAGCCCTTCGTGACCTCCGGCCAGGTTCCGCCTCCGGCAAACCCGCTGACGATCAGCCAGCCGTGCATTAGGTTAGACGATCTGGACTCAGTAGGCAAAAGCGGCAGGCATCTCACCACCTTCGAGATGATGGCCCATCACGTCTTCAATACACGTGAGCGTGAGATTTACTGGAAGGATAGGACGGTGCATCTCTGTGATGACCTTTTGCTGGGCTTGGGCTGCGATCCATTAGCAGTGACCTACAAGGAGAACCCATGGGCTGGCGGAGGAAACGCTGGTCCGAGCGTCGAGTGCATGGTCGGAGGACTGGAGCTTGCGACTCTTGTATTCATGGATCTCAAGGCCACGCCAGGAGGCTCAATAGATATCAAAGGCGAACGATACGAGAAGATGAGCAACTACATCGTCGATACCGGCTACGGCCTTGAGCGATTTGTCTGGGCCTCGAAGGGAAGCCCGACTATCTATGATGCCATCTTCCCCGATCTTGTGAGAAGGATCGCAGATTTAGCAGGCGTCGAGCACAACCTGAATGATCCAGAGTACGCTGAGATCTTCGCACAGAACGCACGACTCGCAGGAATGGTTGATCTCGATAGTTACAGTATGCACGACCTGAGGGCAAAGATTGCAGCAAGCATTGGCATCTCACCTGAAAAGCTTGAGAGCACCATTGCTCCTATGGAGAAGGTCTACGCAGTTGTAGACCATACTCGGTGCCTCGCATATATGCTTGGAGACGGCATAATCCCATCGAATGTCAAGGCCGGTTATCTCGCACGGCTTGTCATACGGCGCACGCTTCGTCTTATGATGGAGCTTGGCCTCACAGTACCATTGGCAGATCTTGTTGAAATGCAGATCTCTCGCCTGGATTACTCTGACTGGAAGGAAAGAATGCGAACCATCAGAGAGATACTTACCCAGGAGGAGCAGAAGTACGCTGAGACGCTTGACAAGGGCCAGAGGTTGGTTAAGAAGACCGCTGATTACTACCGCAAGAAGGGCGAGGCCATTCCCTTGAAGGAGATGATATCGCTTTATGATACCCATGGGATTCCTCCTGAGATTGCACGTGATTCCGCAGAAGCAATCGGCGCTACTGTCGAGCTGCCTGATAACTTCTACTCGCTGGTTGCCAAGACGCACATAAAAGCAGAGGCAGTGGAGATAGAGCCGTTGCAAGTTCAGGGAAAGACTGAGCTTCTCTTCTACGAACACCCATTCGATCAGGTATTTGACGCTCAGGTCACCGGTACTCTGGACGGCAGCGTGATCCTGGATAGGACTCTGTTCTACCCAGAGGGAGGAGGACAACCTGCAGATCACGGAACCATCGAGCATGCAGGGCAAGTCTTCAATGTCGTTGATGTTCAGAAGGCCGGAGACGTGGTGCTCCATAAGGCTGAGCCTGAAGGCCTGCAGCCGGGAGATCATGTTAAGGGCAAAATAGACATGCGAAGGCGTCTGGCACATGCTCGCCATCATACGGCAACTCATCTAGTCCACGATTCAGCCAAGCGCATTCTCGGAAAACACATCTGGCAGGCAGGCGCACAGAAGAGCGAGGATCGTGCACGCTTGGATATATCCCATTACAAGCGCATCAGCGATGATGAGCTGAAGGCAATTGAGCTTGAGGCCAATCGCCGCGTAATGGATATCATACCGGTTGAGACAAAGTTCTTGCCTAGAACTGAGGCAGAGAAGCTATTCGGCTTCGAGCTTTATCAGGGAGGCGTGCCTCCCGGGAATACAATTCGTGTTGTGAGGGTGGGCACCGATATAGAGGCATGTGCGGGAACACATGTCACTAACACAGGCATGATCGGGCCTATCAAGATCCTACGGACTGAGCGCATCCAGGACGGCGTAGAAAGGGTAGAGTTTGCAGCAGGCGAGGCTGCAGTAAGAGCAGTGCAGGCAAGAGATGATATTCTCGGCGATGCCGCAGGTGTTTTACGAGTGCCGACTGAGCAGTTGCCGAAAACTGCCTCTAGGTTCTTCGAGGAGTGGAAAGATCAGCAGAAGGAGATAGAGCGCCTGAAAGATGATCTGGCAAAGGCAAGGATTAAATCGCTAACATCCGAGGCACAAGATCTCGACGGCCTGAGAATCGTTGTGCAGAAGATGGGAAGTGCAGATATTGATGAGCTTCTCAAAGCTGCGACTCTTCTGGCGGAGCAGGATTATGTGGCGTTGCTCGGATCTGAAACAGGAAAGCTTGTTGCCGCTGTTGGCAAGTCGGGTTTGGAGAAGGGCATCAAGGCAGGAAATATCATCAAGGCAGCTTCTAAGGCTCTCGGCGGCGGAGGCGGCGGAAAGCCCGAGCTTGCGCAGGGCGGAGGGCCGGATGTAGCTAGGCTTGATGAGGCGCTTAAGCTAGGGATGGAGGCGATGAAGGCAGGAACCTAGAAGTTGTTTAAAGAGGCCATCCCAAAACCAAAAGTAGCTTGATCGCTAACCTACAGCTTTGTGCCTTTAAGGTCTTCGTGGTAAGGTCCGACTACACTAAATTACAAAGGCACAAAAAACTTATGTTCGGGTGTTTTGGGATGACCTCAAACAGAGGATCTTTGGTTACTTGCCAACATCGGCCCTCCCTAAATCGAGCCCTTTTTGATCTCTCAGAACTTCCGCATCGAAAAATTTTAAGAATTATAAAAGGAGTTATACGA
>CAWDLW010000038.1:0-48041 GCA_963803145.1 Methanotrichaceae archaeon
ACTTTAACCGAATATTTCAGATCACCCATCTTTTTTGCCGTGGTTCTGGGCCTGATCGTCGCTCCTTTTCGGATTTCTTCAGATAACATGTTCGTTGCCCCATTCTACGAAGCCTTGAGCATCATCGGAAGCGCTGTGGCAGTGCTGGCCTGCCTAATTCTCGGACTTCAGCTCAAGCGGAAGTCGCTGAAGGGGATCTGGATAATATTCGTAGTCTCGGTAATCATCCAGAGTGGACTGCAGCCGTGGCTTGCTCATGTCCAGGCTGGCCTTTTCCAGCTCGGTGCCGAACAGACTCAGGTGCTCACGCTTATCAGCTTGATGCCCTCGGCTGTCTTGGGATCGGTCTTTGCTACCCAGTACAAATGTGCAAGCGATACTGCTTCGGCGCTCATCATGATGAACGTACTTCTCGCAATAGTCCTGGTCCCCCTCACATTTGCGGTGATTAACACGACATGAATACAGTCGATCCTACAAATCCTGCTCCGATAATTTCGACTTGTTCATCCATAGATTTCGTTATTCCTCGAAATATTAGGGGGATCTGTTGCATTTAGCCGGATTTAAAGTCTCTTTCTCCAGCTCATTTCTCAATTAATATGACACCGATATTATAAGAGAGTTCCGGCAAGTGCCTAAGTCCTATATACCAATATTGGCATAAGATATCTAAAATTAGGAGGCATAGTAATGGCTAAAATATTTTTCTTGCCCGTTGTAGTTGCAGTTCTTCTGGGCACCACGTTGGCAGCAGATCTTACCGGTGATTGGAAAGCCAGCACAGGTGAGCACATCTATATTAGACAAATCAATAATACCGTCTGGTATTACGGAGAATCATCTGCAAAGAATGAGAATTGGACCAGTGTAGGCTATGGCACTCTGCAGGGCAACACAGTGAAGCTGAACTGGACTGATGTTCCCAAAGGTAATGCAAGTTTGATGGGCACCCTCGTACTGAATGTCACCTCAGACAAAGAGTTACAAGTGATAAACCAGACAGGTGGCTGGAGTAGCAAGGGAACTAAGTTGATGAAGATTACCAGTGGATTTTGATCGCCTACAGTATATGCACCTATAAACTAAATCATTTTTTGCTACTAAGCGATAGGTTTTAGATATCTCTACTCACACGAATGGGAAAAGAGATAGGAAGATTGTCAAGGAGCATGCAGGTTATACATACCAAAGAGAGGTAGGATCAACCTGTATACCCCAGCTCCTTGGCCTTGGCGAAGGCTGCATCAGCCTCAGTAGTTTTACCCATCGCCTTGAGAACGTTACCTTTACCGTTCCATGCATCAGCTAACTTCGGATCAAGCTCAATAGATTTATTGTACGCCGTAAGGGCCTCCTTATACTCTTTCAGGTAAAGCAAAGTTTCTCCCTTATTATCCCATGCATCTGCAAAGTTGGGATTAATCTCGATAGACTTATTGAAAGCCTGAATACTCTCATTATACTTGCCTTGATTATAGAGAGCAGCACCTTTGTTGTCCCAGGCAAGAGCATTTTGTGGATTTATCTCTATGGCCTTATCAAAAGCTTGAATGGACTCGTTGTACTTGCCCTGAGCATATAGAGCAGCGCCTTTGTTATCCCATGCTTGTGTGTATTGCGGATTGATCTCAATTGCCTTGTCAACGCATTGGATTGCTTCATCATATTTGCCCAAATCTTCACTGAGAACAGTGCCTTTGCCGAACCAAGCATCTGCAAATTGTGGATTTATTTCTATGGCTTTGTCATATGCTTGAATGGATTCATTATACTTGCCTTGTTGCATGAGTGCGATGCCTTTATTGTTCCATGCCTCTGCATATGATGAATTTAGCTCAATTGCTTTGTCATATGCTTGGATGGATTCATTATACTTGCCTTGTTGCATAAGTGAGTAGCCCTTGTTGTTCCAGGCATCTTCATATTGTGGATTCAGCTCTATCGCCTGATCAAAAGCTTGAATTGACTCATCATACTTGCCTTGTTGGCCAAAAACAACGCCTCTGTTATCCCAGGCTACTGCATCCCGTGGATTGAGCTCAATTGCCTTATCAAAAGCTGGGATAGATTCGTTAAATCTGCCCTGTGATATGAGTGCAATGCCTTTGTTTAACCAGGCTGCTTCATATTGAGGATTGATCTCGATAGTCTTGTTGTACGCTTGAATGGACTCATCGTACTTGCATTGCGTCGTGAGAACAAGGCCTTTAAAATACCATGCATTTGCATATTGTGGATTGATCTCTATGGCCTTACCCAAGTCGATAATAGACTCATTATACTTGCATTGGCCGGTTAGAGCTACGCCTCTGTAGGCCCAGGCGACTGCATCTCGTGGATTGAGCTCAATTGCCTTATCAAAAACTGGGATAGATTCATTAAATCTGCCCTGTGATATGAGTGCAATGCCTTTGTTTAACCAGGCTGCTTCATATTGAGGATTGATCTCGATAGTCTTGTTGTACGCTTGAATGGCCTCATCGTACTCGCCCTGCGCCGTGAGAGCAAGGCCTTTTCCATCCCAGGCCGTTGCATATTGTGGATCTAGCTCAATAACCTTATCATAGGCCTGGATGGATTCATCGTATTTGCCTAGGCTATTGAGAGTATTACCTTTGTTATACCATGTATTAGCATATTGTGGATTAAGCTCAATTGCCTTATCATAAGCCTGAATGGAGTCGTTATATTTGCCTTCATTGTAGAGGGCTAGGCCTTTGTTGTTCCATGCCAATGCATATTTCGGATTGATCTCTATGGTCTTATCGTATGCCTGAATCGATTCATTGTATTTGCCTTGTTTTAATAGAGCATTGCCCTTGTTGTTCCAGGCAAATGCATATTGTGGGTCTAGCTCAATAGCCTTATCATAAGCTTGAATTGACTCATTGTATTTGCCCTGACTATAGAGAGCAAGCCCTTTGTCATTCCAGACATCTGCATCGTTTAGATTAAGCTCAATAGCTTTGTCATAGGATTGAATAGACTCATTATATTTGCCCTGTGCCCTGAGAGCTTCGCCTTTGACAAGCCAGGCAACTGCATCTTTTTGATTAAGCTGTACGGCTTCATCACAAGCCAAGATGGCTTCATCATACTTGCCCTCGTCATCGAGAGCAGCGCCTTTGTTATCCCATGCATCAACTAACTGAGGATTAAGTTCAATAGCCTTATCATAAGCTTGAATTGACTCATTGTACTTGCCCTGTGCTGCGAGAGCTAATCCTTTTTTATTCCAAGCCAGTTCATTATTGGGATCTAGCTCAATAGCTTTGTTATAGGCTTGAATGGATTCATTGTACTTGCTCTGTTCTACGAGATCTACGCCTTTGTAGGCCCAGGCTGCTGCATCCCGGGGATTAAGCTCAATTGCCTTATCGAAAGCTTGGATTGATTCATTATATTTGCTCTGAAACGTGAGCGCCAGGCCTTTGCTATCCCAGGCTGCTGTTAATTTTGGATTTAGATCAATAGCTTTGTCACTGGCCTGAATAGCCTCATCATACTTGCCTTGCTCAACCAAATCAACGCTCTTATTAACCCAATCAGCGGCTGTTTGCTGCCCCGAAGCTGATATAAAATATGCCATGAGTATCAGCCCTAGAACTGATATCGCCTTCACTTTCATCGATAATGCCCAGTAGCGGTTATCTACGTTTTACAATGATAAATGCTTTGAAATGCAAGGTGCGAGAATATCATTTCACGCGCGTAATCCAATGAAAGCTTGAAACTTCTGATTACAATGGTATTCAGAAATTAATCCGTTCGCGAAGAAGATAGTTCCATAAATGGTAGTGCGAGAGCCTTATTTCCTCGCACATTCCTTGGCCCTGCATCTTAGTGATATTGGTCTAAGCACTGATCAATTAACCCTAAATATCACCAGTACCAAAAGTACGGGTCAATGCCCAGAGCATGCGAGCTTTGTAGGCAGATTCTTTCCAGGGTTCCCTTTCTTTATGCATACCAATGACAAACCGCTAGGTGAACCTCTGAAAGGCACAGTATCTTTCCTCCTACCGTCTCCCCTCGAGGGAGACACTAGATAGCCAGGAGGTTCCTCTTAACTCACCACAGGTTGATCCCTTCACCCGTTTATTATAGTCATTCTCCCAACTTTTTACCTTATAAACTGCTTTATCCAAGACTTAGAGTATCCATCTTTATTGGAATAAAATATTTGTAAAGCGCAATCTTGGGCATCCTCAATAGCTTCATCAAAATCAGTATATTTTGATATCTCTCTTTTAAAATCCTTCCAACCGAACTCTATAGGATTTAAATCAGGGGAATATGGCACGTTATATATTAAATGGATATCAAGTTCGTGGGCTAATGCCCTAAACTTCTTAGCTAGATGTATTCTAGCATTATCTAGGACAATACATATTGGTCTCATAATATTGTTACTTCTCAATTTTTGGGCGAAGATCATTAAATCTTCTTTCTTGGATGAGTGAGAGACCATAACTTCATCATTTCCATTCAATGCAATGAACCCAAAAACAGTTCTAGACCTAACTTTTCCAGGTTGATAATTTAGCATATGGGTGTTTAAAACCCTGCGTGTATTAGGTCGCTGTTGCAAAGAGCTTTCATCAAGGAATCCAATAATAGGTTCTTTGACTGTTGTTATTACTGAATCTATCCTTTTTTTAGAAAACTTTCTGCATTAACAGGCCTCTTATTATTTCTAATATATGGTTTACCATATTTGACTTTCTTTATTGATCTTAAAATCTTCCAACCACCTTTATACGAATATTCTACGCCTCTTGTGTCTTTTGCATATTTTATTACCTCTTTTATAGTCATTCCTTTGTCCTCAATCTCTTCGATAATTTTATCCCATTCATCAAAAGATATCATTGGTTCTTTGCCGTTTCTATTCTGTGGTATCAATCCATCATATCCTTGTTTGTTCCAATCGCTTAGCCAATTCTTTATTGTCTTTTCACTTCGTTTAAGAATATCAGCTACTATATATACATTCTTTCCTTCGTATAAATGTATTATCGCTAGTAGCCGTTCTTTAATTCTTATGTTTCTCTCATCTTTATACAATTGATCTAATTCTACCTTCGAGATATGTCTTACAATTACAGGTTTCCTGCCCATGAACGGCTATATCGTATATTAATTATTTAAGGGTATCTATGAGGTAAAAATTACGTGGATTAACTATACATCCACGACTCGCAGGGTGCTACCCCCACCTGTGGACATTGCTACTCTATTTTCAGATAGCCTCCTGGCCTAGATTTGTGCCCCAGACAAGGGGCATGGTGAGGTGACCTGCTGCAGTTGTGGGCTGCGGCTGGAATCGGCGCAGATGTCCAGACAACCGAGGAGACAGATAATCAATCAACCGCCTGTTAAATCCTCATGTGAACCGTCCCGGAGGGCGTTAGCCCGTCGCGGCGACTGAGCGACGCCCCGTAAACAGCTAGCGCGGGAGCGAAGCGACTCGCGGGCACTCCGAAATTAGAGCGCTGTAAAGTTGACTAAGACTTGACTTATGGACAGATAGTAAAGTTTGATCCTGGGTTCCGCGACATTTTTTGAATAGCCTGTTAAAATGCCACCGAACTTTCCCAGCGACATTTAAATCCTTTCGATGTGCATAGGGTCTTGATGTTTGCGGAGCCACTCGCAATTGAGGTGAAGAGTGAAGATTAAAATAACAATCATTGGACCCAACGTTCATGATGTGGGCTACAGGCCATTTCTGATTGCGTTAGCTGGTGATTGTGGTATTAGCAAATTTGGGGTAAGAAACATCAGAAAGGATGGTGAGCAATCGGTTGTGGCAATAGTAGATGCTGAAGAGGCCCAAATTGAGGGTCTCATGGACTTGGTGGGATCAAACAAGCCAGAAGGTGCAGAGGTCACAGGTATTGATAGTGAATTATATGCCGGGGAAGTGCCCTCGATAATGGAAACTTCAATTGTAAACATGAACGCACAGTTAGCTAAGGGTATCAAACGTCTGGATGAGCTACCAGGGATAAAAGCAAACACTGGTGCTATCCTAGAAGAGATTAAGGGTGTGAAAGAGGAGCTGCAGCCTGGACTAACTCAGCAGATGCGAAGGGATATCGCTGCTATAAAAGAGCGTTTGGGGATGCCATAGACTGGACTGAACCCCTGATAGTTGACAGGTAGTTAAGCAATAATATTTAAAGCGGCCTACATTTCAAACTGATCAGGCGATTTATATTCCAGAGCTGAATGCAGTCTCTTCTTGCAGTAGACCTTCTCGATAAAATGCCGTATGTTTCTGAGGGCATCTTCAAATGTTTCGTACACATATAGGTAAACCTGAGGTGGTGCCGCTCTCAAGGCACGATGGTGAGGTGAATCAGCAGTATTGTGGGTGGTACGGCTGGAACCGGCGCAGATGTCCAGACAACCGAGGAGACAGGCAATCAATCGACCGCCTGTTACCTCCTCATGTGAACCGTCCCGGAGGGCGTTAGCCCGTCGCGGCGATTGAGCGACGCCCCGCAACAGCTCGCGCGGGAGCGAAGCGACTCGCGGGCACTCCGGAATTAGAGCGGCGTAAAGTTGACTAAAGCGCGGCTTATGGACAGATGGTAAAGAATGACGGTTCTTCAAGAAGCGGCTGAGCGAACGCAGGAATAACCACCTGGAACTTCGCGGCTTTGCATGAAATGAGGGGGCTAGCGAGAAGACGCGAAGGGCGCGAAGGAAGAAGCGGGATAAGTCAACTCAATTTGGGTAAACCACCCACATTATTACTTCGATAACAAAAGGATTATATCAGCATTCCTGAGATAAAGTGCCCGATGGATCGCAAGCTTTTGATGAAGGGCAAGGTAAAGGAGGCATATGATCTTGGTGATCGCCTCGAGTTCAGGTTTACGGATAACATCTCAGTCTTCGATAAGGTCATTCCAAGCCTGATACCTCATAAGGGTGAGACGCTCTGCCGGGAGGGCATGTACTGGTTCGCGCGAGCTGGCCGGATGGGAATAAAAACACACTTCTTGGAGTATATTCCGCCAAATGGAATGTCTGTGAAAAAAGTGGATATTATTCAGCCTGAAAATATCACAAGCCAATCGAAACGCTACCTCATACCTCTTGAGTTCATCTGCCGCTGGTACGTAGCAGGCTCTCTTTATGACCGCATACAGAATGGAAAAGTTTTGGCCGCGTCATTGGGCTTCCCCTCAGGGCATAAGATCATTTACGGCGAGCCTCTGCCAGAACCTTTCATAGAGGTCTCGACTAAGCTTGAGAAGACAGATAGATTGCTGGATAAGGCTGAGGCTCTTCGGATCTCAGGGCTTTCAACAGAAGAGTTCGATGCTGCAAAGGATATAGTGCTCAGGATAGATGAGGATATCAACAAAAACGTTGAAAACCGCGGTCTAATTCACGTTGATGGCAAGAAAGAGCTGGCCTTTGATGAGGACAGGAACATCATGATCGTGGATGTTTATGGCACCGCTGATGAGGACCGTTTCTGGGACAAGGCAAAATACGATAATGGGGAGTTCGTAGATCTGAGCAAAGAGTTCGTTCGCCAATATTATCGCAAGATTGGCTATAAAGACCAGCTTTATAACGCAAGGGATATGGGTGCAAAGGAGCCTCCGATACCAGCATTACCTCAAGAGATCATTGACCAGACAAGTACGATTTATCTAAAGCTCTTTGAGATGATCACAGGAGAAAAATATAAGCCTGCGACATGATTTGAGCACAAATGGCCATTTGTTCGACCGAATATCGCAAATCCCCTTGCCCGCTCTGGAAACTGGAGGGCCAATCGGATATCCCAGTTCGCGAAGGACTCATACTCCTCATGGCGGATAGTAGGGCTATGAAGCTACTGGCGCGGATAATAATATAGCTACCAGGAAAGAGATTAGAGGACTCAATTTTAAATCCAAGACAGATGCTGCAACACTCTTCATCAATTTCAATAAGTCAGTGATCATAACTTTGCTTGCCGATGCCAGAAACACCGATAAGATGCCTGCAGTTCCGATATCGGCTTAGCTTCGGCCTATTCGGGTTCGAGAGACTTATAGAAACGCCCGACAAAAATCTTCATAAAGGCTGGGTATAACCTACTAGAGCAGGAATAACCTAGAGAAATCACGTATTCAAAATTATGATCCGGAGAAGATATAATGAAGAGATTATTGCTAGTTCTGGCGCTTATTGTAGTTGTAGCCCTCTCAGGCTGCCTGCAGAATCAGGGGCAGGGGGGACAGCCAAACGAGAGTACGATCAAGACCTCAATGATAAAAGCAGCTGATAACCTAAGTTCGTATAACTTTACGGCCGCTCATAACCAAACCGATATCATCAATGAGTACGGAAATAATAATGCTGCCAATATGACAGTACGTTCTGCCATCTCCAGTGTCTCGGCCTCAATAGATCTTGCAAACCACAGAGCAAGGGCTGATTTAATCACAGTGACATCTTTGAAAACGCCAGGAGAGGCAGCAACGATATCCTCCTCCAATGGCACTCAATACAACATAGGCAATATAACTTATACAAAAATGAACGGAGAGAATTGGACTCAGCTCAAAGACCCAACACAGGAGAGCGTGCTATGGGCATCCGGCCGCTATAATGCCCTTAAGTCCAGGGCTGAATCTATCAACGAATCTCAGATCAGTATTCTTGGATCTGAAGTTGTGGACGGAAAGGATTGCTACAAGCTGAACCTGGTCACGAATGATACCGTTTACAATCAGACGTTGCGTAATGCTGTGGACTCTGTCGTATTCCCATTCATCGCCAACTTGAATATGACTGATCTTAAAAAGAACAGTCAGCTTGAAGCTCTGGCCTGGGTAGAGAAGGACAACAGCCTCGTAAGGAGATATGAGTACCATCTAAGTCTCAGTGCAATCCCAGAGCTCGTTGGAGCCATTAACCTCAGCAACAATCAGATAATGATGTTCAACCAATCAATACAGCAATCTATAAAGCCCGTTGTGATATCTATAGATGTCAACAACCTGGAGCATTACTATGACATCAACCAGCCCATGAACATAGCTCCACCTATTGAGGCACTGAACACAATGCCGATTGTTCCAGTTATGATACAAAACAGTTCGGGACAAGTATAGGTTAAATATGGAGGGATCATTGGAGCGTCTTCTCCTTCGTGAGAAGCCTTCGAGAGCGCTCCTGGCAATTGGGGAGATGGATCAGGCTTATGCTGCAATGGTGGCAAAGCAAATCGATTCCACCTTCCCTCATACCTCCTCAATTCTTTCTCAGCTTGAGGAGTGCGGTCTCATAAAATCCAGGCCTGTGGGAAGGGTCAGGTATCTTGAGCTGACTGAGCGGGGCAAAAAGGTGGCTCATACCCTCAAGAATCTGATTCAGCTTCTAAGTGAGCCTGGAGCGCAATGGATGCGTATGGATGTGATCAGGCAGGCTATAAACTTGGGTCACGGCCAAGACTCTGCCCTGAAGCTTGGACCGCTTAGAAGAGATCTCGCAAAATTCAAGTTTTCAGAAGATACAGGACTTGTCAAGGTTGCTGATGAGCTTGATAAACAAATCCTCTCTGCCATTAAAAGATAGGTCCTCGACCATTCTTTATGATGGCATGAATTCCAGCAACAAAACATTCATAATCATCTCTGTTACATATCTTCGAATCATTCTATGGCTATTGAAATAGATAGTATGCAACCAGCCTCAGGCATATCTCCATTGAAGGGCTATCTTCCTATCACTTAGAGCTCCATGTAAACTAATAATCAAGCCATTACTCCTTATATGAGATCATCTTATGGGCTTTGCTATCCACCATTCGCTGAATCTCATATCTCTGTCGTTGGTCAGGAAATGTCCCTTTATCTCCAGCCTGATCCTATTCTCCCATGGAATGAGCTTGACTATACAGGACGGCTTAATAGAAAAGTACTCATCTGGATGACTCTTATATTTGGCAAGCTCGGCGATGACTTGCGAGGTTGCCCAAGTTATATCACGCTTTGCCCGTCTCCAATCATCATCTGAAAAGTGGATGATGACATCGAGGGGACTCTCTACGCGCTCAGTAGTGCTGTACATAACGATTGCATCCATAGGTATGAGGATAGATCTGATTGCAGAATAATCTATATGAAATATAATGTAATGTACAGGGATATAAACGTAGAGATTAGACGGAGTATTCATCTATAAGATACATAACAGTAATATTACGAAAGTTTTATCAGCATCTATAGGACATATTAGCTATAGGCTGTGTTTTAGCTGGAGGAATAGAAAATACAGCGTCGGAACAAGCTGGAGATCATCACTTGCATTCTAAAAATTTGCAAAGCAAAAGGCTCTAGTAAGACAAGAATAGTCTACCAGGCTAACCTCAATTTTAGAAACGCAGGCATATATTTGGACTGGCTGATGAAGCGTGGATTTATCGAAAGGGATGATAAAATCTACAGGACGACGCCTATGGGACTAGATCTCCTAGCAAACCTTACAGATATAGCCTCTATGATCAGTTTAGATTTAGATACCGGTCTACCCAGTGATTCAGAATGAATTTCGTATTCAGGATCTATGTACATAGTCCAAAGCGATTGCTTTTATCCCCTTGATAATCTGGCCTGGAATCCAAGCCTATGCTATGTGTTGTTTATCTTAAGACTGGGAAAGCATTTATATTCCAGAAGATATTGTAAACCCTAATCCACTGCCATTAGTTTACATTGGTGGGGTCCAGGGCTCAGGCACTCCTCGGCCTGAGTCCATCTTATGATAAAAGGTTCGAGGTCTCTAGCCGGGGATGGTTCTGCATCCCCATCCTCCTTTTAATGTATTATATTCGGTAGAAAGATTATAAACGTACTCTAAGGGATGAATACTGTGGTGGCTGAAGAAGGAGATCATGCAAGAAGATATTTGATACAACGTTAACTTGATAGAAGGCGGAGCAAGATAACTAAAAAGTTTAGAAGATCCTTTTAGATATGGATACAGGAAGAATATGTATAAACCTTCGCATAGAAGCAGCCGTGAATCTTTAGATTGTTCCTGTTAGTTATGATCTAGTGCCTTGAGATTTTAACTGAAGCGTTCTCTACTTATTGCGGATATATTGATATAATGCCGCCCGTACTTGGATGGCAGATACCATAGCTCCTCCTTATCCCGCAGATATCTGATGCTTCCATCTGATATACATACTACGAACCCATCTGGATAATGTACCTTCTCGGGAAGATAGACAATAGTTGGTGCCAGGCCAGGATTCCCTTCGAAGGTCAGATTATAGTTTTTGCTGTAAGGATTGAAGGACTGAGATATTGGCGATCCAGCTAGACGGCGAAGATAAGGACGAACGTTCACCTCTAATCCCCTGGGCTGGCCATTATTATCAAGGAGAGAATAATCCTCTTCATTCCAGATGCTTCCATTCTCTGCGCTAAAGTCCCAGTACGCGTTATTGATGAACTCGCTTTCGAGTGCATCCATGGCAATATTTATCTGTCTGTTCCTGTTGGCTGCTGTAGCGGCTGTCCAAGGAGTGCCGAACTCTCCTATGAAGAGAGGCATGCCAAGCTCCTTTGCCTTATTTCTCTGAATATCTAAGAGAGCAGGAAAAGATACACCCTTGTAACTGGGATCAAACCATGCTCGCCAGGAGAAGCTCGGATATATATGTGATGCATAAACCAGATGGCTGATATTGAAGGCGCTGAGCTTCGAGTCATACAGATCTATGATTGAGGGCTCAACGAAGCCTACTGCATCAGGATCAGCCTCACGGATCGAAGTTATAGCCCCTTGGTAAAAAGGTTTCAGGTAGCCGTTTTCAAACTGGCCTTCATCATTTGGTATATCCCCTCCATAGGGCTCATTCATTATATCATAGCCAAGAACATAGGGATTTTTACCCATCTTTCGTGCCACCTCTTTCATTGAGCGATAATAATGATCTTCGAGGTAGCTGGACATAAAGAAGTTTGTGAAGCTATCCCTGACATCGCCCGATAAGAAGTATGCCAGGAACCAGAAACGCCCTGCAATTCCGGTGTTAAAGTGAGGATCAACATCGTTCGGCAGAGCCCAGTATGGTGCACCATCTCCATGCAACCATCTGCTGTACTCATCCTGGTGCATGTCCAGGACTACATATATGCCTCTCTTGGATGCCTCATTTACAAGCTCCTCAACACTGCTTAGATACTTCTGATCGTATACCCCGGGCTCTGGTTCTATGGCTTCCCAAAAGATGGTCAGGCGAACCATATTGTAGCCCCAGGATGCTAGTAAGTCCCACCATTTGGGATCTCGAAAGGGCAGAAAGGGCGGAAGCTTGGCGTTGGAGGCCACATTAATTCCTCTGAAAAAGACGAGCCTTCCATAAGAGTCCCGGAAGCCGTCTTTATCGAGCGTAAGTTTAGGATTGGCTTCAGCAGAGAATTTATCAGAGGGCTTAACATCTGGAATGAGATAGGAAGGATTGCAAATGGCCTCGGGCTGGCCGAGATCTTTATCAGTTGAGCAGAAAGCATCACCTCTAATTGAAGAATTGTTAACATCATATGTGCAGCTTTGGTTTAGCCCTGAGCAGATGCCTGCGAGAGCAAATAATGCAATGAAGCAAAGAGCGATCTGTGTGCCCATTCCATAATTATATTGACATGCACACTATTTTTAATTTTTGTCTAAGATCTTACTATTAGGGATTGTAGTATCAACGGTAATGAATTTATATCATCTTCCCAAATACATTAAAGATCGCTTGGAGGCAAAATGATGGATCAAGATGGGATGGAAGATTTGCTGAAGCTAGAAAAGAAGCCTGATATATGGGTCGGCAATGAATGGGGAGAGCTGAAGGAAGTGGTCATTGGCAGGCCAGATCAGCATCAGTTCCCGATTTTGAACGATCTGCTTAGGGAGAGATTGAAGGTCATTCATAGCTCTGAAAGAGACACTATCCTTAAATCTGAAGGCAAGTTTTTTATGGAGGCGTTTCCCGACCGTTTTAAAACCATGGTCGATGAGGTCGAGGCCTTCGTCAAGCTCCTGGAAGGGCGAGGCATAAAAGTTCACAGGTCCAGACTGCTCAATGCCGATGAGCTCAAGTACAACGCCCTCTGGCTGGACGGCTGCACCAGCCTATTCCTGAAGGACCCCATAATTGTCGTGGGCAACCTGGTCATAGAGGGGGGAAACCGCACCCCCTGGAGGCACAAGGACATGTACTCCTATAGAGAGCTCTTCTTCGAGCGCGTCCTTGGGAGCAACGCCAAGTGGATCTGCATGCCCAGGCCAGCTCCTAACACTACAGACCCCAATGGTGGATACGGTCCATATCTTACAGGCGGAGATGTCTTCCCGATGGGCAACAGGAATGTGCTCCTGGGGTTCAACGATGTAGACTCAAATATCTGGGGTCTGCGGTGGATTGCTGACCTCCTGAGAAAAGAGGGATGGAAGATCCATTCGGTCAGGTATAGGAATGATTGCATGCACCTGGATACTGCCATGTCGTGCCCTGCCGAAGGGGTGGCCCTAGCCTGCAAAGAGTTCTTCATCGATGGCTTGCCCGACCTTCTAGAGGGCTGGGAGATCGTGGACGTGGCTCCTGATGATGCCAGGGCCGATGCCTGCAACGGCCTGCCCCTCGGACGCAGCTATTACGTGATGTCCACCGAGTGGAAGAAGTACGGAGAGAAGCTGAGGGATCATGGTATAAAGCCTCTTTACACGCCCTTTGAGGAGACAAATCACGTTACAGGCGGAGGTCCCCGCTGCTCTCATGGCCCTCTTGTGAGGGAGGATTAGCGTGAGTGAAAGGCCTGTTTCCAAGGCCACGGTCCCCTGTGCCGTGAACATCGACAGTGAGATTGATTGATCCTGCAAAGTCTTTAAATGCAAGACCTAACTTTCACTAGCTCTTGAAGGAGATTGCAGTCATGGCTAGCAAACCCGATATTTATGTGGACTACGAGTACGGCGATCTGAAGGAAGTCATCGTTGGTGTGCCTTTAAACATCTATCCGGATATAAAAATGTCAAGCTGGGTCAAGGAAGGCCTCAAGATATTTCCGGAGAGCGAGCAGAAGAAGATCATCGAGAGGTCGGGCAAGTCCTCCATGGAGATAGGCAAATACGAGGCCACAGAGAAGGAGAACCTGGAGCTTATATCCATCTTTCAGAAGTATGGAATCAAGGTCTGGCGCAATGAAGTCATGACAAGAGAGCGCCTGGTCTTAAACCTGGGGGAGGAGGCTATCAAGAACTGGGGAGTCTCCTTCCAGTACTCCAGAGATCCCATATTGGTGGTGGGCAGAAACGTAATTGAGCTTACTCCTGGGTCCCTATTCCGCATTGCCGATCTTCTTGCCTACCGCAAGCTCTTCATCGAAAGAGTGCTCGGCTCCAATGCTTCCTGGTTCGCCATGCCGAAGCTTGATTACAGCCAGATGTTCGAGAATGGCAGCTACAGCAAGAATGGATTTCCTGTTCTTGAAGGCGGCGATATCCACGTTCTAGGAAAGAAGATCCTGGTGGGAACCTCTCTAAATCCCACAGTGGGATCGAGCGAGCGGGGTTTTATCTGGCTCAAGTCTATCCTTGAGCCCCAGGGCTATGATGTGGAGAGGGTACCCATCAAGGACGAGTTCCTTCATCTGGACGTGGTCTTATCGGTCGTGAGGCCGGGCCTGGCTGTAATCTGCCCTGACGCCTTCGCTGAGGGAATACCATCGTACTTCGACGGCTGGAAGCTCATTGAGGTCTCCAAGGATGAGGCCCAGCGACTTGCTACAAATGGCCTTCCTATAGATCCCGACCACTATATACTGAGCTACAATGAGCACTATGACGGGTGGCGAGTCCAGAAGGCACTGGAGGCCGAGGGCATAACTGTTCATCGCATCGCCTTTGACAACCACAATGAGGATGGAGGCTCTGTGAGATGTGCCACTCACCCGCTGGTGAGGAGATTGAACTCGATAGCATGAGTAAAGAAAAATCATCTTCGGAGCTTCAGCCGCCTGAGCTGAAAAGAGGTATCCGGCTATATGCAGGCATAGCAGCGATGGTATTGGCTATCATTCTGCCAGTCTTTGTCGTCGTCGTCCCTCACTTGGGCCTTTCCACTGGATGGGCCATCATCATCAGTGCAGGTCTCTTCGTAGGAGGACCGGAGATCCTCACTCTAGTTGCAGTGGCTCTTCTGGGCAAGGAAACACTGCGCTATTTCACATACAGGATTAAGAAGGCCCTGTGGGGTGTGGTGATGGAAAGGCCTGTCTCCAGGGCACAGTACTACTTTGGCCTGGTCCTCTTTCTAGGAAGCATTTTGCCTCTTTACGTCTATGGCTACTTCCCCAGCATTCTGCCCGAAGGCGAGAGGACACATATCCTCGTGGCAGCGGACCTGACTTTTATTATCAGCATGTTCATCATGGGTGGGGAGTTCTGGGAGAAAATTCAGAAGATATTTATATGGGAGGGAAAAATTTGATGAATAAAACTGAACGTTTGGGGAGAGAATTATTGTGGAACGGGTTTCCCACGCGTCATCAAACGGCGGCATCGATCTAATCCCAGGCTACAGGCACAAGCTTACTCAGACGTCCATTGGTGAATGGAACCTTTGGGGACGCTTAAGAGAGGTGGTGGTGGGAACTCCAGAGGGAACCATCCTGCCTAACTACGAGGCGGTTAATGAAAAGGTCGCTGCGCCTGAGCTCGTGGAGATGATGAGGAAATACGGAGGCAGGCTCGCCAAAGACGTCCACCCGGATTTCTACGCCGCCCTGGAGAGGGAAAGCAATGAACTGGTAGAGATCTACGAGTCCTACGGTGTCAAGGTTCATAGACCGCGTCCTATCAAGCCTGAGGAGACTGCTTATTCTTTCGGTTTTGGCTGTACAAATATATTTTCTTGTGATCCCTTTTGGTGCGTGGGAAGGAACATTATAGAGAGCAGCTGGCGAAAGAAGTCAGGCTGGCCTCAAAAGTGGGCGGTGAGAGAGCTCTACCAACCCAAGGTGGATGCTGATCCCTCGGTCCACCTTCACGCCTGCCCCATGCCCTCTCCGGGGGACGGCCCCGGCCTGGGGGACTATTATTTCGAGGTCGGAGATATGCTGGTCGTCGGCGATGGAAACGTAATTTTGGCCTACGATGAGGCAGGCACCTCCAGCAACCCCCGTGGGTGCGAGTGGACCAGGCGCATCCTGGAAGCGGACGGCTTCAAGGTGACCGTCGTAAAGCTGCCGGACACAGGTATACTTCACCTCTTTGCGGTCATATGCATCATAGGCCCTGGCACTGCCATAGCCTACGAGGGCGCCTTCCCCGGAAGGAAACTGCCGGAGCCCCTGGAGGGATGGAACGTGGTATGGTGCGACCTGGATGAGGCCAAGGCCACGGCCCCCTGCGCCGTGAACATCGACAGGGAGACGGTGGTGCTGCCGCGTGGAGCTCCTAGGACCCGGAAAGCTGTCTCCAATCTGGGCTTCAATGTCATAGATGTAGAGTTCTCAGTCCATGCCATGGCTGCGGGAGGCATCCGCTGTGCGACAGGGGTCATCTACCGGGAGATCGACTGATTCCCCAAGTAGAAGAATATGGCTGCGATGATGCCTGAATCGAGAGCCACTTTATCTGGCATCTCTGTCCTCCCATATCATCTCTGCTACGCTGACTTCACTGGGGTCTTCTGCTTCCAGAGCTCCTGCGCCTCGGCTAATTGCCGCTTTTTCTTTCCCCTGATCAACCTATCTGTTGCCGAAGATCAGTTCGTACAGACACACTTCATTTAGTAAAGTTATACTCCGAACACTCGAATTACAAAACAACACCTTATGAACACGCAGGTCTTGAACTGAAGTGTACGTTAGAAACATTTCGTATCTTGGGTCCAATTTGTGTATTGCCTGCCTTGGAGCGGCATATGTAAAATCTTCGCAACTTCGACTCATATAAAAACAGGTTTGGCTCTTCTGGTCCACGGATGAGCTTTCGTGATGTTCGAAGCGTCAGGATTATAAGTTTGGATTAAATAACCGATAAGGAGCTTAGGCATCACAATGAACCTTTGCCTATGTTTAGAGATTGAATAAGGAGATACTATGGGAAATTCAGGAGTCGCACTGATTCTCACATTTATGGTCTTATCAAATTTGGCATATGCTACATTGGCGGATTGCCCGTCCTGCGCTGGTGAAACGCCAAATTGGACCTCAAGTGCAGTCGACTTTCTACAGGGCAAACCCGTAAATGACGTGCCATCGAGTCTGAACAGCGCGCAACAGGCCAGGCTCATTGATGCACAAATCAATTCCAAGAAAAATTCTGGCCAAACTTCGAATGATGAAAGTAACCCAGCGGTATCCCCAGGATACAATTCAACGACGACCTTAAACATCCTTCTAAATAACATCAGCGCTGAGCCCAATCCGTCGAATTTAGGTGATCCAGTTAAAATTACAGCGGTTTTCGGAAACAACAGCACTGCAGCAACTCCGAATAACCTTTCGAAAATGACAACGGCCGGTATGACGGTTTATGCGGACATCATGAATGCTGCTGGAATAGAGGTTGGCAGAGTGAATCTGAAACAAACATCAGGGAATGAATACACCGGGATCTGGTATGCCAACGTAGGATCTGGGACATATAGCGCAACTATTGATGCTTCAGGGTTTCAAGGATCGAAGACGTTCAATGAAGCCTTACGGATAGTTGTAAATGAGTCTAAGAGTACAACAGGCGACATTCATGCTGTTCGAAAGCTTGGGTAAGATTTCCCAGTTGAGGCCCTTCTTCATTTTAGCCGGAGGAGTTCTAAATCTTCCCTGGATTTAGCTTTGTATAAAGGCGAGTTAGCTGAAGAAGACTCGTTTTGGCTTTCGCTGGTCATAGATGGATCCACAGGTTTCATCAGTGTTGCGAGAATCTCCGGTTAACGCAAAAAAATATTACAAGGCTTTGAGTTGAGGCTGATGGAGGGAAGTGTTGTCCCAATATACTTCCCGTCCCTCCAAAACAGTCATGAGCACCCTGGCATCGTTGATATCTTTTGGCGGCATTTTGAAGATATTCCTATCTATGACTACAAGGTCAGCCAGCTTTCCTACCTCCAGGGATCCGGTCTCCTTTTCCATGAAGCTCGCATATGCCCCGTTGATGGTGGCGACCTCTATCATGGTCTTTAGATCGACTCTCTCTCCAGGATGGAACGGTTCAGTGACGTTGCTCTCCTTTGAGAGCGGGAGCCCGACCACTCCGGTCCTTATGGCATCAAGAGGCCTTAGGGTGAGATAGTCGATGGCTAAAGGCCAGTCAGTGCCATAAGCTACAACGGCGCCTGAATCTACCAGGCTCTTCATGGGATAGATGCGGGCAGTCCTCTCAGGGCCTAGCGCAGGCAGAGTGACCTTATCTATGTAGGGAGTATAGTAGAACCAGATGGGCTGGACTACTGGAATTACCCCCAGGGACTTAAACCTGGGTACATCCTTCGGTGATATTATCTCTATATGAGCGATCTTGTGCCGTGAGTCCCTCGGACCGTTCTCCTTTCTGGCATTCTCGAAGGCATCCAGGCTCATGCGGACGGCACCATCTCCCATGCAATGGATCTCGATCTGGAAACCGTCTCTATCTAGGGCAGAGATCATCTTCCGGAAAGCTTCTGGATTCCATACAGGAGTCCCACTGAATCCCGGCATATCCGCATAAGGCTCAAGGAGCAAGCCAGTGTGGCTCTCTACTATGCCATCTGCGAACAGTTTCGCGGCCGTTAGCTGGAAGAGGCCCGAGGAGTGATTTTTACGTTCGGCCACGAGGTAAGGGATCTGATCTAGGCCCAGGGCCTGATTGCAATACATCTCGCCCAAAACTCTGACATTAAGCTTGCCTTCTTTCTCCAGATCGGAGTAGGCGAAGATCTGGTCTAAAAGGACCGCAGAGTCGTGGACCGTTGTTATGCCTTCGCTCCTGGCCATATCGAGGGCCTTAGTCAGCCCCTGCTCTATCTCGTCCTGGCTCAGGGGCGGGAGCTTGGGGTTGATCAGCATGAAGCAGGCGCTCTCTCTAAGGGTTCCCGAGGGCTCTCCAGTCTTTGGATCCCTCTCGATCTTCCCGCCATCTGGATCAGGGGTATCCTTTGTGATATTGGCCATCTCCAGAACCTTGGAGTTTGCCCAGTAGGAATGGCCATCAATAGCTGTCAGAAATACAGGTTTGTCCGACACGATGCCGTCTAAAAGCTCCTTGGTCGGGCCGCTGGCCCCAAAGGGTGGATAGTTCCACCCAAAGCCACGTATGACCTTAGCATCCTTGTTCTTATCTGCGTAATCCTTTACTTTTTTTATGTAATCCTTGCTGGTGTTAACATCGGTGAGGTCAACTCCAGCCATCAGCGTCACTGAGCCTAGAGGATGCATGTGAGCGTCGATGAAACCCGGAAGGACAATCTTGCCGCTGAGGTCTATGGCCTTTGTGCCTGGTCCTATGTAGGCCCTGGCGCCCGCATCATCACCTACGTAAATTATTCTTTTGCCTGAGATAACGAGCGCCTGTAAAGGATGCTGGTCCCAGCTGGTATTCATATTCACAGTATAAACTGTGCCGTTGAGCAGTACCATGTCTGCAGCCTGAGATAGAGGTTGAGCTATATCCTCTGCAGTGACGCTGCTTATCATAATGATCAGGGTGATTGCTAAATAAAAGGCGACGGTTCCAGTGAATCCCAAGATCTGTCCATCGCTAACAAGAGGCTTCATATGGCTAAATCCCTCCGATTAGTGTGAACTACTATTATACTATTTAACCATTGATGGAATACTAGTCCTATAGCAAGAGCTATCTTATACCTTTATGGCCGATAATAAGGCAATCCAGGATTAAAGCCACAAATGTGATCTCTGCCACCTCTAAAGGATGATAAAATATGCTAACTCTTAAATCAGCCGCACATCCCTCTTGCCCTTAGCTTTTTCATACATCCTTCTATCCAGGGTTAAGAGCGGCACTTGCTCCTTCTCCGCCAGGGCAAGGAAGAGAGAATCGTAGAAAGTAGTCTTGGTTTCCACAGAGATCTCATAGGCTTCTGATCCCATAGCTCCGATATGAGAGGTCTTATCTTGCTAATGCAGAAAGAAGGGTATGCTCTGGCTCATGCATGCAATGCAATATTTGGATGATGCTAGATACTGTTTTCAGGGATCGTCGAGGGCAATGGAGCATGTAATATCGACTATAGAAAAGACACGGGACTAAAGTTTCTTGCTCCTTTTTGTTTCTTCATTCAATATCTGCAGAAGGATTGGTTTGTAACTTGGGATTAGCTTAGTAGCCGACTCCCATATAATGAACAAATCAATCCCAAAGTATCCGTGTATGATCTTATCCCTTAAGCCAGCCATTTTGCTCCATGGAATCTCAGGATACTTCTGCCTGACTTCCATAGGGACGTTCTTAGTCGCTTCGCCAATGACTTCCATTGCCCTGATAACAGCGAAGTGTGCCATGTCATCTTCTATAAAATCCTCTTGCGTCATTCCGGCAGTGAAATCTTCTATCTTTTCCACCATTGCCAGGATATCCTGCAAATAGTCGAGATAGTCTCTGTTTGCTTTCAAACCAGAACTACCTCGTTAAGGATTCGGTTTCCTCTGTTGCCTTTCAACGCGGGCCTCGTTACCAAGTCTACTTTCTGGCCTAGAAGCGCAGTCAGATCGTCCTCTAGATCCATGAATTTGAATATGTCTGGCGTCTCAGAGAATTCGACCAGAAGATCTACATCGCTAGTGCTTCTTGCCTCTCCCCGCACGTAAGAGCCGAAAATGCCTAATGACTTAATCTTATGGCGCTCTGTTAGATCGGGCATGTGTTCTCTCAGGGTCCGCCTGATATCTTCCAGGGTGGGAATGTTTTCTGAAGGCGAATTGGCTTTTGAGGGCCAGCTCTTATTTTTAGGGATCATTAATGTGACCTCATTTTCCTTATCTCTATGAAAATATCTACTTGTTGGATTGATAATGTTATCCAGGTCAGCCTCTTCGCTCCTTGATCTCCTGCTCGATCTCCTCCCAGCTAAGAAGAGGCTCTCCTGAAGCGATTATCTTTGAACGGATGGCAAGAAGCTTGCGGCCCAGAGCTGTTTTTGGATGATATGATAATTCTGCTTTGGTTCTTTCTGGCATCTAGCTCTCCAATGATTGATCAAAAACAAATTAAAAAGTGTTATGTGTGTCTAAGTGCATACGTTGTTAGCAGAGCACGTTCCAGACACACACTCGAAGTTCTTTTTACAGGATTTGCCGGTTAGTTTCTTTTCTTTGCATACATTTGTAGCTGCTGTGAAATCACATGCAAGTTGATAAGGGTTATACTTGTCATCGAACTTGCATTCGCTCTGGTAGGAGCATGGATCATTCTTATCTTGCCAGATCCTCTCACCTTTGGCGTTCTCTATCCAGATCTTGTAGATAGCAAAGTCATCTCCCTTTGGAATGATCTTCAATGTATTCGTGCCAACACTCAGATCGGATACTGCCAATTTGTACAGGAGTTTGTCCTTTCCTTCATCTGTGGTCTTGCTATCGAAGTCTTTGAGCTTCCTTGCCGGCCTGTCATTTATCTTGAACTGGGAGTCTTGATTCAAATTTACGCCGCCGCTCACTGTCTTGTCAATCAGGATTACTAGCTTGGGCGCATCTCGAACTGCATCCGCCTGCCCTGTTCCGCCTATAACATCAACGTTGAACTCTGCATAATAGACATCGGCAAATGCGTTAGGCCCATCGCCAACTCTGAACTGCTCATTCGGCGGTCCGAATAGGCCGAGGAAACAGCCTTGAGGCACTATTGTCTCTCTGTTTGAAACGCACTTATGCAATACATTTATGTCAGTGCAGTACGATTTTGTGCAAGCAGGTCCTTGGATGTCTGGCTGGTCTTGACTGGTGACACCTGTCTGCGGTCCCTGCATATCCGGATGATCTTGGCTGGTCACTGAGCTTGCTGTTGGCACTGCCCCTGCAGGATCCACCATCTTGCCGAACCAGACAACAGCGTAATTGCCGTCGATGCCGACACCCATAGCCTTCCATGCAGATCCTGCCCAAGTATTGCGTTCGAGAATAACATCGCTATGATCGGTGCTGCCCTTCCATGTATTAAGAGCACAATCCGGCGTTGCCTCTGGAGTTGCGTAAACTGATATCTCATCGCCATCACTATTATAAATACCGTCAGTTGAGGATTCCTATTTACCTGTGTTTAAAAATCAGTTCTTAGAAGTTGACCCAAGTTTCGTCTTGAGGGTTCCAATATCCTTGAATTACCCACTTATTCGATCATTCATCGACAGCATCCGCTAGTCTAAATAATTTTGGCGTTTTTAAGAGTGCAGAGCTGATAGAGGTTAAAAGCAAAAGCTGTAACCATCATTTTAACACCAACTCTTTTGACAGTTGTAACCAACACTCTCCCAGCTCCAAAGACTCTTTTTATGACAGCATGAGGTCTTTCGCCAGGCGATCTTAAAACGCTAATCAATCGATTTCGCTCTTTATCGAGTTCTCCAAGTTGGTATTCCGTGGTTCTGCGCTTCATGGTAAAATCAATACCTTTTGCCTTCACGCCGAAATAACCTCTATCTCTAAGCACAATCTCTCCCGCTTCAGATAGGTCGACCTGACTATCGTGCGTTGATGCCGTAGTTGTCTCTATTTCACGTATAAGGCAGTAATCGATATCGGTTTTTTGGTGCAACTTATAGCCGAAATAGGATTCTTTTCCTTTTTTGGCCCAGGTACCATCTCTGCTGCGGCGAGTTTTAGCATTCTCGCCGCGCAGTTTCTTAGACGATCCTGGATCTGCTTCGATGAATGTGGCATCTTGAACCGTTCCACGTTTAACTTGTAAGCCCATTTTGTCCAGCTGCCTTTGAAGTCTGCCCAGACTATCTCTTTTTTCCCGGTCTCAGCCATGCGTTCTTTGAAAAGCCATATAGTCCTGGAATCGGGGAATGGATCAGGAAAGCCGAGAAAAGACATAAACGAGATGCGATCTGCCATTTGTCTTTCAACTTCCAGATCACTCAAACCATACCACTGTTGAAGAACTAGGATTTTGAACATCAGAATAACGTCATAGTTGGGCCTTCCGCCCCTTTCGCTCTTATTGTCATACATCTCTTCAAGAATGAGACGAATTGGTTCCCAGTCTATTAAATCTGATATCTGTGAAAGTCGAGACTTCCCTTGTTTAGTGCCAAGCCCTCTAAGTATCCATGTGGTAAAAGAATCCATGATATGGAATAGTATTATTAGTATATAAACTTTCTCATATTGTTGCCTTGGGTAGGTTAATAGGAATCCTCAGTTATCTCACTGGGCTTGTTATGCATCTGTGATTGGCTAACAGATCCTGTATAGCATACCGGCGTCCAATTGCCTTTATTTGACCAGCTATGTGTGTTGCAGTCGCCCGTTCCATAGTTCAGCGTATCGGGATGATGAGCATTGAGATCAATTATGTGAGTCCTAGCAACATTAGTTAGCGAGTTTGTGATGGGAATGGCTGGAAGTCCATTGTCAATTCGATACTGGTTAACAAGATCTGCGAGCTTCTTCTCATCGCTATTCAAAGGGTTCTGCTGGTTCTGCGCCTGAACAGCAAATATGGATATTGTCAGCGATAAAAAAACGATTGCCAACAACTTTTTTTTGATTTTTGCGTCTTTAATATATCAATCCCTCCGATATTGCAGCTTTCTTTAAACAGCTAGTGACCGAAAATGGTTTCTTTACTATTAATAGTTGCTTAATGCAATCTCATCCTGAGAGATAAAATGGAGAGAGATTTTCGAACAACTTATTGATGCATGATCCCAGCGCGCTCCGACGCCCGCGCGAGCCTAAAAAGATTACAATTCAAGAGCATACATTTCCGGGCCACTCTCGCTTTGCGTTTGGTGCCGACTAATATAATTCAACCGCCTTCACTTTCTTCTGGGGCTAACACTAACAGCGTTCTTAGCGCGCTCAATCGCTGTGCGGGCTACCCCTAACCCCTCGCTGGGGGAAGGCTTTGGAAAACGCATACTGCAATACTGAAGAGCACAAAATGAAGTAGCACCCTAGTGGCTTTCAGGCAGCATTCCCACTAGGCCATCGAAGAGAAAAAGAGTAAATAGCTTCCGCTACTTACTGCAAGATTGCATCCCGATGTGCGAGATCCGGATGCACGAGCTTAAGCGAGAGCGGTTTCAGCGGCCCTTAGAGGGTTTCCGCTTTCGCTTTTTGCTATATCGATTTTCGGCATGACTATTTTCTCAACAGTTATTCTCACCTTATCACCCGGGTGAATATCTAGAACTTCACGGAGTGCTCTGGAAAGCTGCACTCTTCCGCGAGCGTCTACTTCTCCCACAATTGTTTCTCCCATATTTACGTCGTTTGTCGTCGTGATTATTTAAGCATTTTCTTACTTTTGAATATATTTGTATCAAATTGTAACGTTAGTGGGAAACTATAAATACTTATGGACTATAGGGGACATTGTAAGTAGGATAGCAACAGCGATTCGGATCTTCGATCCAGAAGCATATTGAGCAGGCGTAATCCACCTGGGAGCCGCGGGTATTGGCCAGAAGCAAGAGCGATCTGTTGGTCCGGCTGCTGTCAATTTGGAGGCTAAAAATGACCACAAAAGAGGAAGTTGTGCGCAGAATTGAGAAGCTCGATGAAATCCGTACAATCTTGGATGATATCAGGAGAAGCGAGATGACTGAATTGGAGAAGATTGAAGATGCAATGGGCCTCGACTAAGATTTTTTCTTTAGGAAAATAATAGTTTATCAGGGAAGTTTAAGAAAGATCGGTTCATCCTATATCCAATGTCTACTTTCGCTTCGTTATACTAGCTGAAGGACGCATAGGTAGCCCATCGGCGATCCATCCCACCAGGAAAGAAGCAGCTGTATGCGATGCATAACGCTTCCAGTTGTCTCTCTCTTCAGTCCCCCTTGTTTCATCTCCATTATCAGAACGCGGTAGATCAGAAATACCTCTGATCATCATGAAACCAACGGAATTACCCAAACAATGTGCTTGCTCTATGGCACTACTTATACCTGCGCCTTCCATCTCCACTGCTTTACAACTTGGCAAAACACCCAGTATTTTAGCGAAGTATTCGTTTGTGGGGTCTTCAATTATCTTATCACCTGAGGCAATCTCGCCTCTAATCACAGTAGGCTCGCATTTAGTAGGCGATTCAACCTTAATGCGCTTATGCCAATCATTCCAACGAGAGTAAGCGATAGCCCCATTCAGCAATCCAATATCTGTTCTATAAGTCCAGGTTACTCGCGGCTTAAAATTTTTATCTAGTTTCCCATATTCATATCCGTAAATAACATCAGCGATAATGATATCGCCTTTTTTTATCATCGAATGTTTTTTTTGTGGATCATTTATGCCGCCTGCAATTCCTGAAAAGAATATATATCGAGGCTTCCAAAGGCGAATAGCTTGATCGGTCGCTAAAGCGCTTTGATTAGTTCCAGCCCTGCCTATCATACCTACTGATACATTATATGTGTCATTGAATTTCCGACAATAGACATAACCGAACTTCCATGCATAAAGGTCGGGAATTAAACCTATATTAGGCGAACGAAGGCCTGATAGCTGAGTGCAAATTTCATCATACTCTTCTTGAAGAACAGTAAGTATAACGACATCTGCCTTGGAATCTTCAAGAGGCGACGGAGGTTGTTGTGGAGGTATCAATATCTTCATCAATTGCCTCGCCACTATATCATATTGTTCAAGGTCCGCTAATGTACTCTGGATATCTAATACATATGCCTCAGGATTTTTTCTTACATTAATAGAGACCCTATCTGGCAATCGTTTTATTACACTATCAGCCAATTGCCGACATGCATCATATTTAGATTTAACTAAAGGACTACTATGATGCCAATAATCTATTAACATCCTTGTGATTTCTTCATGCCTGTTCATTTGACACACTACCTAAAGAGGCTATCCCGCAAATGCAACACATTTTGCCTTAACGATAGACTCCTCATTCCTTCAGACTTTTGTGGTGGACTAGAGCGTGTTTTAATCCACCAAATCGCAAAGGCACAAAGGAATAATACCAGCAATATGCCCTTAGGGATTGGTCCGACTATTAATAGAATTAGTCCCCCTAAAACTAATGTACCAATTAATGTGCTGTGCTCAATCAACCAGATAGCGCGCTCTTGAAGTTTGGCTATTGTTTTAATCTCGTTATCTGCTGCCCTCCGCCATTTTTCCAATACAAAAGTCATTGCCTGTTTATTTGATTTATTTTGTGCCAAAACCTCAGGCATTAACCCTTGTATAATGACACTAAAGCGTTCTGCACTTAGCGTAGCAATCCAAATTGCAATTTTCTCCACGAATCTACTTTCCCTAACATGTTGGAGGGATGTTGGAATAGCTGTAATCTCAGGTGTAGCTTCTTCTATAGGCTGGTTCCGTCGTTCCCGAATCTCTATTATTTGCTGCGCTTCTTTCTGTTCCAGAGCATTGGCAAAAACTACAGATGCTCGGGTTGCAATTTGCTGAGCTGCGGGGTTTTTGGGATCTTTAATCCAGCGAAGCATTGCTCTTTCAACAGCAGTTAATGGACGTTCCGAATTAAGCCATATTGGATATGTTTTCTCGTCTACAACTATGAAATCGTCCCCACCCTTCAAGTTTCCTCGCTGCTCAAGGTACACGTTTTTGAGAATTTTGACTATCTTATCACTCTCGTTCTCATCCACCTCAGTTACAAGCCTTTGTAGCATCGGTTCGACTCTTTCGAAATTATTATAAGCCTGAAGACTAATAGCTATTACCACATAATTGCGGACAAAGGGATGCGTCTCTTCTGCGAGAATACTCTGCATACGCTTAAACCCCTCATCAGTTGTAAGTATGCCAGTCATATCGTCGTATTTAATATATCCATAGGTCATAGCTATTGTAGCCAACAACTTTTCTCGCAGATTGGGTTCGATTGGATTGGTCCGTGCTGGTCGCAAGATTCTACATTCTTGATGCCATTCATCTAGAACAGCAAGAACTTCCTCAGCATTATAGCGATAAGCTAATGCCAGGCTATTGCTAATTGCAGGAATGAGATCGATGTATCGTGCCATATCATGCAAAATCCCTCGCAATTGTTTCGTATGCAAAGGAACTACATTAGGCAATGTATGAGAACGGAAACGATTTCGTACTAATGTACTTTGGTCTTCTGCTAAATCTGCCAGTAGTTTGCAAATGTTATCATTGAGCATATTGCGAGGATCTTCACGCGCTGCATAGCTAACTGTAAGGGCGACCGTAGCCCGAATGTAATCTCTCGAGTTCTCGTGTCGCTCATCTTTCTTCAGCTCGTTTCTTTGCCTAAGAATTTCTTCGATTAGATAAGACCAACGCGTCTGTAATTGCCAGTCTTGCAATGTCTCGAAAAGCTCTGTGTCGCGTCCGTAATTACGCCATTGTGCCATCGCACGTGCTGCTACAGCCTGCACGCCCAGATCATTATCGGCAGCTAATTTGAGTAATGTACGTTGAACTGCATCCACAGAGATCACACCAATATCGCATAGGGCTTCGCTAGTAACCATACGCAATTGGTGGCGCCTTTCAGTAGTGCCATATAACTCAGGATCGAGTGATCTATCTGCAACGGAATCAACCGCAAGCTGTGCTATTACTGGCAATGCCGCCAATATATATCGGCGATGACTGTTCCATGCTATTTCAAATAGCGTACGACGCAATTCTGGGATACGGCTCTCAATCCTAGTTCCATAGCCTTCAATCGGCACTAGATCAAAAATATTTCTAAGCTTATCCAAATCGCAGTAGTCCAATGCGCAAAGAGATGGATCACGCCGCTGCCAAACTCTCTCGATCACTCTTTCCATGGCAGCAAAAAACTGGTCATCGAAAAGACCATCAAAGAAGCTTAAGCCCAATGCCAATAGTTGTTCACGAGGACTTAAGGCAGGATACCATCGCTCAAGCGTACGCCTTTTATCACGAGCGGAAACAATTAGATCCTTAATCACTAATGATTGTAGGGGCCTCTTTTCGGCGCAAAGTAATTGTACGAAATCAGAGATATTATCAGGTGTTTTTAGCAGTTTTGCTACCTCTTGAATTTTCATATTATCCACTAATGGTTGATCTGGCTCCAATTGCTCACTTAGGAACCCTTTAGGCAAAGACTCTTCAGCACCATTCAATTCTTGTATTAGCACGTCCGCCAAGTCATTAATATCATAAAGATATTCAGTGAGCAATTCATACCAAAAATACTGATCATCTTTAGGCATTTTCCAACTAGGACTAGGTACATCAGTACTTGCTATAACAAAATGTTGATTCTTATTTGCAGCTTTGTTGATAGATGACAGATCATATCTGACATCTTGTGGCGAAATCTTAGGGAGGATGAAAATAGTTGGAGTAGTTATTCTCAGGAGTTTTGCCTCAATACTCTGAGGATCGGAGGAACTTCGATACCATTCCAAAATAGGCATTTCTAATATAGTAGGCATTTTGCCATCGCTGGAAGATGATAGGAGTTCGGAATTACTCCCTAAGAGGCTATCTTCATCGATGAATGCATCGTTGATGGAAAGGTCATTTGACAGCTCAGACGAGCCTTCAGATGGATTCGAGAGATCCCATGATGCTTGTTTCAAAATCTCACTGAGAGACCATGCAAGATGCCGAGCTAACGCCGACTTATCAATTTCATTGCTTCCACCAAGTACAAGCAACCTATTTCGGCGTATCGTATCAATTAATGAGTGGGTATCTTTTGGGCTTTTAAATCTAGGAGGTTTGAACGGCTCAAGATTGGGCTTGTAGAACTCTGTTTCTTCCTGTGGATAGGTTTCAATCAGATCCGACGTACTCTCCGTCTGCTGCTCAGATGCCATTTTATTTTATCGTAATACCCCGCCGCTTGCAGCGGGGATAGAGTGCAAGTAATCCAATCTAAGGTTTGATCAGTTAACCTGTTTCATCTTTATGCGGCGACGCCTCGCATACCCCGCAGCTCTGCTGCGTGGGTGCGTCGCCGCCGTTTGATTTTCCTCCCTATTTTAAAGTCATATGATATGCCGATTTTATGAGGGCCCGCCACAGTAGTACGCCCAGCAACTAAGCTTCCAAACATAGAGACAGAAGTTCGTTTCTTCTGCCCCGGTTTTTCAAGCATGCTAGCATCCGCTATCTAGACAAGGATAGAGTCCACCATCCCCTCAATGCAATCGAAATTGCCCTCTTGCCATCTCAAACATGATAGGCAAATATCTCTTAATCTTGGAGTAGTGTTCACATAAAGTTAATAAATTTTTCCTAAGAATTGAGCAACATATGCAAAATTTTCGAAGTTTACACCTTGACTTATAAAATATTTCTACATAACTCTATTCAGTTCCCCGCTCGCCAGATCCTGGTTAAAGAAGTTCTTCGGCATTAGCACCCATAGCATCAACGTCGTTATGCGTTTGGCATAGAATGGCACAAGCCTTAGCATTCCCTTAGGAAACATCTTCAGATAAGGCCTTTGGAGCTCCATTATACCTGAGCTACTCATAACCATAGTAGCGGGCGTTCATCTAGCTCTCCAGGCTTGATAGCTCATCGCTTTCTGCTATTTCCTTACTGAGCTTAGGGTCTATCTTAATGATGCCTTTGGTTCTGCGGACGGCACTGCTATTTTCTGTCTCGAGCTCTTCGCATTGCTTAAGGTCTAGCCTTTTCACGATTTAAAACTCCACATTTGTAGACTGCTTGATCTATATCATCTTCCTCTAGTGTGCAATATTGCGCTCAGCTTCAAAAGGGGTTTGGATAATATTAATAGCTGATAGGAAGAATTACATTCCTATGAGACAAGTGGTCATCTATCCAGGCGAAGACGGCTACTGGGTGGCGGAAGTTCCCAGCTTGCCCGGCTGCATCAGCCAAGGGAAAACCAAGGAAGAAGCAATTACCAATATTAGGGAGGCCATTAAAGCCTACATAGATGCACTGAAGGAGGATTGCATCCCGGTTCCTGAAGATCACTTGGAAGCCATGTTGACGGTAGTATGAGCGCATCTAATGATGCTAAAGGAAGACAGGCCAGAAAACTCAAAGGCAAAATGAAGCTGGATTGGCGTGGCGCTCTCGGGGATATGAAGGATAAACATACATCGGTAGCACTGCAGCACAAGATCCAGGATTGGCGAGGAGACTAATATGTCTTCATTAGATTCTAGATCAGCGTTTAAATCTGGATGGATACAACCCGGATATCTTTTGCTTTGAATATCGGCTTACTTGATCGTTCAGTTGTTATCAGCTCTTCAGCTCCTGCAGATATTGCAGCTGCCACATGAAGCGAATCCATGGCATTCAATCCAATTTCCGAAGCTTTTTGATTAGCCATTTCCACGATTGTACCGAGATTATTAGCCCATATAGATACAGAATCAAAGAATGCACTATAAAATTCAGCTTCATGCGTCCTTCTGCTAAAAATCGCTTTAGGAAGCACTTCAAGCCTGACAAAAGGGCTTGAGATAAATTCTCGGTTAGGATCGTCTAGGATTGATAGGGCCCTTCTGGATTGTTCACTGCCCCCACGAGCTGCAGCTATGAGAACTCCGGCATCTATAAAAGTCAGCATCTTATGCTTCAATCAGCTTCGCCTCTTCGCTCCGCTACCTCCCGCTCGATCTCTTCCCAATTCAGAAGCGGCTCTCCGGAGGCGATTATCTTTGCGCGGATGGACACCAGCTTGCGCCCCAGAGGAGTTTTAGGCTGGTATTCATCATCGTCCTGGTTGCGGGATCTATCGGCAGAACGCTTGAGGTCTATGCCTTCAACTCTGGACTTGGCTTTCATCATCAAGCTTATGGAACTGCTTTGGTTAAAAATATTGTCTAGGATGATATGAATAGGAAAATGATGAGAATGAAATAGGGTGATGCTAAATTGTTTTGATGCCTAAATATTATCCGCTGGTGGCAAAGCAGAGGATTTAACTCGGCCTCCGAGAAACCTTGGGGCTGATCAAGGAGTCGCAAATCGCCCTGTTAATTCGCGTTTGCGGCTGACTAACATAGTTCGAAGGCCCACACTTTCTTCTGGGGCTAACAATAACTACACTCTAGCGCGCTCAGTCGCCGCGCGGGCTGCCCCTAGTCCCTCGCTGGGGGAAGGCTTCTGGATACGTAGACAAGAAACCAAGATTTTGAAACCAAGCTAAATTGTTTTCTTATAAACTCTATCCCTTATGATAAATAATGGTTTATATAGGGTATCACTTATTGAAGAATCACTAGTATGAGTAGAAAAAGGATAAATGAAAAAAGCTATAATAACCGACATCATACAAAAAACAAAAACAGACTTCAGGACATCGGAAGCTGTGAATGGCTAATGAAAGCCGACCTATTTCGACTTCGTGATTATAAATTTCCGTGGGAGAATAAAACTGAAACTCTTAACGCAAATCGAAACAATATTTTTGGGGGTTTCAGTATTAAAATGTTAGATTATAAACCGCCTCATGATATAGTAACAAGAGATGATTTGGAAAAATTAAATAGAAAAATTGAATTTCGAATAAAAAATTATAGCCTTGATTCATTGCTGTTAATGATACATGACACTTACTTGTTGGATAGATCATTTCCTTTTGTAGCTGGCATGATGACGAAATATGCTATACTTAATTGTGAAGTTGATATCGGATATACTATTTACGATGAAAAAGATCCCTCTATGTATAGAGAGGAATTCCTTGAACTAAAAAAATTGATTACAGGTTATTCTGCATATGATCCTGATCTAGAGCAAGAATCGGATTTAAGGAATAGTCGTGATAAAAAAGTCTCATTCATTTTTAGAAAAATTGGCAGCCAATCGAGATGGAGTATTCCTATTCATAACATGTTAGGTAGAACTATTTATCTATTTGGTGAACTTTCAAAGAGCGATAAAGCACCACTCTTTATAAAAGATCTTGTCAGTTATTATTTTGAAGAAAAATTTAACATACCACTTCTTGATTTTATTAAAATAGGATTTGTTTTATTTGCTGGATCAATTAATCCAGGAGGATTGACGAGAAATTATCTCGAGATTGCTCGTAACAGGAAAATGCCAATAGCATCGGACGCGATAATAAATAGATGTCTTGAACAGGTAGCATGTTATCCAGAACAATTTAGGGATTTATGCAGGGAAAGAGATGCAGGTGAGGAATTCCTTCGAGCATATAAATTCAATCCTCTTTTTCTATTTCCGATAATCAGGCCATGGAAGAATAGTCATGTGGGCGAATTAAAGAATGATCGATTTATAGCGCCTATCCCAGAACTTATTATATATCGTTTTACAACAGGTTTATACTATCAACTTTTTAACGACTTTAAATTAAAATTTACCCAGGCATTTGGAAAGCTTTTTGAATTATATGTGGGAAAAATATTGGAATGGTATAAGCTGCCTGGAATTATTTTATCAGAGAGTGACATATCTTTGTTATTACCTAATTATTATGGAAAGAAACCTGATTGGATTATTTTATGCGCGGAAGGTGTTGTATTTATCGAATGTAAGGCCACAAAATATTCTCAAGATATTTATGAACATGGCATTAATGCTAGAATCGATAATATGGGATTTATCAGACATATTCATAATGCTATTGATCAGTTGAACGAGCTTGAATCCCAAGTACCTTTATTAAAGGAAAAGTGTGGTTTTTCTTCATCTAATAGTGGTATTATAAAATTGATAGTCTCATTTGAGCCTCTTCCCGGATTGAAAGAAGGTCCTATCAGAGAGTGGGTTGAAGAAAAGAAAAAGAGGGAAGGCCTCAAAATGGATTGGATTGTAGTCTGGGTTGGAGAACTCGAGGAAGCCCAGCCGTACATAACAAAAGGTGCAAACTTCTGGAGTTTCTTGAAAGATTATTGGGAGAAGGATTTCAACTCAATTCTAATGGAAATGAAATCTAAAACCGGATCTAGTTATAAAGATGGCATACTCTATCAATATGAAAAAACGATGTTCAAAGAATTATTGAAGAATGCACCATCTTCAATTCGTAATCTGGCATTTTTGAATTCCTAGGTTACACCTTTACATATTTCCCTATTATTCTCAAGATCTTCTCTAAATAGGTCTTTTTTGCTGCGCAGCTTAAGCGCTAGAGCAATTTTCCTTTTGGTATAGAATGGAAAAAGCCTTAGAGTCTCTCTAATAAACCACTTTGGATAAAGCCTCTTCACTTTGTTATATCTGAACCACTCATAATCGTAGTAGCGGGCGTTCATCTCCCAGGTGATATACTGCACATCCTCTGCGCTCAGATGCTTCGTCCTCAAATTTGCATGCAGCCCATCATACTTTGTAAAATCATTATTAGTGACCAGCCCCATCTCCTCAAGCTCCGCCCTCATTTGCGTCTTGGGATATGGCGTTGAGATGTAAAATATTGGAATGTCCACCTTCAGCCTGCGGGCAAGTCGGAAATTCTCCCAGATATCCTCGGCATCATCATCCGGGTTTCCGCCGATGAGACCCGTGGAGACTATGATATCATTATCATGCAAATATTGCACTGCGCGTTCGGCATCATCGGACATCTTGCCCTTCCCCAGGAACTGCAGGTTCCTTTTGTTCACGCTCTCCACGCCCAAAAAGACCCCATCGAACCCGGCCTCGCCCATCTTATCGACGAGCCGTTTGCTTGATGCTATGCCTGATGCAGATGCCTGTGTCTTGTACCGCAGGTGTGTGAGTCCGGCATCGATTATAGCCTGGCAGAGCTGCTCCAGCCTCTTCACATCCAGCGTGATATTATCGTCCGGGAAGAAGATCGAGCCTGCGCCATGGGCCTCAGCATCTCTGATATCTTCTATGACCCGCTCGATTGGAAACTTGCGGAACTTACGTCCGTACATAATATTGATGGAGCAGAACTTGCAGCCCTGTGTGCACCCACGGCTGGTCTCGACGGAGTCTATGGGAATGCCGAGGCTGTTGAATCCTTTTGTGATCAGGCGAGCATCTCGGTTGGGCATCTTGATCTCGCTCACATCCAGCAGCGGGCGCGCGGGATTGTGGACAATTTTGTCCCCATCATGGTAAGAGAGACCCAGCACGTCTCCGAGATCGCTCCCAGCCAGCTTTGCCTGCACCAGCTCTCTGAAGGTGGCCTCGCCCTCGCCCCTTACTATGTAATCGATAATCTTGGAATCCGGTGATTCGGCGATCTCCTGATAAGCCAGAGTTGGATGATAGCCGCCAAAGACAGTCTCTGCGCCTGATTCTTTTGCGATCTTCGCCAGCTCTAACGATTCTTGATATTGGAAGCTCATGGCCGTCAGGCCGACGAGATCATAGCCGTTGACAATTCTTCGAACGAAATCCCTGTGGTTCTTCATCCCGTGGATATCGGCCACATGAACTATGCAGAGATCGTCCACATGCGCAGACAGCGATGCTAATCCAAGATTGGGAAGCCTTGCAATGCGATCGAAGTCCGGCTGGACGATGGGTGATGATAGTAGTAGTATCTTCATAGTAATATTTTCATGCTCGAATCTTCAGCTCGTTTTGAACAGCCTCGGACCCTGGCTCCAATCGAACTTGTTCGCCCTGGAGATGTAAGCAGCGACTTCCTTCATTCCCGCCAGACCGCCATAGCGGTAGGCGTTTGCCCATACGCGCCCCGATGTGAGTATCGGCGTGCTCCAGGAGTAGGTCCTCTTGAATGACCAGTCGAGGATCTTCGGAAACTCCTCTGGGGCAATGCGCGGATGGTTCCAGACCATATGCTTCCCATCGTGGTTGTGGTAATCGTTATCCCATATTCCGTACTTCTCCTCGATCTCAGTCCATAGTGGCGTCTGAGGCAGAGGCGTGATCACGCAGATCTGAGTGATGTCCAGCTTCAGATCTGCCAGCTTTTGGATGTCCACCTTCAGGCTCTCTATTGTATCGTCCTCAAAGCCGATCATATAGTATCCGACTGTTCCGAAACCGTGCTTCTGCAGCATATGCACAGTCTCGAGGATGTCCTCGGTGCCCTCCTTCTTTTTGATTTCATCGAGGCGCTCCTGGTGCAGGTTCTCGATACCGATGGCCGCGCCCCCAAAGCCGGCTACCTTTCGGCCGTTCTTCCGCCTCATCTCGGCCCAATCGTCTATCTTCTTTCTCAGATAATCCGCTCGGGCCATGCATCCCCAAACCATCTCGTACTTATCCAAAAGGTCGACAACCTGGTCTGCATGGCGTCGGTTGCAGCCAAAGTTCTCATCCTCGATCAGAACTACGTTTATGCCCTGTTCTTTGTAGTAAGCAAGAACCCGATCAATGCTCTTCAGCGAAATTATGTTGGGCTTGCTACAAAAGACGGGAGTCTGGCAGAACTTGCAGCCCACGGGACAGCCGCGTGTGGTGAAGAGCACACCGTAAATATTCAGCTTGATCCCGAATGGAGTGTTCAGGTACTCGATAAGCGGAGGGTGAATTATGTCCTTGATCTGCCTGCCGAAATAAGGAGCTAGCTGGTGCTCCGAGTAGCCCACGAAGATCCTATCAAACTTGTCTTGGATCGCAGTAGTCAGCGCGCCGTAGTTTCCGGCCCATATCTCCCCTGCGCCCGCAGCGCGTGCGGCCTCAACCATCTCCAGAGCCTCATGGGTCTCGCTTAAGTAGAATGAGAGCCCTACCACATCCCAGCCCTCTTCCAGCTTCTTCTTGTACTCTTCCCACGTAGGAAACTCCATGATCTCCAGCTCGGGAATGTTCTGCTTTAAAAAGCGGAGTCCAAAGGACTGAATCCTGGGCCAGTAGAAGCGGAACCATGATCTGGTGTTGGCTCCAATATAATCATAGGGCTCAGAACTTTTCCTATAGATTGTAGTGAACAGAACCCTGGGGGGCATATGATAGCTCTGTCCCGGCCCATATAAGATTAAGCTTACGATTCCTCGGCTAAAGCGAGATCATAATCCCTTTTGAAATAGAAGTGCAATTATACATAACCGTCTGACTGCGGATATTTGCTTTGCTTCTCTGCTTTATCCTTTTCGAGCTTATCCATCTCCCTTTGAACAACATTGAAGACATCTGAATGGCATTAGTTGTAATTGTATAAATATTTATAGCGTTATTAATCATCAATTCAAATATAGACTTAACACAGGATTTCTGATATTTCATATGTCTCATATATCCTTCCCGATATTGGACATTTCTGCATCAGCATTCTCTGTACTTACCCTTGCCAATAAGTTTTGGAATGCTTCAGTTGCGAGATCACTTACATCTATTCCAAGCTCTCTAGCCACCAGCAGCATAACAGCATCTAGATCCACCAGCCGCTGCAGCGAGTCCTGCTTCTCGTTCGCCAGGGCTATGATCTCCTTTCTGCTCATACCTGTCTTGGATGTTACAAGCCTGATGCCTCTATCAAGAATCCCTTCTTCTGAAGAAGGCTTGAACCCCATGGGTATATCCACACTCTCAGCCTCGAACTTAGCGTGAACAATCTCGCCGTCGAGCTTCACCATTCCCTCGGAATCAGCCTCCCTGAGAAGAGCACGTACCTTCTCAGGCGGCCCCCATTTAAGGTCGAGGGACAGGGCAAAGATGAAATCGCTTATTTTGAGGCTCTTCTTGCCGCGCTTTTTAAAGGGCATGGCGATTAAATAGGCTTTCTCGCGATCCAAGGAACCACCTGTTTATAGATTAGAAGCTACAGCAACAGATATAAACCATCCCTGCATGGGTCTTGCTATATTGGAATTTATCGCCTAGTAAATAAGGTTTTATATATTGAAAAATAACTGTAGAAAAATCTGGCATAAGCAATGCGTGATGGAAGATGAGGCCGATATACCTGATTGCCATCCTCTCACTCCTGATAGGAGCTGCGTATGGGCAGCTTTCACCGGATAAAGAGAGGTTCGATGTAAAGCTTCACCCGGGTGAAGTCATTGAGAAAACACTTACGCTGAAGAACGTTGGAGATACACCTATACTCAAGATTACCAATACACCAATCAGCGGTGATGCGAAGGATTTTGTATTCCTGAATATACCTGATGGCAAGGTTCTCGATCCCCAGGATAGTGAGAAGATCAGTATATTTTTTGCAGTTCCTCCTGAGGCCAAACCTGGACAGTATACCAGCTCCATCTATCTTCTCGATAGTGCACCGCCATCGATGCCCGTAGCGATAGAATTCTATGTGTATGTGACTCCACCCGAAAGCTACGATATAGACTTATCCATAAATGATGCCAGAGCAGCCTCTACTTTCGCTAAGGCTGGTGATACTGCAGACTTCGATCTTCTAGTCTCCAACTTGGGCAGGTTCAGGGATGTAGTATCAGTGGATATTCCTGCTCTTCCTGATGGCTGGAGCGCAAGCCTTCTAGACGGAGATGATGAGGTTCCTATTCCATTTGAAATTCCTCTAAACCCAGGCATAAGTCATCCATTGAAACTTAAAATAGAGTCGGCCAACCCGGGAGAGAAAGGAAAAGTTACTGTTGAGGCTAAATCGCTGGGGAACAGCTCCAAGAACTCTACGGTCGAGGCATCCGCAGAGTTCGGCATAGCTGTAAGAGGTTACAACGTTAAGACTGATCTGCCTGAGAAGATGGTGCCCAATAGGACGTATGAAGGTGCCTTCAGCATAGCCATGCAGGTCAAAGAGAAGGTTACAGTGGGTGTCCTCACGCCCTCTGAGCTGCTGGTGATACCCGTAATTCAGGTTGAACCAGTTACCCCAGATAACCCAGGAGTAGCTAACTTCACCATGCTCGCCCTAAAGCCCGGTGAGTATCCTGTAGTCTTCAAGCTTATTGATTCCAAGGGTGTCCATATGCCTGATGAGATTGCAGCCGTAAATGTCGTCGAGCCAAACGGCACAGCCATATTGACTGGAGAGGATTTCCTCTACAAGACTATAGCATCTCTATGCCCCCCGGAGAATTCAAGTCTGCCAGTCATAACAGCTCCATTAGGAAAGCTGGACGAGAACTCTAAGGAGAGCCTTTTCGCCTATTCAAAGGTCGTGATATTTGGCAACGAGTCAGTAGTCACGAATGATGCCGAGGCGGAACTCAAAGGCACTGAACTAAAGAGAATACAGGGAAATAGCCTCTGCGACATGTCCTGGCAGCTAATCTCAGAGATATGGAAAAATGGAACATCTGAAGTGATACTATCAAGCCCTGAGGATACTCAGCTATTTAGAGCATATCGTGAGGCTAAGATGCTTAATGTGCCTTTGGCAATTTGCGAGACTAATATGACTATGACAAACACGACCAGATCAGTTATCGCGGATCTAACTAAGCGCAATACCAAGCTCACAAAGGTGCTGGTGGTAGGGAGTATTAGTGAAGATAGCAGAAAGACACTGGCAAATATGGGAATCTCCGTTGAAGAGGTGAAACAGTGAGACTGCTCTTGGTTCTCTTAGCGATTATATTTCTTTCCAGCGCTACAAATGCTCAGCTTGAGCGGGGCGTGAAGGGCAATGTAGAGGATGTAATCTTAGTGGGTGCAGATGACTGGCAAGCTTCAGTTGCGGCAACACCTCTGGCAATATGGTCCGAAGATAACCATACAGTTGCAAGAACTCTAATGATTCTCCCAAAGGACGTCCGATCTGGCGATCGCATGGGCTGGGTTGAGCAAAGCGATCTGGACACCTACGGAGCTGCCTCGATTTTGCACGACTTTAAATCTGCCAATGTCACTGCCATCACCATTCACGGAAGCGGGGATGCTGTAAAGAGCCTTGTCGATGCGGCCCATAAGGAAGGGCTGAAGGCATATGTGACAGCATCGCTCGAGCTTCCCAAAAAATCCGATAGTAGCATAAAGCAATTAGGCACAGTAAATCTGGGCAGCACAGAGACTGCATCGGTCGCCGAAAAGATGTTCCTGGGAGAGATTGGTCTCGATACACCGATCCTTGACAAATCCCAGATCGATCCCTCCTGGATTCAGGTTGCGAATACAGGCACTGATGGCAATGGCAACTACTTCTGTCCAGTGAACCCTGATGCTAGAGAGAGCCTGTATAATCAGATAGAAACGTTGGTAGAAGACTATAAGGTCGATGGAGTTGTGCTCTATAATATCGGCTTCCAGAACGATAATTACTGCTTCTGCGATTACTGTAAAGAGCAGTTCTATAAAGATACTGGAATAGACTTGACAAAGGTCTCAGCCAATAGCTACAACATGGAGAGATGGAGGCAGTGGAAGCAGGACCAGGTTATGGAGATTGTGAGCGAAGCCAGAAATATAACCACAGATCTTGGGCCTGTGAAGCTCGGCTTTGCCTTGGGCGATCCATTTGATCGAAGCCTTGGATATAACTATGCAGATATCTCAAAAGCTGCGGACTTTACACTGATCTCACCTGTATCCGCCTCAGATGTAAAGCTGGCATCGGGCATGACTGACAAGCCGATCTACATAAGGCTCAGCGATAGCTATGTACAGTACGTCCTCTCTGCCCAGAACGTAGAAGGTACAATCAATTACATCGAAGACCTCAATCGGGCAGGTGCAAGTGGATTTGCCTTCGAGCACAATGTGGTCTACACACCCCTGTGGTCTGAGCTTGAACCGCCATCGAACTCAGCAAGATGGTTATTACAGCAGCTCGGCGGAAAAACTCTCGGCATAGGTAATATCTCGTGGAGATGCGATTCGACGATCAAGGCAAACAACAGCGCTGATCTCGCAGGAAAATTGAGTGTGCGTTGGATAAACTCATCAGGAGCTGTGATCGTTGGCGACAATTATACAGCTGGTCTAAGTGCAGCATCGCTGGCGTCATATCTGGATTGGCCTGTGCTTTTCACCGGCAATACATTGCCAGCTGAGACAGCTTCGGCACTGAAGCGTCTGAAGACAAATAAAGTTGTAATATTCGGCCCAATATCAGAGCAAAGTAGAAAGAATCTCAGCGACTTAAACCTCACCTTGATAGAAGGGAATGATGGACTCATTCTCAAAGAGATGGAGGCGAGGGGAGATAAGCCAAATATGATTGTTCTAACAAACTCCCGCGATCTTTCCTTATTGCCGCCAGTGCCAACAGAGGATATCAAGCGCGATCTGGTAGGAGATCTACTTGTTCATATCGATATGAGTACGAACCAGGTGCCATCTGAGGAGCTTGGCGAAACAGTGCGGCTGAACATAACCCTTACCAACACCAATTCAACAGATATTGAGAATATCCGCTTCATGGATATTTTCCCCAGCGGCAAGATGCTCAGAGAGCCAAAGCCCAGCCAGGGAACGGTCAATGTTACAGATCCTTACACAGGCAACGATATCAATCCAGATAGCGCCTTTGAAAACGGCTCGCTGCTCAGGTGGCACCTAGATAAGCTTGGTCCAGGCGAGTCCACCACATTGACGATAGAGGCCGAGATCCTCTACCCAATGGATTCAGGTTGGAAGCAGCGACTAGATAGCGGTGCAACAGTATCCTATGACGGCCTGGTGCTCAACAAAACTATGGTGAGGAAAGATGATTGGCCGATAACTAATATAACCTATCCTGCCAAAATGTTCTCAGGAGTGGCACATATATCCTGGAGCATCGATAGAGCTTCCAGCTATACCGCCATCAATATCTACAGCCCTGATAGCAGAAGCGGGCTCTTAAAGGTAAAAAATACTTCGCAGGAAAATAGATATACTGCAAAGATACCGCTCTTAACTCCAGGCAAATGGATTTTCAATATCGAGGCAGGCGATGGCTATACTCATAGAACTGAGAATTATACAATAAACGTTCAATCAAATGTTGATCCGTTGAACATCACCGCCTTTAGCCATACAAAAGTTCCTAGGCTCTCGCTTGTTGCCGCTCAGGTTGCAGCAGCTCATAAGGCCCTATTAGTGGATGTTGCGACGGCACCACAGGAGATTGATCCTTTAAATATTGAGGATTCCCTCAAAGAGAAAGTAGATGATCTGCAGCTAACGCCCACGTACCTAACTGTCGTGGGCGACCCAGGATCCCTGCCCTTTATCGCTACCGGCCTCAAGCAGGATGAAGTCCCTCCCATGATATTCGATATCTACAGGGATTATCAGATTCAGCAGGATGATGACAACTATACGAGTACAGCAGTCGGCAGAATCATGGGTCTGAGTGTATACGATGCGTCTCAACTGGTAGCACGAACGCTTGCATATGACAAGCTCAGCGGAGCCTGGAAGAACAATGCACTGGTCATATCCTCTCCGCCGCTCTCATTCCCGCAAGCGCCAGTTGCGATTAGCATTGGGGATTACCTTAAGAACGCGGGAATGAATGTCAAAGACCTGCTCCACGAGGAGGCAACATATCAGCAGGCTGTTTCGCAAATGAATAACGGCCAGAACATTGTTCACTTCGATAATCATGGCAACCAGGAGGCATGGGGGCTCTCTGATTGGTCGATGACCGATACAGTTCTTGATGAGCCCAATGTAAATTTGCTAACACTTTCACCCCAGACTACCACATCCACGGGATGTTTGACATCGAATCTTGAAGGATACTCCATAAATGTCAGCGGAACAGAGATGTATATACCCAGGAAGCTTGAGGATTCTATAGCCCTGGCCTTTATCAAAGCAGGCGCAGTCAACTACGTGGGTGAGACTGCATTGTCGTGGATCTTCATAGACGGAGATTACAGCAAGAGATTCTATCAGGCTTTGATCTTCGAGAACTCAACCGTCGGTCAGGCAGAGCTAGCCGCAGATAACCTCTATAAGATGAAGCTCAACGGCGCAGATAACATTAAGAAAAACTATAGCGAATATGATGAGACTCTGCCGGACTGGGACTTATCGATTAAGGAGATGCTCAATCAGACAGCCATCATGACATCAATCCTTGGAGATCCCAGCTTCAGGCCTGCAATACCGAAGACCCCACCTCTGCCTTATACTACAGAGGTTAAGACAGTAGGAGCAGAAGCCAATACTTCTTCAAGCGATACAAACAAAAATAAAACGAGCCTTGAGGTGACGCTCGCACCAGTAAACGAGACAGCAACCGATTGGGTCTACTGGATCGAGACCGACACCACCGATGGCAAGCTGAAGCTCAACGCCCAGCCTGCGCTAATCGGGGAAGTTGTACTGCCCAAAGATGCTGATAAGATTGTAGTAAAGGAGAATGGTCTGACTGTCTGGCACGATGAGGATACCTCCGAGAACCAAAAGAGAGTAATGTGGCCCATTGTGATGCCAAGACTTGGAGAGAACAGAACATTCAGCGTAGAATATGTTCTCATTCCAGGGCAAGTTCAAGTGATAAACGTGACTGCCGGGTGGAATGCTGTATCGACATACTTGACGCCAAAGGATAAATCGATATCAAAGTACCTCAAGAATAAACCATATAGAGGCATATTCTCAGTGAACGGTGAGGATTGGACATTTGCCATGAAAGGCTATGAGATGAAGAACGTCACATACTTCGAGCCAGGCGTTGGCTATCTAATAGATAGCTCAGGAAACTTCACTATTGAGCTTAGTGGAAAACCAGTGGATCTTCCCTACCGCCTGAACCTAAATAAGGGCTGGAATATGATAGGTCTGCCTATAAACAGAACTATGGATATAAGAAATATCACAGTGAACGCAGAGCACAGGAGATACAGGTACCCCGATGCTGTTGAGAAGGGCATTATCTCGGCATTCGTCTGGGAGTATGATGGGATCGATTGGAGCCATCTTGGGGAGAACGAGACTCTGCAACCAGGGAAAGCTTACCTCGTCGAAGCAATGAACGATTGCAGACTTGAGTTCTGAAGGTAGAAAACCTTTTGATTTTACGCGATGATCATCGCGTAAAATCAAAAAGGCTTTCCGATTATCTTTTGCGCCTATAGAATTCACGCATTGATTCTCTATGCAGAGATGCCATGACATCCCCGAGGATTCCTATAAGAAACAGTTGGAAGCCTACTATTATCAATATCGCAGTGAGGATCGTCAGGGGTATATGTTCTATTCTGCCATTGAGCCAATCCCTCACGACATAAAGGCCCGTCAAGAAGCCTGCCATTCCGAAGAGTGAACCTATCAGACCAAAATAGATCATAGGATTGTGAGTTTTCGCCATGCGATATATCGTGAGAACGATCTTTGGGCCATCTCTTATGGGTCTGAGCTTTGTGTGCGTGCCCTCTGCTCTGGGGAGGTAGGTTATAGGCACCTCGATTATGCGCAAACCCTTCTTAACGCTCTCGATTGTCATCTCCGATTCTATCTCAAAGCCAGGCGTCGAGAGATCAAGCATACGCACGCTATCGGATGTGAATGCCCTGTATCCTGAGAGGATATCTTCGAGCGGTATGCCATATATTGAGACAAAGAAGCGGTTGATTAGCTTATTTCCTACAAGGTTGAGACGCTTAAGGGCGCCGCCACTCAGGCATCCGAACCTGTTGCCTACGACATGATCTGCTCTGCCATTCATGACTGGCTCAAGGAGATTATCGGCCTCAGAGGGAAGATAAGTTCTATCGCCATCGATTAATAAAATATATTTATCCTCGATGAGGTTGAACACCTCTTTGAGCGCTTGGCCTTTGCCCTTTCCAGATTGGATGATCACGCGAGCGCCAGCCGCCTCAGTCCTGGATACAGTCTCATCAGTACTGTGACCATCAATCACAAGGATGTTCTCAAAGCCCAGGTCCTTGAACTCCTTTATGACCGACCCTATGGATTCCTCCTCGTTGAGGGTCGGTATCAGAACGCAGACATCTTCATAGCTCAAACTAGTTCAGCCCATTTGTTTATAGATGATAAAAGGAGGATGACATTAAAATAGGTTTGCAGATTATGCCTTCATTGCCCCCTTTATAATACGCTCAAAACGATTTGCGAGCTCCTTAAGATCATCGCCAGTTGTCTCTATGTACAACCTCAGCAATGGCTCTGTATTTGAGGGCCTGATAAGAACACTGTAGATGTCTGTGGTGATCTTGAGGCCATCAAGAGTATCCGGGTTCATATCCGCAAGCTGCTCTTTTAGATTGAGCATCACGCCCGCCGGGTCCTCCTTTAGCCTGATGCTCTTCTGCACATAAGGATAATCTGGTATCTCATCTGCGAGCTCAGAGAGCTTTTTATCTTCTGCGAGTATCTCTCCAATAGCCAGGCTCATTACGAATGGATCGTCAGAATACTGAAACTCGGGGAGGAAAAAATGACCGCTGCGTTCAACGCCCAGGACAGCGCCTGAGTTCTTTACAGTATTGGCGACGAAGACGTCACCTACACGTTCGCGCTTTACTCTTATGCCATCAGGCTCAAGCTGCCGCTCGATGATCATTGAGCAGTCGAATCCGGCGATTACGAGATCACCCGAATGATACCGCCTTCTGGCGAGAATTATGGCCACCTTCTCCGGCGGGACTATGCGGCCAAGATCATCGATAACTATACCGCGATCAGCATCAGGATCAAAGCCTACGCCGTAATTCGCCCTGCTGCTTCTAACTAACTCTGATGCGCGCTTAAGCGATTCCTCTGTCGGAGCCGGCCCGCGGCCAGGAAATTTGCCATCCATTTCGCCATTGAGAACTTGAGAGTCAAAGCCCATGCTATTGTAGAGAGGTCTCATAGTACAGGCCGAGCCGTTGCCCATATCCAGAACAATTTTCAGAGGGCGCTTGATATTCAGCTTCTCAGAGACATAATCCGAGTATCTGGCAATAGCATCTTCAGATCGCAGTTCAACCAAGTGCCCTTCGCCCGACCTAAAGTTGCCCTCGTTATAGAACTTCATCATCTCTGTCTCTTTATAGAGCATGCCGTAGCCATCGCCAGTCCTGAACCTGACTCCATTGTACTCCGGGGGATTATGAGAGGCAGAGATATAGGCCGCTGCCTTGAGCGATCTCGCACAGGTGACATAACTTAGAACGGCAATTGGGATTATCCCGTAACTGTAGACTTCACAGCCTGTACTAAGAGCGCCCTCCAAAAATGCCTTCTCAAGAGATGGGCTGCTATTCCGTGTATCCCTTCCAAGCGATATGGGACTACCATCTGCATAAGAACCAAAGGATGCGCCTACTCGCCTGACTAAATCTTCAGTGATCTCCGTGCCATAGATACCTCTAATATCGTAAGCCTTGAATGCCGTCACAGTATGCGAATAAGATTTTCACATTTAAAATTGTTCCTGTAGGCGAATGGAGAGCACGTGTTTGAGTATATAATAATAAGACCGGCTTTATGCTACTGATTTATGCTACTGATGTTACAAGATTAAAATCCTAATTATCCGGATTTCAGGATCGCAGTGCCCTAACTAAATCTAAGACTCACTACAATAGCTATGAAACATTTGAAACAAAGAAAAGATATTATGGCTTCAGTAGGAAGCGATACAAAGCGAGGCGGGATCACTGCTTCATCAGCACAATCTCCATTGAGGATACGTTGATGTTCCTGCCCTGATCATCCGGAATGCTCTCGGTCCCTATAGTTATCCCTTGTATCATCAGGTTGGGCATGAATCTGTTTCTGGTGATCTCTGCCGTATCTACGGCGCGTGAGATGGACCTGCCCCTTGCCTTCAAAGTAACTGTGCCCACTGTTTTATTGAACTGAGTTAGAACCGCTAGCACGTAATTCATGACAGGCTTATCGCCTATAAAGACCACCGCATTATCTTCCATACCGTCACCCAATCACTTTAGTTTTCTTTAATAGGTTATTAATCCTTTCTATCAAGGATATTTGCAAAGGCGAAGTTCTGCTTTACAGCACTTATCTTTATACGAAGTTTTTCACCTAGCTTAGCGCTCTTGACAATCACGGCAAAGCCATCAACTATTGCTATTCCATCGCCTGATTTTCCAACAGATTCTATCTGAACATCGCGAACATCGCCTATGCGTACTGGCGCAGACAGAAGCTTCTTGGCGATAATATATATCTCAGCGCTCTCTTTTCTGGATGCAAGCGGCGAGTGTGCCTGTACGCGAGAGAATTCATGCCTGACGTCCCTGAGATAATCATTGAACATATCGCCCTGAAAAACCTTTACCAGGAAGCTGCCTCCCGGTTTCAGGAGTTTTTTCGCAATCATTAGAGCAGATCTTGCCAGATCTATGGATCGGGCATGATCTACGTCCCAAGTGCCTGATAAATTGGGAGCTGCATCGCAGATTACCACATCTGCGCTGCCGCCGATAGCATCTTTTGTCAGATTAACGGTTGATTCTTCAGTTATGTCCGCCTTGAAGGTGATCACGCCGGGAATTGGCTCTATCTTCACCAGATCAACTCCCACAATCTTCCCGCCTGATAGCTGCTGGGCAACCTGCAGCCAGCCGCCGGGAGCCGCGCCAAGATCGACGACAGAGTCTCCCTTTTTGATTAGATGGAACCTTTGGTTTATTTGCAGCAGCTTATAAGCAGAGCGTGCGCGGTAGCCCTCTTCCTTTGCCTTCCAGTAGTAATGATCTCTCTGATCTCTGGCCATCCTTTATAGCAGGGCATATAAGGAATATAGCTTTGGCCCCGGCGAAGGCATTGTGACTTTCTCCCCGGCATTTAGGCCGGGGTTTTCTTGGCCCATACACCCCATATCTATAAATATCGTGAAACAAAGTAGCAGCAGACGAGAGAGGAAGGGCGGCCGCCGCTGGCCTTTTGAGGTCGGTGTGGAAAGTCCCCCCACCTCTGGACGCACAGACATCCCAACGGATGTGGGGCGAGAGCTCCGGCTCTGGCACAGAAACGATACCGCTCGACGCTAATGCGATGATGCTGCAAGGCTGAGGTCACGTCGAAAGCGGATGAAACGGCGAAACCCTGTGGGTGCAAGCCAAAATAGAGCAAAATAGTTTGGTTGTCCAGCCAAGCTCGGGTATGGCGCTAAGCTAAATGCCGCCGAAACAGAAGGGGGCTTACTCTCCTCACTCGTTTAATATTGCTGATTTGTATATAATTATAGATGGATATCCTCTTCAAATTAAGAAATTGTTCATTTTGTCCTCATCAACTATATCGCCTATGTTTCCAGAAACTTTCCCCGAAGAGGGGTGAGGGTGTTATTTTTTCAAGCCGCTATCCGCAGGCGGAATCCGTAAGTGATGTAATTGCTGTTAGCCTGAGAACTCATTGCAGCAGTATGCAAAAACAAACTGCTAACTTTCTGGGGTGCTATGGGTCTGTGGATCTCGCGCGCTAATGGTTAACGGGGCGCGCTCAGTCGCCGCGCAGGCTGCTCGTGGGGCCTCTTCGGGGGAATGTTTTGGAAAATGTATGAAATAAGGTTGAAGAGCATATGATGATTTGAGATTATGCTCGCTATTTTCAACGTTATACCATATCGCGCCATTATTTCTCGTTCTCATGAAGCGCTACCCTGGCAACCAATCGAGCCACGCGCACAGGCTCAGGAATTCTGCCATCAAAGGTGAACTTATTGATCATAACCTCGGCATCTTCAGAAGGGATGCCGAGAGTTCGCACATAGACCTCGTAGCCAGTCTTTAGCATTATTTGCTGGCGAGACCCCAGTCGTTCGTAGCTCTGAAGCTTCTCATTCATTATCAGGGAAATACTCCCGGATATATTTCTCAAGACTGGTGACTCCTCATATGTCAGGCAGACCACAGGCTTCTCTGTTCTTTCGAAGACCTCCTTAAAGGCTATGAGTTGACCAGCTTATCACAGCGCCACTCAAGAGGATCGCATTCAGGTCTGCGCGATCAAGTTCCTCATATATATTTAGAACTGCGCGAGTAGCATCATCGCCACCAACTGTTGCGCTTGCTAGAGCTAATCCATCGATTCTGAGGTCTGCCCGCATGACCACGCCGGCGAAACGAGTACAGGCATCGTACGCACAAAGCTCTCTGCTATGCCGAGCACACGCAAAGCGGG
>CAWDLW010000039.1:0-11943 GCA_963803145.1 Methanotrichaceae archaeon
GCTCCAAGAATAATTGCTTTCGCTCTATCTTAAATAATCTCATGCTCCATCTGCTAAACATTCGCCGTCTCATGCATACAATTGAGCATACAGAGCATACGCTTCTTCTGGCGTTTTGAGAATATGTCAATTACTGCAATATTATCCTCGTGACGTGCATCATTCTATTAGCGACCAGCATTAAATTTTTTATCCCGCAAATTGTTTCAATCCATTAGCAAAATAATGAGGCAATATAAGCGTAAACGCCATTGCTGCAATGGACTTCCTACCAAAGGGAACTATGATATATGATAAGAGCATACGGTTTCAACGGAATAATAATAGAAAGGAATATATAATATAAAGTAAATAGGTATGATCACATGATAGATGTAGGAATAGTCGGTGGATCAGGTTACACCGGCGGAGAGCTCTTGCGTCTCCTATCGAACCATCCCGAAGCGAATGTAGTAGTAGTAACTTCCCGCAAGCTGGCGGGAAAACCCGTCAGCTCAGTTCATCCTCATCTAAAAGGCGTCTATAATCTCAACTTTGAAGCCCCAACTGCAAAAGAGGTCGCAGAGCGCTGTGATATCACATTTACAGCCGTTCCCCATGGGACTGCAATGGATTGGGTGCCGGAGCTGCTGGACGCAGGCACACGTGTCATCGACTTGAGTTCAGATTATCGCCTGCCCGTAGATGTCTTTGAGAAGACATATGGAACCAAGCATCGTGCCCCAAGGGAAGCGGTCTTTGGGATGACTGAGCTGCATCCCGAGGTAGCCGGTGCAAAGCTCGTGGGAAATCCCGGCTGCTATCCAACAGGAGCTACTCTGGCTGTTGCACCTCTGGCGAAGGCCGGCCTTATAGATAGGGTAGTATTCGATTCAAAGTCGGGCATATCCGGCGCTGGGGTAGAGCCCACGGAAACCAGCCACTATCCCAACATGGCAGAGAACGTGATACCTTACAAGCTGACAACCCACAGGCACGTTCCTGAGATCAAGCAGGAGCTGACAAGGCTATCACCTGGAGTAAAGATCAGCTTCACGCCTCACGTTATCCCTGCAGTTCGTGGCATCCTGACTACTGCACACGTTTTCGCGAAAGACGATGCAATAGATACGATTCAGGATAAGTCTGCCGTAGCAAAGATCTACAAGGACTTCTACAAGAACGCTCATTTCATACGCATGGCTGAAGGCGTTCCCCGGCTCAGCTCAGTTCGAGGCAGCAACTTCTGCGATATAAGCTTCGAGCCTGAAAAGGGTGCAGACAGAATAGTGGTGATATCCGCAATTGATAACCTTGTCAAAGGCGCATCGGGCCAGGCAATCCAGAACATGAACCTGATGGCTGAGCTGGATGAAACCGCTGGCCTCTGGTTCCCAGGCATGGCTCCTTGAGGGGATGAAAATGAAGGTAAGAGATGTAATGAACGTGAAGCCAATAACCTGCCAGGTTACTGACACAGCTGCAGATGCCGCGAAGGCCATGAAAATGAACAAGATCAGCGGCATGCCGGTCCTGGATGGCGAGAGGCTTGCAGGTGTGATTTCAGAATCAGATCTTCTGCGACTTTTGGCTACAGAGGAGTCAGGGGGCAGCCTTTGGCTTCCAAGCCCCTTTGAGATCTTTGAGATTCCTCTCAGAGATCTTATCAAATGGGAGAGGCTGCATTCGAAGGCCGAGGATATCTCCAAGAAAAAGGTCTCGGAGGTCATGAGCAGGAACATCCACGAGGTGGGACCGGATGATACAGTCGAAGAGGCGGCTACAGTCATGACTCGCCACAGGATTAACCGCCTGCCCGTTGTTGAGGATGGACGCCTTGTCGGAATAATAACCAGGGGCGATATAATATCCGGGCTGGGAACTGTCCATGAAGAGGATTGATGGTGGAATCTGTGCCGTTGCTGGCGTGCGCGCAGCAGGCGCGAGGAATGGCAAATACGGCGTAGCCGTGATTGCCGCCTCCGGTGCTGCCGCTGGCATGTTTACCACCAATAAGATCCGCGCTGCGCCTCTGGATGTGACGGCTGAGCACCTTACCGGTGGGCGCCTTGAGGGCGTAATCGCAAACAGCGGATGTGCAAATGCCTATACAGGCGCACGCGGGCTTGATGATGCAAGAAAGATGGCGAGTCTTCTTGCAGACTTCTTGGGAACTGACGTGAAAAAGATCGCCGTCGCCTCTACAGGAGTGATTGGCAGATACCTGGATATGGGATTGATTGCTGGCCTATTCGACGAGGCTAAATTGAAGCTTAGAAGCGATCCTGATGCGAGCCAAGAAGCTGCGATGGCTATCATGACAACAGACACACGCGTAAAAGAGATTGCAGTTGAGCATGAAGGAGTTCGTGTTGCAGGGATCGTCAAAGGTGCTGGAATGATTGAGCCGAATATGGCTACGATGCTCTGCTTCCTTTACACAGATGCTGATTTGCCTCAGGCTACTCTTCATAAATGTCTCGCCAATGCAATCGAGGATAGCTTCAATATGCTCACCGTTGATGGGGATACAAGCACAAACGATACAGTGCTTCTTACAGCCACAGGAATCAGGAAAATCAGCGCTGAAGCGTTTAGCGAAGCTCTGAGATATGTTTGCGTAGAGCTTGCCCGAATGATGGCCCGTGATGGAGAGGGCGCTACCAAATACTTCGAGACAATAGTATCCGGCGCCAGTAATGAGAAGGATGCAAGGCTTGCTGCAAAAGCTGTAGCCCGTAGCAGCCTTGTTAAGGCTGCAATCTATGGTGGAGATCCCAACTGGGGCAGGGTTGTTGCGGCTGTAGGCTATTCAGGCGCAGAGGTGGACCCTGAGAGAATCACACTCAGCATTGAGGGGAACGGCCTGAAGGCGCAACTAGTAGATAAAGGAATAACTGTAGACGGCATTCTGGAGCAGGCTCAAAGGATTATGAAGGGAGATGCTATTATTATAAACATCGACCTCGGCCTAGGAGATGCTGGCGCTCGAAGCTTTGGCTGCGACCTGACCCACGGATATGTGGACATAAACGCGGATTATACGACCTGATATGTTCCGTGATAACAGGCTCGGAGGGATTTCTGAGGATGTGCTTAGTTTCATATCCTCCCGCGATGCAGATAAAAGGATTTTCGAAGCCGATCTTCTTGTGGACAGGGCACATCTGGTAATGCTTCAAGAGCAGGGGCTTATTTCAGAGGATATATGCTCGAAGATAATCGAGGCTCTGGACGGACTCAGGGAATCGGACATAGGAGAAGGCGAGGATGTTCACGAGGCAATTGAGGCTTATGTGCTTTCCAAAGTGGGACCTGAGGGCGGCAGGATGCATACAGGCAGATCAAGGAACGACGAGGTTGCGACCTGTATCAGAATCGCTCTGCGCTCAGAGATGCTCGAGCTGATGGAAGAGCAGATATCCCTTATCAAAACGCTTGTGGATCTGGCAGCAAAACATACTACTACCATTATCCCAGGCTTCACACATACTCAGCATGCCCAGCCGACGACGCTTGCACACCACCTTCTGGCGCATGCAGATGCATTTATGCGTGATCTTGAGAGGATTGAAGGCACATACTCAAGGGTAAATAAAAGTCCTCTCGGTGCAGCTGCTTTTGCCTCTACTGGCTTCAATATCGATAGACAAAGGACTTGCGATCTTCTTGGTTTCGACGGCCTTGTAGAGAATAGCATGGATGCAGTCTCGACAAGGGATTTCATACTTGAAGTTCTATCGAACATTTCAATCCTGATGGTCAATCTGAGCAGGCTGGCAGAGGAATTGATCCTCTGGTCTACATCCGAGTTCGGCTACATTGAGCTTGATAACCTCTTTGCCTCCACAAGCTCAATAATGCCCCAGAAGAAGAACCCAGATACCGCAGAGCTGGCACGTGCCAAGGCAGGATCCGTCATCGGCAGTCTCACCTCCGCCCTTGTGATCTGCAAAGCTCTTCCGCTGAGCTATAACCGCGATCTTCAGGAGGTCACGCCTCACCTTTGGCGTGGCATTGATTGGACAAGGGGCGCTGTTCGCATCATAGATGGCTGCGTTTCTACGTTACGGCTCAATAAGGAGCGACTTTTCGAGAGTTCGAGTGCAGGCTTCTCGACGGCAACAGAACTCGCAGATTCGCTCGTTAGAATAACTGGTATGCCTTTCAGAACAGCCCATAAGATCGTTGGAAGGCTTGCATCCAAGACGACACGGCCAGATCTGGAAATGCTGGATAATGCTGGACTGGAGATAGCAGGTATCAGGCCTAGCGAGCATGGCTTTGATGTCAGTGCCCTGGAAAAAGCCCTCGATCCTGGATCCAACGTTTCGATGAGGGCGGGAACAGGCGGACCAGCACCCTCTGAGACTGAACGAATGGTAAAAGAGAGGCTTAAAAGTATCTCCGACCATGAAAACGCGCTTGTGAAAAGGCGCATGAATGTCGATGATTCATTGAAGACCCTTAGGGCGCTGAAATAAGGCTCTCTATTTTTAAACTTACCATAAAAATTAAATCATAGGAGCTGGGAAATATATTGTACAGATCTCTACGGCCTATTGGGCTGCGGAGGCATTATCCAGGTGAGTTGATATGTTCTGGGGTTTGCTTAAGTTGATGTGGTACATGCTCTCGGTTCCATTGAAGTTGACCAAGACAGTGCTCAAGTTTATGATTGTGTTGATGCTGCCGACGTTGCTCATGAACATCTTTAAAATGATGCTGCGCAGCAGGTAAACACTGATTTTATTTTCTTGGTCGTAATTTGGTTATCATTGAGGGCGCTGGCGGTATATGATATTATACTAATAGTACTGTATACACTTGTTTCCATGCGACATGCTCCTTTGATAAACGATAGTGACTTGATGCTATCGATTAGGATTTCTGAATTCCATCATGTTCAGAAATTTTCTGCTTTATTGGCTCATATGCGTCAGATGAGAACTCAGTACATCGAATCGTAGCTGCAGAGCAGGGCTCAGCCGTATTTGAGATAAAAGTTTTATCACTCGGTGACTGTGCTTTAGTTCAGGCCCAGTCTAGAGTTTTCCCTTCATGGACGACAGGGAGAATGCCTTTTGAGCTTCAATTACAGGAGAGATGCGCGCTCCGGCCTGATCGATCGATATCGGCCGATCCGGCAATCCCATTCTTATAGTTTGCGGAATAATAAGTTATGCCAAATGAAAGTTAGCCCGATTTTAGGTAAGCTTTGCGGGTTGCATAATTTGCTGTGGATAGCAGTGTGGAATTTCAGTTAATTCCGTGATATTTTTCCAAATTCCCTAGAAAATGTTATAGAATTAATTGCTGATTAGGCTGCGGCACAGTCGCAGCTAATGACTACAAGCCTGAAAGTGCGATAAATAATATGATCGGTCATGTAGTTATCGCGAATGGTACAAAGACTGCTGAACAAACTAAAATAGCACGAATCGTTACAAGAAGAGGCCAGAGTAAATAGCTGATGACAATTCTGGAAGTGATATTAATTGAGGAGCTCCGTTTGCTGATCCATCTTTTCCTAATACCGTTGCTTAAGCATTTCATCTATCTCTGAGACCCTGATGCCGAAGACCTCAGCCAAGATTTCTTTGACTGCCTAGAGCTGTTGACATTAAGGTTGACCTCATAAATGGATATATTTGATGAAGCCAATTGACTGCATCCTCTCGATTATAGCCCGATTACTCATTCTATCCTGTTTATTAGTTTAAGGATTTCAAAAATTAGAGCAACCAATTTTTAGTGAATGATGCGTAATGAACATTCTTAATTTGGTGCTTCTTAGCGAGAATTCTAACTCACGATACTAATATTCTATTAGTAATGTTTAATTAAGATCTATCACGGATATCCATAATTAACTGATAGATTAGAAGGATCGATTATGGGATCACAAATATATAAGATTGCTATTATAATTAAGTTGCAAATATTCAAATTTGTCAGTGATCTTTCACACACTCGAAGGCAGGTCTTATGGATTCAAAACAGATATTTGATAAATACTGGGTGATCATATTAATTATTATAACCACTCTCGCTTTTGTAACGCTTTATAAAACAAATATATTTGCAGATTTTATGGCTAATAGGAATATTTCTGTCTTTATTGCGATTGTTTTTTCTCTTTTTATATCTGCGTTTCTATTGTATGCATTTGTGGTGTTAGCACAGAGATTTTATAAGTAATAATATTTATATGAGTCAATTGTATTTGAACAAGTTATTAAGCAACGAGAGGTTATTCGCATCAAAAGATTGTATTAGGGCTATTTCGCGTGTTAATTTTGTTAACATCATGATTTTTATGTTAATCGTTTTCATAACCTCTGAAACCTGCAAATTTCGTTTCGTATCAACATTATTCAAGAAGATACCGACATCCCAATCACAGATATGCCGCCTTGGCCGCAATGAACTCCCTTGCGAGCCACGCCCCGAGAATTGCAGTCTGCCCTCTATCATAGGCAGGAGCAATCTCGCATATATCCAGAGCTACAATCTTTGATGCCAATTTGTCGATAACATCTATGACATCACGAGGAGTAATACCGCAGGGCTCAGGGTTTCCAACCGCAGGTGCGTAAGCCGGATCTATTGCATCCATATCTATGGAAATATAGAGGCGCTCGCAGTTTAGATCCGACAGAATATCCTCAAGAGCTGCTTCTATGCCCCTTTGGGCGACCTCATCGCTCGTATGATATCGGATATCCATCCCCTTCGCATAGTCAAACTCCTCTTTTGAGCCGCTCCGAATGCCGATGGATGAATAACCTTGGATGCCTTCAATCTCCAGCAATCGCTTGCTTGTGCATGCATGGCTGAATATTGTGCATCCATACTCCGACCTCAAGTCGAGATGAGCATCCATAACGAGAACTCCTAAACCACCCTGCTTTGCTGTATGCTCGGCTATCGGCGGTGAGATTGAATGCTCTCCACCTAAAGCTATCGTAACAATGCCATCTGGTATAGTAGATAGTCCATCCTTTATGGCTTCCCGGGCATAGGCGGGATCTGAGCCAAGCTCAAGGTTTCCAAGATCGCAGATATGCAGATCTGCAAGGTCTACGTTGTGCCTGCAGTTATAGCTCTCAAAATTATAGGATGCAAGCCTTATGGCATCAGGGCCATCCCTAGATCCCGCTCTAAAAGAGGCAGTTGAATCAAAAGGCAGCCCAATTACCGCAAAATCAGCGTCTTCAAGGCAGGATGAGGCGTCGGCAAAGCCGAACTTCTGAAACATGCCTCAGCGTAAGTCGAGCTTAGTCCTGCCCATGACCGATAGGTATGCTACCTCTTTGCCCTCTTCAAGCTTGGATTTATCCTCAGCTGTGATTGGAACATCCACAGTTGCATAAGAACCCATATCCATGAGCTGTACTGAGTTATCGCTTATGGATAGTACCTGTCCAGTCTTCCTCTCAACTGTTGGGACATAAACCTTGTTCGTCACAGGAGAGACCACAGATCTCTTCTGGCCGTCGAATATGCCTATCGCATCCACTCTTGCTTTCGCAGCCCCATGTTTTCCCGGCTTTGAATGGGATATGCCCTTGATTACGCAGGGTTCATCGTCGATGATAACGTATCTCCCTTCTTTCAGCTCTCTGACCTCAACCTGCTCCTTCATTTTATCACACCTAAATATAGATCTCTAATAACAGACCTAACGACGATTGTAGCTCTCCTATTAAAGGATATTTCTCATACGCTTGAGAGATTCCTCCAATTTCGCCCGCGAGGCTGAATAAGATAACCTAATGTGCTCCCGTCCGCCGGCACCGAAGGCCGAGCCTGGAACAACGATAACACCTGCTTTGGCCAGCCGTGCTGCAACTGCATCTCCATCGCCCACTTTTGGAAATAGATAAAAAGCTCCCTGCGGTATAATGAGATCCACGCCCATATCCTGAAAGCCCTCAACAAGCAGGTCCCTTCGGCTCATGAACTCATCTCTCATTTTTGAGACACAATCTTGAGGCCCAGTAATTGCAGCGAGGGCAGCCTTCTGGGAGATTGAGCAGGCACATGCCTGAATGTACTGGTGAGCCTTGAGAAGCTGTTCCAGCGCACAGCCTTTAGCGATTAGATACCCGAGCCTCCAACCGGTCATGGCGTAAGTTTTGGATACTGCATTGATGGTTATGACATTATCAGAATAGTGTCCCGGACTAAAGTGCTTGCCATCATAGATGAAATGCTCATAGACCTCGTCAGATATCAGCGCCAGATTCTTATCATCGGCAATATCCGCCAGCGCATGGATCTCATCCTCAGTCTGAACAGCGCCTGTAGGATTAGCAGGAGAATTGATTACTATAGCTTTGGTCTTATCAGTGATCCTTTCCTCGACTGCATCGGGAGATAGCCTGAGGTCCTTATTTAAAGGAACGCTCACAGGTTTGCCGCCAACCAGCTTAGTAAGTGCAGAGTAGGACAAAAAGCTCGGATCGCCTATCAGCACCTCATCCCCATGATCCACGAGCGCAGAGATTGCCAGGAAAAGTGCCTCGCTTGCTCCCGAAGTGACCATTATCTCTTCAGGTCTGCAGCTTATCCCGTTATCTACTCGGAACTTTTCGGCTAAAGCTGAGCACAACTCAGGAAATCCGCAGTTTGGCGTATATCCTGTAAACCCTTCCTGGATCGATTTTATTGCAGCCTCTTTGATATGTGCAGGAGTATCGAAGTCAGGCTGCCCAAGGCCCAGGTTGATCGCGCCAGGGCCTGCGCCCTCAAAGCATTTCCTTATTCCCGAGATCTCTATCTGTTCGGTACAGCTTGCAAACCTCATCTATCCTCCTAATGTTGAACGGTCTTTGATTTGCTCTTCCTTATATGTTATATTTAGCAGGCTGAAGCAGCCAAGCCTGCTGAGCTCCTCTCTTGCAGTGCCCATCCTTGCCCTTCCTCCGCTCCAGTAGAGCGTAATTTTGATCTCCTTCTGCTCTATCTCGTCAGAAATAGATTCAATAAACATATCCAAGGCTCTCGCATTGGAGAAGGGGACGACAAATATTGCCCTGTATTTATTATCTTTCCGTGCATAGGAGGTCAGGATATAGCCATTGCTCTCGAACTCGCTTATTTTCCGAAAATCGCAGATGACCTCTTTCTCGTGCTCGGTAGATGAATCGATTTTGGATATCGTCAATAATATTTTGGCGATCATTGCTTTATCCGCATCCTTTCCGAACCATATGTTTATGCTGCCCTGAGTTAGAGCTATTGATGCATATGGCCCGCTCATCTCCACAGATACTGGCTCCGGCTTGATGCCTTGGGCACAGGGCATGACTGTTAGATCGAGGGGAGCAGATTTAACCGTTTCGAAGATATTTCTTGCCGGAGGAATAAGCTTGGACGATGTACTTAGATCTCTCGCGGAGCATTTCGAGAAGGAACCATATGCCAGACTTCTTGGAATACAGCTAGAAGAGCTTGAGCAGGGCCGTGCCCTGGTTAAAATGGGCCTCTCTGCGGACAATAATAACGTCTTCGGCGCGACACATGGTGGAGCCATCTTCTCGCTAATGGATGCTGCCTTTGAACTGACAGTGAACTCTCACGGCACTATAGCCGTTGCATTAAATGTAAGCGTGAATTACATTAACCCGGTCTCAGCTGGCGAGACAATTTATGCTGAGGGAATAGAGGTAAGCAAATCGAACAGGATATCGACCTGCAGGATAGAGGTCAAAGGCGGAGACGGCAGAATTATCGCGACCTGCCAGGCTATGGCTTATAGAAAAAAGGACAAGCTGCCATTCCTCTAGCGAGATAATTTATATTACAAAGGGCACGATTAGGATGGCGATGATACTGCGGTCATGCATAAAAAAGTACAAAGAGGACACTCACAGGTCTTTGCCTCCAGAGGAGACGCTTGCGCGTGTTGAGTCGAAAATGCCAGCAGCAGGAATCACACGCGTTGCAGACATAACGAACCTTGACAGAATCGGCATACCCGTCTTCTCATCGATCCGGCCGATGGCCGAGAGGGGAGCAGTCTCTGTTTACAATGGCAAAGGCGCTACTCCCACAGAGGCCAAGGTCTCAGCTATGATGGAAGGAGTTGAGCGCTACTCGGCTGAAGTCGGAGATCGCGAGCTTATGATCTCCAGATTCTCGGATATCGGCAACGGCCTCAACCCCATGGACCTTGTTTTGCCTCAGGGCGCAAATCCGGACGATGAGATACCTTGGATAGCGGGAAACGATATCATGAACGACGAGGAGGTTTTTGTTCCTGCTAATGCGGTATTCCATCCATTACCACAGGATTATAGACGCCTTTTCAGGACGAACACCAATGGTCTCGCCTCGGGCAATGAGATCGAGGAGGCGATATTCCACGGCCTTTCAGAGGTCATAGAGAGGGATGCCTGGGCGCTTGTTGAGGCATCCCGCGATACAGGGCCCATAGTCAGGAACGTCGGAAACGGTCTGGCAGGAGGGCTTCTGGATATGTTCGCTAAGGCCGATGTAGCAGTCTATCTAAAGGATATCACAAGCGATATAGGAATTCCCACCTGCGCCGCAGTCTCAGATGACCTACTGCTGCACGATCCGACACTCCTCACAACCGGTATGGGAACCCATACCAACGCAGGTGTTGCTGTTCTTCGTGCCCTGACAGAGGTCGCTCAGAGCAGGCTCACGCAGATTCACGGCGCCAGGGAAGATACAAAGACAGCCGATTTCAGAAGGCAGATAGGTTATGAAAGGACTAAGAGACTGAATAAGCACTGGTTCGATACATCGCGCGAGAAGGATTTTTCGGATATCGCGTCTTACGATAGCGATGATTTCCTAGAGGACATAAAGTATATGCTTTCGAGGCTTGAGAGGGCTGGCCTTGACCGCGCGATTGTCGTTGATTTGACAAGAGAAGAAATCGGCGTGCCGGTTGTGCGAGTGATTGTGCCGGGCCTTGAGATGGCAGCTGTAGATCCAGAGAGGGCTGGCCGGAGGTTCAAAGGTGCCAGGAGCCGTCGTGTTTCTGGGCCCAAGCCTTCCGAGCGATAAGGCATTGCAGATTCTTGATGCAGAATACCTTCCTCCTGCTAGACGCGGGGATATCTGTGATGCTTGCCGGAAAGGCGCAGATGTGATCTGCTTAATTGATGGCGTATTCTTCCAGGAATGTTCTGTCGCCCATAAGGAGGTGCTGTATGCCCTGAAGCACGGCGTACGGGTTGTAGGCGCATCAAGCATGGGCGCGCTGAGAGCATCTGAGCTAGATGTCTACGGTATGGAGGGTGTGGGCGAGATATACAGCGCCTACAAAAAAGGAGAGCTCGTCTCAGATGATGAGGTTGCCCTGATCTTCGATCCTTTTACATTCGAGCCTCGTTCGGAGCCGCTGGTGAACATTCGATATAATCTTAGCCTTGCCTTAAAGAAGGGCATAATCGATGAGCCGACCAGGGTGGCTATTTTTGAGGCTGCCAAATCACTCTATTTCCCTGAGAGGTCCTATGATAAGATTCTGAAAGCATGTGAGGGCACTATACCAATAACTAAGATTGAGAGCTTCAGGGCATTTATAAATAATGAGAGAAGGGATCTGAAGATGGAAGATGCAATTGTAGCCCTTAAAAGGACAAAGGAGATTCTGGATGAGGGTTAAGGTAAGGCCGTTTGCAGGATTCAGAAACATAATGGGAAAGGAGATCAATGTGGATCTTATTGAAGGCACCGAGATTAAGGATCTCCTGCAGCTGCTTTGCAATAAACATGAAGGGCTAAAGACGATGCTCTTTGATGAGGAAGGCCTGAAGGAAGATGTGAACATTCTTGTAAATGGCAAGAATATTGCATCCCTAAAAGGGATCAGAACGGAGCTTAGAGACGGGGATGAGGTTGTGCTATTCCCTGCTGCAATCGGCGGCTAAAAAACAAGTTTAGTTTAATTCGGATAATTTTATTACGTGCGTCTATTGA
>CAWDLW010000040.1:0-12354 GCA_963803145.1 Methanotrichaceae archaeon
TTCCATCCGCAGTATCCTTCCTAAGACCTTCTTTTAGGCAGGGATCACTTAGCCTATCAGCGCATCCAGGCATGTCTAAATGATCTTGAAGGCAAATAAAGATGCAAATATGATCTGATATTTTTTTGGCCAAAAGATACTCATATCGTAATCGCTCACAATGGCAAAAGTTAACTGAGGATTCTATAATAATGAAACGTAATGAACCTTCATTTCACTGAAAACAATGAATCAAAGACTAGGATTAATTTATTGTAACCTACATCAGCGAACTACCAGGACAGGCAGCTTTGAGTTGTGAACTACTTTTTCCGCTACGCTTCCCATCAGGAACTTTTCCAGACCAGTTTTGCCGATGCTGCCTATTACTATTACATCTATCTTATTATCTCCGGCAATTTTCAATATCTCGTTAGATGGATTCCCCTCGACGATCAGCCTCTTGCTTTTGACGCCGGACGCTTTTGCCTGTTCATCCAATTCAAGCGTAGCCTTTTCTCCGGCTTCCTTAAGGCGGACAGCTACATTATCGATTACATCTGGGCTGATTCCTCCAAAGGGCGGGGTAACACCTGCTGATGATATGTACTTATTTATATCTGCAACATAGACGATAGTGACTTCTCCTCCTGAGAGCTTGGCGAGTTCAATACCAGTCGTTGCTGCTTTTTTGCTATTTTTTGACCCATCGGTTGCGATAAGAATACGCTCAAACATGAATACATCTTTTGTGGTTAAACATGATAATTATTTTGGTTATTAAACAGGGGATGGTTATGGTTATCCTCAGTGGGGCATGCGAGGTACCGCCGCGGTTTGACTTAATCCCTTTAGTAACATCGAAATCATTATTGGAATAATCGATTCGTTGTCTAATGTATTCGTAAGCAGGTGGTACCAGTAGAATCCAATTAGCAAATCGATAAATGTATCATAATTGGTTTTTTTGATTTCGCCTCGCGCAATTGCACGATCGAGTAATTGTTCCACGAACTTACGTTGTTTTGGCATAAATGTGTTCTGCAGTTGGTTGAAAGATTGCACATTAGACTGCGCACTGGCAATTAGGTGCCGAATCGCTTTGCCTCTTGCGGTTTCTCGCCACAAATCCCAGATTCGAAGTGAAAGTTCAGTTAATTCTTTTTCAAGGGAACCCATATCTGGGATGTTTACTCTACTGGCGACGTCTGAATCATATAGGTCTATGAATAACGAAGCTCTGTCTGGATACCACCGATATATAGTTTGCTTGCCAACACCCGCGCGTTTAGCGATGGCTTCAATACTGATAGCACTAAGCGGCTGTTCAGTCAGCAAATCAGCAAGTGCTGTTAGCACTGCTTGGCGGGCCCGTTGACATCTGCGGCGTTCGTCTGGCTGTGAGCGGTGATCCTGAGAGCCGTTTTCTTTGCTGGGAGTGCGTTGTGCCATACGAATAGTTAAACCTCGCTTAATCTACTTAATTCTAAGCCAAGAGACGAGACGTACCGTCTAGTATTTATATGATTGGATTAGAGTTCAAGCAACTTGACATGCATCCTAGGAGGGGAGATGCTTGGTGGACGAAATTACCACTTCCGTTAGCACAGTTAAAAAATGGATAGGTAACCCGCTCTCAATAGGTTCACTCAGGTTCATAGCAAAGGATGATAAATGCGGGAACAGACTGTCACTGGCCATCGATTATTACCTCGGTGAGAAGGTCGAAGCATGCTGGAAGTGCCGATTGGCCGGTCGGATAGTGAGCCGTATTCTCACCGAGGGCGAGAATTTTTTCGGCGTCCAGGATAACGACGTCAGAAACGCGCTGAAACAGCCTCCCTTTAAGAAGGGCCTTGTGACCATCCTGCGGAGCATTGCTATGTACGGCGTCACAGTGCCCCAGAAAATCTACGCACCTATTCTGGTTGTATGGGACTGCACGCATGCCTGCAACCTGATATGCAAACACTGTTACCTGGATGCGCAGATGAAGCTCCCCGATGAGCTGTCCACAGAGGAGGCGAAGCGTATGATCGACGACCTGGCAAGTTCTGGCGTAGTCGTGCTGGCTTTCTCGGGCGGTGAGCCGCTTATGAGAAAGGATCTCTTAGAATTAGTTGAGTATGCACGTGGGACTGGCATGTACCTGGCTCTGGCCACCAATGGCACCTTGATCACCAGGGAAGTAGCTAAAAACCTAAAAGAAGCTGGCATAGAGTATATTGAGATCTCCCTGGACGGCAAAGACGCGCCCACTCATGATAGATTCAGAGGCGTTCCGGGCATGTTCGATAGATCCGTTGAAGGAATCAAAAATTGTGTGGCTGAGGGACTGTACACCTGCATCGCTACGACTCCCACTAAGCATAACCTCCAGGATATCCCCAAGATATACGATCTGGCGCGTGACCTGAATGCATCCAGGCTAGTTTTGTTCAACTTCATACCGACTGGCAGGGGAGCCGATATGGCTGAAAGCGACATATCGCCAGATGAGCGCAAAGCACTGTTAAAGCAGATGTTCGAAAAGAACTATGATGGTACTACCGAAGTGCTATCCACCGCGCCTCAATATGCTAGGGTAGCATTGGGGCTGGAAGGTATATCGGTGGGGCATTTTCTGACATATAAAAAGGTCGATAACCTCATGTTGACGCTGCTTGAGTTCATTGGCGGATGTGGAGCCGGAAGGCATTATTGTTGCATTAGACCCAATGGCGATATCGAGCCCTGTGTGTTTATGCGGCTCAAGATAGGAAATGTCCGAGAGAGCAAGCTGCTGGATGTCTGGCATAATTCGCCGGTACTTGATCAGTTAAGAGACAGGAGCAAGCTACAGGGCCATTGTGCTGTGTGCGATCACAAATATATATGCGGCGGCTGCAGGGCGAGAGCCTTAGCCTACTTTGGTGACCTGAATGCTCCAGATCCAGGGTGTATCAATAACAAATCCAGCTGGAAAATGCTCTGCGGATCTGCATGTGAAAAATGAATTTAACGCTTACTTACGGAGCTATAGAATGAGCGACGAATCTGAAAATTGGCAGGGCTATGAGTGGACTGCCCTATCCGTCACCACTGTGGGTGCTCTGTTGGCCTCAATCCAGGGTTCTGCCCTGATTATTGCCCTGCCTGACATCTTGACCCATTTAGATACCGACTTCATAACCATAATGTGGGTGCTCCTAGGCTACCTGCTCATCACCACTGCTGTTGTGCCCGTCATAGGAAGGTTGGCAGATATGTTCGGGCGTAAGAACCTTTACAACGCAGGTTTCGCAATCTTCACATTAGGTTCGTTGCTTTGCGGCATGTCTCAGCCCCAGTTCCATGGCTGGGACCTGGTGGGATATCGCCTTATCCAGGGTCTAGGGGGTGCGCTGCTATTCACCAATAGTGCAGCCATAGTGACTGATGCATTTAGACATGGCCGCATCGGCCTAGGCCTTGGCGTGAACCAGATTGCAGCTGCGGCAGGATTCCTGATCGGTCCTGTTGTTGGGGGTCTCTTGACTGCCATTTCCTGGCAATGGGTTTTCTTTGTGAATGTTCCCCTGGGCATCGCCGGAACTATTTGGGGATTCTTCAGGCTGCGCGAGCCGGTATCTTTGCCTGCAAAACAAACCTTTGACTGGCTGGGCAGTCTGACCTTCGTCTTTGGCCTGGGATCGCTTCTTATGGCTGTATCGCTGGTAGCCTTTCCGTTGATTAGCATTTCATACGTATACATATTATTCGCTTGTGCTGTTATCGGCCTAGCTGCGTTCTTCATGGTGGAGATGCATGTTGACCAGCCCATGCTTGACCTCAAACTCTTCATGGATAGGCTATTTGCTTATGCATCAGCCGCCAGATTTCTTAATAGCCTGGCCAGAGGTGCAGTGCTTTTTGTCTTGATCTTTTTCCTTCAGGGTCCTTACGGTCTCGACCCTTTAAGTGCAGGCATCATGATGGCTCCATTCGGAGCTGCTTTCATGCTGGTCGGTCCTGTATCGGGCCATCTCTCGGACAAGTATGGCTCCAGGGGGCTTGCTACGGCTGGCTTGCTGGTCTCAGCTATCGGGCTGCTCGGCCTGGCAACAGTTGTAGGCACAACGCCTTACTGGCGGATCGCGCTATATATGATCTTCATGGGCGGTGGATCAGGTCTCTTCGCTTCTCCCAACACCAACGCCATCATGTCCTCAGTACCTCCAGAAAAAAGAGGTATCGCCTCGGGAACGAACGTCATGCTCATGAACACAGGAAGCATGCTCAGCATAGCCATAGGCTTCCCTCTAGTGCTCAGTCGTATCCCTGTGGATGTCATGTTCCATGTATTTCTTTATGGAGGCGGCATGAGTGGTACTTCTCTGACATATTTCGAGACGGGCATGCATGAGGCATTTCTGGTATCCTTTGCCGTCACGCTCGTAGCTGCGGTTGTGTCTTTCCTGAGGCCGTCTCGAAAATCTATAGAGTTGCATGGAGGGCTATAACAAGCATGGTGAACAAAAATATAATGCAACCGAATATAATGCAACCACTCGTTGTAGATCGGACTGTTTTCTCCCTATGCCCCATCTGCCTGAAGGTCATCAATGCCCGCATATTCCTGGAGGGCGGGGCGGTCATGATCGATAAGCGATGTGAGGAGCACGGTTATTTCAAAGATGTCTACTGGTCGGACATAACTCTTTATGAAAGGTTTATTGGCTACTGGACTGATGGTTCGGGCATCGATGGTTCGTCCCAGACACGCCAAGGCTGTCCATTCGACTGCGGCATATGCGAGAACCATAAAACAGGCACGCTCCTGGCGAACATCGATATTACCAGCAGATGCAACCTCTCTTGTCCGACCTGCTTCGCCGATGCCGGTGATAGCATAAGTGAGCCAACAATGGATCAGCTCAGAACAATGATGAAGATTGTAAGAGACCAGAAGCCAGTGCCCTGTTCTGCTATCCAGTTCTCAGGCGGCGAGCCTACAATGAGAAACGACCTGCCAGAGATTTTAGCGTTGGCAAGGCAGCTGGGCTTCACTCAGATACAAATAGCAACCAACGGTATAAAGCTCGCCACCAGCCCCGATCTCTGCAGGAGCTTAGTTCGAAATGGGCTTACTACGGTTTATCTGCAGTTCGATGGAGTTACGGCAGAGCCTTATAAGATCTTCCGTGGCAGCGATCTCTTGCCCATGAAGCACCAGGCTATTGAAAACTTGAGAAAGGCAAAACAAATGAGCACAGTGCTGGTTCCCACTCTTGCAAAGGGTGTAAATGACAGCCAGATAGGTGATATTGTAAAATTTGCTTTACGCAACTCGGATATAGTGAAGGGTGTAAACTTCCAGCCGGTTTCCTTTACGGGAAGGATCGATCAGTCAGAAAGAAATGAGAAGAGGATTACTATCCCTGACATTTTTTCCCTTCTGGAGGATCAGATGGATAATGAGATAACTAGAGATGATTTCTATCCTGTTCCTTTTGTCATTCCTATATCAAGTCTTATAGCAGCTGAGACTGGCCTGCCTCAGCCATCTATGACAGTCCACCCTTGCTGCGGTGCTGCTACTTACATTTACTATATCCACGGCCATATGATCCCTATTACCAGGTTTGTAGATGTTGAAGGTCTCATGGAGCGAATCCGGGAGGATGTTTTGGATTACGATGGGTCAAGGCTGGGTAGGATCAGGATGAACGGCATGATCCTGAAGGAGCTGCCCAAGTTCATAAATGAGCCAAGAACGGCCAGCAGTCTGAATATCACTGGATTGCTGCTGAGCATCTTCAGGAATGGGACTTGGGAATCACTTGCCGAGTTCCATAACAGCAGCCTCTTTCTTGGCATAATGCATTTCCAGGATCTATACAATATGGATTTAGAGAGATTGCAGAGGTGCGGAATTCATTATGTCTTACCCGACGGCAGAATAATACCATTCTGCTCCTATAACACAGTTCACCGATCATCAATAAGATCAGGTTAGCGTGCATTTGATGGTATTTAAAAAAAGATTAACTTAATGAATAGCAATTTAGCGAACTATCAGGACGGGCAGCTTCGAGTTGTGAACCACCTTTTCAGCAACGCTGCCCATTAGAAACTTTTCGAGCCCAGTCTTGCCGATGCTTCCCATTACTATTACATCCATGTTATTATCTTCTGCAATCTTCAATATCTCATTGGAAGGATTCCCTTCGATAACCAGCCGTTCGCTTTTAACACCAGAGGCTTTTGCCAGCTCGTCCACTTCAAGCGTAGCTTTTTCGCCCTCCCCCCTAATTCTTGTAAAAAGATTATCGACTGCACTTGGGCTGGCTCCTCCAAATGGCGGAAGGAGACCCGCTGAAGATGCATACCTGCCTATATCTGCAACAGAGACAATAACGACTTCTCCGCCTGAGAGCTTGGCAAGCTCGATGCCGGTCTTTGCTGCCTTTTTGCTATACTCCGACCCATCCGTTGCAATAAGAATGCGCTTAAACACGCGCTTATTTTAGCGCTTTAACGTGATAATTATTTTGGTTGTTGAACTGCGAACGGCTGCAGGTTATCTGCAAATAACATGTAAGGGAGAATGCCAAGACTTTGACTTATTAGATGATCTAGGCGATTTCCGGCATTTGTGGACACTGCAATGAAGACTTGTTCTCGGAGAATATGTCCATACAGGTATCCTCAGATCCCTTACCAAGCCTTAAAATAAGTTCAACGTCGTAATGACGAAATAAATATGAATGGAGGCGTTTTTAAGATGAAAATTCTAGGGATAAACGGTAGCCCTAGGGGCTCCAAGAGTCAGACGCTCGTATTGGTTGAGGCTGTATTGGATGGTGCAAACGCTTCCGGCGCAGAGGTAGAGCTAGTGGATGTATGCGAACTGAAGATAGATTACTGCAACGCTTGTGGAGTATGTTATGCTAAGGGCAAGTGCATCCATGAAGATGACTTTGAAGGCCTGTATCGCAAGATACTGGAGTGCGATGGTCTTGTCCTGGTATCTCCAGTATATTTCAGATCTGTAACTGCCCAGCTAAAGACGTTGATAGACCGGATGTCAGATGCTATCCATTGTCAGCTTCTCACAGATAAATATGGATGTGCCGTGGCGACCGCAGGAAGCCCTAATTATACGGAGGTAACGGACTACCTTGGCCGGATTATTACAGGATTCGGTGCATTTACAGTAGGTAGTGTTGGCGCCAGCCCATCGATTCCTGGAGATATAGAGGCTAAAAAGAAGGAGGCATCCAAGCTTGGGCAAACGCTGGCAGATGCAATAAAGACCAAGCGTGCCTATCCTGAACAGGATGCTATACACAATGAGACACGCAATCGCTTCAAATCGATGGTCAAGGTGAACAAAGATATTTGGGCCCATCAGTACGAGCATTGGGAGAAGATGGGTTGGCTTTGAGTAAGAGATTATTGGCGCTAGTCCCAGAATTTTTTTGCAAAAATGCCGAAGCGAATTTAATAGTTTAAGGACCGGGTTCACTACAATGTTTGCAATTGAAGTTAAACAGCTTACAAAAGTTTATAATGGCGATGTTAAAGCACTGGATGGTGTTGATTTTAGTGTTAATGCCGGTGATGTTTTTGCCATGTTGGGCCCCAACGGCTCAGGTAAAACCACTTTGATGCGGATTTTGACCACGCAGTTCAAGCCTACCTCAGGTGAAGCATATATTTTCGGGCTGGACGTCGCAAAGAACGACGCGCAGGTCAGAAAAATTATAAGCTATGTTCCACAGGAGGTGAGCGTCTGGAATGATATTACCGGTTTTGAGAACCTTCTCATATACGCTAAGGTTTATGGTCTCCCTTCAAAGAACAGGAAACAGATTATTTGGGACGCTCTGGATAGTATGGGCCTAAACGAAGTTGCGAATAACCTTGTTAAGACATATTCCGGTGGCATGATCAGAAGACTCGAAATCGCATGTGCTATGATGATCAGGCCTAAGCTTCTGTTTTTAGATGAACCCACTCTCGGCCTGGACCCTTCTGCCAGAAAGGCGGTCTGGGAAAACATGACATCCTTCAAGAAGGAGTGTGGAACAACTGTATTTTTTAATACGCATTATATGGATGAGGCCGACCTTTACTCGGATAAGATAGCCATAATTAATAGAGGTAAGATGGTCAAGTTTGGAACGGCCAGTGAACTTAAACATTCTCTGAGGAGAGAGGTCATTCGATTCAGCTTGAGGAATCATGGTGTTGATGAAGGTGTTCTGAAGAAGATTGGGAGTTCGGGTTTTGTTAACGATGTTTTTATTCATAACTCAAGGCTAGATGTAGTTGTTGAGGATGCGGAGACTGCGTTACCTGATGTCATTGAGCTATTGAGAACCGAGGGAATTTCTGCGACGAAGATCTCCATGTCCAGACCAACTTTAGATGATGTCTTCTTAGAGTACGCCGGGAGCATACATTCGATGAGCCACACAGGCGAAAGAGCCCTGACCGGGAAGGAGTAGCTATGGCGATGAAGGATTCTTTGAGAGAGATGTTTGCTATGATAGAACTTGAGCTGAGGAGACTTAAGCATGATCGAAAGGAGATGTATACGAGGGCGATTCAACCAATTTTATGGCTGGTAGTTTATGGAACTGTCATGAGTCACGTGAGAGCAATACCTACTGATGGGATACCTTACCTGGATTATATTACTCCGGGCGTTCTACTACAATCCACTATATTTGTGTCAGTTTTTTACGGTCTCACAATCGTATGGGAAAGGGAAACTGGCACTTTGAAGAAGCTCCTTGTGGCGCCTGCATCCAGATATGCTATAGTTATAGGCAGATCCATAGCTTCCGGAGTCCGAGCAATTTTTCAGGCTCTAATAATCTTGCCGATCGCGTGGCTTTTAGGTGTAAAAATTATATCCAATCCATTATTCCTATTAGCGGCATTTTTAATACTGTTCTTTGTCTCCGGTGGTTTCGCTGCCATCTCAATTTTTGTTGCATCTCTTATGAAAACCAGAGAGAGATTTATGGGGATAGGTCAGGCTTTGATCATGCCGCTCTTCTTTGCCAGCAGCGCACTATATCCGATTAAGTTGATGCCTCAAATCCTGCAATATTTCGCAATCTTTAATCCATTAACATATGCAGTAGACGCTGTTAGGGGCCTGATGATTTCCGGAGATCTGACCAACCTTTTACCTGATATTGCAGTCATAGCTATCTTCGATATTGCTATGTTTATAATAGCTTCTATAAGCTTCAGGAAGATCATAGAATGATTTATTCCGGGTCTGTGAAATATGTAACGAGCAAAAACACTCCATGAAGGCAAGAATGACATGAACTTTTTCATTAATTTTTATTTTTACCGGAACACAATCAGTAATCCATTTATACGCAAGAGATCTTATGAAGCGTGGATTATGTTTTCCACATCTTATGAGGTGAAATGATGACTACGAATAGCAACGGGGATTGCAACCATTTTCTTGATGAGATCATTGAATCACGACGATCTATCCGAGCTTTTAAGAACGATATACCGCCGAAAGATGCCATTAAGGCAATAATACGTGCAGGTTTGTTTGCTCCCTACGCAGGGGCGGCATTAGATCAAGGAGAATTCAGGCGTTTTGTAGTCATCCAAAATGGCGGCACTACAATGGCGAAAGTTGGAGCGCTCATGCAGCGACAAATAAAAGCGATATACAATAACATAAGCCTGGAGATGGAGCGCGATCCAGCTATGAAGAGCAGGGCTCAGAATTTTGCAAGGAGACTTGAGGCGGTTTCAAAGGAAGATCTACCGGGTGTTGGGACTGCACCTTATTTCATAGTAGTAGCGGAGAGGAAGGGATTTCCTCCAGTAGAACATTGGTCTTTAGCACATTGTCTTCAAAATATGTGGCTGAAGGCTACTGCTCTTGATCTGGGATTTCATCTTGTATCAGTGACGGCTGAGATGGCAAAGGATAAAGAATTCTGTGATCTCATTGGAGTTCCTTTCGGAGAGTTCGAAATTAATGGATGCGCTGTAGGATATCCATTGAAGAAGCTGCCTCCTGCAGAGCGCCAAGATGTGGATGAGGTCACAAGCTGGCTTGATTGATCGTGATACTAGACCGCTAAAAAAGTTATAAAACCAATACGTGCATTGTCTAGGTCTACTGTTTAGCTAAGGCTTAATGCCTTTAAGGAGCAGTGATCTGAACGTATAAGGAACTTAACGATAGGCCAAAAGTTAAAAGTAGCTAGTGTCTTATTATTTCTTCTCCATAAAAGCGTAGTTTGCTAAATGAGTCACAGATTTACCTCTGATCTCTATTGTTTTTAATTCTTTTATGTTGAAGTATGGCTCAAAGAGGTCTCTCAGTTCCTCAACAGAAGAGAGATATAAAATAGTGCCTATTCGGGTTTCTACATATTTCTCTGAGCCCCCAAATTGGGGATCCTTTTCATTGAAACAGACTGAGAGGTATTTGCCTCTTGGATTAAGTATTTTATGAACATTTTCGACATATTTCTTCCTTTCCTCAGGGAATATGTGATGCAGCAGCTCCCAATCGTATGCAAAATCAAAAGTTTCTGTTACCTCATTCAGATTGCCAAGGACATCGGCAACAAGGAACTTGCTCTTGACTCCTTTCTTCTTTGCATTTTCCTTGGCGAGCTTTATTGCTGTTGGGGAGATATCGACTCCTGTCACATCGAACCCAATACTCGCAAGATAAATAGCGTAGTTGCCAGCGCCACAACCTAAATCAATAGTTTTGCACGGTTTTACTTTTTCGCTCTTAACTAATTCGATTAGAGCATCTGGAGGCGCCTCTATATTCCAAGGGATATTCTCAAGACTCATATTTCTATAAATCTTATCTATCTCAGCCTGTTTTATGCCATCCATACTTTACCTCGCACCTTTCTCCAGCATATAGCCTTACGGTTGAGTATTTATGACCGAATATTTAAATCATTAATATCTGGAGTATTTCGAACGGCTAGTTATGGCAAGAAGGCGTTGTAAAATGATCATTTATATAGTGCGAGTGCTGATGTTATCTTGGACCTGGAGAATGGATTTTATAATGAACAATCCCTGCGAAAAATTATAGTTAGGTTGGGCTTCATAAAATAATGCATATGTCAGAGGATTTAGTTATAGATAAAAGCAAAACCGCTTTTGTAGTCATCGATCTACAGAAAGGCGTTACGGCTATGCTGAGCAGGCCATACACCGCACAAGAAGTAATTTCACACGCGTCTAAGCTGGTGAACGCATTTAGGAAAAACAATATGCCTGTATTCCTTGTGCATGTGGAAATGACAAAAGAGACAATGCTAAACGTCATAAGTGACCAGACATTCTCTAGACCTCAGTCACCTTCTTCAGATTGGGCTGAGTTTGTTCCAGAGCTTACTCCTACACCAAAGGATATTGTGATCACAAAGAGGCAGTGGGGAGCTTTTTATGGGACTGACCTCGATCTACAGCTGAGAAGACGGAAAATAGATACAATAGTGCTTTGCGGAATATCGACTGACTTTGGGGTTGAGAGCACCGCAAGATTCGCCTACGAGTACGGCTACCAGCAGATCTTTGCAGAGGACGCGATGGCCTCAAGATCTGATGAACAGCATAACGTCGCAGTCAACTTCATTTTCAAGAGAATTGGCAGAGTAAGAAAGACTGATGAAATAGTAAAGGCGATAGAATAAGTTTCCAAAACTTATTAAATACCTATTTCTATTTTATCCATGATGTCGTAGCTTCAGCACAAAAATCTCTTCTTTGTGCCTATATCTTCGTGGTTTAATGCTTGCCTGATTCACCCTGAGTATACAAAGGCATAAAGCTATTATTCAGCAATCAAGTTATTCTTAGCCTGTGGTGGCATCAGAGATAAGTTGATACTAGTTTTAGATTTTTATACTCTAACCGCAAGTTATATTTAAGATCAGTAGGAAAAGTTAAAGGGGGTTGTAATATGGCCGAACATGAGACAGCAAAAACGAAGAATGAAGAAGAGCACAAGGATGTCGAGCCCATAAAGCCTGGCGACCCCAGGGTCGCTCGCAGAAAGGGCTCATTGCTAGATACCTGCTACACTACCAGCAGTGGGCAGCCAAAGTCGAAATAAGGGCTTGATCATTAGGAAAGCATCATCACCGCTCTCCTTTTATCGCCCTCTGAACCTATTTTGAATTTTCATGAGCTTTTTCTGCTATGTTTTCTACTATGATTCTCTTAATTTGCAGTGGCTTATTCCAAGGATCTCATGTTTACGTGATTTAAAACAAAAGTTAGCTTATACAACATCAGGAATGCATTCTGTAAGCTAAGCCCTATTTAAGGAACTAGTCGGGCGCAAATCAAAAGAAAAATTAGCTGGAGGTGAAATGCCTATCC
>CAWDLW010000041.1:0-14418 GCA_963803145.1 Methanotrichaceae archaeon
CTATATTTATCAGGCATGAGAACATAAATCGGTTTTTATGGTGGAATAATGAACAAGTCTACAATCTTCGCTATTATTGGTCTATCCATCCTTGCGTTAGCTATGGTGGCCGTATTGGGATTCAATGGATATTCTGAGCAAGACTCATCGAAAATGATAAAGCTGCCAAAGCCCGATACAAATGGCAGCATATCAGTAGAAAATGCCCTGTATGAGAGGAGATCAATCCGCAGCTTTGGGAAAGATGGCCTTACCTTAAATGAGGTCTCCCAGCTTCTCTGGGCTGCTCAGGGAGTAACAGATAACAAGGGCCATCGCACTGCACCGTCTGCAATGGCAAAATATCCTTTAGAGGTTTATCTCTTAGCCGGTAACGTGTCCGGCTTGCCCCAGGGGGTATATCACTACATACCCCAGAACCATAGTCTAACCGTTGTTAAACAGGGAAAGATCGAGGAATATTACAATGCTTCTGCAGGCTTCGAGGGCTGGATAAAAACAGCGCCTGCCATTTTCATTATCACTGGAGAAATGAATCGCACTAATACAATTCCTGGTCAGGATTTGAGCCGATGGGTCTATATCGAAGCAGGAGCGTCGGCTGAAAACCTGCTTCTTGAGGTTGTATCTTTAGACCTAGCATCTCCTACACAGCAGGATTTAACGCAAATAAAACTACAGAACTCCTAGGGCTATCTCCGAGTGAAGTGCCTATAGGAGTTTTGCCCGTAGGGAGAAAGGCATAAACCCTGGCCTTTCTTATTTCATTAAATATGACTAAAACGAAGTTAATGCTGCATCTAAATAAAGATTGTAAATAATAATAGAGGCAACTGAGAGCGGAATCGCAGACTTCTTGATCCAGATGGGTATGCCATGAACATTCGTGGTTAGCTTATAGCCTCTTCGTCTCAGAACAGCCCTGACAGAATCGCGATCAACTCCGATTCTATTGGCGATACGTCCTATTTCCGATTTGTCGTAAAATTGCATCTGCCTTGCTTCATACTTCGAGACATACTCCTCAAGAGATGCAATCTTTTTTGTAAAATTCACACGTTCGCCCTCGCGGCTCTTCCAGATCTTTCGGCCATGGCCGTTATTGATCAATTGATAGCCAAGCCTTTTCAACTCTGAGCGTATGCGCTCGGGAGATAGGCTGAAATGATCTGCTATGCATTGGATCTCTCGATGATCATAGATTTGAGATCTAAATTGGCTGCTGTTTGAGAGGTAAATTTCAAGATCTACTGTAGCCCTTTCGGTATATTGGGTTTCCGATGTCCCACTATGTAAGCTAAATCTTTGGCTGCTATTCATGCTCTCCCCATGTGTATGATACTTCAATGGTTATTATGGGTGACGAGGGTATAGAAAGCCAACGTTATAATGGCCCTCTGTATTCAGCAGATGCTGTGAACAAGCCACCGAATGTTGTCAACCTGTGACACCAGGTTTGGTTTACAATGGAATTAGAGGTATAAAAGATTTGGCGTCATGTAAAAGGTTAAGAAGAGTGCCACCGGACATAAATAGATACAACAATTCAAAATGTGAGAGGATATAAATGCATGGATGAGAGTGTCACAGACCATGCATTTCCCCAATTACGATGAAGAGATCCGCCAGATCCTACCTTATTACGATTCATTTCACCAGGAGACCATCAACCTAGTTAAGGCAGCGCAATCGAATCCTAAGGTTTGGCTGGATACAGGCTGCGGCACAGGTACTTTTGTGGAAAGAGCCTTGGAGTATTTCCCAGATACCAGGTTTATTCTTGCTGATCCATCTGTTGATATGCTGGAAGAGACAAAGAAGAAGTTATCCGGAAAGGATAGGGTAAAGTTCTTGGTGCCCATTTCCACTCAAGACCTATCTACAGGGGATATCGGAAGCTTTGATGTAATTACAGCCATCCAATCGCACCATTATCTGACAAAAGAGGACAGGATCAAGGCCACCAAAGTATGTTATGATCTATTGAATGAGAGCGGCATGTATGTGACCTTTGAGAATATCAGGCCGTTCACAGAAATAGGGACTAAGATAGGCAAAAGGAATTGGGAGACCTTTCAGCTTTCTAAGGGTAGAGATTTGGAGACGGTCGAAAACCATCTCAAGCGATTTGATACGATGTTCTTTCCCCTAACAGTTGAACAGCACATTTCCATTCTAAGAGGGGCGGGATTCAAAACGGTTGAACTGCTCTGGTTCTCTTACTTGCAGGCAGGATTCTATTGCGTTAAGTAGAAAATTGCCGACTGCAAACATCTTCTAATTTACCAAATTAAAAGCAAATTCATGAAATATTTCACATTAAAGGGAACTTATAGCTTCCTATAAGAAAGATAGAAAGGGAGGTCGATAAAATCCCTTTATTCTGGACTGCCCTTGAATCTGCACTAGGGAGTTGGACTGCTCTCCTATTCTACTTGTCAAATTGGCATTGAGCTATCAATGAGCGGCTAAGCTTCGGAGATAGTGGTATTTTCTGTGTACTCAGATTCACCTGAACTTGTCACCGTCGAGGACACCGCTATAGTAATAACCTTTGTTGAGGTAGCGCTACCATCTCCACTGCAGCCTGTATCTATTGTGCTACCATCTCCACTGCAGCCTGTATCTATTGTACTACCATCTCCACTGCTGCCTGTATCTATTATGCTACCATCTCCACTGCTGCCTGTATCTATTGTGCTACCATCTCCACTGCTGCCTGTATCTATTGTGCTGCCATCTCCACTGCTACCTGTATCTATTGTGCTGCCATCTCCACTGCTGCCTGTATCTATTGTACTACCGGATCCATCATCAATTGTACCGATGCTATCGCCGGGATTGGTAGGTCCGGTAGGATTATTGTTAGTAGGAATTAATATGCTGTTGGCTGAGTAGATATCGAGGTTCTCAAACCCTGGGATTGTTATATCGAAGGGTGCTACAGGATAATCAATCGCAGGAAACTTATATGAGATCTGATTGCCGATGCTTATCGTAGTTGATATATCGGTTACAGCAGATACGCTGTTTAGCAATAAAAGTATGCTAAGAGCAAGTAGCATTAATATCATTGATTTCATTATTCTCCTCCCATGATATACTCTACGATAATATTGAGATAGTTGACGATATAAGGATAATAGAAATTATATTACGTATCTTATTTATGATAGTATGATAGCCAAGTTGCATATAGTTGCCAAGAGGCTGAGTGGCATCTCTCTTGAAGTACATGCAAAAAGGGAGAAACCGGAATATAGGAGTTAGGCATTATCCGTAAGAATAGCAATGAGGTACTGGAAGTATAAAGTGCCTATCGATGATGGTGATATGGAATGACTGCAGTTTGGAATGGAAAGGCGCCTGATAGATGTGCGGAGTGCAACCGGAAGATCGACAAAGTATTCTATGATGCAAAGATCGCTGCCTGCGAGGGGTTCAGGCAAATGCAGGTCTGCGAGCCGTGCTTCGAGCGCAGCAAAATGCTTGGGCGGGGGCTGGGCGATAGGTATGAGCGCGATAGCACAGGAAAATATATCATGACTCAAACGCCCAAGTAAACCCTTTTGGAAAGCAGCATCAGGGATTATCCAGATGGCGTTAAGGAAGAGATTGTACTGATTGTACGATGTGATTGTATTGATTGCATTAATTCCAGTTAACTTTGTCTGAACCTTCTGGGATATCTCTGGCTCAGCACTCCATTCAAGATCACAAACTCACCTACAAAGAGCGACTCAGAGATCTTAGTTGTCTGCTTTTTGTCTTCCATTGGAAGAACCACCTCACCGTTAGATGATTTCGATAATGCGTCGAGAGATCTTTTATCTAAAGCTACAACTTCGAAGGGTCTCCTCATAAATAGCGGCCAGGAATTATCTTCATCTAGCTTGGATATCAATACCTTATCTGTAAAAGGCACAAGATCTGTGTTATCTGCCAGAGCATCTCTGTTCAGACCAACTTGGCCTGGCTCCAGATCATAAGACCTGCCACCGATAGGAGCGACATACCAGTGCCTAACGGTCTCAACAGGGTAGGGATATCGACCTCTCATACACTCCATATTGCTCGCCATACATTATAAGCTTAATTATTATACCATCAATTATTTCTACGCTTTATAGATGTTAACTGGTTAGGATAGATGAACTAACATAACGCTAATCTGACTTGACAAATAGGCAGCCATTCAGATTAAGCCGAATCATATTCCTATAATATATTTATATTTTGGGCAACAACTTATAGATGGAGTTAAGAGAAGGTCAGTATGATAAAAGTTGGAGATAAATCCTTGGATTTTTCGCTGAAGGATCAAAACGGAAATGCGTTCAATCTATCTGAGCAGACAGGAAAGTACGTACTGCTCTCTTTTCATCCTCTAGCCTGGACATCGGTCTGTTCTGGCCAGATGAGGTCGCTTGAGGAGAACAAGAAGACTCTTGATTCGCTGAATGCGGTAGCTGTTGGAATCAGCATTGATTCAGTGCCCTGCAAAAAGGCATGGGCAGAATGAAATAATAGATACGATAAAGAAACTGTGAAATAGTGATTCATTCTAAAGCTCATCTACAGCCGGGACCTTCTTCCCGACAGGATAGAGATAGGATGCAGAAAGATATCATCCAAAGGGTAGCCGATGGCATAGATATCAATGGAACAAAAGCCTATGCTAAAAGTATAAGATCATGCAGCCTTAGAGGCGCTCACAGCCTTGAGATCTACCTTAAAGATGGCACTGCTGAGGTAGGCGTTTTTTGCGTGGCGATCTTTCCTGGAAGGGAGCCCTATTACAGGCCTTGGATTGATATATTCTGTGTAAAAGATCGCTTAAATTTGAGGTCGCCCGGCGGAGACTATCACGACTATTATGATTATTATGACTCAGATATCGAGGATGCCCTTCTCGAAGCTTTCTGTAGCGCTTTAGGCCCAGGCGAGAAAATCTTCATCGAATACTATTACGATCACGAGACTTCGTATGGACTTGCGATGGGGATTCCGCCCGTCCTAAGTCGCCAGGGCTACAAGCTCTTCAATCTAGGCTTCACGTGGTTCAAGGATTGGTACTTCTCAGAGGGCGGTCACGAGGGCGGACAGAAGCTTCAGGGTGAGAAGCCGCTGGACAAGTCCGCGAAAATGAGGCATCTGAGACGAATAAGGAACGAAATCCAATCATTCGTTGAGAACACCAGAGAGGAAAACACTGAGGATGAGAGCCTGATGGATGATTGCAGCACAAAAAGGGATGGACGAAAATACATCCTTAGGGCAAGGGAAAGGGCAAAAGAGATCTTAGCCAGGATCGATGCTGAGCTTAATGAAAGCTATGACACGGCCGTTCCTGGAAAAGCTACCCTTGTTTATCAAGGATGCCCCCAATAATCTCAGCTGCCTTCTGGCTCTTTTGATCTATTGGCTCGATATCTATTTTTTCAGCAGACGCTACGCCAACGCCTAACGATGCTGCGCGGGCGATTTGCTCCTGGTCGAAGATTCGCCCCCTGGATACTTCAGGCGTTGTGCCGTAATAGCGCAGTAATGCCACTCCCACAGCATCAAGTGCAACCCTATCAATGCTCGCCAAAAGCAGCCCCGGCTCGACCAGCGTTCCTCTTTCAGGTCCGCCGCTGGAGAAACCTAAAGAAGCATCCATGAGGACCATATCGGTTTTGTAGAACTTATTGATCTCTGCGATCATTAACCTCTGATCGGGAGAGGTGTGCAGTTCCCTCATGTAATCGTAATGGGTTCCGGGAGGCCTTGCAGCCACAATGCCGACTGAGTTTTTTAGAGACATAGTGAAATGCCCGCCAAACCTGTGCGTTTTAAGGCAGCAGGTTTGAACGACCTTATCAGCTTCCCTGAAGACTCTGGCGATCTTGAAGCCGCGCTGCCAGTGAAGATCCTCCGCCGGTATATCCACCCAGCCATCAAGATTCAGGGCATCAAGGTCTATCAGACCGAATCCCAAGCTTTGAGAGAGATCTACGACACCCCGGTTTCCGAGAACCCGCGGGGTATAGCCCATTCCGCTTCTCTCGGCCATGATGACCTGAGCCGATGTTTCAGCCTTCAGAAGCTCTACTATTGTCCTTAGAGTTTCAATATGTGTTGATGCCGGAAAGGGATCATCGCTGTTGTAGTTTGCCTTCAAAGCCACGACTCCCTCTGTCCTCAGATCGAACTCCTCAAAAAGCCTCTTGATTCCCTGGGATCTATCAGATGTATCTGCCAAAAAAACCTTTGATCTACCCTGCTCCATAGTAATAATAGTATCTACATGCTATAAAAATTGTATCAGATTATCAGAGCTTATTCTCCAAAGACAGAAGATGGAGCCCTGTTTTTTCATCGAAAACCCTCTCGGCGCTCAGGCCTGAGAACTCGAATAAGACAACTTCGACTATCAGGTAGGCCAATGCTCGCTCTCTAACACAGCCTGTTAATGCTTCGCGCCCCCTTCCCAGAGATGAATGAATATGAATCCTCGATCCGCCTGAGGAAGGATAGATGGTAGCCATGCCGAAAACCTCCCATGCGCTATTGAAGCTCTCGAAGTGTGGTATGGGAGGTATCACAGGGGCTTCAGGGCCGGTCACCATACGGCCGTCACGCAGAGCTCCAATGAAAAGCGCCATACATGACGCGATTTTCTTCTCTTCAGCAAATCTTTGAACTGATGCTATCAAATCCTCGCCGTTATCCAACCTGAGCACGAAGACTCTGCCTAGATTGCCCTCAGAGTATTGCATAAACCATTCCAATCCATCATGCATAAATTGTATCTATATAATTCGGTCATGAGCATAAGATTCCAGATCCTTGTTGCCATCGATGAACTTCAAATTGAACTTAAACTTATCGATCTTCCATCCCTGTAGTTTCCTACCTGGTGATGCACCGCCTTTAGTTTCCCAAGTCCAGTATCCCATCCATCGACAATCTGCTGTGGCGTGAGCAACGCCTGCTCGCCTCCAGACAAGGATGTCATATCAAACAATACATCCTCGGCAAAGGTGTCCTTGACCTTTGGCCCTCTGGAGCAGTTTCTCCAGTACGCATCTTCTCCATCTGCTGGTTATGGGTTTTCCGCACCTGCCCTCCAGAAGATAAACCTGGCCCGGCCGTGTCTTTAGATAATCCCTTAACTCCTGAATCATTCTGGGCGAAAGGACGATGCTTTTGCCGCAGGCTTTAAGCATCCCTTCTCCAAGATCAATATCTGAGACTTTAATGCCGATCAGACCCTCAATCATCAGGCCTGTTTCTAAGAGCAGCAATATTGCCACCCTATCGAGACCTGATGCCGAATCAAGCAGCCTCTTACATTCCTGATGTGTAAGACACTCTGAATTGCACACGATTGATCGATCCAACTTAAGGATTATCAACTATGCGTCACGGCGAAAGCATATATACCACAGTAATATCACCCGGCGACGCGTTCCTTTCGATCCTCAGCGGTAGATTAAACTCGGCTGGCTTGAGGCAGCAGAGAGATTCGCGGTCGCAGTAGTAGCCTACAATCTCTATTTTGAGATCTGCATTGCCTTTATCCTTAATCTCAATAGGAATGTAGTAACTGAAACTATCATTATCCTGACGCTTGGATGCGGAAACCGCTATTATATCAGGGTTCTCTGAGCTAGTGCTGATCTGCTGATCCGCATCTTTATTCCAATGATATCCTTCCGGAAGCATGAGCTGGAAGTATATCCCTTTGGACTCAGGCAAAATGGATCTCTCGGTGAGTTCGATGACCTTCTCAGGCCGCTGCTTTTCCGAAGTCTCAAAGTTTATTGTGGACACACTTCCTGTCTCGGGATTGTAGGCTCTGACGACGTGGTTGTTTGTATCCGCTATGTAGAATATCCCATTCAGGACCGCCAAATCGTTTGGCTCATTCAATCCTGCGCTCAGGGCATTGCCATCTTTCCGTCCCATGGAACCGGTACCAACGAGCGTAGTTACGTCCCGGAGACCGAGATCGATCTTCTTAATCTTATGGTTATAGCTGTCTGCTACATAAAGGGCATTATCATAGTAATGAACGCCTATAGGATGCTGAAGTCTCGCATCTGCAAAGGGCCCATCGATATCTCCGAAGATAAAGAGGCCTTTGCCGATCAGCGTAGTAACAACATCGTTCTCCACACCTCTGATCGCAGAGACCTCGCTGTCAGCGAAATAAATAGATTTACCATCGGTAGTTATGCCAGATGGCTGAGCAAGAGATGCACTACACCTAGGCCCATCCAGCAGCCCCTCTGCTTCTGAGCCAGCATAGGCTTCAATATAAAGATCATCTAGATTCATTCTCCATAGCTGATGGCAGCCAGCCATCGCAATATAGAGATGGTTCCCTAAAATCGTCAGATCCCAAGGGGAGTTCAATGAGACCTCGGATCCTTTGCCGCCATTCTGCTTGGAGGACCCTTTTTCTCCTGAACCCGAGATTGTTGCGACGGTCTTATCTTTTAAGTCTGCCTTGCGAATAAGATGGTTCTCAGTATCAGCCACATAAAGGCAGTTCCTCAATGAATCAAAAGCGACACCTTGCGGCCTGAAGAAGCTTGCCTCTGAAAATCTGCCGTCAGCTCTACCCTGCTCTCCTGAGCCTATGATGTCTGAAACCTTGCCATCAGGATTCACTACCATTATTCTATTATGGCCCGAATCGGAGATGAATAACCTCTTTGATGCTGGATCGACATCGATCTTTCCTGGAAATCGCATGAAGGTCTCAGGCACAGTGCGCTTGAGAAGTGCAAACTGCATGCGCTCTCTATCAAGATTCCCTGCCTCCTGGTATGTTGAGATAAGCTTGCTCATCACAGCATCCAGCCTATCAAATATTCCCTCACCGGATGCCTTGCCTATGACCTGCCTATCTGGGCCGATCAAAATGAAGGAAGGCCAAGCATTTATGCCGTAGGTTTTCCAGATCTCGAAGTTGTTATCGATTATTATGGGATGCTCAATATCATATCTCAAAATTGCTTGGCGGATATTATCCTTTATCTTTTCATTGTTAAATTTGGCAGAGTGAACACCTATTACAACTAACTCAGGATATTTCTCCTCCAGCTTTTTCAGCTCAGGCAGGACATGCATACAGTTTATGCAGCAGTATGTCCAGAAATCCAGAAGGATAAATTTTTCCGCTAAATCGTTAATCGAGAATTTTCGGTCTGTGTTCAGCCATTCCAGGTGGGCAGGAAACTCAGGGGCTATCATCCAAAATAAGTTAAACCCGTATGTATTTAGCCTTTGCCAGCAGGATTATTCTTAATTGTTGGATTTGATTTTATGTAGAATTTTATGTAGAATATATCATTGAGGTCTTCGGCAAGGCACAAGGCTCGTCTGGGCTACAAAGGATTATTGCCTAGATTTGTCGTGGATGCGCACTATAACAGTCAATATTTAGGAGCTGATCTAAACATATCGCCCAGCTGATAATGTTCTCCTAAGTTCGTCACAAGTCTGAACGGCTGCTGTCTTAAATTATGGACCGATGCCAGTGAATTGCGTTTTTCTCCGCATGATATAAGCGTTAGGATAAGGAACATATGAGATCATGTGAAAAGCTTATAAAGGAGGAGGGCCCACTGAGGGCTACTATAGGCAAATGACGAAAAGCCTATCGTGGAAGAGTGGGAAAATAAGGAGGTTTATATTTGAATATAAGATATGTAATTCTCCCAATGCTGATCATATTCCTCTTCACCTCAGGGCTAACGCTTGGGCAGAGTGTGGGAAATGGCACGAGTTTAGCCAATTCGACGCTAGCTGATCCAACGGCTAATACAAGCTCAACACAAAGCTCAGCCGTGAAAGCTGCCTCGCCTGATAATGCCCCGACTAACTCATCCGCCCAGAATTTGAAGTACATCTGGTCGATAACGGGCATAGAGAAGGATCCGATCACCATGGCTTTGGATCAGAACGGCCCGGATCTCTTCGGCCAGGCCAAGTACGAGCCTGATAGTGGAGATGTATGGAATGGCATCGTCGACGGCTCAATCTCAGGAAACCAGGTGAATCTGGTTATAACAGCCCAGAAAGGAAAGAGCCTGGAATCGGTTAAGCTTGATGGAGCATTTGCTGATGATGCTCTGAGCGGCAAGTTTACCACCAGGGACAGCACGGGAAAAACTACAGCTAACGGTGACTTCAATGCCGTGTGGATAAGCCCAGATATATCCAGTTATACTCCAGCCCAGGTGACCGAAACTGCACCTGCATCACAACCACAGACTACACCAAACGTTACTGCTCCTGCTCAGACAAGCAGCACAACGTCTACAACTGACCAAAATTCAGGTGGTCAAACCCCCGAAGGACTGCAAACGGGACCGGCGACACAGCCATCGGTCAAGGTCGGCGGAGGGACGAAGTACGTAGATGTCCATGAATACGCTGACAAGATTGGACCGGGCGGCGACCTAAGCGGCGTGCCACCAGGAATGGGCGGAAGCGGACTTGGCGACTAAAGAGTGATTCACGCTTAAAGCCAGCACTTAATTTAACGCTGGCATAGCCATTTTTCTAAGCTTATCTACACGCAATATCTACAAGCTATACTTTTCCGAAAAATGCTTATAGCGTCCATAACAATCTTAGGCTTATGAAGAAAGTCCTTTTACTTATCCCGCTTATTCTCCTTTTGCTCTTTGCAGACAATGCAGGTGCGGTTGGATTTTTCCGCATAATCGATGTCTCGCCGATACATGTTGCACCAAACAGCGAGGCCAACTTTACGGCCATAGTCAAAGGCTTGGGTCCCGATGGGGGCTATGTGCAGCTTATATTCAGAAATGAAACTCCTGGCATATCAGTCAATTACACCGAAGGCTACCATTATGTTCTCGCGACGGGCACACGCAAGTTCAACTGCACTGTAACGGCTGGAAATATTGCACCCGGCAATTATTCCTTCGATATGGGGATATATGCCCAGGATGCGAAAGTTAACTGGAGAACAGCCTATGTGGTGGTCGAGCCCCTGCCGTTCGTGGAGACTGCGCCTGTTATCCCATATACACCCAGTGCGAATGTCTCAGCGAATTTGACTAATGTTTCTACGCCAAAGGCAAACACGACAGCGCCTGCCCCGATGCCGCAAAAGGCGCCTGCATTGGGTATACCAGCGGCAATAATGCTGCTATTATTGGCGGCTAGGAGAAGAGGATAGGCATTTCACCTCCAGCTAATTTTTCTTTAGATTTGCGCCCGACTAGTTCCTTAAATAGGGCTTAGCTTACAGAATGCATTCCTGATGTTGTATAAGCTAACTTTTGTTTTAAATCACGTAAACATGAGATCCTTGGAATAAGCCACTGCAAATTAAGAGAATCATAGTAGAAAACATAGCAGAAAAAGCTCATGAAAATTCAAAATAGGTTCAGAGGGCGATAAAAGGAGAGCGGTGATGATGCTTTCCTAATGATCAAGCCCTTATTTCGACTTTGGCTGCCCACTGCTGGTAGTGTAGCAGGTATCTAGCAATGAGCCCTTTCTGCGAGCGACCCTGGGGTCGCCAGGCTTTATGGGCTCGACATCCTTGTGCTCTTCTTCATTCTTCGTTTTTGCTGTCTCATGTTCGGCCATATTACAACCCCCTTTAACTTTTCCTACTGATCTTAAATATAACTTGCGGTTAGAGTATAAAAATCTAAAACTAGTATCAACTTATCTCTGATGCCACCACAGGCTAAGAATAACTTGATTGCTGAATAATAGCTTTATGCCTTTGTATACTCAGGGTGAATCAGGCAAGCATTAAACCACGAAGATATAGGCACAAAGAAGAGATTTTTGTGCTGAAGCTACGACATCATGGATAAAATAGAAATAGGTATTTAATAAGTTTTGGAAACTTATTCTATCGCCTTTACTATTTCATCAGTCTTTCTTACTCTGCCAATTCTCTTGAAAATGAAGTTGACTGCGACGTTATGCTGTTCATCAGATCTTGAGGCCATCGCGTCCTCTGCAAAGATCTGCTGGTAGCCGTACTCGTAGGCGAATCTTGCGGTGCTCTCAACCCCAAAGTCAGTCGATATTCCGCAAAGCACTATTGTATCTATTTTCCGTCTTCTCAGCTGTAGATCGAGGTCAGTCCCATAAAAAGCTCCCCACTGCCTCTTTGTGATCACAATATCCTTTGGTGTAGGAGTAAGCTCTGGAACAAACTCAGCCCAATCTGAAGAAGGTGACTGAGGTCTAGAGAATGTCTGGTCACTTATGACGTTTAGCATTGTCTCTTTTGTCATTTCCACATGCACAAGGAATACAGGCATATTGTTTTTCCTAAATGCGTTCACCAGCTTAGACGCGTGTGAAATTACTTCTTGTGCGGTGTATGGCCTGCTCAGCATAGCCGTAACGCCTTTCTGTAGATCGATGACTACAAAAGCGGTTTTGCTTTTATCTATAACTAAATCCTCTGACATATGCATTATTTTATGAAGCCCAACCTAACTATAATTTTTCGCAGGGATTGTTCATTATAAAATCCATTCTCCAGGTCCAAGATAACATCAGCACTCGCACTATATAAATGATCATTTTACAACGCCTTCTTGCCATAACTAGCCGTTCGAAATACTCCAGATATTAATGATTTAAATATTCGGTCATAAATACTCAACCGTAAGGCTATATGCTGGAGAAAGGTGCGAGGTAAAGTATGGATGGCATAAAACAGGCTGAGATAGATAAGATTTATAGAAATATGAGTCTTGAGAATATCCCTTGGAATATAGAGGCGCCTCCAGATGCTCTAATCGAATTAGTTAAGAGCGAAAAAGTAAAACCGTGCAAAACTATTGATTTAGGTTGTGGCGCTGGCAACTACGCTATTTATCTTGCGAGTATTGGGTTCGATGTGACAGGAGTCGATATCTCCCCAACAGCAATAAAGCTCGCCAAGGAAAATGCAAAGAAGAAAGGAGTCAAGAGCAAGTTCCTTGTTGCCGATGTCCTTGGCAATCTGAATGAGGTAACAGAAACTTTTGATTTTGCATACGATTGGGAGCTGCTGCATCACATATTCCCTGAGGAAAGGAAGAAATATGTCGAAAATGTTCATAAAATACTTAATCCAAGAGGCAAATACCTCTCAGTCTGTTTCAATGAAAAGGATCCCCAATTTGGGGGCTCAGAGAAATATGTAGAAACCCGAATAGGCACTATTTTATATCTCTCTTCTGTTGAGGAACTGAGAGACCTCTTTGAGCCATACTTCAACATAAAAGAATTAAAAACAATAGAGATCAGAGGTAAATCTGTGACTCATTTAGCAAACTACGCTTTTATGGAGAAGAAATAATAAGACACTAGCTACTTTTAACTTTTGGCCTATCGTTAAGTTCCTTATACGTTCAGATCACTGCTCCTTAAAGGCATTAAGCCTTAGCTAAACAGTAGACCTAGACAATGCACGTATTGGTTTTATAACTTTTTTAGCGGTCTAGTATCACGATCAATCAAGCCAGCTTGTGACCTCATCCACATCTTGGCGCTCTGCAGGAGGCAGCTTCTTCAATGGATATCCTACAGCGCATCCATTAATTTCGAACTCTCCGAAAGGAACTCCAATGAGATCACAGAATTCTTTATCCTTTGCCATCTCAGCCGTCACTGATACAAGATGAAATCCCAGATCAAGAGCAGTAGCCTTCAGCCACATATTTTGAAGACAATGTGCTAAAGACCAATGTTCTACTGGAGGAAATCCCTTCCTCTCCGCTACTACTATGAAATAAGGTGCAGTCCCAACACCCGGTAGATCTTCCTTTGAAACCGCCTCAAGTCTCCTTGCAAAATTCTGAGCCCTGCTCTTCATAGCTGGATCGCGCTCCATCTCCAGGCTTATGTTATTGTATATCGCTTTTATTTGTCGCTGCATGAGCGCTCCAACTTTCGCCATTGTAGTGCCGCCATTTTGGATGACTACAAAACGCCTGAATTCTCCTTGATCTAATGCCGCCCCTGCGTAGGGAGCAAACAAACCTGCACGTATTATTGCCTTAATGGCATCTTTCGGCGGTATATCGTTCTTAAAAGCTCGGATAGATCGTCGTGATTCAATGATCTCATCAAGAAAATGGTTGCAATCCCCGTTGCTATTCGTAGTCATCATTTCACCTCATAAGATGTGGAAAACATAATCCACGCTTCATAAGATCTCTTGCGTATAAATGGATTACTGATTGTGTTCCGGTAAAAATAAAAATTAATGAAAAAGTTCATGTCATTCTTGCCTTCATGGAGTGTTTTTGCTCGTTACATATTTCACAGACCCGGAATAAATCATTCTATGATCTTCCTGAAGCTTATAGAAGCTATTATAAACATAGCAATATCGAAGATAGCTATGACTGCAATATCAGGTAAAAGGTT
>CAWDLW010000042.1:0-111341 GCA_963803145.1 Methanotrichaceae archaeon
AGGAAACCGCTAGTTTTAAACCCAGAAGAAAGTATAGGCTTTGAATTATATTAGTCAGCACAAACGCAAAACTAGAATGATTCCGCAATGTACGCTCTTAAAATTGCAATCACTTGAAGCACGCGCGGCAACTGAGCGCGCTAGAAAGGCCGTTAGTTTTAGCCCCAGAAGAAGTGTAAGCTCTTGAATTCGCTCCTAATGCGGAACTAAGTGTGCTTTAATAGCGATCATTTTTTAAGAGTCGATTGTTGCACAAATTCTCTGGGCCGTAACATCCGAAGCCTTGATCTATTCAAAAGGCGAAATTACTGCGAATGTATCAGAGCGACCTCCTAAAATCCAGGCGTGAGGAGATCCTGCAGATAGCCGCCAAGCACGGTGCCTATAACTTGCGCATCTTCGGCTCCGTAGCCCGAGGCGAGGCCGACTCCAATAGCGATGTAGATCTTCTGGTGGAGTTTAAAAGAGGCACTACTTTGCTCGGCCATGCTGCTCTAGAGCAGGAGCTGGAGGAGCTTTTGGGCATTAAAGTGGACGTAGTTAGCGAGCGTGGTCTGCGAGATAGGATCAGGGACCGCGTCCTTCGTGAGGCGGTAGCCATTTGAGGGATGATCGACTAAGGCTGTTGGATATACTAGAGGCCATAGAAAAGATTGAGAAGTATGCGGCCAAAGGCTTACTCAAGGTTTTTCAGGTGGTCTAAGAATTCTTTCTTTGTTTTGAAGGTCTTATCTATACCAGCATCCGCCTGCTTGAGGCCTCTTCGAACACCCGCCTCAAATACTTGCAGCGCTGCCTCATTAGTATCTACAGCTACAGCCTTCTCCTCATCTCCTGCCATGATTATATCTTCTTATGTGAGATGAAATAGATTTCGATATGGAGAGAATGGTGCCACTCCTGAGCATGGATCATCTCACCTTGGATAAAAATCTTATAAGGAGAAATCCTAAATAAACATGAAATGACACAAGAAGCAAAGGCCGAAATTCTTGTCATGATTGTAATCGTTTTGCTGTTACTGTTCCTCAGAATGATGCACGGCACTGATTCAATGATAATGCCATGAGGGATCTTCAAGCTTAAAATCACGGTCCCGAGCATTTTGGATGCTATGATGCGTTAAAATTAGAGTCAAGTATATCATCTTAAAGCCCTCCTATCGATTTTCGTCCAGATTCTTCCTTGACTGCCATAGGAACAAATAGCGCCGAGAAATCCGTGAGAGTGTCCAGCGCTTCCAGCTCTGCAAGATGGATAAGAGGCCCTGCATCCAGAACGGCTTCATTCATTTCCGTGAAGTCCCCATTCGACATCCTCCCGAATGAAACGCTTCATCAGTTCATCCCGATGAGTTTCCAGATAGCGACGCAGGGCCTCGACGACCAGACTGTTGATATCTGGAAACCATCCCGCCTGTATCTGTTCCTGGGCTTGTTTGGCCAAACCTGATGGCAGGAATATCGTTGTCTTTACTTCAGACATGCTATTGTATTCGATGTTTTATCAGTTGAATTTTTTGATGGACTGTGAAAATGCTTAAGACCATTATGCCCGGCTAATGATATCGATTTGTGATAGGCCGCATTTATTGTATTAAATTCCTCTTCAACGTTACGCGGAATCGTTCATCTTATCCTCATCAACCATATAGCCAATGTTTCCAAAACCTTCCCCCAGCGAGGGGCTAGGGGCAGCCCGCCAGGGCGTTTGAGGGCGCTAGGAAAACCGTTAGTTTCCCATGAAAAACCTTCATCAATTAAAAGAAATGGGGTGCTATCCACCCCCTACCGAATGTCTATTCTTCAAGTGATAAAAGGCGTCTACGATAGCAGCCACTCCATCCTTTAATCGGTCATCTTTTGATAGATAGAGGAGGTCCCTTTTGACTGGTTTTGATGCAGCTGTAGTGCAGTTGTTCTCTTGATATAGCTCTTGATTGATCAGCAGATGATAAATTATTGTGATTAATTTCCGTGCTAAAGCAGTGATCGCTACATTGTAACTCTTTCTGGCCGATAATCTATGGAAGTACCTTGAGAGCTTGTTCTTGTTATTTCTCATCTTAGCTATCACTTGAGCTATCTCGACAAGCATAGTTCTGAGACTCTTGGACCCCTGTTTCGTAATACCACATTGCTTCTTTTTCCCTGCAGATTCGTGTAGTCCAGGAACCAATCCACACCATTTAGCGATTTGTTCTGGGGTTTGGAAATCGTGATAGTCACCGATTTCTGCCAAGATGGTCGACCCTGATCTAAAACTTATTCCTGGAATTGACATAACTATTGCCAGATCTTTAGCGCTTTTCTGAAATTTGCTAAGCACTTCAAGACTTGTTTTATCTATCTTCTTTTTCAGAAGATCAAGGAGCTCTAGATTATCCTTAACAAGCATTCTCGAAGTATCATCAAGACCGTTTGCAAGAGCCGCTTTGATGACGTCTCGCTTTTTCTTGATCTTCTTTGAAGTGATGCTGTCCAGGATCGAGTCTGCATCCTTGCCTTCAACCAGGCCGTCCAAGATAATCCTGCCTGATTTTCCAAAGGTGTCTGAAATACAAGAACTCAGCTTTATGCCGCAAAGTGCTAGATACTTATGAACTCTGTTTCTAAGTTGAGTTTGAGTCTTTATATATCCTGATCTGGCACGGGTCATCATTCTGAGGGCTCTATCCTCATTGGAAAAGACTCTTGATCTCTTGATTTTGCCATCCAAGCAGTTACCTGCAATCCTCTTAGCGTCATGAGAATCCGACTTATCCCCTACAAGTCCTTTGACCATCCATGGATTTGCTACAATTGTATCAATAGAGGGACTCAGGCAATCGTATACTGGAAACCAGTAAACACCTGTAGCTTCGAATGCTACTTGCTCGCAATTATTGGCTATGAGCCAATTCCTGAATCTCTCTAGCTCAGAACGAGTCGTGCCAAACTGTTCCTGGATTTCAGTCCCATCTGCATCTTCGATCGTGGCTACTATGAGATCTTTATGGACATCTGCTCCGCAAACTCTATCTCTTCGTTTGCCCATATATGTCGCTATCCTGATATGGGCAGATGATTAAGATTAAACCCTCATAAGGGGCAATTTCCCATACGCGTTCAACGACGCAGCCCCGTATTCGCGGGATTATTGGCCAGTTTTAGCCGCGAGATCATGATCTCAAAATTAAAGCTGCCTTCACTGCCCATATCAGACTAAACATAGTTGGCCATGAATGTGAGGTTTTTCATCCGCCACGTATGACCCTTAAGGATCATGGGCGTTTTAGCCCCAGAAGAAAGTGTAGGCTCTCGAATTAGAATAGCAAATCCTAATGCTGAATCAAATTGAGTGTATACTCTTTAGCCACTACTCTTCCGTCATAGTCATCTAAAATAACCAAGTCTGCTTTCTGCTCCAGGGCTAGCATGATTGATGCAGTTTCGCCTTCATCAAGCATCAGCATTAATGCCCTTTTGAGAGGTGGATAAGGGGAGAAGAGTTACAGACCACCTTTAGCAAATCCCAAATCCTCCTCAAACTCCTCGGCTGTATAATGTCTCTCGATTTTTCTCTTACCTAACTCATCCAAAAACTCTCGCTTAGAGATCCCTGCAAGTCTCCTGGCGGGGCCCATAGCAAGTATTCTATCTGTATCCCGCATGACCAATATCGCATGTGCCATCTGAAGATTTTCATTCCTGACGATCTTGAGGTGCAGATCAAGGCCACTGGAAGGTCCACCCAGAAGGTCATATTGGATCTCATAAGAGATCGCTTCCAAGGAGTATGCCCAACCCAATGAAGATGTAGCGCCAGAGGGCACGCAAGCTCAAAACCTGGCCAAAGTGCAGGAGAAAGCAAAACATTAGGCACAGCGCGCTAAGATGGATCAGCCCCTAGCTAATGAATCAAAGCTGCGGGTTCGTTCTATGAAGCATTACCACCTGATGAGACATTCGTTACTAAAAAAATGATGGTCGCTGTTCTGGGACTATACAATATTTAGTTGCTAGCTATGATTATTGCCATTATTTCAAGTGGCGCTCACCACGGTTTGGATATCTGAACCACCAATGCACTTGAATATTCTGATGTTGCACCTTTGCTATCTGCAGCCATGGCCTTAACCTGGAATGTTCCCTCTTTGGTCCATCTATGATATGCGAATGCCTCTGTTCCAGAGTCGACCAGACGTGTTGTAAATGTTGTGCCGTCTCCCCAGTTGAAGGTATATTTGATTTTGCTTCCCTCGGGATCTGTGGATGATGTCGTATACCTGTAGAGTGTTCTTATCTTACCCGAAACAGGTCCTGAAGGTTCGGATGGCGTATTTGGAGGCGCTTTTGTGAAGACAGCTATAAAAGCGTCGTAGTATCCTGCATTTGCGGGTTGATATGCATTTTTGGTCGGGAAGTTGGTCGAATTCGTCCATCCTGTAATGTAAGCGTTACCGCCGTGATCTATGGCTATGCCAGTGCCCCAATCGGGTCCGCTACCACCCAGATAAGTGGAGTAGACCAGTTTGTTCCCTACAGGGCTCAGCTTGGTGACAAAAACGTCGAAGTACCCTGCAAACGTGTCCTGGTATGGGTTTTTGGTCGGGAAGTTGGCCGAAGGTGTTTCTCCTGTAACATAAGCGTTACCGCTGCTGTCTACGGCTATGCCATTGTCATTTTCGCAGATGCTACCGCCCAGATAAGTAGAGTAAACCAGTTTATTCCCTGCAGGGCTCAGCTTGGTGACAAAAACGTCGGAGCATCCTGCATTCGCGGCCTGGTATGCATTTTTAATCGGGAAGTTGATCGAACCCGTCTCTCCTGCAACATAAGCGTTACCGCTGCTGTCTAAAGCTATGCCATAGCCTTCTTCGTCTCCGCTACCGCCCAGATAAGTGGAGTAGACCAGTTTATTCCCTGCAGGGCTCAGCTTAGTGACAAAAGCGTCGAAATCTCCAGCTTTTGCGGCCTGGTATGCATTTTTGGTCGGGAAGTTGGTCGAATTCGTCCAGCCTGAAACATAAGCGTTACCGCTGCTGTCTATGGCTATGCCCCAGCCAAGGTCGTCACCGCTACCGCCCAGATAAGTGGAGTAGACCAGTTTATTCCCTGCAGGGCTCAGCTTGGCTACAAAAGCGTCATCTTTTCCAGCATTTGCGGCCTGGTACGCATTTTTGGTCGGGAAGTTGGTCGAATTCGTCCAGCCTGAAACATAAGCGTTACCGCTGCTGTCCATGACTATGCCATTGCTGTTGTCAACGCCGCTACCGCCCAGATAAGTGGAGTAGACCAGTTCATTCCCTGCAGGACTCAGCTTGGTGACAAAAGCGTCGCGTCCTCCTGCATTTGTGGCCTGGTATGCATTTTTGGTCGGGAAGTTGGTCGAATTCGTGTCTCCTGTAATATAAGCGTTACCGCTGCTGTCTAAAGCTATGCCATCGCCATAATCATTACCCTTACCACCTAGATAGGTAGAATATCTCAGCAGGGGATCTATCACCAGAGGCAGGCTCTGGTTGTAATTGCTGATCTCAAACCCTATACTTTTGGTGCCAATTCTTCGATACTTCCCCTCAATAATCGCCCTGCTCCCATTGATGTCCTGGTAGCAGAAGGGCGCAGAGTCTGTGAGGTTGCCTGCTGCAGTCTTGATCAGGATCGATCCATTTTTGTCGAGGCTCAGGTTATCCTGGCCGCTATAGGTCAGAACGATTTTAGCCGGGTCCGCGCCGGGCTTCAGCTGCAGCTCATGTTTCAGGTTTCCTTCTGTGCCTTTGAAGACCAGATCGATTCCTGGATAAAGGTTCTCGTACCTGATAGTGCTGTAAGTAGAAATGTCTGTGACCCATTTTGATGAGTTATTGCCGATGAAGAAGTTTGCTGTGCCGGGAAGTAGTCCTTCACCAGCTAATTGGCCCGGCTTTGCACCTTCAAAGCTCATTTTGACTATTGATGTATTGTTCTTCGAGGACAATGCAAATAGCACATTGGAAGGTGTAAAATAGATGGTCTCGTGCGATGCCTTGACCATGAACCTTACATCTCCGGAAACTTGCCCCTGATTCTCTATGAAACTGAGAGGCAGCTTCAGCATCTCTGCCCGAACAGATTCATTATCGATTGCCGAGGTATTAATTAGCGTGTTGTTCGATTCAGTGTCATTCTGGGCAGGCTGGAAAGAGGCGCCTGCCAAAGCTGACCCCATGAGCAGCCAGATAAGGATCAGCGAAATCCCGCATATTTTAACTGCCACACGTCTCTCCTTTGATTCGCAATTTTTTAAGACTCATACATCATTGGCAATTACAGTATTTAAATTATTTGTATGTTTTTAGCTGTCCCCTAATCGGTTGATAATGCAGCCATCAAGAAAGCTTTTCAGCTAGCGGATATGCTGCCTGGCGAGCATAAATCCAGACAAAGGGATATCGAGCTGCAGAACCAGTTCACACTTGGCGAGTTCTAATCTCCCCAAAGGAAGCTTTTTAGTTGTCAATGAATCCTAATTATCCAAACCAATTGATTCAGCCTGACTCATCTACCAATTGATCGTTGAATAATTTCCTTCTTCCAGCTGGAAGAATTATCCTTCATTTGTATGTTATTCATACTTTATTTTATAATAATATGGTGTTTTGTCATTTATTCACCCCAAAACTACTTATTCTTACGCGTAGAATAAACATACTATGGCAGGAGTCCTTGAGCAGATAAGGAGACCCAGGAGAATGGGTTGTGTATGTGACCTATTGAAATGGGATCCTCCAAGTCATTAACTCCTTCATAGTCCAAATATGGTCGGTAATCAATTCAACCATCGCAGGCGTTCGAGGGATCCATTTTTTAGGATTCAGAGCGAATCCCACTTCTTCCATGTCAAGGTTTATCTCAATTTTTAAAGAATCATGCGGCTTAACGAAGTTGTACCAAGCTTGGAAAAAGTCTATTGCGCCGGTATGAATTTGCCTATCTTTACTAAAGTTCATAGACTCACGTATAAACCTGGCCAGATAATTCCTGAAAGTGAGATTCATTCGTTCGACGTAGGATGTCTGGATATGTTCTTTCGATGTTGGGCAAAGCAGTTCAAGCACATCTTTCGGGTCACCATATACAATCCGTTCAAATGTGTTAACCACTTCATCATTCTTTTTATTTTTCACAATTTGAGCATATTTAAGGTCAGGAGGAGGAACAAGTATAGGATTTGGTTTTCTGCCTAGTCCTTTGTATTCAGGCGTCTCCTTGACACCGTAGACTTCAAGGAGGGCATTGGAAAATGGATCCCAATCATCGGAAACGAATACCGGAAGAGGTGTGCCTGTCGCCCGTCTATGTTCTAAGTCACTAAATAAGGCAGTTGCATCTTCTATAGTTCGGCCACCTTCATGATGGCAGATTAGTAACCTTGATTCAGCATTTATTGCTGTCAGACTATATACGTCACCAACGTCTTTTGAGTCATAGCTACTTACATTTTTTTGTTTTTTTACAAAATGACCATATTTCATCTATCTGCACTTGTGTAAGATGAAGATGGTTCAGGAAGTAATCATTGACCTCTTTGCAATGATCCGCTGCCCTTTTGAGCCATCGGCAGATTGTATTTTTATCATGACCTGTAGATCTTGCAACACCACGAATACTGCCTTTTTCTACCAATTGGGCCAGGACATCTAAGACTTCCTCATCTGATGTGCTTAAACCGAAAAATATTGTTCCGCGAGTCTCGCTGAAACAATGACCACATGTTCTACACTTCAAGAGCGCACGGTTGTTCTTTCCATAGTGATCTTTTATCACTATGTTGCCTTTATCGTTTATGCCATAATCCTGGCAGCCTTCATGATGGCACCAGTAATCGGACAATGTAATATCAGACATTTTTGATACATCCCTTTTAAAGAATGTATCATTATAAACATATAACTATTTCATCGGAACGCATACACGACCCTCGTTGGACTGGCCAGCGTATTGCAGGCCAATTCGTTGAAAATCGATTCTTCATTTCAAGCAATCGTTCCCAAGGATATACAGTTCACATGGCCCCTTTATTTGCCGTACCTCTTGGCAGGGGCAACATATATTCTCCTGGTTTGGAGCTACAATCACCCCCTCCCAATCAGTCTCTCAGTTTTATCGTGGGGAGTAGGTGGCATCATCGGCTTGATAATCGTTCGCCAAATCGCGGCTTTGAAAGAGAACGAACGGTTTTATAAGGCGACTGTTCAGGAGATAGCGGAACGCAAACATGCCGAGAATGAGATCAGAAACCTGAACGAGGGACTCGAAGATCGGGTCGTCGAACGCACGAAACAGCTTGAGTCTGCCAACAAGGAGCTGCAGAAGGCCAAGGAAGAAGCGGAGGCTGCAACTAGGGTCAAGTCAGAGTTTCTGGCGAACATGAGCCACGAGATCCGAACTCCTATGAACGCAGTCGTGGGATTGACTGGTCTACTCATTGGAACAGATTTAACCAGAGAACAACGCGATTATGTTGAGACCATCAGAAGCAGCGGAGATGCTTTGTTATCGGTTATCAACGATATTCTGGACTTTTCAAAGATCGATAACGGCAAAATGGCGTTGGAGATCCAGCCCTTCGATATAAAAAGCTGCATAGAGGATTCCATTGATCTGTTATCTTCAAACGCGTCTCAGAAAGGCTTGAAGATGGCCTATACTATCGACAACAGTACACCAGAAACAATCATGGGCGATCCCACCAGGCTACGCCAAATTTTGGCCAATTTGCTCAGCAACGCAGTTAAATTCACGAATTTTGGCGAGGTTGAGATCTCGGTTTCGAGCAAGAATCTCCAAGGCTGCGATTATGAAATCCACTTTAAAGTTAGGGACACAGGAATTGGAATTCCGGAAGATAAGATTGGCTGCCTGTTTCAATCCTTCAGCCAGGCCGACATCTCAACTTCACGAAAGTACGGAGGTACCGGCCTCGGCTTGGCCATAAGCAAGAGGCTTGTTGAGCTGATGGGTGGAATTATTTGGGTCGAATCCGAGTTGGGCAAAGGTTCAACCTTTCATTTTACGATATTGGCAGAAGCGACTTCCATCAATCATGGAGTTAGTAGGGAACAAGCCTTGCGGCCAGAGATCTACGTCCACAAAACACAGGATCGCCATCTTCGCATACTGCTAGCCGAGGACAATATAGTCAACCAGAAGGTAATCCTGCGGATGCTAAACAAGCTGGGATACCGCGCGGACGTATCTGCCAATGGGCTGGAGGTTTTGGCAGCCTTAGAACGTCAGCCTTACGATGTAGTTCTCATGGATGTCCAGATGCCGGAGATGGACGGCATCGAGGCAGCCAAGAAGATTTGCGAGAGATGGTCGGCAAGACCGAGGATTATCGCTATTACTGCCTATGCCCTACAGGGTGATCGGGAGAAATGCATCGCTGCAGGCATGGATGACTATATTACCAAACCGGTGAAGCTGGAAGAGTTGCGGACAGCATTGGAATCTCACGGCTAGTTCCAGGGATGATAAGCGAAACCTAAAGTTGCCGGAAAACTTGGGTGGCCGAGAAAGACCTCTTTCCCTGTTGAGATAGGACGAATCCAGGTTCTCTCCAGACTTCGAGATTCCTTTAATCCTCCTGGGGATGGAGGTGGCTGGAGATCCAAACTTTCCAAGGGAGATCTTCTGGTAAGTCTGGAAATGAATGGTGAGGCTCCCTCATTTGAACTATAACCAATATGCTAAGAATCTATGTACTAGTATAGTATTATTAATTTATCTGCAATCCTCTAAGATATCGGCGCTTGGATTTGCTGGATCCGGATTGCTGGATCCGGATAAATTATCTTCCGCTGCATGCCCTCATGTATCTCCTTTGAAGATTATCGGCCTATACCTTACCAATTAAAAAGATCAATAAATATTTATCACATTTTTTAATTATATATACTTTTATTAACATAGACCTTTTCTTTCAGGGCTTAGGCCATAAAGTATGTCAAATTGGTAGAGATTTGGAATACATGCTTCAAGAAATAAAATAAGCTTTCGGCAAGGCTTGATTTTGCCGCCTTGCTTTTAAGTTGATCGGTTAGACCAGTTTAGCGTCTTCCGTATCTTCCAGGCGCACTAGCGGGCCTATGGTTCTGGTAGCAATCGCCGCAATATACCGGCCTGGATCCGTCAGGCTTGAATGGGACCTGACATTGCTTTCCGCACTCTGCACAGGTTGCATCGTGCATTTCTCTAATGGTTCTGCCTTGTGGGGTGGCCACTCTTGGGGGTGGTACAAAATTATCTCTTAGTCCGTAAACTCGCATTTTAATTCACATTCCTTGTTATCGATCAAGAATCGATTAAGCCACAAAAACATCTCAACCAAAAAATCGAATCAACGCAATGCAGCCTTAATATATTATAAGTGTACGTCTTCATTTAAGTACCTTTCGGCCCACTTCCGCATACAGTTCAGCCCTTTTCTTGTTATGTTTCCATTAAAGCACACAAATTTATGGAAAGTGTATAACAAGGCAGATCCTATGCTCCTGTGGGCAAGCCTTATAGCCTCAGCCGTAAATCACATGCTGCCAAGAACGCCAGCCAAAGGAGGAGGGCAAATTTGGAGTGATGAGGCTTGAAGACTGGCCAGGCTTGCAGCTCCCCTTTTCGAAATCAAAGACCATTGACATGCTCCATTTGGGGGTCGTGTATCAGCTCAACTGAAAATCGAGGTTTGTAGCTTATAATAATGAATTAGGCGAATTTACGCAGCAAATCCGGTTATTTCTATTGACCTTTCGGGGTCAAATTAATATTGCACAAGCTCTCTAAGACCTTCATCATTGCGTGTGAGGAATCATCATAGCCGATAAAGAAGAAAAGAAAACAAGAAACTTCGTCCTCAGGGATAAAAAGGGCGAAGAGAGTGGAGTCTTCACAGGATCATCGCCCAGGCAGGCAGCACTGAAAGCAGCAAACAGAGGCTTTACAGATATCAGGCTCCGAGAGCGAGGCACGCAGAAAGTACACATATTCCAGGGAGAGCGCGTGCAGATCGACAAGCCCGCAAACGCCCCTGCCTGGATGCCAGATAAGATCTGGAAGCCGAAGGTCAAGAAGGTAGGTACCGAGAAGCTGGAGTAGCTCTGATGCCTCCCTGGAGGATCTAGTAACTAAGAGGGCCTCCTTCCGGCAGGGAAGGTCAGGCAGAATCTTCTATCACTGCCAGCACCTTCTTTGCTGCCGATGCCCTCTCAGATCCTGACATATCCTTTGCCATCTCCCCCAGGTCCTCAACTGTAATTAGCCCCATTTTGAACCTGGTAACGAGGATGCCTGTCATAACAGCATCGTTCTTCTTCTTTGCTTTCTTAACCACTCTTTCCCCCTCTTAATCTTCGCATGCTCAGGATATATCTCTTAGGCCAAGCCCTCTATCTGTGACTAGTGGTGCAGTAATAGCTTCCGCTCGACTCAGACTTCGACCGCAAACTACAAGTATCTATAATGATTATACAGTTAATTTGCCGCGTCATGCATAGGGTGGCGGGTGTGTCGTGGGCTTAACGTATCCGATAATGCTCTGTTTGGCAGGGATGAACGGTGCTTGTCTCACCAGGGGCAGCATACGGTCGATCCTAGGACCTGTCGCTTCCTTGTTCCAGGAGATGCATTCCGTCGTGGCAATGCATTCGGCTACGAGCCTGTGAGACTGAAATCTCGGCGGGCTGAAAGTTGCATGCTATAACTGGCATAGCAATCTGCCGACAGGCCTTCGCGCTAATACACGACCGGGGCATGACGCGGCACAAGCTGAGGCAGAAGTAGACTCAGATTCGGCATCTTGAAGGTGTCGAGCTCCCATAAAACGGACGCTGTGTGAAATTCCAGTGCTGTGCTGCCTAAAGCCTTGGCCGAACATCGAGGCACTGGGCGGGACCTGCCTTCACTACGGTGATAGGCTCCTGTTAAGGACGCTGTGAATCAGTGTTGGTCTGCCCGCGGCTCGATTACCTATTCCACGATTATTTTTTGAATTGTTTGATATATTTGCCTAAACGAAAACTATATATCTCGGCTATTGTCGTATATACTATATGGCAAAGGTCGATAGTCTATTCTTATCTCTCCTACACCTATAGACTTTTGCCTCCCTCCTTTTCATGTGATCTTATGATCCCTCAGGTCCATGTTTTCCCTGGCTCTAAGTCTTATACGGAGTGTGATGTTAATCCTAGAATATCTGGCATATAAGACTAAAGGTTCCTTGGGAAAGACCAAATGCTCGATGATTAAAATTACCTGGAATGCTTTTATCTCTTTTAAGAAAACCGAAATATAATCGGCCTATATGGACAGACCGATAGGCAGAAAGGCCTCAGCTTCAATCTTAATACGAGGAGAAGGGCCTGGCCAGGGGCGAGAGAAAGGAAACCCTGGAAAGCGTCAAGGCGATGGAAGCATCAAAATACAGGACATGATCGAGACTCATAAGGAAACTGAAAAGCTTGTCGATCGGCGGGAGAGGACTGTGGAGGAAACAAACGGCCTTGTAGCCGAGAGCAAGAAGGTAAAAAGTGATACAAAGGAAAGGATAGAAAAAACCAGAGTATTTATAAAAAAACTTAAATAGCTTCAATATCTGATATATATTCACAGGCCTGATCTACAGGACCTTCTCGTATGGAAATCCATCAATCCCTCCAATGGATTTCTCAGCCCTAAGTAAATCGGGCCTGCTTCGCGATTTGCCTATTTGGGAAATAACCATGCGTAGCATTAAAATCGGGATTTTCATCCCCTTATCCAGAAGCTAACTAGCTCCTCCTCCTTATAAATCGAAAAAATTTTAAATAGTTGGAGTTACTAATATTACTATTGCCATATGCTGGGAGAGCCTGGTCCCACCTTCATCTCTCCCATCCTCCTTTATCCATTTTTAACTATACGGCAACTATGCGATATATTTCTGTGATATAAACCCTAAACAAAGGAAGTTCAGCCGTGCGCCCACATAGTTTCGTCACCATAGGATATCCTGCGAATGCGGTGATATGGAATGAACGTAGAACCCACTTCCGATTGGATCTCCATCCCACCTTGCTCCAGCTTTAGGATTCTATCTCCTTGGACTGTGGATCTATCATCCGGTGCACCGCGGTTCACATATTCAACGCTCGCCCTGCTGAAATCGTACTGAGGATCGTGGCGCAGTCGCAGGAGAATCGTGTGGCTTGTTCTCATGATAATATATCAACCTCATAATGGTATGAATAGTAGTGGCTGTTAATGGCCGTTTATTCGATCATTCGGATTATCCGTAGCGTATCTTACCTTATCCTTGAGATTAAAGTTCGCGCAGTTCGGATATCAGCATTGTCTGCCTTTATTATCATCGGCCCTGATTCCGGCCTCTGCAAGCTCTGCCTTTATCAGATCATCCAGCAGACTACCCCTAAGCTCCTGGGCGTAGTTCCAAAGCTCAGGCCCGCATTCGGTGCAATCCCTGGAGGTCTCTTCCATGACTCTCACTAGATCGAGCAGCGATCTGTACATCAGAGGTGCAGCATTCCTGAGCTTTTGCTCGAATGGGCCTAAAGCAGCAGTTCTGGAAATAATCAGCCTGCAGCCTTCATCGCTCCAGGCCATGCAGCCTTCAGCAATGCATAATCTATCCACGAAGGGGCAGGCTTTACTAGATATGTCTGTCATCATTCATACCTTCTGCGTTGTTTCCAGTATTTTCAATATATTACTACTTATTACTATCATTCTTTTAATGAATGTCGCCCTCGATGTGATCCCCAATGCTGCAACACGCACCCCTTGCCCAGTTTCAATTCTACGCGAGTCCTAAACGGCACTTGTGATGAGATTATCAAAGTTCGGATTTAGCTAACACAACTGCAAAGAACTCACTCAAAGTTTGATCGGTTTGGGATATACACTAAATCCCACATCCCGTAGGTGCAACTTCCAAAACCTAGCATTTTTCCTGATAACGGTTTTCTGAAAAATCACATAGAAGCGATCACTTAATCTTGAGCTAGAATTATATTCTCTAATAATTATAACATCAATTACCCCGAAGACATGTTGACATGCTTGGACTCCATTTTAATTATTTATATTTATTTTAACCATAAATGCGTCCATAATTAAATCCTAACTCTCAATTTGTAGAACTGGAAAATTCAGAATTCTTAATGATCTACCTGCGGGATGTGGGCTAAATAAACGCTGAGTAGACATAAAGATTTTAAGTTAATCATGGTTAGTATCTTACACCTAATCGCTTGAAAAATCAACCTGCATAAATGCAGTTATAATGTTTGTTTTGCAAAGGAGCGTTTATCGTTTATGGCGGGAAGAGCAGAGACACCTTACAAAGTGCTAGAGATGCTTGGCAGCGGCATAGAAATACGTGAGTATCCTTCTCAGATCTGGGCCAGAACCATTGGAGAACAAAAAGAAGCATTCCAGACTTTATCCGAATACATTTCGGGATATAACAAGACTATGGAGAAGATAGCCATGACAGCTCCGGTCATCATATTCAACAGCAATGAGGGGAGGGTCATGGCATTTATCATGCCTCAAGGCAAAACCCTGAGAAGCCTGCCAAAGCCGCTCACCGAAAGGGTGAAGCTGGAAGCCGTAGCGTCCCGAAAAGTTGCTGCAATCGCCTTCTCCGGCATAGTGACTCCGGACAGCTTCGACAGAGGATTAAGATTGATTCAGGAAACGCTTAAAAGGCGAGGAACCGGCTGGATCGAACCCGCTTACCTTCTGCAGTACGATGACCAAAATACGCCACCGTTTCTGCGCAGGAATGAGGTGGCTGTACAGCTGAAATCATGATCCTTTAAATGAGATAATAATTTGTGATTATGGTACGAAAAGTATAAAGTAAAAGGCTGAGAGATGCATAGTAAATGATGTCCTAAGCAGTGGCCTTTTCTTTAGCATCCATCGCTTTATGCCAGTTCTCGCGTTCCCATAGGTCAAGGGCTTCAGTCTCTAAATCCAGGTAGCTTCTCATCCTTTCAATAAGCTGGGACCAGTCTACCTTGTGCCCGTCGAATTCAGGGCCATCGACACATCCGAACTTGACCTTGCCATCGATTGAGCACCTGCAGGCTCCACACATTCCAGTCCCGTCCACCATGAGGGGCATGAGGCTGACGCGAGTTTCCTTTCCAAAGGGCTCGGTAATCCTGGAGATCTCCATCATCATGAATGTGCAGCCGATTGCATATACTCGATCTACGTTCTCCGAGCGCAGTATCTGCTCTAGTGGCGTGCTCGCATTGCAGTCCTCGGCACTTCCGTCGTTACAGGTAACGATGAGCTTATTGGAAACCTTCTCAAGCCTGTCTAGCCAGAACAGCCAATCGCGATTCCTGGCCTCGATTACATAAACTACTCTGTTCCCGGCTGCCTTCAATGCCCTTGCCATGGCAAATCCGGGGCCTGTTCCGAAGCAGCCGCTTACTACCGCAACTGTTCCATAATTTTCTATCTTAGACGGTTTTCCAAGTGGCCCTGCCAGGTTGAGAATGCAGTCGCCCTTCTCGAGGGCGGAAAGCTTGCGAGTAGAAACGCCTACATCCTGGATCAGAACCGTTAAAGAGCTGTCATCCCAATCTGCAATGCTCAGCGGAATGCGCTCCCCAACCTCATCCGCTCTTACTATTACAAACTGGCCGGGCTTTACTTTCTTGGCAACCTCAGGCGCTTTTATCCTCAGGAGCACAAGGCCCGGAGTGATTATCTCTTTTTGCAATATCTCAAACATCCTTTATCACCTTAGCACCTGATGCCTTGCCTTCCTTTCCCGGAACCCTCACTACGCCTTCTGGCAATCTAGCCGATATTTTGGCTCTGGCCCTGATAGTAACATCGCCAGCCTGTATGCAGATGAAGTCTCCTTTCGAGATGCCTAGCCTTCCAGCATCAGCCGGATGCATCTCCGCGTATTTTTTTCCCGCGAGGTAACGCAGATCGGATACCTTTGAAGTCCTTGTTCCGCTGCCGAACTTGAAGATGCTGGGGCCTTTTATGAGCAGAAAAGATTGGGCAGCTGGCGGCTTTTCTAAAATTAAAGGTTCAGAATTTGGCGCAGCCAAAGCGGTCGAGACGAGATCGAAGTGAGACTTCATCTCCGTAAGAACCAGATCTGAGCTTGCGAACTCAAATCCACATAAGCCCATTCTCCTTCCGAGCTCAGTCAGAATCTGATAATCGGGTCTTCCGCCTTTCGGAGGCAATGCCTGTCTAACTGCAAGCATTCTGCCATCTGATGCTGTGTAAGTTCCATCGACCTCTGCAAATGAGGCTGCAGGCAAAACTACATCCGCCAGCTTTGCGGTCTCTGTCAGGAAAAGATCCTGGACAATCAGGAAGTCCAGTTTAGATAATGGCTCCTTGAGGTCAGGCACTTCTCTTGCTGGGTTAGAGCCAATGATATAAGCAGCCTTCAGACTGCCATCTCTTAGGGCCCTCATTGTTTCATCATATCCCTGATTCAGCCCTAACCTAGCAGCTCCACGCGAATTGCAGTTTCTGCCCAAAACACAAAGCTTTCCCTTTGCAGCCGATGCTAAACTGTTGGCAGCATAGACTATATCTGCGCTGCAATCTGGCCCTACAATGATTGAAGCTCCAGAAAGCGATTTAGCAGCGTTTTCTACCTCTTCAGCTGGAATGCCCGTACTTGTGTTTTCGATACTCTTGCCATTCAAGGCATTGGCTAGGGCCATGAGCACAAAAGGCTCGTACCCCGGCATAGGTCTCAGCCAGACCGACGCCTCTTTAGCAAGCATTGTCTTTAAAGAAGAGATAACCATCGGCTTTGAGGATCTGAGCGCCAGCTCAATTGCTGGGTTCGTCTCTGCGAGATCGCCTACTACTACTATCTGTCCCTTACGTACATCCTCAAGGCTGAATTCCGAGGCAGCATCCTGAGCCACCGCCCGGCTCAACATTGCATTTTCGGCGAACTTTCGAGCCAGGTACAGAGCCTCGTTTGTCAGGACTCCCGATGTGATTAATGCAAAATCCTTGCCTACATATTTGGCCAATTTCCCGGCAACACAGTCGAGAGCCTCATTCCAACTCGTCTCCGTCAGCCTTCCATTTCTCTTTATTAATGGTCTCTTCAGCCGATCTCGCTCGACGAACTCAAGCCCGAAGCGTCCGCGTACACAGAGCCTGCTGTCTTCCGGCTTTGCCCGCAGAAGCCTTCCACTCTCGACCTCAAGACCGATTTGACAATTGGCGCTGCAGTATGGGCATGTTGTTGCTACCACTTTCTCCGCAGGACCCGCCCATCTATTTCCTCGCTCAACTAGAGCACCTGTGGGACAAACATCAACGCATGCCCCGCAGAATCTGCAGCCTGACTCCTCCAAGGGCTTTTCAAACGCCGTCCCAATCCCTGCATCAAATCCCCTGAAGATGAACGATATCACTCCAAGGCCTCGATCCTCGCAGGCTCGAACGCACCGTCCGCATAAGATACACAGGTTAGGATCGCGGTCGAAGAATGGGCTGCGGATGATCTCCTTTTCAGGGCTGATATGTGCCAGCTCAATCTTCTTGAGACCAATCATCTCGACGGTTTCCTGAAGCTCGCACCTCTTGTCTTTGGGGCAATAGCGGCATCCCATCGTCTGAGGGACCTTCTTCATTGCCTCTCGGATCTCATCGCACCTGCCAGCACGCTCACAAGTGAGACAGATGCAAGGATGCTCCGATAGCAGCATCTCCAGAATGCCGAGTCTGAGATCTTTCAGTGCTGGCGTATCGGTCAAAACTACCATGCCTTCTGCAGCAGGCAATGTGCAGGATGAAGGATAGCCTCGAACGCCTTCGATCTCAACAAGGCACAGCCTGCATCCGCCGTAGGGCTTCAGCTCAGGGTGATCACAAAGTCCGGGGATTTTTATGCCTGCAGCCTTCGCAGCCTCCTTAACAGTTTTTCCTGCAGGCACTTCGACCTCATTGCCATCGATCTTCAGGCGCATTCAATCACCTGGTCTCTTTGGTGATAGCCTTGAACTTATCAGGACAGGCTGTGGAGCAGGCTCCGCATTTTATGCAGGCGCCTTTGTCTATCACATGCACCTTCTTAGTCTCGCCTGAAATTGCGCCAGCAGGACAGCTCTCAAGGCATAGCCCGCAACCCCTGCATTTTTCAGGATTTATTGAGAATGTGATTAGCTCACGGCAGACTAGAGAGGGACAGCTCTTATGCAAAATATGCTCTTTATACTCGTCTCTGAAATACTTGATAGTGGTAAGAACTGGGTTGGGAGCCCCGGCTCCGAGACCGCATAGTGCACCATTCCTCACAGTGTTAGCCAACTTCTCAAGCTTTGCCAGATCATCCATTCCCGCCTCGCCTCTGGTGATCTTTTCCAGTATCGCAAGCATTTGCCTTGTCCCGATCCTGCAGGGGGTACATTTGCCGCAGGATTCGGATTGAGTAAACGTTAAGAAGAATCTCGCGAGATCGACAACACAAGTGTCTTCGTCAATGATGATCATGCTTCCCGAGCCCATTATTGAGCCCTCTTTCGTCAGCGATTCATAATCGACTGGAGTATCTAGATGAGCTGCAGGTATGCATCCACCGGATGGTCCGCCTGTAAGTACTCCTTTACAGTCTTTACCTCCCTGTATTCCGCCTCCAATATCAAAGATGATATCGCGTAGAGTCATTCCCATAGGAACTTCAATAAGACCCGCTCTCTGCACGGTCCCTGCAAGCGAGAGTGTCTTGGTTCCACGGCTCCTGCCGATGCCAAAGGATGAATGCCACTTTCCTCCACGGTTGATAATCTCGGCAAGATCTGCCAGAGTTTCAACATTGTTTATGTTTGTAGGCTTGCCCCAGAGGCCGGCATTTGCTGGAAATGGCGGCCTAGTCCTCGGCATTCCGCGTCTGCCCTCAATCGATGCCATGAGTGCAGTCTCCTCGCCGCAGACGAAAGCCCCAGCACCTTCTTTTATGGATATATCGAAATCCATGCCTGAGCCAAGCACATTTTCGCCCAGGAGGCCGAGTTCACGCGCCTGCCCCAAAGCTATGTCCAACCTCTTCAGGGCCAAAGGATACTCGGCACGACAGTAAATGTATCCTTGAGTAGAGCCAATTGCATGGGCTGCGATCAGCATGCCCTCTATAACCGAGTGAGGATCTCCTTCCAGGACAGATCTGTCCATGAAGGCCCCGGGATCTCCCTCATCGGCATTGCATATCAGGTACTTCTCGGTCCCCTTCGATTTGCGGCAGAACTCCCATTTGGTGCCAGTTGGGAATCCTGCACCACCACGGCCGCGTAAGCCCGAGGACTTTACCTCCTCAGTCACTGCCTCAGGCGTCATTTGCAGGGCCTTCTCAAGAGCACTGTAGCCGCCTCTGGCAATGTAATGATGTATGTTCTCAGGATCAATAATGCCGCAGTTGCGCAGCGCAATCCTTACCTGAGGCTTGAGCATCGGATGATCCCAGATGGAGGCAATATTAGGAATTGACTTCCTCTCTATTTCAGGAAGATCGACTGTTCCAAGGGCTCTTTTATTATAATTGCTACTATTGCTATTATTATAATCAATATTATCCTCGATCGCTTCATCCACCAGTGATGAAACTACCTCAGGAGCAGCATACCCATAGCATATCATCGGCCGACCGGGAAGTTTGATGTAAACCAGTGGCTCTGCAAAACATAGCCCCAAGCATCCGACGTTCATGCTATTTGCATGAATGCCTCTCCCCTCAAGCTCGGCCTCTAGAGCGGCCTGTGTCTCGCAGGCTCTGGCAGATATTCCACATGTGGACATGCCTGTGCATATCAGCGGAATATCTCCTTCGAACAGCTTAAGCCAAGACTGTTTGGCCTCTGTGCGTATATCTTCCAGGGCTTTAGAATCTGATGATTTTTTCATAATAACCCAAGATAATGATCTAAGCCTGTTACCTCAGGCGAGATAATATCGAATCTGCTTGCGAGAGTGATAAATCTCCGTAAATTACACCATCCACCGACATTACGGGCGATTTAGAGCAGCACCCAAGGCATGCGACGGTCTCAAGGCTGAATTTGCCATCTTTTGTAGTGCTGTCGGACCTAATACCCAATCTTCTAGTCAGATGATCGAGAAGTCTGCGGCCTCCTTTGAGATAGCAAGAGGTGCCCATACAGACCTTGATATTGTGCTCTCCAGGGCGGAAAAGCTTAAACTCGGCATAAAATGTGGCAACGCCGTATACCTCGCTCTCTGATATCTCCAAAACTTCAGAGATCTCCTCCACGGCCTCCGGCGAGATGTATCCCAGGCTGGATTGTGCCTTTTGTAGAAGGGGGATAAGCGCTCCCTCTTTTTCGGCATTATTCAACATCTGCTTATCTGAGGATTCTTTCATGGGTCTCATTGTCATCGCAATTGTTGACCTATTCAAACATAGATCTTCAGACTAGGATTTCTGTTTCCGGCATTCCTCTTAATAAATCACACGGTTAAATTGTTACTATTATTCCAGCTATCATTTCGATGGCTCTCGCATTCGTGGAAAGATTAATAGCCTGGAAGATACGAGTGAATCGCTATAATCCTATAATCATACGGGCTCGTAGGGTAGAGGATATCCTAGCGGGCTTCGGAGACTTTTCGAAGAAACCCGCTGACCTGGGTTCGAGTCCCAGCGAGTCCGTCCTATTGCTTATATCCTTTATCTAAGTTATCGACCTCGACAACTTAGATCTCCATAACATTAGTATGCGATGAGTATGCGATAAATATTTCTGATGAATTGCAATCGAAATTTATTTTTCTACCTCCGCAGAATTATGTTCGGAGGATAGTCCTTTGGATATCTTTGGCAGAAAGAAACAGGAGGAGCAAGTTGGAGAGCTTGAGCGCGAGCTATCGGTGCTTCAGAAGGAAAAAGAGGATCTGGCGAAAATCCTTGAGAAACGCGATGAGAAGATTCGCAAGCTGACGAGCTCATATCAGGAGTCATGTATAGCCCTCAAAGCTGCTGAGCAGAAGGCTCTCTCTCAAGTGCATACGGCATCCGATAATGCTTCAACGACAGGGGCATCCGAGCCTCAGGGAACTAGGCTAAGTCCAAGGGATATTGAGCGATTTCTTAGGAAGCTTCAGGCATTCAGATCTCCGGATGATGACTCTTTTACAGGATACATCCAAAACGTTAGTGATCTCCCGCCTAATCTTGCGGAATCCATTAAACCTATTAAGTCTGACAGGGGTTTTATTGTAATCCACTCTCCGCAGCTGTTTACCCTGGTGTTAATTCCCCCGTTTCCTATTAATGAGAAAACCATTGGCATAGGAAGCGCATTCCAGCTTGATCTAATGAGGGAGATGATGGAAACTCCCGTGATTGTCGCCTCTATTCACGCAGGTGATACATTTCTAGGCATGGCCCTGAGCAAGGATGGATTTGAGGCGCAGGAGATAATAGAGAGCCAGGTTAAGGAGAAGCACTCCAAGGGAGGATGGAGCCAGAAAAGGTTTGAACGGCTTCGGGAAGAGGATATAAAAGTTCATATCGATGCCGTGAACAAGAGGCTATCCGATTTGAGCAAAAAGTATGGCTCTGTTGCCAAATTCGCTGTCTTAGGTGGCGATGCATCCCTTATGAAGCAGGTTATGCCGGCAGTAAGTATTCCAGTTGTAGAGCGGCGGTTGGAAAGACACGATGACAAAAACCCGAATAAACTGCTCGATGAAGTATATGGTTTCGTGTGTTTCCGTATCTCGGACTAAGAAATCACAGACTAATTAGAAGGATATAAGGTAAGAAGGATATAAGGTAAGAAGGATATAAGGTAAAATGGCCGAAAAAGAAAAAGATCTGACAGAGCTTGCAAACTCATGGGATTGGCATATCAGGAGAACAGTGGCATGGGACTCCCACACACCAGAGAATCTTCTGATGGTCCTATCAAGGGATAGGAGTCAGTGGGTCCGCGAGGCTGTTGCGGGAAATCAGCGAACTCCCGAGGATATTCTAGCCAGGCTTGCCTGCGATGCAGACGGTTTCGTCCGCTCAGCTGTTGCCCTGAACACTAAAGCTCCTGCCAAAGCTTTAGCTGAATTAGCTGCTGATGAGATGACCGATTACGATTACACACTCAACAAGAACCGCTACCTTGTTAAAGAATCTGTCGCGAAAAACCCGAGCGTGCCGCTGGAGGCTCTGGAGGCTCTTGCACGAGATAACGATGAACATGTCCGCGCATCGGCTGCATCCAACCCCAAAATAGCCGCTGAAACCCTGTCAAGACTAGCCAGAGATGTGAGCTGGCTAGTAAGAGATAACGTTGCAAAGAACCCCTCGACTCCAGATAACATTCTATCGTACCTTTCTGCAGATAGAATAACCGATGTTAGGGCTTCTGTAGCCTTGAATCCAAGGACACCAATAAAGGCGTTGGCTAATCTGGCATCGGATAGAGAATGGGAAGTAAAGCGATCTGTAGCACAGAGCTCTGGAGCAGATGAATCAATACTTGAGGGGCTCTCAGAAAGCAGTGCATGGTTGGTAAGAGAGGCTGTAGCCCTCAACCGCAGAACGCCGAAAACCGTCCTCCAGAAGCTTTCCAAAGATCCTGACCAGAGCGTTCAGGCGGCAGCTCAGCGTGCCCTCGCTAGAGAATATGATAAATTACCGGCAATTTGATATATCTTCGGCTCTAAAAATATTATTGGTAATTTGCCATGGTCGCGACAGAATTGAATGGCAGATACACTGCCATCTATTTCCCATCTGAAGAAGATAAGGAGCGATGGGAAGGATTGGCTAAGGAAGCGAGGGTTCCTTTGAGTAGATTCCTGTATGAGATGTCAGAGAGAACGCTAAATAGCGAGAACGAAATTCCTCGCTCCGAAAGAACGCAATCGGTTGAGTAGCATTCTTAGATTGCCTGGTGAAAGACCAAATGCAATAATAAAAAGGGTCTTCAATGTGCTGTGTCGAATAAGTCTTTTATAGTTTAAATATAAATAGTAAGTAATGGACTACATCGATAATAGAGACTGGCCAGAATATAATGCTCAACTTGAAGGATTCATTGGATTGCTTTCGACCTACGAACCAGGATTATTGGCCGCAGATTATACTACACTCCATAAACGGGTTGTGTATGTGACCTATTGAAATGGGATCCTCCAAGTCATTAACTCCTTCATAGTCCAAATATGGTCGGTAATCAATTCAACCATCGCAGGCGTTTGAGGGATCCATTTTTTAGGATTCAGAGCGAATCCCACTTCTTCCATGTCAAGGTTTATCTCAATTTTTAAAGAATCATGCGGCTTAACGAAGTTGTACCAAGCTTGGAAAAAGTCTATTGCGCCGGTATGAATTTGCCTATCTTTACTAAAGTTCATAGACTCACGTATAAACCTGGCCAGATAATTCCTGAAAGTGAGATTCATTCGTTCGACGTAGGATGTCTGGATATGTTCTTTCGATGTTGGGCAAAGCAGTTCAAGCACATCTTTCGGGTCACCATATACAATCCGTTCAAATGTGTTAACCACTTCATCATTCTTTTTATTTTTCACAATTTGAGCATATTTAAGGTCAGGAGGAGGAACAAGTATAGGATTTGGTTTTCTGCCTAGTCCTTTGTATTCAGGCGTCTCCTTGACACCGTAGACTTCAAGGAGGGCATTGGAAAATGGATCCCAATCATCGGAAACGAATACCGGAAGAGGTGTGCCTGTCGCCCGTCTATGTTCTAAGTCACTAAATAAGGCAGTTGCATCTTCTATAGTTCGGCCACCTTCATGATGGCAGATTAGTAACCTTGATTCAGCATTTATTGCTGTCAGACTATATACGTCACCAACGTCTTTTGAGTCATAGCTACTTACATTTTTTTGTTTTTTTACAAAATGACCATATTTCATCTATCTGCACTTGTGTAAGATGAAGATGGTTCAGGAAGTAATCATTGACCTCTTTGCAATGATCCGCTGCCCTTTTGAGCCATCGGCAGATTGTATTTTTATCATGACCTGTAGATCTTGCAACACCACGAATACTGCCTTTTTCTACCAATTGGGCCAGGACATCTAAGACTTCCTCATCTGATGTGCTCAAACCGAAAAATATTGTTCCGCGAGTCTCGCTGAAACAATGACCACATGTTCTGCACTTCAAGAGCGCACGGTTGTTCTTTCCATAGTGATCTTTTATCACTATGTTGCCTTTATCGTTTATACCATAATCCTGGCAGCCTTCATGATGGCACCAGTAATCGGACAATGTAATATCAGACATTTTTGATACATCCCTTTTAAAGAATGTATCATTATAAACATATAACTATTTCATCGGAACGCATACACGACCCGAAATCCTTTGAAAGCACAATTCCATTTTTCGCCTCAATGATCGATCTCAATGTCAAATCCATATCTTGGAGGTCTGGAGATAAATGATTGTAGAAGGAAATGCTCATCCCCAGATATTCTCTGCTATCTCCGATATAAAGAGGAGGTAAGTAATAAACTGAAATAAATAATAATATAATTGAATAAATTGCAAGTATAGAAATTGATAATCTATCACAAAAAATAGTGCTAAAATGGGCACTAGTTTTCGCTTGTGCTTTCCTTATCAAATTAATTTCCTTCATAGTGTCCCTTACGGCCATTTCTAATATGCATTATAAAACTTCCGATTGTGAGGTGAGTTACCGAAAACAGATAGTAATCGGCACTTTATTAAATTCAGCAGTAATTTGCGGCCAGCTATCGATTCTTTGGCGTTCTTTCAGTAGCTCACACCCACGACCGGATTTCGATTATTTACAATATTACAGATCCGAAAGCGGCAAATACTACTCCGATCATATGTGGATATATTCATTATTGAATATGCCAATATTTTCGCTAATTCATTATTTAAATTTTAATGAATATAGATCGTTTCAAATAACAAATTCGCTCCTTATTATTGCTTGTTTGTGGCTCATAATTTTTCTTAAACCTTTTAAGGGGTGGAATAACTTTTGGTTTTTTCTTTTATGTGCAATTAATCCTGCTTTATTTTACATATGGTGGCCGCATACAGAGGTTTTTTCTTACTCATTTGTAGTCATGGCTATTGTATTTGCTATGAAAGGAGACTATAAATTATCTGTTCTATTATCTGCATTTGCTTCATTGCAGAATCCTCCGATCATCATCTTGGCTATCTATTTTGTCTTTTTTGGATGGAAAGAATCAAATTGGGATACTAAGAACTTGTTCTATCTCTTGGGTTGCGCGTCATTTTCTTCAATTTATTATATATTTTATTATCTGAATTACCACACATATAGCCTGCAAGCTTTAATCGGTGCCGCTAGCATAGATAACATATCATCCAATAAAGTATTGAATCTATTTTTTGATTTAAATTGCGGCATGTTGCCTTATATTCCTTTATTATTGATACTGGCATTATTGTCATTAGTTTTCTCGCTAAAGAAAAAAGATCTATTTATAGCCTCTTTGTGGCTTGTTCTGATATCGATGGCTACCTTAGCTGCAACCACTGTCAATTGGAATAGTGGAATGCTGTACATTGATAGATATGCTATTTGGATGTTGCCCATAGTGATTTTGATTTCAATTTGTGGCTTAAAAGGATTATCCAGAAAGAAATCAAATGTTATTCTGTTCTCTGTATTCATGATAAACCTTTCAGTCACGGGATTTTGCCTCTATGAGCATGATCTTGGCTCCTACTTAAAGTTTAATAGCCTATCCGGATTAATTTTAGTCAATTCACCAAATCTTTATAATCCTCCGTACGAATTGTTTGCTGAACGTTCAATAGGAGCTGAAATTGATTATCGTGAATACTTGCCCATAATTTTTACATATGATGGCAAACCAAGGAAAATATTAACCGACGATCGGAATTTAGGTTTGATAGAAAAATTCCTTGGCAAACCAATTGATACCACAGTCTACGAACAAATAAAAAAATCTAAAATTGGATATATTAATTTTGGGAATCTATACCCTATGTATTCATACGATGAACAAAAGATTGTCATTTACAATAAGAAAAATATCGAAGATATCTTATTAAGTGGACTAACTATTTTGGACGATCATTGTTTTGGCACAAACAATTGGTATGGTATCCAAAACTGGAATGGCATAAAGACACGATGGATGAAAAATAATGCTACGATTTCTGTTTATTCGTCCAATGACCTTACCGCTGATTTGAGCTTTCAAGTGGCCAGCTTCTACCGCGAGAGAACCATGACGATTTATTCAGGAAATATCCAGGAAGGAAGATTTGCGGTTCCCGTTATGAACTTCACCTCAAAATCTGTTCCGGTTAAGCTCAAACCTGGCTACAATTCTATACGATTTTATGTAAAGGAAGGTTGCGAAAGACCGTCAGACAAACATGAATTGAACAGCAAAGATTCAAGGTGTCTGAGCGTGGCGGTTCAGAATATGACACTAAATGGGAGAATAGCAAATCTCTTTTGGGCACAATCGGGTCGTGATGGTAGAACGAGTTGAAGTTATATACTACATTCACTATCAATCATCGGGGGAATAGCAAGTTGGGAAAACGAGGCCCAAGACCAAATTCTCAGATGTCGCCTGTCCGAACGAAGAATGTGAACACTATGGTCTCACGGATCAAGGTAATGTAGTGGGAAACGGAACGTACAAAACCAAGTCCGGTTGCGTTCGAAAGTATATTTGCAGGATGTGTGGCAAGGTATTCTGTGATCGCAGCAATACGATGTTCTATGATCTCAGGACAAGTAAAGATAAGGTTGTCCTAGCTTTGAAGCTTGTCACAAAAGGAATGAGCCAAAGATCTACGGCAGAAGTTCTGGAAGTTTGTCCACAATCCATTAGCATCTGGATTTCGCGAGCATCAGATCAAAGTGAAGCAGTAAGTGGTGTCTATTTAAAGGATTTAAAGGTTTCCAAGGTGGAAATGGATGAGCTATGGACCTTTGCTGGAAAAAAAGAATCCCGAAAAATGAAGAATTTGAAGACGATGGCACGTGGATCTGAGTAAGCATGGCACCTGAATGCCGTTTAGTCTTATCTCACCCAATAGGCGAAAGACATCGTATGATGGCAAGAGAATTGGTGGCCAAAACTGCGGAGAGATTGGCTTCTATGCCGCTATTTGTAACTTTAATTCCAGTTGAGTCTACAGCTACCACAATATCATTTTCTGGCATAGGAACATTCAGCTCTAGTTCTACAATTCTTTGCCATAATGTAGTGTAATCAGCGGATCTTAAACCCGGAATGAAGCCACTGAGCGCCTGAAGATAGCCTTCTAATTGACGATAAGACAAGTGAGGAAATGCATACATCAAGCCGCAAAATTGGATAAATGTGTTAGGATAGATATAAAGACGACCGTTTTTGCCTTTATTCATGGCTCGAAGCTCTCCGTCCCATTGTTTTAGGAAGTCAGTATGTAGGTAGAACCAGCCACGTCTAACTAATCGATCGTTATATGATGGCCAATCGCGATTATCTTCATAAGTCATACTATAATATATATGTACATTTATAAGTTATAAAAGTTATCCAACACAGCAGAATGCTCCATGAAATCAAAGCTGATTTATTACCGGTATTTTCTCCCGAACTCACTAAAGAGCCTGCTTGAACTGCTGGTCCAGGTGGGCCTGTATCTCATCTACAGCTTGCTTTAATGTAATATTATTATCGTAATTGTCTAGAATCATTTGTTGCTCAGATGGAGGAACTTCATGAAGCTGGTGAAGTGTTGATATTATATTAGGCACTGCCCTGACGATATTATCGACAATTGTGATCGTTGCCATTCTTCCAGTTCTTGAAAGAGGATTGAGATCAATTGCTATCACCTTTTTGCCCATTGCTATAAGAGCCTCACAGCGGTCTCCATCTTCCAGAGGAATAAGCACAACGTCTGCATCATAAATTCCACCAATTGTTGCTTTAGCCCTGGAATGATCCAGCCCGGAAATCATTGTATCAGGGTTCTCGCCCAAAACCCGGGCAGCACCAAGACTGCGGAGCAGATCTGCAATCTTCTTCACCCTCTCCTCAGTCCTGTGGAATAGGTTTACCTCCAATGGCGCACGAAGCTCATCGGCCAGCTGAACCATACCTTCAGGGATAAGTGCAGCAACGTTGCCGTTCACGCTGAGCACAGGATGCTTCGCAAGAAGCAGCATAGCAGCAGCGGCTCTGGCGGCTGATGCTGCTGAAGGATTCGTCTTTTCACCAATTAGATAGTCGAATGCCTCGCCCCGGCCCTGGGCAATCATGCCCTGTATGCTGGTCAGCCCTTTTCTGACCCCATCTGCGATTCGTTCGCGGCAGAGAAGTGACGCATATCTCGGATGGGACTTCGGTATCTCAGTCAAGGTTTGCGCCTCTATGTGATACGTTTGTCGAGCCAACCTTTCCGAACTCCGCTAGTGCCTCGCCACCACCTATGGCAAAGACAGAATCGCCAAGCATTATCATGCTCGCCATTCCGCCTGCCGCTTCAACCGCCTCGATTGCATCGAGTGCCCAATTGCTCGCGATGCCAATCTTGAAGGTGAAGCGCCTTGAGAGCCGCATGAACTCCTCCAGCGTCGGCTTAGCCAAAAGCTCCTTTAAACATGCCTTACCAGCGCTGTTGATCTCATTCATGGCCTTCTCGTCGGACAGAACTTCGCGCGTCGATATAGGCCCTCTGACGACGTAATTCACATTTAAGGCTGAAACGGGTATGCGATCGACGCGGCCTATTCCGGGCGCACCCGGCTCAAGCCTCACAACAAGGCCGCCGGTGTTCTGGGCAATCACATCTCCGAGACCAGTCCTATTCACAACCTCTGCAGAGTGTGCTACGGCGGCGACCTGATTTGCCATCATGCCCAAATCGAAGTGAGCATTCAGGGCGTAGGCGCATCCGAGCGCACCGGCACCGCTTGCGCCAAAGCCTGAGCCGAGAGGCATATCAAGCTGGGTCTTAACAGTTACTGGCGATTTCGCAAGCCTGTCGAGGACGTATCTGCTCACCGGCGCATCGGATAACTCTCCATTCAAGAAAATCTGCATCTCATCCGATGGCTCGACGATCGTTGTCGCTCCCAGGGCCAAGTTGAGACCGCATCCTATCGAGCCGGAAAGCAGGGGGTCTTCCTGGCGCAATGCAGCAAAGAAACCAGTGATATGAGAGGGAACAAAGGCCTTCATTTCAACACCTCAGATAGCTTATCGATTATGCCCCTTGCTATAGCCATCTTTTTACCTTCAACCCAGGTTTTGTTGCCTTTTCTATCGATTATCATAACTTTGTTCTCATCCGTGCCCATGCCCTTGGAGCCGATATCGTTTGCAACGACAGCATCGAGCCTTGACGCATACATGGACTGCTCTGCACGTTTTGCCAGTTCATCCTCAGAGACAAACGTCTCAGCCTTGAAGCCGATGATCACGAGGCGCGGATACGCATCCCTGACTGTTCGAATGATCTTCTTGGTGGGCTTGAGCCTCAGAACGAGATCCTGGCCGGACTTAATCTTTTCAGCATTTGGATCAAGGGTGTAATCTGCGACTGCTGCAGCACTTATTAAAGCATCATAGCCTTTGGAAAGCTCATCCATAACTGCATCGAGCATCTCCATAGAGCTCTCCGCGTATATCTCGCGGAATGGCAGACCCTGTTTGAAGCGATGAACTATCGCAACATCTGCGCCTCTGCGGTAAGCCTCCAGAGCAATCTCTACCCCCGTTTTCCCCGAGGCGCGATTGGTAAGTATGCGAATTGGATCAATACGCTCTGCATTCGAGCCGCTTGTGATCAGGATTCTCTTGCCCGATAGGTCATTTTTGCCAAGAAGCCTTTCGACCTCGAGCACGATCCTTGAATTATCTGCTATCTTGGCCTTGTCTTCTTCGACTCTGGGATCTATTACAACAACTCCCATTGAGCGAAGAGCATCCATGTTTTTCATGACGGCCGGATGGCAGTACATGGCCTCATGCATCGCAGGAACAACCATCACAGGCTTTCCGCTCCCAAGAGCAGTGGTCGCAAAGGTGGTAACGGGTGTATCGTCTATCCCGCATGCCACCTTGCCGATTGTGTTTGCAGTCGCCGGGGCAATCAAAAGAAGATCTGCCGTTCCCCTGATGCCGCAGAATTGGACATGCTCTACTTTGCCTGTTATCTCAGTTATAACTGGACTACCGCTCGCATATTCAAGCGCAAACGGATGGAGGATCTGCCGTGCGGCAGGGCTCATGATGCAGCGCACATCCGCCCCACGACGGATCAGATCGCGGATCAGATCAATTACTCGAACGGCTGCAATGCTGCCCGTTACTCCTACTGCAATTATCTTGCCAGAAAGCGAATCGCTAACCACACCAGATATATCCGAAGGCATAAAGGTTCATGAGGGATGTGGGGATATCACTTAAAAAGGTTACCTGGAAGGAGCACAAACCTTATTTAACAAATCATCTGAGAAAGAATGCCATGCCGGGGTGGCCTAGCTGGTTAGGGCGCGAGACTCATAGGGTAATATAGATATCCGCGCCTGAGACATCTCGAAGTCGCGGGCTCGAATCCCGTCCCCGGCACCTTCTTACCAGTAATTTGGAAAACAAAGCTCGATTTTATGGATGAAAAATACAATTTTGTATAATGCCTTTAGATCGGCGATCTTCCTATTCTTGAGGGTCCCCCAAGCCATGAGGGGAGGTAGTCCAGGCAGGGCAAAGCTTGAAGCCAAGGCGATCATAAGAATCTGGCAGGAGTTTGAAATGCAGCACTATATGGGCTCGAGGACAGGAATGAATTTTGAATATATTTTTGCAAAGAGGTCCATTGCGCACATATGAGGAGATGAACAATATGAGAAAATATGCTATATTATTGATATACACCTTAATTGTGACCTCCCTTACGATCCAGCCGATCATCGTTGAAGCTAAGAGCAATGAAAGGCAAAGTGATGCAAACTATCAGAATTACATCGCGAAATCTTATGACAGCAGCGATATTTCTTCATATGATGATAACAATTTTTTAAATAAAACCGGAAAAAATATGTCGCAAGAAAGAGAACAAATGGCGGAGCGGCTAATGGGCAGAGTCAATAATCGCACGATCTCTGCCATGAAGAGTGTACCGAGAGAGCTGTTTGTGCCAGCGGACCAGCGCTTGCGAGCTTATGATGATACTCCTCTGCCTATCGGTCTTGGCCAGACGATCTCATCGCCTGACATTGTTGCCGAGATGTGCAATTTGCTGGATCTGCAAGATGGCATGAATGTATTGGATATAGGTGGTGGAAGCGGCTATCATGCTGCCGTTATAGCAAATCTGGTAGGGCCGAAAGGGCATGTTTACTCAGTAGAGCGCATTCATGAATTGGCGGTCCAGGAGAGAGAGAACTTGAAACAAGCCGGAGTAACCAACGTCGTTGTGATTGAAGGAGATGGAAGCCTTGGACTCCCGAAATATGCGCCTTATGACAGGATCAATGCAGCCGCCTGCGCACCGCAAATTCCCGAAGCGCTCAAGCAGCAGCTAAAGATAGGCGGAAAGATGATTCTCCCTGCGGGCAAGGTCGTACAAGCTCTTTACCTCGTAACAAGAACGGGTGAGAAACGCTTCGTGATCGATGATGAGATGAGGGTGGCCTTTGTGCCCCTCGTGGGAGAGAACGGCTTTTAGAGAATAAGCTGAAAAATAGATTGAGTTTTACAACAATCCTGTAATAAGAAATGCCTTTTAAAAGACCTATATAAAAAGGTGTTAGCATAGAGCCATCCAGCGCATATCCTGCAGCTGCGGGTAAAAATAAGACTGGTTTTGCTCCTCCTATTTAGCCGCTGACTTCTTCATCTGCTCCACCATTTCATTCATTCCCTTTTGATAGTCCTCCTCTGACATCAGCTTCTGGCTCACAGCTCTTTGGAGCTCATCGGATATCCTGCCCTCTTTTACAAGCTGCCTTCCCGCCTCTTTTGCAGCCTTGAAGACATTATCTAAAACGGCCTTTCCAATGCCATCCATCAAATGTCGCATTGGTTCTGCGCCGGGTCGCAGGAGTGCTCCTGCGAATTCAGATCTTCCATCAGGGCTTGCATAAATTGCTTTCATCTGGGCAAGAATGGGATCGAACATGGATGTATCCCAGGACCCGCTGGAGGAGACAAGAACGATCTTCTGTTTCTTGGCTGCCATTTCTCCTGACATGTGAAGCGGCAGCTGTCTATCCATCAGGTTCTTGAGAGGACCAGTAATACCAGCGTAGTATACTGGGCTAGCCCAAACAATGACATCGGCCTCTTTAATCTTAGGGAGAAGCATCTGCATATCATCATTTTGTCCGCACTTTCCAGGATTCTTGTACCAGCAGCTCATATCTCCATTGCAAGGTCCTATTTTCATCTTCCTGGTGTAGTAGACTTCAACATTAGCGCCAGCTTCCCTCATTCCATCCAAGAACTGATTCAGGATCATAGCTGTGTTTCCCTCATCCATATGTGGACTACCGTTAATTGCTATAACATTCATTATGTATTCTCCTTGACTGTTGCTAGGTTTGATGTTGCATAAATCTTTTGAGCCAGATGAACATCTCCCTTGAGGCCGAGCTGGGCGTTGAAGGGCCCAGAGCGGAGAGAAAAAGGGGGCGGCCGAAGTCCATTCCTTGCTCGTTTTATTCTGTTATCAGGCAAAGTTGGCAATAGTTCTTATATTACGACTCGTCTTTGGCCACCATTAGAGAAACAATGAAGATAGATGCCAAAAAGATCGCTATAAATGGTACTGAACTCAAGTACATAGAGCGAGGCAGTGGTATTCCGGTTATCTTCGTTCACGGAAGCCTCAATGATTTTCGTACCTGGGCCTTTCAAATGGGACCCTTCTCAAAGTGCTATCATACTATAGCAATCAGTCGGCGTTATCATTACCCCAGTGATCTCATGGATGTCGGGTGGGATTATTCTGCCATTAATCACGCAGAAGATCTGGCGGAGTTAATCGAAAAGCTAGGGCTCGCGCCTGTACATATCGTTGGTCATTCATATGGAGGTTACGCTTGTGCAATCCTGGCAGTCCAACATCCGGAGCTTGTACGCACATTGGTCCTATGCGAGCCGCCGATAGTTCCCTTGCTTGACGCAGTTCCAGGAGGAAAATCAATTGTCTCCAATTTCATGGACCAGATCTGGAAGCCTGTAGAAGAAGCGTTCGGGAAGGATGATTTAGAGAACGGAGTAAGGTTGTTTATAGATGGAATACAGGGAGCGGGCACCTTTGATAAACTTCCACCAGCAGTTCTCGATATGATTATGGACAATGCGTCCGCTATGAAGGCCCAGGCGATTGCAATAAATCAGTATCCGGCGTTTAGTTGCCAGGATGCACAAAGAATAGAGAAGCCGGTACTTCTGGTGAAAGGGGAAAATAGCTATAAAATGCTCCATACCATTTTGGAGGAGCTAAAACGCTGTCTACAAAATAGCAAGATAGCTATGATTCCTGGTGCATCTCATAATATGCATGTTGCCAATCCAAATGCATTTAATGAGGCAGTACTTGATTTCCTAGCCCAGACGTGATCTGAACCTCGATGCTTGTATGACATCTATGAATTCTCAATAATGAAAATAGTCCCAGGATAGGAGCCATTTTCGTACAAACGTATGGAGGATTATGTGACTAAGGCCCTTGAATAGGTGATCTGAACAAATTAAGATCTTAACCTGTTAACGCCCGAAACAAACAATTAGTCCTGATATAAAGAGATCAGTCCAACCATGTGCACCCTGTCCCCAAACAATCTTGGATCCTCAATCTCCATACGGCATGAGCTCCATCCAGGCGATGTTGGCTATATAACCTATCTCCATGGCACAATCTATGCCGAGGAGCAGGGATTCGACAATACCTTTGATGCTTATGTTGCGATCCCTCTATCCGAGTTTTCGAAATCGCGTTCACATCGCGAACGCATCTGGATCGTTGAAAAGGAGGGGAAGATAGTAGGCTCAGAAGCCATCGTTAAGTTCTCGGAAAGCGAGGCGCAGCTCAGGTGGCTGCTGCTTGACAGAAGCATAAGAGGCATTGGCCTTGGGCGGCAGCTGGTAGATGAGGCTTTGAAGTTCAGCTTGGATGCTGGATATTCGTATGTGTTTCTTTGGACTGTTAAGGCGCTCGTAGTAGCTACCAAACTTTATGAATCCTTTGGATTCAGGAAGGCTCAAGAGGAGACTCATGAGATTTGGGGCGGCATTATTACCGAAGTTAGGTATGAATTGGGGTTGAAATGATTATTCCGAGATCTCTTTATATTAGACTCGATCATAATGCCAGCCCAACCTCTCGCATAAAAATCATTCCTTTATGTCTTCATGCCTCCCTATGAAAAAATCATATTGCGCATCGATTTTTCATACTTAGGGCACGATTCATAGAATCATGAGGATTTTGTAGTGAATTTAGTTTTGTTTCGTTACAACCATTCGAGCGAGGTTCAACCATAAAGAACATAAAGGACGCGTAAAGGATATTTTCTGTATAGCTGGATATTACCAGGAAGGGATTTAGTACCAATTTCAACCTCTATTCTTAATCGCCCTATTTGCAGGGCAAAACAGATTAACTTGTAATATGTAATTAGGATAAGAGGCAAAACGCCTTGATTAAGGCCGAAGCCTCTATCTGCCTGGAGGTTCATTATTGTCCCTCCTACATCGCCTCCGGGCAGCACAATTTTCACTCTGTATTCGCGAGTCTCACAGTTTCAAGATTCGTCGATTTTTGCTAGACAATAACTGCAATCTTCGCGCATTAAGCATGAACTGCATTTTCTCTTTGAATTATGGTTCCTTGTGGGATGGCCTCCATTCCAGCACATCCTCATTTCCTCAACAGTTGACAGCAGATCTTTCCTGAGTGCATCATCGAACTTAATCAAGTGCTGTTTTCCATCGCCGTATACTAATATCCCGTAGGGAACAGTCTTGCTGTAGGTCTCCTCGATAAGAAGGCAGTAGGCTGCCAGCTGCAGCACATGGCCCCTGTGAGGTTGCTTCGCGCGTCCGCTTTTTAGCTCCACAGGTATGAGCACATTATCCTTGTCTTTGATTATGTAGTCGGGCTTGCCTGAGATCCCAAATCGCTTGGAGAACAGAGGCTTTGCAGGCCTAACCAAGTCTGAGTATATCACCTTTCCATCATGAATACCATATTTTCTTCTAGTAGATTCAATAGCTGAGGACTTCCTTCTGGCAAAGGCATAAAATATCAGCGCTAAGGCAAATAGCAGCACAATCAAATATAAGATCGTACCAACCACCCGAATGCAGCTAAGGCGCCTATAAGCATCAGATATTCCAGAATGCGTACTATCCTAAGAGACCTCTCCTGACTTTGAACCTGCAGTAGCCTCTTACCAGCCTCGATATGCTCGTATCTGCCCCTTTCAAGGCTGGGGGATTCCGGTATGCCGTCACACCTCTCAAGGTACCAGGCAACTGGACAATAAGCGTATTGCGATATCTCCGATGCTGTAATAACATCTCTTTTTGTGCCTCTTCTCATTGTGATCCCGCTCAAAGCGATTAGTATACAATAGCTCGTGGCCTAAAACAGTCTATGATCCGATAAGAGATATTAATGATCTGTTTCATCTCCATCTTGAATGTCGGGTTATCAAATGCAAGCCGGATCATTGGGCGTAAAGGTGCAGAGAGGCTGCGGCGAGAGATTTCGCCGCGCTTTGATAGAGCTTGAGCTTTTTGATCGTAATCGCAGGATTACATCCGATGAAAGCCACATCTATCTTCCAGTCTTACCGCTAAACAAGGATGCACAAAGCACGCTTCTGGAAATCGGAGACTTCGAGATAATTGAAGCTGACTTTAAGCCTGAAGATCGCATACTGAGCCCGGAGGACATACTGGGATACAAGCCCAGCTTTGAGGTCGTGGGTGATATCGCCATTGTAGAGGCTGAAAACGCCGAAAAGGCGGAAGAGGTTGCAGATGTGCTGATGTCCCTTTACAAAAGCATAAAGACTGTCATCGCCCCCATATCTGATGTCGAGGGAGAGTTCAGAACACGCAGGTTCAGGCATGTTGCAGGACAATTAGGTACTACAACCGTTCACAGGGAGCACGGCCTGAGATACTGCATCGATCTTGAGGGTGCTTACTTCAGCCCAAGACTTGGAACTGAGCGGCTCAGAGTCGCACGGCAAATCCATTCAGCCGATATCGTGCTTGACATGTTTGCAGGTGTTGGGCCATTTGCTCTTCTTATCGCAAAAAAGGGCGCAAAGGTCATAGCCATCGATAAGAACCCCGTGGCTGTGAGATGCCTTAGAGAGAATGCTCGATTGAACAAAGTCCAGGCAGAAATCCTTGAAGGCGATGCCGCAGAGCTGGCATCGAGGTATGAGAATACGGCAGATCATGTCATCATGAATCTTCCCCACAGCGCATCTCGATTTCTGGCACCTGCTATAAAAGCCGTAAAAGCGGCGGGGGGGGTGGTGCATTATTACAGCATAGCATCCGTTGAAGATCTTTATGCAGATGCGGAGTTGATTAAAAAGGCTACGTCAAGTATTGGCGCTTCTGCGGAGATCTTATATCGAGGCATTGTGAGAAGTTATGCCCCAAGAAAATACAATATAGTAATGGATTTCAGACTAATCAAGCCATAATCAGCCAAGAGCTATTATCGTAAAATTTATATTCAATGAGCATAGTATTAGTATTAATAGCAAAAGTCGTCCGATTTTAGATAGTCTCCCTCCTACATCCCTTAACGACTTTTGCTAATACATATTATATACGTCTATTTAGTATTCGCAACCAATCGATGCTTCAGATAAGTTATGGATAGACAAGTTTTGGATGATCACATTAAATTAATTTAGGATCATTTCCAAGTTATAACTATGAATAGTTTGAAACTTATTCCATATACATTCCTTCTTACAGCGGTTCTTTTGGCGATAACCATCTACCTAAATCCTGCCACTGCATTAAGCGCAACAGCAAATGCATCTATCCCGCCAGGTCTCGAGAAGATAGAGCATTTCGTATTCATTATGCAAGAGAACCGCGCCTTTGATCATTACTTCGGGACCTATCCTGGAGCAGAAGGACTCTCACAGGGCATATGCCTGTCTGATCCCGTCGGCGGAGGATGTGTGGCACCTTACCATGACACGAACGATGTTAACCGCGGTGGTCCGCACGGGTGGGATAATGCCTGGGCAGATATCGATGGCGGCAAGATGGATGGATTTGTGGCGCAGGCCTACAAGGGCATAAGCGCAAAAGGCAGTGAGCCTTGTCTGCCTCCATCGCCCGACTGCACCCCGGGCAGAAATCCCAGGGATGTAATGGGATATCACGATTACCATGAGATCCCCAACTACTGGAACTACGCACGCCTTTACGTTTTGCAGGACCATATGTTTGAGTCCGTTGCATCTTATAGCCTTCCTGCCCATCTTTACATGCTCACAGCTCAGAGCGGAGGCTATACAGGAGCGGATAAGCAGCCAATGCCCTCGACCTACAACTTCTCCGAAATAACTGAGCTTCTTACCAGCGACAAGATAGACTGGAAATATTACGTGACCTCGGGAAAGCTGCCGGATACCGAGGATGACCATGTTGTGGGAAGCAAGGCACAGCAGGAGCAGGATCCTCATAAATACACTTTTTGGAATCCACTACCAGCATTTCCTAAGGTCAGGAATGATCCCGGACAAAATAGCAGGCTTGTGGACACATCGCAGTTCTATGAGGACGCGAGAAAAGGAACCCTTCCCCAGGTGAGTTGGATTATACCCTCGGGCAATGTCAGTGAGCATCCGCCTGCGGGAGTACGTGAGGGGATGGCCTATGTGACTGGCCTAGTAAATGCAGTTATGGAAGGTCCGGAATGGAACACAACTGCCATATTCATAAGCTGGGATGATTGGGGAGGATTCTACGATCATGTGCCTCCGCCGAAGGTTGATACTTATGGCTATGGCATAAGGGTTCCGGGATTGGTTATAAGCCCATATGCCAAGCGGGGCCATATCGATAAGCACGTTTATTCCTTCGAATCCTGGCTGAAGATCGTGGAGGAACGGTTTGGCGTTAGTCCGATGACCGCTCGGGATACTACAGCTGGAGATATGCTCGATGCTTTCGACTTCAGCCAGAAGCCACGACCGCCCATAATCCTGAACGCAACTCGTGAGGGAACGCCATATCCTCTGCCTTTGAAGACGCTAAAGTAGGAGCTATACAGTTGAATTATATGTTGCCATTTTGGCGGAATAAAATTGATTAACCTCAGCTAACTTAAATGTAGCTTCTATAGAGATGGCAGGATCTTCATGCTTTCTTCTTTTCCATCGAGCTAAAGATCTTCGACTTACGCAGAAGGAAGAAGCCAATCAACATCGGCAGCCAGAAATCCAGCCCGCGGAAGGCCAATACTACAACAGTGGCAGTGGTGCCATGGACTCCCAGAGAGTTATAGGCAATGGCCATAACTCCTTCCACCAGCCCAATTCCCTGAGGCACGGGTGAGATATTCCAGAAGAGAATGCCTATGGCATATCCTGCTACCAATGGGCCGATGCTAATAGAGGTGTGGTAGGCGAGAAACAGGGCATAGATGCTGGCAATATTGATCAGATGAGCGCTCAGCGCAGTCCCGAGGGTACGAGCCAGCCTCACAGGATGCACCTCTATGGCTTTTGCAGCATCGACGAAATCGTTCGCATTCTGTGAAGCCCAGCCGTCTTCCAGCAGCGGCTTATGCCTAATCCTGCAGGCCAGACTCCTTATGCCTCTCTGGGCTAGATTAAGCATGCGTCCAAGAAGGGCTGGTCGAAACATGCCCAGAAGTAAAGCTGTGCTTAGGCCAAATAGCACTATTAACATTAACACAGCACCGATAATCTCGTAATCTTTCAGCTCCTCCTGTATGTAGAGATATCCCAGGCTTATAGCCAGGATAAAAGCGAAGGATACATAATCTGATATCTGAGCCAGGAGGGTTCCTGCGGTGGCCCGGGCCGGAGATTGGCCGCGATTGGAGAGGTCATCAATAAAGAGAGCTACTCCTCCCATTCCCCATGTAGGTGCTATTGTGTTGACGAACTGCGAGCCAAAGGTAAGGGGCAGGAGCTCATTTATACGGCTTTTAACTTCAACTGCCTTGAAGGCGAACCAGAACATAACTGTAAAGGCGGTGAAGTATGCTGCTTGCAGTAGTGCTGCGACAAGAATCCATTGCACGTTTCCCTTAATGAGAAGCTCTGCAATCCCCTTTATTTCGGCGAAGCTACTTACGATCAGCCAGACAAATGCCGCTGCCAAAAGCCAGAATATCCACCATCGTTTCATCTATGTCTCTTGCTAATCCAGGCATCTAAGAAATCAATGCCCAAAACCATTCAGCCTGATCTGTATTCTTTCTTTAATATACGTAGCGGCATCGGAAATAATTATCTATAGAGCGAAGGGATATTATTTTATGGGCTCTGACCCACAAGCATTCTGGAGCATCTCAGCTGATGAGCAACTGATGCAGCTTAACACCAGCGCCAGCGGTCTAGCTGAATCTGAAGCTGATAATAGGCTCAAAACATACGGCCCAAATACGCTTAGAGAAAAAAAGGAGTCATCTGCACTAAGGCTACTACTCTCCCAGTTCAAGAGCCCCATCATCTTACTGCTGCTGTTTTCTGCAATTTTATCATTTTTCCTGAGCCAAGGAATTCAAGCTTTAATAATAGTAATAATATTATTAATAAGCGGCGTGCTGGGCTTCTGGCAGGAGTACACTGCAACTGATGCAGTATCCAGGCTTCTGGAGTTGGTTCAGGTCAAGGCTACTGTGCTGCGGGGTGAAGGTCAGAAGGATGTGCCTATTGAGGATATCGTGCCGGGGGATATTATCCTGCTCAGGGCAGGCGATATCATACCTGGAGACTCCATCATCCTCGAATCGAAGGACCTTTTCGTAAATGAGGCGACTCTTACCGGTGAGACTTATCCTGTTGAGAAGTTTGCTGGAGCAGTGCCCGGAGACACACCGCTGAATAGACGCATCAATAGCCTCTTCATGGGAACGAGCGCTGTTAGCGGAACGGCCAAGGCAGTGATCGTAAGCACAGGTCTCCAGACCGAGTTCGGCAAGGTCTCGCAGAGGCTGAGGTTCAGGCCTCCCGAGACTGAGTTCGAGCATGGAGTGCGCCATTTTGGCTATATGCTGATGGAGATCACCCTCCTGCTGGTGGTAGCCATTTTTGCCATAAATGTCTACCTTACAAAGCCAGTCATCGATTCCTTCCTGTTCTCCCTTGCCCTGGCAGTCGGACTTACTCCTCAGCTTCTGCCCGCGACAATCAGCATCAACTTAGCACACGGAGCCAGAAGGATGGCTGCTCACAAGGTTATAGTCAAGAGGCTGGCTTCGCTTGAGAACTTCGGCAGCATGAATGTGCTCTGCTGCGATAAGACTGGCACTCTCACCGAAGGCGTTGTTCAACTACATTCCTCTCTGGATGTGGAGGGCAACAGCAGTAATAAGGTCTTATTCTATGCCTATCTTAACTCCTTTTATGAGACTGGCTTTGCGAATCCAATAGACAAGGCAATTCTCAGCGCTGGCCCAATGGATATCTCAGGATACAAGAAGCTAGACGAAGTTCCCTATGATTTTTTGCGTAAGCGTCTGAGCATCCTTGTTTCAAAAGGTGATGAACACCTCATCATAACAAAAGGCGCACTGTCAAACATCCTAGAAGTCAGTACAACTGCTGAAACGTCACAGGGAATAGTGGATATATCCACCATTAGCGAGGCAATTCAAAATAAGTATAACGATCTCAGCAATCAGGGTCTGCGCGTGCTTGGGCTGGCCGCTCGAAAGATCAATGCAAAGGTCTGCCTTACAAGAGACGAAGCTGATATGACCTTTCTAGGCTTCCTGGTTTTCAACGATCCTCCCAAAGCAGATGTAATCGAAGCCATCAGCAGCCTGAACCAACTAGGGGTCGAGCTCAAAGTGATCACCGGCGATAACCGAATAGTAGCTGCTAGCGTGGGAAAACAGGTAGGCATGAAAAATATGCGTGTGCTCACTGGCCAGGAGATTCTCAGGATGAGCGACGGTGCACTCCTAAGACAGGTCCAGGATGCAGATATATTTGCAGAGGTCGAACCAAACCAGAAGGAGCGCATAATTCTGGCCATGAGAAAGGCAGGGAATGTTGTAGGCTACATGGGCGATGGAATCAATGATGCATCGGCTCTTCATGCCTCCGATATCGGCATTTCCGTTGACAGCGCCGTGGATGTGGCGAAGGAGGCTGCAGATGTAGTTTTAATGGAGAAGGATCTGAGCGTGTTATCCGAGGGCGTCATCGAAGGCAGAAAAACGTTCTCAAATACAATGAAATATGTCTTCATGGCCACAAGCGCTAACTTCGGAAATATGTTCAGCATGGCCGTTGTCTCCATCGTTATACCCTTCCTGCCGCTGCTTCCGACCCAAGTTCTCCTGACAAATCTTCTTCAAAACTTTCCGCAGATCACAATAGCGAGCGATAGCGTGGATGAAGAACTAATCGCAAAGCCGCGTCGCTGGTCGATAAGGTTTATCACAGACTTCATGGTAGTATTTGGCATCATCAGCTCTCTTTTCGATTTCGTCACCTTCGGAGTGCTATTGCTTCTTCTGCACGCAAGCGTGGTTCAGTTCAGGACAGGCTGGTTCATAGAATCAGTGATATCTGCATCCATGGTAGTACTGATCATTCGCACAAGAAGGCCGTTCTTTAAGTCAACGCCAGGGAGATATCTGTTGATCACAACTATTCTGGTCGGCCTGGCCACGTTTATTCTGCCCTACACACCTCTATCGGGACCATTCGGATTCACTCCAATGCCTATGTATTTCTTGCTGATAGTGATTGCAATCGTTGCATTGTATATTGCATTAGCCGAGGTTGCAAAGAGATTTTTCTATCAAAAAATCAAATATTAAAGAACATAAAAATCAAAATGCTGAGATGTCTCGACGATATGATAAAATTAGCTTTATGGCAGTATTCCGCTATAATCCTCTCACAGCACACAATTGCTGCAATCCTGGCAGCTGCACTCGATGTTGGTAATCTTCCATTTAAGAGCCCAGCGTTTCATATCCTTGATTATATCGATTATCTCAAGGCCGCTTTTTGTCAGAGCGTATTCGCTCTTAACAGGAAATGATGTTTTATCTACTATATTCTCTATGAGCCCTTCTTTTTCTAGCTCCTTAAGTCGAATAGAAAGCACCTTTTGGGTAATGCCCTCCAGGCAATTCTTTAGCTCAGAAAAACGTCTTGTGTGCCCTTCACCCTTATATAGCTCTAAAAGGATCAACAGAGTCCATTTCCTTGCAATATACTTGACTGTCAAGTTCACAGTACATCCTTCCTGCATGGTATACTTGTGGAAACATTCTAAGCTATATACTTTGGTATCTTTAGTATACTCGTGGCAGGGCAGAAACCCTGCTACCGGATAAGAATGTGTTAGGCAGCCGGATAAGGCTGCAATAGCCTTGGATAAGGCTTTATTAAATTGAACATCTATGTAATAAACTTAGGAATGAAATTTCGTTAATTGATCCGGTTAGACTCTAAAAACCGATAAGGAGATACTAGATGGCTGCCAAAGAGAAACCCGATATGTTCTGCTACCAGTGCTCTCAGACTGCGAGAGGAACTGGCTGCACCCTCAAAGGAGTATGTGGAAAAGAGGCTACTGTATCCCGATTGCAGGATAACCTGCTATTCGCTATTAAAGGCATTAGCGCCTATCTTTATCATGCGAGAGAGCTCGGGTATACTGATCCGGAGGTTGATGCCTTCATAGAAAAGGCCTTTTTCTCCACACTCACAAACGTGAATTTCGACCCAGAATCATACATCCAGCTTGCTCTTGAAGCTGGAAAGATGAACATCAGGACAATGGAACTTCTCAAAAAGGCCCACATAGAAACCTTTGGTGAGCCGGTGCCAACGGATGTGTCGACAGGAACTGTGAAAGGACATGGAATTCTGGTCACAGGCCACGATCTAAAAGCGCTTCAAGAGCTTCTAAAGCAGGTTGAGGGAACAGATGTGATGGTGTATACACATTCAGAAATGCTTCCCGCTCACGGCTATCCGGGTTTAAAGAAGTACAAAAACCTGGTTGGAAATCTCGGCAAGGCATGGTTTGACCAGAGGCAGCTATTCGAGAAGTATCCTATGGCAATCCTGGGAACTACCAATTGCTTCCTGATACCACGGGAGAGCTACCGTGACAGAATGTTCTCCATGGGTCCTGTCCAGCTTCCCGGCGTAAAGCACATCGAGGGGTATGATTACTCTCCCGTTATTGAGAAAGCTAAGTCGCTTCCAGAGCTAAAGGATGAACCGGGAGAATATGTATTATCAACCGGCTTTTCGACATCAGTAGTCCTCTCCCTCAAAGACAAGATCAAGCAGCTTGTCCAGGAGGGCAAGATAAAGAGGTTCTTCCTCGTCGGAGGGTGTGATGCCCCTGGAACTAAGGGCAATTATTACCGCGAGTTTGTTCAGAAATTGCCCAAGGACACAATCATCCTTACACTCGCATGCGGCAAATATAGGTTTAACGACATAGATTTCGGAAACATCGAGGGCATACCGCGCCTCATTGATCTTGGACAATGTAACGATGCTATTGTGGCTCTGGAACTGGCTCAAGCATTATCGAACCTGTTCGGCGTGAGCGTGAACGATCTGCCATTGACTTTGGTCATAAGCTGGATGGAGCAGAAGGCTGTGGCTATCTTCTGGAGCCTTCTTGCGCTGGGGCTGAAGGGCATTTACCTGGGGCCGATTGTGCCTGCCTGGATCAATCAGGATATGCTGAATCTTCTTGTGGAGAAATACGATATTCGTTTGATAGGAAATCCTGAGGAGGATATCAAGAAGATGATAGGCTGAAAGTACTAGCACAAAGGCGGTATTTGGCCGCCTAACAAATGCTTTTTTATTAGAACCTTAACTCCGCACAATAGGGAATAAGAAAATCGCAGAAAATGAGGTTCTAGCGGCCTATTATTGATAAATTAATTTGCAAAATAGTTATTCCCTAATATGGGATACAACAAAGTGGCCACTTGAAGTCTCCTTAGGATGCCAGACCCCCGAATGCTATTGATTCTAGGATAATATGTCATAAGGAATTTATATACTTATTCCCCAACTATCGGAGTTAAGGTTAGAATTCGCGAAGGTTTTTTATATGGTTCCTAACTGGCCGTCTCTCACTACTGTCGCCGAGCTTCAGCTATCATCGGCCGAAGGCTTCTTAAGCCCTCGCCATTCGAATTTGAAATCTTCGAATCGCGGTCTATTTCAATGGCTACAACAGCGATCTATTTGCAAGCCAGACCGAACCACAAGAGACAGGCATATCAAAAAGCGGGGTTTGATGATCTACTGAAGCTCGGCTGAATAATCTACATCTTTATACATTCATGAAATATGCTGGGATCTCATTCCCCTGCATCATTTCTCTTATAATGCTTTCTCGGTAAATAGAACAGCTCTACTATGGTAATAATCAAACAGCTCCCTGCCCCATCTAACGGCACTCTCGCCCACACAAATCATATCCTTAGTCAAATCATAGCTCCCATCAAGCTCGAACAAACCCAAGGACAGGATCTTGTCAGTAACTGTAAACGCTACTTTTACGTCATCTCTTATGGTGTAAAGCTCGAAGTTGTCATATTTAAGCAACTCAAGCGGTCTCGGATCAACCGCAAGGATCTTTCTTAATACGTTCTCAGTCAATATGAGTTGCGCAGGCTTGCCTGCTTTTACCAGGGCGATAACCAAATCTACGTGACCTGGAGCTATAATGGGAGATACTCCCTGAAATATAGTCGCCTTAGAGATCTCTTGGAGAAAGTTCTCATGAGGTTTGAGAAGATCTATTTCATCGGCCATTATTATCTTGGATTCCGATAGCATACTTATCTTTTGCAACAGCTCTGCAGGTATACCCCTTATATCATGGTTGAGCCAGAACTCTTTTTTTTGGACTAAAACAGACAGGCTCAATATCGTGTTTTTTAGGACTAGAGCTTGGAGATAACCGAGCGGTGTTAGATGATATAAGCCCTTACTTGTCCTAACGATCATATCATCATCGATCAGTTCTTTAAGAGCATGAGCTGTACTGGTTTCCCTGACATCCATCCGTTTTGAGAGTTCTGCGTTTCCTGCCTCACCATTCAGCAAATACAGTAGGATCTTTGATCTAATGCTCGATCTCACTGCCGCCTTCAATTGGGGTTCTGCATCTTCCCAAGCTTCAACATCGCTTGACACGACGAAAATCGATTATCGTTTATGATATACTTATCGCGTTAAGCGAATATTATAAATCTCCATTATCATCATCGTTTGCTATATCTCCTAGACCTTTGACGTCGGTTAACTTGACCCCGAGTACACAGCTACCTGGGCGATCAACAAGCCTAAATAAGCGGTTAGTCATGATTAATAGCGATCGAAGTATGGAGCTAACACCTATTCAAAGAGATATATTGACTGCGCTGATAAACATTTACCGCAGAGATAACCGCGCGGTCAAAGGCGAGGAGATCGCTGAGATTATAGACCGCAACCCTGGCACTATAAGGAACCAGATGCAATCTCTGAAGGCGCTAAGCTTAGTGGAGGGCGTGCCGGGACCCAAAGGAGGCTATAAGGCTACAGGTTCAGCCTATCAGGCTCTCAACCTCGATACTGCGGGTGATGCAGTCACACCTATTATGAAGAACGGAATTGTAGTCGATGGGGCTACCGCTAACGAAATTGTCTTTGATAAAGTCATGAAATCCAATGAATGCGATGGAACTGTGCGCATAATTGGCGACATCAGGGGCTTCAACATAGGCGATGAGATAAGGATTGGGCCCACACCAGTGAATAAGCTCTACATTCGCGGGACTATCGCAGCCAGAGACGATACTATGTCCAGACTTATGTTCCACGTATCCGAGATAATTTCGGTGCCGAGGATTACCATCAAGGAGGTGGCGCAGCCTGCAGTCCATATCAACCCCAATGCATCACTCCAAGAAACGGCTAGGATACTTATACGCAATGGGGTTCAGGGGGCATTAGTTGATGAGAGCTCTCCCGGCCTAATCAGCATGACCGATATAGCCAGGGCCATAGCGGATGATCGTAAAGAAATAAAAGTCAGTGAGATTACGACCCGCAGCTTCTTGACAATCGATTCCAAGGAACTCATCTATGAAGCTGTAAAGGTTTTAGGAAGGAATGACTTGAGCCAGCTTGTAGTAACAGACTCTGGAATGCCTTGGGGGATCATCACCGCAGCAGATCTAGTTCGCATTCTAGCTCCTATCCGATCATAATGATGCTGCGGATATCTCTAGAGAGCTAATAGAGTCAGATTATACCGTCAATTCTAAATAGTAATCAATGATAATACGTTTTGAGGCGGGAAAGCAAGATCAGATCGTTGTCGACCGTGTAGCGGTCATATGATGACGGGTCCCCGTAAAAAGGGCGCTGAGAAAAAGTTGGCGCTGATCTTGCGTATGCCTCACTTGCTTTTGAAAGCATCTTTAGTAACTTAAATACTTAGCATCATTATGGAAATCTTTATATTCGTCAAATGACGTATTATTATTGGGCAAAGGTCGGTACAGTCTCCTCCCACACTAAGACTTTTCTAGGACTTTTGCCTCCTTATCCCAATTTCGTTTTTGATGCATAGTTGGTGAAGCGTCTTCATAATTTTTCTCAACAAATTTTATTGTTCCAGCCATTGACAGAATTGACCAGAAGGCTTGAAAGAGAGTTTATATTGGATGACGGATTCGAAGGTTTGATATGAGATGGCCCTTTCTTAAGGCGTCTTTGTGTAATATTACTATTATTGGAACTAGCGTGGGATTCTATGATCACAAGGGAAGATGTGGAGCACATAAGCTGGCTTGCCAGCATCAAGATCGATGATGAAGAGAAGGATGAGTTAGTGGATCAGTTCAACTCCATCTTGGACTATTTCCACCAGCTTGACGAAGTTGATACAGAGGGCATAGAGCCCACCTATCGCGTAGTTGATCTATCGAACATATTCAGAGATGATGCCGCCTGCAAATCGCTCTCCCAGGATGAGGCACTTAAGAATGCGCCCAGGCGTGAAGATGGCTACTTCAAGAGCCCAAGGATTGTGTGAATATGCTAACAGAGTTGAAAGAGCATCTTTTGGCGGGGTCGGCAGAGGAGTATCTAAGTAAGCTCTTTGATAAAATTGAGCACAGCAAGCTTAATGCCTTCACGACCTTGGCAAAGGAGAGTGCTTTTAAAAGAGCAAGGGAATTTGATAAAAAGCCCTGGGGCGGTCTAATGGCTGGAATCCCTATCGCAATCAAGGAGTGCATCTCCACCCAAGGGATAGAGAGCAACTGCAGCTCAAGGATTTTAAGAGGATATGTTCCGCCTTACGACGCACATGTTATAGAGAGGCTGAAGGCAGAGGGCGCAATCATCATGGGCAAGACAAATATGGATGAATTTGCCATGGGCACGTCTACTGAGACCAGCTGCTTTGGACCAACAAGAAACCCTTGGGATCCACTTTGCGTCCCCGGAGGCTCAAGCGGAGGGAGCGCAGCAGCAGTTGCTGGTGGCGAGGCGCCGTGCTCACTCGGCTCTGATACCGGCGGATCTGTCCGCTGTCCCGCATCATTCTGCGGAATTGTCGGCTTGAAGCCGACCTACGGCCTGGTCTCGCGTTTCGGGCTCATCGCATATGCCAACTCTCTTGAGCAGATCGGTCCCCTCACGAACACCGTTGAGGATACAGCACTGCTAATGGAGATTATCGCAGGCCATGACTGGAGAGATTCAACATCTGCCGAGAAGGGAAATTATCTTCCCGACCTTAAAAAGGGAATTAAAGGCCTGAAGATAGGCATTCCAAAAGAGTACTTCGGCGAGGGCGTAGATAAAAGTGTAGAAAAGGCCGTTTGGGATGCCGTTTCGACAATGGAAAGCCTTGGAGCTAGCTGGCAAGAAGTTAGCCTGCCCCATACGAAGTATGCTCTGTCAGCTTATTACATCATTGCCATGAGCGAAGCATCATCAAACCTTGCGCGTTTCGATGGCCTTCGTTACGGCTTGCGCATCGGTGAAGACAAGGATTGGCATACAACCTTCTCAGAGATCAGATCTCAGGGCTTTGGGCCTGAGGTCAAGAGACGCATTCTACTCGGAACCTATGCCCTGTCAGCAGGCTATTATGGACGGTATTATCTCAAGGCGCTCAAGGTTAGAACTCTAATAAAGAACGATTTCCAGAAGGTCTTCAAGGATGTGGATATCGTGGCATCTCCAACTATGCCTCTTCCGGCATTCAAAATAGGCGAGCGAATAAACGATCCGCTATCACTCTACATGGCAGATGTATTTACAGTCCCAATCAATCTGGCTGGGGTTCCAGCGATATCAGTACCATGCGGGTTTGCGGGCAATTTGCCCATTGGGCTGCAACTTATTGGCAAGCACTTCGGTGAGGATACAGTACTTCAGGCTGCCCATGCTTATGAGGCTGCTACCCCTTATCACCTCCAGAAACCGGAGGCGATTTGAATGGGAGATGTAATAATAGGGCTTGAGGCTCACGTACAGATGAATAAGCTGAACTCAAAGCTCTTCTGCGGATGCTCGACCAAATATCACAACGACGAGCCAAACACGCATACCTGTCCTGTGTGCCTTGGCCTTCCCGGCTCACTTCCAGTGCTGAATCGCAGGGCTGTGGAATACGGCATTAAAGTTGGATTGGCATTGAACTGCACCATCGAGGAAGAGACGCTCTTCTACAGGAAGAACTACTACTATCCCGATCTTCCAAAGGGCTTCCAGATAAGCCAGTATGATTATCCTCTTGCCACACACGGCCACCTCCTGATCAAGGGTGAAGATGGAATAGAGAGAGAAATCAGAATCACCCGGGCTCATATGGAGGAAGATCCAGGCAGGCTGGTGCACGCAGGAACCATAGATAAGGCGAAATACACCCTTGTGGACTACAACCGCTGCGGAATGCCGCTTCTTGAGGTAGTAACTGAGCCAGACCTTCGGTCTCCCAAGGAGGCACGCGCATATCTGGATAAGCTGCGAAGCATACTGGAATATCTTGATGTCTTCGATGGAAGCCTCGAGGGCGCTATGCGAGTGGATGCGAATATATCACTTGCAGGCGGCGATAGAACCGAGGTCAAGAACATCTCCAGCTTCAAAGGTGTCGAGAAGGCATTATCATACGAGATCACACGCCAGAGGAACCTTAAGCGCAGAAATATCAAGGTCGTTCAGGAGACAAGGCACTTCGATGAGATCAGGAACTTAACCGTCTCCATCAGATCGAAGGAGGAGGCTCACGACTACCGCTACTTCCCAGAGCCTGATCTAGTGCCGATGCATATCGCGGATTGGGTGCCAGCGATAAAGGCCACGCTTCCAGAGCTACCCGACTCAAAACGTGCGCGCTTCATATCCCAGTATGGCATCACCGACGATCACGCAAAATCGTTGATATCCGAGATAAAGGTCGCAAACTTCTATGAGAATGTAGCCGCAACCACACCGCCAAAGCTCGCTGCCGTCTGGATCGCCGATGTTCTCAAGGGCGAGCTGAACTATCGCAATATGACCATAGATCGCTTCAGTCCTGGTCACATGGCCGAGATCCTAAGCATGCTTTCTTCGGGCAGGATAGCAGAGGACGGAGCGGTGGAGATAATACGCTCAATTCTTGATAAAGGCGGCTCTCCCGATGAAATAATCAAGGCCCAGGGCCTCGGCAAAGCAGAGAATGAAACTGTGCAGAAGGCTGTTCGTGAGGCCGTTCTGGAATGTACTGCTGCCGTGGAGGACTACAGGAAGGGAAGCCCGAGGGCATTGAACTACATCGTCGGCCAGGTGATGAAGAAGACAAAAGGCCAGGCGGATCCTGGCGAGGTTCACAGATTGGTGGAGGCGGAGGTAGATAAGCTCTAGAGAGATTACCTCTGAACTTTTTTATATTTTGTTGACATGCGATCGATTCTTTTTTATTCAACCCGGGTATTCATTCCCACCAGGTTGATCATCAATGTCAGGTTATTGGGACCCCCATATTGAAAGGATGCCTGCAGAGGACTTACATACTCTGCAGGAGGATCGCCTTAAGTCGATAGTGCGCTATGTTTATGACCATTCTGCTTTCTACAGGCAGAGGTTCAAGTCTGCAGGGATCGAGCCCGGGGACATAAAAAGCCTTAGTGATATCACAAAGTTGCCATTCACCCGCAAGGTCGATCTGCGAGATACTTATCCTACAGGCATGTTCAGCGCCCCAAAAAGCGAGGTTGTGAGATACCACGTATCCAGCGGCACAACAGGAAAGCCTACAGTAGTCGGTTACACTAAAGGCGATATCGAGGCATGGTCGGATTCTCTGGCGAGAGCACTTACATCCGTTGGCCTTGGACGCGATGATACAATGCAAGTTGCCTATGGCTACGGTCTCTTCACAGGCGGCCTTGGACTCCACTATGGAGCTGAGCGCATAGGTGCCGCTGTACTGCCAGTTGGAACCGGCAATACAGAGCGTCAAATTGAGCTCATGCAGGATCTGGGGACTACTGCCATAGCCTGCACGCCATCGTATTTCCAGCACATTATGGAAACGGCAGAGAAGATGGGCGTCTCCATAAAAGATGATACATTGCTCAAGACAGGTATATTCGGGGCTGAGCCCTGGTCGCTTGAGACGCGAAAGCGCATCGAGAACGCAACAGGAATAAATGCCTATGATATTTATGGAACGAGCGAGATCAGTGGTCCTCTCTTCACTGAGTGCCTTCAAAAGAACGGCATACATATTTGGGGAGACATGTTCCTGACAGAGGTCATAGATCCCAAAACTGGTGAGCCCGTGGAAGATGGAGAGCGAGGTGAACTTGTATTCACTACGTTGAATAAGTTTGCACTACCTCTGATAAGGTACAGGATAGGTGATCTCTCAGTCCTTGATAGCGAGCCTTGTGAGTGCGGCCGTACACATCCGAGGATAATGAGGATTCTTGGAAGGACGGATGATATGCTCATCATTCGTGGAATCAACGTCTTCCCAAGCCAAGTCGAGTCTGTGTTGATGAATATCCCGGAGGTTGGAGATCACTGGCAGATACTTGTGGACAGGCAGGGATCGCTGGATAATATGACCGTGCGCGTCGAGCTTACGGAATCAGGGTTCAGTGATAAAATCGGCGACTTGATGAAGCTCAAGAAAAAGGTTTCAAAGGAGTTAAAAGGCGTGCTGAATATAGCTGCTGAGGTTGACTTGGTCGAGGCGGGAACGATTCCTCGATCAGAGGGCAAGGCCAAGAGAGTTATCGATAAGAGAAAGGTGTAAGGAGGGATGGTAGTGGCAGAGATTAAGCAGCTATCGCTGTTTGTTGAGAACAGGCCTGGGCGGATGGCAAAGGTTTCTAAGACCTTATCGGATGCAGGCGTGAATATAAGAGCCATGACTATAGCAGAGGCAGGAGATTTTGGAGTTATAAGGATGGTCGTGGATGACCCGGAGATGGGCTACAAAGTGCTACACGATAATGGCTTCACAGTTTCCACGACCGACGTCCTGACGGTCGAGATGAAGGATACGCCCGGAGGTCTCTACGAGATCGTGAATACCCTTGGGGAGAACAATATCAACGTCGATTATGCATATGCCTTTGTTACAGCAAAGGCCCAGAAAGCGATGCTTATACTCAGGGTGGATGATATAGCCAAAGCTAGACAGGTGCTGAGTGCAAAAGGCGTAAAGATTGCGACGAAAGAGGAGATCCAGGCAATTTAAGGAGATCCAAGCGATCTGAGCTTGGACACTTCTTTTTCTATTTTAATATGGGCTTCTCTCAGCTTATTACCTTATACTTTTCCTGCCTTAGTTCCATGTTTTTCGTCGTTCTTGGTGGCTTTGTGCCTTTGTGTTTGGCTGTCACTGAACGCTCACCACAAAGACACGAAGGCACGAAGAACGGACTTGGAAGCTTGAAATTATTGGGCAATTAGTCAAAAGAATGATTATAGTATTCAACTAACGAATACTTAAAATTCCAATTAGATATTCTCGAACTATATATTCTCGTTTTGATAAACTCCAGAGTATGTCCTATCCGTCGCTCTTCCAAGTCTGAAAAACACAAGCTGCATAAGCCTCGCATTCTTCTTCAGCCTCAGACCATGAGGATTGTAAACTACAAGGAGGCTCTGGCTGCGCCCCCGGTAGCCCGGATCCCACAGAGCCGTTTCAAGAGTTGCACCGCTTCTCAGAAGGCTTGATCTCGGACGGGCTAAGGCTGCGATATCCTTCGGAACATCCACGATCTCATTGAACGTAATGAGATAAGACCCCTGTCCAAGCATTATCCAGTCCGACTCGTCAAACTCGAGCAGTTCCCTCTCTGGAAGCTGTCGCTCTTTATTATCGTATGCTAGTGCTCCTGCTGATAGGAAGCTTTCCACGCGGGCAAGCGTAAGCTCTATGCCGCACATCTGTGTCTGTATTCCCGCATCTATCATGGATTCCACGAGGCCGGCTGCCTCTGCGCCTGCGAGTATTGTCATAATGACACCCTGATTACTATCAGCAAAGTTCAGCCAAGCCCATAAATAGCTGTCCATTTCAGAAAGACATATTAACTATTCCTGCTAAATTATTATAGGGTGCTCTAGGTTGTTCGACTTCCTTAATCTGCCGATATTCGCGTTGCCCATCACTATAATCCTTTTGCTTCTCATCATCATAATTCCCCTAATCATTATCTATCTGTTTCTGAGGCTCACAGAGGCTGCATTTGAACAGGTTGGCTTCGATCACCGGCATGCAACGCTTGCAGTCTTCGGCTCAATCATAGGAAGTCTGATTGATGTACCACTTCATTTCGGTACTATCAGCTCCTATCCTGGATGGTACGTAACGCTCGCCAGCACGTTTACTCATGGGTTTCCGACAACCTTCCATCCCTTCTATCTGGCCATCAACGTTGGAGGCGCAATAATACCTCTGATAATCTCTATTGACCTCATCGTAGCCCGCAGGGTATCGGCGTGGAAGGCAGCAATAGGTGTATTCATTGTGGCAATAATAACATATATCCTGGCGGCGCCTGTGCCAAATCAGGGAATAGTTCTGCCCATCTGGGTGTCTCCCACCTTGGCAGCGGTCTGCGGCCTGGTTATATCACGCGGCTATGATGGCGCGCCATCGATTGCATATATAAGCGGCTCTATGGGAACTCTTTTGGGTGCAGATATCCTGAACCTCCTGACTCCAGGAGTCCTCCCAGCTCTCTCGCCCTTGGGACTGCAGACTACTAGGCCACTAACACTATCTATAGGAGGTGCGGGCGTATTCGATGGGATATTCCTAACAGGCATATTAGCGGTGCTCTTCGCGGCAGGGATTGTGTGCCTCTTCCATAGATCATGCGATGGCGTAAAGATGCATAGGGACGTGCAAAAAGCCAAAAAAAGCTCTTAGTTTGAGGTATTGGCTAAAAACCAAAAATATTAGATTAAAAATTAAAAGCCAAGCCCCATTAAATGTATTACTATCACTAGTATGGCACCGAGCACTCCGCCTATGGCACAGATGATTATGACCAGCCAACCATAGCCTATACCTAAGCCCAAAAACATGTTTGCCAGGAAAAGTATGACCAGGCCGATTACTGCATTGACAACGAAATGGGTGACCGACCTCAAGAGTATAAATAAGCCGAATATTATAGCTATAATTAATATTACTATCGCCAGATCTATCATACAACTGTTTAGATACCTCTAAGTATTTAAAAAGTTCTGGACCTTCAGCGGTTCAAGCTCACTTTCAAGCCTGTGTAGCTCCTTGGTATCCAAAGAGAGAGGATCGATATATACAATCATCACGGCGTACTTTAATGCAATCTCATCTCTTTGTGACTGGATGAATCTGAGAACAGTTTCATAGTTGCTTTGTGTGATGAGATAGCCTACGCCCTCCAGCAATATTACAGGATAACTTACTCTCTCTAAGAAATCGGAAATTATGCTGCTGAGTCTGGGGAAGTTCGTAGGATCAACTGCTCTGCGCCCTGGTTCGCTTTTCTGTGTGAGCCAAATGACTGCTTCAATGGGTATGTTATATCTCTCATTTAACAAATCCGGATTGGATCTGCTTATGCATAGACCATCCATTTCGTGGTTAACAAGCTCGGCGAAAAGTTTGAAGCCCCGCCCCGGATTCTCCTCCTCAACCACATAGGTTGTTCCAGGAATAAGGGCAATTTCGTAAGGGCTTCTGCCATAGCTTTTCATGAGATCGATCACGGAGGACATGAGATCAAAGCTTTGATCATATTTCTTGATAATCCTTGCTAACCTTCGTATTGCAATGAAGAAACCGCGACGCGTAAGCACAAGTCCAGAGCTTATTTTTATATCAGATTCTTTCGATCTTACGGCCTCACGCATATCAGGCTCACATGCGAGCGTTGATTCATCCCGAGGCGCTGCCTTGGCCTCTTCAAAGAGGGTGCCAGAGGATATGAGCGTATTCACCTCATCCACTACCTGACTTCTTATCGGCTCTTTGAGTCCTGACAGCATAGCCTCTGAGAATATCTTGAAGAGGTACCCAGATAAAGGTCCCAGAGTAAATAAAAGCTCCTTGACCTCGTTTACATCGTTTGGCAGATCTTTATGGACAAACTCGCGCCTTTCAGCTAAAAGCATGCGAGTCCCTTTGGAGAGGGTTTCTATCTCGTAGACGAAGTCGAGCACATCTCTTTCAGGAACTATTCCAGCATTCTTATTCACAAGATACTCTATATTGTCTATAAGCACTATGCTATTTTTGCTCGACTCAATAAATGACCTGATAGTCATGAATAATAGGGGCAGGTTCGTTGGAGAGATGTATCGATCGTCCCCTTTCTCTTGGCTGAGTTTGATTATGGGCGTCTCTTTGAATCCCCATCTTACCCGCACCTCCTCCGGATCCTGGCGAGTTACGCAGAGCCCCTCTATGCCGTGGGTTATCTGATCTTTGAAGACCTCATATGCCTTATCTGGCGCAATGTACATCTCTCCAGATTTCAGCACATATGCGGACTGTGTGGCTTCAGCAGCCTCAAGGACAGGTCTTATTGGGACCGTATCCTCAACGATCATCCTTGCAGCCGAGGACCCGATGGAGCCCGTCAATGTCTTCTCGAACTGTCTCCAAAGTTCTAATAGCCGTTTAGCATCAATCCTCTCGCGAGTAGTTCCAAGGCGCTCCAGGTCAGCATCTACAAGAAGCCTGGCCCTCTCCTCGCCAATATATCGTGCGAGAGTAGTCTCTAACTCATCGACGGTCCCAAGCTTAATATTCCCCATATCGACCTGCGAGATGCTAGTTCTCTTCTGGTATATATCGATGAATTGATCAGTGAGGGCAGCCTCATCGGCACTCGGTCTGGACATCAGGGATATAAGCACATACAGGATGCAGTTGGCCAGAAGCGACCAGAAGAGGGAATGCGTCCATATGTCCAGGTTCATCCCTAAAAGGGCGGTAGGTTTGAGAAGAGATATTCCGAATGGCCCGTTCTTCACGAGGTTTTCTGAAAGCCATCCTTCCCCAGCTATCGTCGGTATTAGAGCGGTATATATCCAGAGAAGAAAGCCTGTAGCGAGACCAGCTATGGCGCCTTTTCTGCTGCCCTTCTTCCAATAAAGCCCTCCCAGAGCGGCAGGTGCAAACTGGCTAACTGCCAGGAAGGAGACTATGCCTATATCCGCCAGGCTAAGGTATTCCACTGCCTGGGAGTAGAGATAACCAAGGAGAACAACAAGAAGTATGTTCAGACGCCTCATGTTGAGCAGAAGGCTAGGGAGGTTCCTGCCGCCGCCTATGCGTCTCAGAAGATAGGGCAGCTCAACATCATTAAGCAGCATAGTGCCAACTGCAACCGATTCGACGAGAATCATGGCGGTCGCAGCAGAGGCGCCGCCCAAGAATATGAATAAAGCTAGAAGGTCCTGGCCATGTGCATATGGTATAGTGATTATAAAGGCATCTTTGAGCCCAGGAGCATTCAAAATGATTCCGCCCCAGGCTATTGCGGGTACGAAGATATTCATCAGCAAAAGATAGAGCGGAAAAAGCCACATCGCCCTCTTAATGTGTGCCTCTTCTGAGTTCTCAACAACCATGACATGGAATTGCCTCGGAAGAAATAGAATTGCAAAAAAGGATATCAGTGTTAGTGAGAACCACATGGTGTAATCAACATCTGTTAGACCTGAATATTCAGGGCGTACGGCAATCTTATCAAGTATCGTTCCATAGCCTCCGAATATGCCATATGTGACATAGATTCCGGCGAGCAGGAATGCTATAAGCTTGATCATCGACTCAAAGGCAACAACTGCAATCAGCCCTTCATGATGCTCCATAGGGTCCAGGTGTCTTGCCCCGAATAGGATAGCAAAGGCCCCCAGAAGTACGGCTACTACCAGTTTCCTTTCTATTACCATTCCCGAAAAAAACAGATGTTGCCCGCTAAGAATATCTAACGATGTGGAGATGGCGATGAGCTGTAGAGCTACATAAGGTGTTATTGCCACCAGGCTAAAGATGGCGACTATGGCTCCGATGGTATAGCTCCTGCCATAGCGGAAACCTATGAAATCACTGATGGAGGTCAGACGGAACTCCTTTGAGACGCGAATCATCTTTCTGATGAGAACCCAGCCCAGAAGCATTGCCAGGGTTGGTCCCAGGTAGATAGGCAGAAACTCTAGACCCGTAGATGCTGCTCTTCCAATAGAGCCGTAGAACGTCCAGGCAGAGACATATACGCATAGCGACAGTGCGTAGACGTAAGGGTTTGAAACCACACTTTTGCCGAAGAGTTTCTGCCTGACTGCATATTGGGCTATCCCGAAGAGCAGCAGGAGATACAGTACTAGAGATATGAGAGCTATATTCGGGCCGATCAATCCATATGCCCCCTATCACTATGCCCCCTATCAAATAGATACATCAGCAGAATTATTAGCAGCCAGACTGCGGCTACCTGCACCAATACAAGCGGGACGCCAAATAGGGTTTTGCCCACGGTGAGCGTGAGAAGAGGCCAGTTGAACAGGACCCATCCTAGGATAAAGGAGAATGCCCAGAACTCGTCCTGGCTGAGAAGATCCTCTGCTGATGGAGCCATATCTATAAACCTGGATATACCGTTAACCCCTTAACTGATATATCTACCGCGTTCTTCCCCAGATGGTGAGATGTGCCGCACATCTTTAGAACCTCAATGGACCTTCTCCTTACCATATTGACTTCGGCGTTCTGCAGAAGTATTATTCCATCTGCCGCCCTCGCCATCTCAATAGGATAAGGTGTGCCTGGCATTGAATCGCCTGTGATCAATGCAACAGCCTTGTGCTCCTTAATAATGGTCGAGAGCTTAAGAAGAAATCGTCTGAAATCCCCTTCGAGAGCCACCTCTATGACCGAGAGGCTGTCGATCACCACACGTCTACATTGAAATCTCTCCAAATCCGATTGGATCGAATATAACATATCATCGGCGCTTCTCACAGACTCGATTACTTTTTCCAGGTCGATATATTTTATCTCTTTTCCAAAATACCTCTTCTCAACAAACTCGTAAGTTGAGATGAATTTAATTACCCATTCGGGCGGCCCTCCGTAGGTCATGAAGTAGAGCCCTGACTCGCCAAGCTCTGCACCTCTGCATAGGAACTGGTTGCAAAGGGTTGTCTTACCTGAGCCCACATCTCCTGCGAGCAGTATCAGGGATGGCACAGGAAGGCCGCCCTCAATCATCTCGTCTAGCCCTGAAACCCCTGTAGATACTCTTTCAATCAAGCCCATGCTATGCCGTCCCTACCCAATTTACTGACCAAATTGCCCTGCCTCTCTAAAAAAAGGTCGAGCTGATTAGTGGCTGATTGAAATTTATTGTATCTTATCTTATTTGTTTTTTTGTACACATCGCCAGACTGCTTTTATATAAGGAGACCCTTCTTGAAAGGGTGAGATAAATTGATCCTGAGAACTCATTACTCAAGCGATATAACCCCGGATATGAATGGAGCTGAAGTATCTCTAGCGGGTTGGGCACATGAGGTACGCGATCTTGGCGGAGTATGTTTCCTTGTGCTGCGCGATCGTACAGGCATTGCACAAGTTACCCTTGTCAAAAAGATGGTTGATAGGGCACTGTTCAATATGGTCCGATCCCTGAGCCGAGAGAGCGTTGTTACTGTGAAAGGAACCGTGAAGGCTGAACCCAAGGCCCCCAGGGGCTTTGAGATAATTCCATCGGAAATCAAAATCCTGAGCACCGCAGAGGTTCCCCTGCCTCTTGATACGACAGGTAAAGTAGACTGCGAACTTGATACGCGCCTTGACTCGCGCTTTATGGATATAAGAAGACCCTGCATACTTGCCGGCTTCGAGATTGAGAGCGCTGTTCTTAGAAGCATCAGGGATTACTTCTATAGTCAAGGGATTACTGAGGTCTTCACGCCCAAGATTGTTGCAGCTGCGACTGAAGGTGGAACAGATCTGTTTCCCATAAGCTACTTCGAGCGCGAAGCATTCCTCAACCAGAGCCCTCAGCTTTACAAGCAGATGCTTATGGCAGCTGGAATGGACAGGGTGTTTGAGATAGGACCCATCTTCAGGGCTGAGGAACACGATACTCGAAGGCACCTGAATGAGGCAATATCTATAGACATCGAGGTCAGCTTGTCGGATGATAAGGATGTTATGAATCTGCTTGAAGGTGCAATTGTCAGAGCCTATAGATATGTAACAGAAAACTGCAAACGCCAATTGGGCGTGCTTGGCTTGGATCTTGAGGTTCCGAAGACTCCTTTCAGAAGAATAACCTATACGGAGGCACTTGAGCTGGCCCGCGAAAAAGGCAATGTTCAGATGCAGTGGGGCGATGATCTGGATACAGAGACCGAGAGGTTACTTGGCAAAACCATAGGAGAGCATTACTTCCTGACAGATTGGCCTTCGTCAATAAAGCCGTATTATACACTGCCTTATGAGGATAAACCTGAGGTCTGCAGAGGCTTTGATCTGATGCACCCCAGGATGGAGCTTGCGAGCGGTGCACAGAGGGTACATGATTATGATCTCCTTGTGAAAAGGATAAAGGAGAAGGGGCTAGATCCTGCTGGCTTTGAGTTTTACCTGAGAGCCTTTAGGTATGGCATGCCTCCGCATGCTGGCTGGGGTTTGGGATTAAGCAGACTTGTTATGACGATGCTCAACTTGGAGAACATTCGGGATGCTGTGATCTTCCCAAGGGACCGGATGCGGCTAGTTCCTTAAGTGAGAGGGCATATTTCCTCTCTCGACACTTTTATTATCATACCGCCTTAATAAATATATCCAATATAAGAATGATTCAAATAAGCCTTTTGTTATTCGTTTTAAGATTAACTTTATATAATTGCTCATTCAAAAGAAAACCGGGTTCAGTGTAATGGTGAATAATAGCGTTAGCTTTAGCCATCTACGAATACTTCTTGCCGAAGATGACGCGACAACCAGAAAGGTCATTCTGCTGATGCTCGAGCGCTTAGGATATAAGGCGGATGTAGCTCTAAATGGTCTTGAAGTTTTACAGGCACTTGAAATGAAGCCATACGACCTAGTGCTCATGGATATAGTGATGCCCAAAATGGATGGACTTGAGGCGGCCAGCAAGATCCGTAAGCGTTGGAAGGATTGGCCGAAGATAATTGCATTCACAGCATATCTGCTTCCCGATATAATGGAAAAGTGTACCGAGGCTGGTATGGATGGTTACCTTGCGAAGCCTGTACGCCTAAATGAGATGCAGGCTGTGCTCAAGCACTTTGATTTCATTACGGCAGCTAAAAATTCAGTGCCGCCACAGTAGTATACCTTTTCGTTAACTTACTTTAAAATATAAGAATAATGGCTATATCAGGTTTTATTAATGTACGCTATTTTTTGTAATATTAAAGCCTCTGATACATGAACGTAACATATGAAAATTATTCATCCTGAAGAGCACTATCAGGCTCTTTTAACCTGTAAATGATTTCTATTATCCAAAAGAGCTTTGAACGTTGGGAAATATAATTTAATTTCTGCGGTGAGATTAAGTTGAAGATTATCTGCGCCTACAATGTGAACTTAGATGCCGTACACAGCATAAACGGAAACGAGATATCCGAGCTGATCAGCCGCATGGGTGTAAAGCCAACGCTCGCGCTTCCAGAGATCATATCAAGTATGGATGATTTTTTCTCGGGGCTTCTTTTCTGTATGAAAACAGGATCGGGAACTGAGCTGCTCATCGATAATCCCGAGGTTGCAGGCATAATCAAAGGCATATTCACATGGACTGATCGGCTCGGAGGAAATGCAGGCAACATGGCGAATGCAATGGCTGCCCAGGGAGCTGAGCCTGTTCTAAATGTTCCTGCGCTCACAAAAAAGCTGTCGTCTCTGCTGGATCCGAATATTAAAGTTCCGAAGAAAGGTGAGCTTGTTTCTCCGGTCGAGGCAATTAGGGATGATGAGGGTCCTGTTCACTTCGTTCTTCAGTTCGAAAAGGGTGCGGCTGCTAGCGTTTCTAGCGAAAAGATTGCCTCCCCAAGGGAGAACAGGCTTATAGCGACCTACGATGAGCTGAACGGAAGGATCTATACCGATCCTGATTTCGATGCTTACTGTAGAGATAATATTGATAAAGTGGAGGGAGCCTTGGTTGGGGGTTTCCATCTCGTGCCTTTATCGGATTATAGGAAGCTTCTTGATAGAAGGATCGATCAAATCGGCTCTTGGAAGGAGAGCAAGCCGGATTTATTCATCCATGCTGAGATGGGGAACTTCCAGAGGCCTGAGGCAATGATGTATCTGCTGGGACGCCTCAAGTCCGATAGCGTGGGAATGAATGAGGATGAGCTGGCGACGATTTACAGCTTCGTGCCCGGCTGGAGAGGTGTTCTTGGCGCTGTACAGGGTCTGCGCTCAAAGTTCAAATTTGCAAGGATCTGCGTCCACACTAGGGATTACATACTAAGCGTAATTCATGATATACTCAGTCCTGATGAGGAAGTAGAGTCTCTGGCCTACGGGGCAGATGTAGCTGCAACGCTTGCTGCTACTGGAATAGTTATGAAGCCGTTATCAGGCAAGATAAATCCCATTGGGGCATCAATTGTTGAGGAGTTTTGCCGGTCTGGCGCAAAGCGGTCAGGCCGAGGAGCGTATTTACAATCAAATGATGATAATATCTGCATAGTTCCATCTCAATCTGTGATGCACCCCAGGATAACCGTCGGTCTGGGGGATGTTATGACAGCCTCGGTCTTTTACCGCGAGGCTCTATCGCGACAGAATCATTAACCAAGAGATAGATGCGCCAGGTATGAATAAGCTGGATTATACTATATTGATATTATTGGTAATATCCCTTCTTATGCCGGCCTACACCTCCGAGAGTGCATGGACTGAGGTGCCATGGAATGATAATTCCTCGATAACCAAAGGCCAGGATTCGATTCTTCCGAATCTACTACCCTTTGATATCTCAGGCGAAGAGCCCCAGGCATTCTATCTTGGGAGCGAAGAGGTTCCATATTCAGAGTACACTTCCCATGCCAGATCCAGCGAGCTGTGGGTCAGGGATAATGCCATAGTTAAAACTGGGAATAATACCAGTAGCAACGCAATATGGAAGCAATACATTCAGATACATCAGGGCGATAGGGTTGATCTTGTTGCCTATATGCCAAGGGAAGGCCACGCAGATATCTACAGGATTTCCTACAGCAAAGGCATTACTTCCCATAAAGGGTATGACCTTTTTTCTGGCTATTATAATATGATGATTGATGTTGATGAGATCGGCAGGATCTTCCTCCTTCTAGTTTCAGATAACCACCCAAGCGCCGTGATGCTGGATGTTCTGCCTGCGGTAGAGAAACCATCCAGTGTACCGGTTGATGTAAGGGCATCGCTGCCCGGAAAAGCAAAGATAACCGTAGAATCTGAAAAAGTGAAGGGCTATGACGTATACGTCGATGGTGCATTCTACAGCAGCGATATGGCCGATGACACAATGGATGGCATATCGACCTTCTACTTGGAGGGAGATAGGATGTATACGATAACCATCTCGAAAAGAGATATCACAGGCGCCGTCTACAAGAACGATTATAGAAGAAGCTTTAAGGGAGGAAATGCCTATATCCTGAGGATATAGGCTTCAGTTATTATTATGACGAACTAACTGGTTTCAACGAACAGAGCCGAGAACGATTTTTCCTCCGGGCCCGCTATTGGATCTGCCCTTTGTGCCCATTACAAATGCGAAGTCGGTAGTAGTGCCCGTATTCTTGCCATCTGGTATTCTGGACCATGTGAAGTCGTTATGGCTTATATCGCTAAAGGAAGGTGTCTTATCAACTAAATTGCCGGCACTATCCGTGAGGGATACAGTTCCGTTTATGCTCTGGTCCCATCTAGGGTCGCCCTCTGCGACATAGAATCCCTTAGGGTCAATTGACCCTTTTAGTCCGATCGGCCCTGTCCAGGGTCCATCTATGATCGTAACCGTCCAGCCTGTGAGGTCTACCGCCGCATCGCCTGTGTTATAAAGCTCCACCCATTTGGTGCCGTTATCAGGAGGGCTCAGCTCCACCTCATTAACAACCACAGCGCAAAGTCCAAGGCTGCCTGCCAAAAGTACAACAAGCGATGCCAGAAGCATCTTTTTAATGATTGAACTCATATGAACTCCACTCCTTGCGAATATCGATATCTTTTGCTAACGCAATATAGATCTTTTCTGAAGCAGATCTTTGCTTAAACCTGATTTGATCTGCCCTTGGTAGCATAGGCGAATCCCCAATCACCGTTAGTATTTGTGTTATGCCCATCGGGATTTCTTCCCCACGTGAGGTCATTATGGAGAGGATCCGTCCTATAAGGGGTCTTATCAATAATAGCCCCAGATTCCGAGTAAAGGGTTACAAAGCCGCCGTTGTCGTGATTCCACTGCTGGTTGCCGTTCAGAACGTAAAATCCGTTTGGAGGAATTATCGTTCCCGCAGGCACTATCATCTTGCCGACCCAGCCGCCATCGGTTATTGTGGCGCTCCAATTGCTTATATCAACGCTATCGTTGCCGCTGTTGTAAAGCTCAACCCAATTCAATCCGCCATCAGGCGGATTCAGTTCCATTTCATTTACAACCACACTACCAGTGGCGGTTGCTGCGAGTGCCATAACGAATAGCAGATAGTAAATAGCCAGTGATTTTATCCTCAAGCAAAGCACCTTTCCAACTTTGAACGTTATTCAGATCTTGAACGTTTTGGAGTTTGAATGCATTTCAGAGCCTGTATTCTAGTATATTACAATATCGAGGCATCTGTTAGAGATCGATCCATAGAGGGCTATATAAGCAACCAAAAATTAATTAATCCTAAGAACGGTCCTAACTAAATATAGACTTAGATATTAAGGGAGGTAGAGATGATCACATACTACAAAAGGGGCAGCCCAGTGGCGCTCTCTAAGTTGCTCTTTGTATTTTTTATATGCCTTGCGACGGCCCAATGTCAAGGTGCCAGTCCGGCATGCCATAGTATGGATATCGGAAATTATGCAAATGTGAGCTTTTGTATACCTGCAGAGGCATCCGTGGTTCCAGGGACCTTAACAGAAGACAACTACTCTCAGGGTGAAGACGTGATAATGAGTCTGTTGCTGAACGGTAGCAAAGTAGGTCTGCATTTGCTTTATCCCTGTGAGATAAAAGAAGGTCTCACGCCATCAGGGCTTCGCGAGAGCGTGAATGCATTCGATCCAGAAATGGCTCAGGCCAATTATAACTTGACGCCAATGAACATCTCCGGCCAAAAGGCACTTTGGGCCGTGCTGGATAACATGACATTTGTGGTCTATCAGCCTGCAAATAACACTGTGGCAATCATATTCTTCGATGAAGATATGCCTTACCTAATGAAGTTAAGCTTCCTAGAATCGTTGAGGATAAATATAGGCAGTGAGTTGCCTGAGAGATACTGCTCTCCATCTAAGGCTGAGTTTTCCCCAGTGGAAAAGGTAGGAAGCAATAGTATCTTTAACAACAGCACCGATAAAGAGTTCGGTCAGGATATGGAGGCAATGCTCACTGGACAAAAGATATCGCAGGAAGCCCTTATGGCCGATCAGCAGGTCAACAAGGAAGAGGCTGAAACTGCCCAAAAATAGATTCATGGTTAGAGGTCACAAGAGATCGATATTTGCAATATAAAACCAGGCCGCTATAAAAGAAATTGCAAAGGAAGGACTATGCTCCTCGCAGATCCTCCCTTTGAGTAATATTTCTGATCTCCTGTCTTAGCTCTTCTGGAAGACCCTTTATCTCCACATCCAGGAAGCCTCTGACTATTACACTAGTAGCCTCCTCAGATGAAAGCCCTCTTGCCATGAGATACTCGAGTTCCTCCTCAGAGATCCTTCCAACGGCCGCCTCATGGGACATATCCAGGTCCTTGGCTCTTCCATCAAGCTCTGGTATAGAGTAGATGCGGCCCTTTTCAGATAGAAGCAATCCAACACATTCCAAATGCGCTCTCGCGCCGGGAACCATGCCGGTCATCCTGCCTCGAGCTATAACCTCGCCGCCAACTGAGACTACACGCGAGATGGATTCGGAGCTTGTTTCGGGTGCATTGAGAATTACATTGCTTCCCACATCGATATTTCCCATACTGGAGTAGATTACGGTGTTGAAGCTGGCCACGGCTCCCCGTCCGGCGAGGGTGGCTGTTGGGAATGTCTGAAGCGTCTTCACCGGTCTTAGACAAATGTAGTTATTCGAAAGAGAGCCTCCCTCATCGATGTATATTCCAGTCCTCGGCCTCACCTCGACCTCCTTACCCCAGCTATGAATCATTGTAAAGCTAACGTGCGCTCCCTTCTTGATGAAGAACTCCGAGACTCCGATATGTAGGCCGCGTTGAACATGCGATGGGGTTGTACAGCCGGTTATGACATGCAGCTCTGATCCTTCCTCTGCTATAATGATGTTATGGACGCGTTGGTTTAGGTTGGTTGTGCCCAAGTACAGACAGCTCTTGACTGGAAAAACTGTTTTAGTGCCCTTCTTGGCACGGATGAAGTACCCAGCAGGCGGCGATCTTGCCACGTCTGCAACATATTTGTCTGCATCTGGGCTTACGAGCTTCCACCAGTAATCCTTAAGGCCGTCATATTTTTTTAGTGCAGTGGCAGTATCCAGGATCTCCACACCTTCGAAGAGGGATTTGGCGATAACAGGCGTCTGGTCCATCTGAACGAATGCTCCCGATTCTTCAGAATCAAGTTTGACACCTACGTCGAGCGCGGCCTTCTTAACCTCCGATGGAAGATCCTCAGGGCCCTCAACAACTGCGTGAGGCTTTGCCTCGGATTCATAGCTCTCCAGAGATACATCTGGGCCGTACATCGCCTTCTTTTCGCGTGCTTTCTGAGCTCTCTCCTCTATGTCGGACACAGGCATGCTACACACCCCTCATATCCACTCTTCTTTATCTGCTGTAAAATCTCTGTCGGGTTTCCACTGCAAACTATTGTTCCACCAAGCATCACATGCGCCCTGTCTGTCTTAGTGTAGTCGAGGATATGGCCGAAATGCGTTATGATTATCCCCGATTTAGCCCTCAAGCTCGGTCTCTGATCTTTCTGAGTCAGTTGGTCTATGGCATTGCCAATGAGCTTTATATTCTCCAAATCTACACCGGAGTCAGGCTCATCAAGCATAACGAAATCAGGCTGCTGCGCCAAAAGCTGAACCATCTCGGACCTTTTCACCTCTCCGCCAGAGAAGCCGCGGTTGACATCACGATCTGCGAACGTCTCAAAGTCCATCTCTTTTAGAATGGCTTTTAAATCAGCTTTGGGATTGATGATCTTAATAAGATCCTTGAGCTTCAGGCCGCGTATTGCAGGAGGACGCTGGAAGGCCATGCCAATACCAAGCCTCGCCCTCTCATCCATTGACTTATGGGTTATATCTACTCCTTTGAAAACGATCCTCCCGCTATCAACAACATACCTAGGAATGCCGGCGATGGCATTCAGAAGCGTCGTCTTGCCCGTCCCATTTGGCCCAAAGAGTGCGTGGGTCTCGCCTCGGCCTATTCTTAAGTTGACATCTTTGAGAACTTGTTTTCCACCGATGCTGACAGATAGATCCTCAATCTCAAGCAGCCATACCACCTCCAAATCAACAATAATGGTCGGGCCTGTAAACATAATATACTTTTGGGAGCGGAAGATCCAAATAAAGAGGCAGTGAATCTCTGCTGCATGATCAAGGGTCGGGCGTGGGTCTTTGGAGATGATGTGGACACTGATGTCATAATTCCTGGCAAATATCTGAGGACCAAAGATCTCTCAACTTTAGCAGAGCATGTCATGGAAGGGCTGGACCCGCAGTTTGCCTCGAAGGTCAGAAAGGGCGATGTGGTAGTGGCCGGACGCAACTTCGGCTGCGGATCATCGCGAGAACAAGCGCCTCTGGCTCTCAAGGAGGCTGGCGTTTCGGTAGTAGTTGCAAAATCGTTCGCAAGGATATTTTATAGAAATGCAATAAACATTGGCCTGCCGCTTGTCGAGGCCAATGTGAGCTGTTCAGAAGGGGACGAGATTGAGATAGATCTCGCAATAGGAACCGTCAGGGTTGGAGATTCAACCATCCAGGGAACAAAGCTTCCGGATTTTCTGCTCAAAATACTTCAGGACGGTGGGCTAGTGGCTCATAGAAGAAAGCAAATGCATGACCCAAGCATAACGCTTGACTAATCAACGTAGGACTAACTAATGTAGGACTGACATAAGGCAGAAATTACCATGATCTTTCCCGAGGATTATAAGCTAGTAGGTGTGAAGGACAAAGAGCGGCCTGGTGAGCCGATCTACTTCTCAACGCAGTATATGCTATTTAGGGACGGCCCCAGGCTCTACAGCGTGAGCAGCAGCGGCGTAGGCTTCATGCGGACTGTTGAAAAGATGGAGCTGATTGCCTCAGGCTCCCAGATAGTTGAATACCCTACTAGGGTGGATACGAGAGATCGGGCAAGATTGATAGAACTTGCAAGCAGTATATGTAGTGGCGTTGTGAATACAGTGATATTTCAGGGGCCGGATGAGCACATAACCTTCGTTCATGAGCCTGATTTAAATGCAATCCTGAACATTGAAATTCTTGATGTGCTTCCTCCTGATCCGCCCTGGCTTATGCACGTAATCGATAGATTGGAGCATTGCGGAGTCCTGGGAGATCTAACAGTGAAGTTCAGACCGAGAGTCCTCGACCTGCGAATGTTTAATTGCGACTGCGTTTACTACCCATGCCGCGCTTCTGGTCTCGGCAGATCATTGGATTCTGATAAGGTTGTACACGATCATCCGAGGATCGTCGGGTGTGAAATATCAAGGGAGATCTTTCTGGCAACATCACAGCGAGGGGATTACGATTTCGTAAATATTTGTCCTCTAAGCAGCCTTGAGCCTGGAGGGCCTTTTATAACGAGATGCTGCCGCTCTGAGAGACGAGGGTTGATTAAAAAGAATGGATTTCAGGGGGTTGTTGTACATTGGGGTGACGGCCCCTGGAAAATAGCTGAGGCAATAAGATGTCTGGTGAGCGCCATAAGAGGAAACGAGTAGCAATTGTAAGAGGAGACGGCATAGGTCCAGAAGTGATAGAGAGCGCTTTGGCTGTTCTTCATGCAGTTGACGCTGATATAGACGAGGTTCCAGTAGAGATTGGTTTTGGCAGATGGAAGCGCACAGGCGCTGCTATGGGCGATGAGGATTTTGAAACGATAAAGGAATGCAGTTGCATCCTTTTCGGGGCTATAACAACTCCACCGGACCCTAATTACAGGAGCGTTCTTCTGAGGATCAGGAAGGGACTTGATCTCTATGCAAATATTAGGCCCTTTAACAGCAAGCATGTGGACATGATAATAGTAAGAGAGAATACCGAAGGGCTCTACTCAGGGATAGAAGAGCTTGGAGAGGAAGAGTCGAGAACGTCCAGGGTCATAACACACTTTGGTTCTAAACGGATCGCCGAGAAAGCCTGTGATATTGCTGCAAACCGTCGGAAACTTACCATCGTCCATAAATCCAATGTTCTGGGGAGCGATCGTCTTTTCCTGAAGACATGCGAGAATGTAGCAGAAGATCGCGGCATTTCATATGACGATATGTATGTCGATGCCGCAGCATACAACCTAATAGTGAGACCAGAAAAGTTCGATGTTATCGTGACGACAAACCTCTTCGGAGATATTCTGAGCGATGAGGCCGCGGGCATAGTTGGAAGCCTTGGACTTTGCGCCAGTGCAAATATTGGCGACGGTCGAGCGCTATTCGAGCCTATTCACGGAAGCGCGCCGGATATTGCAGGAAAGGGCATAGCCAATCCCGTCGGCGCAATCAGAAGCGCGGCAATGATGATGAGCTGGCTCGGCTTTCCAGAAAAGGCAAAAAGGATAGATGCGGCGGCAAACTGGTCCCTGGATGAAGGTATACTTACCCCAGATCTTGGGGGCAGCTGCAAGACTCAGGATGTGACAATGGCTATTGTCGGCCGCCTGAATGCCTCAGGCTAGATTTAAGCCTAGATCTTAACTATCTTACCAGTGTACTCTATTTGTGCAGTCTTCACAAGCTGCGCGTTCAGAGCTTCATCGGTAAAGTGAGCTAGGATTGCGAAATCTCTCTGTGCGACCGCGCCTGATGGCAGTGCAGCTATGCCGCCGTAACAGACCTGTTTGGAAAAGCCGTGTTCAACCCTTGCTTTCCCTGTGCCTATGAACCCGCTCATTCCCGATACCGTGGCTTGTTTGATATCGACCATAGCGCAGGAGATTTTCATTAGGGTCCATAATCTATCATTTAGATCGAACATCTGAGGTGTTTGATACTCATAGAGATATACAGTGGCATAATCGGTATCATTATCTCCCTTGAAGGTTATGGAGTGAAGTATTGTATCCATTGTCGAGCTGGACTGCATAGGCTCGACTGTGACCTCCTTATTGCCGAAATCCAGAGATACATTGTAGTCTCGGAGCGATACGACCTTCTGTGCGCCTATTGCAGGTATGGCAGTAAGCATCAATGTGGCTACTGCTACAACTAATATTACTAACCTCATTCATCAAACCCCCATGCCTAAAAGATATAGGACTAAATAATGCTTGCGGAAATACTTAGCCCGAGAGAAGCAGGGCTTAGTTCATCCGGAATAATTGATATTTGCGGTCTTAACGAAACGCTGGTTGAGCGATTCGTTTGTGAAATGGCCAATAACCACGAAGAATGTGTTCTCGTTTGCTCCCAGCGACGCAAGCTGAACTATGCCGCCGTAACAGTTCTGGCCGAATCCGTGCTCCACTCTGGCCTCGCCTATTGCTACAAGTCCCCTTTGGCTGCCGATGTCTCCGGGATTTATCCTGATAGCCTTGCATGACGGCATCATAAGCGACCTGAGCGTGTCCTCCATCGGCACAGAATAGGATGGATTACTGCTATCTATGAGATAGATGGACCCCCAATCTGCAGCCGAACTGCCTCGGAAGAACAATGAATGCACTGTACCGTAATCATCTGAGGTCACAGGCCGAGTCTCTACTGTCGTGTTCTTGCTGCCGAGATCCAGGGAGGCATTGTAATGCCAGATAGGAAATGTCTGATACTCTCCAAGGCAGGGACTCAATTGAAGTGTTATCAGGGCAATCAGACATAACAATGCTTTAGTGCTCATTTCTATATCCTCTAGGTATGGAAGATCGATTCAGGAGATAACCCTTGCGAGCGGATTTAAAATAACAGAGAATCATACGTATAAACATGACAGGTATAAGTACGGACTGCGATATGAATACGTTCCTCATCGATCTTGGCTTCTCTAGAGATGAGATTGATAAAGCATTCTATGAGCTTGATGAGTATAGAAGCATACCTGGAACAACGTTAAAAAAGTATCTCAGTTATCTTTTTCGAGAAGCTCGATCAACTCATCCATCGTATGCCTGGCCATCAAATCTATAAGTTTCAGAGTTTGCTCATAAAAACGTCTTATCTTGCTTAATTTATCCCTGAAACTTTGCGTATCTGGCTCGTGCCCCCTTAGGTCCCTCTCAGTCAAATCTAGAGCATCAAGTATCAGCTGAATCTCATTTTTTATATTTGCAAGCATAACTGTTCTAAGAGAATCAGTATCAGTTACGGGAGCGTAATAATACCTTTTATCACCCGGTATGACGATGCGTTTAGCCATCCCCAAGTTTTCCAGAATGCCCATGTTTGCACTGACCGTGGATTTGCTATACCCTGTCTCCTCCACAAGCTGATCCATGGACATTGGCTCAAGTGCCAGAAAGATTGTGCCCCTGAGGACGCCAGATGCGTCGCTGAGCCCTTTTGCATTGGCAGCCTTAACGCATGCATCTACGATATGCTTCTTCAATGCCTCTCTGTCGTCCCTGTTCATCGCTTAGGAATAGACCACAAGTTTTATGTACTTTTCGCATGTTCTCGAACGTCCGATAAGACCCGAACGCAAAGCATTGCTAGGTGACCTCATGAAAAGTGTGGAAAGGCTTGGAGAGTGGATTGCCGGAAACCCAATAATAATCATAGCAGCTGCAGTGCTTCTTACAGTCGCTTCCATCCATTATGCAACGCAGATAGAAGCACAAGGAATGAATACGGAAAGCATGGTGGGAAAGGATTCGCCTCTCTATCAGCTTTACGATCACCTCTATGTTGAAAAGTTTGGAACTGAATCCATCGCAGTTCTCGTTGAAGGTGACGGCATAACAATGCCTGAAACCCTGAAGGCTATGCTGCGATTCTCGGATAAGATGAAGGAGCCAACGGAAGTGATCGGAGTGCAGAGCATTGCCGATGTTGTGGCCAACTCTGAGAAGATCCAGACTGGCGTTAGGGATATTCCTTCCGAGGATAGGATAAACGAGATTCTTTCGAGTCCTGAAAATGCTGGAATCGTAAATGCCATGATGCCTGATAAAAGGCATACGATGATCTCAATTGAGCTGCCTGTGTCTATTACTGATGCTCAACTAAATGAGATTAATGCAGAAACAAACGAACAGGTAAAAATGGCTGATTTCCCGCCTGATATCGGAGTCACCGTTACAGGCAGAGCTGCGCTCATGACATCTATCATGAGTTATATAAATGACAGCAACGGTCCAGTTCTCGGTTTAGCAGGAATTTTGATGATCTTGGCCTTGCTGCTCACCTTCAGGCATGTGAAATGGCCGCTTTTGCCTATACCTATTGTATTCCTGGGGATAATCTGGACGTTTGGAGCCATGGGGTTTTTACATATACCCTTTACCATGGTATCCATGTCAGCCTTCCCTGTGCTTATCGGAATCGGCATAGATTATGCTATTCAGTTCCATAATAGAATAGATGAGGAGTTCTCAAAAGGTCAGACTTCAGTTAAAGCAGTAATAGAGACTGTCAACCACGTCTCAATTCCTGTCATGATAGCCCTGATCATAACTGCTATGGGGTTCGTCTCACTCATGACTTCATCAGTCCCTATGACCCGCGACTTCGGGCTGACCTGTCTTATTGGGCTCTTTCTTTGCTACCTTTCAGCGCTCTTTGTAGGCGTAACTTTCCTTCAGATAATCGAGAGGAGAGGATCTTCGAAGAAGAGAGATATCGAGAAGGAATCGGGACTCAATGTACCAAAGGAGACTGCTATCGGGCTGACTATAGAGAAGATCGCAATGTTTTGTATCCAAAGATGGCAGTTCGTGCTGGCTCTTGCACTCCTGTTGTCGCTCATAGGGACCTATGCAGATACCCAGGTTCTTGTGGATACTGATTTCAAGAACTATTTGCCCTCGGACATGCCGACTTTGATAGATTTCAGACATATGAGCGATATCTTCGGAGGCACAGATACAATTAACCTTCTTATCCAGGGTGATGATCTAACAGATCCTAATACTCTTAAGTGGATGGATGATTTCAGCACATATCTTATGAACTCGCGGGGCCAGATTGAAGGTGCCTCAAGCATCGCCACCTATATCAAACAAGCAAATGGCGGCGTTATGCCTCAGGACCAGACAACAGCTCGGGATCTGATAAACAGCTTGCCGGCTGCAATACGAGACAGATATCTGGATGGTCATGATACAGCCATCATCAATCTAAACGTAGGTCAGACATTATCTGAATTAGGTGCCGAGGGTACAGATCGTCTCATCAAAGAGATCGATAAGGACATCGCCTGGTATCCGCCCCCGCCAGATGTATCCGTCAGAGAGACCGGAGATTCAGTAGTGATGACAACGGTCATTGCGGCCTTGACAACAGGAAGAACGCAGATGACACTGCTTGGGCTCTTGCTGATCTTTATCGTGCTTCTGATCATTTACCGAGATCCGATCAAAGCCCTTCTGCCAGTACTTCCCATGATGGTAGTTATCGGCTGGATGGGCGGGGTAATGTATTTGGCAGACCTAAAGTACACGCCCTTGACTGCTACCTTAGGCGCCCTCATCCTTGGAGTCGGTTCAGAGTATGCCATATTGATGATGGAACGCTTCTACGAGGAGTTGGGGAAGGTTGGAGATCCTATGGAAGCGCTTGGAATTGCTTCACGCCGTATAGGCTCAGCCCTGATAGCATCTGGTATGACAACAGTGTTCGGTTTCGGAGCTCTAATGGCATCTCCGTTTATCTTGACCAGCAACTTTGGGCTAGTCACCGTTATGGCGGTGATATTCGCCCTGCTAACTACCTTCACGGTGTTTGTTGTGCTCATGCTGCGCATGGAGGTCCGGCGTGAAACCATGGAGAACGCTAAGTATGAGCTCATGAAAGCCCTTAAACTCATCAGCGCAAGAGGAGATTAAAAATGAAGTTCACCTTATGCCTCTGCCTGTTAGTAGTATCATTGATCGCTGTACAGGCAGATACGACCTACCAGTCACCTGAAGAGACTGCGAACAACTACATCCCCCCAGTGGCGCTTGATAACTACTGGTACACTTACGGAGGACCCCTGTTCACTGCGGATATCACAGGCACGAACGAGTTCTCCCGAGGGGATACTGTCACGCTTTACGTGGGTTTAACGAACAACGGAAAGATCATGGGATTCAAGCAGGATAAAATGGCAAATACGCCAACTGAGTATGCCCTTGCCAATCAGGAGCAAAAGCTTGAGGCAGCAAGGACTACTGCTCTCTCAATAACCGGCACCCTCATTTCAAACACATCTCAGATCGATGTCCAATCGGGAGATCAGGTGATTCAATCCTTGCAATCAGGCCAGAAGGCTGGAGCACCGCTGACGTATACCATAAAGATTGCGAAGCATGCGCCTGCGGGTGTGTATCCTCTGCAGCTTAAGCTGAACTACGATTATCAGTACAACGTAGAGGTGTACGCCAACAGCATCGATCCACAAACGAGCCAGCTTTCCGGCTACCAGACATCATACTGGTATCAGCATGCGAACCAGTCGATCCCCATAGAAGTGTATGTCAAAAAGGCTGCAGACTTCGAGATAACTAAGGCTAATGGTACACTGGCTGTGGGCGAGAAGAAGGGGCCTGTTGAGGTCACATACAAGAACGTAGGTGAGGACCCTGTGACCGATGGGGTGGCAAGGCTCAGCATCTTCAAGCCGTTCTCATCAACGGACGATCAGTCATATATCGGCAATCTGGCACCTGGCGAGGAGAAGACTGTCATATTCAGGGTGGATACAGATTCAGATGCAACTCCCAAGGATTACGGCATCAACAGTGAGATCAAGTACACAGATGCCAAGGGAGATACAGTGATATCAGAGAGCATGAAAATACCAGTCCAAGTCAAACCAGAGTCAGCGTCTATGCTCGTGCCGGGCATCGCAGCTCTTGTGCTCATTGTTGCCGCGGGCGGGTACTTCTACAGAAAGAGGCAGAAGGCATAAGCCAGAGCCTCCTCTGCGTTTTATTTTTTATACCTGTTTTGTTATACTTGTTCTGGCGGTGAATCAAAGTGCTTCTCATAAGGTTTGATATCCAGAATAGGCGTACCATCCAAGGCATCGAGGTATTTGACCCTTATTCTGCTTCCGCGCACCTCCAAAACCTCGACTACTGTTGCGCCTATCGGGTTAGGCCTGCAGGGGCTACGAGTTGAGAATACTCCGCGCGCGGGGATATTCGGATCTCCATGCGGATGAACCCTTGGCACATAACCTGGAGATCTGTCGATATGGTATAAGACGATCAAATATTTGAAACGCTCAATGCCATCAAGGGCAGGGATATAACTTTCATCCAGCAGCAGGACTGATTCAGAGCTCCTGATTCTTTCGGGCTCACTGGGCTGATTAAAGCTATTCATTACAATTCCTACTGGATGATAGATTATCGTCTCTGTCAAGGCTGATCCCAAGTATATGATGATCCAGCAGAACATGAGCTTTGTTATCTCCCGTGATTATAGGAGAAGCCGCGCAGAATAAATATAATGATATTATGATAATTATGCTATGAAATATAAAAAGGGGGATCGCACACTGATGCTGACGATAAGTAACACTATGCGCGACCTTTAACAGATTGGTGATTTACATAGTGTTACGGTATTAGGTATTGATGGCCTCATGTCATGGCCATCAATTCAAGCTTCACTCGGTCTGATTCGCCAGAGCTGGAATCGGCCTCTGCTGTCTGGCCGTCCTCATCAGGCACATATGCCAGATAAAGCTTTCTTCTCTTTCCCTGGGTTATCTTGACATGCTTCGGATCCAGATCCACCGCTCGCTTCATAACGCTGATAACTGTCGTCTTATTCAGACCGAGCATATCCACAAGCTCGCTGGTTGTATATCGTCCAGGCCTTTCTGTGATGATATCTATCAATGTCCTGGCATGGTTATCAAGAGCTTTGCTCTCGCTTGTGCTCTGCTCTTGGACAGGAGCGACCCGTCCCTGTCTCGCCTTGAGCTGGCTCTTCAGGTCGGCAACATCCTTTGACAGACGGTCTACCTGGTCTATTAGCCTGCCTAGGAGTTCGACATCATGCTGCTTGGAGCCAAGTTCTGTAGTTATCTTGTCCATTGCAGTTATGAGCGCGATCATCCCCTGCGTTTCTTTTCTTTGCTTTTCTATTTCCGCAAACTTTGTTTTGTATAACTCTAAAAGCTCCTCGAACATCTATAAGCTACTCCTGATGCCTTCTAATCCTGTCTAGTTTCGAAGGTATTCAAAAGATTGACGGATATGACTGTACTATATTAGTATAAATACTTTTCTTAGTATTGTTTGGAAATGGTGACTTCTACAGAGTATATCAGTATTTTGTCTTAGTAGAATAAATAATAATAATAATCTATTTCAGGTAGATCGATATGGTGATATAACGATAATGCCCCCAGGTTAGGCTGCAGTGCACCTTAGAAATTCCGGCAGTTCCAATATATCCTTTATCACCTTATCGGCAATCTTGGTGAGATTTATTGGAGGACAGTTGTTCTGCTGGGTTGTGAGAACTCCCAGATCAGCTGCTTCCAGGGCATATAGATCGTTCAGTCCATCTCCGACCATTACAACTTTACTATATTGCTTCTTCAGCAGGGATACTATCTCACGCTTTCGCTTAGGAGCTGCAACCGGATAGATGTGATTCGGCTTGATGCCATAATCTACCAGATGTGAAAGGCCGCGCATGCTATCTCCTGATGCCACATAAATATCAGCACCAAGATCCTTCAACTGATTCAGGACAGAGCGAAGGCCTGGAAAAGGAGTGCCTCCTGTGCTTATAGTATAGGCAAGTTCATTGAGTTCGACATCGATTATCATACCAGAGCTGCTGTAGGTATCTGGGCACCTGGCTTTAACGGCGCTATAGGTCTCCTGGACATCAGCCATTTTGGTATCTGAGTTATAGAGGATTTCAATTGCTTTCTCCCTGGAGATGGGAGTGCTTGCGCAGCTTATCTCTATGGAATTCTTGTCCAGGAGAGATCTGATGGGCGTATCTGGGCTGCAGGATACGATCAAATTAGTATCAAGCTGAGGAACGATAAGAGCACGTCCGTGCTTTTCCATAACGAGATCGGATGTAAGAATATCCTTCAGCAGAATGCCGCGGCGTATATCCTTTGCCACGCGATAAGTTTTTAATATTGTGCCGGCTGAATCGAAGACCACTGCAAGGTTCTGCATCTATGCTAATAGGGTAAAAGAGGAAGATCAAGCTATCGGTGGATTCTCGATTATCTTGATCACCATCAGAGACCAAAGAGAGAACAAATACGAATCACCACCCTTCCAGATGGATCCTATCTACGTTGTATCTATCCTCCCTGTGTTTATCCTCTGCAGGATAGCCTAGGGCTATAAGGGCAAAGGGCACAACATTATCTGGTATATTGAAGAGCCTTCTAAATTCATTTGTTCTATCTTCTCTGGGACAGATTCCGAGCCACACAGCGCCAAGCTCCTTTGCACGCGCTGCGATGAGAATGTTCTCAGTTGCTGCTGAACAGTCCTGCACCCAGAACCCAGTATGTTTTTCGATGGCCAGATCTCCGCATACAAGTATGGCGACAGGGGCTTCTTTTAGCATTTGAGAATGTGGATGGATCTGAGTTATTCTGTTGAGGGTGACTTTATCTTTGATGATTATGAAATGCCAGGGCTGCTCATTTCCTGCAGAAGGCGCAGCCATCCCCGTTCTCAAAAGTTCATATATCACCAAATCCGGAAGAGGTTCGTCCCTATATTTGCGAATGCTTCTGCGGGTGAGGATCGCGTCTATGGCATCCATGCTTTTCACCATAGTTCAATCTGTCGCGATCATAACATTCGTTGCCTTTATGACTGCGTATACCTCTTTTCCCTCTTTGAGATCGAGGCTATCGACAGAGGTTTTGGTTATCACCGATACTATTGTTTCTCCGCCTTGAAGCTCGACTGAGACCTCTGCACTGACAAGTCCTCTGGTTATGCTCTTGACCTTACCTTTTAGAATATTACGGGCACTTATTTTCATATAATCACTCTTTATTGATATATCCTTCAGGGATATTTAACCTTGATCATTATTTAATCTTCACAATTCTAATAGCCAAACATATCTACAATAACGCCAGCTTAAATGGCATTACTACTACATCATAGCAAAAAGTCTATGAACAAAAAAATTTATTTTAGTCCTAATGATCTACAAGCTAGTGGGCATCCTCACATTGTTCATAGCTTTGTCTCAGGGCGCCATATTAAGCGTCGGCCCAGGTGATAGCATCCAGGCCGCCATTTATGCAGCACATCCCGGCGATATCATAGAGGTCAAGGGAGGCACTTATTATGACCATCTGAAGGTTGATAAGTCAATCACACTCAAGGGCATAGGCATGCCTGTTCTGGATGCTACAGCCAGCGGCAGTGGAGTCACTATTACCTCTGATGAGGTGCAGTTTGAGGGCTTTAGGATAATAAACTCGGGAAGTATGCTCGGCGGTATGCCAGGGATTTTGCGCGATGAACCAGAAGCTGGCATTAAGGTTCTATCAAAGAATAACATAATAAGAGATAATAATGTGAGCAATAACTTCAACGGGGTATACCTCTCTCATTCCAGCAACAATACGATATTCAATAACATTGTGAAGGATAATCTCGGATTTGGGATCAGGCTGGAAGGGTGCATGAATAATACCGTTTACGCAAATAGCTTTGCGGATAACTATGGGCAGAATGCCTACGATGATAGCTCAAATCAATGGGATAACGGCTCAATAGGCAACTACTATAGTGATTTCAGCTGCATTAATAGAAAAGACGGGATCTGCGTCTCAAGCTATCCAGTGCCGGGCGGCAAGAATATCGACCGATATCCTACTCTTAGAATATTACGATGATGAATACTGCCCTTGCCCCAATAACTTTTTTATCTAGAAGGTTGTAATAAGACCTTGTACTATCAAAGTACGGGGTAGAAGGACGAAGGGAGCAGCGATAGCGGCACCAATAGCTTTGTTGCTATTCTCTCTTCTGGTCAGCGGCATAACAACAGGCACACCAGCAATTAAAGAGCCGGTCCAGGATGGGGATTTCTGCAATAATCTAAAGGTGACTGGAACTGGCAGCTTCGAGGTTGGAGTATCTGTAAAGGATAAGGAACTGGCCCTGAATTACGATAGCTACATGCAGGGCGATGGCGATCTCGAGATGGATACCACGACCGCCGAGGCACAGAAGGCCGCCAGAATTCCTGGAGCTACAGGAAAAGCGAATGACTCAGCTGTACCTCTCAACCTCGTCGAGGGCAACAGATTAACCTATTCGGGAAAAACTCCTCTTGTGGGATTTAAGCACATTAAATCCGATGCTTTCTGGGGCGGCATAGGTGCGGATATCACGGAAAGCTTCTCAGTGACGCAGATGGATAGAGAGGAGAATACGTACTTCGCCTCGACAAACCCCGCGAGCTATATCACGGATCCAAAGAAGATCGCTGAGGTACTTGCCACAAGTCCTGTACAAGCGGTGGGAATGAGCACGAAGAACGCCTTCAATGGAACATGGACATTGGATTCAAGGATGCATAAGTTCATGTCCAAGGACGTAAAGTCGCATCAGTCCTTCACAGGGGCGTTCGAGGTGGATAATCAGGTCAAGTTCCACGACAACCCTGTGCCTGAAAAGGAGAATATAGGGTGTGAGGGCATAGATTGCTAAGATCCCTCATTCATTCCTTACATTTCTCTGTTTTTCGGTTAAGATGGTCTTGAATAAACTCTGGGTAACATTGGCGCTTCTTCTTCAACTGCTCTGTCTCTGCAAGAGGAACAGTACGCCCATCTGGAAGTAAGGTGATTCCATTTGCTTTCATAAAGTGTGAATTCGATGGTAAGCCCTGTTCACCAAATATTAACACGATTAAGTATCACTACCCACAATATTGTTGCGATTCACGCTCGTTTACCTGGGTAGTGCATAAAGCTAGAAAAGGAACGCATAAAGTAGCGATTATCTGGGGCATGGGCAATCCTACTGCGATCGTTGTTAGCCAAAGGACATTGATAGTAGAAGCAGCAACATTGGAATGAATTCGGCAACAAGTATCGGGATCATGGCGAATATGCTGAATTGATAAAACGCCCGTATGATGGGGAAAGGCCGGCCATGTTAAATCGAGTATTTTTGGAGGCATACGCGCAATTATCATGGCCCACCATCGGAGTTAATCCGATATATCATCAATTGCTTGCTATTAATTTATAAATTTTTAGATATTTTACATTCGTATAAAGTTTTCTTCATGCCTTGATAGAACCAATGATCGGGATAATTAATTCTTACAGAAGCTATTTTGATTGATATGATTATGTTGCATTAGAATTACAGACAACAGTACTTAATTCGAGTATTGACTGTGTCTACTTAATTAAATTTCGCAACATTTTATTAAAGATAAATACAAACTTACTGTAACATTCCCGAAAGGGCTTGTCCTCCTTGAGGGATGTTGAGGAAATCTATTAGGAGGCAAGTTATGAATGATTGTATAGCAATGCTCATCGTTGGCTCTTTGCTGCTGGTTTCCGCAGCTGCTGCAACGGGCAGTAACAACCAGATATCTGTTGATATCCATCAAGAGGCAAAAGGAAACTGCAACACTGGGAATGTCTATATTGACCAGGAGACTTATGCTATCGCTAATGTTCAGGGAAACAACAATTATGTTAGCCAGCATATAGATGCATATGCTGATGACAATAGCTTAACAAGTAGAAACAACCCTGCCGGCATAACTCAAATCTGCAGCATTATGGGCAATATAACTGGTAATAACAACCATCTTGAGCAAAACATTGAAGCAAAGTTAAACAATAATAGTATAGTCGAGAGCACCTTATCTCAGCGCGCGGCTCAAACAGCTGATATCGTCGGCTCATATAATAGTGTTTACCAGGCAACTTCTGTTAATTCAAATAATAATAAACTCACTCTGAGCGATTTAAAGCAGTTCTCATTCCTTGCAGCTTCCTGCTTAAATGGCAATTATAATTGGCTGGATCAACGAGTAAGCCAAAGTGCGAATCGTACCAGCTTAACCGGTTCAAAGTTATGGCAGGTTGCAAAAGACAGTGCAATCTTCTTCGGCAGCAAAAATAACGTAGATCAGCAGGCTACTATCAGTGCGAATGGTGCTAGACTGACTTATGCCCAAGAATATCAGGAGATCCTCGAGAATGCAAATATTCTTGGGAGTGGCAATTCCGTAACACATAATCTAACTTTGAATGGAGCGACAAACAGTCTAGTCGTAGCTTCACTTATACAGAAGGCAAATACGACAACGAATCTCTAAGCGCACGCCGCTATATCTAAAGGAAGGATTGGATTTCTGATCCTTCCTTGTTATATTAATTAGGAGAATTAATAAAAGAATCATGATCCTAAAGTATATATCGATAATTCTTCCAGGAGATATATCAACGATTATTTAGGATCTTTCCTATTTTGGAGTAAGTGAAGCTATTAGCCTCATTGGAGGGATGCAAGGGCATGTTCATTGATTATGGAGTAATTAGAAAAAGCAAAACTGGAGTAGACTATAATCAAGTTCACCCCAGCTTTGTATAGGTATTAGCCTTGCTATTATCAGTTGCATTGCTTGATCCCTTTACCTCTATCTGCATTGCATCATTGAATGTCTTTGATGCACCTGATGCAGATGCTACAATAGTTGTATTATAAGTCCCTGTAGCAATGCCAGCATTCCAGGTCCCTACAAATTCTCCTCCAGACGAGTGCTCTAGAGCCACATTGCCGACCTGTACGCCCATTGAGTCTTTGATGATCGCAGAAGCCGTCATATTCTCTACGTTGCTAAGGACTGCAGTGATCTCAACAGGGCTTCCGGGATTTGCGGGATTCGGCATGGCGCTTATATTTTGAAGATCAATGTTAATCGCTGGTGTTTGCTCGATATTGCTAGCAGTGTTTGCCGTATTTGGGCCGCTGGCATTATTATTTTGTGCTCCTTGTTTACTGAACTGAGAGTTTGTCCCTCTGGTAACTGCAGGACCAAAGGCCTGTGGATTGGGCTCCTGCACAGCGGAGTTTCCTATCTCATCCAACTTCTGCATAGGAATCCCAATTCTGATCTAACTGTGCACTCGTGATGGCTATGATGCCTACTACGGCCACTACAAGGCATATTAAAGCCAGAACAAGTATCGACTTTGACATAATACCTCCTTTATCACATCACTGGTAATGGCAAGCGCACTCTTTAAAGAAGCCGACTCTGCCACTAATCCCTAAAATCGGCATTCTATATAAAGCATCTTGTATGTGGGTGGTTGTATTACGGCTCATGTCGATATCGGTGGAATCGCCCTGGCTAAAGAGGCAGTACTGGCGATATTGCGATTGTTTTTAGGATTTAACCCAAGGATATTGACTATAGATAACGCCTTGATCCTTAATTTTGAATTTGAGACCACAAGAATCATGCTTTGCTGTCATAGTATGGATAGTACACTTTTTCTCTATTTTACCCCCACATAAAAAGAGAGTATAATAGCCATTCCAATAAAAGGAAGTCCTCGGTCTAAATTTGGACCTAAGTTCGCTTACAGAACCAGCAGTCTTTCATATTTCTCGCGTTTGACCTTATCCGCAACATGCAAGTATCGGGCAGTGGTCGCTAGGTTCTGATGGCGCATTAGCTCTTTTATGGTTAGGAGATCGCAGCCATTTTTAATTAGGATTGAAGCAGGAGAATGCCTAGCAAAGCTTTTGAAAGCCAGGGTGCAAATGGAGCCAGGGTTCACTAAAAAATGGATCAAATCCTAAAATTTTAGACCCCACCAAGGAAGTCCGATCCCATGGCTTTTCCCTGGTCGGATGAAGCATATTTCGATATGGCTGAATCCGGCATGAGGTTAATATCATTGGTGGTATATTTTGATACACTATCCATCGTATGGGTTATGCCGTTGCTTGTGGTATTCTTGTCGGCTGCCATATAGGGTTTCTGCAAATTGAGCGGCTCCGCCATCTTGCTCATAAGCAAAGTAGTATCATTTCCAAAGTTCTTAACTACCCATGCATTCCACTGATCGACAAGGGCATTAAATGCCGGAATATTTTGTCCTTGGATGGCTTTATCGTATGCCTGACCTAGTTGGAAGGACAGACGTACGCCATCAATTGTCGTTTGCTGTTCTGGAGTATAAGCCGCGGCCAGAGAAACCGCTACAAAGAGGCTTAAAAGAATTATAATTGCCTTCATATGCGATGAGTCTTCGTCGGGGTTATTAATACTTCTTGGTCTGCGCCAGAAATCACTTTCACAGTGCATGGATGACATTCTTAAACTATTATTACTATTTTTCAGGTAGAGATGGCACACCTCATTTGGTACCCCCTCGGGGCCGTCTCCAATCATCCCTTTTAGGCGGTGATAGCAGTATATGATTTAGTGATTTCACCAGAGCCGTTTGTTGAGAAATGCAAAAGCTTGGCCAAAGCAAAGAATCCTTGTCTGGAAGTTGTAGATGGCCGCGTTCGATTGGCATAGATAGATGGCAGTACTGCTGGTTTCATGGAAAGAGCGGATTCGATCGACCTTAGAACATCCTATGACATGCTTCTTGATGCTCTTTTTGAGGCGGGAGAATCTTCCCAAAGGCCGCTGATAAGATCCTGTGGACACTGCCCACCAATGGCCAAAGGATGAAGAGAAGTGATCTTAGGCGGCGCTACTGGGTTATGGATACAAGAGATTAATCCTATACTTGAGGACTTGGAAAGAGAAGGCCGGATCAGGATAGATACAAAGACATCGATGATGTTGCTCAAGAATCGATATCCTTTTAATCATTTAAGGGCCAATGGGATATTGATGAGACAGCTTGTAATGTGTGCATTACTCCTTCTGGCATTTTCTCTTAATTGCATGGCAATTGCACCAGTCCAGATTGGCGGAATACATGGCCAAAACAATTCATCAATGATATCCTATAACCCATTCACGGCAAATAACCGGGATAGAGGAGACCTCTGGAGTTGGGGCAGTGGTCCGGTAGGTTACGGACAGTTATTTCCAGCGGAATCCAATAGTTTTGGAGAATGGGCTCCGTTTGACGAGACGCCGCTGAATTATACATCGAATGAAACTCCGCCTGGCTACGCAGCCAATGAAATTAAGCGGCTGTTCTCAAAGGATGGACAATCCGAAGTCACTCAATATTGGTTAACCGGGGGAGTAAATTCAATTTATGATATACCAAATGAACCACCTCGGTTATCTCCCAGCCAGGGATTTTTCAGTGGTTATGGAGATTGGGGACCCTCTATTTGAAAGCATGATGATACAATTGGCATAATCCTGAAGCAATTCCATAAATCCAATAGAATTATTTTTTAGAACGCCATTTAGTTCCCGAAGTATTAGCCTTAATAGAATCAAAGGACATGCCTATAGATGGCTTGAGGGCTAAAGAATAGCCTAAAATGGAGCGCAGAAAAGGGAGTGTGAGGGGGTGGCGAAGGGCGAAAATAATGCATTAGGAGTGAGTTTGATCTATTGCTTAAAGGGAGTGTCCTGCCCTTCGCATCTTAATTACTTATAACTGTTAGGATATATACTTTTACTTGTATATATATCGCTTGATGGTGAGATGAATATGATAAATAGGCAGGATACGCGGCCGAGAGGAAAGCGAAGGGACACAGCAGGAGGGAAATATTTTATGCTGAGGTCTCATCTGCTGAGCGGTTATCCCTTCGCTTGAAACAGATCTATGCATTTGAAAGTATTTAGAGAGCTGGTATTGCAATCAATGACTTTTCACTGTGGCCATTGCAAGAGTCTTAAAAGAGTTAACAATAAGCAACCTTTAAATCTAAGTAGGATATGCTGTTGCAAAAAATGAGGCAAATATTATGAAAAGCTCTCTAGCTGTAGGATTGGTACTCATATCTGTCCTTTTGGCGTTCTCTTTAGGTGCAGTCTTTGCAGAGGTATCTAAAGATAAGGTAAATGCTACTACCTCAATGATATAACAAATACAACTAAGAATATTACTAATACCACATCTTTCAAAAACCCAATTGAAATTAGACCTATAAATACAACAAACAATTTTACCAATGTTACATCCATCAATATAACAAACGAAACTATGCCTCAAAATGCAACAATGTGACTAATCCTTTCGCAAAGGTAATGAGAAGAAGAGGCCACTGCAAAAGCCGAAAGGTAGCACGACATTATCATAATTGCTATGCTGTATCACTCTATAAACTCATGAGCCTCCCTAATCACGGCTAAGAGCTCCCTTCCTCTCTCTGTGGTTTTATACTTTCCATCTATTGCGGTAATGAATGCTTTTTTCGTTAGAGAATCAATGTACGAGGTAGCGGTTCTAAAGTATGGATTGCTTCAATAAACTACGCGCGTTTTGCTGGCTCCGATTAGGCAGACCTCTAAGACCCTAGCTATAATCTCTCCCTACTCCGCTCCATAATCTCAAGTACTTACTTGAAGTATCTGTATTAGACGTATTTCCCTTGAGGATATTAGAACTCGCTGAGCGTGGAATGGATCTGCAGCTTGATATCCTTATGCTTGTGTGCATGCTCTCCAAGCAGCATATCCATAATATCGAGCCAAAAGCTCAAGAAGATACTTAAAGTTCGAATCCATCTCTTCTTATTACAACCATGCCTTTGGCCATTGCTAAAGATTTTTTATGTATGCGATAGGCGAATGAAATCCGATTTGCTATTTGTAGTGAAATCGAGAGTCTTTACTGCAATAAATTGATCGATGGATAATCACTTATAATAGTAATTAATATTAAGGCAGATCACTTGGTTAATTCTTTAGCCATGAGGTAATAATTATGAAATTTGGTTCTGGCTTTGATAATGCAACTCCATCAGGTCTACAAGCACCTCTAGGAATAGGTCCCGTATTAGATTTCGATTTTGCCAATCATATGGTAGAATCTATCGGCCAGAGCTTATTGGCTATTGGGGAAGATTGGCGATTTGACTATTTTAATCCAGCCTTTGCTAAACTAGTTGGTTGCTCCTTGGAGGATTTGGTTGGCAAGTCATTGGATGATTTCATCTACCAGGAGGATCTGGGAGTTCTTAGTGATGCCAGAATAACGCAAGCAACTGGTGAGACTAACACTTGCGAGATCAGATTGATTAGGTCTGACGGCAAGGTAATTTATGTCCAGATCACCGGAACGCCTCGTTGGAATCTAGGAAAAGTCGTAGGCTCATTCATGGTCATTACCAATCTAACCGATCATTATACTGTGGAACTGGAGGAAAGGGTTTATGAAAGGACCGCAGCGCTGGCCAAAACAAACGAAATTCTACTGACAGAGATCATCAAAAGGAAGAGAGCAGAGGAGATGCTCAATATGACTTTGGAGGATAAGGAGACAATTCTCAGGGAGATTCATCGCAAGGTTAAGAATAATCTGGAATTGATCTCTTCTTTGCTTTATCTTCAATCCGTAAGGACAATTGATGAGCGGCCTTTGGATATAATAAAGGATTGCCAGAATAGGGTTAAATCTATGGCTATGATCCATGATAAGCTAAGTAGTTCTCGAGATTTGACCAAGATAAATCTGGAAGAGTATGTAAAAAGCCTAGTCGATAGTCTTTACCAAATCTATAAAGTTCGTCGTGATAGAATCGATCTAACTCTCGATGTTGATAAGATATTAATCGGAGCAGACACTGCAATCTCTTGTGGATTTGTAATTAACGAGCTGGTCTCAAACTCCCTCAAGCATGCGTTCCCTGGAGACAGAACTGGCGTGATTTACATAGAGTTCCACTCCGAGGGCGAGAAGGGCTTTAGAATGGTTATCGAAGATAACGGAATCGGGTGCAAGAGCAATAAAGATCGGAAGAAATCAAATGCTTTGGGACTACAACTGGTAAGCGCGGTGATGAAGCACATTGATGGTAGCATCAAGCTGGACAGCACTGGAGGGACTAGGTTAGAAATCGCTTTCCGTGTACCAATTTACGGTGATTACTCTTGAAGGCATGGGAAGAAGTCGCATTTGCCATTAATTGCCTTACCTGCAAGGTAGACTACCTTAAGCTATGTATTGAATTAAGAGAAAATAGGTGAGGCCTCGGCTTGTGCTGAGACCTATCTATCCATTAATAATAGCCGATAGCAGCATAGTTTTAGCGGGTAGCCGTGATTAAGCTAAATAGCCACTATTTGTAGGATATGAGTAGCCTGTTGGTGGGTTATACATCATCGGGCGAGAATATCCAGTGGGTGCATTGCAGGCAGTTGGACAGACATGGCCAGTTATACATCCCTCGCTAGTGGGGCAGAATCTCCCTGTAAAACAGTTGACACCTGTTGGGCAACAGGTATCTGTCATGCAACCAGCCCCAGTTGGGCAACCGCAGTCTGTTGGACATTTGGAGCCTGTCACGCAGCAGTTACACGTTGTGCATTTATCGCCTGTTGGACAATTAGCGCCTGTCAAGCACTCTTTGCCTGTCGGACAGCAAGAATCCGTCGCACATTTCTCACCTGTCGGGCAACAGGAACCTGTCGCACATTTATCGCCTGTTGGACAATTGCAGCCTGTCAAACATTCTTTGCCTGTCGGACAGCAGGAGTCTGTTGCACATTTACTATCTGTTGGGCAGCATGATCCCGTTGTACAATCAGCACCTGTTGGACAATCAGAGCAGGTCGGACAAGTGGCGCCTGAGGGACATTCGTAAGATGTGGGCATACATGCGCCGGTTGGATATGCATGGTTCGTATTTGATTCATAGTTTGATGGATATGTTTGTGTTGGATATGTATTACCTATTGGTGCATCATTCGGATACGCAGAGTACATTTGATCTTGATACCCATAGCCTTCCATTGCGTATACGCCGTTAATTACGATAAACATAATGGCCATTGTTATTAAAAACAGTTTGGTTTTCATAAACTTACCTTCGATGTTTTTAGAAACTGTGATTACTCTTGATGAGATATAGCCTTACACTAATGTTTTGATCTTATTAAATATTGTAACCTCTTCTTCGGTAACGATTTACTTATTTTATTTTATGAGGTTCTCCCGAAACCTCCTCCCAAATGATAAAAGCACAAGCCATCTGTCCAAGCTCTAGATAAGAATCCAATCTTCGCTCCTCTTCTTTGGAATTAAAGCAGTCTTGATTCCAACATTATAAATCCAATCAAAGATATGTAAGGGTTGGTGAGTTTTATGGATGACACCGATATGAATATCCTCAAAGCGATTAATGAAGTCTCCCCGAAGTCCTTTATCAGCCCTGTCAAGGTTAATGAGATTCTTAAACTGGACTCAACCCTACTTGGAAACCGCTTGATGCTCTTGAAGAATTCCGGTCATGTCGATATTATGACCAGTGAATATCCCTCTAGTCTGACCCTTCCTAATGCTATTTCAAAGGTTTATCTCACAGATCTGGGACGCAACACACTGATAGGATAAGAAATCGGCTTGCTATGACATAATAAAGGGATCTCGAACGGCAGATGATAATGCACCCAAGGTCGAGTTTCTTAAGGATTTGATAAATTACCAAGATGGCTCGACTTTAATGAGGTCTTGTGGATACTGGACGTGCTAAACATACGGCTTCGAAATGATGCCCTTTGTTTCATAGTACACTTAGTACGGTTTCCCGCTATTTTACCCCACATAAAAGAATAGTATAGTAAACTAAAGTTGGTATCAAAACCTCAAGGGATTTGTGGCGTAGACTACGTAGCTTACGTAACAGTTACGTAGTGTTCTAAGTGTGTAAAATCAATATTAGTAAATATAATTACGTAATATACGTAGTAGACAAGGATAAGGGGTTAGGAGCACACCAAGCGATGTCCAACTATCCATTTTCTATTTAATGTTTCGTATTGAGCAATTATAGCGCCCTTCCTAACCCACCGCTGGCAGGATAATCACAGCTGAAGGGCAACTTATAGATAATAAAACATAATTACGTGTTTCAGTTAGTGCCGGGGAATAAAATGGCGATTGATAACCTCTCCCAAAGGATCTCTGAGCTTTCCGAGCGTTTAGAGGAACTCCAGATAAAGTGTGTGAGCGATCCAGCAAATGCGCCCGAAGTCCTATCCGATGCCTTGGAGAGTCTTCAGGCCAGCATTGAGGAGCTATCAGTTGCAGATGAGGAGCTTATGCAGCAGAATGAAGCACTCATGCGCGCTCAGTCAGAGCTGCAGGAGAGCGAGTCCATTCTGCACAGTTTCTTCGATAGCCCAGGAGCAATGCGGGGTATCGTCGAAGTAATTGCCGATGATGAAGTTAGGCACATTGTCGATAACGAAGTTACGGCGGGCTTTCTGGGGCTGACCCCGGAGGCAATGAGAGGCAAGTTAAGTAGTGAACTAGGCGAACCCCAGGAGATATTGCGAGTCTGGGTCAGCCATTACAGGCAAAGCCAGCTCACAGGGAAACCGGTAAGCTTCGAATATCAGGATAAGCGGGGAGACAATGAGGCATGGCTGTCTGTCACTGTTAACCGTCTGGGAGCAACGTCTGAGAGAACACAAAGGTTTTCCTATATCGTCAACGATATTACTGAGCGCAAACAAGCGGAAAGGTCGCTGCATGAAAACGAGCATCGTTTGCAGCAAGCGCAAGAGCTTTTAGAATCTGTAACGAAAGGGACGGACGTCATCATTGCGGCTATAGATACTAACTTCTGCTACACCCTATTTAACAAGGCCTATCAAGAGGAGGTAAAGCGGCTTAGCGGTATGGATATTCACGTCGGCGCAAGCATAGTCGAAACATTTGCTCACCAGCCGGAGCAGCAGAAGATTGTCGTGGAGCAATGGAGCGAGGTCCTGGAAGGTAAGAGCACAAACAAAATGCTGGAGTTCGGGGATCCCGGTCTCTACAGGAGACTCTACAATGTCCTTCACACTCCCATCAGGGACGCCGAAGGTAAAATCGTGGGGGCTGGCGAGGTTGCCTATGACGTCACGGAAAAAGTGCGCTCTGCCGAGGCGCTGCGTGAGAGCGAAGAAAAATTGTCAGCTCTATATGCTTCGATGGTAGAGGGAATTGCGCTACACGAGATTGTTTATGATAAGGCAGAAAACCCCGTAGACTACGTAATAATAGATGTAAATCCTTCGTTCGAAAAAATCACTGGACTATCAAGAGACAAAGCCTTGGGCCAAAGGGCTTCAGCGCTTTATGGCACAGGAGCGGCCCCTTTTTTGGATATCTATTCCAGAGTCGCTTCCTCCGGCAAGCCGGAGTCGTTTGAAACTTATTTCGAACCGATGAGAAAACATTTCAATATATCGGTCTTCTCACCGGCCCGAGGTAAATTTGCGACTGTATTTTCGGACATAACCGAACATAAGCGCCAAGAGGAGAAGATTGCCAAACTGACTCGGCTCTATGCAGTGCTTAGTCGGGTGAATGAGACAATTGTCCGAATCCATGACGTGAATTCATTGTACATAGAGGTCTGCCGTATCGTGGCGGAAGTTGCTGGCTTTCCTCTAGTCTGGATCGGCCACGTGCAACAGCATCTGGTTGTTCCAGTCGCCTGGTCTGGTCCCGCAGCTGACTACTTGAAAGATATTAAGGTAGAGGTGCAAGGCGAGTTTAGCAAGGGCCCGACAGGCACCTGTATCCGGGAGAACCGGGCAGTAGTCAACGATGATTTTGCGACAAACCCCACTACTTTGCCGTGGCGCGAATCGGCCCTACGCTGTGGGTTTCACGCATCGGCTGCATTTCCCTTGCACCGCCAGGGCAGGGCTATAGGTGCTTTCACGTTCTATGCCTACGAGCCCAACGCCTTTGATCCTGATCAGGTTGAACTGCTCGAATCGCTGAGCTCCGACATTTCTTACGCTTTGGATGCCCTTGACCAGGAGCAACTACGTATTAGGGCCGAGGAAGACCTGCGCGAAACCAGAGATTATCTGGAAAACTTGATAGATTATGCCAATGCACCTATTATTGTCTGGGACACTGCATTCAAGATTGTTAGGTTCAACCACGCCTTTGAGCGTTTAACTGGACTTAGAGCGGCCGAAGCTATTGGAGAGCCCCTGAATATGCTCTTTCCAGAGAGCAGCCAGGTGGAATCTTTGGAGCACATCCACAACGCTATGTATGGAGAACAATGGGATGCTGTAGAGATTCCCATTCTAAGAACTGATGGGTCTGTAAGGATCGTATTATGGAATTCGGCTAATATCCACGATAAAGATGGGAAAAAGGTCGCAACTACCATAGCCCAGGGCCAGGACATCACAGAGCGCAAGAAGGCCGAGAAGGCACTAAAGAAGGCGCATGAGGAGCTTGAGCAAAGGGTCAAGGAAAGGACCGCTGAGCTATCTGATGCAAAAGAGAACCTCGAAGTGATCAACGAAGAGCTTCAAGTGGAGATCTCAGAGCATGAGAAGACAGAGAAAGAGCTTATGGCTGCCAAGGAGGCTGCAGAGGCCGCAGTCGAGGCCAAAGCAGCTTTCCTGGCAAACATGAGCCATGAGCTTAGGACGCCCCTAAATGCAGTGATTGGTTTCTCAAGCCTCCTCCTGGATGATAATCTCACACAGGATCAGAAGGAGAACATTGAGAGAATCAGGAACGGTGGCGAAGCTCTCCTATCAATCATCAGCGATATCCTGGAGTTTTCGAGGGCAGAGAAGGAAAAGGTAAAGCTTGAGCTTCAACCCTTCAGTCTTAAGCACTGTATCGAGGAATCTCTCGGAATGGTGGCTGTCCAGGCCAATGATAAGGGCTTGAATCTGGCGTATACTATGAGCTATGGTATGCCAGATACTATCATCGGTGATCAGGGGAGGCTTAGACAAGTGCTTGTAAATCTCCTCTCGAATGCTGTCAAGTTCACGGATGAGGGAGATATATCAGTATCTATCTCTTCAAAAGCGATTGTTGGCAATAAGCGCAATATAACTTTTGCAGTCAAGGATACAGGAATCGGAATGCCTCAGGATAAAATGGATAGGCTATTCCAGCCCTTCTCACAACTTGAATATGTAATAAGCCGCAAGCGTGATGGCGCTGGATTGGGACTCGCCATATGCAAGGAGATAGTTGAACTCATGGGCGGAGAGATTCGGGCCGAAAGTGAGGAGGGCAAGGGCTCTACTTTCAGATTCACTATTCCCGTAGAGACTATCCCAGGAAAGCAACTGGACTTAGGTGAGAAGGATAAAGCTGCTGTCTACGAGAACCTCGCGGCTCAAAAGCCACTGAGCATTCTTGTCGCTGAAGATAACCCTTCAAACCAGAAGGTACTCGTCGAGATGCTGAAACGCCTAGGCTACAGGGCGGACGCTGTTGCTGATGGTGTCGAGGTTCTGCAAGCACTTAAAATCCGGCCTTACGACCTGGTATTCATGGATATCAAAATGCCTGAGATGGATGGACTCACTGCCACTAAGGAAATACGTAAGCTATGGCCAGATAAAGGGCCGAATGTGGTAGCCATCACAGCTTTCTCAATGGATGGCGATCGAGAACTGTGTCTCGAAGCAGGCATGGATGGTTATATAGCAAAGCCTGTGAAGCTGGGAGAGCTGGCCGAGATCCTAATGAAATATGTCCCGAAAACATAATAGGGGAGAGATTACATTAGCAAACGCCGCTGTCTCCCTAAGCATATCAGGTTGATGCAGTTCCTACATGATATTTGCCTTCCAACCCATTTACTTCGGCACCTATAAGTTGAAATAGTAATAACTCCCATAATATTGTTGAGGTGCGAAAATGGACTACAGGACTCTCTGTATCTATACTTGCATCGCCCCTGTAACTGCCAGCCTTCTCCAAGATGATCCGCCTGATATTCTTCTACAGCTTTCCTTAGGATTCTAGCGGGCTTAGCTGCCGCGACATACACTGTGGTGACCTAAATGCAAAACAATTTTTTATTAATAATGTAATAATATACTTTTTGCTCTACTCCAACCAATGGATATTAGTACAAAATGATAAAAAACATAATTTGTTATGATCCTCCCTCAAGCTTTTTACGAGCAAGACACGATCGCAGTCGCAAAGAAGCTTCTAGGATGTTATCTTGTACATATCGAAGATGAGGGGACGGCTATCGGGAGGATAGTTGAAACTGAAGCATATATCTCGAACGATCCCGCCTGTCATGCATTTAGAGGCAAAACAAAAAGGAATAGCGTTCTCTTTGGCCCAGCAGGGCATGCCTATGTGTATTTGATCTACGGAATGTATTACTGCTTCAATGCGGTAACTGAACAAGTGGGAACAGGGCAGGCTGTTTTGATACGAGCATTGGAACCTGTGAAAGGAATCGAGTTGATGCGAGAAAGGCGTGGGACAAATGAACTGAAGCTCTTATGTAATGGTCCCGGGAAACTGACGCAAGCACTTGCAATAAACATATCCTTTAACGGTTTGCCCCTTTTTAGCGGCCCTATTCAAATATGGTCTTCGGAGAGTCTGCCTGGCTCTGAGGCTATAGGGGCTGATGATATTATACAGACAACTAGAATTGGAATTTCACAAGCTAAAGATGACCTTCTGAGGTTTTACTTGAAAGATAATATGTATATTTCTAGGAAGTAGTTTGAGATAAACGATGGGGATATATGCCTAAGATATTCAGTCTTCGGTGTCGAGCGATACTTTATGAAACAGATTTTTTCTAACTGTAGAGTCTCATAAATGACCTGAAAGTGCATTCAATATGTATCGCAAGACGTTCGCAAGGGTTGCTTTAAAAATGATTATTGGAATTCAGACATTCCATGAGCATTTCATGAATCGATCATCTCTTACCTTTTTAGAATGAAATATTATTTAATCATCAGCTATACTTTAGTTGTACGTAAATGTATGGAGAACAACTCTGGAAAGGACATTTTCGCAGGGCTGTGGAATGCATATGGAGAAATTGGATGACTTTGGTGCATAGGTCGTTGGAAGCGAAAGCTTGTGGCAGATTAGGTGAAGATTATCATTGAGGGTGTAGACATAGCTACAATTGGAATAATAGAAATGCCTAGGCAAAAGTGCCCTTATTTGGTCTTTTCGAAGCTTTTCAGCTTAGGGATCGATACTCAACAGGAAGCAGCCGGACTATGAAGCTTACCTTTGATCGAGGCACCATCCTGATCAGTGGGAACATCAGAGTCCCGAACTCCTCATGGGATGAGCGATCAGGAGCCTTCAGGGCAATGGCCCTGCATTATAAGGATATTATCGATTTTCTAACAATGTCCAGCTTTGACTATAATGATTACGTTCTCAATCTCATACCCTGTCCTGAACTTCAAAGCAAGATTGCATTGAGGGATTACCAGAAGCAAGCATTGGAGGCATGGACTGCTAACGGCAAATGCGGCGTAATTGTACTTCCAACAGGAAGCGGCAAAACAATTATCGGCCTGAGCGCCATATCATTGCTGAATACACCAGCAATAATAGTTGCTCCAACCCTCGATCTCGTGGATCAATGGCACTCTAAGCTTGAGGAAGAGTTCAAAGTTGAGGTGGGAACTTTAGGCGGAGGAGAACAGGAGATAAAGGCCTTAACAGTATCCACCTACGATTCTGCATACATCCATGCAGATAAGCTCGGGAATAAGTTTGGTTTAATAATTTTCGATGAGGTCCATCACCTCCCTGCAGAGGGCTACAGAAACATAGCTGAGATGTTCGCCTCTCCTTTTCGGATGGGCTTAACAGCCACATTTGAGCGGGAGGATGGTTTACATAAAGAGCTTAACCGGCTTGTAGGGGGAAAAGTCTTCGAAAAAAGGGTGGTAGATCTTGCTGGATATTATCTATCGCCCTTTAGGCTCGAGAAGATTGTAGTTGAGCTAACCGAAGAAGAGAAAGATGAGTATGCAAAAAACCAGAAACTCTTCTTGGATTATCTTGTAAGAAGCAACCTCACAATGAATAACCCCAATGGCTTCCAGAAGCTGATTATGAGGAGCGGAAGAGATCCTGAAGCCAGAAAAGCACTGCTTGCCAGAAATAAGGCAAGGGACATCGCCTTTAACAGCATCTCGAAGATAGAAAAGCTATCAGAGATTCTGAAAAGGCATAGTGCAGGCAGGATATTCATTTTTACGGAACATAACAAGCTGGTTCACAAGATCTCAAAGGAATTTCTCATACCATCTATAACTTACAAAACCCCTGACAAAGAGAGAGGCGAGATTCTGGATGGGTTCAGATCGGGCACATATAGAGCAGTTGTCACCTCGAAGGTCCTTGATGAGGGCATAGATGTTCCTGACGCTGATGTTGGCATCGTTTTAAGCGGGACTGGAAGCGAAAGAGCCTTCATACAGAGACTGGGGAGAATCCTCCGAAAGAAAGAAGGAAAAAAAGCAGTCATGTACGAGATCGTATCGGCAGAGACAAGCGAAATCAACACCGCAAGGAAAAGAAAGAGATCATTTAGACAATATAAGCAATAGGAAATAAACGATAGGAAAATAAAATGCTGACAAGCGATCTGCTTATTACAAGAGTTCATAGCGGGAAGATAGAGCCTGCTTATGCGAACCTAGATCAGGAGAGCCAGGATATTGCCGGTTCAGTTATAGATGTTTTCGATAGGCATGTAGGAAGAACCTATGGGGAGCTTATTGAAGAGATGAATGGTCTTGAGGAGATCAACTATCGCTTTGTCAGGGGGCTGGCACAGATTCTTGAGAGACGATGTATAATCGAAAAGGATTCCGTTATTGATCCAACTGCTGCCAGGAAGGCGGTTTTTAGGGAATCCAGGGGACTTGTTACCTGTGTGGAAGAAAGGACAGAAGTTCTAAACAGGGCTTCAGGAACGCTCGCAATAAAACCAGACGATCTTGAGAAGGCTCTATGGGCAGACCTAGAAGAAAATCTTGTCATAAAAGAGTTTCAATCAATGACCCCTGAGGAACTTCTAAAGCAGTATAACCTCTCCCTTGCTCAGACTTTGCTATTCAAGGCTACAGGAATGGAGATTCAGATAGAGGATAACTACCAGCAGATCTTCAGAAGAATCAAACAGCTTGGTCTCATGTATTCCATTGCTGATGGCAAAATATACCTGGATGGGCCTATTTCCCTGTTTAAGCTAACAGAGAAATACGGCACATCCCTTGCAAAACTGCTGCCGACAATTATGATCTCCACAAGATGGAGCCTGAAGGCGACCATTCTCAGAAAAACATCACAGGGAAAAAGGGTTTATGATTTCACCCTTGACCATACAAAGAAATCGATCTTCGATGCAGAGCTTGGAATCAATGGGCGTGTTGATTTCGATAGTGCTATTGAAAAGGATTTCTACAATCTCGGCTTCAATGGCTGGATAGTCAGCAGAGAGCCAACAGTACTTAAAGCCGGCAAATATGCCTTTATTCCAGATTTTTCACTCGAGAAGAACGGCACTAAGATGTATGTCGAGATCATCGGCTTCTGGACGCCCGAATATCTCAAAAACAAAATTAAGAAGATAAACCAGTTGGATGAAAAAGAGCGCATAATCCTCCTGATAGATAGGAGCCTTGCATGCTCCGGCTCTGAGTTCAAAACTGAAAACCTCATTTTCTATGATAGAAAAATCCCTCACTTAGAGATAATCAAAATTTTGAGGAAATATGATGAAAAACATCTGACGGAGGAGATTTCGAAGCTAAGAGAAACAGAAATTTCAATTGATGGCAGTAAAAACATAATTGGCCTTGATGAGCTGGCCGGAAGATATGGTGTTAGCTTGGAGGCCGTAAAAGAAGCTATCAAAGGCAAGGATAAAATCGATTACTTGCTTTTGGGAGATCAGCTTGTTAGTACTAATATCCTTCAAACAATCGAAGGCGAGTTGAGCTGTGTGAGGAAGCATAATGATGCTCTTAAGATCTTCGATAAATATGGAATAAAAGGTCACAGCCAGGCGCTGATAGCTCTTGGATATAAAGTAAAATGGAATGGTCTATCCCCAGAGAGCGCAGAAATCTCTAAGGCATGAAATGTGACGTTTCAGATTGCTTCAATCGATTTGTTCTATTTAGTTTAGGGGTAACTTCATGGAAAGGGCGGCTATTTACACATAGCCTCCGCCACCTTCTACTTTCACATCTCGTATCACTTTAGGCTTCTTGAAGGTCAGTATGCCCCCTATGATCATGATAATTCCCGGGATAATCCAAAAGGCAAAGACAACTAAGAAGCCCAGCACACCTGCAATAACCATCAAGGCACCGCCTATATCCCTAAATCTTCCTACGTAGACAAAAATGCCGACAAAGATGCCGAGAAGTCCGCCAACAATTCCAAGTATGGATTCACTAGTTCTTTTTCCCATTTGATTATCGCTCCTTGAGCAAACATAAGCTCGCCAGACCTCTGCCATCACTTCGAAGAATGGCAAACATCAACATTTAATATTATTTTTGACTAACATGGTTAAATAAACTTTTGCTGATGTAGCTTGAAAGGCGCTTAATAGTCACAGAGGATATACTTTTAGGGATTCTGTCAAGTCTATGGTATTAAGAGCTTAGTATCCATACTATTTTTCTATCTTGTTCTTGCGATTTCTTAGACAGAATCATACAATTTCCTACATTTAATCAACTTGTCTTATTCGATCTCAAATAGGATAATAAGCCTGGATAATTTCAGTGATGACATAATAGACATACACAAGGTTGAATTGGGATAAATATGAGAAAATTGATAATATTCTGGCTAGTCGTTTTGCTATTGGCTTTGGATTGCAAGGCGAATGAACCTGTACAGCTCAGTGGAATCGGTGGCCAAACCATTTTGGCGCAGGTAGTCAGCACGAATATAACCAATCAAATAACCAAAGCGTCTGCCGTTGATCTCTGGAGCTGGGGAAAGATTCCGCTAAACTATGCATTGAATGGATCGAATAAAATATTCGAGCTGCCACCGATCGATGATGATAATGCATGGTTGGCAACTAAATCTACAGAGCTAGGGTTAGAAACGAAAGTGTTTACATGAGAAAACACATTGGAGTATACATGAGAGCTCTGTTGCATAGCGGCGGCGGAGCAAAGATAATTAAAAGATAGTGGTCTTCTATTATCGTCTCCCTACATAACGCAGTAGAGCGGACGATATCCTAAGTATAGGCCTATGTATAACCTACAAGCTATCCTCCTATTTTTCGCTGATGCTCCTACAAAATATCGGTTTTTCGCATTTAGGGCACAACTCATTGAATCATGAAGATTTTGAGGAGATAACTGTATAGTCCCGAAACTATTGACTCTAAAAACCTTTTGGCTTCTTAGGGAAAGGGGAATAAGGGAGTAAAGCTAGCTAAAAGAAAGGTCAAGGACAAAATTAAAAACAGAATCAATAGCTAAAGCATTAAAGAGAATGAAAAATGGATGGGTGGCTTATCTTTGGGTGACCTAAATAATCCAAGGGTATTCATAGGTTATGCACGTGAAGATTCGATAGTAGCTGAAAGACTTTATAATGATCTAAAAAAAGCAGGAGCAGATGTTTGGATAGATAAAGAATCGCTTCTTCCAGGCCAGAAATGGGAAATCGAGATAGAAAAAGCTATTCGAAACAGTCATTTTTTCCTGGCTATTCTCTCCAAGCATTCGATATCAAAAAGAGGTTATGTCCAAAAAGAGTTGATTAAGGCATTCGAAGTCTTGGAAGAAGTTCCTGAATCAGAGATATATATAATACCAGTCAGGCTTGAAGAGTGCCTCCCATCCCAAACTAAGCTTTGTAAGTTACATTGGGTGGATATGTTCCCAGATTGGGATAAAGGGTTAAACAAAATTCTTGCTTCATTAGGACTGCAAGTTGTCACAATTAACACTCAGAACCTATATGAAGCTCATGATCTTGTAAAAACATTACAAGCCAAAGTTGTGATGGAATGGGTGAATAGAGGTAACATTCTTGATAACCAGGGTAAGCATGATGATGCTATTATGTCTTACAATAAAGCTATCGAGATAAATCCGGGTTTTACAGAAATCTGGTTCAATAGGGGTGTTGCCCTTCATAATATGGGTAAATGCGACGAAGCTTTTCAAGATTATGACAGAGCGATCGAGATAGCACCGGACCATCAAGCGGCATGGATTAATAAAGGCGGTGTTCTCATCAGTCAGGGCAAGTACGGTAAGGCTATTCAAGCTTACGAAAAAGCTATTAGGTTAAATCCAAACGATGCAGATGCCTGGTATAACAAGGGTCTTGCTCTAAGTCACCAGAACAAGTACAATAAAGCTATACAAGCTTTCATCAAAGCTATCAAGCTGAACCCAAAACATGTAGATGCTTGGGTTGATAAGGGCGTTGCCCTCGATAAACAAAGTAAATATGATAAGGCCATTATGGCTTACAACAAAGCAATTGAGCTAAACCCAGATAATATAAGGGCTTGGTACAACAAAGGTCTTAATCTCAGGTTGAGGGATAAGTACGATGAAGCAATTCAGGCTTTCGATAAAGCCATTGAGCTAAATCCAAATTATGCAGACGCCTGGAACAATAAAGGCAGTATTCTTGATAACCTGGGTAAGTATGACGAGGCTATTCAGGCTTACGATAAAGCTACTGAGCTGGATCCAAATCATATAGAAGCCTGGTACAGGAAAGGATGTGCTTTCTTTAGCCTGAATGAGTATGACAAGGCGGTTCAAGCCTTTAATAAAACAATTGAGCTGAATCCAACTCTTTATGCAGCCTGGTACAACGAAGGTCTTATTTTCTATCAACAGGGCGAGTGCGATGAGGCTATTATGGCTTATAACAAAGCTATTGAACTGAAACCCGATGACGCTGATACCTGGAATAATAAAGGCAACGCTCTTCTTAAACAAGGTAAGTACGATGAGGCCATTCAAGCTTATAATAAGGCAGTTGAGCTAAATCCAAGCTATACAGAGGCTTGGTATAATAGAGGTGTTACTTTTGATGAGCAAGGCAAGTATGATGAGGCTGTTATGGCTTATAACAAAGCTATTGAATTGAGGCCAAATGATGCAAGAATTTTGAATAACAAAGGCGCTACTCTTATCAATCAGGGCAAGTATGATGAGGCTATTCTGGTTTGTGATAAGGCTATTGTGCTAAAGCCAGATTATGTTATGGCTTTGGCAAATAAGGGAGTTATTCTTGATCATCAGGGCAAATACAACGAAGCAATTCAGTGTTTTAATGAGGTTATCAAGCGAAATCCCGATCTCGTAGCTGCTTGGTACAACAAGGGCGCGGCCCTTTATAATCAAGGCAAGTATAATGAGTCTATCGAAGCATGCAACAAAGCCATTGAGATTGATCCAAAATATGCATTAGCCTGGAATAGTAAAGGCCTGGCTCTTAAGTCGCTTGGGCGCAATTCTGAAGCCAACGCTTCCTTTAACAAAGCGTATGCGCTAATATATTCAAGCTAATCCCTGCTTTGAGAATAAGTGTAAACTGTAGCTTCATATATGCTAAGATGATGTTCAGTAACTATCAAATCCCTTCTTTTATCGGGATTTTATTTATCGTAATACCCCGCGGCTTGCGGTGGGGATAAAGTGCGAGTAATCCAATCTAATGTTGATCAGTTAACTTGTTTGCGTCTTTATGCGGTGCCTCGCATACCATGCATCTCTAATGCTTGTATGCGCCGCCATTTGATTGTTTCTCAAACAGGGAATATATATGTGATACCCCTCTTCGAAAATCATTTTTCAAAGCACTGTTTGATTCTATTATTTGATGATAATTTGATAATTCATTCGATGTTTCAACTTCTTCATGCCTCGACCGCGTGGTTCGCTCTAATTCTACCAAACCAACGCCAAATGTTACTATGAACGCCACTAAGATGAGTACACCAACCGCTTTGTTTGTCCGTATGCGAATGCCTCCGATCCAGAATTCGAGCTACCACAGATCGATGAGGATAATTTAAGGTCGGCAACCCGATGGACCAAGCTAGGTTTAAAAACTAGCGAGCATAATGAAAGAATATATGAGAGAATGCCGCTATCCTAATCCTTTATCTTTTTACCGAAGTCCTCGACCTTTAGCTGGTAAAGCGCTATCAAAGATAGATATAAGGAATATGGCAGGCTGCACTGTTCAAGATCTTCTACAAGATTTCCAACCTTTTCGATGGATTCCTTTGCTTCCGCTAAGCATTTGACTATCTCGTCATCCTTATATGCGATATTCTTTGAAAGAAGTGTGTGAAGCCTCAATATCAACTCATAGCTTAGCTTGAAATCCCTTGATAATTCCTCTGCGAGTTCATCCGTTTTAACATCAGTTCTTTGGAGCATGGAGATATATTTCTTAAGCTCCTCCTGGGCTTTTTTCAGATTGGTGATATCGACAAAGGAATATGCTATGTAAACAGGTCTACCTAACCGATCGCAGATATTATTGACAGATATCCTTGCGAAGAGCTTTGTACCATCTTTTCTTAACGCGGCCGTCTCTCCAATCCAATTTCCTTTGTGATGTCAAGTCTTTAAGTATCAGGACTACGCCCATCACGGCTCCTTGAACATCGGCTATGGGGGATGCGACATAGTCTACAGGGACATCCTTTCCATTTGCCCCACTGAGCAGATTGCACCCTGTTGAGGATACCACAGAATTTTTGGATAATGTAGTACTGACTAGGTTGTTCACTGGAGTCCAGGTTTCTTCATCGATAATCCTTATGACCTCATCCAGGCTCTTTCCTATGGCATCATCACGCTTCAAGCCCATGAGCCTCTCAGCAGAGGAGTTCACAAAGGTAATGTGTCCATCATTATCTGTGGCTATCACTGTATCGCCCATGCTTCTGAGAACAGTCTCCAACCAGTGATGGCTCTCCCTAAGTTTATCCATCGTATGCCTATAAAGGGCCATTTCCAAGGCTATTTGCAGCTCTTTATCATTATAGGGCTTGACAAGATATCCAAAGGGTTCGGTTATCTTTGCCCTCTTCACTGTTTCATCATCAGCGTAAGCAGTTAGATAAATGATTGGAACCTTTAAGTTGCTGCGAATTTTGTTAGCTGCCTCTATGCCATCCATATCCCCCTTTAGAACTATATCCATCAAGATCAGATCGGGCCTGTGCATAGCAGCCAGTTCAATAGTCTCCCCGCCTGTTGAAGCTGTGGCTAGCACATTATAACCTAACTTCTCAAGTGTTTCCTTGAGTTCGATTGCCAATATGCCCTCATCCTCTACTATTAAGACGTTCGCGTTTGTCATTTCTTCTTCCCCCATCACTTTAACCCTTTGAAATGAATCTCACATCTAGTTCCATTGATTGTATCTAGGCTCATATTGCCATCGATCTGCTTAACAAGGGTATTTATCAGTCGGAACCCTAAAGTCTTCGAATCTTTGATATTTAGATCGCCCTTGATCCCTATACCATTATCACTTATAATCAGCTTAAAGCCATCATCCTCAGAACTAAGGTCAATGCAGATTTCTCCTTTCTTGCCATCTGGAAAGGCGTGTTTAAGGGAGTTGGAGACCAGCTCGTTTATGATCATGCCACAGGGAATAGCGGTGTTTATATTCAAAAAAACATTATCTGAATTTACTTTAAAGTTGATCTTGCTTGCTAGATCACCATAAGACTGAGATAAATGGGAGATCAGGTGTTTTATGTACTCACTGAAATTGACCTTTCCTAAATCCTTAGATCTATACAAATTCTCGTGGATCAGTGCCATGGATTTGATACGGTTCTGGCTATCCCTGAAGATTTTTATGATATCCTCATCAGTGAGGTACGATGACTGCAGTTTCAGAAGGGCAGAGATCACCTGTAAATTGTTCTTGACACGGTGGTGAACCTCTTTGAGAAGGACTTCCTTCTCTTGGAGAGAAGCTATAATCCTGTCCTCAGCTTGCTTTCTATCTGTAATGTCTCTGGCTATGCCTATCAAGAACTGATTTCCTGCATTATCTGTATAAGGGGTCTTCTTGACGAGAACTGTAAGGGTTACATCTGGAGCAAAGGTGTTTGTCTCCTCATTTGTAATCTCGACTCCTGTCCTGAAAGCCTCCTCGTCCTTCTTCCAAGAGATCTCGGCCATCTCTTTGGAGGGAAAGAGATCGTAAGGAGTCCTGCCTAGGATCTCCTCCCTAGGACGACCAAAGAGCTTGCATACCGCATCATTTACCAGAGTCATCCTATGCTGTCTATCCTTGACAAATAATGGGTCGCCAATGGAGTTGATTATCTTGTTCAAATAGTCCTTCGACTCTTGCAGGTCCTTCTCCATCTTTTTTTGTTCAGTGATGTCCTTGACGGATTCGATTGCTCCAACGATCTTTCCCTGGGAGTCATATATTGGAGAGGCTACACCCCAAACATAGGCTCCAACCCTTTTCAAGTTGGGCGTGAATGCATATCCTACTAGGGTGCCATCAACCCACTTCAGGTCAGAGTACCTTTTCTCAAATTCGGACTGTGGTTTGAGCACCAAGTCGATCAGTAAAGGCCTCTTCTCGCCGTAGAATGGCAGAGAATACTCACAGTCCCCTTTGCCAAGGATGTCCCAAGCCTTGATCCCAGTCATGGCCTCTATAGCCTTATTCCAGGCTATTACCTTACCCTCGGTATCTATTACGACAGTAGCATCGGGCAGAAAGTTGATGATATCTGTTAACCGCCTCTCGGACTCCAATAGAGCATTCTCCATATGCTTCCTTTCAGTTATGTCCAGAATGACGCCCACAAGACCTGCCAGTCGACCTTCAGTATCGAAGTACGTGGCTTTGCTGAACATAACATCGTGTCTGCTTCCGTCAGCATGAACCATTGAGGCCTCGTACATCTGCTCCCCAGGATCTTGGAAAAGTTTGTTGTCTGCCTCGTAATATATATCAGCTAAATCTTTGGGGTATAGCTCGTATACTGTATGTCCCACTATCTTGTCTTTGCAGTAGCCTGTAATGGCTTCAAAAGCTATGTTGCAGCCAAGGTAGACACCTTTCGTGTCTTTGTAAAAGATCGGGCTAGGGATTGAATCTATCAATTGCTGTAGAAAATTCAATTGTTCTTGTAGAGTTCTTTCTGCTCTTCTATATTCTGTAATGTCACGGATGGATTCTATGGCTCCTATGCGGTTACCTTTATTATCAAATAGAGGTGCTCCAGTTGCCCATACATAGGCCCCTTTGCCTCCGTACAACGCAGGTGTGAATGTTTCAGCATAGAGTGTGTTTCCTTTTCTCTGTACATATTGATACTTGGAAGCAAGATCATTATCGTTTAGATCTATGAGATCCAGCAAATGACTCCTTCGTTCGCCATAGAATGGGATTGTGTAAGCATAGTCCCCCTTTCCGATAATATTGTCCTTGTTGACCCCGGTCATCTCTTCAATGGCACGATTCCAAGCAATTACTCTCTTATCGTTATCTATGACGAATGTTGCATCTGGGAGAAACTCAATGATGGCAGCCAGTTTGCTCTCTGAATCTCGTAGCGCTTCCTCAGCCTGCTTGCGCTCTGTGATGTCCAGATACGTTCCGAGCACGCCTATGATCTCCCCCTCAGAACCGCGCAGAGGTATCTTGCTTGTAAGAAGAACGATGGTGTTGCCATCCGGGGTCGTCTGGGGTTCTTCGATGAGTAATTTTGGCAGGCCGCTCTCGATGACCTGGAGGTCATCGGCGCGATATAATTCTGCCTGGTCACGCCATGCCATCTGGAAATCATCTTTGCCGACTATATCTTTCGGATCGGCGAAACCTGAATCTTGCGCGAATATCGTGTTACATCCCAAGTAAACGAGATCTTTATCCTTCCAAAATACCCTTACGGGTATTGTGTTGATAATCCCGTCGAGGATTTGATGAGATGCGCGTAGCTTCTCCTCTGCCTCCTTGCGCTCAGTTATATCCATCAGAGATGCAATGCTTTTCTTTGTCCCAGGGATAGCACCAACGCGCAATAGCATATCCATGACATTGCCATTTTTGTTAATGGCTCGAAACTCATAGCTATTTAGCGCTAAATTAGGATCAGTCCTTCTCAATTCATGCTGTTGCATCATCCTTTCGAAATCCTCTTTTAAGACGAACTCTGTCCAGCTAATCTTACCTTCAACCTCATCTTTGCTATAGCCAGAAAGCCTTTCGAATTCCGAATTGGCCAGCGATATGGTAGTATTATCCTCAATAATTACTGCTGCAGTACCGGTATTCTCGAAAATGGCTCTATACATATTCTCCGATTCCTGCAGTGCCTTTTCTGCCCTTTTTCGATCACTGATATTTACAGCAACGTGTACCACTCCGGTCACGTTTCCATTTGCGCCCTTGATGAGGTTGCTGTGAGATATCCAGACATTGCCATCGGGAGTAATCAGCTCGCCCTCCTGAGATTGTGCAGTTTGAAGAGCCTTCAAGGCCGTACAACCTGGGCAGGACGATTCAAGGCCTTGAATGACCTCAAAGCAACGCTTTCCCTTTATTTCGTCCTCAGAAAGGCCAAGGTGCTTTCGAACAGCATTGTTTAACCAGATAATGTGCATCTGGGGATCGAGATATTCGACAGATACATTCTTCAGGCCGTCCAGAATCGCCCCCTTTTCTTGCTCCGATTTGCGCAGGGCATCCTCAGCAAGCTTTCGCTCGGTTATGTCTTCTCCAGAGCTGAGAGTTCCGATAATACACCCTTTTTCGTCTTGGAGGATCGTAGTATGCCATGCTATAAAGCGCTCTTCGCCCTTTTTAGTAAGAATATAGCTCTCATAATATTCAAAGGCTTTGATCTCTCCCGAGTTGATTTTTCTGTTGACCTCATGAACTTGCTGGTGATCCTGGGGACGGAGACAGGTATGGATCCAATCTTTGCCTATAAGCTCGCCTTCCTCATATCCGAGGACTTGATTGCCCTTCCTGTTTAGGAGAGTTATTCTGGCATGGGTGTCAAGGGCGACAATGATGACTTCTGCAATGTTAAGGTATCTTTCTGCCAGATCTCTTTCTGCTCTGAGAGCTTCCTCTGCCAGTTTACGTTCTGTAATCTCTTCGGATAGCATAAAGTTTTTTTCGCTAAGGCCGGTCGTGGCTTCTTTAACGAGTTCTTCTAGGTGATCCCGATGCTTTGTCAGCTCTTCTTCAGCCAGTCTGCGCTCTGCAAGTTCGTTATCGGCATGTGCCAATGCATTATTCATGGATTGAAGTGCGGAAAAAGTCAGGCTGCCTCCCCAACCAAAGATAGCAGTGTAGGTGATCCACTGGGTGATCGTGATAGAATAATTGGGAGCAGGCAATAGACCCATAGTCTCCGCCAGCATCAGTCCGCCGACCAGAAGAGAGCTGATAGCGGTTGTAACTATCATTCCCCTGAGGTCAAATAGCAAGCCTGCTGTAATTATCAGCAGCAAATACATCGCTGTAGAAGGCACACGAATGGTGCCTAAATTTGCAATAGCTGCAGTGATACCAATGAACCCCAAGGCCATGAGACCAAAGCTTGCCAGTCGTATTCTGCCACGACGCGACCAATAGAACAAGATCAAACATAAGATAATAGCCAGAGCATCAACCACGATCACAGCTACTGGAGTCTTGCCTCCAAGAAAATTGGAGATAATGAGTACTGGTATGAGCACCAAAACATTAATCAATGCGAGGTTGAGCACCTTAGCTCGGTGCGTTTTGTCTCCCTCATTTGGGAAAACCGGCGATGTGAGCCAGCCTGTGATCTGAAGAACTAGCTCTTCCCCTCTTGAAGTGGCTTTCGAAGATTGCATAAACCTCTTAGCTGGTTTGTGGCATGCTTAATGGTAGAGCGCTGAACTTTGTACAAATGCTCATTTTTTATTAAATAAATGTGTCGGTCTTACCTGATTTATCATGATCAGTTTCCATTAAGCGAGTTTAATATTAGCACTATAAAGCATCCATAAAGCCCGTTTAACTATAAAATTTAATTAAATTAAGTCTTTAAAAGATTATAATTGCTGGTGTCCTTATGATACCTATCTGGTTTCATTGATTGTATATCCTAAAGGGGTTTCATTCTTTGCATAACCCCGTAGTTACATATCAGTTGATAAGTCATCTGTCGGGTCGCTAAGATAGTCATCTGTCGAGTTATCGGTACCATAATATCCAGGGTAGTTTTTAGGCTTAGTTCCCCAGGACCAGAAGTCGGAGGATGTGCCGTTAATCCCATTCAGGTTTGTCGTTTGGTTAGTTGCATTTAGAGAATCATTGGTCTGATTCAGAGGGCTTTGGGTCAGACTATTCAGTAAGCTCAGGCCTTCTGAGCCGTTCAGCTTAATGGGTGTCTGGCTGTAGGTCAGAGCAGTCATCAACATCAGTAGAAACAATACCAATATCAGGCGTTTCATATAGCTCATCAAGGGGTTTTTAGTCTATCCATGCTTATTTATGCTTCGCTAGTTTGAGCTGTCTTAGGTGGCTATTAAACTCCGATTCTTCCTGTCGGAGTGGTCTCTCATCTGTTCCATTGGATGGCGCAATAAGATACTCTAATTCCAATATGGGTGGATCGAAGCATTTTGATCTTATGAAAGATATGCGTGGTCCCTCATTCAAAAGACTTAAATCATTTGCCAATATTTACTGCGCAATGATCAAAAATGTGCATAGTCCGAATAATGCTGGAAGGCATGCGGATGATTCCAGTTGCTAGATTGCGAATCGAACCTCTGACCGAAAGCTGGCTCCGCATACATCGGCCAGGATGAAAAGGAGATACAGTCCGCTTTGTGGCCATATCGCTATTTAAGATAGCAATGTACAGAATTGCGGATCGTGAGATGCTGACGCAAAATGCGATCTTCAAGAGGTTTGAGGCAGATAAATCGATAGCAATGCCTGGCAGATCATTTTTGATCATTGGGGCAGATGTGATTATGAGAGAGAATTCCTATGATAGCAGATTGGGATAAAGAGATAGGAACTAGAGACAGCAGCTTGTTTGATTTCTTAATAAAGTATATATTATGGTGAATAATTGATAATAGCTTGATGAAAACTGATATCATAAGAACCTCCAGCACCTGAAAAGTTGATAATGAGAAAAGGGAGAAGATGAACTACATAGTACTGGTGAAGCAGGTGCCGGATATAAAAAATATTCCGGAGGATGCATGGGACTGGGAAAAAGGAATTCTCAAAAGGGGTCACCTGGAAAACGTCTGCAATGAACTGGATAAACAGGCGATCGCCTTTACCATCGCCATGCGTCAGGCGCTGCCCGGGAGGATAGTCAGTCTTTCAATGGGCCCGCCTTTCGCCGAAGCTGTTCTAAAATATACACTATCTGTAGGTGCCGATATCGGCGTACTGCTTACCGATAGAAAGCTGGGTGGAGCCGATACAGCTGCAACCGCTTATCCACTGGCGGCTGCTATCAGAAGGATTGAAAAAGACATATTCAAGGGCGACAGGAACTACATCATAATCAGCGGCATGCAATCGGTAGATGGTGATACTGCTCAGGTACCGCCGCAGGTTGCTGAAGAGCTGGGAATCGCCCACATAGCATACGCCACTTCCTTCAGCATCGATAAAAATCGCTTGCACGTTAAACGTATTTCAAGACAGGGAACTCAGATTGTCTCCCCGGTAACATATCCCTGCATGATAACGGTTACTAACTGGACTCATCCTCCCAATGCCACCTTCGAACGGACAAGATGGGCTAATTCACAGAGAATTATCCCGTGGAGTGCGTCGGACGTGACCCAGGATGAATCACGAATTGGTCTTGCCGGTTCACGCACAACGGTTTTTAAAATATTTTCTCCGAGAGATGTGAGTGCCAGGAAATGTATCTTTGAGCCTGATTTAACAAAATTGGTCGGGCTATTAAAGGATGCATATCACAGCAAATCAAAATCGGTCGGTGAGGAAACCGCAAAAGCAGCTTACCAACTCCTGGCAGGCAAGAGTCCGACCTACACGGGAGAGGTGTGGGTGTTCTCTGAGCAAGAGGGTGGTGATATCAACCAGGCCTCTTATGAGTTGCTTGGCAAAGCACGTGATCTGGCAGACCAGGTTAACACAAAAGTTGGAGCTGTCCTGGTCGGACAAGATGGTCTGAAGCTGGCCGATAATCTAATTTCATATGGAGCTGACAAAGTTTACATAGTAACAAGCGACCGGCTTAATGATTTCATGCCGGTTCCATATTCAAGAGTCGTTTGTGAACTACTGGTAACGCATAAACCGCAGATAATGTTGTTCAGTGCAACGCCACTCGGCCGAGAATTAGCCCCTAGAGTGGCTTACAGGGCAGGCTCAGGACTGACCGCTGACTGTACAGCTCTGGATATTATCGATTACAAGAAAGGCATGCAGGATTTTATCGCTATTTTAAGGCAAACTCGACCCGCTTTGGGAGGAAACATCATGGCCTCGATAATTACGCAAAACTCGAAGGTGCAGATGTCTACGGTTAGGCCAGGCGTGATGCAGGCAAAAAAGCCTGATAAAAGTCGGGAAGGTGTTATAATCAAATATGAACCTGTGCTTGCAGACTCTGATTTCACAATGAAAATTATTTCGTCCGAAGAAACTCCTGCTGCATCAGAGCTAAAAGACGCCGATATAATCGTAGCTGGGGGCAGGGGTTGCAAGACAAAAGAAGGTTTCATGAACTGCATACCTGCACTCTCCGACAGTCTGAGCAAGTTCCTTGGGGAAAAGGCGATGGTGGGAGCTTCACGCGTCGCAGTGGAAATGGGATTCGCTGATCGGAGTCATCAGGTGGGGCAGACAGGTCAAACGGTAAAACCAAAATTATATGTAGCTGTTGGCATCTCGGGAGCGGTGCAGCATATTAGCGGAATGCAAAACTCTGGAATTGTCCTGGCGATCAATAAGGATCCTAATGCCAATATATTCAAGACAGCTGATTTTGGCATCGTGGGTAATATCGAAGAACAGGTCCCTAAGCTTATAAAGGCACTGAATTCATGAGGGGCAACGGCTGTGAATGAACTGACAAAAGTGGATGTACTTTTTATCGGTGGGGGTCCGGCCAATCTAGCGGGAGCCATTAAATTAAAGCAATTGCTCAATCAAAAAGGCATAAACCGATCTGTCGTTATCATTGAAAAAGCTGAGAGGATCGGACAGCACCATCTATCGGGAGCGATTTTTGAAGCCTGGGTTCTGAATGAGCTATTGCCGGGATGGCAGAACAATGAAGAAGATAAGTTTATCAAGCAATTGCTTGCGAGCCAGATAACAAAAGATGAGCTGTATTTCCTGAAAGATAAAAGCACAGCTTTTAGAATCCCCGATTTCCTCATTCCGGAGTCCCTACAAAACAAAAAAGCTTATGCAGTATCCATCAGTGAACTGGTTAACTGGCTGGCAGGGATCGCTACCAGGCTTGGTGTTGAAATATATACCGGTTTTGCGGCCAAAGAGCTTGTTATTGAAGACAACAAGGTTAAAGGTGTCAAGCTGGGTGAAAAGGGCTTAGACAAAGAAAGACAGCCGCTCTCCAACTATGTACCCGGCGAAATAATCGAAGCCGATGTAACTGTCTTAGGTGAAGGCTCTGCAGGACAGCTGGCTGAAAGCGCCGTGAACCGATTCAAACTTAATGAAAAGAAAAATCCGCAGATTTATGCATTGGGCGTAAAAGAAATAATTAGGTTGCCCGAGAATAACGCTTTCGGACCCAACCGTGTGATACACACTCTGGGATTTCCTCTGCCTTCCGATGTTTACGGCGCAGGTTCGATCTACAGCATGAGAGATAACCTCGTTGCAGTGGCTCTTGTGATGTCACTCGAATGGCGATATGCTGACCTAAATCCACAGCAAGAACTGCAAATTTTCAAATCACATAGCATGATCAAGAAATTCCTTGAAGGCGGCGAGACGGTTGCTTACGGTGCTAAAACATTTCCTGAAGGCGGTTTTTATTCAGTCCCACAACTAGTAGCTGATGGAGCTATAATCGTTGGAGATGCTGCTGGCCTCACAAACGCAAAGAGGCGAAAAGGGCTCCATTATGCTGTAAAGTCAGGAATTGCCGCAGGTGAAGCCATATACCAGGCAATTGAAAAGCAAGATTTCTCAGCTCAATCATTGAAGAAATATCATGACATGTTGGACGAGAGTTTCGTAATGAAGGAGCTGCACGCGTCTCGCAATTACCGACAGATCTTCTCCAGAACAGGAAGATTAGGCTATTATTTAGGTGTGCCTTTATCATTTTTCCAATCGTATATACCGGGTAAGCTTAGCACCAAACCCAGCTATACAGGCATGCGAAGAGCGCACCTTAAAAGACTGCCGGTCGACGGCATCGATAGATTGACGGACGTAAGCCTTTCAGGAACAACGCATAGGGAAGATGAGCCTTCACATGTCACCTTCCGTGAAGCTTGCCATGACAATAGCTGCTCCAAAGACTTCGGATGTCACCCGTGCGCCTTTTTCTGTCCGGCTGAAGTTTATAGATTTGAGGATGATAAGCTTATTTTAAGCCCATCAAACTGCTTGCATTGCCAGACATGCAGATTGAAGTGTCCGCATCAATTGATAAAATGGGAAGTTCCTGAGGGTGGAGGCGGACCCAGGTACAAAACAATGTGAAACTTGTTTTACCTCATTAAGGGATTGTACTGTAGAATAAATATCGTCTGAACATTACTATATCCGCAAGTTAAATTGCCAGCCATATCTATGGGAGTTCCATAACTCATTAGTCGATAAAGATTTCCAGATTGTAGATCGTGTAATCCAATGGCCGGATGGCAGGGATGTGCGTTTTGAGATAGCCATTGATGTCACTGAGCGCAAGCAGATTGAGCTACTCCCATAGGTGTGCTGAGGCATCGGCTGTTCAGGCTTATAGAAGGCAAGGGATTACGCTGGCCCAGGGCATGAAGATAAGCTATGTGGTAAAGGATGCCGACTGATGGAAGATGGGTCCAGCAAGAGTGGCTTCGAGGTTCGATGCT
>CAWDLW010000043.1:0-64775 GCA_963803145.1 Methanotrichaceae archaeon
ATAAGAAAAGGTCTCTAAAGACAAGAGTAGGCGAAATAACCTTGAGACAAGCCCCAGCTAAGGGAAACGTCCTTCGAGACAAAAGTATTCGATAGATATTCTCGAATAGAGAAGGCATTGATAAATGCTGTTGCAGAATCCTATATTCAAGGAGTCTCAACTACAAAATTCCAGGATATAGCTTCTCATCTTGGGCTTGATCAGCTATCACCTTCAAGTATATCGAGGATTTCAAAAGAATTAGACGATAAGGTTAATGAATTCCTCAATAGATCTATCGAAAAGAAGATAAAATATCTATTTGTCGATGCTAGCTACTTCAAGGTTAGGGTTGAATCAAGATATGTCAACAGAGCCTTTCTGATTATTACAGGAGTTCGTGAGGACGGTTATCGCGAAATACTTGGTGCAAGAATTGCAGATGGAGAGGATGAACTATTTTGGTCTGGACTATTTGACGATTTGAAGCTTAGAGGATTATCTGGAGTGGAGTTAGTTGTATCAGATGGCCATAAAGGAATTCAAAAAGCGGTTCAAGAATCATTTCTAGGTGCATCATGGCAGATGTGCCATGTTCATTTCATGCGTGCCGTATTGAAAAATATACCTAACAAGTATAAAGATGAGATAGCCCAAAAAGTCAAAAAAGCTTTGGATAGTGAGCAAGCTATTCAAACTCTGTCTGATGAACTAGCGGATAGAGGATATTCAAAGGCTCTTGATACCGTTGAAAGGTTTAGATTCGATTTATGGAATTATAGAGCTCTTCCAAAGAGCCACTGGAGACGGATAAGAATTACTAACTGTATGGAAAGAATAAATAAAGAACTTAAACGAAGATCTCAGTCGTTGGGGCTTTCCCCAATGATCAATCATTCATGAGATTAGGTGTCTCTATCTTAATCGATATCAACGAGGAATGGGTCACAGGTAGAAAGTATTTATCTTGGGATGAGGAGTGACTAATGAAGGATACAGGGCTTGGACAAATTACAGAAATATCGTCACACTACCCCCTCAGAGCCCATCCCCATGTATATCGATTAAGAAAATATGTCGAAAGGATAGCTAGGCCGAAAGACAGTGATTTGATATAAAGATATAAAGGATGTACGGGCGAGCTCAGCTCCCCGCACATTAAGCAAAAGGATTCACTGCTTAATACGGTATTTTAAGGGTGTTGTTTTTATAAATCGATCCTCCACCAGCCAACACTTTGGTGATGTTATTGTCCGGCGGCAGAGGCAGCCTGGTTACTCCAGTCTTGATCTCATCCAGCGGGTTCATTGTGGGATAATCTCCGCATGCGGGGAAGTCAGTTCCTATAGCAATAATAGCCCCACTATCAATGAAACTCTTCATGGGCATCATGTGTTCGGCCCTTTCAGGCCCGAGGTAAGCGAGATTATTCTTCTAGAAGGTCGCGTCGTAGTAGAACCAGTTGGGCGACGGCACTGGAATGACGCCCAGATCAGATCCTTGAAGCCGACAGGTCCTGAGGCGATACAACAACGACATGAGCTATCTTATGCCTGGAGTCTCTCTTGCCATGGCAGATGCTTCAATCTATGTTCTGGGCCGTCTTCTCAGCTCCACCAGTGGAGTATGTTCCTGGCCACAGACCACCTGGTTGCATTATTCTGAGCCTGCTTTCCCAGGATCCAATATTCATATTTCTTATCCAGCTCGCCATAAGCCGACTCCGTCTCCAGCCAGCCGTTTAAGAATCTCAGGAACTCCTCGTCGCCATTGAGGGCTATAGGATAGGCGAGCAGGACCTTGTAGGCATCATCGGGCTGGAATACGGCCACATCATAGTAGGGATGAAGTACGGTCATGACTGACCCACCTTCAGCAGTAGTCAGCAGTGCATCGGCCTTATCTCCTGTAAAGAACTCCTCAGTGTTGTTGAGCTTCATAAGAGCTGCCCGGGGAAATAGCCTTGTTGATATGTTCTGGAATATGGTTCCATTTTCAACAGCCACCCTCAGGCCCTCCATCTTCTGGATCTCCTCCAGGCTCAGGAACTCATTCTTTCTGTGGTCTCTTACTATCATCGCCAGGTGGAGGGTCATGTACGACCTGGTGAACTTCATATCTTCCATCCTGCTATGGGTCATGGATATGCCGGCCATCACCAGATCACAAGTCCCCTGCTTTAATGATTCGGCCATGGACCCGTAGGAGATTGGCACAAACTCCAACTTACTGACGCCCATGAACTGAGCCAGTTCGTAGGCCATCTCCACGTCATACCCCACTAGAGATCCCTTTTTATTAAAGAAAGCAAATGGAATCGCGTCGGAGCTGTAGCCCACTCTTAGGACGCCGCTATGCTTTATGCGGTCGAGAGTGCTTCCAGCCGCCACATTATCAGTACCGGCCTTTGGAAGATCCGTTTTATTCTTGTACACAATTACGATGAGCGAGGTGTTCTCCCTCCAGCTTTCCTGCTTTGGAAGATCCATTCCTCCCACGATCTCCTCTCCATGGTATGGGTTTGCCAGCATATGAGCAAATCCGAGCTTTAGGCCTATTATGGCTATAGCAAAGACCACTATAATGAGCAAGATCCCCGGAAGCATCTTCTTCAGCCTGAATTGAGCAGGGCCGATGAGTAAAGATATGCAAATAATGGTGAAGGTGAATATTGACATGATGCTCAAAGGGGCTAATATATTGTGGGTTATTAATGATGCCCCAATATACAGATCAAAGGCTTTAGCAGGAAGATGCATGAGGTTTAGCAAGAATGGAATAAGTATGGCGCCTGAGCCGAAGGAGCTGGGAATTCCGATGATCAGCAGGGTCAACTGCCCTGCCAGTCCCAAAGAGTTATTGTAGAACCAGGCTGCGAAAAGTATGAATAGAAAGGAGGCGAAGGACCCAAGTTTAGGGACAATATAGGCCATTGGTACCAGAATCTCGCTGTAGGATCGGACATCTTGATTGCTTTTTCCTTTGATGTCAGTGCTCTGAAATAAGTTCTGTACTTCTTCTGAGATCAATTGGAGCGTGATGAAGATATTGCCGGTTGAGGCTCCCAGAATGACGGCCTTACTGGATGCTGAAAGTATATCTTTAAAAGCAAAGGACGTAAAACAGGAAGCCAACAAAGGCAGCACCAGCAAGATCAACAGGATGGATGCCACAGCCAGGGTTATGATGTAGACCTGTAGCTCGATAAAGCGCTCAATTGTGAGCGTCCCAGCTGTGTTAGCCACTATGAAGAAGATTCCCAAAGGGCATAACCTGGATAAAAGACGATTCAGGCGAGAGAATGCCGAGGACAAACCATCCATCAGAGCTATCAGTGGCTTATTTTTTTTGTCTCCGATCAAAATAAATCCCACAATGAAGGAGAAGAGAACAACTGCTGGAAGATCTCCCTCGGACAGAGAGCGGAATATGTTGGAAGGTATGAAAACATCGATCAGATCAGATCCTTTGGAGTTGAGGATATCATTGGGACTATAAAACGAGGCTGCTGAAACATCGGGAAAAGTCAGCTGCATGGAAAAGAGCGCTATGATCCCTATCGCCCAAATCATAAGCATGGCCAGGCTTCCATTTTTGGCTAAGGGCCTGGCATCAGAGCTGTTCAGGCCGCCAATATTGGCGATGATGGATGTGATCACAAACGGCAGCAATGACACTTGCAATATATTGACGTAGATGGTCCCAATCGGCTCCAAGACTTGGCTTTTCTCTCCAAAGAACAGGCCCACGATAATGCCGGAGATTAATCCGATAAAGGTCTGCGCAGACAAGCTTAGCTTCGGTACCTTCATCCCAAGATCCTTTAAGCGTATCATTCATTCCTATAATTAAATGTATAGGTCGAACTCCGCCAAAAGGCTGTATAAATATTAAAATTAAGTACATGCAACTATGATATATGGGATTGAGCCAGGACAGATGGAAAATAGTTAAATGGTCCTCTTCTTCAGAGTGACCGCTTTGTCCTTATGTCCTATTCAGAGCATATTTTACCGCAGCTTCTGAGTGTATCTTTGTGGTATCAAAAAGTGGGTCCGCGATGCTTTGGCCAGGCCAATGATCATCTCTTAGGCATTCAAGGCATCCAGTGCAGGATGTCTCTGGCTGTGCACCAGCGAGGCGACGCCTTTTGGGCTTCTTTTCGAAGTCTAGAAGAATCCAATAGTTCAGTAAATTGAGCAGAGATCGTCCTTGCTTTTGGCTACTGGATAGGCATAGAAATCGCAATGTGCGTCGTTTGGTTCAAGCTGGACCATGCCAAGATCCTGAAATACGAACAGGGAATAGCCATGGTGCGCCTTGTCGGCCCTGTGCATCTGCTGAACAATCAGCCAGCGCCCAGAGATATCGGAATCTGCATGGTGGTGGCCTTTGAGGGGACGATAAGCCGAGGACGAAGGCCCGAGGTGGGCGAGACTGTGCGCTTTTTGCCTGAGCACTGCATGATGCAAAAGGTGCATTCGGGCGTTGTGGTACACTCGGAGGGGAATAGGGTGAGGATTGAGGGGATTGATCTGAAGGTCTGGTAGCCACATCAAGCAGTTTATTCATTCCTTCAGAGATATTGTACTCCATCTGAGTCTGCACTCCAGCAAAATAATACTCCAGCGAAGCTGATGATAAAAGAAGTACTCTAGCTGGCATAGCAATCCCAATTTTATATTTTCTATAATCCATTTTCTCAGCTTTGATTATATAAATCAGCTGAATTCGTAACTGTCCTAGATTCTATATAATCAAAACAGTTTTTATAAAAAGATCCTTATCAAGTGCATTTTGGCAAATAAGGATTTAAGGGAGAAATATGACGTGAAACTGTATTTGCTGCGAAGAATAATTATATTTGAATAGATGCGCAATAATGTCCGGTGATAAATTACGGAATTAACGACTTAAAAATATTTTTGTTTCATCTGATCTTGTTACAATTTGTCTGCCCCTCAAAATATTCAATTACTTTAAACGCTGAAAAAAATTAGAACAAAAGTTATTTATATGTATATGCATTAATTTCAATTACTTAAGCAAAATATGAGGGATGATTTATGAGAAGAGGAGAGAGAGTTAATCTTCCTTGGGTAGTGCCTATTGTTGCAATACTACTGATGTTATTTTTGCTGAGCGCTTCAGGTAGTCAGCCCTCACTTGGTGAGGGAAATCAAAGCTCATGTGGAGCCTGTGGTCAGCAATCCAATATGCCAACGGAAAATGATAGCATATTAATGCAACAAACAAGCGGCATTGAGAGTGCTATTTTAGATCTGAATACATTTAGCGCGACGCAAATCACGTTTAATCTTAAGAAAAGTTCGTCTTCTACACAAGCCCAGAAAGTCATAACTGCAAATGATACAGCCAAGCATATCCTACTTAGAGCGAATGATGCGAGCAACGATAAACTTAGATATGAAATTGTCAGCCTGCCCAAACATGGAGCCTTTAGCGGAAAAGCGCCCAATATAGTCTATAGGCCGGAGAAAGGTTACACTGGTAATGACTCATTTAACTTCAGCGCCGATGATGAAAAAGGTAACAAGCAGATTGTTACTGTCGCGATCGATGTAGTTCAGCTTTATCATCCGCCCAATGTAATAATTCGTAGCCCTCAAAATGGGATGATCTTTACTGAAGATCCAGGATTATTGGCCGCATTAGTAACTATTCATGCCACTTCAACAGGGTATGTGTCGAAAGTGACGTTCTACGATGGTTTGACTCCACTGGATTCAGTCGATTGCCCCCCTGGCGAAGCTGATTGTCCTGTTAGCCTCGATGATTATCCATTCGATATAGGCACACATACACTGATTGCAAAGGCAACGGATAGCTATGGCAAAACCTGTACTTCTCTGCCGGTAGTAATTATTGTTAATCCTCCAGAACCTACTGTAAAAATCACCAATCCTGTTGATGGACAATTATTTACCGCGCCTGCTGATATCTCCATTGCAGCCGAAGTTTCTGGCAGCAGCCCTGTGACACAGGTGGAGTTCTTTGCGAACTCACAGAGCCTTGGTGTAGTCGAAACTGCACCTTATCAGCTCGATTGGACCAATGTGATGCCTGGGGTATACCATCTGGTCGCCAAAGCTACAGATGAAAACGGCGATGTAAGCATATCTAAGACGGTCTTCATCATAGTTGTACCAGCTAATCCGAATGCCAAATCCAACTTAGTTATAACTATGAGTTCCTCACCAACTTTAGTACGCAAAGGCGGGAACTTCAACTATGTGCTAACTGTGACGAACAGAGGACCTGATAGTGCGAGCGATGTCGGGGTAACAGATCTTCTGCCAGATGAGGTGACATACAAATCTTCCAAGGCTACCTTGGGCACCTACGATAGCTCTTCTGGAGTTTGGAGTCTGGGAAGTCTTACCAAATACCAAAGCGCAAGACTAGTTATCACAGTGAATGTACCCCCCAACACTGCACCTGGGCAGATTACCAATACAGCAGATGTTGGAGGTGCAGAGACCGATCCTGACGACTCAAATAACCATGCCACAACAATCACCAAGATAAGAGGCTGAATTTGGGGGTAAATCCCCCCAGCCTAATTTTATTACCATTAGTAACTTAAAATTCATGGTCATCATTCTATTCGCTTCAATTTTAGCGCTGCAATTCAATAGAAATTTTATTTGGGGTGAGGAAAAGTTCTACGATTAACATAAGGCAGCAAGTTATTTGCAAAACCTTGGACCAACATTAGAGAAAATATTGTACTGGCTCTAATGGGGCAAGACACCCTGCTACTAGTTCCTGCATCCCTTCAATCCAGATGCCCATCCAAAAGAAGGGGAAATATTGCGCTACAGGCCATTGGGCTGTCCGATAACTCACTTTGCCAAGACCCTCAAATATGAGCAGGGAATAGCCGTGGTGCACCTTGTCGGACCTGTGCATCTTCTGAACAATTAGCCGGCGCCCAGAGACATTGGAATCTGCATGGTGGCGGCCTTCGAGGGGACGATAAGCCGGGGTCGAAGGCCTGAGGTGGGCGAAACTGGGCGCTTTTTGCCCGAGCACTGCATGATGCAGAAGGTGCATTCGGGGGTGGTGGTGCACTCGGAAGGGGATGAGGGTGAAGATTGAGGGGATTGATCTGAAGGTGTGGTAGTCGTTGCTATCGATTTGGCGAAAATAAATTTAAGTTAATTAGCCGTGTGGAAAAATTCGTCCTTCGGACAATCATAATCCTCCAAAAAATAGGAAAGACGGCCACTATGACTGTTATCCTGTGGACGTACACAATTCTGTAAGAAAAGATTAAGGTCGAAGAACATAAATATAGCCAATACTATGCTTATGCAAAAAGCCATTGGTGATAAATAATAAAGGAATTAAATATACATCCTGACGCGGTTAGATATTTCAATGATGAAGCTGAAAGATTATATCAGGAGCTAGTTTGTAGCCCTATCCAAGTCTCGAAAAAGGAAGAAGACTCATTTAAGCCAAACTATTATATCTCCGCCAATCTCACTGAGAAAGATATAATAGGGGACATAAAATCCAGCACGGTTGATTGGATAGGTAACGAGACAGCAGTCTTTTTTTATCATGATGGAGAAAAAATAGGAATATTCGAAGAAAACTACAAGAAATTGGTGAAATTATCCGAGAGCATGCAAAGAGTTCCGCAATTATCTCCTTTTGTTAGCGTATCTTTTATAAAAAACTCCATATTTGATTGGATGAGGGGTAAATATCTTAATGAGTTCTCTTGCCCAATAATCGAATATATAAGTAGGATCTGCGAGAAAAAAGTGACGGAATCAGAGATCTGGATTCCACTTGCCTATACATATATTCAATCAGAAGTAAAGATTGGAAAAATAATATTAAAAACTATTACCAAAGAAATGCTAAATGAGTGGATCGATAGATGGGATATGGTTAATGGGATAAAAAAGAAAGCTAAAAGTGAATTCATGGAAGAATACCAAGAAAAGCTGCAAGGGCTTGCTGCAGCAACAATTAGTCTTTATGCAGAGCCTCAAAGGGCGAATGAAATCGCAATAGAAGAAGCTGAAAAGGCTGCAAGTATCTTGAGAATTTTTTCTCCTGGAGTTTTTCATCCGAAAGTAATTTCTTGTTGTACCTTGATTGGAAATGAACACATCAAAATCAAACTGCGTGCGGCCACCCCACCCTAAAGGGATGGGGTATGCTTCGGGCCGCACGCCGATCGGTTTTCTGGAATCTAGTAATTGTCTATTTTTTGTTGTCCAGATCTCATGATCTGAACAATCGGAACCTTGCTTTCGGTTTCTAGAGATTCCTTGTTAATCAATCTAAGAAACATGAAAACCGGGCGAGGGTTCACTTCATCCCCAACCTAAAGGTCGGGGTATTCGTGACCCTCTGCACTCCCAATGTAATAAATTTGAGTTTATCGAGAAAATCGAAGAAATCCGATTAAGTTAAGTTCCGTCTAATAAATTTAATTTTATCAAATCTAATGGACTGCACCCCACCAACTAGACAATGAGTTAAGCAATGAGAACATTTAGAGGGAAGCTGGAGTAAAACCCCTTCGAATGGACAACAAGTCAAGCAATAAGATCCCTTGGAGGGTATTTCAAGCCTCTTTGAGCTTCTTGAACTCCATTAATAATGTGGCCATTGCTTCATCGCGGGTCGAGATCTTCATTTTCTCCTGGTATTCCTTGAGGACTAAAAAAGCATCATCAGGGATTACTATCGAAAGACGCTTCATATCATCCATCCTTAAGTCTACCTACATTTAACTTTATTCTTAGTATACGTATATTACCTTAAGGGCGTAATCTGTTTATACCTTAAGGTATTAGATTCTATAAAGGTGAGAGAATATGCCGGGCGCTGTGAAAATAAACGTTAAAATCCCGAACATCCAGGAAGCAGCTGATAGATTGAATAACATGGGCTTAGCTGTTGGCGAATTCTCCGAGGCCATGCACGTCTTTAACTTGGAATTTCCCTTCGAAGTCGCCATAACGATCGTCGATGGCTGCGAAGGCTCTATCCGAGGCTCCTCTCAGGAGATCGCAGAAGCAGAGGCGGTCTAAATGGCTGCCCCAAACCATTCTGAAAACGCTGTTCTGACAGCCACCGATTCAATAACCGCAGGCATGCTATCAGAGCTGAGCACATCACTGGATGAGCTTTATCCTCTAGCTTCCAAGATTGCCGATCTGAAAAAGGAAACCCTGGAGAGAGAGGCAGCTGTCCTGAAAGCGATCCTGGAGAAGGTCACGCCTCTGGTGCCTCTGCTGAGTGAAGACTGCGAGCAATGTTACCGCCGTGAGATTATCATCCTGACCAGAGAAGAAAGAGTACAGCTTGAGGAGGGTTTGGGCTTTTTTAGCGAGTACAATCTGATTCTCTATGAGAACGGACTGCTGGTAAGGACACATCGCTATGGCGAATTATCGGAAGGTCTGCACCTGGGATGGGAGAATACAGATGAAGATGTGCTTACACCTGAGGCGGCAATAATTACATTCGGTTTCACGGCCATTTCGAAGGGCTTGATAAAGGTTCTTGGTGATGCATCCTCGATGGTTATCCTCAAAGAGAAGCTTGAAGGCGATCTAGCGGCTTTAGCTAAGGCACTGGAGGCTTTACAATAAAGGGATGAGCAAATCCTATCTTATTCAACCTTATAGCATATGATATCCAAAACCTTCCCCCAGCGAGGGGTTATAACCGGGGGGGGTAGCCCGCCCGGCGATTGAGGGCGCTGGAAAAGCCGTTTGTGTTAGCCCCAGAAAGTCAGTGCAGCTCTTGAATTATGTCGATCAGACAATAAAGCAAAGTAAGGGTGGTTCTGCAATGTACACCCTCATCCATGAACCCTCAGATTTCCTGCGTTAAGCGTTTTTCGCCTAGTTCCGATGATGTTTATGCTATCTGATAAAGGATCAAATTTTGCCATCTGACCATAAGCCCAAGTCTTAGTCAACTTTACACCGCTCTAATTCCGGGGTGCCCGCGAGTCGCTTCGCTCCCGCGCTGGCTGTCTACGGGCTGTCGCTCAATCGCCGCGACGGGCTAACGCCCTCCGGGACGGTTCACATGAGAAGAGACTACAGTGCGATCGTTTCCCCTTTGGCCACGATTCATTCCTCTTGTTTTCATCAGCCTTATGGGCTATCGTTTTTCTGAAACCTTCCCCCAGCGAGGGGTTAGGGGTAGCCCGCGCGGCGACTGAGCGCGCTAGAAAAACCGTTAGTGTTAGCCCCAAAAAGTAAGTGCAGCTCTTGAATTATGTTGATCAGACACAAATGCAAAGTTAGGGTGGCTCTGCAATGTATGCTCATGAATTTCAGTCTATAGAGCTAATTGAATCTCGTTCGTTAAGTGATAGTCAAACAGGCGCACCCTGTAGCAAGCTTCGGGATAATCACTTAAGAATAAGCATAGTCGTGATGATCAAAATTCACGAACCAAATTTCGTTGCCTACAATTTTATAAATAATAACCCAGTTTCCGACATGGCAGCTGCGATAACCGGCTAAGTTCTGGGTTAAAGTCTCTCCGATTTCAGGATTATTAAGGATCTCTCGAATCTTCCTGAGAGTCCTATCCTTTAGAACCGCGTTCTTTTTTGTCAGTCGCTTAAAGTTTTTATCATAAAGAGGCGATGAGCGCGGCACATACGCCATGTAGATCTACAGTTTTTCCAGGTATTCTATGCACTCATCAACATTCTTGAATGTCTTTCCAAGACCGGCCCTGATTTCAGCTTCCCCTTTCAAAGTTCCGGCCACGATACGCTTATCTTCTTCGAGTGGCACTACCTTCTTTTTGGGCTTCTTGGCAGCTTTTGCCTTCATCCGTGAACTCTTAGAGTTCCTATGTTAAGCCTTTTTCGGTAAGTTTCGGCAATATCTTATGCTAATTCAAGCGAACTTTCTAAGGAACCTTTATCAATGGGATTTACCTTAAATGGACCAAGCAACAATATTTGCATAGGAGGGAAATCAATTAGAGTATTTACCGCATTAAGTTACAGTCTATTAGTAATTTTTGTAATTGTTTCGATCGAGTGTCATCACATCCTTGGCCTCCAACCAGTCAGTCTCAGCGAAGGATCTGACCTACATAACCGAGCAGTATCCGCCTTATAATTTCCAAGAGGACGGCAAGCTGCAAGGCATCTCCGTCGATCTGCTGGAAAAGATCTGGGTGAAAATGGGTGTAAACCTGAACGGAAGCGCCATCCAGGTTCTGCCTTGGACGGAGGGTTATGAAAAAGCGTTAAAGGAAAATAATACTGTTCTCTTTACGACTTTCCGAGCCCCGGAAAGGGAGCAGCTATTCAAGTGGGCGGGACCAGTCGCATCTGGCAAAGATGTGCTCTTGGCAAAAAAGGATAGAAACATCAGCATTAAGGCCCCCGGAGATCTGAAAAAGTATAAGATAGCAGCTGTTGAGGACGATCTGGATGTCCAGCTGCTTCTAAATATAGGCTTAAAAAAAGAGGATCTAATACTGGAGAAAACTTCAGCGCCTATCATAGAGATGCTGGAGAACGGAAGCATCGATGCCTGGGCGTACACGGATGTAACCGGCCTCTGGGAGATTCAGGAATCGGGTCAAAACGCGAGCAATTACGAAGCAGTCTATACGCTTGCCCAGGGTACTGGATACTATGCATTCAACAATAAGACTCCCGATTCAGTAGTGCAGTCTTTCCAGCAAGCCCTGGATTCTGTTAAAAGCAGCAGAGATGCGATCGGAGTAAGCGATTACGAAAAGATTCTAATTAAGTATATCCCTGCAACGTATACTGCCAGTGTTTCGAAACAAGATGCAGTCAAAGCATTTTTGGATGAGGCAGTAGCCTATCTGAAAGATAATGGCCAGAAGAAGGCTTTTCAAGAGTTCAACAACCGCTCGGGACCATTTGTCAGAGGAGATCTCTACATCTTTGGCTATGACCTGAACGGAACAGGTATCGTCCATCCCATCAATTCTTCATTAATTGGGCAAAAAGGCCTGTCGGATGCCAACGGCGTAGATATTGTCGGCCGTGAGATTGCACTCGCCCGCAGAGGCGGCGGGACATTGTATATTGTGTTCCCAAATCCGGCGCATGGAGGTAAACCGGAGCTGAAGCAGCTCTACATTGAGACTGTGAATAATAGCTTCTATCTGGGCTCTGGATTATACCTCTCCAACATCTCCGCATCCTTTGATCAATCGGATAGGGACGCGCTTGTTGCCTATGTGAATGATGCACTTCAGTTCGCCAAGAAGAACGGCAAGCAGAAATCTCTGGCTGTCTTCAACGATCCAAAAGGCAACTTCACGAGAGACGGACGTTACATCTTCGCCTATGACTACGATGGAAATAATTTGGCACTTCCTTACCAGCCTGATCTGATAGGCACAAACCGTATCGATGTCCGAGATCCCAATGGAGTCGATTTCGTCCGGCAGGCCATCGACCTGGCAAGAATGGGGAACGGTTTCCATTACTACATCTATCCCGACCCATCCAGGAACATGACGCCGGAGCTGAAGCTAAGTTATGTGACGAACGTCGATGGTACCTGGTTCCTGGGCGCCGGGATCTATGCGAAAGGTGAGGGAACAAACTGATTGGTACAGAGGGATCTTTGCATAAGTGGCAATTTTAAGCCACTTCGCTTTTTTTTGCACAATCGCTGTTCAACCTATAGTCTATAGCTTTTAAACCCCCATATGCAGCCTGCATATTTAGCCTAAATTGGCCTAATTGCCCTTCTACCTGACGAATCCTCCTAAAGAACATAGAAGTCGATATCCTGCCAGCGCGTTATTGGCTAATTGATAGCTTCGGCTATCCTTGATATCATCGAATCGTTTTAATAAATAAGGGAAAGGGGAAATGCTGGCTATTTGGTCTGGCTACTTGGCAGAATTCTTCCCAGTCTTTTCCCCTCCGCACACAACTTCAAACCACACCAATGTGCTATTCAGCCCTGTTCCTACATCATTCGCCGCCTGAACCTGCCAGAAGAAGTCGATATCATCGGTTGGAAGAATTATCGGCGAGAGCAAATAGCATCTATAGCCCTGAGTCACATCTTCTGCCGGATACGTATCGTTATAGATGATACCAGTTTCGTTTTCTATATAGAGGTTGTATTCGGTAGCGCCCGGCACTGCAGTCCATACGAATGTCGGAGTGCGTGTCGAGATGAGGCCGCGTGGCGATATTGGACTCGGTCTGCTTGGCACCTTGGCCGTTACAGTGAATGACAATAAAAAGCTCCACGGACCGTCTCCTAGGCAGTTCCCTGTCTGAATCCACCATCTATAGCTGCCGGGGGTAAGAGCGACATTGGGCTTTACAACGGCTCCCTGATCAGTAATCACATCAGTTGCATTATACCATATATCTATCACTGGATTGCTGATGTCATTTACATTCGCCACCTTTAGGCGGTATCGAGTGGCGCCAGCTACTGGATTCCAGATGTAAACCGGTTTGGTGGTACCTATGCTTCCTCTTGGCGATACCAGAGTTGCCCTTCCGGGAAAGGTTTTAGAGGTGCAGACTTCAAAGGCCATTTCATTGCTCGGTACAGGACCGTCAGGGTCCCAGGTTAGAATCCGCCACTTATAATCGCCGGGTTTAAGAGTGAAAGATGGTGTTACCCTTATTCTCGATGACGCATCCGGAGCTAGCTCAGTTTCCTTAAACCATTGGCTAAAAACGACCTTGTTAGATGAATCGTTTACCAACAATTTGTAAAATACAGCACTTGGAACATCATACCAAATATAGGTTGGGCTTCCGGTAATTATGACGCCTGAGGGCGAATAAAGAGTGGCCACACCAGGCAATGCAGGCGATGCACCTGCAGCTAGGCTGCTATTGCTGCTGTAGTCAGCCGGATTGCTATCAACGCTATTTATTCCGCCCAGGGTATTACTTTCCATCTGAAGCGGCTGGCTGTCAGGGCTGGCAGAGGATACCCCTAAAGATAGCAGAAGTATTCCTGTAAGCATGACCAATATAGTTTTTTTATAGCTTAATTCCCCTATACCCATGAGATCGACTCCTTCTTAACACAATTATAGATTGTAGACAGTAAATATATATTTTTCCATTCAAAGACGTCATCTTCACGGGTACACGGCAAAGTCAATGCGATATATCACGTTGTAACTGGAAATAAGCCTGAAGAAAGGTATTAAAATAAATAGGGAAAAATTCGTTTTTGCATTCCTTATGATACTCCTGTGTTGCTGGACAAAGCGAGGTTGGGATCAAGTGAGATTATGATCCTTAAGTGAGATTAAGATCCTCAAGGTATCCGTGAGATACCGAGACCTCAATGTGTGATAAGTGTATTTACCAGCGCTCGTAGATCCGGCTCCTCCTTAAACTCATGGATGCTCTCAATATCATCCAGGGAGTAATAGGCTGGGTGGGCTATTTTTGGATTCAGAAGGATATAGAGGCCATCATCATTCAGTTCAGTATAGTATTTGTAGAGCACTCCCCTGACCAGCTCTGACTTATCTCTCAACTTTACTAATACGGTCTTACGCCTATTTTTAGTGCAGAAGTTATAGAATGCATCCAGGCTGCCACCATTATACCAGCTAGCGATCTTCATTTTATCACACCCCTTAGGCTGTCAGACGGACCTATTCTGTACCGTACCATCTCGTACCATCTGCCGCCCCTTCAAAAGGCCATCTGACTTCGCGAAATATAAAGATATAGTATATATTTGGATTTGCATAAAATACAGTTTCTTTTTTGTGATACTGATTCTCAGTAAGCTCACTTATTACATCTTCAGCAAATTTAGACGTACTTAAAGTTCTCCAAATTATGGAAATATCATCTATGGACGCATAATAGTGCCAAATTAATCGAAATTCATCCTGACATATTTGAAAGGTTCCTAGATAAACAGATTGGATACATGTATGATTTTATTAGATTTGACAGATACGCTATTTCATAGATGTTAAAATCTCGGCTGCAATAATCGCTGGAGTAGAGGTCCACAAGGGATCTCTATCTTATCCATCAGCCGTAGAGCAATGTTTTTACAGCTAGGCTATTACTATTAATTTATGCATAGGGATCTGGTAGACAATTGGCAAAATAATGTATCCATATAGAACAAAGAGTCAGACATTTCGTAGCAGTAATCGTAATATCTAATAAAACAATATCAAAAGGAGACATGAACCCAAGCCAAGCAGTTTATCTCGGCCTTAAGCACGCGAAAATAGACTTTGTCGCATCCGTGCCCTGCATAAATTTATGCGAGCTTCTGAACCTTGTAGGTTCTGATTCAGAGATATTCCATGTTCCGGTCACTCGCGAAGAAGAGGGCGTTGGACTCTGCGCCGGCGCATGGATGGGCGGCAGACGCCCTTGCCTGCTCATGCAGAACTCGGGCCTGGGAAACAGCATCAATGCCCTAGCATCTCTTGACTTCCTCTACGAAATTCCCCTGCTCATGCTGATAAGCCATCGCGGTAGCGTTGGCGAGACCATCGCGGGCCAGATCCCCATGGGCCAGCTTACGCCAAAGCTTTTGGACGCGATGGAGATTCCCCGCTTTTCTCCCTTGCCGGCGGAGGCCGAAGAGACCGTAGTTCAGGCTTGGGAACTTTCATCTGAGCTACACAAGCCAGCTGCTGTTCTTTTCGACATTAATTTCTGGAGGGGCGCATGAAGAGGATTGAGGCGATAGCCACTGTTGCCTCTGAGGCCGGTGATGCCCTCATAATCTGCAACATCGGCTTCCCAAGCAGAGAGCTTTATGCTGTAAGAGACCGCCCTGAGAACTTCTACATGCTCGGCTCAATGGGCATGGCATCATCGATAGGCCTCGGCCTTGCATTGGCTCAAAGACGCCGCGTCATAGTCCTGGATGGCGACGGCTCTGTGCTGATGAACCTCGGAACACTGACGACGATAGCAAACTACGCGCCAGAAAACTACCAATTGGTGATCCTCGATAATTGCGCTTACGGATCTACAGGCTCCCAGCCCACCTGCACCTCCTGCAAAACAGACCTTGCGGCAATGGCGAAGGCTGCAGGGATCGGCAGGGTTGAAGTGGCCAAGGGGGTTGATGGAGTTTCATTGGTAAAAACTGAGCGGGAGCTGAAAGAAGCGTTATCCAGTAAAGCAGTAGTAATAGTAGCTAAGGTAGACCCTGGAAATGCAAACGTGCCCATTATCGATCGTTCTCCCGAGCAGATAATCAAGCGTTTCAGGAGTATATGCGCTCGATCGGCTGAGCAATCTTAAAGGTGCCTTCGAGCACCCGCCGCTTAAGCTCTTCTGCGAGCGCTAGCGCCCTGAATCTATCCGATTGCCGCAGAACCACAGGAACCATCTTATCACAAACTTTGATCTGGCCCATATTGCATTTGAAGGCTCCAGATGGACATTCGCCGACACAAAGGCCGCAATGGAAGCATTTAGATTCGTCCCTATCGGAATGGCCACTGAAGCTTACAGCCTTCATCGGACATATCTGCTCGACATTGCACCGTACACAGCCCTTACACTTTTGAGAATCAAACTCGACCGCCAGATCAACACCCTCCCAAACATCTCCATAGTCGGCTGAGCCAAGAGGCGTTCTTGTGACTACATCCATGATCGGCAAACAGATATCTCTGTCAAGCCTGGCAATCTCGCTGAGGATTGTATTTGTAGTAACAGGGATCGGCACAGCCCAGGAGCAGATGCATTCAGGGCCGGCTGAAGTTAAGAATCCCCCCATATACTCAGGGTCCATCTGGTGCATATCACCGAATCCCGCCAGGTTCGGCCGATCTGAGCAGCTTCGTGTTCCAGTGCCTATTACAAAGCCATCTCCACCATTGAGCAATATCCGCGTCCCAGTCCCTATGGATTCCAATAGCGGGTCATTCTTGATTGGATTTATCTGGCCGCAGCCTGAGAACGTCGCTCCTCCACAGCAAGGCTCAAAGCCTCTGGCATGGAAGATCGTCGAGATGGGCTCATCGCTGGGATTTACAAATGCGGAATAGTTCTTGAATGCATGGCGCGACCCAAACAGCCTTGCGTGAGGCATCTCATCCAGTCCGACCTCCACTGTGAAGCGCCTTCCCTTATCGGTAGTCACATCTACCAGAACAGGTCTTCTTTCAACCAGATCTCTGAATAGGTGGCCTCCGCCATACTCAGGATTATCACGGCTGTGTGTCGTCCCGAAGATCACAACATCTAAAACTCCGAGATTCTCATTGGGGCAAGGCCCGACCTGCGCGGGAACACCATTCATCCGGACCATCTTTGCCCTGAGAAACGTATGCGGCTCGGCTACAGGAAATGATAGGACTGCATAGGTTCCGCTCATGACCGCTCGCGTAGCTGTGGTGACAACATCTACCCTCTTCAGTTCTTTCGCATTGCCTGAACCTACAAGCTCACAGACCTCCTGTGAAGTCATGACAACCGCTTTGCCGCGCTTGACGCGATCGACGATCTCCGAGAAAGGCCGCATAGATGATAGTAAAAAAGTATTGGTAACGTGTATTAATCTATCGTTCTACATAATTGTCCTCTGCTCAATAGGAATTTGTTCATTTAGGATAAACACTCACGATAAATACTCATTATCGATCAAGAGAGATACCCTGATGATTGGAGCTAATGCAACTGCCTTTTGGGGAGCTAGCTCGTTAAAACCAGAAATACAATTTATGAGCTACAAACTTTATTCGTGGCCGATAGTATAATCTGTTTTGGGTTTTATCCCTTTTAGAGAAATATCGTGCTACCGTAGGAAAAATATATACGAACATCTCTTCAAGGGTGAAACAAGTCTTCACAGGTGATTGAGCTGAGGAAACTAGTGCTTATGGCAATACTGGCCGTAGTTGTAGTGATGTCCCTGGGATGCATCTCAACTCCACCGAAGAATACGTCCCAAAATGTCACAACACTGCGGATAGGATATCAGCCCAGTACCCATCAGATTGCAGAGATGGCAGCATCTGAGCTGGGATGGTGGGCGAGGGATCTGAAACCATTTGGTGTTCAGAAGATTGAGGAGAAGGAGTTCCCGTCAGGACCGCCTGAAATGCAGGCAATGCTGGCTGGGGATTTGGATATTGCTTACGTAGGCACAGCTCCGCCAATAACTGCTATAGCTGCGGGACTGCCGGCGAAGATAGTTGCAGCCGCAAACATCAACGGATCTGATCTGGTCTTCAGGCCAGGTGTACCATATAGTGGGCCCAAATCTCTCGAAGGGCTTGGCATTGGCACATTCCCACCCGGTTCGATTCAGGACATAGTCATGAAGAAATGGCTGACAGATAATAACGTGGATATCTCTAAGATCAAGATATACCCCATGGGACCCGGAGATGCGGTTACCGCTATCGAGGCCGGCAAAGTAGATGGAGTATTCCTGCCTCATCCGTCCCCATCTGCGATAGAACTCGCTGGAAGGGGCAATACAGTTGTTTCTTCAGGCGAGATGTGGCCTAACCATGCATGCTGCAGCCTACTCGTCAGCGAGAAGCTGATTAAAGAGCACCCCGATCTGGTCGAGCAGATAGTTAAGACTCAGATCAACGCAACCAACTACATCAACGCAAATCCAGAGGAAGCAGCGAAGATATACGCGAATAAGGTAAAAGGCCAGAACCTGACTGTGGCTGAATATTCCATAAAGAACTGGGATGGAAGATGGGTCAGCGATCCAAATATACAGATCCCTTCAACACTTGAGTATGCCAAGATCGACAAGACTCTGGGCTACATCAACAAGACCCTGACACAGGATGACCTCTTCGATACCAGCTTCTATCAAAGGGCGTTGGCTTAGGACCAGGGAATATGGCCGGGAACTTGCAACATATAATTGGCAGGCAGGGAATTGAGGCCATCTCTATACTAGGCCTGATAGCCATCTGGCAAATTGCCGCAGCAGCAGTGAACGATACTCTGCTGCTGCCCAGTTTTCTCCAAGTGGTCACTGCCTTTTTCAGCATCTGGCAGACGATTTTAGTTGAGGATCTTCCAACAAGCCTGCTTCATTTTCTAATAGGCTTATTGGGAGGTCTGGCAGTAGCTTTGCCTATAGGGATGGGAATGGGCTGGTTCAGGTCTATAGATAGGATATTGGACCCTATAGTTGAGATCTTCAGGCCGATTCCTCCCTTAGCATGGATCCCCTTTGCAATCGTCTGGTTCGGCTTAACGGATCAGGCTGCGGGCTTCATAATTTTTGTTGGCGCAGTCTTTCCAATACTCATAAACACATACGTTGGCTTCAGGAGCCTGCCAAAGGTGTATGTGGAATCAGCAAAAGTGCTGGGTGCAACGAAAGATATTGATCTCGTAAGGTATATTGCCCTTCCTTACGCCCTTCCCTCGATTGCAGGCGGCGTAAGGATCGCTATGGGTATAGCATGGATGTGCCTCGTAGCCGCCGAGGAGTTCGGAGTGAGCACCAGCGGACTTGGCTATAAGATCTGGTCCTACTACTATTTGCACGAAATGGATTATGTGCTGCTCTATATGATAATATTAGGTCTGCTGGGATTGTTGATAGATCACACCTTCCGCTACATAGTTGAGGAGAAGATGCTCAAATGGCGTGTAGGTCTGACACAGTAATTCGGATGCCGAGATATCTAAAATATATTTAAGGCAGCTCGATAGTTCCAACGACTCTGAGCTTGCCTCCTTCAGGATATGCCATTATGGCCTTTGTGCCAGGCTTGTAGACGAGCATTTTATCAAGCTTCAATGTCAGCTCAGGCTTATGCCAGTCCTTCCCGATCTTCACAGCCTCAATCCTGGCGGGAACGAATTGCATCCAAAGGCCGAGATGAAGCACCATTCCCTCCTTCATTGGAGTTGGCCAGTACTTCACCACGTCTGCTTTTGCAGTCACAGATGAGATAGATTTGATCGATTTATCATTTGTGAGAATTGTACCTCTATCCAGCTCTTCCACATCCACGCCTTTCAGTGCCATGCCGGTCCTATCACCTACGGAAGCACAATCGAAGTCCTCATCATGCTTCTGTACAGATCTGACCTGAGCTGTTTTATCTCCTGGCAGTACCTTCAGTTCATCGTGCTTTTTAATGGCGCCTTCAACAATGGAGCCCAATACGACAGTCCCAACTCCGCGCACATTGAAGAAATGATCAACCGGCATAGTTCCTGTCTCACTATTGCAATCCGACTCTATCTGTTCCGCTTCGAGAAGGAGCTTCTCACGTAAGGCATTTTTATCGTCCTCCATAAATTCATAGCCCTCGATGACAGTTCCTTTTATCAGAGGCAGGATTTGATCGCGTGAGATATAGTTTCTTAATATTGCTATGCCGTTCTTTAGCCCTGCACATTGGAGCATCACAACGCATTCCCCGAATACAGGATCGATTTTATCCACTATCAGAATAGCCTTTTGGCTTAGGGAAACAGCATAGAATAGTGGCGCAAGCCGCTCTGGATATCGCGTAGGCTCTATGATTGTGACTGTGTTCTCACCCTTCTTTAGATTATAAAATGTAAGATCGCTAGTTGTCCCTTTTTTTCCAAAATCCTTGGCGTAATCCATTGCCCCTAGGACCGCTACGTTCAAATTGGCCATATTGATCTGGAATATGCCCATGATAATAGGGTTTACGGTGATCATCCGAAACTCTATTTATAGCAGTGGTACTTGTTTTTCAAATATGTGCGGAGCAGATATTCCTGATATAATTGAATCTGATAGCCGGAATGAGAAGAAAAAAAAAGATGATGATCAATCCAGGGCCGCGGATAAGCATAAAGATTGATTGAGATACTACCGTTAGCCCATCGATCGGTTTCTTGGGCGGATCGTAAACGGTTACCTATTTATTGGCATCATTAAAGGCATATATCAAATTTATCTTATTGTTACTTTAACTATAATTTAAATACATCGCTGCCAGAACTGCGATAATGCATCACGATACCAGGCGCTTGGTTGAAAAGATATTTATCATATAACAGTATAGAATTAGATGATAGGATCACAATTTTCTGAAGCGATCCGCATTATAAGAGGCGATATAATTGGCGAAGGATTTTGCGAAGGATGACAGCATCGGAAAGGTAATAGAAGAGATTGGCACAGGAAAGACCTGCTTCACTCAGGGAAATATAGATGATCTAAGAAATGCCCTGACGAAGGGTGGCTGGGATGCTGCAGAGGCCAAGGCTGCACAGTTTGCAGGGACCGATGGATATACTGATCTTCTGGGCATAATTGCGATTATGAGGAAGCATAAGCTTAGCCCTGAGGCTGGGGACGACTTGCTCAAAAACATATTCCAAATAAAGGCCGGTCACTCGTAGCTATTGACACTTTATAAAACTTAAATTTCTAAATTTTTATATTTAAACCTCATTCAAACAAATGCATAACTAATAGCGCTAGTCTTACTGATACTATTGCCACTAACCGTGCTGACTCCGTTGGGGCCGCTAACTGTGGTGACTCCATTGGCTGAGCTGACGGTCGTGCCTGTACCCATATTGCCAGTCACACCCGTTCCCGTTGTGCTTAAGTTGCCAGCCGTACCTGTTGTGTTTATGGCTAATGGACCAGTCTCAGTGGTACCACTTCCAAGCGGGACTACGCCGGTGTTGCCAATATTGCTAGACGGTGCTCCGTAGCTTATTACAATAGGTTGAATAGCCGTCCCAGTGCTGCCTGAGGCTGCCTGGCCAATTGTAGTAACTGGTCCATTAGTTCCAATCGATCCAGCCATCTGCCCCAAAGCTCCTTGTCCCGGCAAGTTCACTCTGAAGGATGCCATCACCGGCACGCTGTTCGGCCCTACGACCGGTATATCGGGGCCAGGATACTCAAAACAGCCCTGCTTCCCGAGATCTCTATGCATCTCTGCAAAGAGGGCTGTTGTGGCAATCTTTGGATCAATGGTGACGTGATCTTAGCTGCTGTTCCTATCCCGGTTATGTTGCTCGGCAATCCCTGAATATTCTGGCTTTGGTTGGGATTATTAACCATCTTAAACAGTTTACATTATTTAATACTCAATGAGTTATATAATTTCCTAAAACTGATTGTAATCCTTGATACGCAAGACTTATATATGATGTATTAATTGATACATCATAGTACAAGTTTATACATCAAAGTTGGTGATTATAATTGAGTTATCTTCAGAAGATCGTTGAGGGGCAGGACCTCAGTGCTGATGAGGCTGAGGCTCTTCTTGGCGAAATCTTCAACGGTGCGACAGATGCGCAGATAGGCGCACTTCTCATTGCCATGAGAATGAAGGGCGAATCTATATCTGAGATTGCTGGACTGGCCAGGAAAATGAGAAGCTCTTCCATCCAGATTCACCCAAATGTGGAGGGCCCACTTGTGGATACCTGCGGCACTGGCGGAGATGCATCAAATACCATAAACATCAGCACCGCTGCAGCCATAGTTGCAGCATCCTGCGGTGTGCCCATCGCAAAGCATGGAAACTATGCGATCAGCTCAAGATGCGGAAGCGCCAATGTGCTATCTGAATTGGGCGTAAATATCTCTCCCGAGCCTGATGAGGTCAGAAGAGCGATCGAAAAGCTGGGAATAGGATTCATGCTCGCGCCTCTGTTTCATCCTGCAATGAAGCGGGTTGGGCAGATAAGACGTGATCTTGGCACCCGCACAATCTTCAATATCCTCGGGCCACTAACGAATCCTGCGGGCGCAAAGGCGCAAGTGATGGGTGTTTATGATCCCAACCTTTGTGAAAAGCTTGCAAATGTCCTGATGCTCCTTGGGTCTGTTAGGGCAATGGTTGTCCATGGCCAGGGTATGGATGAGATAACGAACACCGGCGAAACTAACGTTGCAGAGCTGAAGGACGGATCTGTGAGAAGCTATCGCTTACACCCTGAAGACTTTGGCTATCCACTATCAAGGGCTGAGGATATAGCAGGAGGCACACCATTCGAGAATGCTCAGAAGCTTATGAATGTGATGAAGGGCAAGAGGGATCCTGCCAGGGATATAATTGCCATAAACTCAGCTGCTGCCCTCTATGTATCAGGCAAGGCATCATCACTGCAGGAGGGCGCTAAGATGGCAGAGGACGCGCTTGATTCGGGCAGAGCTTTGGAAACGCTGAAGGCAATGGTGAAGATGAACGGCGAGCCCGAGAAGCTGGGGCGGTTCCTTTGACAAGGGCCAAGGTCTGTGGTATAATGAGCAAATCAGATCTTGAATCTGCCATTTCAGGAGGCGCCGATGCAGTAGGCTTTATAGTTGAGATTGAAGGGTCGCGCCATATGATTTCTGTTGAGGCTGCAAGAGATATGATAATGAAAGTGCCTGTGTTCGTCAAAAGTGTCGCAGTGATTGCTCCGAATAGCGTCGATGAAGCTGCAGAGCTCGCTCATAAGACAGGTGCTGATCTTCTCCAGATACATGGGTCTTTGGGCCCGAAAGAAATCATAGCTCTGAAGGCCAGAGTCTCTCAGAGGATAATTGCGGCCGCGCCTGCAGGATCGGATAATATCCATAATATCCTCGGCCTGAGCACGGCAGCAGATGCTGTTCTTCTCGATACCTTCAAGGACGGTCAGCTTGGCGGCACCGGCGCAACACACGATTGGAACTTGAGCGCTAGCATTGTCAGGGATCTCAAGGCGCCAGTTATACTCGCAGGAGGCCTGAACCCTTCCAATGTGATAGAAGCGATAAAGACAGTCAGGCCTTATGCAGTGGATGTATCCAGCGGCGTAGAAACTGAAGGCATGAAGGACCCTGAAAAAGTAGCAGCTTTCGTGAAGGCGGTGAGAGCATGCCCCTAGAGCCAGTTCTTGTAGACGTAACAGATAAAGTCAGCGTGGATGCGCCCTTATCGCTCTATCTAGCCTTAAGGTCTAGAAGATATCCTTATTTGCTGGAATCAGTTGAGAAATCGGGTAACAAAGCACGCTTTTCATTTGTCGGCGCAGATCCTTCTGCCCTTGTCACTATAAAGAACCGATACTTAACAATGGAGTTCTTCAATGGCGAAATAGAGAAGATGCAAGAACGCCTGTCAATATGTATCGATGCCGAGCGAAATGGCTCCAAGATCGTTGGCATGATTAGAGAAGGCTATGATCTCTTCGATGCTCTGAGGGCGGCCATACCTTGCCAGAGGTGCAGCGAGCCTAACTCCTTCGGACGCCAGATGTTCTCAGGCGGCGGCATAGGTTATCTTGCCTACGACCTTATCAAGGAGCGCCTGGGCAGAGGCTCAATCTCAAATACGCCCGATGCCCAGTTCGCTATAACCGAGAGCACATTCATCTTCGACCATCTCACAAGGAAGGTCTATTTTACAGTAGCTCCAATCTTCCCAGGAGCCAAGACTGATCTGATAGAGATCATAGAGGGATTTGATCCTGAGGGTGCCGATATAGAAGATCTGGATGGAGGCATTCTAAGCATCGGAGATAAAGACAGATACCAGGAGGCCGTCCTGAGATCGAAGACGCACATAAAGGATGGCGATATATTCCAAGTAGTCCTTGCGAGGTCAGCCAGGATAAGCTGCTCAAACCCTATCGGACTTTATAGAAGGCTTCGCAGCATAAACCCGAGCCCCTACACATACCTGTTCGAGTTCGGAGATCTATCGATAATTGGCGCCTCTCCTGAGACTCTTTTCAGCGCCTATGCGGGCAAGCTCAAGGTAAATCCAATAGCAGGCACATGTCCTCGCGGAAAAACGCTTGATGAAGACGATGAGCTTGCGAAGGCAATGCTGAACGATGATAAAGAGAGGGCTGAGCATATTATGCTTGTCGATTTGGGAAGGAATGATGTGAGATCAGTCTGTAAATCAGGAACTGTCAAAGTTGAAGATTTCATGTCGGTCCTGAAATACTCCCATGTGCAGCATATCGAGACAACTGTGGTCGGAGATCTCAGAGATGAGTGCGACCAATTCGATGCTGCTCGTTCAGTCTTTCCAGCAGGGACACTCTCAGGAGCGCCCAAGCTCAGGGCTATGGAGATCATTGATGACCTTGAGACTGAACCGCGAGGAATTTACGGAGGAGGCATTGGCTATTTCTCAGTTGACGGCAGTGCGGATTTCGCAATTGCTATTCGCAGCATCCTAATCCAGAACGGCGTGGCGACTGTCCAGGCTGGGGCCGGAATAGTTGCAGATTCAGATCCATATCGTGAATATCTGGAGACTGAAAGGAAGATGGCTGCCATGAAGCATGCCCTGGGGGCTGCATGAGGCCAATCCTTTTTGTGGATAACCAGGACTCCTTTGTCTGGAATCTCGTTGATTACGTTTCACAATTCTATGAGAACACGGTTGTAAGGCCAAACACGGTCAAGCTCTCTGAAGTTGAGGAAATGGATCCTCTGAGCATAGTGATATCACCTGGGCCCGGACATCCTGCGAACGCGAGGGACATAGGCAGCTGCCTGGATATAATAAGACATTTCGGCAAAACCCCTATTCTGGGAGTCTGCCTTGGGCATCAGGCCATGAACCTGGCCTATGGGGGCACAATAGCACACACAAGTCCACTGCACGGCAAGACATCACAGATAAAGCATGACGGCAGAGGCATCTTTCGCGGCATAGAGAGTCCTCTGACAGGCGGACGCTACCATTCGCTGGCAATAGAGAAGCTTGCATCGCCGCTGGAGATATCGGCAGTTACGCAGGATGGCGTGATCATGGGCATAAGGCATAAAACGCTACCATCCAACGGCCTCCAGTTCCATCCTGAATCTGTGCTTACGCCGCAAGGAAAGAGGATCATATCCAATTGGATTGAGGATGTTGCAGGATGCACGCGACTATCGATGAGATCCTGAAATCTTCACGAGAGCGCGGCTTTAGCCCTTCAGGCTGGGTGCCGGGAGAGCGCCGAGACCTCATCAGCTCAGCCAGGTCACTCAAATCCAGGGGCTTTATTCCAGTCATAGCGGAGATCAAGCCGAAGGCTCTTGGCAGGCCGCTGTCTCCTGAAGAGGTGGCTGCCTATTCAAAAGCCTATGCCGATAACAATGCCTGCGCTATATCTGTTCTGACAGAGCCAACTCACTTCAAGGGCTCTTTGGAAAATGCCAAGATAGCTAGGAATGCAGGTTTGCCGGTTTTAAGAAAGGATTTCATATTCGATGAAAGGCAGCTTCAGGAGGTGCAGGCTGATCTGGTTCTGTTGATTGCTTCTCTGGGCATCGACCTTGATAGATTTGTAGATATTGCCAGGGCCAATGAAATGGAGCCGCTGGTAGAGGTTCATAATAAAGAAGAGCTGAATAGCGCTCTGAAGACCGACGCTAGGATCATTGGGATCAACAATCGCAACCTGAATACTCTGGAGGTTGATCTCGGCACATTTGAGCGACTGGCGCCTATGGTCAAAGATATTGGCCTATTTCTAGTGGCTGAAAGCGGGGTTCACACCAGGGAGGAGGCCAAAAGGATGATAGAGGCAGGGGCGGATGCCCTGCTGGTAGGGACGACCTTGATGGAGAGGCCGGAGAGGCTGAGGGAGCTAAACCGTTTATAGCCCCATTGCTATGAAAAACATTAGATTGTCAATAGCTAGCGATCACTTTTATCCTTCGGCTATGGTTCAAAAAACCAACCATTAAAAGAATCAGAGTTTTCATCTTCAACATAAGGAAGAATCGCTCATATTGTTCTCATCAACCTTATAGCCTATCGTTTTCTGGAGCCTTCCCCCGCAGAGGGGTTAGGGGCAGCCCGCGCGGCGACTGAGCGCGCTAGTATAACCATTAGTGTTAGCCCCGAAAGAAGTGTAGAGCTAATGACCATTTTCATTCTCCGGGCGTGATTCAATCACTCAGGGACTTCATGCTCATATTAAACATAGATGAGTTGAATAGTATTTTTCAAGAAGCTTTGAGTTTGGAGGCACAATGGCTAATCCGGACAGATAAGGCCATATACAAAAAACAACAGGAATCATTTGGATGAAGAAGCTCACGGCTAATCGTCTCGGGCAGAGTCCAGGAGGTCGGCTATCGGGGCCGGGTAATCGAGATAGCCAGTGCTTTCGGCCTTAAGGGTATGATCGAGAACCTGAAAGATGGCAGGGTGAAGATCATAGCCGAGGGCGAGGATGAAAGGCTAAAATGGTTCGAGAGCGCCATTGATATAAGGAACACTTTGATCAATGTTTCTTCTATCGATAAAGAGTACTCGCCAGCACGCGGCGAGTTTGATCATTTCGGGAAGCTTGTGATCAAGGGCGAGACCGACGCCAGGCTGGATAAAGGCGTTGAGGTCATGAAAGATCTGCTTGCCGGCATCAAAGATATTAATAAAACTCTGGCTGATATGAACTCCAATCTTGGCGGCAAGATGGATTTGATGATCAAGGGACAAGAAGGGCTCAGCGGCAAGACAGATTTAATGATCGAAGGACAAGAGAGGTTCAGCGGCAAGATGGACAAATCTCTAGCCAAACAGGACCGCATGCTGGAAAAGCAGGACGAGCTTCTTGTTGAGGTTAAAGATATGAACCGAAGCCTGAATGAGAAGCTTGACAAGGTTCTGGACAAGGATATAGTTGAATTGAAGGCCGATGTATCCGAGATTAAGGCCGCTCTGAAGGCGAAGGGCATAATCTGAATTCTTCTATTGTTAAACCACCAAAAGGTGTTATGATACCTTAATTTCCTTTCGCCTTGAGATAATCCTCAAATATGCTGTATTCCAAATTGTACAATGCCGTTATATCATACCGATTCTCGTCAACCGTTCTTGGGTCTAACTTGGAGTATCCCATATAGCCGGGCCCTCCGTAGAGACCGTCCTTGAATACTTGGGAGTCGGTGAAAAGCACGAATTTACCCTTGCCATAGTCCCTCCCGGCCAAAACGACTCTTCCATCCACAGTCAGCATTGCACTTCCGCCTTTGATGGCCAGTCCCCATGGTTTTATGGGCAGTCCGTTTTTCGAACTCCAGTTCGCATTATCAGGTTCAATTGTCGAGTAAGTCGTCATTCCAAAGCGGTTGATCAGGCTGGACCATGGCCCTTCCGAGCTTATCATGAGCAGCACTGAATTGCCGTCCCTGACATAACTCAAGAGGGAATCAGTCTCTTCTGATGAAAGCGGTTTGACTGGATCTATTATGACAACCATTCTGCCCTTAGACATTCCATCTTCCATACTGCTGTCCAGCGATGGCGTCAGGTTAACTCTCTGGGTCCAAATGAAAAACGTCTCATACTGTCCCATCTGGTTCCCTCGAGTGGTTATGATATCCGAATGCTCTCCATCGAAACTGACGGTATGGTTTCGAGCATAAAACAAACTTGGAACTGAATCCTCAGCCTTAATGGAAGTCGTGAGCAATGCCCCGCTGACCGATAGAGCACATAGGGACAGCACCAGGACCAGAGCAGCCATCTTTTCATCTCCCCAGGTCCTCCTTCCGAGCAGGCAAGCCGCCATGATTGCTGTTATCAAGCCTATGATGAATAAGATCTGATTTATATTCTGGTAGGAGTTCTTATAGTTGAGGTACTCCATGACCCCGATTATCAGATTTGGAGATCCCCCGAAGAAAATCCTGAAATCAGAGGTTATAGTTGAATCTGCAAAGGCTACGACTCTTCCTTTTCCATATTCGGTGGCTACAGCCTGATTCATCAACCCCCAGTTCGTATCTGTAGAATGAGTAGGATCGTTGCTTCTCGTCTCTCTGAAGAAGCCGACTGAAGAATATTCCCCGGGTTCAGCACCCATTCCAAATCCCAAAATCACAGGCTCGCTTCCGAGGGGCGCTTTCAGGCTGCAGCCTGTCATGAAGTCCAGTTCAGGCATGTACTTAATGGCGGGATGGAATAGTTGCCCCCTCGTGTAGTGGTATAGAGTCCCGTTTATGGAGTTGACTTCGTCAAATCCGAACTCTATCCCTAACCTCTTTGAAATTTCATTTAGATTTGTGCCGGTTCCTGCGAAGTTTGTATGATCACCTATCAGGAACAACCCACCCCCATTTTCAACAAAACGGACTATTGCATCAATTTCTTCAGGCTTATATTGAGATGGCGTCTCCATTATTAGAATATCATAATTTTTCAATATATCATAGGTCAGTTTATCGGATACGATGTCAGGCGCGACCTTTTCAGCACCTGGGACCTCCATATACTTAAATGAAGGATCTACTATTCTGTCCACATGATATGTATCTTTAAGCCATTCGATCATGCTGTACGCGTTGTATGTTGAACCTTCTCCATACCAATTCTTGTCCAGCTTTAGTGTGGAGAGCTCCCAACGAGAGTGGATCTCATCCACAAGCACACGGCCGTCCTTTTTGATTCCCGGATCGTGGAAGATTACTGCAGATGTCAAACAGAATGAGCTTATTAAAACAATTGATAAAGCTATGGCCAGGTTCCTATCGATATTCAATCTGATATCGAACCTCGATGGTCCATTCGCCGGATAAAGCCAGAGAAACAGCAGCACTAAGGGGATAAAGCTGCCAATCAGCCACCACGGATCTATGAAAATCTCGATTCTGTCCATAGCGAACTCGGGCATATCCTTCCAGAAGAATATATGAACCAGGACCAGATACCTCAGCAGTAAATATATGAAGCTAGCCGCTAGAAAGACAAAAATGCGTTTTGCAGAAGCTAATGTTCCCTGGGAGGTCAAGGATATCAACAAAACGGAGCCGACTAATATTAAAATCCAGGGATGAAATCCCAGCTTTTCCATATTTATATTAAAAGGAAAGACATCTTTTTGCGCAAATATCAGAAGCATACCCTGACTCGACACGGCGTTCAGTCCTGAAAGTCTTGCGAGGACTGCCAATATGGGTGATAGCCAGCTCGCATCACGATAATTCGGTGTCACGATATAATAGATCGATAGAGCGAAAGAATGCAAGATCAGGACTGCCCCTGCGAAGAGAGGACCCAGCCAAATAGGTCCGAGTTCCGGTGCAATTAGAGATATTACCAGAGCTACAGCAGTTACAATCAAACCTGCATTATAGGGATAAGGTATTATCAGACATGATAGAATCAAGGGCACCAGGACGACTGCATATCTTTTATCAACCACAGCCGAGCTTCCTAGAAATCCTGTCATAGAGATAGCTATTCCCAATAAAATGAATGCTGCTGCTGGGACAGGACTGGATGTAGGGCCGTTAATATCCACTTCAAACAGCCAGAATACGGTCAATGGTATCAGGGACAACCATAGTAATCGCTTCATGCTTTTCCTTCCCGATACTTGGTTAACATCTCTCGCAGCAGCTCTATATTTCCTAACCACTGGAGCTGGTAAGGCTCTTTTGTCTCGGCACTGGAACCTTCGGATAAGTATTCAAGATTTTCATTTAACAAATATCTTGAATCGCCTATCAGTATCACCTCTCCTTGGCCGACTCTCTTCGATATTATTAGGTTGTATTCGCGCCCGCTATAATTCAACCAAGTTATTATGCTGTAGTTACCAGCAGCCGTGACAGGGTAGGCATCCATGAACTTAGGTTGATGCCAGTATTTTTCCAGGTTTTCTGGCGTCACTGTTCCCTGACCCATGGTTCCTGTTCCGTGAGTATCGACGATCCATGGAGGTGAGCCGAGGGGAAGATCGCCTATATGAAGTCCAAAGGAACTTAGTATTGAGTCAAGCGAGTCCGAGCTCTTATGGCCTGCACTTATGACCAGCAAGCCGCCTTTGTCCACAAAGCTTCTTACAGCGGATGCTTCCTCCTGGGTATAACCGGCATTGGGAGCTATGATGAACATGAGCTTTCCGGTTTGAAGCCCCGGAAAACCATTTTTGTCATCTATAACCATCGGCAGATAGCCATTTCTGTAGAGATTTATCACCAATCCTGCAATGCTGTCGTCCTGGAAGTTCTCCATATTGAACTGGTTTAAATGTGAGTGGTCTATAAAGGCCACATTTTCATTTGTTCCTGTTGAGCCTTCGATTAGAGATCCATTTATGCCTTCAGCGATTACAAGCGAAAGGGCAATGATCACTGCAAATGAAGCGATCAGCGAGATCGTGACTTTGATATGACGTCGCATGATAACGATATATGTGATCAGAGCCGCAAGTATTACAAACGATAACCAGACAAGGTCTGAAGCATAACCCAACTCCCTGCTCATCAACCAGGCGATGGAATCGCAGACCATATTATATCTGAATGGCAGCACTGAGTTGAATATATAAGATGTGTCTCCGAACACAAGCACATTGCCCTTGCCGTAGGTTGAGGACGCAGCAACGACCAGATCGCCTAACTCTTCTCCTTTTTCGTATGTCCTGTTCCCAAGGTGTCCAGACGAATTCGGGTTGGGTTTATCCGAGAACGAATACCGACCAATGAGGATAGGTCTCGCGTTTCCCTGCAGATCAAGAGACGCTCCGACTGATGAGGTAGTGATCTCAAACCCCATGTTTCTGGTAATATAATGAGGCAGAGGTATATCGGAATATGTCCAATGGCCCTGGATATTATCGGCGGTGTCGGTGTTAATCTTGATTCCCGTGGGCTCGAGCACCTCGTCCAGGTAATCCTTTCCAGATGCATAATCCTGATCTGAAACAAACATGGAAGTATGATCTGCAAAGACTAGAAGATTTCCGCCACTTTTTATAAACTCATGGATATCGTTTAACTCAGATGAGCTGAATTCTTTGTTCAAATTTATCATCATCAATACACCGGCACCGTTAAGCGCTTCTTTTAAAGTGTGCGGATCGGTGTCGTTAAGCTCCTCAACTGAATACCCGAGATTCTTCAGATAAAGTCTCAAAGCACCAACTGAAAAATCAGTTTCAGGCATAAAGGATTGGTTTAGTCCTGGAAACTTGGGAATATAGAAGCCCATCGAGGAGTTCCGTTCATAAATAACCACCTTGTTTGCGTTGCCGGGAATGCTATAATACGGAAAAATACAGATCAGCGTCAGAGAAAGAAATAATGCAGTTAGTATGACGGCATTCCTTGATATTGGGACCGGAGATCCATAATCTATGGGTCTGACTTTGAGTCCAGGAATGAACAATATAAAAGGTATAAGAAGAATAAAAAAAGCCCAGTAAAGGTTATCCATAGCCATACCTGCAGTCATCCAGTCGGTGGAAAGGACCCAGATGTAACATCCATAAGCCAGAGGTAGCCCGACAGCAGATGCCAGGATCTTCCATTGCCGGGACCTTTCTCTTTCGGACAGAATAAAAAACGCTGCCGCACAAGAGACAAATGTCAGGAGGATCAAGGTACCGCTCATTGTGGGACCTATATTCAACTGGACTCCTGAAAGCCGACCTATGATACCCGAAATCATTTCAGACAGCGATCTGATTTGCATCCATATCATGGGGACATGTATATAAAATATATAAAAGATGGTATAAATTGTACTTCCCAGGGCAAGGGCGATCAGATGGCCATCATTATCATTGGCTGATTTTGATATTAAATCCAATCCGCAAACGAATATTATAAGGCCGATAAGCCAGAATTCCGGGCTAAGTGTGAAAAGAATTGTCGAAAAAGATGCCAAAAGAAGCGCCATTCCCAAAACAGCAGGCGTTCTTTTAGATATGTTTACATAATTATTGGTATATAATAATAATGTTCCTGCCAATGACAGGACTCCACATAAGCGGAAAAATATTGGCGATCCATATCCTAAATTTAGAGAAAAAGCATTTAATGTAAATAAAATTAAAGCAATAGATATCCATTTTTTCATCAGTAATTTGATTTCACTTAAAAAGTTTATTTTGGATTTAATATTTATCCCCTTATCGACTTGCATTGAAATCTTACTCGACCCCCACATCCTTCGCAGTCCTATTTCAACTGCAGATATAATTCTGTCGGTCTTTTATCGGAAACCAGATGCCAGCGATAAACATCGGCGGAAATAAAATTGTTCAAAATGACGAAGAATACGAACTCCTCGATAGTTTTTTATACTTTATTCCAAATTCGTCAATAACAGAAAGAAATTTGAAGTGGAGTGAATTAGTTTTTTGAGGGAACAAGGAGGGTTTAAATGAAACTAAGATTGGAATTGCTAGTAGCCATTGGTTTTTTAATAGCAATATTAAATGTGGCCATATCCTTTGGCGCTAGCTCAGATGCCAATGCAAATGATCCTAACTTCTCACCTCTTTATGATTATAGGTATCAGCAGGTTAGTGAGAAGCTGGGGGTTTTGGCAAATGGAACTTCAGATAGCAAATTGAGCTATGGCAGCATAAAGACGACGAGTTTGCATCCAGAAAGCGCAGTTGAAGGGACTGCATGCAAACTTACTATCAAAAGTGATGAATCTGGGGCTCAAGATACCTCTAAATGCTTCAACCAAATAGGGGATACCGTCTATGAGACCTGTGGCGATTGGCCGACATGCAGTAGCACTTGTGGCAGCACTTGCGCTGCATCCTGCGGCGACTCCTGCAGCGACACTTGCGGTAGCACTTGTGGCAGCACTTGTGCCTACTCTTGCGGCAGCACATGTACCCTTGATACTTGTAGCAGCACTTGCGCCGACTCCTGTGGCAGCACTTGCGGTAGCACTTGTGGCAGCACTTGTGCCTACTCTTGCGGCAGCACATGTACCCTTGATACTTGTAGCAGCACTTGCGCCGACTCCTGTGGTAGCACTTGTGGCAGCACTTGTGGCAGCACTTGTGCCTACTCTTGCGGCAGCACATGTACCCTTGATACTTGTAGCAGCACTTGCGCTGCATCCTGTGGCAGCACTTGTGGAAGTACTTGCGCTGCATCCTGTGGTGGCACATGTACCCTTAATACTTGCGTCAGCACCTGCGGCAGCACTTGCGCTAACACCTGTCGTGGCACATGTGGCAGCACTTGCGCTAACACCTGTCGTGGCACATGTGGCAGCACCTGCGGCAGCACTTGCGCCAATACCTGTCGTGGCACATGCTCAGCTACCTGTTGGGCCACTTGTAGCCCCAAGTGTATACCTGCCCCCATACCCATAGTTCCAGCAGTCAATAGTGTGCTGAAAAATATCCCTTATGCCAATAATACACTCAAATCTCTACCGGCAGCAGAACAAAACAGGCTGTATCCATATAACATCCAAAAATACCCACCTCAATCGGTTTACTATCAAGGAACAATTATTCCTTGGTCAGCATTCCTCCAGAGCTTCAATGGAGATCAACCACTAGCGTGGATCGATATCATAGGCGGTTGGGGTGTTACTGCAAAAACTCCTCAAAACACCTGGGTGCCTGAGATCTTCTATGTCCCGACAGCCGGAAGACTGACATTGATCGAGACATCACCAGACGGCAGGACCATTACACTGGACTTTGGTAGCACTACACCAGGGTACAAATACCTGTGGTTCAATGTAAACCAGCTTGGCAAATTTACAGATGCCTTCGCTATAGGGTATATATCAAGCAATAGTGTAACATTATACGGGTATTAGGTGAGAAGGTATCCCAAGCCAAATCTTGGGATGCCATATTTTTGAAATGTGTCTTGATGTCACCAATACAACAGTTCAGGCATTGCTTGGAAAGGGCAGAGAACTCAATCTCAGCCATGTTATGCATAAATAGCTAGAAGGCAGGCCTTAAGTTTGCTTGAGCTTCTTGCGCTCTTCTTTTCTTCTCTCAACCCTATAATCGCGTAGCATGCCCTCCAGCCAGTCAGCTTTACGTTCAGCCTGGCGAAGCTTCATCTTATCCTGCCACTGCCCCAATGCAGCCTCAACATTGTCGGGCTTGACAAAGGCAACGCCATCTACCTTGTGGATCTGAACCTCCCTGCTTGAGAAGACGGGTATACCCTTCTCATAGAAGTATTCTCTAACTGCAGGGGCCATATCGCCGTCTGTTATCACAGCCTTGATACTCCTCTCAACCAGAAGGTCTGTTGTATTCGGCCCACCGCCGCTCGCATCCTCCAGCAGCACAACATCACCCTTCTCTATCCCCCAACGCTCAGAAGCCGCAGCAATAGATTCCTTTGAAAACGTTTCCAGCACCTTAAGCCTCTGGTAGCCCTTCATCTCCTCAATCTTCTCTGCCTTCTTCTGCTTATTCCGGTCCTGCTTCAGCTTGCGGATGTACTTGCGTTCTGAACGCAGCAGTGCACGTAAGCGATCGATCTCCTTATCCCTTATCTTTATCTCCTGGTCTCGTTTGATCTCCCTGGCGGCCTTATCCCTCATCCTATCCATCTTGTTCTCTAACCTGTTCAGGGCATCATTCCTCTCAGCCAGATCAGCATTCAGCTCGTCCACATAAGCCCTCAATGTTTTGATCTGTTCAGCAAGCTGCTGGTTCTGGCTTCTTAAGGCTGCCACATCTGGTGCCACTACAGCCTCGGAAGGTGGAGCAGGCCTCGCCTCATGAATGGGTTGGGCTGTAAACTCTGCTATGGCATTCTCTATCGAATAGCCCTTCACAACCAGCGCCTTGACTTCGTCAGGATCTACTTCAGGAGGGACCTTTTTGTCGACCTGCATGAACTTGTTTTTATATTTTTTATAAGCGCTTATTGCTGCAGCCAATGAGTCGCGCTCATGATCGTTCCTGTAGCCGAACTCCTTTGCAAGGGCTATCTTTTCCTCTGCAGGCACATCAGAACCAGGGGAATAAAGAACTGCATTGAAGGCTCTCTTAACCTTCTCAACTGCGCCTGGCGTTGGGAAGACATCTGTTGCGACAATTAACGGCCTTCCTCTGGCGGCGATCCACTCGATAACATCAGAAGAGGACATCTCTCTGGCACTTATGACCTCGATCAGGTCTCCACCCAGTGTCAGGGCTGCGATGCCAGTCGTTGTCCCTGGATCAAGGCCGATTATAGTTAGCTCGCGTCTCTGTGCCAGCGGTTTGTACTGAAGCTGAGGCCTCTCTACGCCCTGCACCTTTACCTGAGCATCGCAATAGTAGCCTGGACTCACATGCACCTTCTCACGGGGCGCATCTACAACGAACTCTGCCCTGGTGTATCCGCCTAAGCCTTCGGCTGCCCTGCTTGTGAAATCCAGGCCGGCTTCCCGGAGCTGGCTTTCAACCTCACGAGCCAAGCCCTTCACCGCGCCATGGATCTTCCTAGAGTATCTGTTCTGGCTCCAGCCGCCTCTTCCAGGGCTGCGTCTTCGGCTCACTTTAATCCATGTTCTATCCTCGAAGGCAGAGAGAACCTGGCCAATGCCCTTGGCCGCAAGGCGGGCGCACACCTCGGCTTCCTCAAGAGGATTCAGTCTATCAAATGTTATGCCATGCCATTTTGCGATCTTAGTTAGAGCCTCAGGCTTATCTCCTCCTGTAACCTGTACGAGCTTTGTGGAGGGTGGAAGGCGTCTGAGAAGCGAAATGAGCTCCGCCCGATCTGATGCAAGCTCATGAACGTTATCCATTGCAACTATTTCGGGCTGTTTTTCCCTTATCAGCCGGATCAGCTTATGCCTGCTGATCATGTGATATGTTGATTTGTTATCTCCGTCCAAGATTACCAATGAGTAGCTTGGTGGGCGGCGGCTGTTTGGAGAACCACTGGCGATATCAACGCCAAATATCATACGGTCTCCTTGCTGACGGCCCTCACTGTAGACAGGGCATCCTCCGAAGGCATATCTATCCTATATCTGCGCTCGAAGAACCTCAAGATGTTGCCAACATCCCTCTCCAAAAGCTCAGCCGCGCTTGGGTGATTGATATCAACTGCCTGTGGCCAATCGATTATCTTAAGATCATCCTCCATTACGATCACGTTGAATTCGCTCAGATCCGCGTGAATGATGCCTTTCTCATAGGTTTTCCTGACCTCATCAAGGATAATCTCCAAACATTCCTGAGGATCGCTGAGGATCACCCGGTTGAGCTGATCGCCGGATAAGAGTTCCATCGCCAGTGCATGTCTGCTGATTGCCACAGGTTTTGGAATGGATACATCTGGATAAAGCCTCTTCATAATTTGGAACTCATGACGTGCAGCCAGAGATGCGGCATAAAGCCAGGGGACCCTAGGCATATCCTTGAGATGGTCGCGCGCCCGGCGCACATGCTTAAAACTTGTCCGCCCCTGGCGGTGAAATTTTATCACAAGAGGAATTTCGCCAAGGGCATCGAACACAACGGACTCCTTACCAACTCCTACCCTGCCTCCGATGCATTTTACAAAATCGCGCTCTACCAGGTCTGAGAGCGCTATGAGATCATATGCATCAAAATCTATCTGATAGCCCTCATAGTGCATTGTCGTTCTAGTGACAAGCTTCGCTTCAGAAAGGATATGCAACCGGTATTCAGCCTTGCGAAGGTTGATGCCGGATAAACGCGAAATCTCAGGGAGAGGGACCCATTCATAATCCCTCATCCCTGCCTCAATTGAGCCGAGGATAGTTAGGTCTTCTTTGCTCAGCTTTAGAAAGGTCTCTGCGAGGTTGTCCACGTATTCTAGTTTGTCTTATTCGACTAAATCTTTACCTCTGAAATCCTGCCCATCTGCTCTCCAGATCGGCAGATCTGACGGTTTCCATCACATAATCCGCGAACTGCGCGCCCGTAGCACCATCCGGCCGCCCAGTAATTGCAACCTTCCTCTCAAACTGTCCGCAGATATCAAGGGCCATCTCCATTCTCTTGGCCTTCTCAATGAACCCTATGTGCCTGAGCAGCATCACAGCAGCCCTCATTATGCTTGAAGGATCAGCGTATTCTGCTCTACCCTCCTGCACCATCCTCGGGGCAGACCCGTGAATAGCCTCGAACATGGCGTATCTCTTTCCAATATTCGCGCTTCCTGCAGTTCCCACGCCTCCCTGGAACTCTGCTGCCTCATCTGTGAGGATGTCGCCATACAGGTTCGGAAGCACTATCACCTTGAACTGAGTCCGCCTCTTTGGATCGATAAGCTTGGCTGCCATGATATCTACAAACCAGTCATCGAACTCGATTCCAGGATATTCGCGGGATATCTTTCTGGCAGTCTCAAGGAATTTGCCGTCAGTGGTCTTGATAACGTTAGCTTTTGTCACTGCAGATACGCGATTGATGCCGTTGTTCTTGGCATACTCAAAGGCGAGGCGGATGATTCTGTCGGAACCTTGTGTAGTTATGACTTTAAAGTCCACTGCCAGATCATCTGTCACATTGAACCCCTTGCTTCCCAGGATGTACTCGCCCTCTGTATTCTCCCTGAAGAATATCCAATCTATTCCCTGTTCAGGGACCTTGACAGGACGTACATTGGCAAACAGATCGAGCTCACGGCGCATGGCTACATTGGCGCTCTCAAGATTTGGCCATGGATCGCCCTTCTTCGGCGTTGTCAGAGGCCCTTTCAAAAGGACATGACATTTCTTTAACTCCTCAAGCGCCGTATCTGGCAGGGCCTTCATGGCCTTGGCACGTTCCTCGATGGTCAGACCATCGATCTGCCTCAGCTCGACAGTCCCTTGCGCGAGCTCATCATTAAGCAGATACTTGAGAACACGAACTGCCTCGCGGGTTATATAAGGCCCGATCCCATCTCCACCCACTACTCCTACTACTATCGGTTTCACCTTGGAGTAGTCAACCCAATCGGCACCAGCCTTCATCGCTTCAACATATCTGAGCTGTTGCTCAATGAGCTTGCCGAAATGCTCCTTCGCCTTCTCCACTACCTCGGGTTGCGTCATGTAGTGCGATGATACATCCTAAGCACATCAATCTTTTGAGAGAGCAGCAGAGATATAAGCACGAATAGCCACGACCTAAGCTACATGGAGACAGGCACTATCATATTCTATGCAGTATTATTCCTCTTGGCATTCATGATCGCCAGGATTATCATGAGAATCATTAGAGGCTACTAAATCATCTTGAACCAGCCTCTGGCGACAGGCTTAATATCAATTCTATAGTAACTGTACAGCATGTTTCCCCATGTCCTTGCCACAGTCGGCGGCTCCGGGACACGTCTATATCCACTCACCCTAGAGCAGCCGAAACCGCTGGTGGAGCTATGTGACACAGCAATCATAGCGATACTTTTCAGAGTCCTGGCAATACAGGGCTGCAGGAAATTCATTCTGGGCAGCAAGGGCGCAAATAATACGCTAAACCTTAGCAACTACTTCAAAGCCGGAGAGGGTTTTTTCAGGAGGATGGGCATCGATGATCATGAAGACTTCAGCTATCAGCCGTTATACGATGATAAGGGCAGTGCCGATTCAATGAAATATTGCATAAATTATTTTGATATAAACGATGACCTGTTAGTCGTATCCGGCGATAATCTAATTGATATAGATCTCAATAAGTTCGTCAACTTCCACCATGAACACAAGCCCATACTTACTGTTGCCTTAAAGGAGCTAGGCCCAGAGGAAAACGTTTCTCAGTACGGAGTTGCTAAGATCGATGAGGATATGCGCATTAAGGGCTTCGTAGAAAAGCCCAGGGACGGAACAGAGCCAAGCAGGATGATCAACACCGCCTTCTACTTATTTTCACCCGAAATTCGCGATGTTCTTAACGAGATGGGAGAATCTGCAAAAGATATTGGCGGGGACCTTATACCATACCTTACTGAGAATGGCTATCCAGTCTACGGCTACCCTATCAGCGGCTACTGGATAGATATAGGCACACCTGATAGGCTTCATCAGGCTGCCATGGATTGCTTAGGAGGCAGGGTCAGGCATTTCGATAGGAAATATCAGTATGGTCCGAATCAGTGGGTACACCCAAGCACTTTAGAGAGGATAAGGGAATATCTGGACACTGGGGAGATAAAACTTATAGGAAATGTGTCCATCGGAAGGAACTGCCTCATAGAGCGCGGCACGGTAATAGAAAATTCGCACATCGGCCATACGAGCCTAATAGGTCGAAATACAGAGATAAGAAACAGCCTCGTAATGAGCTTCTGCAACATTAAGCGCGGAGTCGTTATGAACCGTGCCATTATCGGTAGGCATTCAATAATTGAGGCTAACAGCATTCTAAGTGCAAATGGAGGAGACAATAGCAAAGTACCTGTCGTTGGCGAGAATGTTATTTTGCCTGCAGAGTCAGTTGTTGGCGCAGGAACTAGGATTGCCCCTCTAAAACATAGCCATAGTATCCTTGCCACAGGCAGATTTGCAGAGCTTGGAATCGATGATAAAAATATTTACTTTACAGAAAAGACGCATAAATAACAAATATTTTGGGGAGAGCGCTATTAGTCTACCAGTAGCGCTCCCATGAACCATCTAGTTTGCGAATCTTATATTTCTTGGCGTTTGCCATAAGGAATCTGTTGAGATCAGGGGCATCTCTAAAGAAGCGCTTATCTCTGAGGTTGTTATAGATATCCTCAGTTGTAAAGCCCTTCAGATTGCCACGGCTATAAACGATCCTCTCTATAGTGTAGTAGATATCATCGAACTTCCTTAAGGGAGACGTTAGCTCTGCGAACCTCATCTGCGCCACCTTTGGGTTGAAACGGTTTTAGCGAATAAGAACCTTTCGTTACTTCTCGTCTGGATTTCAAATCTTGATGAAGCTTGCCTTTGATCGCTTCGAAGCCGAGTTACCAAAAACTTTTAATCCTACGTTATTATTGCTGACGAATAGTAGGAGGGTTATCGCTGTCCAGGTTACCTCTATATATGGCCCTAATTGCTTGTATGTTCTTTCTTCCTGAAGCCTATTCAATTGGGATCTCGTTCTCAGCGCAGGACGGCAGTGGTTCTGTAAGCTTGATCAGCATCTTCCATCTGGATGATAGCGTATCCGCGAATGAAGGAAGTTCAATGAGCTTTGGCCAGGTCGGAATCTTTGATACCAGGGTCCTCTCTGGAACAGGCGATATCAAAGCTGATCAATACTATTTAGGGAGCGGCGGATACATGGGCTCTGCAAGCTTCTCCACTACTGGTTCGGGATCACTGACAGGCACGGCCAACCTGACTCCGAGCTCTCTGAGCGCCTCTCAGGGCATATCAGCTTCAGGATCTTCATCGGCCCAGATGATCCTGACCAACGGCGGCACGGCTGGCGTGAGCCTTCAAGTGCCCCAAGGCTCGATGATATCAACCCAAAGCCTGAGCATCGGAAGCGCCCATGCGTCAGGCAATTCTCATATTACGGGGAGCTTCACAAGCAATACTTATTCCACGGGCTCATCGCCTATAGACAGGAATAATGTTCCTGATGTTTATGAGAGTGTGGATCTGTATCAGAATGCCCAGGCACCCGGAACGCCAGGTACATACGATCATGCAACCTTCAATGTCAATCCTCAAACCAAGATTCAACCTTCGGTAGATGTGGCCAGGCCTTATGATACCGTCAGCGCAGGTCAGGGCATCTTCGGAGAGAGCGTGGATGTCTGGCAGTCTCTGACTGTACAGGGAGCAGGTGCTGGCAGCACTATAGTGGATAGTGGAAATCAGGGCTCTGTGTTCACTGTGAACTCCGGCGTTAATACGCTGATCTCGGGCATGACAATCCAGGGCGGTACCGGGACTCAGGATAGTACTACGGGCGAAATGTTTGGTGGAGGCATATACAATCTTGGCACTTTGACTGTAGATAGCTGCACCATCAGCGGCAATACTGCAACTAATGGCGGCGGAGTCTACAATAGAGGCACAGCAACCATTAACGGCGGCACCATAAGCGGTAATAAAGCACTATGTGGCGGCGGAATCTGCGATTATGGCACAGTAACCATTAACGGCGGTACCATAAGCGGCAATACTGCAACCTGGGGCGGTGGAGTCGAAAGCGAGGGCATAACAACAATTAATGGTGGCACCATCAGCGGCAATACTGCAACTAATGGCGGCGGAGTCGAAAATGAAGGCATAACGACCATTAACGGCGGCACTATCAGCGGTAATACTGCAGATTATGGCGGCGGAGTCTATAATTACAACACGGGCACAACAGCCATTAGCGGTGGCACTATCAGCAGTAACTCTGCACAGATCAACGGCGGAGGAATCGTAAATGAAGGCACAATATACCTATACAAGTATCTAGGACTGGATAATATAGCGATAAAGAAAAACAGCGCAGCTTTAAGCGGCATAGGCAGCGGCGGCGGAATCTACAATACTGGCACGATCCCCACCGGCTATGGCAACTGCAACTTCGGCATTGGTGCGGATGCCAACACGCCGAATGATCACAATTGAGAAGCCACATCGATGAAGATACTCGCGCTCATAGCACTGCTGGCTCTGATGTCCAGCGCCAGCGCCGCCTCTTGGTCCAGCACAGTTAGCACGAATGCCAACTCCTGGTCCATCTACCGCCAGAGCGAGAGCTTGCTCTTCAACGACAAGAAGGGCTTTGGGGCGAGCACAAAGGATTGTTTGATTGCACCTGCTACAAAGTGCTCTCAAAAGCTTCAGTTTCCATAGTGAAAGCAGAATCTCAAATAGTAATACTTGACAATATCAAGTTAAGATGAACCTTGAAGATCTAAGGAGTAGGATCATTTCTTGTCAACTTTGCAGGCTCGCGAGGAGCCGTACCAATGCCGTTCCTGGCGATGGGCCAAAAGACGCGAGGATTATGCTCATTGGGGAGGCTCCAGGGGCCGAGGAGGATCTGACCGGAAGACCGTTTGTTGGCAGAGCGGGGCGGCTGCTGGACAAGCTTCTGGCCGATGCAGGGATAGAGCGGTCTCAGGTATTTATTACAAGCGTCAATAAGTGCCGCCCACCGAATAATAGAAAGCCTAAAGTGGACGAGATGGAGATCTGCGTCGGAACTTATCTTCGCCCCCAGATGGAGCTGATCAGCCCCAAAGTAGTATGCCTAATGGGCAACGTCGCATCTCAGGCGGTAATAGGCAAGCAGGGCGTGACATCGATTCATGGACAGGTCTATAACGGCCGTTTCCTAGTAACGTTTCATCCAGCAGCAATCCTGAGAAACATGAATCTTAAAGATGCATTCGTCTCTGACCTGAAAACTGTTCGCAATATTGCCGAAGCAGAAAAGCCTTAAAGGAACTTAGCCGAGGTTACTCTGAGATGTACAATATTACTTATGACCTCTGGAATGATATCATCGATGATTGTATCGAGGCTCATGTGCCTCTTTTTGATGCAATGCGTCAGACAGCAGATAAAATTCAGCTATCGAGAGAACAGCTGGATGAGCTTAAGCAGAAAGGCTTCAATGAGATATACAATGAACCCTGGCACTTCATTCTCAAGATAGAGCTTTACGATGACGAGATAGAAGGTTTCGCGATCACCCTCCTGGCTGCGGAGACTCTGGAGGTATTCGATCAGATTAAGATTAATGCCGCTTCTGCCCGTGGGATATCGGATGAGGAACTGAGCGGCTTTGAAGCTGAACACGGACTCGACATTGACGAGGAGATTTTTAAAGGGATGAATGAGGGATTCGATATTGCTGCTGAAGCTGCTGAAAACGGAGTACTATTTGAGCTGATCGTATTCGATAGCGAGGATATAGATAATAGCGGCAACATCGATAGATGGTAGGCATTGGCTTATGCCCGCCATATAATAGCAGGAATTCTGCGATAGTCTCGCGATCAATGATCATAATCGGAACACTGACCCTCACGGAACTTGTAGATAAAGTAATCGCCAAACGGTATCTCCTTGTTATCTATTGACAGGAGCTCGCTTCTATCGACATCGGCGACAGCAGCATCAATAAGCGCACTTATATTGCCACACTTGCCGACTACGCTCAGAAGTGCCTCGTTGAGAATGTCCGTTTCAACATCCTCATCCATAATGGTACAGAGCCTGTCGACCATCTGCGTATCGGATGCGGAAAGATTGGCTGCATTTCCTATAAAGACAGAGTCAAGGTCGCTTAGGTTGTGCTCGAAATAGCCGCGGATTCCAGCATCTATTTCCTCATCTGTGCCCACCAGCCAAAGCATCTTCTTCGCCTGAAATGTCGCCAAATTATTTATCCTGGTTGAGCAGATCGATATTTCGTTTGGATCTATCCTGAGATGGTCTGCAAGCGCCTGCTTCTTGCGCTCAAAATCCATCTCATCCTTTATCTCTGCCTCCACATTTTCACAATTCACTCTGAATCACCTAAGTACGATCACCCTCATTTGAGCAGCGATCATATATAACAAATTGTGCAAGACATGAATTTGTAATTATCGCATGAAAGCATAGATTTCAAAGAATCTGAGGAGCCCGAGAAAAATGATGTAGGTTAAACCAACTTATTTCTACTACCAGATCATCAAAATATCTATGCTTATCCACGAATCAGAGTTCAAAGCAAACATCAGCAAGCACAATGATATATTATACCTCTGCCACCGTAACGCAGATCCTGATGCCATTGGAAGCGCCTTTGCCCTCCAGCAGGCATTCGGAGGTGTCATCGGTACTGTCGATGATATGAGCAGGTCGGGCAAGGCACTGGCCGATGCACTAAGCGCAGAGATCTTGATGAATCCTCGAATCCAAAACTTCAATCTAGTAGTGGTAGTAGATGCATCTGTAGGACTTCAGCTGGGAAATATCAGATTCGCAAAGTATGCCGTGGTAGACCACCACCTGGACGATGGACTTCTTTCACAGGCCGAATTCTATATCCAACGTCCTGCCAACTCGACTGCGGAGATTGTTTGGAAAATACTTCTTGAAAGCGGCGTCCAGGTCAGCAGAGAAATGGCGCTGGGCCTGCTCGTAGGTATTATCTCTGATACAGGCAGATTCAGGCGCGGATCGCCGGAAGCCTTTAAGGCTGCCGGAGAGCTCTTAGAAAGATGCGGCGCTGGATATGATGAAGTTCTAAGTGTTCTGTCGATGCCTACCGATGTATCTCAAAGGATTGCGGTACTTAAGGCTGCCTCAAGGGCAACGATCGATAGATTTGGCAGCTGGCTGATCGCCACAACAGAGATAAACGCCTTCGAGGGGTCGGCTGCAATGGCGCTTGTAGATTTGGGTGCAGATATCGCCTTCGCGAGTAGTAAACGCGATGATGTCTCAAGGGTTAGCGGCAGGGCTAGTCGCACAGCGGTAAGAGCCGGCCTCAACCTGGCAGAACTCATGAGTTCAGTTGCCAGGGCCTATGGGGGTGAAGGAGGAGGCCACAGGGCTGCCGCTGCACTTGAAGCCGATGAGGAGTCGGCTACACTAATCACAGAATGCAAGAAAAGAGCAATTGAAGGCCTGAGAATACAGGTATGAGTTATTAATTCAGGCCTTTCTCTGCCTCTGTGCGGCCTTTTTCAGAGCCTCTATACCTGGCATAGCATCGCCGGATAGGTAGGTTATGCTCGCTCCGCCACCAATGCTTACATGTGAGAACTTTTGCTCAAGGCCAAGTTGCTCTACAGCCGCAACTGTATGCCCTCCGCCTGCAATGGAATAACTCGATTCTGCAGAAGCTTTAAGCGTCGAGGCCGTCCCGAGCTTGAACTTTTCCTGCTCAAAGATTCCTGTTGGCCCATTGAAGATTGTAACCCTTGCATTCTTCAGCTCATTTGTATATTGATCAATTGTCCCCTGTCCAATATCTGCAATCGGCAAGTCCGCGGGAATCTTATCAGCGCTTACCTCAATCCTTTCACCGCCCTTATTTACGGCGACATCCACGGGGACGAGGATCTTTTCAGGATAATCCTTCATTAGCTTTGCAGCAATTGGTATCTGCCCCAGATACTCCTGATCCTCAATGAACTTTCTATTTGCTTCTCCAACGTTTACTCCAGCGGCCATCATGAAAACAGTAGCTACTACACCTGATGTTAGGATTCTATCAGCTCCGCCTCTCGCAAGAACGTTCTGGGCCACCTTTATCGAATCATCCGCCTTGGTGCCGCCAAGTGCAAAGACTGTTGGGTGCTCATGTCCCTTCAGGCCTTTATCAAGAGCCGTAACCTCTTTATCGATAAGAGGTCCTGCAATGCTTGGCAGTACCTCTGTAAAACCAACGACTGAGAGATGAGATCTGTGGCAGACCGCAAAGGCATCGTTTACGAAAAGATCGAAGAGAGGCGCAAGCTGTTTGATCATTATGCTCTTTGCATGTTCGGCAGGAGTTCTGGTCATGTTCTCCTCAGAGAAGAACCGCGTATTCTCAAGAAGTAAGACCTCTCCAGGCTCAAGCGACTTAATGGCCTCGCGAGCGTGAGAGCAGAATATATCATCGCAATATATGACATCCTTTCGCAGCAGCCTTGAAGCAAGCTTGGCGTGTGCCTCAAGTGTCGTGAAATCCTTCTTGCCTGCTCTACTCTGGTGTGCCATGAGGACAACTCTACAATCCTCAAGGGCTCGAAGTGTCTCAAGGTGGCTCCTGACCCTTTTATCGTCGAGAATATTGCCGTTCGGGCCCATGGGTGAGTTGAAGTCCACCCTTACAAGAGCCCGCTTGTTATCTAGTACGACATCATCCAATGTGAGATAATCCTTCAACTCTGTTCCTCCCGGTGTGATAAAGGTTGACATAAGAGCTATATAGCCGTTGCTAATTCTCAACGTATTGGCGGCCTAGAATTGCTATCGATGGTAGCATTACTAAAGGAAACACATGTAAGAGGATGGCTGTGGATACAAACATCTCTGAATACAGAGAGGTTCAGGCGGACGAGATCCTAGCAAGGATCGAAGAAGGAGAGTCCGCAGAGTATGATCATATCCATGTGCTCGGCGACCTTGATCTGGATGAGATCAAGCTTGCAACTATTGATAAAAAGAAATCAGTTGTATCGAGAATAAGGATCGTCTCCTCTGAGGTTCAGGGTTTCTTAGGCTTCGCCGATTCGATCTTCGAGTCCCCTGTGAGCTTCAGGGAGACTACCTTCAAAGGAGATATAGATTTCTGGGAGTCTCATTTCCTTAGGGATGCTGATTTTTGGGAGTCAAAATTCTGCGGTGATGCTAACTTTTGGGGCTCTCATTTCGGAGGCATAGCCAACTTTACCGAGGCGGAGTTCTCGAAGAATGCCGATTTTATTATGGCAAAGCTTGATCTTGGCGGAGAACTCTGGAAGGCATTCTTTAAAGGCGATGCTAACTTTTGGGGCGTCTGCTTCCAAGGGACGGCCAACTTTTGGAAGGCCAGGTTCTGCGAGTATGCCGATTTCAGGATATCATCGTTCGATGAGGATGCCAACTTCGCAGATGTAGTCTTCGTAAAGAATGCTGATTTTCTTATGGCCAAGTTCATCGGCGATGCTAGTTTTGCTGGGGCTGAGTTCTGCAGAACAGCGGATTTTAGGAAGGCGGAGTTCAGCAGTGCTACAAGGTTCAGAGATGCAACCTTCAAGGGGAAGCTTGACCTTATGAGGGCAAAGCTGCCTGGCTACAGATGACCTTTGTCATCCTAAACAGAACTATCATTCCATAGAGGCTCGTCCGACTTGTGATAATGTCAATAGTTACATATCCTTAAAAGGCTAAACACGGCAAACGTCGAGATAAGTCCTTATATTTGTTCGCCGATCTGCCTCAGGAGGATCTTATGATAATAGCAACGCAGCACTCGGTGATATGATGCTGAATTCAAAATTGATTCTGATTATGGTGGCGGCTCTGCTCTCTATATGTGCCTGCGCCGCAAGCGGAGCTGACTGGGGGAAGGAACACCCCGTAGCGATCATCTCCGGATCGCAGCAGGAACAGCCTGCAACTGATGGCCATATCGTAGCCTGGGCCGATAATCGCAGCGGAAACTGGGACATATTCATGTATGATCTGGAGACTGGCCTTGAGAAGTGGGTCTGCATCAATCCGCTCTTCCAGATTAACCCATGCGTCTCAGGAGAACGCATAGTCTGGCAGGATATGCGCGCAGGCAAAGCAGACGTCTACATGTATGATGTTATAAATAGGACTGAGATTCCCATTGCAATCTCGCCTGGAAACCATACCCAGCCTGCCATAAGCGGCGATAGAATAGTCTGGGCTGATGATAGAAATAGCAAATCAAGCATCTATATGTATGATCTGAGCCAGAAAAAGGAGAGGCTCATAGCCTCAGGGCCTGGAAGCAGGATATCTCCCAAAATCAGCGATGACAGAATAGTCTGGATGGACAGGAGCGCTGGAAAGTGGGAGATAATGCTCTATGATTTAGATAGCAGCAAAGAATCGCCTGTATCTCCGAGCGCTGGAGATCAGACGCTTCCAACCATCGGCGGGAATATCATCGCCTGGGCAGATAGCAGCACGGGCAACTCAGATATCGCATTCTACGACCTATCGACTCAGAAGCTTACACACCTATCGAAGCCAGGCAACCAGACTGCTCCTGCGGCGTATGGGGAGTATATCGCCTACGAGAACAACAATACAGATGTCTGGCTCTACGATATCAAAACGGGAAGCGATTTCCAGATAGCTCCCGGCTCTATCAAAATGGAACCCGCCATAGGTGAGAGAGGCGTTGTCTGGTCAGATTACAGAGAAGGTGCAAAGGATCCAGATATCTACATGTACGACTTCAAGATCCTGGCAGATATACCTATAACGTCAGAGAACTATAACCACACGAATCCTTCGATCTCAGGGGATAATATCGTCTGGACGGACAATAGAATTGGCAATTTCAATGTTTATCTATTCAATACCAAAACCAATCAGGAGAAGAGTATAACCAATGACAAGATGGATCACAGTAGCCCAGATATCAGCGGCAATAATATCATCTGGACCGACAAAAGCAAGGGCAACCTCAATATCTTCCTCTACGACCTTTCGACTGCCAAAGTGAAGCAGGTGACGACTGATGCGTCAGACCACCGCTATTCAATGATTGAAGGAAACAACATTGTCTGGGTGGACAACAGGACAGGGAGCGACCAGGTCTATCTGTACAACATTGCAACCGGAAAGGAAAGGCAGATCACCAATCAAAAATCGATGAAGCTATCGCCTGTCGTAAGCGAAGACAAGATAGTATGGATCGATGACAAGAATCAGTATTGGCAGGTGTTCCTATATAACATGACCTCCGGATCAGAGGTTCAAATAACCAAGGATCCACATAGGCACGCCCAGCCATGGATTTACGGGGATACCATTGTGTGGGCTGATGGCAGAAACGGAAACTGGGATATATATTCCTACAACCTGACCACTAAGACGGAGAAGCCTATTTCCACAGATCCATCCAACCAAGGATCTCCATGCGTTTATGGGAAATATGTAGCCTGGCTCGATGAACGCACTGGAAATCCATCCATTTATCTTTACGACCTTGAAAAGGAAGTGGAGGTGCCGATAGCCACCAACCCAACTATCCAGACGCCCAATGACGGCAAGGGAGATCCTAACAGATTGAAGCCATATTCGTCCTCAAAGATACTGAGCGGAGATAAGATAGTCTGGATGGACCAAAGCGGAACATCATCTCAGATAATGATGAGATATATCATCACAGATCCTATGCTGCTCTTGAGTGCTGATTTTCCAAACACCAATGGCAGCCTTATGGTCTGGAGCGACAACCGACGTAGCAAATTGAATAGCGGTGATCTCTGGAATATCTATGGATTCGATTCATCCACAAGATCTGAGAAACCCATCTCGATATCGGACGCAGACGAACTCTATCCGCACGTATCAGGCGATAAAGTAGTCTGGTCGGATTACAGAGGAGGCAACGCTCAGATCTATATGAAGAATCTGACCACAGGCGTTGAATCTGCCATAACCTCAGGCAAAGGCGATAAGATCTGGCCATCCATTTCCGGAGACAGGATCGTTTGGATGGACAATTCAAGCGGCAATTGGGATATTTACCTTCGCGATCTCAAGGGCAATGCAACCTTGCCGGTATACAAAGGTCCAGGCCAGCAGATGTACCCCGTGATAAGCGGAAATCTTGTTGTCTGGCAAGATAATCGCAATGGCAAGTGGGATATCTATGCCTACGACATAGGGAACCGCAAAGAGACCAAGCTGACAGCAGATCCTGGAGATCATGTATACCCCGATGTATCAGGCAATATCATAGCCTGGGAAGACAAGAACGCTGGCCATATATCCTACTACTTCTGGGATTTGAAAAAGAGCAGGACCTATACGCGATCAGGCGTGCAGTCGAGTCCTGTTGTCTCCGGCAATAATATCGCATACGTGGATGGAATAGGAGCGAACACATCTATACGTAAGCTGGATGTCAGCACCTGGAAAGATGAGTTAGTTTCGCTCGGACCTGGTCAGGTCAAGCCAAGTATAGACAAAAAGCTGGTCTGGCTCGATGCTCCGACCGGCAAGCCAAGATCGATAACTATTGCCTCAGGCCAGATCAGCGTGATTTGCGATGCTCCAGGAGATCAGAGCCGCCCAACTGTGGGAGGCGACGACCAGGTAGGATATTATGTAGCCTGGATGGATAACCGTACCGGAAATCCAAACGTTTATGTCTACAGCCTGACCCAGGAGATAGAGATACCGCTAGCGGCAAGTCCCTTCCCGCAGATGTACCCGGACATTCATGGAGAGGTCATCAGTTGGATGGCGTTTGATCCTCTCAAGAATTACTGGGCGATTCAAACATTCGATATTGCCAGAGTCAACAGATCAGAGCTGGTCTGGGGACTGTACGATCCTGCGCCCATCTCCCAGAGCGATCAGTATCTGACGTATGTAAATAAACCTGTAGAAAATTTCGGCTGGAGGATCTACAAGAAGCTGCTCTACGGCACTGAAACTTCTCCTGCCATACCTCCCGGAGGCGAACATCCACGCGCGGGAGGAGATACTGTCGTTTACCAGGACAGCCAGAGCGGCAAATGGGATATCTGGCTATGGAAGCAGGGCAGAGATCCGAGTCAGCTTACCAGCGGATCTGGCGATAAGATAAACCCTGCAACCGATGGAAAAACTGTAGTATGGCAGGATAATCGCAACGGCAAATGGGATATCTATGCTCTGGATCTGAGAACCAATAAAGAGACACGGATAACCAAAGGCGGAGCCGACCATACCAACCCCGATGTCGAGAACGGAATTATAGTCTGGCAGGATAAACGCAACGGCAACTGGGATATATACTCTTACAACCTTAATACCGGAAGCGAGAGGCCGATATGCGTCGCCCGAGGAGATCAGACAGAGCCGCGGATAGGAGGAAACGGCAGAATCGTCTGGACCGATAATAGTAGCGGGAACAAAGATATCTACATCTATGAGAACTACTAAAGAGGCGGCAGTTTCCGCCTTTCTTTTCTTTTGTTAAGCTTTCAGATTTTATAACATATCGATCTGCTGCGGGGCAAAGTTTATTTATCTAAGGGGCATTAGCTCGGCATTTAAGAACGTTTGGAGCAATCCATGGAGCTTGAAAACCTTCGATTCGGTACGGAACTGCTTAAACGCGGTTTCGCAAAGATGCAGAAAGGTGGCGTCATAATGGATGTCACCACTCCCGAACAGGCAATCATAGCCGAAGAGGCTGGAGCAGTTGCAGTCATGGCTCTGCATGCTGTGCCTGCAGATATCAGAAAGATGGGCGGCGTGGCCAGGATGGCAGACCCTGCGATCATCGAGGCAATCATTGATGCCGTAACCATTCCAGTAATGGCCAAGGCGAGAATTGGCCATTTCGTCGAGGCTCAGATTCTAGAGGCTATCGGTGTGGATATGGTGGATGAGTCGGAGGTGCTTACGCCTGCTGATAAGTTCCATATAGATAAAACGAAGTTCACGATACCATTCGTCTGCGGTGCACGGAACTTAGGTGAGGCATGCAGACGCATCTCTGAGGGCGCCGCCATGATCAGGACAAAGGGCGAGGCAGGGACTGGCGATGTAAGCCAGGCTGTGTTGCATATGAGACTGATCATGGGCCAGATTAGAAGCCTAAAGGGCATGGATGAGCAGCAGATAATGAGCGTCGCCCGTGAGATTGAAGCGGACTCGGATCTTGTCGTCGAATGTGCCGAGATCCAAAGGCTGCCTGTCGTCAACTTTGCCGCAGGCGGCGTTGCAACACCTGCAGATGCTGCTTTAATGATGCAGCTGGGCGCCGACGGCGTGTTTGTGGGTTCTGGAGTTTTCAAATCTGAGAATCCTGCTGCAATGGCCTCGGCCATAGTTCAGGCTGTCCACAACTACGATAATCCTCAGCTTCTCGCTAATATTTCAAAAGGCCTTGGAGCTGCAATGAAGGGACTGGATGCTAGCACCATTCCTGAGTCAGAAGCGCTTCAGACAAGAGGCTGGTAGTGAAAGAGCTGGTAATGACAAGAATAGGTGTAATCGCCTTCCAAGGGGACGTTTCTGAGCATATCAAGACAATGGAGAGGGTCTTGAATGACAAGGGCTCGGTGGTCCCCGTAAGGCATTCCGGCATAATTCCTGAGTGTGACGGCCTTGTTCTGCCGGGAGGCGAAAGCACAGCTATCTCAAAGCAGCTGAAATCATCAGGCATGAGAGATGAATTAAAGGCTGCAGCGGAATCGGGTACGCCCATTCTTGCTACATGCGCCGGCCTAGTGCTTGTGTCCAGAGAAATTGAGGGTGATTCCAGAGTCACACCTCTGGGGCTGATGGATATCAAGATCGGTAGAAATGCTTTCGGATCACAGAGGGAATCGTTTGAAGCTGATCTGGATATCAAAGGCTTTGATAAGCCGTACCATGCAGTCTTTATACGTGCGCCTGCAATAGTAGATGTCGGAAAAGATGTAGATGTTTTGGCGCACTTTGACAGATTTATAGTGGCAGCCAGACAGAGAAATATGATCTGTTTGGCGTTTCATCCAGAGCTGGTTGATGATTTGAGGTTCCATGAGATGTTCTTGAAAATGGTGGAGGTATGATCATGTTCTCTGAAAAAGATCTAGTTACCAGGAGCATCGAGGATATGGCCCTTGATGTCAATGATCTTCTGGCGGAATCTGTTAGGCTCAGGGCTGAATATGACGAGTCCCTTCAAAGAGAGGAGAATCTTCGCAGGGAATCTGTAGAGGCTAGAGCTGAAAATCCTGTTCTGGCAGAAACTCTATGGCTGGAGGCTGAACAACTTCGTACCGATTACCGTGAGCTGTTGCGCCAGTCTATAGAGATGCGACTACGGGCAGCGGAGATCCAACACAGAATAGATATCAGATCCCAGATCGAGGCAATAGATAATAGCTATGATGAGATCTGGGCAAAGGCATCTAAGGCAGGAAGGATCTGAGATCAGAGGTATTCTGGAGATCTCTTCCCCTTAATTCTATTAATTTTACCGCCCGCCATCATCGAACTTGATCTTCTTTTGAGTCTGGAATGAACCAGTGTACTGCTGATCTGCCTTCATCTTTCTATAGAACTGCGCATATTGAGTCTGTACGTTCCAGTTGCCATCGAACGCCTGATCGGTGCTGAAAGACAAAGTGTTATAGGTATAATTGGCATTCCTCACCATATCTGTTTCGCTCTTGTCTACGTGGCTTAAGTTATACCTCTCTGTAATGCTCGCACCCATGCCCCCATCAAATGAAGGGGACGCAAGGCTCTTCTGGCCCTTGAGTATACCACCAGAGAATACTAGATCCCTTCTCTCGCTGAAGTTGGTGCCAGGTCTGCTCTTGTCCACGCTCCTCTCAGATTCGAGGTTTATGGATCCATTGCCCTTCATCCTCTCGTTATAACTAACGGCCGAATCATCGACATTATCCTTTATTGAGACCTCGCCCTTGCCATTCACTACTGTGGATTCTACGAAGAGCATGCCCTTTCCTGAAGACGCTATAGCCCTGGCTGGCCCAGGCATCTGGTCCGATTTGACTGTGCTCCAATGAAGCATGTATGGCCCATCCTCCGTCGACTTGCTTCCATCTGTGAATGCAACAGAGAGAACCATATATGTTCCTGCGGTCCTTCCAGGAATGGTACAGCTCCAGTAGCCGTCACTGCTATCGCCAGACTCAAGAGTCATAGGCATGGTGTGGATCATGTCCACATCCATCATATCCTGCTTTGTGAGGGGCATATCTGAGAGACCCCACTTGGCTTTGGCTGATCTTATGGAATTTGTACTCTTAGCATGCACCGAGACCTTCACAGGTTGCCCGGCTGCAGGTTGAGATGGGGATGCACTGACATCCAAAATACTCAGGGCTCCATGCTCTGAGCCTCTAACGCTGGCTATGCTCAGCTCATAATCCCTTGAAACGTTTGTGCCCTCGCGGTTATCAGAAGGACTGGAAACTTCGTTGCTCGAATCATAACTGGTATTATAAGCAGCTGTGCTTTCATTATCTACATTATCGGTATTTGTATTAGATTCCGTTGAGTTATAATTTGTATTAGATTCTATTGAATTATAATTCGAACTTACATCGGCTCCAGCATGCCCCAGCATTCTTTGGATATAGCGTATCATGCCCTCTATGCCGCTAAGTAGATTGTTTCCTGAATTCGTAACTGTGGAGTTGAGGGCGGATTTTATGCTGCTCCTCTTAGGCATATCTGTTGCAGAAATATGCTTAGCATTATCTATTCCCTGATCTATATCAGGCAGAATTCTTCTTGCCTCTGGGGACTGCATACTTTCGGGAGTTGGATATTGTTTAGGCACGGATATGAATAGCCTGCAGGAAGTATGAACCGGCTGCTTCTCGAATGTGAATGCTTCTATCGATATTACATCATCAACATCGGTGGTGACTTGTCTCTCGGCATTAACATATCTCTGACCCTTTGGCGGAATGTAATCTATAGTCCCAAGCGGCCCGAATGCCTTGCTCAAAACAAAGGTATTGTAGAGCGCCACGTTCCCAAAGTTTGTCACTTTACATGTTATGGATGCTGTCTCTTCTGACATAGTAGCGCTGGCCGAGGCTTTAATCCCTGATGTAACTATATTTGCTTCAAACGGCACTGAGTCTGACCAGACCCTGCCATTAGAATCCTGACCTTCTGCCCTGAACTCAAATGTAGTGTTCGAGTTTACTGCAAGCCGCAAGGATGTCACTCTGAACTCACCTGGATCCAGATTATCCGCAGTTGCTACAACTCCACTACCCTCCAGCAGTACAACATCTGTCAGAGGATCGTCCCCAGTGTTGGTTATAAGACAGCTCAGATTCACAATCTCTCCTTTGGACGCCTCGATCTCGGGAGGCATGACCTTCAGGCTGATTCCCGGTGAGATTGTCTTTATAAGGACGCTTCCCGTACTGCTGACTGTATAGCCTTCTGGATTGTATCCTTCTGCAGTCACATTGACTGCGGAGGTATTCTCTTTTACGTAGACGCCCTCTATTTTCGAAGAGCTGCCAGGGCGTAGTTCCTCGAGCCTGCATCTCTTACCATCGCAGCTAAGAGTTACGTTTTTTAGACATTCCTCACCTGTGTTCTTCAGCGTCCAGACGACATTGACGGGTTGATTGGAATAGCTTGTGACCTCTGATTGATCTGCAGAAATATTGAGGCCAGATGTGAAGACATTTAGGTCCATCATCTTCGAGGCATAAACTTCCAAACCTGAGGAATCCTGCCCAATGGCCTGCACCTCATACTGCATATTTTCATTGAGGCTCACATTTCGCTGAAGCCTTTGAGATTCTCCAGGTTGAAGTAGAGATATCCTTCCGAATTCTCCGAATGAATCTGAGATTGAGAGATTAGCAAGTCTATCCTTGCCGATATTTGCCACATCCACAGCCAGACTGATGCTCTGGCCTCGATGGACCTTATCAGGCGCAGTGATGTTCACACTCAGCAGAGGATAAATCATCCAGACCTTCGACGTGGCATTGCTCACCCAAAGACTGCCGCCGAGATCTTTGCCCTGAACTCCTGCGCTGATATTCATGCTGTCATTTAGCACAAGGGTTCCTTTGAGACTGACCTCATCTCCCGGAGTAAGGTATGTGGTCGAAGTCGTCTGTCCTGCGCAGAAGAGTTTGACGTCGGATAAAGCATCCTTGTAAGCGTTCACCGCTCTACAATTATACTCTATGACATCGCCCTTATATCCAGAGGATTTATTGGTTATAATAGAAATATTGAACCTGGGAAGGGCCTCCTGGTGGGTCTGATTGCTCTCAGCAGACTTAGGCGGTTCCTCTACAGCCTGTACGCTAAGATGCTGCTGTGATGGTCCTACAGAGGGCGAAGAGCCCCCGGAAAAGATGGGCTCCGTCTGAGGTTTAAATTGCTTTACATCATCGCCCTGCTTCACATAGCGGACATCTCCCGATATCTCCTTATTGGATGGATCTATGGCAGTGACCGCCACATCCTTAAGATCGCCCTTTGTAGCCATGATCTTCCTCTCATCAGGCGCAAGCTGTGAGAGAATTCCCAAGACTCTTCCGCCGTCTGCCATGACTTTAATGTGCCTGAACTGAGAAGAGCCTGCATTCTCGACCTGAACTTTGGTCAATGCCTCGCCTTGAGAGAAGCTCACAGTCGCTATAAGGTCTGAATCTGCAGTTGCAACTTTAAGCATGCCCATATCACTGGAAGATGAATTGGCAGTTGATGGACCTTGAGACCATGACATGATATGCAACGGCATGATATGCAGGACGAAGGAAGAAGCTAATAATACCGAAAGAAAGGCCAGGCCAACCAAAGCCGGAGCTATATAGTTATTATAACGACTACGGCTATGTCTACCCTGAGGTAGTCTACGCCTAAAGCTACCTCTTTTCATCTACTCCCTTCCATCCCCTCTGATATTCCCTTCTAAATGATGAGCGCTAAAGTTTTGAGCCTAAATCCCTTAAGTTCTTTTTTATTTTCCAGCCTATATATGCGTTTCGGACAAAACCAGAAATATTTAATAAGTGATAACTAAATTTTTATAGCGGCTGTTGAGCATTTGCTTTTATGGATTAATCATAAGCCTTCATGATATCGGTTATTCTTGTCGGCACTCTCATACCGAAGTGTGGTCCTTTTTTAAGCTTGGTGATATCTTCAGTACATTATAGGCTCATCGCGGGAATTGGCGCGGAGCTTATGATCTATATTATCGACTGTCCCGGCAAAATCTTCTCATCCCTGGCAATTGTGGTTTTCTCAGAAGCGGTAATTGCAAAGCATCTCAAAAAGACTGGCTATGGAAGGATCAGATCTGCTAATACTTACTACTATCACGAGTAATATGAGTGCCGATATCAGGACTGGAGCCACTATGAGCCCTTTCTACGACAGCATACATTCTTCGAATATCGGTTGAGAAATGAAGATGGCTCGGGCAGCGGCAGTCTGTACACCCAAAGCCTGGAATAGATATCAGCTCTGCGCCTATTCTCTGGGCGATGGCACATTCGATGTTCTGGGCTGTATAAGTAATCACAACATCCTCGAAAGATGTGTTTGGCAAAAGGTAATCTATATGCCATCGCCTAGCGGTATTTATCCCAGCTAGAACATCCAGGTGCCTTCTCACCCTTTTGATTCCGCCAGGGCCTCTGGCAGAGCCGGTGTAGGCAAAGTAGCCTTTCATAAAGGATATCATGCCCAGGGAGCCTACATGAATTCCCCTATCCCTATCCAGCCTGAGTATGAGGGTATAGATGCCTGGATTATAGCAGCCAGGATTATAAATGCTATGATTATAGAAGCCAAGATTACAGAAGCCAAGATTACAGATGCCAGGGTCCATATTGGATAATCCAATATTGCGATCCTTGAGCGGAGATATTTGAGCTTGTTGCTCACGCAGGGATAATACGAGACCTATATTAGAGCAAGTCTTTTCTACAAAGACAATAAAGAAGCAGTTGGGTGAAAATTGAGTGAGATTATTATTAGCAATGGCAACAGTGCTGATGCTGTCTTCGTTGGGTTTAGCAGCCCATGAGACCTCTCAGCTCGGACCATATACGGCATCGTTCGATATGAATACCAATCTTAAATATCAGGTTCAAGTAGCGAACCCAATAGATCTTCCAATCGCTACAGTCTACAGTATGCGTGTAGCTACCGATAATTCGACTAGAGCACAAATAACTCTAACCGAAAATAAGAACCTCACAGATTCGACTTCGGCGATGTATAAGCAACTGATGATAATGGACTTGGCTTTGGTTGGCTTCAATACAACAAACGTAAATGATATGATGATAGATGGCAAGAATGGCTTCCTAGTAACCGCCTCGCCGATCTCAGGAAACAATATACTTCCGGCTACAACTAATCTCTTCAGGGCCATCTACTGGCTGGATAGCAAAAACTGTGAATGTGGACCCGTCTCAGTGGGCACAACAAGCGTGGATATAACTTCAACCTATCCTCAGGATGTAACTCAGGGCCTGCTGAACAGCCTGCATGTCGTAAAGGGCACGGCACCTGCCAAATAGATGCTGCCTATATAAACGCTAAAAACATAGATGCTTCAGCATACATCCTCCCGCTGAAGCTTCTTTATACTTTTTAGATGAGGGAAACTATTTATCTATCGTATCCTACTGTCGCTTGGATTATCAGCGGGGTTTGCCAAGCTGGCCAAAGGCGCAGGACTTAAGATCCTGTCTCGCAGGAGTTCGCGGGTTCGAATCCCGTACCCCGCATAAGTCAAGTCGTTAGATACTGATTTTTAGAGATTGCTTCCTAAAGTGATTACCAGTAAATATGACCCAATTCCATTTTCACAGCTTTCAGCTCATGACTATCCTTTAAGAGAATCACCACACTATTGTGATAATAGAGCACGATCACCTGGCGCTGATTCCTACTATGATGAGCCGGTAAGGAATGCTGATAGTGTATCCTACTTCGATGAAGGCTCGAGGGCGAAGGCGAAAGCGAAAGCTAAGTCAAAGGCATTCCAGAAGGTGCTGCTGCATATAGAGTTGCTGCAATAAATATAGAGGTCAAAAGATTGTGGTCTTTTCAATTATATCAAGCGCTTAAGGACGCCAAGATCACAGGCTATCTATTTAACCCGGCCTGAACTAGTTTCATGCTCCTCAAGGTTCCCATACCTCGAGATGTTATCTTGTATGATCCCTCGTCAACTTCGATTAATCCATTTCTACTAAGCATCTCTATGTAGGGATTAACGACTCTGAAATTTAAGTTTGCTTTATAGACTATTGCAGTCTTACGCGCACTGAGACAACATATCTCAAGGATTTGGGAAATTATTTCCTCTCTGCATCGTTTTTGTACCATAGACTACCACCCATAAAATTTAATGTTAGAAGAGATTGGAATATTCCTTTTTCTGGAAAACCCTCATGACGACTAACATAAGAATATAAAACTCCTAAACTATTTAAATCTTTATAAAATCTGTTGTTATGAGATAATTACAGAAGGGCAGGTAATTATCATCAATCCTTATAATCGATTGTCTTTCTGAAGGATTTTAGGGCGATGGGTTCATATCCTACCTGCTGCATTAATTAGGTTAATATTTCGATGTCGATTTTTAGCGACATTATTGTAGGCAAACATGGAATGCAATTTAAATACGGCATTGTCACGGCGTAGTGAGCTATTGGAGCTTATTGCGGCTGCGGCCGACGAAATAGCGGAAATAGATCGCCATTTGCTGATTTTGCATAATCAATCCCCAGAGGCGGATCTTCTCCGGAGCGAAGAAAACGTGTCAGCTCAAATCCGCTAGCGCCCGCATTTTAGCGACGTTCTTGTGCGAATTAATTAAATTCCCTATTAACTTTTTTTCAAGCTCTCTGCAACCGCTCTTTCGCGTTCGGTGGTGCGGTATTTATCATTAATTTTCTCCAAAAGAACGCTTTCTGTTAATAGGTTTAAGTAGTAATCGACTGTTTTGGAGTTCAGATTTACGTCATAGACTATCTGGGTCTTGCTTTTTGGCTCTATACAAAGCTGAAGCACCTCTTCTATGATTTGGATCTTACTCCTTTTCATAATTATAGATCAGTACTTAAGATACTAAAAGCCGTTGCTTTCAGAGGTCTTGAACCTACCATTATTGAACGGAAAAGCAAAGTGAGCTATACCTAGTGAATTTAATCTTTTTACTTTCACGCCGCTCTTACACCTCGCCCTTTAATCCTGAAGTTAACCCTCTATTAGTATAGACTTCGAGTTATACCACACAATAACCCTCAGATCCATGTCCTTCAATGCCCTGCTAGCCCCAAGGGAGATGTTCATCCATGCCTTGAATAGCCATCTCAACCTCCAGAGGTTCAAGGTAATCTACGTCTGCGGGAACTATTCCTCAATCCTTAGCAGCCTGGACCGCAGGTTCGAGGCCTTAGAGGTTCGCCGAGCCTTCACGGTCTTCCACCTCATGACCATATTTGAGGAGAATCACCATACGATTGTGATGATAGAGCATGATCCGCTGCCGTATGAAGATGCCCAAGAGATGATAGATTATGTCTTCCAGGCCATGAAAGAGGCTTCTAAGGAGACGGCAGTGCTGCTCTATGCGCCGGGCGCCGATCCCTTCCTGGAAGAGCTGGTAAGAAGAACGCTGATGGAGTGTTCCACTTCGATGAAGGGTCGAGGGCTAAAGCGAGAGTTGTAGCAAAGGCTATTCCAAAGACTAAGAAGAGCCAGACCACATTGGAGGCTTTCTCATGATCTTATGGCATAATCTATCGCCTTGGTGAATAGACATGGGCAGAAGCTTTGAGAGCATTAGGGTGGCCGTGAAGGATGTCTCGGCCAGGTGGCTGAAGGCTTCAAAGGCGCTGAAGAAAGAAGACTAGATTTACGGCCAGATGATTGCCGAAATGGCCAAAAAACATTCAAGCGTGGCATTCTATGAGCTGGATGACTCTTTGGAGGCGGCGGTGTTTTCGGTGCTGGTGGAGATGATGAAGGGGAGGAATCAGGCCATAGCAAAACAAAGTCCTGCAGATGATGGTGATTGTTAAATCTCTTAGGTTTCTCCTAATCCATTACCGGCCAATAACAATAGCTGAAAGGTAACTATAGATAGTAAAACGCGATTATCTATGGCAGTTTAGGCCAGGTAGAGAATGACCGCCGACAATCTTTCCCAAAGGGTCTCCGAGCTTTCTGAGCGTTTAGAGGAACTCAAGATAAAGTGCTTGAGCGATCCAGCAAATGCGCCCGAAGTCCTAGCCGATGCCTTGGAGAGTCTTCAGGCCAGTCTGAAGGAGCTTTCTGCTACAGATAAGGAACTTATGCATTTTCGATCTGAGCTACAGGCAAGCGAGTCTATTCTTCGTGCCTTCTTCGATAGCCCTGGAATGCTTAGAGGGGTTGTCGAGCTTGAGGAAGACGATCTTCGATATATATTAGTCAATCAGGCGGTAGCTGATGTACTTGGCTTGATGCCGGATGTGGTCGCAGGCAAGCTTATCAGTGAGCTTGGCGTTCCGCCGGAGATAGTACGGGACTACGTGAACGGCTGCAAAGAAAGTTGCCGGCTTGGTCTGCCCGTATCCCTTGAAACGCACCGCCAGTTTCCTAATGGTTACCGATGGTTTCATGTGACTATCAGTTACCAAGGGGCGGGGCCAACAGGGCGCCCCCGATTTGCATACGTAATACTCGATATCACCGAGCGCAAGCTGGCAGAGGAGGCTTTAAGGGAGAGTGAGAAGAAGTACCGTACCTTCATCGAAACAGCCAATGAGGGCATATGGATTATAGATGCGGAGGCTCGAACGACCTACGTTAATGAGAAGATAGCCAAGATGTTGGGGTTTGAGCCCGAAGAAATAATTGGTAAATGCTCCTTTGACTTTATGGATGAAGAAAACAGGGCAGCTTCGGAGCTAAGACTTAAAGAGCGCAAGCGTGGTATTAAAAGCAATCCGGAAGTAAAATATATTCGGAAAGATGGCACGCCTCTCTGGACGATCTCAAGTATTACGCCACTAGTTGATGAGGCGGGCAATTTTGCTGGCGCTCTGGGCATGGTTACAGATATCACCGAGCGCAAGAAAGTTGAAGAAGAATTGAAGGAAAAAGAAAGAATTTACAGCTCTATTTTTGATAACACTCTGGATGGATTCCAACTCGTTGAATTAATATATGACGAAAGAAAAAAAGTAGTTGATTTTAAGTTTTTAAGAGTCAATTCCACCTATGAAAGCCAAACTGGTCAGAGAGAAGACTTTGTTGTTGGCAAAACAGCGAAACAATTTAACCCGCATATTGAAAAATACTGGCTGGATTATTATGGTGAAGTCGACCAAACGGGCAAAGCATTACATTTGCAAAGCTATAGCCAGGGCACAAAGCGTTGGTATGACGTTTACACCTACTCATTCTCCAAAGGTAAAGTAGGTTCTCTTTTCAGAGATATAACAGATCAAAAGAAGATAGAGAAAGAGCTTAGGGATGCCAAGGAGGCAGCAGAGTCCGCAGTCGAGGCCAAAGCTGCGTTCCTTGCAAATATGAGCCATGAGCTTAGGACACCTCTAAATGCTGTTATAGGCTTCTCAAACCTCCTCCTGGATGATAATCTCACACAGGATCAGAGGGAGTACATCGAAAGAATCAGGAACGGTGGCGAAATTCTTCTCGCCCTTATTAGCGATATCCTTGAGTTTTCAAGGGCAGAAAAAGAGAAGATAACGCTGGAGCATCAGCCACTCAGCCTCAAGCACAGCATTGAGGAATCTATGGGTATGGTGGCAGCGCAGGCCATCAATAAAGGCTTGAACCTCGCTTATACCGTCAGCTATGGAACCCCAGACACTATCATCGGTGATCCTGGCAGGCTTAGACAGATATTGGCCAATTTGCTTTCCAACGCTGTTAAGTTTACCGATGATGGAGATATATCAGTATCATTTTCCTCCAAAGTCATCGAAGGCAACAGGCGCCAGATAACATTTTCAGTTAAGGACACTGGCATAGGTATGCCCCAGGATAAGATGGACAGGCTCTTCCAGCCCTTTGGGCAACTTGAGTACACAATTAGCCGTAAGCGTGATGGCGCAGGACTCGGACTCGCTATAAGCAAGAAGCTCGTTGAACTCATGGGCGGAGAGATTTGGGCTGAAAGTGAGGAGGGCAAAGGCTCTACTTTCAGATTCACTATTCAGGCTGAGGCCATACCAGGCAAGCAACTAGATTTAGGTGAGAAGGATAAAGCTGCTGTCTACGAGAACCTCGCGGCTCAAAAACCCCTGAGCATTCTTGTTGCCGAAGACAGTCCTTCAAACCAGAGAGTTCTTGTTGAAATGCTGAAACGTCTGGGCTATCGGGCTGATGCTGTTGCAGATGGTGTCGAGGTTCTACAAGCCCTCCAAAACCGGCCATACGACTTGATCTTCATGGATATTAAAATGCCAGAAATGGATGGACTCACTGCCACAAGGGAGATACGAAAGCTCTGGCCTGAAAACGGCCCTAAGGTAGTGGCCATAACAGCCTTCGCAATGGATGGCGATCAAGAGAAGTGTCTTGAAGCAGGCATGGATGGCTATATTGCAAAGCCTGTGAAAGTGGATGACCTTGCCACGCTAATACGCAATATTACCCCCCCCCCCAAGAATAAAATTTAGAAGATAAAAATGGTTGCAATCAGAGATATGTAAGCTCATCTTTGGTATGAGATCATTTCCGATCCACTTATTACATTCAATTCTCTCAGGCATGGTAGGTATAAAGAAAAAAGTGATCACCGATCCTGAGCTGTATTTCGCAATTCACAATCCTAATAATTTATAAATCAGATACTTCTATGTGATGTATAATTAGAAAAAAAATAATCATATCCCTTAGTGGGCAGCGATCAAAATTCCGTACAATGCCTTTAAATCGCGGGGCATGACAAGGCGACGGCCCTGAATAAGTAAGTTGGGGTCGCCCAAAGAAAGGAGAAGATGAACCATGTCGAACCATTATTCCGGTCCCAACTTCGGGTTTCCCCGTGGAGACGCCCGCCTCGACTTCACTGATCTGTTTGCTTTCCCCAAGCCGGGAGATCCCAGCAAGTCGATCCTCATTATGAACGTGCATCCGTCCGTCGGCGTGAACCCGCCAGGACCTACTACCGCCGAGCCCTTCGCGCCTGAGGCGCTCTATGAGATCAAGATCGACACGGACGGCGATGCTGTCGCCGATATCGCATATCAGGTGCGCTTCACGTCTTCCGGGAGCGGGGTGCAGACTGCGACGTTGCGCCGCGTGGATGGCGCGCAGGCCGCCGAGACGTACGAGGGTGGCCAGGTCATCGTCGAGGGAGTGCCGGTCTCGACGGGACGAGAGGCACAGGTGAAGCAGGCCGGCGACTATCGCTTCTTTGCGGGCCGGCGCAGCGATCCCTTCTTCCTCGACGTGGATGGTGCCCTGAAGAATTTTCAGTTCACTGGCGAGGATTTCTTCGCCGACAAAGATATTTGCAGCATCGTATTGGAAGTGCCAAACACCGTTCTGGGCCCGAAAGAGGTTAGCCTTTGGGCGCGCACGCTGATCGGGGCGGATGGTGACGGCGGAGGCTGGGTGCAGGTGGATCGCGGTGCTCGAGCCTCACAAGTGCCCTTCCTTGCCGGCGAGCAGAACGAAGCCTATCGTGCCGGGGAGCCGACAGATGATGCCCGTTTCATCGAAATCTTCGCACACTCGATTGAGCATATCGGGGGATTGGCGCCGGACGAAGCGAGGCGGGCGGCAGGGAAACTGTTGCCGGACCTTCTGCGCTATGACCCTACGCGCCCGGCGTCCTACCCGCACAATGGCCGCAGACTCAGCGACGACGCCGTCGATGCCTTCCTGGCTATAATAACTAATGGAAAAGTAACGGGGGATAAGGTAGGCCCGCACGACGATCTGCTCGCTGAGTTCCCCTATCTGGGCCAGCCCCACAAAGCTGCGTGACGAAAATAGACAAATCTAGTGGGAGTATAGGAATGAAAGGAGAAAGAGCTTTCCATGGTATT
>CAWDLW010000044.1:0-48226 GCA_963803145.1 Methanotrichaceae archaeon
ATAGCTCCGTATTTAACATCTATCCAAGTAGAGCGAAAATAATTATAACTGATTTAAGCCTGCTATAGATAATCAAACTATTTAACTAAACTTTATTGATCTCTAAGCAAGAAAACTTTATATGGCATAGTTACCTTCCCGTCCGATGGTGTTATCATGCACATAATGGAGGGGTTCCTGCCTCTGCCCTGGTGCGCATTTTGGTTTGCGCTCTCGCTGCCAGTAGTGGCTTATGGAGCTTACAAAATGAACAAAATGGTCAAAGACAACCGTGAGATTTTGCCCTTGCTGGCCGTATCAGGCGCCTTTGTTTTCGTCTTATCTTCCCTGAAGATACCATCTGTGACAGGAAGCTGCTCTCACCCTACTGGAACAGGCATGGGTACGATACTATTCGGCCCGTGGATTACTTCAGTTCTATCAATCATAGTCCTGATCTTTCAGGCTCTCTTCCTCGCTCATGGCGGCCTAACTACACTGGGAGCCAATACATTCTCCATGGGCATAGCGGGTCCAATCGTGGGTTACCTGGTCTATAAAGGGGCCATGAAATCCGGTATTAATATGTACATAGCCGTATTTCTGGCCGCATTGCTCGCAGATTGGGCTACATATGTTATCACATCACTCCAGCTTGCACTAGCGTTCCCTGCGGCCTCCGGCGGGGTGATGGCATCTTTCCAGGCATTCCTAGCAGTCTTTGCCATAACGCAGGTTCCTCTGGCCATAGTTGAAGGAGCTGTAACTATGCTCATGTTCAAGTACATCATCCAGCTCAGGAGCGATGTTCTGCTGAAGCTCAACGTGGCGCCCCCCAGCATTATCAATAAGCTGAAGGAGGCGTCGGTATGAAGATGGAACTCATTGTTATTGCAATTCTCGTAGTATTCATCGGTGCATTTGCTTATGTCAACTCAACAGGAAATCACAAATGGAGCGGGTCCGACAATCAGGCCGGGAATGTAATCGATAAATTAACTGGAGGAACCTACCAGCCATGGTTCCATAGCGTATGGGTGCCACCTAGCCCTGAGATAGAGAGCCTGCTTTTCGCCTTACAGGCATCCATCGGCAGCATCATCATCGGCTATTTCCTCGGCTACTATCGGGCCATGGCAAAGATGAAGGCTTCAGCAACTTCAGAGGAGAAAGATGGAGAAGTGAATGCACGACCTGCTAGATGACTACGCCCATTCCAATGCTCTGAAGGATGCCAGTCCGAGACTCAAGTTGCTGCTCGGCCTCGGCACCATTTTGCTCTGCATATCCTCACCCACGCCTACAGCACCGTTATTCATAGCAATTACCATGAGCCTCATAACTGTAATCTTGGCCAAAATTCCGGTGCGCTTTTATCTCACACTGCTGCTTATACCATTCTCATTCTCCCTGCTAAGCGCCATCGTAGTGGCCTTTATGCATGGGGGAGGTCATCAGCTATTTGCCTTCACTGCCCACTTAAGCATCCGAGAAGACGGAGCCAACCTGGCGTTACTCTTAATCTCCAGGACCTTTGGGGGCATGTGCTCTTTATTCTTCATAGCCTTGACAACTCCTATGATAGAGATCTTCTCGATCCTTAAGTCCCTGGGCCTGCCGGACTTCCTGGTCGAGCTTTCCATGTTGATGTACAGATACATCTTTGTCTTTGTAGATCAAGCTGCCATGATACACAGCGCTCAGGTAATGCGGCTTGGAGACGCAGGAGTCAAAAACACTCTGAACTCATTCGCCATGCTTTCAAGTGTTCTCTTCCTGAGATCGTGGGAGCAGGGCGAAAGGCTCATCGTTACGATGGATGCCAGGTGTTACGATGGAAAACTCGATCTCATGGAGCGGGCCAGTAAGGCAGAGCCAAAGACAATCTTGGCCGTGATGAGTTATATGGCCGCGATTGCCGCTATTGCCGTTTTGACAAGAGATATTCAATTGTTTTGAGGGTTATATGACGTCCATCCTTGAAACCAGAAATGTTATTTATTCCTATGGAGACGGGACTGAGGCGCTGAAAGGGGTTAGCATATCTCTGGAGGATGGCAAAAAAATCGCTTTTGTTGGTCCGAATGGTGCAGGCAAATCAACGCTTATGCTCATGTTCAATGGCATCCTGAAGCCAACCAAAGGAGAGATACTTTTCAGAGGCGAGCCGCTAAAGTATAACGCCTCAGCCCTTCGAGATATAAGGCGCAAGGTGGGCATGGTCTTTCAGAATCCCGATGACCAGCTATTTGCGCCCACAGTGTACCAGGATGTCGCATTTGGCCCGGCAAACCTGGGATTCTCAAAAGAAAAGATCGATAGATATGTGAGCTATGCTCTGGCCTATGTCGGCCTCGATGGCTACGAGCACAGGCCGCCACACCATCTGAGCGGCGGCGAAAAGAAAAGAGCTGCAATAGCAGGTGTTCTTGCGATGGAGCCGGAGGTCATGATCCTCGATGAGCCTACATCCAACCTCGACCCTGCAAGCTCAGAGGAGATGATGGAGATGCTCGATGAGCTCAACTGCGGCGGAAAGACGATCGTCATCTCCACTCATGATGTCGATCTTGCCTACCGATGGGCGGATGAAGTGATGCTCATGGAGAATGGAAGTTTGCTTTACTCTGGTGAGCCATCCTCAGTGTTCGCAGATAGTGAGCTCATAGCCAGGGCTAGGATGAAGCTTCCTCTGGTAATGGAGATCTATAGGGAGCTAGTAGACAGAGGGATCATAAACGGCTCAAAGCCACCGAGAAATGTTCTTGATCTGATTGATATCGCAGAGACGATCACACAGGTAAAGATACCAAAGAGACGCCTGGGGGAGATCTATGTCTGCAATGCCGAGACCACAGATACGGAGATGATAAAATCCCTCAGAGAGAAGGTGGACTATATTGGGGCAATGGGTACAAGCGCGAAGATAAGGGCTGCCCGTGAAAAGATAAATTTGGATTTCACATATGGCGTTATAGATAAATGTATCCTCAAAGCTCTTGCAGGCAAAAGCTCTCTGATACTGACTTCAGAAGGCATGGTCAATCATACGTTTACAAGGATCAGAGATTATGGCATTGAGGCCGGATTGTACCTGGAAGCCAAACAGATCGGGGCCGAAGGAATCTAAGTTTTGAGCGGGTAGGGGAGTGGGGGTTAGTAAAAAAGATGAGTGTACCCGCTCACGATAACCAGCCTTTTGTTTCTATAAATACTTTTCTGGAAGGAATTTAGAACTGTTTTTGCATAAAACGGTTCTTGCGTATTAGCTCCTTTCGCGTATTAGCTTTTTGAGCTTTGCATGGCTATTTTGGCTGCATAGGCTCCAGCTACAAACCCCGCATCGATATTGACGACCGTAAGGATAGAACATGACTGAAGCATGGATAGAAGGGCTGCGATACCTCCTCCGCCGATGCCATAACCTGTCGATACAGGCAGCCCGATCACAGGTGCATTCACAAGCCCTGCAACGACAGCAGGGAGAGTTCCTTCTCGACCTGCTGCTACGACGAAGGCATCAGCATCTTTCATCCGTTCAATGCTCGGAAAGAGCCTGTGTATTCCTGCCACGCCTACATCGTACTCGTATATGACTTCGCAGCCCATCTCCTCTGCTGCTACCCTGGCCTCCTCCGCCACAGGGATATCAGCTGTGCCTGCCGCCAGAACTCCCACTTTGCCATGCTTTGGCTTTCTCTCGCCAAGCCTGAGCACAACTGTTCTGGCACGAGGATTGTGATCAAGGACTGCTCCTTCGGGCAACTTCGCATCCAAAAAGGCCTGAAGCTGCTCGGGCGAGACGCGAGTAACAATAACGCCTCCAGTCTCATCCAAATGTGCCAGGGATATCTTCACAAGATCTTTTTTATCCTTGCCCTCTGCCAATATGGCCTCGGGTATGCCGATGCGGTCAGATCGGCCGATATCCAGCTTGGCTATATCGCCTACTGGCCTAAAGCTTAAGAGCTTGAGCTTTTCTAACGCCACATCAAGTGTAGCCTTGCCGCAGGCATAATCATTCAAAATGCCCTTCAAACGGTCTTGCACATAAGGTGATCCGCTGCTGAAGCATAAAGGGTTTATCCTGATGGGCGACAATATTTTAGAGATGAAAGTCAACCTGGACCTTCACATCCATTCCAAGTATTCAGCTGCCGTTTCTAAGGATATGGATCTCCCGGAAATCGCAAGGGAGGCCGCGCTGAAAGGCGTGAAGATCGTGGGCACAGGAGATTGCTTATTTCCAAAATGGCTTGATGAGATCAAGAAGCTGCCATCCAGCGATGGTCTATTCAAGCTGGAAGATACTTATTTCGTTCTGACTGTGGAGGTCGAGGATGCCCATAGGGTCCATCATCTGATACTCGTTCCTGATGTAACTAAGGCAGAGGAGCTGAGGGATCGCTTTTCCCCAAAATCATCCACTCTTGAGACGGATGGCAGACCGAAGGTCCACATGGAGGGCGCGGAGATTGCAGATAATGTAATAGACGCAGGCTGCATGATAGGGCCGAGCCACGCCTTTACACCGTGGACGGGGATTTATGCGCATTATAAATCCATGCCTGATTGCTATGGTGAGCATGCTGACAGCATTCATTACTTGGAGCTTGGCCTCAGCGCAGACACCGATTATGCAGATAGGATCGCAGAGCTCAGCAGCAAGATGTTCATGTCCAATTCCGACGCCCATTCTCCCCGTTCGAATAAACTTGCTAGAGAGTTCAACCAGATGGAACTAAAGAACATGAGCTTTAGCGATATCAAAATGGCCATAGATCATCATGCTGGGCGCCATCCTACACTCAATGTCGGATTTTACCCTGAGGAGGGCAAGTACAACCGAACTGCATGCACGAGCTGCTATACTCAGTACAGCGCAGAACAGATGAAGGAACTCCGAGGGAAATGCACAGTCTGCGGCGGCATCATCAAGCTGGGTGTCAGGGATAGGGTTGAATCCCTTGCAGACTATCCTGAGCCTGTGCATCCGCCTCATCGGCCGCCTTACCTGCATCTGGTACCCCTGGCTGAGATCATAGCCAAGGCGATAGGCAACAAAAGCCCTTATACTGCCGGTGTACAGAAGCGCTGGAAGGATCTGGTCGATGGCAGGACTGAGATTGATGTCTTGGTTTCTGCCGATCTAACGGAGCTGAAGGCGGAGCCGAAGATAATTCATGCAATTGAAGCATTCAGATCTGGAAAAGTAGTAGTCAAGCCGGGAGGGGGCGGAAAGTATGGGGAGATTTTGCTGCCGGAGAATCTATCGGGAGAAAGACCTGAAGGCCAGAAATCTCTCCTTGAATTTTAGCTGATCAGATCCATCTTCAGCGTCTTCTCTTGGCGTTGTATTTTGGCCAGGAACTAAACTTAGCAGGGCCCTTTTGGGCGAAACTCCTGGCGACACTTTCTGCCACAGCGCGCTCTATCCTCTCATCACGTGACCTTCTCTCGGCAGCCATCTTCCTGACGATGATATAGTTGGCGATAAAAAATATTGGTAGTAGTAATATGCATATCAATATTATCTGCCAAATTTCCATGTTATATGCTATTATAGTCCAAAATATAAAAGTATCATCTAAACTTGGCCAGAAGCCTTGAGTAGAACTCCTTTTCCTTCCCTTGTGTAGTCCTGACAAGCCGATCCAGTATCAGCTCAGGCGTACTTCGTGCCAGATAGTTATACCTGGGTGTTCTTCGGACAACGAGGTTGAACTGATCATCCAGACCCTCAGCCTCTATTCCGTCCACGCGAACAGGCGTCTGCGCAAGCCTCTTTACATCCTCTGCCAGATGGCTCACAAATACTGCAACAGAGCCCAAACTGTTCAGCTCATCGAGCATGCATGCAATTATCCTTGCAGATGCACCAGGCTCCGTTATCGCCTCAAGCTCATCAGCCATTACGAGCTTACGCTTGTTGTTCTCCACAACAGCGAACTTGCGCATGGCAGTCTCGAATGCTCCTGCGCTAAGCGTTCCGCGGCTCTTGCTGAAGTAGTATAACTCCTGGAAAATGCCAAGACTGCAACGCTTGGCCGGAACAGGCAACCCCATATGTGCCAGTATCGCTATCTGAGATATGAGATCTAGAAGAGATGTCTTGCCCCCCGAGTTCACGCCGCTGAGAATTGCTACTCTTTCAGTGTGCTCGACAAATCCAGTTTCTCCCAATGAGTAGCTTACAGGCTGAGGATCAGCCAGGAACAGATTTCTGCCATCGATAAAGCCGAGGCATGGCTTATCCGAGATCTCAGGCATACTCATTTCCTGGGAGAATTTCCCTAGTGCATAAGTAAAATCGAACTCCATAAGTGCATTGATTATTCTTTTGACAAGATCCTTTTTATCGGCTAGACCTCTAGCGAGATCGCGTCTTGCTTTAAGACCTTTGGACTCTATTTTACTTCGAAGATCCTGCTCAAAGGCGTGAAGAGCCTGCATATCCAGCTCCATTGGATATTGTATCTCTGAAGAGAATATCTCATCCAGCCTGATACCATCCGTGGCTGCAAGTCCGAGCTCTAATGCCACACGCTCCTTTGCCTCTTTCAGGACGCATTGAAAAACACTTTTAAGCTGCATCTCAAAGATATTCCTCGCATCCTCCCCCCTGCTCAGAACTTGAAGTATATCGCTGCCATCCAGAGTAACAGAGCTTGCCTCTATCCTTCTCTTGAGCTCAGAATTTGCCCACGACGCAGCATCCTTGATGCTTCCTTTCAGCCCCGTTAGCTGCTTATGAAGCAAGTCCGATTCAATATCCTCGCTTAGCCTAAGCCTTTCGATTAGCTTCCGTAGATCGCTTAGTCCATTGAAGGTGTATATCCCTGCTTCCTGAAGAAGCAACGCTCCTTCGATTGCTGAGGTAATGATCTCAAGGTTGTCCTTGTAGTAACTTAAGATAGCCTCTGGGACCAAGTACCAGTCGTCCAAGGAATCAGCCTGCTCGACAGCCGTAGAGTCCAGATCCCCAATGAGGCTGATATGGCTGTAGCCTTCTGCAAGATTCATCAAATCCTCAAGGCTCTCAGTCAGTTGCAAATCTATCAGCTTATCCAGGCCCCGCGACTTAAGCTGCACCAGCATACCTGTATCCGCTACTGCCAGAGCTCTTTCCCTTATACGTGATGCAGGCCGATCGCGTAGCGGCTTCAATTCACTCAGGTAATTCTCTATGGCGCTGCCAGAGACTTTTTTTGTGGCTGCCAGGGCATTCTCAGCCATAGCTCTATTTTCATTTATGAGATCTATTGAAGACGATGGAAAGATTGTGCCGATCTTCAGGCGCGCATAATCCGTATGCGTATTGCTCTCGATCCTGGATACGATCATCTGGTAGATTCGCTTTGCCTCCTCTGTAGCAAGGAAGCCTTCAGGCTTCACGCCGAACTTTACTCCTTTGGCGAAGCAAGCTAAAGACAAAGCCTGGCGTTCGCTGAGCACGTTCATAAGGTCTAGAACATCTCCCCTCAGAATAGCTTCAAGCGCGCGCTCCTCGCTCCCATAATGTTCCAAGAGGCGCTCCCTAATTCTAGGGCCAATGCCAGGAATATCTACCAACTTCAAGCAGACGCCATATGGTTCGGAATATAATATATCCATTCCGGCAAGGTTGATATGCAGCCGTTACAAAGAGAGCTACCGTGCTTCTACATAGAATACTCCAGCTTGAAGAAAACGAGGAGATCTTTCTTGCAGAGGAGTCTCTGGAGGATCTCATAAATTTGCCTGTGACAAGGGATATCCTGTCAGGAGGCTTGGATGCAGATAATTACATTGATATCCCTGGCTATGGACTGGCGGCCCATATGACTGAGCCTGCAGAGTTCTGGCTGCTGTTAACAGACCGCTATTCACCGGATAAAATTCTAGCGGACTCCAGCCGAAGAGGGCAGAGCCATGACACTGTTAGCATAGATGAAACAGACTTTACCCAGGCGCTGATCGAATACTATGCCACATTCCTGTGCGGCGAATTTCTTTGCGATAGCTGCAGTGTTGTTGGTCCCCCGCTTTATAATGAAGATAGAATAAAAAGATTGGTGTCTTTACTGGAACCATTGCCCAATAGGATGAATATTCTTGAAGTCTGCTGCGGCAGCGGCATGGGAACACAGGCACTTCTCAGACGAGGATATACTCCCTTATCGATGGATTCAGATCGCTGTGATCTCTGCCTCGCCCTGAAGTCAGGATCGGTGGATCCGCGGAATTCATTCGTACTTGATGCAAAATTGCTTCCATATTTCTTTAAACCTGAATCATTTGATGCAGTCATTGGCTTTATGATGGGACTGATCGATAGATCCAATTGGTCTCTCTGGAAGGACATAATCCTAATATCCTCAAGCCTCGCAAGGGAGATGGTATTTTATACTGTATACAGCCGTAAAGAGGCCGAGCTCATCGCGCAGGTTCTGGCCGAAGAAGGCTTCCAAGGGGAGATAATCGACAATCGTGATCCTAAGGGGATCTATGACCAGTGGGCATACCGAGGAAGAAAATAACGCCGACGGAAAGGTTAATACAATTTCAGATCGGGATTGAATTTGGTGAGAACTTATGTCGGAGTTTAAAAAGCGAGGCGTAGAAAGGAAGGGCAGCAAGAAGCAGGAGAACCTCAGCAAGAAGCTCATCGAAGAGAACCTCGAAGATCTCAGAGACATAAGCGGCGAGGAGAAGTAATTAAGGCAATTGAGCCCCAGAGATTATGTATCTTACATAACAGGGAGCCTGCAGGACATATCGAAACCTGTTGAAGTGCAGTGGAATCCAATTGGGATTCCCTCCGATGTTTAAACTAATTATTTTAGGTTGACGGCACGTCAACGCTCAAACTCTTGCTTAGCTCCTTGAGCTTCTCTATGCTCTCCATAGTCTTCGCAGATTCTTTTCTCTTTTCCTCCTCAAAGTGCCTAATTATCTCTCCTAGAGATATCGTAAGACGGTATACCTTCATTGGCCTTCCTTTTCCATCCTTCTTTATCTCCCGCTCCTCGACCCAAGAGTTGTTGCGAAGTGTACGCATGGCAATGCTAACCTCAGGCTGTCTTAGGTTAGAGCCGATCTCAATCTCACGAGAGGTCGCCTCCTCAACGTTAGCCAGGTAGGTGATCATACTGGCGACATTTCTGGGTATGCCAAGTTCCCTCAGCACTTCTACAAACTCTCTGTCGGTATCATCGAGAACTTTTACTGAGAATTGTCTCATATTGACCTCATTCTATTTTTGTATATAACAAATACTTTATGATATAAATAGTTTATTTCTGATCCGCGTATTTTTGTGATACCAAGATTAATCATGAATTAAACTTCCATTTTGTACAAACATTTCATCAAGTTCGATATTATCGAATACATCATGCCCATAGCAAGCCCATGAGCAGCGCTTAAATTCTTAATATGATAAGAGGATTAGAAGTTAATAATAATATAGTATATGAAAAATTGAAGCTATAAGGATAGAGACAATATACCCGTATCTGCGATGCTGGTTGTTATTGGCGAGCAATGAGAAGATAAATAGATATATCTGCTGCATCACTTCCCAACAGCCATGGAAGTGAAGCTTGATCCCTGGGGCGCAGTTTACGTAGATGATTATTCAAAGCTCTTCGATGAGTTCGGGATATCGAGCTTCGAGAATATATTGCTGCAAATTGAGAAGCCCCATAAATATATGAAGCGCAAGATCATCTTCGGCCACCGGAATTACGACTCTGTTCTTCGCGCGATGATGGAGCACAAGCCCTTTGCAGTCATGAGCGGCTTCATGCCCTCAGGAAGAGCACATTTTGGCCATATGATGGTCATGAATGAGATCATCTGGCATCAGAGGCAAGGCGGGGATGCATTCGCAGCTATAGCCGACATGGAGGCTCATGCCGTCAGGGGAATAAGCTGGAGCAGATGTAAAGAGCTCGGCATTAACGAATATATCCTCAGCCTTATTGCTCTAGGATTCGAGCCCTCAGGCCACATATATTTCCAATCCGAGAACTTCAAAATGAGAAACCTCGCATTCGAGCTGGGCATAGAGGCAAACTTTTCAGAGGTCAGCGCTATTTATGGCTTTACAGGAGAGACGCATATATCCCATATGGAAAGCGTCATGGCGCAGAGTGCAGACATTCTTCACCCACAGCTGAAGGAATATGGCGGCCCAAAGCCTGTTGTTATTCCTGTCGGCGCCGATCAGGATGCCCATATAAGGCTCACCCGTGATCTTGCCTATCGGATGCGAAAATTCCTTGTTGAGCCACGTGTTGGGTATACAAGCATACGGGGTAAAGCTGCAGAGCCTGCACTTATTGAGGCGGCTGTAGCGAGACTGAAGCAGGCGGGCTATGATGACATAAAGAAGTACGAAGAGCATATAGATGTCCCTGGAACTATGGAAGTTGATGAGATAGACGAGCTGATACGCGGCGTCGAAGTATGTCACGGGGAATATGGTTTTGTTCCTCCAGCGTCTATTTATCACAGGTTTATGACAGGTCTCACAGGCGGAAAGATGTCCTCCTCAAAGCCTGAAAGCCATATTGCCTTGACTGAGGATCCAAAAGAGGCTGCCAAGAAGGTTATGAAAGCCATAACCGGCGGTCGTCAAAGCTTATCCGAGCAGCGTAAACTCGGAGGGGAGCCTGAAAAATGCTCCATCTATGAGTTCCTTTTGTTCCATCTCTCCGAGGATAATCAAGAGATGGTGGAGCTGAATGAGGAATGCAGAAGTGGAAGACGCATGTGCGGAACATGCAAGAAGGATGTGGCTGAGAGGATTGAACGATTCTTGCGTGAACATCAGAGGGCACGTGAAGCCGCACGTGAAAGGCTGCCGGAGTTCGGGATAAAGGCATAAGGCATAGAGCTTTAAACTTTTTCTTGAAAATAAGCAGGATAAAAATGCCTCTTAACAGCAGTAACCACTGTATAAAGACGGCAGCCTTCGGTTTGTTCTCAAATAGCTAGTGTACTACAACCTTTTCTTTTTTCCAGCACTTTATCTCCATTATTTCAGTCTCAGGATAGTTCCCGGTCTCATCTTTTTCCAGGTACTTCACCATATCCCAAATGTTCAGCAGGGCCGCTGCCACTCCTGTCAAAGCCTCCATCTCCACGCCGGTCTTGCCAAAGGAGGTCACTGTAACTGTGGTCTTAACAATCCGATGCTCGATTTGAAAATCAACATCTATGCCCGTGATGGGAATTGGATGGCACATAGGAATTATGCGGGGCGTATCCTTGACAGCCAGGATTGCTGCTATCCTGGCTGTTGTGAGTGCATCACCTTTCTTTATCTGTCCAGATCTTATCGCCTCAATCGTTGATTCTTTGAGCCTGATCAGGCCCGTGGCTTTGGCTACCCTCTGAACCGGAAGTTTATCTGTTATATTCACCATACCGGAGATCTGATCATCGTTCAAAATTCCAGCCTCATAGCCTCAGGGATCTTCTCTACAACATCTGTCGCGACCATGCCAAAGTCCTTTTCCACATAGACCAGATCCCCTGCAAGACCATTCACAAAAGCTGCCGCGGTTGCAGCCCTTATTGCTGTAGTCCTCGCATAGAAAGCGGCAGTCACGCCTGCGAGCACGTCGCCCGTTCCGCCTACAGTCATACCGGGATTTCCTGTTGTATTTCCTCGAACATTCTCGCCATCTGTAATCAGATCGACCCTGCCCTTTAAAAGGACGACAAGGCCTTTTTCTTTTGCATAACCTTTCACCGGCGCAATACGCTCCTCGTAATATGCCTCGTGGGCTTCAGGCAGCTTTATGCTGCTTATCCTCATGAATTCTCCAGCGTGAGGCGTAACTATGCCTTTCAAAGGCAGATCAGGCTGCAGTGCATCTGCATCAATCACCGTTTTCTTACAGAGCGGAATGATCTCCGCCAAAGCCTCCTTTGTTTCAGGGTGACGACCAAGGCCCATTCCCATGACGACCACATCGTGTTTCGGGATTAGATCCTTCAGCACATTTAGATCCGAGGGGGATAGGTGATCTTCAGATAGCGCCCTTACAATTAGGTTAGGAGAGTAACTTGAGATTATCTCGGATGCACTCTCTGGTGTGGCTACGGTAGCAATATCTACGCCAGCCCTGAGAGCCGCCATTGCAGTCAGCGCAGGAGCTCCCGTATAAGGTCCGCCGCCTATCACCAGAATCCTGCCGCTATCGCCTTTATGGGCTTCAGGCGATCTCTTTCCTATAAGCCATAGATCCCCGGGGCCCACAAGAAATTCGGCCTCTGAAGGTATGCCTATATCCACAACCTTTACCTTCCCAATCATGCTGGGCTTAGGCTTGTGGAAAGTGACTGTAAGATCAGAGTTGACTGTTTTATTTGTTCCTAAACCGCTAGGAACATCCACAGATATGACCGGCCTTGAGCAGGAATTGATGGCATCTATAGCCATAGCCTCGATCCCTTTGATAGTACCTCTTACGCCAGTTCCAAATATCGCATCTACAATAAGATCGTATTCTCTTAGAGACAAATCATCGGGATCTTCAACTTCCATCAAGTTAAAGCCGAGCCTTTCCAATATCTTCCAGTTCCTTCTGGCCTCCTCAGTAGAGATATCCCTTGATTTTCCGATAAGATAAACTGTCGTTTTAAAGCCGCTGAGGTGACGTGCGGCCACGAATGCATCACCGCCATTATTTCCCCTGCCGGCAACTATGGCTATCCTTTTACCGGAGGCCATTGCCTCGATCTCACCTGCCAGAGTAGCGCCAGCATTCTCCATAAGCTGTAGGGGAAGAAGCCCGAAATATTTACAATTAATATCAAGAGCCTTCATTTCTTCAGCTGTTATCTGAACCATAATAGGAACTATACCTTAAAATGGATAAAGCTTCTTGGCTGATATCAGAATATCAGAGATCAATACAGCATAATATATAACATAATTCTTAATATATGGCATAATTCCCATCTACGCAATCTCATTTTCGAACATAAGAAGGCGATTGTACAGTGATCATTATTGATAGAGCTTTGAAGGCTGACCACTAGATAGCCTCCTTAAGCGTGATATCTAAATCGCTCGCTTATGATCGTTTCTTAGTCTAAGTTCATTGAAATAGATCTTATGGATCGATCTATGATTATAGTACTAATATATTTTTAGCATTCAAGTTTCATGATAACTTATTAACTATCAATCAGAAAATTAGAAGGAGGCTCTCAAATATAAATCACAATCTCTTCGAGATTATCAATGAGGGCGGATGATGTTACCAAAATAGGTAACTATCGGCAAGTTACCAAAAGGAGGAATAAATATATGAAGAAAATCTTATCCGTGATCGCAGTATGTCTTTTTATACTGCTAACAAATATTCCGGCGGTCTTGGCTTGTAGCGTGCCCGAGACGCCTGTAGTTCCAACTCAGACGTGTCCAACACCTGGAATTCCCACTACCCCTGCTCCAAACTGTCCAACGCCCGGAATCCCGACCACGCCTGCTCCAAACTGTCCAACACCTGGAATTCCCACTACGCCTGCTTCAAACTGTCCAACACCTGGAATCCCGACCACGCCTGCTCCAAACTGTCCAACACCTGGAATTCCCACTACCCCTGCTCCAAACTGTCCAACACCTGGAATCCCGACCACGCCTGCTTCAAACTGTCCAACGCCCGGAATTCCCACTACCCCTGCTCCAAACTGTCCAACGCCCGGAATTCCCACTACCCCTGCTCCAAACTGTCCAACACCCGGAATTCCCACTACGCCAACTCTAAACTGTCCAATACCTGAAACACCTGCGGTTCCCACAAACTGCTGAGATAACATAGATTAAACCAGAAAATCAGATTAATCAGTAATCTGATAATAATTTTTGATTTTTTAATCCAACTATTGATGATGTTCTCATTTCAGGATGAAATAGAGTTCGCTAATAACGTAGGTGAGGATTAACTACAAACACAAAAAAGGTTCATAACTGTTATCTCGAAATAACAATCTCGGAATAACAGCTCTATTTAATTAAATTGGGGAGGGGGTTATATGAATCAAAGAAAGACCTGTAATCCCCATATCCAGGCTCAATGAACTGCGTAGCAGGATTACAACCGCACCCTAGCCAATCATCATCTCCTCTAGAGAAGTTAAATGTGCTGCGCCTTGAAATCCTCCTATCTATCGTGAATTTGCCCACATACTCTTCAGATGAGACTGAATTTCCAGATTTATATTTAAGCTTGGTAGATTTATCTGAGATAGATTGCAGGCGGAAGGCAGTAGCAGAATTCTGCAGATCAAGCTCGTCTATATTTCCAGGGGTTACATCGGTTATTATCATCGCATTTGAATACACGCCGGCAAATCTAGCTGCTTTGGAGAGATTAGTTGCATAATAATCGGTGTATAACTGGTCCTGATCACTCTTATAGTTATTTCTCGTATAGATTCCAAGTCCGCTATAATAGGTCTCATCCTCGCTTCTCACAAGAGTGGGTATGCTTTCGTTGATCTCAGCATAGTATTCAGATTGAGCCTGTACAGGGACATTAATGATTGTGCCATTTGCCAAAGTAATCGTTCTGTTAGTCGCTGGTTGGTCGTCGATATTTTCATTTATATAAATCCAATTCAATAAAGCTGTTACATTGAGGCTGTTTGTGTTTGAGAGTTTTCCTTGCTTAGCATAGGTAGTTTCCTTAACGCCGATGCCGGCGAACCCAGGGATATTCACATACTTTGAGGAGTTTCCAGTGCCAGTACATTGGCCGTCTTCTCTGAAGTTCATTACCTCGGTGGATTGGCTTCTGCTCCACTTAGTGCCACTTACATCAACATTGATATTGTAGCCAATTTTCGCATCAGAATTAACAAGAACAATGAATAAAACTAGCAAGGATACTGCGGCAGGCAGCAGTATCCTACGGCTTCTAGAACAGCCCATCTCATCAGACCTCTCGAATTATCTATTAATCTCATAAGACATATATAACTCTTTTGAGACCCCTATAAACCCGAAAGGTGATAGATACAGCGGTCCAGCATACTTATCAGTTAACCCCTGTGCCTTGCCGACTATCCTCATATCCGTATTCCTATTTCCATTGTACGCTGTAACGGCTATCGTATCTTTTGAAGAGTCAACATTGCTGTCCACGAAGGTATTCCATGTATACATCACAGGGACATCGGTTCTGCTTCCATACTTTCCTTCCCCAGTTGTTAAGTTTGCATCAATTACTGAAGACTTTCCGCCATAAGTCATCGTGATCTCATCAACAAACCCACTTGGGGAATCCCTTGCAACTTTGCCTTGGCCATTAGAATCCAAAACATCCGCTGTATTCTTTATCAGATCTTTATACATGCAAGCATCGGTAACTACAGCCTCATTTATCAAGGTGCTCGGATTGAAGTAGTTGACATTGGCAAGTCCTGTCTCAATCGTATATGATACATCCGCCTTATCATCTACCTGCCGACCTGCGTTGAAGCTCTTTTCGTAGTTCAATTTATCTTTAGCAACTCCATTGAATCCTGTTCCAAAGGTGCCATCCTTAGAATCAACAAGGATGTCATCTTCTAAATGTCCAATACCCCCAACTAGATCACCATCTCCTGCTCCGGCTAATGAGTAAGGTTGCACTTTAGCACCATGTACATATTTTACGTTATCTGCAGCGATATTCTCAAATACAGTTCCACCATCGGTGAAGTAATTAGCTGCCGTTTGACCTGATTGCAAAGTGTAAGAGATTGCTGTTGCATCTGTTGCCTGAGCACCGGCTGCAAGACTCCGTTGGTAATCGAACTGTTTATCGGAAACTGCCTTGATATTTGCTCCGAAGCCGCCGCCTTCCCCGGTCGTTAGAATATGATCCTCAAACGAACCGAGTATGGATTCATTAGCCAGGACTGCATTCGCAGCTGCAAAAAGAGAGTCCCGATATATGCTCACCTGGTTAGCATAGCTCATATTGCTCAAGGCCATATCCTCAGTTACACTGCCTCCATCTGTATAATAGCTGTTATATGTATGAACGTATCCCGAGGCGATAGATGTGATAGAGGCGATAGATGTAATTAATATGACGATAGAGATTAGGATTAATCTAATACAAACCACCTGCCGATATTATTTCACTTATCTCCAAGCTCACTCAGCTCCAGTGCCGACTACTATCTTCTCGCCTTCACCCCACCTACAAGTGACGCCGAGATCCTGATTGCTATCGGTGAAATATGCATCATTTTCTGTAGTATAGCCGATTCCATGATCAGTACAATAATCGCTTAGTGCCTCAAGATCCTGTGTGGGAATATTCTCCAGTGAAGAGTTGAGATTAACCGCTGTTAGATTCAGGTTATCCGGAAATTCCAAACTGCTTTTCCAGTCAGCATTGGGTGAGCCGGGATTGTTCGAATCTACACTGATATCACAACCATTTTTCATAACAACATTTGATTCAGCAGGTAGATGTAGTGTATTTGCTGTCGTTAAGACTGTAGGATATTTCCGTCCATCCTGATCGGTTACGACCAAATAAGCAGTGCTGTTCATTGATATATCTTTAACATCTACAACGGCTAGCCCAGCACCATAAGCCACATTTAATTGATTGGCATGATAATAAGGTTCTTGAATTAGGCCATTTACTGATTTCAGGTCTGATCCGCCGGATAATGTAGCGTTCAATTTGTTAGTACTGTAGAAGGTATCTATAGCAGAATGCCCCAAGCTACAGAATATCATCAAGATCAGCCCCATAAACAAGAGTGCTCTTTTCATATAGTTCCTCCGAATTGACATATAAGGAAAGGCGAGATTTGGAATCTCGTCTTTCTGACATAGCAATGCATGTTTATATATCAGTCGTTATTTTTGATTGCTGTAACACTGAGCCGCCTACTACACGGTTATTGTCTCCGTTCAAAGTTATATCATGTGTTATAGAATTGCCACACCCAAGAGCATTTGCATTCTCATTGATCGTCTGATATTCTACTGCTTCAGTCAGGCTGGCATCATCTGAGCTGATCGTAGCAAGCTGATTTATGCTATTGGCACTGCCTTCTGCCGCGGATATTTGATCAATTGTCTGCTTTAATGATGAACCATATAAGCTAGTTCCATCGGTATTTTGATTGGTTTCCTGGTATGCATTGTTGTTACCGCCGTAAAGGTTAGCGCTGCCTACCATCAGCTGCCATATCTTTGAACTGACCAAGCAGCTATAGTTCACACTTTGATTAACACGCTGGTCCAAGCTATTATCACTACCCACTAAACAGGAAGCCTTTAGTAGTGAGAACTGACTTAAATTGCTCGTAGTGAGCATATTATTATATGAATCCACAGAAGTCGTCTGAGATGCACTATTATTTGAGCCTACAATTTCAGCCATTTGAGTGGCTCCCTGAGATAAATTGCTTCCGACAAGGTTGTTGTATTTCGAATTAAAATCTATGTTCTGCCCTAGATAGTTATCATTGCCGGTCACGTTGCCTACAATACTGCAAACTTGTGTCATGCCAGTTGGAGCATCCTCGGTACCTGTCAAGGTATTGTCATTGGCATAAGCATCAATATCCTGGCTAACATAGTTGTTGTTTCCCTGAACATAAGCAATTGCATAAGTCTCCTGTGCGATATAGACATCGCCAGTAACGCAATTTCCTTGCGCCTCTTGATAGATGTCAACAGAGATCTGGTTGTCATTGCCTGTTGCAGCAGCTAATGATATCAGCAGCATCAAGCCAACGACGAGCATTGCTATATAATCATTCATAACTTGCCTCCTAATGGCTTTCCCCAACATCCCTCAAGAGGACAAGCCCTTTCAGGAATGTTACAATAAGTTTGTATTTATCTTTAATAAAATGTTGCGAAATGTAATTTAGAAAACATAATCAATAGCGAAGTTAAGGATGTTCGTTTTGTAGCTCTGATGCTGAATAATCATACTTATTTAAATCGATTGATTGGGCTTGATTCGAGCTTAAAATAGCCACAAATCTGGGATATTGATAATAATACACGTACAATTCTTATACGAATAAATTTTTATTGTTATGAGATTTATAACAAAAAACATCCAAAATTAATCATGCAGAGTTTGAACCTAACTATTTGAATAAAATATATCAGATTGCCTGATAGTCTGTTCAGCATTAATTATCTTGAACTATTCTGTCAAACCCTTATCAAACCATACCAAAAGCATCTAAAATTATAGCTTGAATACTGCCCGTAAACCGTAAACTTTAATTACTATTAGTCAATTCCCAGATCAAGGATAGATATCAAAGGATTAAGACTTGCCTCCTTATGAGTCTATCCTCCCCAACACTAAATAAATGTATTCAAGAAACACTTGGGAGGGCCTATTAGGCAAATAAGGAAATTTTTTATCACCCTTTCCTGCGCGAAATTATAGTACAGTTGATAGTCAATGCTCTTCAATCATTATACCGAGATATGTACATAATCTAGAACTATAGGGGACTAGCCGATATTAGTTTAATAGATCATAGACAAAAATTGCTTACAAATAGGGTGCTATCGCGACTGTAAGATTTTGTAAGAGATAATATAGATAGTCAGTATAGAGATATATGCACAAGCGGTTAATCTGCCATAGTATAGAAAGCCTTTTTTGTATCATGCCGAATAAAATCTAACAAATTCACTATATGTGTAGGTCAAAGCAATTAATAATGGATAATATCCCACTTGTCCATGTGACTACCATACATCCCTATTTATTGATAAAATTAATTTGTGTTTTATTAATATAGTTGATTTTCATGTGCTAAGATCCTTATTATACATCCGATAAACTTTTATTGTTTGATGAATCTAAAGAATATTGCTGAGTCTCAACTACGGCATATCCGATTATCTGAGCGGTTTATGAGAGTTCGAGAAGCGAAGGTTTGACACGGGAGGAAATTTATGAAACGAAGCCGACATAAGATAATATCACAGATACTAGATATATGTGTTACTGGTGCAAGCAAGACGAGAATAGTATATCAAGCAAACCTAAACTTCAGAACTGTAAATCCTTACATAGATCTTCTAATGAAAAATGATCTATTGAAAGTAAAGCAGGGACAAACAGTACTATATGAAACAACCGAAAGAGGAATAAATCTTCTCGAGAGCTTTAAGCAAATACATAGCGAATTATCAGAACTGTGAGGACTTAGAGAGGCCATTGGATGTAGAATGCTTCTATTGTATATTAGGATATGATAGGAGATATAAGGACCCTATACTTTAGACAGCTATATCTTTTAAATCTAGAGCAATGAAACTATATAATGAACAATATATTTAATTGATATTTATTTATCGATTAGCTGATATAGTCTTTCACTCATATTTTGAAACCAATATTTGTCCTTTAAGCTCAATTGAGACGTTTATTAACTAGTGAACTCCTCTCACGGCCTGAAGGCCGGAGCTTCCCGCTCGTACTTCCTGATCGTGGATCATCGCCCTCTGGCTTCTCGACCGTTTTGCGGGAATTTTCGGTTTCCGCTTCATCGGGATCAACTTGATCTCTTCTTACGAAGGGGTACAGAGGTTGTTCGCTCGACGGACAGACTTTCGGGGTGTTCCCTCCCTACTTTGTAGAGTTGTCTTGCAACTCCAAAATCTCCCCTGGGGAGAAGTGATCGATCATCCAAGTAGCACTTGAAGCCTGCATGGAATCATGTCTTAGGATATTGAAGAAATCGATGAAATTTATAGATAATCCAAGCGCTGCGAAAGTAATCAGGGCAAAGGACTCCGCTCTCATCCTGTTACGACTACGTCGTAACTCCCATTAACTCCCCGAGTTAATGAGACCACCATGAAGGATGGTGACTTCCCGCTTCGTCCTTCGCAATCCTACACGTTAAACGCTAATAGCATTCATTGAATAAGCTTTGACTACTGGTTTTGCCCATTTAGATACCGTATGTTTAGTCCGTAAGATAATACCTTAACCGCGATCCGATAGATTTATATGGTCATATGGATCTTAACAAAATTGCTGATTTAAGGAAAAAATGCTCGAATATAGCTAATAGAGCTGATAAAAGGAACTTGGAGATCTATAAGGAGACAAAAAATGAAACGAAGCAAGGATGTAATCATCTCCCAGATACTCGATATATGTGCCATAGGCGCAAGTAAAACAAAGATAGTATATCAGGCTAACCTTAACTTCAGGACTGTGAACCCTTATATAGAGCTACTTTCTAAAAATGGGCTGATAGAGGCTGCCCATGGGCAGACCGTGTATTATAAAACAACGCCCAAAGGAATTAAAATATTGAAAGAATTTAAACATATTCAGAACGAACTGCCAGAGCTATACAATAGTGCTCCTGCTCCAGCAGACGAGGGTCAGCAAGCGTAATATTGCCTAGCTATATGCACATCGTCTATCCCTCGCCAGAAGTTTTTTGATTTTCAGCTATTCCATAAAGCACCTAATATCAGCTAAACATAAAATAGATTATATTTTCAGCCTGGATAACACTTTACCAAGATATCTTCTTCCGGTAATGGTTCCTGACGAGAATTGAGAGCATATTTGTCCCCAGCACCAAAATTAAAAGCACTAGGGCCGTTCCCCAGGCCCTCGACTCAACATCCCAGGCACCCAGGAAGTAAATAAGATTGAGAAGATGATAATCGAGGTTGTTCACAGGCTGCAAGACATTTGGCACAATGCCATAGATCATCTGTACTGGCGTTGCAGTGAAGGTGACTGCAGTCCACATTATAGGCGCGGTCTCTCCTGATGCCTTGGCTACGCCCATAATTATGCCTGTCAGAACTCCTGGCATGGCAGATGGCAGAACAACCTTCCTTATTGTCTGCCACTTGGTCGCGCCTAATGCAAAGCTGCCCTCCCGAAGGGAGTTCGGAACACTCTTCAGCGCCTCTTGGCTCGTCAGGATTATAGTTGGAATGTTTATTAGTCCCAGGATTATAGAGCCTGATAGCAGAGATACTCCAAAGAATGTAACCAAAAATGCGAGGCCGAATAGGCCGAAAACAACTGATGGCACGCCATTTAGGCAACTAACTGCAATAGTTATCAAGCGATTAAATGCTACATTTTTGGAGTATTCGTTCAGATATATCGCAGCTCCTATGCCGAGAGGTGCTGATACGACCATCGCCCCAAGAACCATCCATATCGTGCCGACTATAGCAGTACTGATACCCCCGGCCTGTCCAAGATTCCTATGGGGCTGGGTCAGAAAACCCCAGCTTATTATCCCTGCGCCTTTATAGATTATGATAAATAGAATTCCGCCCAATATCAACAGAGCGATGATTGCAGACAGCCTGATTGCCAGGAATGCCAGTTCCTCTCTGGCCTTTTGGCTATAGCCATATAGAATATTGATAGAATCCTTAAGGCTCAGTATACTTGCGATCAATACCAGTGCAGGAAGAATGAAGCTATATCCGAAGGACGCTCCTATTCCCAAGGGCCTGTCAATAACATAATCTGAACGGAGTATTCCCGTGAATACCAAGAGGATTATAGCTATGATAAATGCCAAATCAACTCCGATTGCAGCAAGATTACCTGGAGAATTGTTTCTTCTGGAGAAGACAGAAGCTAAGATAATAAGAATCGAAACTAAAAGGGCTATTTGCCATATCGACGCAATAGCTGTCAGATCAGGCTGAAGAAGAAGGCATACTACAGATGATATGAACATGAACGCAGATGTCGCCATCGATACTGCAAGAATATGCTTAACATCCATCGTTAGTATCCTCCAAACCGTCTTCTTATCCTAGCCCTGATTAGATCTGCCGCAATACTCAAGATCGAGACAATCAGGAGGAGGATAAATCCTACTGCGAAAAGGACATGGTAATGTGTAGACCCTCTAGCAACCTCGCCCATCTCGCCTGCTATTACTGAGGTAAATGTTGCGCCCTGGTCAAAGATATTGAAGATAGGCGACGGAATCCTTGAGACATTTCCGACAACGAGAAGTACTGCCATCGTCTCGCCGATTATGCTCCCTATGTTTAGCAGCACCGCTGCGGTTATGCCTGAAGATGCCGCAGGTATAGTCACATGCCTTATCGTCTGCCACCTGTTAGCGCCCAAAGCTAATGAGCCTTCCTTGAACTCCTTTGGAACCGCCCGAAGAGCATCCTCACATATGGTCGTAATATATGGGATGAACATTATTCCGAGAAGGATCGAACCTGCGAGTATTGATCTGCCAGTTAGCATATTGAAGCTATTCTGCAGGTAGGATACCAGTATTATCACACCTAAAAATCCATAGACGATCGAGGGAACTCCTGCCAGAAGCTCTATAGATGGCTTAAGTATGGTCCTAGCAGTAGGATTTGCGAGCTCAGCCAGATATATGGCTAAAGGTATACCTATAGCTATATTGATGATTAGCGCTAATATAGTTACAAGCAGCGAATCAGCAATAAGCGGCATCATGCCGTATATATCGCCAGCTGCATGCCATTTCTGACCGAAAATGAGCTGGATGACGCCTACATCGATAAAGGCAGGAAAGCTCTCATGTATAAGAAAGTAGAATATCAGAAGCATCACGATGATTGAAGCAGTGGCACAAAGGGACAGAGCTACCTCAACAAACCGCTCGCTATATTTTCGCCGTAATCGCATACTCTGCATGCTGATATGTGCACATGCAATTCTTAGTTAAAGCCCTTATCTATATTATCTATATAGAGGGGTTACTAAATACGAGTCTATATAGGAGTTGCTTAACGAATCTGAAAAGATTCAAGCTTGCGTTCTGCTTAGGATCTCTGCAGGCTCATAGCGCATTTTGATGACACGGCTTCGCCCGCGTGTGCCCGATCCGCTGAAATCAGTATCTATGAGCCGAATAGCGTCCAGCTTATTGAGTATCTCATGAAACCTCGTGTAGCCTGCGCCCGTCTCTGCATGGAATTTGCGATAAAGGTCGCCTGCACGGCTGGCATCGTTCTCAGCCGCAAGTCTGAGCACCTTCAGCTCATCCTCCTTGAGAGATTTCAGAGCGTAAGTGAGATGCACGAGCCTAGAACGCTCATAGGAGCGATCTACATCATCAGAAGAGATAACTTTGGATGCACGCCTCTCTGCAGACATGCCTGATCTCTTGAGAAGATCAATTCCAACCCTAAGATCTCCAGATAGCTCTGTATAGTCCACTATACTTTCAAGAACCTCATCAGGCAGCACTCCTGGGTAAAAACCGAGCTGCGCCCTCTTGCCCAAAATATCCTTCAGTTCGGCTTTTGTATAAAGGGGGAATGTAATTTCCTCTGCCTGAAAGACAGATGCGACCCTGGGATCGAGGACATAACGCATCGCAGGCTCGCTTAGCGCAGCTATCACGCCCATCTTAGCACCGGGGCAGGTTTCATGCGCCCTGAGCAGAGAGTAAAGAATATGATCAATTTCCTTCTCATGGAAAAGATAGTTCACATCATCCAGTGCAACAACCAATACCACACCGTTATTCGCGGAGTATTCGGCCACCTTTTCAAAGATACGCTTGAAGGATATTCCGCTCGAAGGAGGAGCATGCCCTACTATTTTCCTGTAAAGCTGGTAAAAAACCGCGTACCTAGTTGAATCGATCTGGCAGTTGACGTAGACGGGAACTACCTTAGAGGAGTGCGCTTCGATCTCCTCAAAAAGCTTGAATAATGCTGTTGTCTTTCCGGTTCCGGGAGGACCAAGGCATAGAGCATTTACAGATCTTGCACCATGTAATGCAGGACTTATACAGAACTTGAGGCTGTTCATCTGCGACTCACGGTGGGCAAAGTGCTCAGGCAGATGATCGAGCTCAAAGAGATCCCTGTTTTTAAATAGGGTCTCCTCCCATAGGAGCATATCAGGCTTCATCCCGGGGTTCACTCATTCTGTATATTTTGTATCTCCTTCTTCAATATGGCGCTCACCAGTGCCCCATCAGCCTTACCCCGCAGCTCCTTCATGACCAGGCCCATAAGAGGACCTATCGATCTATCTCCCTTAGATCTGATGAGATCTGCCTTGCTTGCCACTATATCATGTATAACCGATTCCACTCCGACAGAATCCATTCCAATTATGCCTGCTTTGCCAGCAGCCTCCGCAGCACCGGTGTCAGGGTGCTCTGCAAGATATCTGAGCAGCTCAGTGAGGCCTTCCTTTGCTATCTTACTCTCGTATACAAGAGCGATAGATTCTGTATAATGCCGATCTGTTAGGTTAGAAACAGGAACACCATCTCTGACTAATTCAATAGGTATAGTTTCCAGTGCCCTGATGAGGATCGATGGAGAAACCTGGTAATTCTTCAATATATCCTCGAAGAGCTGGTAGTTAGGTGAGGAGGCAATGACCTTAGATAATTCTGAGTTGAGGCCATATTGGCGCTCGAAACGTTCCGCTCTCTCTACAAACAGCTCAGGCAGAACCAGCGTATCCAGCATCTCTTTGGTTATTACGACAGAAGGAACATCAGTCTCAGGATACATCCTGGCAGATCCCGGCAGCGGTCTCATGTACTCCGACGCGCCATCGGGCAAAGCACGCCTGGTCTCCTCAGGAACGCCCTTCAAGGCCTCAGAAGCGCGCGTGATTACTGCCTGCAGCGCCTTCTCAGCCCTGTCCTTAGGTCCTGTGACCATGACAACGCAGTCATCACTTCCCGCACCTAGGATCTCGCGTACCTTTGCCACATCATCCTCGGTTATGCCGTACGCTGGAAGCTCATCAGTGTGGAATATGCCGCCAACGCCAGCTCTTTTGGCGCGATCTGACAATTCAGTCCCGAATCGTCGGTCGGGCTGGACCTCTTTGCCGACAATACCATCAAATCCTTTAAGCAAACAGGCCATCACAACTCCGCCGCTCTTCAGGGATCTTAGGATAACTTTAGAGCTTGATGATGAAAAAAGCTGGCTTACATCCACGTGGCTCAAGTCAGCGCTTGCCCCGCGATTCTCAAGCTCTTTTTTTATCTCCAGCAGCCGAACTTGTCTAAGTACCTCAAGCTCGACGATCTTATCTATGAGATTCAGCTCCTGTACACCTTTGACCTCAACGCGAGCTCCGCCTTTTATGGATACGTTCACATCCTGCCTGATCGTCCCAAGGCCGCGCTTTACTCGCCCAGTAGATCGCAAAATCATCCCCAGATGCTGAGCCACCTCACGAGCATGGGCAGGGGAAATTATGTCTGGAGCTGTGCCAATTTCAACCAGCGGTATGCCCAGCCGGTCCAGAGAGTAGATAAGCTCGTCTCCGCGATCATCGATTATGCGTGCAGCCTCCTCTTCAAGACAGAGGATGCCTATGCCGACCCGTCCCTGCGATGTCTCAATATAGCCGTTAGAGCCTACGTATGCAGTGCGCTGAAAGCCAGATGTGTTGGAGCCATCTATCACAGTCTTTCTCATAGTGTGGAGTTCATCCACAATCTTCATTCTCAAGAGCTTGGCTATCACCAGCGAGATCTCAAGAGCTTCTGGATTAATTTCGCTTGGCGGCTCCTCATCCGCTTCCACTAGACAGGTCGTATCGTACGTTTTATAAAGGAACCGTCGTGAGACAAGTACCTCTTCAAGTGCTGCTCTATCAATCTCGCCGAGTTCGCTTCTTGCAGGTCTCAAGTATCTAAAAAACTCGAAGTTGGAATCGGCAGATTCTCTAATCCTTGTAGGGCAGCCGCAGAAAAGTTTTGTTGCAGTATCAAGCTGCTGGTGGATTTCTATCCCACAGATCAGCCCCAATGAGCTGTAATCGAGCTTTTCAGACATATCGTTTGGCATCGATCACCTATCAGGGAGTATGGGTGGTTTAACTCTTTTGACTGCCTCCCTAATATCTTCAGCCTTGACGGTTTTTCTTTTCGCATGGCTCGCCCAGCCCACAGCCTCACGAGCCACCTCAAGGCCATAGCTTTCAAGAACCTCTGCCAGCGCATCCCTTGCGCCTTCGCTGACCCTCTTAGCTCCTGCCTCACGGATGAGCCTGCTCACAGGGGCGACGGGAAGTATCGGCATTCTAAGATCACCTCTTCTAATCCTGATTCGTAGCTGCAAAAGCCAAAAAATTAGGCCTTCGTGGTCTACAAACATAAATATGCACTATTATGCTCCTAAAACTCCATATATATATCTTTCGTAGCGTAAAAGTTCATAATATTACCATGGAAGCCTTATTGATGCTTCGATTAAGCTCGCGTTCCTGCAAAGTCCTTTTATTCCGACCTTTTTTGAATCCAACATGGTACCAGGGGATAAATACAATTTTTGCCAATAGGATAGAAGGGCTGATTGAAGAACTGAAGAGTAAGGATTATTAGGCCGTAAGACTATGACAGCCAAGAAGGAGCCAAGAATGAGCGAGCATGTACATAAAGCAATTATACATAAAGATTTTGAGGATGTCTATGGCCCTTGCGGATGCGGTATGGACATGGCGATATTGCCTGTCCTTCTGCCGAGAGTATGGCTCATAGAAGAGAAACCTGCTGATGTTGAGGATCATGGATTTTGCATCGGTTTTGATTACAGGCGTGTCTCAGGGTTCGCTTGCAACAATGTATTTGAGCACGAGATGAACGGAACTGAGTACCTCGCTAACTTCTCCTGTTGCCGTGAATGCGCTGAGCGGGCTGTCAAATGCGGATATGCAGTGTGGGCAGATAAAGAATATCCTATAACATTGAGGTAGTCTGAGCCTAATGTTTTAAGGGTAATTGAATGTGGGAGGTTTAGCTTTGAATTATACAGTCTATTCAACCAAAGCATGTCCCAAATGCGAGCAATTAAAGAAGGCGCTCGCAAACTCAGATATACACTTCGAGACCATAGATATGGCTACCCCTGAGGCTCTAACGGAGCTTCGGATCAATGGAGTCTTCACGCTCTCTGCGCCCGTTCTCCAGGTGGGCGATTCATTTTACACAACTGATGATCTCTTCGATGGGGAGAAGATAAAGAACCTCAGATCTATGGAAATTATCAAGGGCTAGAATTTAGGTTAAAATTCCCTGCCCCTGACACGGTTAATATCAAAGACCGCCGTTTTGGCGATATGCATCACAGCAAAGGTACCTGCTTGGATTGGGTCAGTTACTACTAAATCCGCCTGCTGCGGCACTGAACCTGCCATCTTCAGAGCGATGACGGGTATCCCCACCTCCTGAAGCTTCTTCACCTCTTCTGTAATGCGGCCCCCCATGAGTGCACCTGCGAGCACAAGTATAGAGGCACGGTGCAGCCTGCCAACAGCGCTCACTGCATCTGCAATTGCTTCCTCGCCTACAAGGGGAATTGTATCAATGCTAATGCGCTCGCCTCTGAGGTTATGTCTATCCGCTTCATTTACTGCGCCTACAGCAACCTGGGCCACTTGGGCACCACCGCCGATTATTATCACTCTTGAGCCATAGATCCTTTCAAAGGGCTGATGGATGGTGACCTCAAAAACGGACTGCATAGATTGAAGATCTTTAACTATCCCATCAGAAGGTCCATCGAGCTCTATATACATCGATGCTCGGCCCTTATTGATGCCGCGCTCAAGGATAAATGACTGAACATAGGTGATATTGCCGCCCCTATTTGCTACAACTCCGGCTACATCGCGCAGCATTCCAGGCTTATCTGCACAGATAACGTTTATGGCAGCGTTCATATGCGAGACTGGTATAGCATTGGTAAACTTTAATATGGCGAGTGAATAACTCACTCGCGATGGAATTTTGTCCCAGTTGTAAAAGCATTATGTTGCCCAAAGAAGGCATGATGGTCTGCAGGAAGTGTGGACATAAGATACCCAAGCCCCCAAAGGAATCAATGGTCAGCAAGACCAAGCAGCTTGATCGCGCTGTGCCTGTGCTCGAAGAGGAGTCAGCAGGACTTCCCACGACCAATGCAAGATGCTCCGACTGCGGGAACAACCTCGCCTACTGGTGGCTGCGCCAGCTACGATCCGCAGACGAGAGTGAGGTCAGGTTCTTCAGGTGCACTAAATGCGGCAAAACGTGGAGAGAGTACGATTAAACTAAAGAAAATATGACTAAAGTAAACTAGAGAAAATACGACTAAGGATAAACTATATTAAATATTAAATTCTCACCTTCCAGGAGGCTCTAGGATGTTCAAGGCAGTAATTAACGCAGAAACTTTACGCGATGCAATTGAAGCCGTATCCTCTTTAGTCGACGAGGTAAAGTTCTCTATATCTGAAAACGGTGTGGAACTGAAGGCTGTTGATCCCGCTAACGTCGCAATGGTATCATTGAAGATCGGCGCAGATGCGTTTGAATATTTCAAAGCAGATCAAAGAGAGATTGGAGTAGACTTGGTGCGCCTGAGCGATGTCTTGAGCATGGCGGACAAGGGCGAGAACGTGCAGCTTGAGCTGGACGAGGAAGGCCATAAGCTCAAGATAGGAGTTGGATCATTATCATACACGCTAAGCCTGATCGATCCGACGGCGATCAGAAAGGAGCCGAGGATACCTGAACTTGATCTGCCCGCACATGTAACATTGCCGGGTGGAGAGTTCAGAAGAGCTGTAAAAGCCGCTGAGAAGGTCAGCGATCATGTCATCCTAGGAGTCTCGGATGAGGGCTTTTACATGGAGGCTAAAGGGGATATCGATTCACTCAAGCTTAATATTCCAAGCACAGAGCTCTTAGGTATAAAGCCGGGCGAGGCTAGATCGCTATTCTCGCTGGATTACCTGGAGGATATGAGCAAATCCATTGGAAAAGCACAAGAGGTCACATTGGAACTTGGGATAGATTATCCTCTCAGAGTCGGCTTTAAGATCGGCCAGTCTATCGAGATCAATTACCTTCTAGCTCCGCGCATTGAGCAGGAATGAAGATATCGGACTATCCTTTTACTCAAGAGGCAGCAGAATATGTTCGAGGGACCGGCTACTCGCTAACGAGCCTGCTCGAAAAAAATTCTTTTAAACCAATCAGAAGTAGAGCATTTGAGCGTGTAGAGGGCGCAATAAGCGGCGAAATCCAAGATAGGCAGACAAGCAAGGACGCCGAGATTCTGGCAGAACTGCTGTCATATCCAATGGCAAGGGTCATCATTTCATGCCTTGGAGATCAGCTTCTTGTGAGAAGATATGCTCTGGCTGAGGCAAAGCTTGCCTACAGCAGAATGAGGAGAGATCAAGAAGGCATTCTGCCAATAGCCGAGGATCTAGGGATTCATCCACATGGGCAGAATGATCCACTAAAAATTCACTTTTCAGAGTATATCCATGCAGCCCACAGGATGCGGAGTCCAAGATGGAAGCTGGTAAATAGAGATCTCGATGAGGGCTATCTGACAATTACCAGAGAGGAATTGATGCGCCTCATGGAGGAGATGGTAAGGGACAGGGTCATAAAGAGCCTTCCGTTAGAGGTCGATGAGACTGTCTGCAAAAAGCTTGCCGAATATATTAAGCCCATTAAATCAGAGCTCGATGTCTTAAAGGCGAGGCAGAAGGTGGATCTTGGAAAGATTGAGGAGGGAGCATTTCCACCATGCATAAAGAGTATGCTATCTCAGGTCTCTGCAGGCACAAACCTAGGCCATTCGGCTCGTTTTGCGCTTACGAGCTTTCTTCTTCAGATCAACATGTCAGTTGAGGATGTGATCGCGCTCTTCAACACAAGCCCCGATTTCGATGAGGAGAGAACACGCTACCAGGTAGAACATATTGCAGGGGCGAGCGGAACTAAGTATAAGCCTCCATCTTGCTCTACAATGACAACGTATGGGAACTGCCCCGGCGAGGATGAACTTTGCAAAAGGATACGCCATCCTCTGAGCTACTATGAACGCAGAATAAAACAAGGCTTGGAGAAGAATGTAAATAGAAGTCATCTCGAGCATCCTGAGCAACAATCAGTTAGCCCTTTAAAAAGAAAATAAAAAATAGGTGGAAAGGCCAAGCGGCTCACTTGATCTTTTTCTCAAGCTTCTTGAGCCTCTTCTTGGCGAATTTGCTACCCGCAGCTGCCTCCTTCGCAAGCTCTTCTGCTTTGGCTTTCTTTACCTTGTTCAGCTTCTCCAGCTGTTTCTTACTCGTTGGCATAAAGTCACCTTCCTAAGCATTTAGCGGATTCTCTTAAGCCTTTTTCCCTCTTAGAAATCATCACTATCAAAATACTATCGCGATAAATCCTCCAGTACCTCTCCTGCCGACTCATCCACCGATATTCCAACAGTAGTGATACTTCTAAACTCATCGGATTTCAGATAAGCGATGAAGGACTTCACAGCATCATTCTTCATTCCTGCTTCTGTAGCCAAAAAGTCTATTCTGTCCGATGCTGTCGCCTTAAAGAATAGCCCTCTTGATTCAGCTGCAGCCATCGCCCCGAAGCCTATATCAGCTTTTTCCAAAGCGACTGCTGTTGCCACAGCCGAATGAGTCCTGGCCTGGCCGATGATCTCCAGATCCTTTGGATCTAAGCATAGTTCAATCAATGATCTCTGAAGCAAGCGGTTCATCTCAGAGTCTTTCGACCATCCGAAGATTTTCGCCTCTTTAATCTTCTCAGGTTCAAAAGACGAAGAATCCTTCGCCATCAAGCCGAGATTTCGGATATAGCCTCGTATCCAAATCAATCCATCTCGATGGGTTAGAGCTTCATCCTTCTGATGAGAAATGGATGATATATCAGCTATGCCATCCTCAGCCATGATTATGCCGCGCCTGCTGCCGTTTGATATAAATCTGGTCTGATAGGGCAGCTTCTCGATTAGGGCCTCAAGGATAGGGCAATCTTCGCCTGTTATCGTCAGGTCAGGCACCTCTGGACCAACAAAGAGTCGTACCTCGACAGGCTCACCTTTCTCAATGTACTCAACTCCAAAGGGTATTTCAATCGTCCCATCTGCAAGGGCGAGTGTCGTTATCGAGCCACTTCCCTTGTCCATTGGGTATATAACATCGTTTGAAACGCCAACTGCCAGCATCTGATGGCGGCCTTCGGATCTTACCGGCTGCGCCAGCCTACCACTGATAGTGTTCTCTCGTTTCTTGAGGCCAAGGGCCTTTCTGATTGCGGGAGCTGCCAGAAGCTCAAAAACGGTCAGAGCGCTCGTAGGATAGCCTGGGAGACCGATACATGGCTTGCCTTCGATAATGCCAAAGATCGTCGGCTTGCCAGGTTTCAGGTTCACTCCGTGAAAAATAGTTTCTCCTACTTCATCCAGTACCTGATACATCATGTCTCCAACACCGGCAGATGTGCTGCCGCTGATAAGGAGCATTGAGCACTCCTCTGCCATCCTTCGCAGAGCTTCCGTCATAGAATGCTTATCGTCAGGCAGAATGCTATACCTGATAGGCGTAGCCCCGCATTCCCTAACGGCAGCAGCTATAGAATAAGAGTTGATATCAGAGAGCTTTCCAGGCAGCAGATCCTGGCCAGGATTTACCAGCTCATTGCCGGTTGAGGCTACTCCCACCAACAAATCCCTCACAAGTACGCTAACTTTTCCAACAGCTGCAAGAACCCCTATCTCACGCGCCGTGAGCCTTGTTCCAGGGCGGAGCACTGTCTCGCCCACCATTATATCGCTGCCTGCAGCAGCTACATTCTCGCCTCGATGAACCGGCCTGAATATCAAAACAGAGTCGGCCTTTGCCTCAGAGTACTCGACCATAGCTACAGCATCGGCTCCATTCGGCATCATAGAGCCTGTCGACACCTCGGCAGCAGTCCCAAAAGCTACCTCGATCTTTGGAGCAGTGCCCATCGGCACGCTGCCTACAAGCTTGAGAACTACAGGCTGATCATCTCTGGCATGGAAAGAGTCCGTGGAGAGGATGGCATACCCATCCATAGAAGCTCTGCGAAAGCCAGGAACATCAAACTCAGAGATTATCTTCTCTGCGAGGACTTGCCCAAATGCAGAATCCAGAGGGACTCTCCGCTCTTCAGGCACGGGAATACGGCTGAGAACTTGAGACCTGGCTTCATCGAGCGTTAGAAGGCTCCGGAACTCCTTTCGCATATTTTTAACTTCGGCCTCAAAAGTTATAAAATCTGGCCTATATCTGGCCTATAGCTTAGCCGACCTGTCTCTAAGCAGGTGATCTGCAAGCACTAGGGCCACCATTGCCTCTGCGACTGGGACAATTCTCGGGGGTATTGCAGGATCATGCCTTCCCTTTATTGAAATTTGAGCATCATCTAGCAGAGATATATCCACAGTTCGTTGTACCAAGGAGATCGATGGAGTAGGCTTGACCGCGATTCTGCAAATTATTGGAGCACCAGTGGATATACCGCCAAGGATGCCTCCTGCATTATTCGTCTCGAAATCGATCTTGCCATCCTTAAAAATTAGTGGATCATTCATTTCGCTTCCGCGCATGCGGGCGCTATCAATACCTGCCCCTATTTCCACAGCCTTAACAGCGCCGAGACTCATAAGTGCCTTCGCCAGATCTGCATCTAACTTATCGAAGACAGGTTCGCCGAGTCCAGGGGGAACACCCTTGGCAATTGCGACTACAATTCCGCCGAGGCTATCACCCTGCCGTCTGACATCATCAAGAAGCTGAAGCATCTTCTCTGCTGCCTTCTGGTCCGGGCAACGAATGGGGTTAGATTCTGCAAGGGATCTAAGTTCGGAGAGTTCCAAATTTGGAATCGATGCCTCTATTCCTCCAAGCTCTGACACATAGCCTGCGATCTCGACTCCATTTATGGCCAGAAGTTTTTTTGCTATTGCACCTGCCGCCACACGACCGACGGTCTCACGGGCCGATGCCCTACCTCCGCCACGGTGATCTCGGATTCCATACTTCGCCTGGTAGGCGTAATCGGCATGCCCTGGGCGAGGAGTGTTCTTGATGGCATCATAAGCGCTTGAATCTGCATCCTTGTTCCAGACAACCATGGAGATCGGAGTTCCTGTCGTATTTCCCTCAAATATGCCGCTCAAAATCTCCACACGATCCTCCTCTTTGCGCTGTGTGGATGCTCTGCTCTGGCCTGGACGCCTGCGATCCAGCTCCTTCTGTATATCAGCAGATGAGAGCTCAAGTCCTGCCGGGCAGCCGTCCACAACGACGCCCACGGCTCGACCGTGCGATTCGCCCCAGGTAGTTGTTTTAAAGATAACGCCAAATGTGTTGCTTGACATGTGAGAATTCCAATCCTTAGTAAATTAAAATAACATTAATAGATTGTGATAGGATTTCAATGGAGTTCATTACTAAATTAATTCTTTTAAGGTTTCAGAAGTATTATCTCAATAGAAATAATTGTTGTGCCAACTATTACTCTGTATAATTATCGATATTCAGGAAATCGTTATATGTCACCATAAAACGAAAACTTTATAAAAATGCAAATGGATTGGAGAGTAACCCTACGTGAGGAAAAGTCACGCCTCCCGCCCTGCGGCAAATGCGGATCAGGCGTCACTGCAGAATATGAGAGGGTTGGAAGATAGGGGAAGCGGAAGAAACAGCAGGTCAGAAAGCTGAAGCGAGGAGAAGAGGTCGTTAGGTCGTTCCTAAAGACGGCCTCTATTGGATCCAACAGTTCAACGCACAGTATTTTTTAAGGCATTCGCTATCATCGGCGCTACCGATACTGTAGAAACGCCTTTGTCCAGAGTATCTGTTGCAAAAACGGCTTCCACGCCAGAGCGGTAAAGCTTGAGGATTGCAGAGCCTGTCAGGACAGGATGGACTGCCGCTAGATATACTCTCTTTGCCCCCTGATTGCGCAGCATTGTGATTACAGTAGCCATTGTTCCGCCTGTTGCAATCATATCATCAAATATGACCACATCCCTGCCCAAGACATCTATCTCCTTCGGGGCCATCGAGACCTCAGTCCCGCTTAGCCTCGTCTTCTGCAAATAATCACACTCAGCCCCCATTCGTGAGGCTGCAGTCTGTGCCATTGCCACCGCCCCTTTATCAGGGGATATAACTACGGGATTCTTAAGGCCAAGGGAGTGGATCTTATCTGCCAGTAGCGCTGTTGCGTCCAAATTCTTCGATCCACACTTGAAATGAGAAAGTATCGATTTCGCATGAATGTTAATAAGATAAACATATCCGTTTTCAAGAAATGGGTTGAGTGCAAAGGCTATTGCTCTTGCAGTCATCGCCTCACCAGGGCGGAAGATTTTATCCTGGCGGGCATAGCCAAAATATGGTATCACAAGGGAGACTTTCCTATCCTGACAGATATCTAAGAGCTGAAGCAAACAGGTTATATCGCGGTCTGAAGGGGTTGATTGAATTATTACAACATCGTCATCCAGCTCAGAAACTACCTGAGTGTATGTCTCTCCATCCGGAAATGTCCTATAATCGCAAAGGGCAATCTCTTCGCCCAGAATAGCCGCAACTTTGCAGGCCAGAAGCTGTGAAGCCGGCCCTCCAATGATCACCAAAACACCTCTGCTGTCCTTAGCTGCCTACGACCTTCATCTTTACTCTAACAGTTGGAGTGACTATTGCTCCGACTGCACGCACGTCTTTGCCCACATCAATATCCTTCAGAAGATCAAAGATGTTTCCTGCAAGCATCAGGGATCGTATCGGTCTCGCAGCCTCGCCCGGGGACACATAAAACGAGTTCCTGGCCTCGACAGAGAAGTCGCCGGAGATAGGATTGGCTGTATGCGCGCCGATTAAGCTATTAACCAATATACCTTTTGTCTCCGATAGGAGATCAAATGGCTCGCTAGAGCTTACAATGAGGTTTCTTATGCTTACCCTCGGAATCTCCGAGTATCCAGAGCGTGCGGCATTGCCTGTGGACTTCACGCCTGCTTTGCCTGCAGTGTAGCTGTCGTAAAGGAATTGCACCAGCTGGCCATTCTTGACCAAGGGCGTTATCTGAGATGGAACGCCCTCGCCATCGAAGGCTGACGAGCCCATTCCGCCCTGCAGCAGGCCATCATCGATCATGCTCAGCCTTTCAGAGGCTATATTTTCGCCAATCTTGCTTACTAAGGATGATCTGCCCTTCTGTATGTTATCTGCAGAGATCGACGGCACAAAGGTATATTCGAGGATCTCCGCAAAAGCAATCGGTTTAAGAAGAATATAAGAAGTACCGGTCTCTGCCTTTATACCGCCCAAAGAATCTCTTGCCATCTCTGCTGCAGATCTACCGACCTCCTGAAGATCCGCTTTCATAAGACGCGAGTTGTGGAATTCGCCACCAGTGGCAACATCGGCATCTTTGGCTATCGCCTCGAAAGATGCGTGCATAACTGTGCTCTTCTCTGAAAGCTCGACTCCCCTGGAGTTCAATACGAACTCTGTTCCTGCGACGCAAGTGATTCCACCAGAAAGAGGCTCTATATCATTAATCTGAGAGCATCCTTGGAGTATGCTCATTGAAATGTCAATACATTCCTCAGGGGTAATCTTCTCAAGGTTCAGGTCAAAGATGTTTTCAGGCTTCTGGATCTTCTCCGGAAGGGGAAGGGAGCGCCAGGACTCATCAGCGCCTCTGGCACGTGCAGATCTTACAGCACTGCGGGCAACAGACTCGAGCCTTGCCATATCGCTTGTGCTGGAGAAACCGACAGCCCCATTCACTACCGCCCTCAGACCAAGGCCGCGATGGAAGCTCTCGCTAGCAAGCTCAATCTCATTTTTCCTAAGATCAATATCTACTGAGCGCCCGCTGATGCCAAAGATCTCTGCCTCCTCTGCACCCTCGCGCTCGGCTATTGCCATAAGCTTATGGCCATAGCCTATAAGGTCACCCGATATACCTGAGATCCTCATCGCCCCCACATTCATAAGGTGCCTGGGCCTTCTCCATCTCCTGGAGCTTGCCTATAATCTTCTCCATCTCCTTCGCACGCTCCTCCAGTGCCTGCATTCCTACCTCGATCTTTAAGACCTTTGATAGTACTCTGAGGACCTCCTGGGCCGCCTTAGGATCTACAAGGTAGCCGCTTGTAACCCCCATAAGACAAACAGCATCGATTGCGCGAAGACTGCCGAGGCCCAGCAGCAGACCTGAGACGCCTATGATCCCTCCGCCAGGTTCGTTCTCATGGAAGATTATGCCATGCCCCTTCATTTCCTCAACGAGTTCTAGTTTATTCGTGGCACCAAGAACCGATGGCTTGTCCACGAACTGGCCGGTGCCATAGCCTCCCAGGGCATAGATTCTTGTAACACCGAAGCTCTCGGCGATATCGAGGAAAATGCCTGTCAGCTCGTAATGCCCTTCATTTGTTGCGCTCTGATAATCTCCGATAAGAAGCAGTAAGTCCGGCTGACCATCTTTTCCCTTATAAGCATAAATTTCATTTCTGACCTGCTTGATGGTTCCGTTCTCACTGACCATTACCTGCGGAGGAAAATGAGGAGAGTAGATCTCTATGATCTTCTCAGCCTTAAGCTCCTCGACCATATGATCTGCAACAAGCTTACCGACATGACCTACGCCAGGCAGCCCTTCTACCAGTATTGGATCTTTCAGCGATACATCCTTAATCTTGCGAACTAGTGTCTCCTTCATTTGGCCGTCCTCTCCTGGCTTAATGCTCTCCTGTATTTACCATAATGATCTTCAGGAGAGAATCTAGCGGGCTTAGTGGTAATTGTAGGGCCCCCACATGCAGAGCACACCGCTTTAAGTGTATAACTGCAGCAGGCAGGGCACTTCATTATTTTGGATCTCATGCTTCCCTATGGAAGGTGCCCTCGCCGCCATGTTGTTCGATGTACTTCACTGCAGATTGAGCTGCTTTCTTCAGAACAGACTCCGCGTGCTTATAATCGGGGGCAACGACATGGATGCGGTATCTCGGCGCTCCAATGTATGATATATCAAGAGTTGCATCTTTATCTTTGATGCGCTTGGCCTGCTTCAGCGCTTTACGTATGACTTCAACTCCATCGGGTGCAGGAGAAGTGATATCTACGTAGCCACTGATCTCGACTGAGGGTATCTTGACGTTATCCTTTGAGAGCATTTCAAGGATCTTGATATCTTCTTCAGGTAAGCCAATGCCGGATAATGCCTCTACTCCTGTGATCGCAGTCTCCTCAAGAGCTATGTAGAGGCTTTCATAGGTGCCTACGACCGCACTTGCTACACGCTGCATATCCTCAGGTTTGTCTTTGTAGGCCATCTCCAGCCATTTCCAGGCCTTCTGGTCTGCCTTCCACTCCTGGATCTTCTCCCTTCTTTGATGCTCGTTTACATCCTTCAGAGATAGATCGATATGGTGCCTGGATTTATCTACATTCAGAACTTTGCAGACGATCTTTTGGCCCTCGCGAACGTGATCCCTTATGTACTTTATCCAGCCGCTGGCTACCTCGGATATGTGGATCAGCCCTTGCTTGCCCTCATATTCATCCAGCGAAACGAAGGCCCCAAAGTCTACCACTTGAGTTACAGTGCAAACAACGAGGTCGCCAGGCTCGGGCCAATCCTTACCCTGCATTTGGATCACTCACTCTAGCACTTCTACCACTTGGGTCTTGATCTCTGCCTTGCCGCCCTTGGGCTCAGCAATAGTTCTTCCACAGACAAGGCATTTTACAGTCGTTGAGGCAGCGCTAAAGATTATCTGCTCGTTCTCGCAATCATTACACTTTACTTTAATGAACTTGGATGGCAGGTTTATCCCTCCACCAGATCGAATTTGCCAGCCCTAATGCCGGCACGGTTATGGGCTTTCTTACATACTGTGCAGCGGTACCTTAAGTTCAGCCTCTTCGTGGGCTTATCGCCGCCGGGAACTTTGGAGAACTTGCCTTGGTTCCCAATTCCATTTGCTCTGAGCTTCTGCCTCGCTATGTGAGTCATTGATGAGGCCCTGCCCTTCCTAACACGCTCCACATTTTGGAGTGTGTGCTTGTTGCAGAATGGACAGTGAGCTCTGATCTGCTTTGGCATCTTCACTTGAAATCATCTCTCAATCTTCACTTGTACAGCTAAATTTTTATTGCGTAGGTTTCTGGCATGAACCGCCGGGAGCGCGACAACATCATCCTTGGAGAGGAGATAGTTTCTCCCATTCACTCCTACAAACATAGGAATACTATCCAGTAACCTCACGGTCTCGTATTCCGGAGTTATATCTTTTTTGCCCATTAAAGGCCTTTCGGTGCGAGATACATGGACGAGAATTGTCTCGCGACCTTGGATGACCGCAGAGAGCATCTGAGAGTAAATCTGCTCCTCCTCATTGGTCATTCCCGGTAAGGCCGCATCCTGGGAGGCAGAGCGAGCATTTCTCACTACCTTGCGAACGATCTTCTTAAGCCGGTGGTCGATCAGCTTGTTTAAGCTGCTTCTCTCGCTCTTGAGGGCATCCTGGAGTATCTGCGCCTCGACGCTATAGGGGTCACTGATCTTCGAGAGCTCCTGTTCAAGGCCGGTCAGATAAGCGCCAACATGCTCGTAGAAGTTTTTATCGAGCTCCAGGAGTTCCGCGCCCTTCCGCTCCTCACGGAGAGTATTTGCAAGATCCACATTCCCCTCCTCAATCATTAGTAGCCTTTAAAGCGGGATTATTATCATCAATCAAATAGTATATAGAGTTATCACCATCAAAAACTTTGCCCAAGCTCCGCCACCCCACGTGCCATCAGGAAAACTGCTGCACATGCGGGCACCTCTGTTCTGCCCTCCTCTAGCTTGTAGCTTTCGCCACGAATCTCAGTGCTGAAAGGCCTAGTGATCTCAACTGGAACAGGCTCATCCCCGAAGATAACTGCATCCATGAGAGGTTCAAAGCTCTCCAGGCTTTTCAAATTCAAAGGCGTTACCCTGAACCCAGATCCGCCATGAAGACTGCCTGGGCAGCGAATTAGCCTGCGAATGTCTGCTGTTACAGGCTCATCTGTCTCTCCCAAACCTTCAACGAATAATTCCTTGATATATGGCATGACCATTTTCCACGAAGTTGAACTGCCATAAAATGCATCAAGATTGCCAGCGCGAATATCTCTGGGCGCTTGCTCTGCCATAAGATACTCGTAGAGTTTAACGGCACGAACCTTCTTTATTCCCTTAATTTCCATGAGCTGCTCTATCGCATGCTCTTCATCCATATGACGAATGTCTTCTAAAAACTGCAAAATTGCTTTATTAAACCTGCCTGCCCATCCGGCTGCACCTTCCTGTGGGCATCTGAGGGCGAGAACTTTGCCTACGCCCAAATCGCCTGTAACTACATCTTTTTTAAAGAATTTATCGAAATCCAGTCCTCTGCCGGTAAGGTAGTCCACGATCTCCCTGCGCTCATCGCTTCCTAAACCTAGGACTCTACGGTCTCGGACATGAATATGATACCCTCTACCGCCAGAGAAGACGATGCTGATATTGTTCTCTGAGAATCCGAGGTCTGCTGTGAGATAATTCAGAAGCTTCAAGGTCTCTTCTTTTACAAGATTAAGCATTTCGCTGTAAGATTTTGGAGCGTTTCTTAGGTGATCTGCATCAAGATCGAAGATTAGATCAGCGCCCTGCCAGTCCTTCTCCTTCATCGTTGGCGCAGCAGGACGCTTGTAATAAGCTGCTGAATGGTAAAGGTGTGCCGGAACCATGCTCCTGACATAATCTATAATCTCGCCCCGGTTCATGTATGATTTATGACGGCGCATGCCTACATCATCAAATAGTATGAAACCCCATTCACGGGATTCGAACCCTGGAGGCAAGTCTAAGGACGTCGAGAGGTAGTATTCTCTGAATTTGGATATCAGGAAATTCCTGGTCAAGATCTTCATGTTCTACCTCCGGCAGGTTTATGGCACCTTAATATCTAGACCATGATATCTAAATATCTCGATGCCTAGATATATCGTTGCCTCAATACCCAATATCTCAATCCCTATATCTCAATATATCTCCGGCCTTCTATCTTCGAAGCATGTTACCTCTTGCCTAAATTGGTCACGCCTCTCCAGATCTATCTTGCCTACAATTGCCGCCTCATCCTGCCCTGCCTCAGCCAGTACATTTCCACATGCATCGATGATTATCGAGCCGCCGGCCAAAGACCAGTTGCAAGCGATATGAGGAATTTGATTCTCTATTGCTCTTGCGATGCATAGTGTACGCCAATGTGCCTTTCGAACTGCAGGGAATTGGGCTACGGTAACAAGAAAATCCGCACCCTGAATGGCTAGGGAGCACGCTACTTCAGGAAAGCGAAGGTCGTAGCAGACTTCGAGGCCGATCTTTCCCCACGGAGTTGTTACTGGAGCTATGAAATCTCCGCCCCTGAAATGCTCCTTTTCCTTGTTGAATGGATGTACTTTCGGCCGGAACTGAATTCCCCCGGAATCCAGGCAGAAGCCAAGGTTGTATTCGCCGCTGATTACTGATCCGATTATAAGGCAGTCTCGCTCTTTGGCAAATGCTCTGAAGGGCTCCAGAAAGGGATCCGGCGTAGAGTACTGCGCGAATTGCTCATAGCAAAAGCCTGTTAGGAAAAGCTCTGGAAATACAAGGATCTCTGCTCCTAGCTCCATAGCAGATTCCGCGAGCTTTAGTGCTCTTCTAGCGTTGTCCTCCCGCAGACATTGATCGACCCTAAGCTGAAGACAGGCTGCATTCATATCAAAAAGAGGGCAAGTTCGTATATATCAAGATAGATACATCATAATTGAATGGATCAGAGCTATAAGCGGCACGTCTATGATATCCTTGAACTCTCCGATCCTGAGAACAGGGCAACGGAGATCATAAACTTCTTTCTGCTGGCGCTGGTCGTTCTCAATGTAATTACTGTCATACTTGAGTCTGTAGAAAGCATTGATCGCGCTTATAGAGATATATTTCAATTATTCAGCGACGTCTCCATAATCGTATTCACTATAGAGTATCTTCTTAGGGTCTGGGCGTGCGACGTGGATAAGAAGTATAGCCGCCCGATCCTTGGAAGACTGAAATACGCTCTGACGCCGCTGATGCTGATAGATCTAATGGTCTTGCTGCCTTTTTATGCAGTATTCATCTTCCCAAGAAGTAGATTCCTCAGAAGCCTGAGAATCCTGTGGACGTTCAGGCTGATCAAAGTAAGCAGATATTCAAAGTCGCTGCAGACTATTATTGATGTTGTCAAAGCCCAAAGGGACCAGCTGGCGATGAGCTTCACTGCGATAATATTTTTTATGGTGCTGTCATCAACCCTTGTCTACTTCCTGGAGCATAACGCCCAGCCCAAGAATTTTCCTGATATCCCTGCAACAATGTGGTGGGCGGTACTAACAATGACCACTATCGGAGAGAATGTGTATCCGATAACGCCTCTAGGAAAGGTCATTGGTGCGCTGATAATAATATTGGGGGTTGCTACATTCGCGCTTCCTACATCCATATTGACATCAGGCTTTGTAGATGAGCTTGAGAGACAGCGCGAGGATGCTCGAAAGAAAGAAGAAAAAGATGAGCAAGAAAGAGATTTCTGATGATAGAGAAGCTTGATTTTGGACAGTAGCATATATCACATCAAGACAATATCTTTGAGAATCCCTTCCTTGATGCTTTGGCTGAATGGAAATCAATCTGCTGTTTTGAGCGTTTCGCTTTTATTCGAGAAAGCAATTTTTATTCGAGAAAGCAATATAACAAGATGGTCGGAGAATTGAGCATGATCGGGAGGAATGCGGCTGCCGCTGTGGTGGTTGTTGTCATTGTTTTATTCTCTATTGCATATTATACATCTTTGAACAACTACCAGAGCGAGAGCGATGATATTGACACCCTTTTTGTAACAGGTGACACGCACAACCCAGACCGCGTGGACATAGTTGTCTATATTCTTTCTTTGGATCCTCAGCAAGATGAGGCCAGATTTCGTCTAACCCTGTATCCTAAGGGGAATCTCAGCAAAGACGGGCTGAGCAGCATATGGAACCTCAAGCTCATCGCTCCAGAAGCCTTACGCTCTAGCTCAGGAGGAGATGTCTTTGAGAAGGGATTGCCGCTTGCTTCTGTGGATCTATCCTATGTTTTAATGGGACAGGTCAACGATTATCCCTTCGACAAGCATTTAGCGCAGCTGATCTTGGCCATCAACCGCACGGACCCCGATCTTCGCATTCCGTCCGCGGTTTATATAAAGGGCGGCGTTCATGGATATCACATTGAGCTGGAGCCCATCGCGGGCTTCTCCAAGTCGATGAATGCCATGAATATGACTGTAACCCGCTCCTCGACGGTTCAGGATGCAGCCATTGTCAGCATTGTGGTAATGTGGGCCATAGGAATTGGGATTTTTGCACTGATCTTCCGGATGCTTTTCGGATGGTACAACGCTAGCTTGCCGGAGTTGTTTGCCGGGCTGCTCTTCGGCTTGTACGGCCTGCGCAACTCCCTGCCCGACACGCCGCCCATCGGGGCCTACAGCGATTTTTTATCCTTCTTATGGGTGGAGGGATTAGTGGCTCTGGCTTTAGTGGTATCGATAATCGCCACATTCAAGCGCCGACCGACTTAGGGTGGTGTACTCGAATCATTGAAAAGTCGCGGGAGTTCTCTGCATCCTCTTATTTCACCATCGCCTTCTTTCTCATGTCCTCGGGCATCTTTTCAATGGCATACCGAAGCGCGGTCCTGGGCATTTCTCCCTTTCGTTTCATTATGTAGTCATAGACCTCGCCCTGATGGCTTTTGCTTGCCTCCTTCAGCATCCAGCCATAGCCCTTCTGCACAAGATCGTCCTCATCATTCAGCAAGATATCCGAGATCTCAAACACATCTTCCAGGAACTTTCCTTTTCTTGCAGGAAGAATCAAAGTTACCGCCGAGGCGCGCCGAAGCCACCTGTTCTCAGATCTGGCCCAGCTCTTCAGATTTTTTATGTAATCAGGATACTGCTCGACGAATGCGCCGATGGTGTGGTTGCATAGGGTGTCGCATTTCGCCCAGTTGTCTACATAATCCTGGACCCACCGCTCGAATATCTGGAAATCATCCGGCTCGTAATCTTTCCTGATGGCGTAGGACCACTCAGAGGCGATGGCGGCCTCCTCGCCGAAGCCCGATTCCAGGAGCCTTTGGCATAAGGAGAAGATCTCTTGTTTCTCTTTGCCCTTTATTTCCCTGAAGTGTCTCTTAGCTATGTTTCTTACAGCATCGGTCTTGACCCCGTAAAATTTCACCTCTTCTTTGAAGAAGCGATGAGCGCTATCCTTTGTCGTCTCATCCGCATTCTGCGCCAGCTCTTCCCTTATTGCCTTCAGGACTTCAATTTCCATTTTTGCACCAACGCATGATATTTTCTCACGGCCAAAAACTTTCGCTGTATGATCGCTGCCAAACGGGCATGATTGTGCTACTATCGATGATTATCGATGGTTATCGATAGTTATTCTTTCGCCATAATATCCATTTATCGCTCTCGGACGCTATCGCTCAGCCATAATATCTTAAATAATACTTCCTTCAACTCTGGTGAAAGCGGCACTTTCTGTAGTTTGGAGATGAGAAGTTCCCATGAAACAATTCGTCTTAACCACTGCAGCGGGCAAACGCTTAATTGCCAAAGCCATTGTCACTCACCCTGCCGTCCAGTCTGCGTTAAAATCCGGCACTGTTGCCGTCATCGCTGGAACCACTAACGGCTATGTTGCCGAGGAGATCCTGAAAAGCATAGACCAGGCGGATGGATTCTCCAGAAGACGGTTCTTCCGTGGAATTACCCTGCCGCCCTGGCGGCCAGCGACTGAGGCAGGACGGCTAACGGATGAGAGCGGATTTCCCGGCGATGTAATAATAGTAAACGGCATCTGGCAAAAGGGCAAGACGATCTTCGATGTAGTTGATGATCTGAAGGAGGGCGATGTCATTCTAAAGGGCGCAAATGCGCTCGACCTGCAGCGTCGCCAGGCCGCCATCCTCATCGGCCATCCTAAAGGCGGCACGATAGGCGCTGCTCTGCAGGCTGTGGTGGGGCGCCGTGTTCGTCTGATTCTACCAGTAGGATTGGAGAAGCGAGTTTACTGCGATCTGATGGAGCTGGCGATAAGGCTTGATGCGCCCGGAGCTCATGGGCCGAGGCTGCTGCCAGTGCCAGGAGAGGTCTTCACGGAGATCGATGCCATCTCTCTGTTAACGGGCGCAAAGGCTGAGCTGATAGCTGCGGGCGGCGTGGGCGGGGCTGAGGGCAGCGTGTGGCTGGCTGTCAGCGGTAGTGAGGAGCAGATGGATGCTGCGGAGATGCTGCTTAAATCAGTTGTTTTAGAGCCTACATTTAAGTTGTAAGTAGCTAGAACTATCAAAAAGATTGCACCAGCAAATAGGGAGACCCGCATATCAACTTGCCCTGACATCTTAGCATCGGAAACAAGCAAAAATGCTTTAGGACGGAGGCAGAATAGGATAGCTGAACGAACTCTGTACCATCAAGGCCTGGTTAAGCAATATGATTCAATAAGAGGGAAACGTTGTGGATATCAAAATCCTTTACAAAATGGTCCAAGCTACAGCAGGTGCAGCTTCGAAAGCGCTGGATCCCAGCATTGGTTCAAACCATGAATTTTATGATTATGGCGGCTACCCGATTTATATAGAACAGTATAATAAGTACCAGCATCTAACCGTCGAGCTCTTTGGCGATGAAGCACAAGCGCTATTCCCCCCATTGCTCCAAGGAGATTGGACACATCCTTCTGAAGAAAATGGCAGATTATGGCGCACGCATTTGGAAAACGTTTCAGTGCGTCTTGGACAACTCGAAGCCTATTTACGATTAAAACTTGGAGATACAGAGGAACATGTGCAGGCCATCGTCGACTTAATCGAGGCTAATCTTCGTCCATCAATTTATAACGACCCGGATAAAGAAAAAGCCGTTCAGGATGTTCTTGAAACTATATTCCGTGCACGATCTCTCCCTTACCTCAGGGAAAAAGTCCATATCAAGTACTCGTCTAAGACTTTCGTACCGGATTTCACGTTTGATCCCTTGCACCTAGTGGCAGAAGCCAAACTTTGCAATCGAGAAGGAAGGGAGAAAGAGATCATTGATGAAGTCAATGCGGACATCCTGGCTTATCAAACGAAGTATAAGAGCCTTATATTTGTTATCTATGATCTGGGCTTCATTCGAGATGTAGCTCAATTTAGATCAGACATTGAGAAAAACCTAGATGTTCATGCAATTGTGATTAAAAAATAAAATATCGATGTAATGAAAACTATACTATCCTCTGCATCCACACCACATCAAACTCCCGCCCATTCTTCCTCCCGATCCCTACAAAGCGCCCGCACTCCACAAATCCATTCCTCTTGTGGAATGCCAAGCTGCCTGAGTTTAGGGATGAGATGCTCGCCAGAATAGAAGTAATGCCTTTTTCCCTGGCCCAGCCCAGGAAGCAATCCAAAATCTGGCTGCCAATTCCCTGACCAATGTACTCTGGAGCGATGAAATAGGTTATCTCTGCTACCTGCGAGAAAACTGACATATGATCATGCGGATGGAGAAATCCAAAACCTAAGACTTTCCCGAAGCCATCTCTGGCCACCAGGAAGGGATATCCCTTGGCCATCTCCAAAAAGAGCGGGAAAAGCTCGTAAGGAACCTCGTTTTCAGGATATGCAGCGAAGCTGTTCTTCACATAGTGGTTGTAGATATCGATTATCGCTTTTCCATCTTCGACTGAGACTGGCATAAGCCTGTAATCCATAACTCCTTCCTCGTATCTTAATAGCATCTCGTTCATTGAATAAATGAACCTATTTATCCAACACTGGCGCTTTGGCAGACGATCAATTGATAACGCTGAATGATTATGCGGAAAAAAAGTTATCTACTTCGATTCTAAAGGAGAAAAGGGGAAAATGAAACGTGACTGTCTACATGATCATCGAGTCCAAGGTCAAAGACCCTGAGAAGTACGGCCAATACATCTCCAAGGTGCCGAGCATTGTGGCGAAATATAGTGGACGATATCTTTGTGCGAGGCGGCAAAATTACAGCACTATTAGGAGGCGAATGGGCTCCTGAAAGGATGATTGTCCTGGAGTTTCCATCTGAGGCACATATCAGAGAGTGGCTTTCATCTCCCGAATATCAGGCAATTGCGCCGCTGCGTGAAGCTGGAGCGGAGATCAAAGCTGTGCTGCTGGAAGGATGCCAGCAGGAAGACTAGACATTGGATGGCTTTAGATTACGACCGCATTTAGAGCACAAACTCGCAGAAGCTTCATTTTCTGTGCCGCAATCAGGGCACTTTGTTGATGATATTAGTGATTTGCCGCATTGCAGGCAAAATTTTGAACCTAACATTAATGCCGCTCCACAAGAGGGGCAGCGATCCGATAAACCCATGATACCGCCTCGAAAAATAGGATTGTGGTGAAGCTTAAGCTATTTGCGGTCGTATGGGGAGTAAGGAAAATCATCACAGAACCGACTGAGGATGCAAAGCAACAGCATTCCGAAGCAATTTAACTGTGATTGAAAATAACTGAAGATCTCTGAAGGGATAAGATCACTAAAAGACACTGCTGAGAATCCAATTCTGATGGAAAAAGATAAATACCGTAGAAGCTTTTTTAGCTGTGCTTGAATCGGGGATGGATAATTAATGCCAGTTACCTTGAATAAGATAATTATTTGGGGCCGACCCTTTGACGAATATGTGGAAATGTTTGGTTTATCGGGGGAAGACCTTGAAAAGCGATTCCTGGATTGTGCCAGTGGCCCAGCAAGCTTTAATGCAAGTCTTACAATGCATGGCGGCCGCATAATCTCAGTCGATCCCATTTATTGCCTCAGCTCTGATGAGATAACAAGCCAAATAAATGAAGCATATAATATGCTCATTGGCCAGCTCAAAGAGAACATCGGAGATTTTTCAATGGGCCAGTATAACAACTCCGCCGATGAATATTGTCAGGTTCACATAAATGCGATGAAGGAATTCTTATACGACTACAATGATGGTCTGAGGGAAGGTCGCTATATACACGGAAGTTTGCCTACACTACCATTCAAGGAGGATGAATTCGATATTGCTCTGGTTGGAAATCTGCTTTTTGTCTACAGCCAGCAGCTATCTGAGGAGTTTCACCTCCAATCAATAATGGAGCTTTGCCGAGTTTCACCAGAAGTGAGAATATATCCCTTAATGGAAGTAGGAATTAGGAAGCCGTCAAGATACCTCGAATCGGTTTTAGATAAATTGAGGAAAGAGGGTTATAAGGCCAAAATAGTAAAAATACCTTTTGAATTCAAAAAAGGTGCAAACGAAATGCTTCAGATTACGGCGGTATAACTGGCCGTAGTCGTCAAGTCATCATTATTTCTCACATACATAAGAAAAGCTAAATAGAATGCAATTGATAACAGTAATCCAGTTTTTACCAGAGGTGAAGTATTTGGCTGATAAGAAATTTTACGTACTTCCGGATTTGCCCTATGCATATAATGCCCTTGAGCCGTATACATCTGAGACGCAGCTCAAGATCCATCACGACAAGCACCATGCGGCCTATGTCAAGGGCGCGAACACAATACTTGAGAAGCTGGATAAGGCTCATCAGGACGGCACCGATCTGGATATGAAGGCCACGCTGAAGGAGCTTTCATTCAACATAGGCGGCCATAAGCTCCACGGCCTGTTCTGGAAGAACATGATGCCCGCGGATAAGGCATCGAAGGAACCGGGCGGAGCGATAGCCGATCTGCTGAAGAAAGAGTTCGGCACATTCGAGCGCTTCAAGAAGGAGTTCTCTGCAGCAGCCAGCAGCGTAGAAGGCTCTGGTTGGGGAGCTCTTGCCTACTCCACGCAGACAAACAGACCACTATTAATGCAGATCGAGAAGCACAACGTGAACGTATACCCCAACTTCAAAATCATGATGGTTCTCGACGTATGGGAGCACGCCTACTACCTGGATTACAAGAATGAGAGACCCAAGTTCGTTGAAGCCTTCTGGAATATAGTGAATTGGGATGAGGTAGATAAGAGGCTTGAGGCGATAGTGAAGTAGACCTTAATCAATTAGACTTTAAGCGTATACTTAATCTCAATTTTTAATATTTATTTAAAGGATCCTCTCAGCTTGATGCTGGCTGTATGGGCTCTGATGAAGAGGATAAAGATATCCCCATAAGCGACTGTGCTATTGCCGAAGAATAATCGAGCGTATACTCCTCAAACGCTAGTGTATTTTTAGCCTGCATAAGATCGCGCAACAAAAGTGTAGATGTGAATAATCCCAATATAGATCCATTTGGATCCATTTA
>CAWDLW010000045.1:0-46760 GCA_963803145.1 Methanotrichaceae archaeon
ATAGCATATAACATGGAAATTTGGCAGATAATATTGATATGCATATTACTACTACCAATATTTTTTATCGCCAACTATATCATCGTCAGGAAGATGGCTGCCGAGAGAAGGTCACGTGATGAGAGGATAGAGCGCGCTGTGGCAGAAAGTGTCGCCAGGAGTTTCGCCCAAAAGGGCCCTGCTAAGTTTAGTTCCTGGCCAAAATACAACGCCAAGAGAAGACGCTGAAGATGGATCTGATCAGCTAAAATTCAAGGAGAGATTTCTGGCCTTCAGGTCTTTCTCCCGATAGATTCTCCGGCAGCAAAATCTCCCCATACTTTCCGCCCCCTCCCGGCTTGACTACTACTTTTCCAGATCTGAATGCTTCAATTGCATGAATTATCTTCGGCTCCGCCTTCAGCTCCGTTAGATCGGCAGAAACCAAGACATCAATCTCAGTCCTGCCATCGACCAGATCCTTCCAGCGCTTCTGTACACCGGCAGTATAAGGGCTTTTGTTGCCTATCGCCTTGGCTATGATCTCAGCCAGGGGTACCAGATGCAGGTAAGGCGGCCGATGAGGCGGATGCACAGGCTCAGGATAGTCTGCAAGGGATTCAACCCTATCCCTGACACCCAGCTTGATGATGCCGCCGCAGACTGTGCATTTCCCTCGGAGTTCCTTCATCTGTTCTGCGCTGTACTGAGTATAGCAGCTCGTGCATGCAGTTCGGTTGTACTTGCCCTCCTCAGGGTAAAATCCGACATTGAGTGTAGGATGGCGCCCAGCATGATGATCTATGGCCATTTTGATATCGCTAAAGCTCATGTTCTTTAGTTCCATCTGGTTGAACTCTCTAGCAAGTTTATTCGAACGGGGAGAATGGGCGTCGGAATTGGACATGAACATCTTGCTGCTGAGCTCTGCGATCCTATCTGCATAATCGGTGTCTGCGCTGAGGCCAAGCTCCAAGTAATGAATGCTGTCAGCATGCTCACCATAGCAATCAGGCATGGATTTATAATGCGCATAAATCCCCGTCCACGGTGTAAAGGCGTGGCTCGGCCCTATCATGCAGCCTGCGTCTATTACATTATCTGCAATCTCCGCGCCCTCCATGTGGACCTTCGGTCTGCCATCCGTCTCAAGAGTGGATGATTTTGGGGAAAAGCGATCCCTCAGCTCCTCTGCCTTAGTTACATCAGGAACGAGTATCAGATGATGGACCCTATGGGCATCCTCGACCTCCACAGTCAGAACGAAATAAGTATCTTCCAGCTTGAATAGACCATCGCTGGATGGCAGCTTCTTGATCTCATCAAGCCATTTTGGAAATAAGCAATCTCCTGTGCCCACGATCTTCACGCCTTTCAGCGCGGCCTCCCTTGCGATTTCCGGGAGATCCATATCCTTAGAAACGGCAGCTGAATACTTGGAATGGATGTGAAGGTCCAGGTTGACTTTCATCTCTAAAATATTGTCGCCCATCAGGATAAACCCTTTATGCTTCAGCAGCGGATCACCTTATGTGCAAGACCGTTTGAAGGGCATTTTGAATGATTATGCCTGTGGCAAGGCTACACTTGATGCGGCGTTAGAAAAGCTCAAGCTCTTAAGCTTTAGGCCAGTAGGCGATATAGCCAAGCTGGATATCGGCCGATCTGACCGCATCGGCATACCCGAGGCCATATTGGCAGAGGGCAAGGATAAAAAAGATCTTGTGAAGATATCCCTGGCACATTTGGAGGAGACTGGAGGCGTCATTGTTACTCGCGTCTCGCCCGAGCAGCTTCAGGCCTTTTTGGATGCGCGTCTCCCGGAAGGCGCAGTCCTTGATCACAATCCTCGTGCCAGAACAGTTGTGCTCAGGCTTGGCGAGAGAAAGCCAAAGCATGGCAAGGTGGGAGTTCTGGCGGCAGGCACAGCTGATATCCCTGTGGCGGAGGAGGCCAGGGTAGCAGCAGAGGAGATGGGCTGCGAAGTCATATACGAGTACGATGTAGGCGTGGCAGGAATACACAGGCTCTTTCCGAGCATTGAACGAATGAGGGATGCGGATGCCTTCGTCGTAGCAGCAGGTCGAGAAGGAACTCTTCCTGCTGTCGTTGCAGGGCTTGTGAATGCGCCTGTGATCGGGCTGCCTGTATCGACAGGTTATGGCATCGGCGGAGGAGGTATCGCAGCCCTTCTATCCATGCTTCAGTCATGTTCTATCCTTACGGTCGTCAATATCGATGCGGGGTTTGTAGCTGGAGCCTATGCAGCCAAAATAGCCATGCAAAGCTCAAAAAGCTAATACGCGAAAGGAGCTAATACGCAAGAACCGTTTTATGCAAAAACAGTTCTAAATTCCTTCCAGAAAAGTATTTATAGAATCAAAAGGGTGATGATCGTGAGCGGGTACACTCATCTTTTTTACTAACCCCCACTCCCCTACCCGCTCAAAACTTAATGAAAGCATGCTTTCCTTGAACTTTGGGTTTCTCCTTGTCCTAAAACGGCCTTCTTGTTCGTGCAGAATTGGCTTTTAGATTTGTTGATAAAATAATCTCGTGGGAGATCCAGAGCGAGGGTCGAACCACTCCTGGATGATCCTCGCCCGGTGCTTAATGGACGCATGGAATAACAGGCTTATTCCAGTGCACTTTACTTTAAACAAGTTAATTTTACTTAAGGGTTTCGGTATCATTGCTTGGTTATATAATCGAAGGAACTTTTTTTGCCTTCTTAGCTCCTGGCTACACATCAAAATCGAAGACTAACAGGCGAGTTCTACTGACGTTAATATTGGAAATATATTTAATGCGTATGGGATTGGAAAGGTCATCCTTCGAGAACATTTCAAGACCTCCTGTTATAAAAATTTAAAATTTATCGGAGGCATTTTGTCTCCTATCAAGGCCACTATCCCGTTGGCAGTCCATTCATAGGCCATGCCTTGGCTATCCTTCTTCCACCAGAAGGAGCCGTCTTTACTCTGCAGGCTCAATAGATGGCTGACTGGATCGGCTAGGCCTATCCGCCATTCGCACGGATTTTGGTCCACTGCATTGATGGCCAGGATTGCCCAGCCGTCAGTGGCTGCATTGCTTCCCATCGAGGAAAAGCCACCATCTGCATTTTGCTCCGATTTCAGATAGTGCAGAGCATTCTGAATCGGCTCTGAGGTGTTATTCTCTCCGGCAGCCATCAGAGCGCAGATTACTATGCCTGTGGTGTCAGCATCTTGTCCGTCGGGGCCCCCGTTCCAGGACCATCCTCCCGACTGAGTCTGAACGCTCCTCAGGTATTCCATAGCCTTTGCAATCTGCTCACAGCGAGATTCATTTGAGGCAACTAGCCCCATAATCACCCAGGGGTCGTCCCAGATGTAATTATCTTTTCCAATCTCGCCAGATGATTTCGAGTAGCTTTTAAGAATATCCACGTAATTTCGGCCACTCACGTTGTGAGGATCGACACCTGCCGCAGCCAATGTAACTACAAATCTCCCTGTCTGAGCTTCGGCGTTGGATAGATTGGCCAAGAGGTCCTGGTTGGCCAGCAGATATTTCAGAGGATTTCCGTACTTCAGGCTGGAAATGTCCTTTTTCAGAGCAACCATGGCAGTGATAGCTTGACAAGTTGGAACCAGTTCGCTCTCCGCTCCAGGGTTCGAACCAAAGCCACCATCTTCATTCTGACAGGTAAGAAGAAAATTCGCTGCAGATTCCACAGAAGGGCTATCTACGGACAAGGGATACACGCTCATGTCCTGAGCAGCAATGCCCAAATCGCAAATGAGTGCAACGAGCATTATCAGGGCCATGTTTAGCTTAACATGTTGATTTAGTCTTCTCAAGATATTCACCTCTCCTACAATTTGAAATTTAATTTATCCTTTGACTAAGATAAAAAAAACGAAAAGATTTTTGCAATTTCTTGCAAAAGATATCCTCCTCATCTGGCCTCCTTTGGGCTGGAGCAATCAAACGCCTCCTCTACATAATGGACAACTTCCATCCGTAGTGTCCGTATCTGTCTCTCCTTCACTGCAGCATGGAAGCCAAGCGTCTGAGTAGGTTGTGTTCGAATAATTTTCATGCGGTCTAGTTTCGTTGACGGCAGGTACCACACCCCTCATCGATATCTGGAAGTCGCCAATGAAAGTATCAAGAAATTCCTCACTCACGATTCCGCTCTTTTTATTGCCCTGAAGGTAAGCATTTTTATCTTGCGTGAGAGATTGCAGCTCGGCAGATCCATGAAAATCTGATTCTAGTGAGAAGTTAATCTTTCCGCTGTTGTTGTATAAGTTCTGCCTCTTTAGGTAGTCCAGATTGCTGTATTTCTCATCGAAGAAAGCACCCTTGTTATAATTCTTCTGGGAAGTAGAATCTTCATACTTGGAAGCGTAATTTAGCGGTCTGGAATAAGCCTGTGCTTTAGTGGGCCCATATCTCATTTCGGTCGATTCGGCCATGTCTATCCCGCTGGGCCTCATTCTCACTGTCTTTTCTGAGCTATAGCTGCCGGAGCCTTGTTGATAGAGGTCTGTTGAACGCGCCGGCAAAGCGCCTCCAAAATTGTTCTCAAAATGACTTCGACATGATGAGAAGCCTACTCCGGATACTGATGAGCTTTCGTCGTATTTTATATTTCCTTTTGCTTTTTTTCCACTTATTCCTTGGATCGAGCAGATGTAAGGTCCTCCTACTCCACATTGAATGTAAGGAGGACTGCTGAAATAATAGCTGGCCACGCAGCCGGATTTTGTTGCTGCAACGCAGAAGAATGCATCTAGATCGAGGGTCATCTCAGGAGTGTATCCATTGCCATCAGTTTCGACTGAATTGTTACCTACATCCACTTCGGCGCCAGTTGATGGAGCTGCTGGTGTGAACCCGTACCCATCCTGCTCCATCACCCTGACCCTGAACTCCCCATCTTTTTCAACGTGGTCGGGCACATCCGCCAGGAAGAGGTACTTGGCTGCGCCTGAGGCTGAATTGGGTCCTAAGAAAATGAGGTGGTCTCCATCGGAAACCTGGTAGCCACTCACTCCTAAAGGCGAGGGAGCACCGTTTACCATAAATGAAGGTCCCCAATCTCCTCCGCAGCCCGCGATGCTCGTCAGATAGTAGCCATATGAACTGTCGAAGCCTGTGTAGGATACGCCGCTGGCTTTTATGGCATCCAAAGCGGTAGGACTGGCGCCGCCGACTGAGACACCGTTGTCGTATACAGGGTCGCCGTTGCAAAAAACGGTAATCTGCACATCTACTGCATTTGAAATCTGAATTGATATTAATAATATTAATAGAGCTAATCTAGCTTTGGCCATACCATTTCATCCCTCCTAATTCAACTTAATTTTAGTTAACACAAATTTTGTTGAACAAGGTAAATTGTTTTTACTTAAACTTTTTGGTGTTGGAACATATGTGCCACATCAATCGACTAAAATTTTCATATTGAAGTTTAAAATTCAGATTATCGGAGAAAAAAGGTATTTTCAGGATTCTCCATGCTATCAATTATATAAAATAAAGATAGAAAACCCACAGATCGCATGAATATTAGCTATGAAAGGCATCTTAAACCATGGTAAGATCGACTATCTCGTACTTCAATTCTTCCGATTCCAAGCGATCTAGAATTGTGGGAATCTGTTCATCAACACTGACGAGCACTGAGCTAATCCCGTGGTAAGCGGCCTCCACAGCAGACTCCTTGGCCCCGAAGATTACATCCGGCTCCTTGCCTGCTTTTCTCAGAGCTATCAAGGCCTCAATTCCCATACAGCCGATCATTTTATTCCCGGATAGAAGGCTTGCCAAGGCATTCAGATTCACCTTGCGAGAGCCGCCCAACTGAACTCGTGGAACCTTGGCGATCGTGATCTTTCCTCCATCCAAGTCGATCAGGCCCTTGAGGTCAGATATTCCCACGTCCTCGTCCGCAGACGCGTTGGAGATTGTTATGCTGCTCGCATCTATGCCTTCCTTCTTATTGGCATAGAGGAGTCCGGCGCGCATCTCCAGGGATATTCGCTCGCCTTCAGCGAGGTCAATTTCCGCCAAAGCAGTCCAGACAGGGACATGGCTGATAACCTCCTCCATGACCACTTTGGCATATCGTTTTATCTCAGCAGCACTTTCCAGTAGCCATTCCACACCTTCCTTGGTAATGCTGTATCGCATACGTCCGTCTGTAGTAACCAGGCCTTCTGCCACCAGCTCTTTGATGTACTCCGATATGGCCTGCGGGGTCAAGTCCAGACTGTCTGCCACCTCTTTCTGGCGCAGATTGGGCTGATGAGCGGCTATTTCTACGAGGATCTGAAACCGAGAGCTGTCTCGTTTACTCTGGAGTATGTTAATCATCAGGACACCTCATCTCGATTGAGTTATCCATTCTGCAGCGCCAACTCGGTAACTTCTGACTCTTGGGGGTGCCCGAATTGGTTGCGCTCCCTCACACAAATTCATCAAATTTTACTTAAAACAAATTAACTTTACTTAAGCTTTCCGGCTAACAAATTTATAAATTTTATTCGTAATGCTATTAAAAAATAATAGTATCGAACTCTTAACTCGCGGATCTTAGGCTATATGCTAGAGTTCGTTTTCCAGAGCATAATCATTCATCGAGAAGACATCTCTGGCATAATCGGCTCTGCTGAGCAGATTAAGTAAATGGATGTCGATCTTGTACTGCATCATGTCGAGGGTGCGCTGCAAGGTGAACATACCCTTATATAATGGTCCTGGCGGACTGAATGAGGCGATTTCCAGGTACATTTCGTTCACTGCTTTCTTATTTTCCTGCGTAGGGTTTGCAAGGTAGCAAGCTTGCAAGCTCTTATACCGATGGAAAAGTCCAGCATACTTGACCGCGCAGGGTATATCAACTTCCTTGATCTCCTTCTCGATATACCTAATGGCAGACAGAAGGTCAGGGAATTTCATCGTTGTCCAGTTCGATTCGCCAACTTTATGAGATTCCGGAGGCAGGTTCTCCGCACAGCTAAAAAACTGATCTATCATCATCTGGCTGCGAACAATCCACTGCAAAGCCAGAGCATTGTTGCCAAGGAGCGATTTGAGAGCGTTCAGCCTAATATATTCATGCTCAAACTCATGGCAACAGCGAGCGATCTCTCTCATCTGATTGGAAAGAGCTTGAGAATACGTTAGCATTGTTTTATCATACCATAGACCTAAAGGATCTGATCTGTCTCCCGCACCCAGGCTGACAATGGCACGGCACATCCTCTCGCAGTTCTCCAGGATTGGCATGGCCAATGTGGCAGTTCGCAAAATGGCCAAAATCCGTTCTTCAGCGATTGCAGCTGGAGGGTTTTGGCTATAAACAGTTTCGATCATGGAATGCTTGGGTTTAGAGGCGACATAGTAGAGAGCTTGGGCGTACATCCTGTGGCAGGAGTCAGACCACTCCGGGTGGGGGCCGAAGAGGACTACCTTCCCTGATCCAAAGTCGGAAGACACAATGGCAGCGCTTCCCCAGATTTCCTTAACTCTGTCACACGGCACCTGATTTATGGGGGCTCTGTATCTGGCCAGTACAGTCACGGAACCGCCGATACCGAACATGCTCGGGCCGCCGAAGTAGTCGATTTGGACCATCGGGCCGAAATGATGACACGAAGCCTCTCGTCCGTATCCGAACATTACCGGATGTCTTGGATTTTCAATCCCCAGGTAAAGCGGCCCTATTAAGGTCCTCCATTCCCAGTCGCCGGTTGCAGTATCTCTGGGCATGAACCACTCGGCATGATAGGATGCGTCCACAAGATTTAGACGCGGGTGCGGGTTTCCGATCAGGGCTTCGGTGGCGCCTGCACATACTCCCACATACCCTCCGCCCTTCCAAATGAAGTCGCGGATGTTCTTTATCCCTATGGCAGCGTCATCCTCAGAGGCGAAAGATGAGAAATGCATTGAGCCTCCAGGCATCACGAAGACGTTGGACTGAGCCAGAATGCTGCCGGAATCGCTCTCATTCTTCAACAGTTCTTCGGCTTTGGCCAGAGCTACCTTGAAGCCCATGCTACGGAAAGCAATGAAGTGCATCAGAGCGTTGTCATAGGTGATGGAGTCGTAGAAGAGAGAGATGCGCGGAAGAACCAGCGCTTTTGACTTTACCCGAACCTGCTCGACGGTCTTGTCGATGCAAAATACACCATCCTGTTTTCCCTCTTGCTCCAGCCAGGACATGATAACATCACAAGATATGCTTCGTTTGATATGGAAAGGGTGCTGTATGAAAAAAGTACCAGCAGGATAGCTCCGGTCCCCAGCTTGGAACTCTTCCAGCGCCCATTGTACAGGCACCCCCTCCTCCAGGAGCTTGTTTATGAGACGAATGGCTGCTTTATCATTCCTGTCCATTCGGTCCGTATTTCCTTTGTCCAGTACAATAAGGTATGATATTCGCATAAGCTATCGTGCACCTTTCCCAAGATGCAGAAGCTGAGGCTGATAAAGATGATGCTCTCTTTCTTACCAAAAGCTTTAAATCAATTTCACTTGTTTTTAGTCCAAAATACTTTAATAGACCGAGGTAGGAAATTGAGGTTGAAATCGATAGCGTTACTCCTGGCCATAATGCTGCTTTTCTTTGCTGTAGCTGGCGCAGAAGAGATTAAGCCAATAACTATTACCGACGATATCGGGAGGATTGTCAATGTCACAAATGCCCCGGAGAGAATAATCTCGCTATCTCCTTCAAATACAGAGATACTCTTTGCTCTCGACCTGGGGAACCGCGTTGTAGGTGTAACGAAGTATTGCAATTACCCGGCAGAGGTAGAGAGTCTCAAGGATAGCGGAAAAATCGCGGTTATCGGGGGATATATTGATCCGGATTTGGAGAAGATACTCTCGTTACATCCGGACCTGGTCTTGGCCAGTGATGTTAATATCAACGATACCGTTCCTGCGCTGGAGAAGGCAGGCATCCCAACTTTCGTCGTCAAGTCGAATAACCTTTCTGGAATTCTTACATCCATAAAAAAGGTCGGCAAAATCAGCGGAAAGGAGGCAGAGGCCTTCACTTTGACCAGTCAAATGGAATCGAGAATTAAAGCAGTATCGGACAAGGTTGGTCAACTTCAGAAGAAGAAGGTTCTCTATATCGTCTGGCACGATCCTGTCACGACTGTTGGGGTAGGAACCTTCGAGGACGAGATCATCGGGAGGGCAGGAGGAATGAACATATTTCATGATCTATCTGGGTATCCTCAGGTAGATCCGGAAGCAATAGCAGTTCGAAACCCTGAGGTAATCATCGCCTGCACTGGCATGGGTGAGGGGACGGATAAGCCTTTCCTCTGGGCTAAAACAGATCGCAGCCTAAATCAGACGGACGCCCGGCATAACAATCGAATATACCAGGCCGATGGGGATATCATAACCCGTGCCGGTCCAAGGATAGTCGATGGCTTGGAGATGTTCGCTCGATTTATTCACCCAGAGGCATTCTGAAACCATTCATGAAGACCGAGCTTCAGGATGAATATCAGAAATTCATAGCCAGGAAGGCGCTCTTCTTCCTGATCATGATATTGGGGATAATTGTCTTGGCTGGAGTGGCTGTCAGCCTAGGCTCGGCAAATATCCGCATTGAAGATGTTTATTCCGCCATTCTGGCCAGGTTCTTTCCTGGGTATTTCCATACAACAGCGTTTACAGATATGATCGTTTGGGACCTGCGGCTTCATAGAATTCTAATGAGCATAGTTGCAGGCATGGGGCTGGCGGTTGCAGGGGCTGTGATGCAGGGAATCCTGAAGAATCCCCTGGCAAGCCCTTTTACCCTGGGAATCTCGTCTGCCGCCAGCTTCGGAGCCTCATTAGCCATCATACTGGGCGCAGGTTTCGTTGGCGGGCAGTGGCTCGTCATCGGGAATGCCTTTATTTTCACACTTCTGGCCTCTCTTGCAGTTTATGGCCTGTCCAAGTACAAGGGAGTAACACCTGAGACCATGATCCTGGCGGGAATCGCTATCATGTATCTCTTCTCGGCCTTGACATCCTTTCTGCAGTACGTTGGCAAATCGGATCAGGTTCACGAAGTTGTCTTCTGGATGATGGGCAGCCTTGGTCGATCATCCTGGGAGAAGGTGGAGATAGTCGCAGCCGTTCTTATTATCTGTTTCCCCTATCTCATCATCAGGTCATGGGATCTCAATGCCCTCGGAGCTGGCGATGAGACCGCCGAAAGCCTGGGCGTGAATGTGGAGTGGACAAGAGTGATATATACTATGCTGGCATCGCTCATAACTGCCAGCATAATTTGCTTCACTGGAACGATTGGCTTCATAGACCTGGTCGCACCCCATATAACCAGGATGGCCATAGGCGGAGATCACAGGTTCCTTCTGCCGGGTTCAGCATTGGTGGGCGGGCTGCTTCTCCTGGGTTCAGATACGCTTGCTAGGGTTCTATTAGCACCGGTGATATTGCCAGTGGGCATTATGACATCTTTTCTTGGTGTTCCGTTCTTCGTATATCTCTTCCTGCGAAGGAGGAAGGAGTATTGGTAAACATCGCCATCAAAGGCCTCTCTTTTGGCTACAGCGGCTCCAAGATTCTTGATGGCCTCGATCTGGTGGTCGAGGATTCTCAGGTGCTGGGGCTGGTCGGCCCAAACGGCTCGGGAAAGACCACCCTGATAAAATGCATCGACAGGATACTCAAGCCAAAAGGAAGCATACTTCTCGATGGCCGGGAGATGGAGAACATGAGCAGGCAGGAGGTAGCCAGATGCGTCGGCTATGTCCCCCAGTCCGGCGCTCCTCCCCAGATCGCTACAGTTTTTGATGCTATTCTAATGGGAAGAATGCCCCATATGGGCTGGCGAATCTCTCCTGAAGATATAGACATTGTGGCTGAGATGATAGAGCTTCTGCACCTGGAGGATCTCGCAATGAGAGATTTCAGCGATCTTTCAGGAGGCCAGAAGCAGAAAGTTCTGATAGCCAGGGCTCTTTGTCAGGAGCCAGAGATCCTGCTACTGGATGAGCCCACCTCAAACCTGGATATGAAACACCAGCTTGAGGTCATGGAGATCATAGCCTATCTGGTCAAGAAGAAGAATGTCTCAGTGGTCATGGCGTTACATGATCTGAATTTAGCCGCCAGGTTTGTTGATAAGATGGTAATCCTCAAGGGCGGCAAAATCTATGCAGCAGGAGAACCTTCCGATCTTCTGAACGCCAAAAACATCCGAGAGGTCTATGGGGTCGAGGCCATAGTGATGGATTACCTTGGAAGACCTTATATCATTCCTTTAAAATCACTTACTAAAAGATCATAGATAAGCACAGGAAAAAGAGGAAGGCAACAGGTTTTAGCCCCTGGTTTTTCTCTCGATCGCTGAATGCATAGACCTTGTCGCCACCTATACTGAAAATCGTGCTGCCCGCTATGGCTGGAGAAGATCCTCCGCCAGAATAGCTCCATACAAGTTCACCTGTTGTGGCATTGAGGGCGCATAATCCGACATATTCAGAGTTGTTCAGTTTACCGGCGAACACCAGACCGTCTGCATAAGCAGGAGAGCACCTCCAGTCGCCTATTTTTTCATTAGGTGATGTTTTCCAGATCAACTTTCCAGTGATGGCGTCGAAGCAATAAGTGGACAGATTGCTGAATCCATCGACTCCTCCACAGATGTAGACTTTGCCTTGTGCCAGGGCTGGAGTGGCGTCCGTCCTTTCAATCTTCGCTTTCCAGAGCACCGATCCGTTTTGCAGCGATAGGGCCAGGATGTCTCCATCTCCCTCGAAATTAAATGTGGTCATATAAACCACGCCTTTGGAGATGGCAGCTGATCCGCAAGGCGAGTTTTCGGTGCTGAGGTTCCAGATCTCAGAGTCGTTCTCCAGATGAACACAGTATATCTTGCCACCCTCGCCCCATTCCCAGCCTCCGAATACTGCTTTGCCCTCAGATATGGCTGGAGTGGACTGGGCGTCGCCCATCACGGTGAAGTTCCAGAGTTCCCTTCCAGTAGATTCGTTAAGGCAGTAATAATGATGACCGTCCCAATCGCTGACCATTACCTTGCCATCGCTCACTACAGGGCTGCCATCCACAGCGCCCCTTCCTGTTCGAGGTGTGAAGTTCCAAAGCTCTTTTCCATCCTCGGCGCTGAGGCAAACCGTCTTGAAAGCCGACAGAAACACCTTTCCGTCATCATAGACAGGCGTGAAACCCAGGACGTTGCAAGTATCAGGTGTGGCCTCGAAGGATGAGTTCCACAGGACCTTTCCTGAACTCTGGTTCATGCAGACAAGGTGATTTATGCAGTTCACGAAGACCTTGCCCTCGGCCACGGATACCGAGGATCCGGGTTGAGCGCTGATGTTCTCGCTGATCCAGACCGTCTGGTTGTCCTTGGGGACTGATAAAGCCAAGCTTCCTGTGTGCGGTGGGTCTAAGTGGAATTGCGGCCCGCCTTCATATTCCATGCTGTACACGGGCTGGATGAGGGCTGCCATCAGAATAACAGCCAACAGCATCAGCCCCCTTAATTCGATTGGATTTTCGATACTCATGGATCTAAACCTCTTTCTTAATCAATATTGCAGAATGATCGCGCCTTTTGCTATGACCGGAAAGGAGCCTCGCCGAGGCAGTAGAGCTTCCCGCCCTCAGTTCCGAAATATATGAGCCCATCGGAGATGGCCACTCCTCCCAGGATGTATCCATCGTCCGGAGGGTTGGATTCCCACATCAAGAGCCCCTTGTCTCCAGCATCCTCCAGACAGTATACTGATCCGTTTACTCGGGCAGTGGTGAAACAGATTCGAACCCTGTCTCCATTCAAAGAGAGAGCCGGAGAAGCCTTGACTCCTGCATCCAGAGGATAGGACCAGATCTCTTTTCCACTGGAGTCATCCAGGCAGATAATTTCTCCAGGGTGGCCATGCTCTCCTGCGCCCAGATAGACCCTGCCTTTGAAGACCACGGGCGTGGAAGTGCTGAAACCTACGAGCGAACTCCAGCCACGGTTCTCGAACAGTCCAGATTTCGTGTCAAAGCCAATCTTCCAGGCGTATCCTATACAGGGTGAAGACTCTGAGGTTGTGTAGACATAGTCATCATGGAATGAGGCAGAGGCACGGATGCGGCCTGAGTCTGCCTTGGCAAAAGAGAGGCGAGAGCGGTTATTCAAGTTCAGCTTGTCCGCCACTTTGCCAATCCTTCGATCTACGCTAAGAAGAACTCCGTCGTTCTCGCCAAAGATCAGGTAGTCGCCTGCGACACAGGCACCACACCACTGATATCCTGTGGTGTTTCTGGTAATATTCCAGATTTCATCTCCATCTTCGTCGAAGCAAAAATATCGTTTTTGGGATTTGCCGTAGGCACTGCCCTCGCCAAGATAGATCAGTCCCTCTGAACAGGTCAAAGGTCCCTCAAATCTCTTGTTCGTCAGGCTTCGGCTCCATAGCTTCCGGCCGTTTGATGCATTGAAGGCTGCCAGGACTCCCGAATCAGTGGCGGCAAAGATCTTATCACCGTTGCAGGTCGGAGTTGAAGTCTGCAATGTCCAGCCATTTATCTGAGACCGCCATCTCATCTCTCCGGTCTTCTTATCCATTGCAGATAGAGAGCCATTATCGGTCAGAGCATAAACCAGGCCTGAAGATATGATAGGAGTCGCTGAAACGCTATAGAGATCTGCAGACCATTTTATCTGAGGTATCAGCAGAACCTCATCGGTACAAAGTCCGGAATGAGTCTCGTCTCTCTGGAACTGAGGCCAGTCTGTTCCTTCTCCAGAGGATGCAAGCAGCAAGATCGCGAAGGAGAAACCGAATAGGTTCCACATAAAGCTTTTCAAAACGGTCCTATCTGCCCTCCTACCCATGCTCTTTCCCTCTAAATAAAGCAAATTTGATTTAAGGTAAATTTAGTTGAATTTAAGTGTTTCGATTGGTCCATCACCTCTCTGGAGTGCCTCATGAACCCTCCTATCGCATAACGAAACATTTTTTAAGCTAAAGCCAGCTGGGTTGATTAAATACGTTTTCAGGTGGGCTTCAATAATTTTGCGAGGAAGAGTCAAATGGTTTCGAATTTTAGTGGCGACATTAATAAGGTGCCCTATGAAGAACTGAAGATCGCCCTTATTCACGCCTCTATTTTCTGGAAGGAAAAAGATAAAAATATCGCCAAATTATTAGCCATGAATAAGGAAGCGGCCCAAAAAGGTTCCCAAATCATCGTAAATACTGAGCTTGCCACCACCGGCTATGCCTTTGAGAGCAGAAAGGAAATTGCTCCAATGGCCGAGAGCATTCCCGGGCCCACAACGGAGGCATTCGGTCGGATTGCAAAAGAGCATGGCTGCTACATCTGCATCGGCATGCCCGAGCGCGATTCCAAAACCGGCATATTCTACAATTCTGCAGCATTGCTCGGGCCGACAGGAAGCGTTGTGGCCAGATATCGTAAGCTATCTCCTGCCTTCAGGGAAAATCTATGGGCAGCAAAGGGCAATCTCCCAGTTCCTGTAGTCCAGACCGAGTTTGGAGCCCTGAGTTTTGTGATTTGTGCCGATGCGTACTTCTACAGGCCAGCAAGGATTGCAGCTCTGCAAGGGGCGAGGCTTCTGATGGTCCCTGCCAACTGGCCTCCGGAGCACCACAATCCAGAAAATTTTTGGCGAGCCAGAGCCTTTGAAAACAGCATGTATATCCTGGCCTGCAACCGGACGGGTAGGGACAAGATTATGGACTGCAATCGTGCACAATCCTATATCATAGATCCCCAGGGAGAAGCGGTAGTTCGGATCAGCTCTCCAGACGATACTATCATCTACGGCGCTTTGCCCTTGAGCGGCATCATATCGCAAAATACTTTGAGCGGTAGGCGGCCCCAATGCTATGGAAATATATCGTTAGATCCATACTCTCACATCAATATCGAGTTCTTGCTCGGTTTGCCGGAAGCAGCCGAATTTACAGCCGCAACACTGCAGTTCAGCTCCAAACCCCTGGATGTTGAAGCCAATGCGAAGAAAGCGCTTCAGCTTATAGACGAATCTGTGGCCAAAGTAGCCGAAGATGAGCAGGTGATCAATCTTATTGTATTGCCTGAGCTTTTCACATCTGGGACAATTGCCAATTCAGAGGAGGCAAAGATGTGCTCGGAGGAGATTCCTGGGAGTACAACGGATCTCATTGCTGAAAAAGCGCGGGAAAAGGATCTCTTCATAGTCCTGGGCATGGCTGAGATGGATGAACAGGGATTCTATAATGCCTCAGTTCTGATTGGTCCTAATGGCATCGTGGGCAAATACAGAAAAGTTCATCTCTCATCAAATGACTGGAGATGGGCCATACCTGGGAAGGGCGGTTTTGCGACCTTTGACCTTCCGTTCGCCAGAATTGGCATGCTCATCGGTCACGATCTGATGTTCCCGGAAGCTTCCGATTCTCTGGCAAAGCTAGGCGCTGACCTCCTTTGTGTGTCTGCTCTCTGGAGCGATGACAATTCTCATTTTATTTGGGAGGCAAGGCTCGGGGAGCAAATGCATCTGGCCATTGCCAATCAATGGGGGAACTGCGGAAGGCTCCATGCTCTCGGAGAAAGCTTGCTATGCAATTACTCCCGGTATCCTGAAAAGATCACCCGTTTGTTATCACCATCCGAAGGAGACGCGATCAATATTCTGAAATTTAATACAAGGGATTCTCGAGAAAAGAGGTTCATGGAGAATATCGATTATGGAGTGCTTCTTGATTTAACAAATTCAGATCCTAGTGGAGATGGCCGACCATTGCCCTTAGCTTAAACCCACATCCCGCAGGTGCAACTTCCAAAACCTAGTATTTTTCCTGATAACGATTTTCTGAAAAATCACATAGAAGCGATCACTTAATCTTGAGCTAGAATTATATTCTCTAATAATTATAACATCAATTTCTCTTTAGACGTATTGACCTGCTTGGACCTCATTTTAATTGCTTATATTTATTTTAACCATAAACGCGTTCATAATTAAATCCTAAATCCCAATTTGTAAAACTGAAAAATTCAGAATTCTTAATGACCTACCTGCGGGATGTGGGCTTAAAGAATCCTTGCCCAAATTAAGAGAAATTTATCAAATGAGCTTTTCCTTGATCAAGTTTATCTGTTGAAAATTATAAATAGTACTGTTGGATTATTATCCGTAAAGATGAGAGCCATGTTGGACAAATTTGTATCCGAGCATCTCTATGGCAAGACTATAGAGGCATATTTCGGCACTGGAAAAGCGGACAGGATCAAAGGCAAAGTTGTGGGGAGCGCCGATGGCGTTCTGGTTCTTGAGAATGATGGAAGAAGAGACTACATAAACGTGGATAACGTTCTCGCAGTCTGGGAGGTATGATATCCAAGTGGTTTTCAGAGTTGTTAAAGATAACAGCAGCTTAGCGCATTGTCGAGATCCTCTCTCTTTACAGGCTTGCATATATATTCGTCCATTCCCGTCTGAATACACGCCTCTCGATCGCCTTTTTTGTCGCATCCGGTTATCGCGATAATCTTTGTGCTTTGATCATGCCTTTGCTGGCGGATAACTCTGGTTGCCTCCAGGCTGTCCATCTCAGGCATCTGTATGTCCATCAGAATCACGTCGTAAGACCGGCTTTCTAAGACATGAAGAACCTCAAGCCCATTATTCGCAAATTCTGCGCGGAGGCCCATGTACTTCAGAAATCTCATCATCAGCTCCTGGTCGCAGAGGTTGTCTTCTGCAACCAATATTCGCAAGGTGTCACATGATTCTTTCTTTGTAATCATTTTAAGACCTCTGATTTCAGGTTCATAAATGCAAGTGGAGGGGCATGTCTCCGTGTGCATGCACACCTGTAATGTGATGCTCCTCACCTGAAGCTACAAGAGGATCGACAGGGATAGTGGTTCCTGATAGGTAACTCAGGTGATGCATAAGCTGGTGCTGCACCTCTTTGGCGATTTCATGCCCATCCTCCACAGAGATATCATCGGATACGGTCAGGTTAATCTCAGCATGGATCTGGTGCCCCAGCCATCTCACTCGAACATTGGTGATCCCCCTTACACCTTCAACATGGCTTGCGGCCTCCATGATTTCATCAACCACCTCAGGCTCGACTCCATCGATAAGGCGACAGAATACCACCTTTGCAGAGTTCCAGGCAATGCAGAGGATGACTACTGTGATGATAATACCGATGAGAGGGTCCATCCAGGAATAACCCATCCAGACTCCAATTGCACCAAAGAAGACCGCCAGGCTTGCCAAGCCGTCCACTCTGGCATGACAGCCATCAGCCACCAGAGCAGCACTGTTGATCTCATTTCCTACACGACAGCGATAAACGGCCATTGCTTCGTTACCTAAGAAGCCGATAAGAGCTGCCAGGGCCACTTCAAACAGGTGACTTACCGCCTGAGGATGAAATAGCCTATCAATGGATTCGTAGCCGGTGATGATGACGCTTATTAGGATGATCAGCACGATGGCCAAACCCGCCAGATCTTCGATTCTACCATAGCCGTAAGTGAACTGCTTGCTTGACTTGCGATGGGCCAGAGAAAAGGCAATCCAGAGAGGAATAGCAGTAGCGACATGGCCGAAATTATGGATCGTTTCTGCAAGAAGAGCGACACTTCCCGAGTATGAAGTTACCGCCATCTGAATCAGGGCCGTTGCCAGCAGCACAGCTAATGACCATTTGATGGTCGTGATCCCTTTTCGGGTAGCCAGCAGGGAGGGATCTACAACCCCGTGAACATGATGATGACCGCAATGGCTCTCATGACTGTGCATGTGTTCATCATGCAAGTGTTCCTTGTCATGAGCGTGTTCTTCGTGAGCCATTACTGAGTCGCCTCTATCGGCTTTGTGGAATCCTTTTGGCTCAATATCTTCCGCCTGTCTGAGTTCACGCTAGATTCAGCAGGAGAATAGAGCTTGACCACTTCTATCTTAGCTCCGGACTCTTCGCAATAGGCCCGAATCCTTTTAACGGAGTGGTCTACCATTCCGCCGGAGGTCATTATCAGTGAGGCCTTGCCCGTCAGAGCCTTGAGGATGCACTTATCTATGACGCCGTAGGTAAAGTCTAAGTGTATCCCGACTTGCTCCGCCAGCATCTTGGCGTTCGTCCCCATGGCGCCAGTATAACTTACGTGTGACTCATCAAGAATGCTCTTAATTTCTTCTGGGCCTACCTTATCCACGTTGCAGATGTGGATTGTACCTAAGGCCCCTCTGGATATCGTCCCTTGGTTTCTGGACTCCACAAGATCGGTAAGCTCTAGGACATTTCTGGGTGGATTAGAATCTCTCAACAAACCTCGTCCGACAAGTTCTTTGTAGAGGTCTACCACAATTGGCAGCTTCAGCCTGGCTCTCTTGATCAGCTCCGCGTCTCCGAAAACCTCCTGTCCGGTGCCTCGGTGGAGCACTCCGCCATTCTCCATCAGGATAACCTCGTCGGCCCAGCGATACGCCAGCTCTACATCATGTGTGGAGATGATCACAGTCTTCCCTCCACAGTTAAGCTCGTCCAGCATATCCATAATTTCTTCAGAGCTGGCCGGGTCGAGGTTAGAGGTTGGCTCGTCCAGGATAATCACCTCGGGCTCCATGGCCAGAATGCCAGCTATGGCTACTCTCTTCTTCTCGCCGCCGCTGAGGTGGTGAGGTGGACGCCGATCGTAGCCTGAGAGGCCAACGTAGGCAAGGGCATAACCTACATACCTCTTCACTTTCTCATCAGGAAATCCCAGGTTCACCGGACCGAAGGCCACGTCCTGGTAAACTGTAGGTGCGAAGATCTGATCGTCTGAGTTCTGGAAGACCATACCAACCTTGCGCCTTATTTCCCTGAGGGAGGCGGAATCATACCGCAAATCTTGGTCGTGAAAGAGAACTTCTCCAGAAGTAGGCCGGAGGATGCCATTAAACATGAGCATGAGTGTGGATTTGCCTGCCCCGTTAGGCCCCACAAGGGCAACTTTGCGGCCTTCCTCTAACGATATGCTAACATCTTTCAGGGCTTCTATTCCATCTCCATATGAATAGCCAACATTTCTGGTTTCAATGATGAATGTCATATATCCTCACAGCAGTTGGAAGTCTTTGGTTAAAAAAGCAATAACTGCAACAAAGACCATATATCCCATCACGGCAAAGATCGCTCTCGGCTCCGCCTTATTAACATATTCTGTAAGACTGAGCTTGCCATCGTAACACCTGGCATCCATGGCCACGATTAGCCTCTCGCCCTGCTCCCATGCCCTCAAAAATAGAACGCTCGAAAGCATGGCGTGGGAGTTCAGAGTGTTTTTAACTCCTGCATCTCCTAATCGCATCACCTGGGCATTGTGGATCACAGCGGCTTGGTCTATAAAGACGAAAATGTACCTGTACATCAGCATGGAAAGATCGACCAGGAAGTCCGGCAGACCCAGGGACTTCAGCACTGAGAAGATCTCTATCATGGGTGTGGTCAGGGCTATGAAGAATAAGGAGCACATGCCCCCAAAGGTCCTGGCGATCAAGAGCAGAGCCAGGTTGGCTCCGTCTTCTCTGATGCCCAAGCTGATGCCAAAGATATTAAAGGCAAATAATTGATCGCCTCCGCCATGCATGAAGGCCACAACAGCTGCGCTCAGCAGAGCGAAGGATAAGGGTATTAGCAGCAGTGTGGAGTAAAAGCGCACTGGAATTTTTGCTAATCTAACAGTTATGAAACTCATGGTAACGGCTATGAATAGAGGCGCTATCGGCGTGACTGAGGAGATGCAAAGGAGCATGGCTCCGAGGCCGAGCAGCAGCTTTAGCCTCGGACTCGTGTTTCTCAGAGCGTTGGAATGAGCGTAGTCATCTAGCAGGTCGTGCATCCAAATTTCCTTCTTGTCTTTCCTCGGGAGGTGTCGCAGCTTTAGCTTTCGACATGCACCGGTAGTAACCCAGGAAATAGCCGATGATGATTGCGCCGAAGGCAGCCTGCAAGGCGAAAAGCAAGCTCTCTATCTCAGGGCTGGGCGGCGTCCATACACTATTGAACCAGGGGTGGTACGACCCATGGGTCAGGTCATTTATGACATTTGCTGGCTGATCATCTGCACCTCCCCACTCGTGGTTTCCGGTTGAACTGGTATATGCAAAGGCTGCGATGAATATCACGATAATCCCAAGAGTTATGTACTCGAGCTTCATGTGGAAGCCTCCTGTAGCTTTTTAATAATGCTTGGAGATGCCACGTTGAGCTTTAACAGGACGTCACCCCTGAGCTGGACGATGTACTTGAACATGAGCGCACTTACAGCTCCTTCAACAATGGCCAGTGGGACCTGTGTTATGGCAAAGACGCCCAGGAATGCCTCGAAAGATGCCAGCACTCCTCCAGATGAGGCTGGGAAGGCCAGCGCAAGCTCGATGGATGTAACGATATATGTGAACCAATCTGCGAATAACGCCGCTAGAAATACAGCGAGGTACATATTCACATTTTGTTTCATGCACGCTTTATAAACCAGATAGCCCACGATTGGTCCGACTATGCCCATGGAGAATGTGTTTGCTCCCAATGTAGTTAGGCCACCATGCGCGAGGAATAGTGCCTGAAAAATCAGGACTATGATTGATAGAACTGAAGTAATCCACGGCCCGAAGAGTATCGCACCGATGCCGGTACCCGTAGGATGGGAGCAGCTTCCTGTGACTGAGGGCATCTTCAGGGAGGATAGGACGAAAATGAAGGCGCCGGAGACGGCAAGCAAAGGCAAAAGGTCACGATTCTCTTTGATCATTAAGTTCATTTTGTAAGCTCCATAAGCAACTACTGGCAGCGCGAGTATGTACCAAAACACGCACCAGTACAAAGGCAAGAAACCCTCCATTATGTGCATATTAACACCAAATGAGAGAAGGAAGGATGTTATATAAAGTTTACTTGCGTAAAGTCCAATATAGTTTAATTACTTTCTTATCTTGCTTGATACAAATGGATTTCAGTTATCTCGGCAACAGACATATCTTGAAAATCCTGAATTTGCTGAGCCGGTGATCTAACCCCTGACCCCCCGTAATTTGCGTTACACACTAATCCTTTTTAGAACAACCATACATCCCAAGGAGAATGCTATTAAGAAACAGATGATGGCAAATAAAGATCCCAAAGGAACGGGTTGATCCAATGCAGCGGCTCTTAAGCAGATGCTTGAGTGAGTTAAAGGGAGTATATAAAGGGCCAACTTTAAAACAGTCGGAATCTGGCTCAGGGAAAAGAAGGTGCCTCCGAGGAAAGTCATTGGCAACAGTATCACGCTGCTGAAGGTAGCCAAATCCTGGTGGGACTTGGCAAGAAGAGCGGCCAAAACTCCCAGGAAAGAAAAGACCAGACACGTTAGTAATAGTATTAATAGGAACATAATTCCTACATGGAATTTAGGGGCTATGATGAGGGCAGTCAAAATGAATGCTAAGGAGCTTACTAGACCGCGCATCACACCTATCAGTGCCTTTCCGAGCAGTAGAGAAGGCAGGCCAATGGGTGCCATAAGGCATTCGTCGAAACTTCTGAAGTAGAGCCTATCGACGTTTAGGCGAGTTCCTGCGCCATTGAAACTCGTATTCATAGCAGTTAGGGCTATGATGCCTGGTATCACGAACTCCAGATAGCTCGTTCCATTGACGCTCATTCCTCTGCCCAGCCCCCAGCCAAATGCTACAAGGTAGAGGATTGGGCTGATTAGCGTAGTGATGAGATACCTGCCCGGCCTGCGCTTCAACACCATCAGATCTGACCAGATGATCGTATAGGCGTCTATGCTACCCTTCCAGAACCTTCTGACCTGTGATCTCAACAAATACGTCCTCCAGGTTGGACTCTCGCATAACGATTTTTTCTCGATTGGGCAATCTTTGAACATATTCAGCAGCTTCCTTCTTAGCTGGGAAATACTTGTATTGTGTGCTGTTGCCGTTTCCACAGGTCTCGACAGTGACTAGGCCCAGCTTTTGACGCAGCTCAAGAGGTGTACCAAGAGCTATCAGCTTGCCGTGATGAATTATTCCTACCCGATTGCATAAAGCCTCAGCCTCCTCGATATAGTGTGTTGTCAGAAACACAGTTGAGCCGTCGGAGTTCATCCTCCTAATAAGATCCCATACCTTTCTTCTGGTTTGAGCATCCAAGCCGACAGTTGGCTCATCAAGTATGAGTAGCCTGGGTCGATGTATCAGTGCACGTGCGATCATGGTTCGCCTCTTCAGGCCGCCAGATAGATCATCTATGAGCTTATTCGCGTGTTCACTCAACTCGACATATTCCAGCAGTTCTTCTATGCGTTTTTCTCGTTCATCCTGGGAAATATGATGAAGTCTAGCATGCAGCTCAAGGTTTTCCCTTACCGATAAGTCCTTGTTAAGGCTCATATGCTGCTGAACTATCCCGAACTCTGCCTTGGCCTTTACAGGCTCCTGGACAATGTCGAAGCCATTTATGAAGGCACGTCCCGATGTAGGCTTTGTCAGAGTAGTAAGTATGCGAATTGTCGTTGTCTTTCCAGCGCCGTTAGGTCCGAGGAATCCGAAGAGTTCTCCCTTTTCCACTTTGAGATCTAGACCGGCTATAACAGTATTTCCGTTGTAATCCTTGGTCAAATCACGTATCTCAATCATTCAGGCGTTCCTTTCGAAAAGAAGCTGCTGCTCTTTATTCACTATGCCGTATAACGCCTCAGGATTGAGGCTGGATATGGGATAATATCGACCGCCGGTGTCATCAGCGATATTTCTACAGTAGCCTAGCCTCATATCCATGAAGGATGACTCTACAATCTCTGTATCAATTACAATTGTTTGTACGCCGGACTGTCGAGCCCTCTCTGAGATCTCCTTCAGTTCCTCCTTTATGCTTCCCCCCAAGGCTACGTTGGCTCTGCCATCAGATATGAGAACCATCATGGGCTTGACCTCCGCATCCTTCTTCATTTCGCCCTGCAAAAGCTGCAGTCCTCGGGAAAGGCCCGCGGAAAGAGGTGTCTTTCCTCCGGTGGGAAGCTCCCTTAGCTTGTTTAATGCCAGATCGACACTGGCGCAGGGAGGCAAAATGAGTTCGGCATCCTTTCCCCGGAAGACAACCATTCCGACTTTATCCCTCTTCTGATAGGAGTCCATCAACATGGAAAGGACAGCTCCCTTGGCGCTCTCCATCCTTCTCACAGTGCCCATTGAGCCGCTGGCATCCACTACGAACAATACAACCGCAGATGTCTTTCTAATCCTCTCTTTCTCCCGGATGTCCTGTTCATGCACTTTGATAGCATTCACTCCCGTCCGCAGATGCTGGTAAGGGGCAGCGGCTCTGATGGTGGCATCGATGGCTATGTCCTTATTCTCTGTGGGCATCCTATGGCGCAGGTACCTTCCAGTATTGCGGAGGGCTAGGGTGTTCATTCTCCGGCCGCTAGTCTTCCTCCTATGTATCCTATCTCGCTTTCGGGGCATGTTTATTTGCCTGACATCAATCGAGTCTCCTATCTCGAAAATTTTCTCCTGTGCTTGAGCAGCTTCACCCTGGCCGGTATCCTGCTGCTGATTACTCTCTTGCGGCCTCTCCTCGTTCTTCTTCTTCTGATTCTGAGGTTGCTGGTGCGGATGCTCATGTTGATGCTGGGGCATGGACTTCTCCAGGCGCTCCTTGTTCAATGTAGGCTGCTCAAAGGGCCTGCTCCTCATCCTGTGAGCTAATGCCAGCTCCATGGCTTTTCTAATGTCTTCCTGATTTACTTCCGTCCTTCCTTCGAAAGCAGCTATGGTCTTAGCCGTCCTAGTGATCACGATCTCTGCTCTATGAGTCTTAACTCCAAGATCATTGCATGTCATAGCAATAGATCTTAGGTGGGTATCATCCATAGCGACGGATTTGAGAATCTTCCTGGCAGCAGAAATTCGTGAACGAAGCTCCTCTTGTGAAGAAGCGAACTCTCTGGCAAATCCCTCAGCATCGATCTCGAATTTTTCCGCCATGCGGGCTATCCTCACCCTCGAATCCACATCCTCGATTCCCTGGACGCTTACCTGCAGGCCAAATCTATCCAAAAGCTGAGGTCTCAGCTCTCCTTCCTCGGGATTCATGGTTCCAACTAGTATGAATTTCGAAGGATGCGCGACCGAGACTCCCTCGCGCTCTACTGTATTGACACCCATAGCGGCTGAGTCTAGCAGGACATCTGCCACATGGTCATCCAGGAGGTTTACCTCGTCAATATAGAGTATCCCCCGGTTGGCGGCTGCTAGAATTCCCGGCTCAAGGGCTTTGATACCTTCTTTTATGGCCCTTTCCACATTAAGAGATCCAACAACTCTGTCCTCTGTAGCTCCCAGTGGAAGATCAATTACTGGTGTCCTGTGTGTTACGACATTGATCTCTCCTTTCAGGCTGCGATCGTAGCAGATATCGCACATTTCCTCCTGGTTGTAGGGATCGCAGTTAAATGGGCAGCCATCTACTACGGGAATATCCTCCAACAGGTCGCTTAATGCCCGGACCGAAGTGGATTTAGCCGTTCCTTTCTCGCCCCTTATTAAAACTCCGCCTATTCTTGGATTAACGGCATTGAGAATAAGTGCATACTTCATGTCATTCTGGCCTACGATTGATGTGAATGGGACTACTCTTCTCTTAAGATGGTGCAACAATTATCACTCTCAATGCCATGATAATATTACTTAGTGATATAAACTTTTGTCTTATTATCATTTACTCGATTAAGGAAAACTATAGTTGGTAAATAAATCAGCAAATGCAGGCAATTGCCTCATTTGCTGTTCGCTATTATGGGGGGATGATAGCTGATATTACTTTAGGCATATATATCTTTCTAATACATGCTTTTTATATACTTATTTTTAGAATTCATGTTATCTTTACATATTAATCCTACATTACCACTTATTTTTTCATACTAAGCAAGGATTAAATATTACTTAGTTGTATCACGATCGAACATAGCATAAGGATCGATGAGGGATCAATATGAAACGTAATGTAGGGCTTAAAAAAAAGTTATGTGCAGCAGGTCTGCTGTTGTTCATAACTATAGGATTGTCTACGGGTCTGGTCCAGAACCTAAATCCCGTGGAATATTATTACGGATCTACTGCGTTTAAGTATACGAATAATGAGCAGGAATCTGTAGAAGGGACTGGTTATGTGATGGAAAATTCCAAGGTAAACACCAACAACCTCTCCCTCCATGAGTACATGCACGGCAGTGGGACCTTTAAAGAGGCCGATGTCTTGAACTCTCAGCAAAAAACATCTGGAAGCACTGTTCTTGGTGGCGATATCTATTATATTATAGATAGCTATGGAAAGGTGAAACAATACGACTCCGGGGCCAGCAGCGTCATATCTTACACCAAACAAAACCAGATGACTCAGGCAATTATGGGCTTCTCCTATGGAACAGGATGGTATGCATCTCATCCTGTTATCTATAACTCGCTCCTGAAGGACAAAACTGATGCCAAGAGCTATCAAGAGGGAAATGAGATGGAGCACCAGATGGAGTATGCGCGTGCTTATATCGGCGATATTGCTGTGGACCTGAACTGTACAGCCCCTACTGAGTTAGCCAGCGGGTATGGAATGACCCACATGAAGATCAATGATGATATGAATGAGGGCACTATTCATGTATCAATGCTTCAGTCCAGGCCGATTATTGACACCGCAGCAAAACCGTACAGCATCGAAACACAAGGATTGCATAACCCGTTGATTTTGGAAGATAAAAGCTGGGTAGGCAGCTTCAAAATTCAGAAGGACATGAAGCTGGAGTTCACCAAGTCGAGGTATACCTCAGCCGCGGATTGGCTGCCCTGTACCTGTGGTGGTTTCTTCGATATTCAGGATTACGATAAACTCATGCCTACCGCAGGGGCGCTCTTCGATTCAACTGCTCGTAATGTGTCCATTTCAACCTTTAGACCTGCATGGAATGGCACTGTGGCTCAATTCCCTGAAAGCATTTATGGAAAAAAGCCATGAGCCTCGATGATTTTTTGAGCTTCATGAAATCAAATCAGGTGATTTAAATGAGATATAAATGGCTGGAAATCTCTTCAGTCTTTCTGATCCTCTGCCTTCTTCTGGTGCCAGCAGCAATCGCCTCGGACTATCCCGTGACCCTGAACGATACGGAGGGCAGAACGGTTACTTTGCAAATGCCGGTACAGAGGATTATAGTTACGAATGGAGATGCTGCCGAGGCTGTGATCATGCTCGGCGCGGGCGATAGGATAGTGGGTGTGTCGGATACTGTGAAATCAAAGGGATACTACTTCCCCACTCTCAAAAACAAGCAATCTGTGGGCACTTTTAATTCTCTCGATTATGAGATGATAGGAGCAATCGCCAAAGGTAATGGAGATCAAATTGTTCCGGATATTATCGTGATAGGCTACATTTATCCCGGCAAATCTTATGGAATTGATGCCATTGCCAAGAAGATGTCTCCTTTTAAGAATATAACCTGTATTGGCCTAGATTTCTACCAGCCCGAAAATATGACCGTCGAAATGGAGAAGCTGGGACGGATCTTGAACAAAGAGATGGAGGCAAAGGATTACATAAATTGGTATAATGAAAAGACCGCGAACATACAGAAGGCCGTGAGTGGAACGACTATGCCCAAGGTTTATGTGGAATGGTCTGATAAGGGAGCTGACCTCTCTGCTATGGGACCTAAATCGGGAGCTGGTGCTATGCTCAAAGCAGCCAATTGCTTTAACATTGTCAACAAGCTCACAGATCCTTATCCAGTGATCAACTGGGAGTATGTAGTCTCGCAGAAACCGGATATAATAATCAAGCGTCAAACGACTTCATCAACTGCTACCGCTATTGGTTGGGCTGCTGCGCCCTCCCAGGATGCCGTGGGCCTGGAGAAGTCTGTCAACGCGATCCTCAACCGAGCTGCTGCAACTAGCGTGCCTGCGGTGAAGAATAATAAGGTCTACATCTTCGACTGGGACTTCATGGCCGGGCCCGACCAGATTGTAGGACTCACATATCTGGCAAAGGTTATACATCCTACGGCAAACCTTGATCCGGAGTCGGTTTATAAGGAGTATTTGCAGCTCTTGGGGCTAAATTGGACTGAAGGAAGGATATTCGTCTATCCAGAAATAAGTAGTGACAAATGATGGGGCATTGAGCTTTTTCTCGGAGAGGTTGGCAGAGCCCTTGATGATGAGAGGATAATCTCTGCTCAGGGCATTTCTTTTTTTAAGTAATAATTAAGGTATAAGTATTACTTAATACGCCAATCTCCGAATAAAGTGGGAAGAAATAGTCTGTCAAATAGCTATATATATGCCAGATAAATTCTAAAACGCTATCATAAAAGTGCTATACATAATTTTTATGCTACCTGGCATTTCCAAGTATTGCCGAAGACTTATATGATTTAGTAACACATTTACCAAAGAATTTATCAATAAAGACATCAAATCTTCAGGCCAATCAAATTTAACGTATCTTAGGAGGAACATTGGTATGAAGAAAGGTTATCCGTGCCTCAAAAACGTTTGCAAGGAAATCAGTGATCTGCTTATTCCTATTTCCAGGGATAATCCTTTAGCTTCGACATTGTGCTGGCTGGTTCAATGAATTCAGATGCCAATAGAACGATCCCCAATGCAGCGCTGAGAAAGGAAAAGATCAGCGAAGAGTACAGACGGTTTGCAGGCAGAAAGATGCTCTTCTTCTTTGCCTTGATCATTGGGATAATCTTTCTGGCGGGAGTGGCGGCTACTCTGGGCTCGGCCGATATAAGTGTCAGGGATGTTTATATCGCCATTTTGGCCAAGTTCTTTCCGGGCCAGTTCGAAAGCGACTGGTTCGCCGATACCATAGTATGGGGCCTCAGGCTTCATAGGATTCTGCTGGGTATTGTGGCTGGCGCATGTCTGTCTGTGGCCGGCGCAGCCATGCAGGGCATACTCAAGAACCCACTGGCAAGTGAGTTCACCCTGGGGGTGTCTTCAGCGGCAGCCTTCGGAGCTGCTTTAGCTATAGTCTTGGGCGCTGGATTTGTCGGCGGCGAATATCTGATCATCGGCAATGCCTTCCTGTTTACACTGCTCGCATCATTCACAGTCTACGGCCTTGCCAAATATAAAGGAATAACCTCAGAGACCATGATCCTGGCAGGGATCGCTATCATGTACCTCTTCTCAGCAATGACCTCATTCCTGCAGTACGTGGGAAGGTCAGATCAGGTTCAAGAGGTGGTCTTCTGGATGATGGGCAGCCTTGGCCGTTCATCATGGGATAATGTGAGCATAGTCACGATTGTACTTATCATCTGTTGTCCGTACCTGATTCTGAAGTCCTGGGACATCAACGCCCTTGGAGCTGGAGATGAGACAGCTAAAAGTCTGGGCGTTAATGTGGAGAGGACCAGAATTATATCAATGATGCTGGCCTCTCTCCTGACTGCCAGCGTAATATGCTTCACGGGAACTATAGGCTTCATAGGTCTAGTAGGTCCCCACATAGTCAGGATGATCATCGGAAACGATTACCGTTTTCTTCTGCCTGGTTCGGCCCTGGTCGGAGCACTGCTGCTGTTGGGTGCCGATACACTTGCAAGGACGGTGCTGGCACCGGTTATACTTCCAGTGGGCATCATGACATCTTTTCTGGGCGTCCCATTCTTCATATATCTGTTCATGCGAAGGAGGAAAGAGTTTTGGTAAATATCACTATCGAAGGCCTTACATTTGGCTACAACGGCTCCCGGATTCTTGAGGATCTTAATCTGATTGTAGGAAATTGCGAGGTTCTTGGCCTTGTAGGGCCGAACGGTTCGGGAAAAACCACCCTGATAAAATGTATTGACAGAATACTCAAGCCCAAAGGCAGCGTCCTCCTCGATGGCCGGGAGACGGAGAACATGAGCAGACAGGAGATAGCAAGATGCTTCGGCTATGTTCCCCAGTCCGGCGCTCCTCCCCTGGCAACTACGGTCTTTGATACTATTCTGATGGGAAGAAGGCCCCACATGGGCTGGCGAATCTCTCCTGTAGATATAGACATTGTGGCCGAGATGATAGAGCTTCTGCACCTAGACGATCTGGCAATGAGGGATTTCAGTGATCTTTCGGGAGGCCAGAAGCAGAAGGTTCTGATAGCCAGGGCTCTTTGTCAGGAGCCGAAGGTACTTCTGCTGGACGAGCCCACCTCAAACCTGGACATGAAACACCAGCTAGAGGTCATGGAGATCATCACCTCTCTAGTCAAGAAGAAGAATGTCTCAGCGGTCATGGCCATTCACGACCTCAATTTAGCCGCCAGGTTCGTGGACAAGTTGGCCATACTTAAAGGCGGCAAGATCTACGCTGCCGGAACGCCGAAAGACCTGATAAGCACTGAGAACATCCGGGACGTCTACGGTGTCGAGGCCCTGGTAATGAACAACCTAGACCGGCCATACGTCATTCCCCTCAGATCTCTAATCGGAGGCATGGCATGCGATTAGGAGCCCTAACCTGGAGCAGCGATATGGCTCTGCTCATTGAGGCGTCCAATGATCTGGATATAGATCTGTATATCAGATCTGTACAGGATCTTGAGCAGGTCGGAGGGTTGGATAACTGCCTGAATGCGTTGGAAAATGTTGAGGCCATCCTCATTCACCCCACACAACAGGAGGAGTACTTCCAGCAGATCAGCGATAGGTTCGGAGGGTGGCTTCCGATAATCTCCTTCGGACATGATCAGGCTCTCTGGTCTTTCTCCAATGTTTCGGCTAGGATAGTGGCGACGATCAATGCTTACGTCGTCTACGGCGGCTTGGAGAACACTCGAAATTTGTTAAGGTATCTGGGAAAGGAGGTTCTGGGCCAGGACTATGAATACGAGCCGCCGAAGGAAATATTGTGGCAGGGGCTTTACCATCCCGATGCTCCAGAGGCTTTCCAGGCCGTGGAGGACTACCTGGCATGGTATAAGCCGGATCATGATCAAAGCATAGGAATTCTCTTCTTTAGGACATACTGGGCAAACGGGGATCTGGACATAGTGAACTCCTTGATCCGGGATCTGGAGACGGACTTCAACGTCATACCTGCCTTCTGTTTTGGCATGGGCGACAAGGAGCTGGGAGCAAAGTCGAGCGGCGAGGTTGTGATTGAGTATTTCAAAGGAAGGGTGGATGCCATCATCAACCTCCAATCCCTGTTCCATGCGGGCTCTGTTGAAAGATCCGTCCAGGCTCTGAAGAAGCTGGATGTCCCAGTATTTCATCCTCTGACCATCTATCATAGATCAGAGGCCGAATGGCTGGAGGACATCCATGGCATGGGCGGCTATGACGTAGGATGGTCGGTGGCTATGCCCGAGTTCGAGGGCCTGATCGAGCCCATCATCGCTGGGGCTGCAGTCAAAGATCAGATCTGTGGATCTGAGTGTGAGCGCCATACAGGCATAAATGAAAGGATGAATAAGATCGCCCGAAGGGTCAGAAGCTGGATGGCCCTAAGGAAAAAGCCTGTATCCGAGCGCAAGGTAGCCTTCATACTGCATAACAATCCTTGTGCATCTGTGGAGGCAACTGTGGGTGCCGGTGCCCATCTGGATACCTTAGAGAGCGTCGCCCGAATAATGAAGAGCATGGCCTCGGCCGGATACAACATTGAGAATATTCCTGCAAGCGGGAAGGATCTCATCGCCAATATATTAGACCACAAGGCCATATCGGAGTTCAGATGGACTCCGATCGAAGAGATAGTGAGCAAAGGCGGAGCGCTCGCCATGGTGTCCAGGAGTGATTACCAGACATGGTTCGATACCCTGTCGCAGCAGGCCCGAGACAGGATCTGCAATTCCTGGGGCAATCCGCCTGGCGAGGAAAAGGATGGCGTTCCTCCGGCCATGGTTTATCAGGATAAAATAGTGATCACAGGAGTCAGATATGGAAATGTCCTGGTCTGCGTCCAGCCCAAGAGAGGCTGCGCCGGGGCCAGATGCGACGGCCAGGTATGCAAGATCCTTCACGATCCTGAGGTTCCTCCAACCCATCAGTATCTTGCAACCTACAAATACATAGAGCGCGACTTCGGGGCTGATATTCTGGTACATGTGGGCACCCACGGCAACCTGGAGTTCCTTCCAGGCAAATCCCTGGCGCTGTCTCAGGATTGTTATCCCGACATAGCCATAGGAGACCTTCCACATCTGTACATCTACAACTCCGATAACCCACCGGAGGGGACGATCGCTAAGAGAAGGAGCTATGCAGTCCTTGTGGATCACATGCAGACGGTCATGACAGAGTCAGGGCTGTACGGCGACCTCAAAGAACTCGAGGACAAGATTGCCGAGTACAATCGCACCAAGGCATCGGATAAAGGACGGGCGCATGTCCTGGAGCACATCATCTTGGATTTGCTCAGGAAAGCCAAATTAAACGAGGATCTGAGCTTGGACAATGTGTCGATCAAGGAATCTTCGTTCGATGATATTTTAGAGATTGCTCATAGTAAGATCTCCGAGATTTACAATACACAAATTCCTGAAGGCATGCATATCTTCGGCGAGGTGCCACAGGGCGAAAAGAGAACTGAGCTTATAAACTCCATTCTCAGGTATGATTCGGAGATGAGACGGCTGGTGGCCGGGTTGATGGGTACGGATCTGTCGGAATGTAAAGACATGGCGGACCTGGATATACTATCTAAGAAGCTTATATCTGCGTTCTTGGAAGGAATGGACCCATCTGAGGCTGCAAAGATGGTCTTTGGAGCCCGTCTCATAAAAATAGATAATGATGCCCTCAAAGCTATGAGGGATAAGGTAATTGACCTATCCGACAGGATCGAGGCTTCTGATGAGATTGGTTCCCTGCTCCACGGCTTTGATGGCGGATTTATAGGGCCGGGGCCATCCGGACTGATAACACGGGGAAAGCCTGAGGTTTTGCCCACAGGCAGGAATTTTTACTCGCTGGACCCATCAAATATTCCCACGGAGGCTGCCTGGAGAGTGGGACAAAAGCTAGCTGATAGCCTTATCAACAAGTACCGTGATGAGAAAGGCCGCTTGCCTGAGAATGTGGCCATGTTCTGGATGGCTAACGATATCATGTGGGCGGATGGGGAGCAGCTAGCCCAGATGATGTATCTCATAGGGGCGGAACCTCAGTGGAAAGGCGGAAAGGTTCGGGGATTCCGGATCATCCCCCTGGAAGAGATGGGAAGGCCTAGAATCGATATCACTGTGAGAGTCAGCGGAATCACCAGGGATTGCTTCCTCAACTGCATAGAGTACCTGGATGAGGCCATACGAGCAATCTCAAGCCTGGATGAGCCGGAGGATATGAACTATCTGAGGAAGCACTCCTTAGAGAGCGGAGAGCAGGCAAGGATATTTGCAAGCTTGCCGGGAACTTATGGAAACGGCGTCAACCTGGCGGTCTATGCCTCGGCCTGGAAGGAGGAGAAGGATCTATCGGATATATTCCTTCAGTGGAACAGCTATGCCTATGGGAAGGGCGTCTTTGGCCAAGAATCCAAAAGCGCTATGATCGGCCAGCTCAAAAGCGTGGATGTCACATTCAACAAGACGGTGACGGATGAGTATGATCTCTTTGGGTGCTGCTGCTACTTTGGGACTCATGGCGGCCTGACCAGTGCAGCCCGAGAATTATCTGGTCACGAGGTGGCCATCTATTACGGAGACACAAGGGATAGGGATAATGTAGGGATAAGGACACTGGCGGAAGAAGTCCGGAGAGTAGTGCGGACAAAGCTTCTCAATCCCAAGTGGATTGAGGGAATGAAGCAGCATGGCTACAAAGGCGCCAGCGATATCTCCAAGAGAGTTGGCCGGGTCTATGGATGGGAGGCCACTACTAGCGAGGTGGATGACTGGATCTTCGATGACATAGCTAAGACTTTTATCCTTGATGAGGAGAACAGGAAATTTTTCGAAGAGAACAACCCTTGGGCGATGGAGGAGATGGGAAGAAGGCTGCTTGAGGCCAACCAGCGGGGGCTATGGAAGGCAGACAAAGAGGTTCTTGAAGCCCTTAAGTCTGCTTATCTTGAGATCGAGGGCTGGATGGAGGAGAAGATAGGAGAGACGGGTGGCAGCTTCCAGGGCGGAGCGATAGATGTTGTAACTTTGAATGAGGCTAAGAGGTGGCGAGAGAATTTATCGAAGACCGACAAATCATGAGTCATTTTGTATAAGGATGGCTGGGCAGTCCGGAAAACCTATTTTTACTCCAAAATTTTAATTTTCATCACTGATAAAGCGGGTGTTTGCTTTCTGAATGACAATGAAGACAATTGAAAATGAGTTATGTCTGCTCCATTCCTCAGAATGTTTTGTTTTAGAGTAAAAGCATAAGAGGTGCGCCCTGACCAGGTCGCCAGAACCCAGGGCGACCCATGGCATTAGGCCAGGGCACATTGTTCATCCTAATCCAGCCACTTATGGCTGTGAGCGCTGTAGATTTGGCCGGTCTAGGTAAAGGAGGTCATGAGGCCACTCGCTCACAATGAGAGGATTCTCATACTTAGTATTAAATATTTCGATAATAGTGTTACTAACCGTCGTCTGATATCAATTACTATTTTGTTCTACCTTGAGATCATTCAGGACGAACGGCAACCGAGATGATAGCGTGCATGTAGAGAAGCTGGCCGAAAAAATGTTTGACATGGACGACTCGGAGCTTTTCAGCGCTGACTTAAGTTAACCAGGTGAGGGTCATTGAGCCTTATAGATCTGAAGGAGATCTACACGGCATATGAGTGCGGTGACAAGCCCGTTATAAGGGCCCTATCCTTAAGCGTGGATAAAGGCGAACATCTTGTTATCGGCGGCCCAAACAGCGTCGGGAAGGCGACACTACTGTAGTCGATAACTAATAAATGATACGCAAAGAATTCCTTATAACAAAAAATCCGAAAAATATTAACTGATATTGAACGATAATAGATAGTAAATATATAAACATCCATTATATTGTCGAGTAGCACAATTTTCGAAAGATTTATTACTTAATGGGATTAATTCCGGCATGTGAGCGATAAATCATGTAGGCCTCCTTTACCTCCATAAGATATAGCGCTCACTTGTCATTAAAACACTGAGGAAGATGAGTACCCTAACGTGAAATGTCTGCCCAAGCACATTGGGCTTCAGCATTCGTGAACTCTGCAGGGGGACTCATCATCTTAAGTTCTTCAGGAGTCCCGTTACCCAATCAGAAGATAGAAGATAAAACCACAAGATTACGAAGTCTTGAACATATGAGGATTTGGATGCATATGCATCCGCAAGATTACAAGCCAGGAAGTTTCATATTGGTAAATCAATCCGAAGAACGTTGAGGGATGCCTATTAGACTCAAATATATCCTTATTTTGGTAGCTCTAACTGCGCTATGCATCTCCGCTTTTGGAAAGGAGTACACCCCAGATTATTGGTTACAAAAAGGCGACCAATTTTTTAATAAGGGCTCTTATGACCTGGCCATCGATTGTTATAATAAATCAATCGAGCTTGATTCAAAGAACATATCCGCCTGGATAAAGAAAGGCTCTACTCTTATCAATTTAGATAAAAACATCGAGGCCATACAAGCATATGATGCCGCTATTCAACTAAATCCTAAAATTCCGGAAGCATGGCATGGAAAGGGCATGGCTCTTGCTAACCTAGGAAAATACAACGAATCCCTTAAAGCTTTAGACAAAGCCGTTGAGCTAAATCCAAAACCCATCGATGGTTGGTATAGCAAAGGTCTGGTTCTTGCAGGTCTTGGAAAATACAATGAAGCTGTAAACGCATATGATATGGTTATAAGTCAAGATCCAAAATCCATTAATGGCTGGTACAACAAAGGATTGGTTCTTGCTAACTTGGGCAAATACAACGAGTCCATTAAGACTTTTGATCAGGCCATTGAATTAGATGTGAAATTCGCTCCGGCATGGTATAGCAAAGGCATGGTTCTCGCTAGCCTGGGAAGATATAACGAGTCTATTAACGCATTTAATAAGGCCATTGAAATAAATCCTATAGATGAATCCTCTTGGACTATAGTTAATCCACGTAATTTTTACCTCATAGATACCCTTAAATAATTAATATACGATATAGCCGTTCATGGGCAGGAAACCTGTAATTGTAAGACATATCTCGAAGGTAGAATTAGATCAATTGTATAAAGATGAGAGAAACATAAGAATTAAAGAACGGCTACTAGCGATAATACATTTATACGAAGGAAAGAATGTATATATAGTAGCTGATATTCTTAAACGAAGTGAAAAGACAATAAAGAATTGGCTAAGCGATTGGAACAAACAAGGATATGATGGATTGATACCACAGAATAGAAACGGCAAAGAACCAATGATATCTTTTGATGAATGGGATAAAATTATCGAAGAGATTGAGGACAAAGGAATGACTATAAAAGAGGTAATAAAATATGCAAAAGATACAAGAGGCGTAGAATATTCGTATAAAGGTGGTTGGAAGATTTTAAGATCAATAAAGAAAGTCAAATATGGTAAACCATATATTAGAAATAATAAGAGGCCTGTTAATGCAGAAAGTTTTCTAAAAAAAGGATAGATTCAGTAATAACAACAGTCAAAGAACCTATTATTGGATTCCTTGATGAAAGCTCTTTGCAACAGCGACCTAATACACGCAGGGTTTTAAACACCCATATGCTAAATTATCAACCTGGAAAAGTTAGGTCTAGAACTGTTTTTGGGTTCATTGCATTGAATGGAAATGATGAAGTTATGGTCTCTCACTCATCCAAGAAAGAAGATTTAATGATCTTCGCCCAAAAATTGAGAAGTAACAATATTATGAGACCAATATGTATTGTCCTAGATAATGCTAGAATACATCTAGCTAAGAAGTTTAGGGCATTAGCCCACGAACTTGATATCCATTTAATATATAACGTGCCATATTCCCCTGATTTAAATCCTATAGAGTTCGGTTGGAAGGATTTTAAAAGAGAGATATCAAAATATACTGATTTTGATGAAGCTATTGAGGATGCCCAAGATTGCGCTTTACAAATATTTTATTCCAATAAAGATGGATACTCTAAGTCTTGGATAAAGCAGTTTATAAGGTAAAAAGTTGGGAGAATGACTATAATAAAGGCGAATCACTCTATGCGATCGGTAAATATAACGAGTCCATTAAAGCATTCAACAAAGCTCTCGAAATAGAATCGAATGAAGCCAATACATGGGACGACCTCGGCCACGCCCTAAGAATGTCAGGCAGATATGAGGACTCCCTTAATGCTTACAACAAGACAATTGAACTAGATCCTAAAAATAGCAATGCCTGGAATGCGAAAGGCCTAATCCTCGCTAATCTGAGCAGGTATAACGAGTCTTCAAAGTGTTTCTATAGGGCGAGCGAGATAAATCCGCAGGAGTGGAGATTCTGGTACAACAATGGTCTTGTTCTCGTTAAAGCGAATAATCAGAGTGGCGTCGTCAATGCCTTTGATAAGGCAGCCAAGCTGAATCCTAAATGCGACGCTTGCTGGAATAATGAAGGCCTATCCTTAGCTAAACAAGGATTATACGATATGGCCATACAGGCATATGATGAAGCTATAAAAATAAACAGCCGATATTCGGATGCCTGGAACAACAAAGGCATTGCCCTAATACAATCCGATGAAGATTTTAATGGGTCAATCACATGCTTCAACAAAGCCATCGAGATAAATCCAAAAAGTGTAGAGGCCTGGGTCAATAAAAGCAACGCACTTAAAGCACTTGGCCGAAATGACGAAGCGGATGTTGCCTATTCCAATGCTAAAGAGCTGGGATATCCAGGATAGCTTCGACTGCATCAAAGCTGCCTGCAATTAAGCTATGGCAAACCGGAAGAATGGCCGTGTGTCCGTTTGACCGAAGATCGAGGGTTGTAGCTCGTTAGCATGAAAGTCAACGAATTCACTTAGCAAAATAAAGTCAACCATTATAAGATTCTACAAATTCAGTTTATTTCAATAAAGTTTATTACTAAGTAACATCATAATGAAGATCGCGATATAATATGGAACAAGAACTCACGAGAATCGGCGTTTCATTGCCAGAGAATCTGCTTGCGAATTTCGACAAGATAATTCTTCAGCGAGGCTACTCCTCACGTTCAGAGGGTATCAGAGATGCCATCAGAAACTATATAGTCACATATGAATGGATGAGCGATGTCCAAGGGGAACGTGTGGGCGTGATAACGATTGTCTATTCTCATTCGCAGCGCGGGCTGTTGGAAAACCTTACTGAAATTCAACATGAATTCGGCAGCACAATTCAGTCCAGCATGCACATTCATTTGGATCATGATAACTGTCTTGAGGTCATTGTTCTTAGAGGCGAGGGCCAGGACGTGAAAACAGCTGCAGAGAGAATGATGGCCTTGAAGGGCGTAAAGCATGTTAAGCTCACCACAACTTCGCTTGGAAAAGAACTCTAGACGTGTTCTCTTGCCGTAAAGCCCTCTGGACATAGGGGTTCATCCGTTTTGTCTTCGAATATTATTATCTCTTCGATTCGAAGCCCTTGGTTGGGCTTTGCTCATATACGAAGGAACTGATCTCCTTCTACATATGCCGATCGCCGGAAGCTCCTCCTTGGCGGTTGTACTATCCAAGATCAATAAGTCCTCTAAGTCCCTTCTAACCATAGGCGATATCCAATCGGAAAAAAAGAAGAATATTGAATTATTAGCTGCTATTGAAGCGCTTCGTTCGGTTATTGTCGGAAGTGATGAATAAAAAATATGTACTAGTTTTTGGTGACTTTCTTGCCCACGAAGTAAAGAACGCCACCGCATACTATAACGCCAATCGCTGCTGAAAGAATGTAGGCTGTTGCTGACAATGTTCTCGAATCGCTATTTTCGCCGCCTGGAAATGCATAATCTGGCAGAGGTGCATTCCAAAGCCCTGAGAGCTTCTCCAGGCCATGGGGCACAAAGCCAACCTTATTCTTGATATCCTCCGATCCCCATTCGCCGAAGGTTTCACCGACAGCTAGCAGGCCGAGAGGCGTTAAAATTATTAGCAATGCCATCCCAATAGCGAAGTTTCTTACCATTTTATCCATTATCTCACCTCAGGCAGTTGAAGCAAATTGGTCTTTTTCTTCGGGAATGTGGATTCTTCAACCTGCAGAATGGATGTATCTGTCTTCTGAATATATGCGAAGATCAGTGCAGTTACCAATGCCTCAAGGATGCTGAATCCCAGAGCATGCTCCAGAACCATTGTCGGCATAGTTACATTCAGGCCATAGGGCATATAGAGTGGGATACCATTGACGTCATGCTGAAGAATAGGCTGTATTCCTAATTCAAAGCCAGCAAAACCAGCAGCAATTGTAAGGGATACCCAGCCAGCAACGGCTGAGGCAAGTACTCTTCTCGATGAAGCTATGTCTGTGCTGCCGCTGAGAAACTTGTAGACATAATAGCCAACAAAGGGGATTACCACTCCCATATTGAAACAGTTGGCAGCAATAGCGGTTATTCCTCCATCTCCGAACACAAGCGCTTGCATCACCAAAGCAACTGACATGGCTATTACTGCTGTCCAAGGCCCAAGAACAATGCCAATTATTGCACCTCCAACAGCATGGCCTGTGCTGCCTCCAGGAATCGGCATATTGAACATCATTATCACGAAGGAGAATGCAGATGCCAGGGCTAAGAGTGGAACCTGCTTGGACTTCAGCTCTGTGCCCAGCTTTTTTCCGGCATAATACCAGATAGGGATCATTATGATCCACATTGCTATGTAAGTGTATGGCCCTAGATAGCCATCAGGAATATGCATTATTTCACCAGGATATTGAGTACTCATTTAGTTATAAAAGGATATCGAATGGACATATCAAGTAAGAAATTTACGCGCTTTTTTGCTAAATACACAGGATATTTAATTAGTGGATCCGATCTAAATAAGCACAAATAAAAAAAGAATCAAAAGAAATAACATTAATTAGATATTCTTGCTACTAAATCTGTGTCGATAACGGCCATATTATGCGAAGGAGACACTGACTCATATTAGTATGCTTTCGTAACACTTTATCCAAAGTGTTTATTACTAAGTGAGATAATGCTTTTGTGGTGAGTGAGGTGTTATCCAAATGCGGCCTCCTCTACCTGCATTTAGGCAGGTAACGGCTCACAACTCTAAGTCTGATGTATGGCATCAGTAGTATGCCATGAGGCTCTCCGGTGGTTGGGAATTCCCTAGCACCAAATGATTATTCAAAATGAACTTGTAGTTTAACATCTGTTTTATTACAAAATTCTTGAATAGTATGCTCTTAATATGACTTTTTTCATGATTTAGAGGATATCTTAAAATAATATGACAAATAAGTCGTACTATAGCATACGATATTCGAGGAGGGAATGATTCTGAGAAAGGCCGTTTTTGCGCTGCTGGCTCTCTTTGCCCTTATTTGCATGGCAGTCGCAGAACAAGCAGATGATAATGCAGCGTATAACAATCCAACATCTATAGAAGAAAAAAATCTAATTTTCCATTTAGACCAAAAGGTGAGCGGAATAGGCTTCTTTTCGACATACAAATACTCCATAATGCCTGACGTTCTTGGCACTGAAGGACGCCTATTCAATGGCGTCGAAGCCAAGAACCAAGCACATGGAAGCGGCAAAATCGACACAGATTCGATGATGTATGCAGAAAGTTCGTACAAGAATACAACTTGGATCGATGGAACATTAGACGAAGATGGCGAGATTATTCAAAATAAAGAAGAATCAACCAGTGTCGTCCAAGTGAAGGAAGATGGTAAAATGACCTACGGTCCGATGGCTATGGATATAGGCTCACGATACTATAATCTTCATCCCGTATCTTTCAATTCTCTGCTCAAGGAGGATTCTTGGATAAAGAATCGTGATGGTTTGAATTCTCTTTATCACAGGGTTGATAATGCCCACGGACTGAACATAGCACTTGATGCACAATCCGATAACACCAATAACACAATGAATGTGGACGAGGATTTAATCAATGGCCGTGTACACTTCGGAGCGCTTCAACTGACTGGAATTCCCGTGGACGAAGTGCCGGAGGAAAGTGATTTTGAGGAATCTCCAGTCCTCGGCTTAGCGATGAAGGCATGGCAGAAGCCCTCAATAGAACTAGACGAGGACTATGTAGGGTCGTTTCATATCAGGAAGAATATGACATTATACACGTATTCAGAAGAGAAAGAAAAGGAAGAGGACTGGTTGCCCTGCTGTTCAGATGGTTGGGATGACATGCGAGACTACGATAAGATTGGCTATGGTAAGAGCACAAAGGGTGTTTTTGATTGCACCTGCTTTGATGTGCCGAGACGAGCGCAATTTCCGAGATAATATGTGGAATCCTGAATGATTTTCCCTAATCAACAATTTTCCGATTGATTCATAGCCTTGCACAGCCCTCAAGAGTTTGCTAGAAGGCATTTCCGCCAATAGATATCCTGTTCAGCAAAGGCAGTGGACTCATTGCATCATTCAATTGAACACCTGCCGCAGCTCCACTGCTTCTATTATTTTCATCCCGCCCAGCAAGGCGTTAAATAGACTGTGATTGTAGAATAAACCGCCTTGAACAGAGTCTTCACAGTTACAGAGCTTAACGAGCGGATAAGGGACCGCCTGGAGACCGATGTGAGGCTGCATGATCTCTGGGCAAAGGGAGAGCTATCCAATGTCACGAACCACCGCTCAGGCCATAGGTACTTCACAATAAAGGATAGGGGATCTCAGCTATCCTGCGTGCTCTTTAGGAATCAGGGCGTCCGACTTGGCTTTGAGCTAAAGAATGGCCTAAACGTGCTCGTTTTCGGAGATATCGATGTTTACAGCGCCAGGGGACAGGTCCAGCTAATCGCTCGCGGCATCAGGCTTGATTCTGGCCTGGGCCTCCGGCATATTGAGTTCGATGCTATTAAGAACAAGCTGGCGGCAGAGGGACTTTTTTCCTTGGATCGAAAGAGAAGCTTACCCAGATATCCCACACGAATCGGCATTGTGACATCGCTTGATGGGGCGGCGCTTAGGGACGTAATCAAGACAATTGGCCATTATCCTGCCAGGATCATGCTATCGCCGGCACAGGTACAGGGCGATGACGCCCCGGAAAGCATAGCATGTGCAATACGGTCTCTGCAGGGCAGGGTGGAAGTAGTAATAGTTTGCAGAGGCGGGGGTTCCATTGAAGATCTCTGGGCATTCAACTCTGAGATCGTTGCACGAGCCATATTTGATTGCGACTCGCCCGTCATTTCTGCAATAGGTCATGAGACCGATTTTACGATAGCCGATTTTGTGGCAGATGTTAGAGCGGCTACGCCAACAGCTGCCGCAGAGATGGCCGTGCCAGATCCTACAGAGATTAAGATAACTCTGGCCCAGATCGAAACACGGATGGCCAGAGCACTGTGGTCGTGCCTTGAGATCAGACAGGATCGGCTGGACTACCTCAATCGAAGCGTATCTGCCAAAAGAATGTACTCATCGATTGGCATAGAGCGCAGAAGCGTTGACCGCTTGCGGGAAAGGCTCCTCTCGGCAGAAACATCAAGGCTTGAGCTTCTCCGGAAAAGGCTGGAGCTGGCAGAAGGCCGCCTGGCGGCAGTCAGTCCTCTGGCAACGCTATCCAGAGGCTATGCGCTTGCGAGGTCTGAGAAAGGTAACCTTGTCACCAGGGCAGAGGATGTTGCCACTGATGATGTGATTGAAATAATACTGTCGGAGGGACGGCTGATATGCAGGGTGCTCGAAAAGAAGGAGGGGATTTCGAATGGGTCAAATAGGTCAAATGGCCTTGAAGAATGATCTGAACCTAGAAGATGCTCTGAATGACCTTGAGCAGATTGTGTCAGATCTTGAGGATGGAAAGCTAACGCTTGAGGAAAGCCTTGAGCTCTTCGAGAAGGGTGTCCGGCTGGTCAGGCTATGTAGTTCAAAGCTCGATACTGCTGAGCAGAGGATAGAGAGCCTGACTGGAGAGGTGCCTGAGGATCTGGCAGGGCGATAAAGCTATATACAATGTATCTTTCTATACATCATAGTAAGAATTGATACATTAATGATGGTGATCCTTTGTCGCTCCAGGTTGTAGATCCTTTGATAATTCCATCTGAAGATCCCAAATATAGGGCTACGAAGTTTGGTAGATATGGCGGCTGCTTTGTTCCTGAAACGCTGATCAAGCCATTATCTGATCTTGCTTGTGAATATGAGCGTTTGAGCATGAGCCAAGAGTTCAGGAGAGAGCTTAATGGGCTCTTAGAGAACTTCGCAGGCAGGCCGACGCCGCTTTATTTTGCGAGAAACTTGAGCAGTAAATTAGGGCGAAAGGTCTACCTGAAAAGGGAGGATCTTGTTCACGGCGGTGCTCATAAGCTCAACAACACCTTAGGCCAGGCGTTGGTAGCAAAGCACATGGGCAAGACCAGGCTCATCGCAGAGACTGGCGCTGGCCAGCACGGCGTGGCCACTGCCATTGTTGGCGCTAACATCGGCTTCGAGACGCAGGTATACATGGGCGAGGTGGATATCGAGCGCCAGAGGATGAACGTTTACAGGATGGAGCTTCTGGGAGCTAAAGTGATTCCTGTCAAATCCGGCTCAAGAACCCTCAAGGATGCCATAAACGAGGCGATGAGGGATTGGGCAGCGAGCTTTGAGAACACTCACTACTTGCTAGGCACAGCGGCAGGCCCGCATCCTTTCCCGTCGATGGTCAGGGACTTTCAAAGCATAATCGGAAAAGAGGCTCGCGAACAGATTCTTCAGCAGGAAGGAAGGCTGCCTGATTCAATAGTCGCCTGTGTTGGCGGAGGAAGCAATGCGATGGGGATTTTTGCTCCCTTCCTGAAGGATGATGTAAAACTCGTGGCAGTCGAGGCTGGGGGACGAGGGCTAACGTTAGGGAAGAAAATTGCTGATAACGGTGCCTCGCTAGGCTGTGGAACTGATGGCATACTTCATGGCGCTCTAACCAAAATTCTGCAGGACCCATACGGCCAGATACTTGAGTCCTATTCAGTCGCTGCAGGCCTTGATTATCCAGGTGTCGGCCCTGAGCTGGCATACCTGGCAGAGAAGGGCCGCGTAATCCCGAAGATGGCAGATGATAAAACGGCGATAAAAGGGTTCAAGGCGCTCTCAAGGCTCGAAGGAATAATACCAGCTCTCGAATCGGCCCATGCAGTTGGCTATGTCTTGAACGAGCCTGATGATCTGGGCGAGATAGTAGTGATAAACATCTCAGGCAGAGGCGATAAGGATCTGACAACGGTGATGGATTATGAAAATCTCTGAGGCATTTTTAAATAAGCCCCTGCTGATAGTCTACATCTGCGCAGGAGATCCGAGCCCGGAGGCTACGCCTGATCTTGTGAGAAGGCTCGCCAATGCAGGCGCCGACATAATTGAGCTTGGCCTTCCGCACTCCGACCCTATAGCCGACGGCCCGACCATCCAGGCTGCAGCCCAGAGGGCGATTGAGGCGGGGATGAACACGGACGTCTACTTCGAGACTGCGGTCAGGGCCGATGTGGATATTCCAAAGATTTTCATGGGCTATTACAACATGGTCTATGCCCGTGGTCCGGAGAGGTTTGCAGCGGACTGTGCCGGAAGCGGAATTTCGGGAATGATAGTTCCAGATCTTCCGCCTGAGGAGGCAGGGCCTCTGATGCAGGCGTGTAAGAAACATAATGTTGATCTGATCTTTTTGGCAGCGCCGAATACTCCTCAGGAGCGTCTGGAAATGCTTTCCCGCCGAACATCAGGCTTCCTCTATCTCGTTTCCAGAACAGGGGTCACTGGAGCAAGGAGCGATATCCTTGCAGACACACGGCGGCTGATAGAGCGCGCACAGGGCGCGTATGGGGATATACCAAAAGCGGTGGGCTTCGGAATATCCACGCCTGAGCAGGCAGAGGAGGTCATTCGCGCGGGAGCTGATGCAGCAATCGTAGGCTCTGTCTGCGTTGATCTGATTGCCAGGGGCGAGATCGAGAGACTTGAGAAGCTTGTCAGAGATATGAAGGCAGCTGTTAGGGCCGCAAGCTCCAAGAACCTCCTGGCCCAATAATATCTTATGGAAGATCTTGGCAAAGAAGATCACACTGATCACACTAAATTTACCAGGCGAACGGTAACCGACCTCAAAGGCGGCTGCAATGTCACAATCGTCGCCTTCGGTGACTCGATCACTGCAGGCTACGCCGTTCGCCATGGCTTCACAGTCTTTTGGAAGGAGATGCTTCAGAAGAAATATCCGGATGCCGGGATAAAGCTGATCAACTCGGGGGATTCTGGAAACACTACCATCGATGGCCTGGCCAGGCTCGATTGGGATGTGCTCGCCTATGAGCCGGATCTTGTGACTATAAACTTCGGTATAAACGATGCTGCCCTCGGCATTAATCTGGAGGAGTTCCAATTAAACTTACGGCAAATGATTATGCGCATCAGGGCAGGTCCTGGAAGCGAGATATTGCTGCTATCGTCTCAGCCGCTTGAGTCTCCTGGATTTGATAATATGATACTGAAATATTACGATGCCATAAAAGAGGTGGCTAAGGCTGAGGATGTGGGGTTCGTGGATGTCTACGCCGCCTGGATGGAGCGCGTGAACAAGGGAACGCCTTTGGGATCGTTTATATTGGATGGGCTGGACCATCCGAATGAGGAGGGGTATAAAGTAATTGCAGAGGCGGTAATGAGGTTCTTTTGAGAATGGTATTAATTCCTAACCTATCCACCATTCAGGCTAATCTTAGGCGTTTCCAGTATAGCCGCACATTCCAACCCGAGGAGAGTTGACCACAGGCAGGAGCATATCCTCTCCACACTCGTGCTCTTTTGCGCACTCATTGCAAACCCAACCAGTGCCCTCGCAGATACACTGACAGCAGACGGCTGTAGCTTGTTTGCCACACTCACATCTGATATCTGGCGGATCGTTTCTTGCCAGAATCCTTACGGCCTTATCCTGCGCAAAGCCCTCTCTTGCAGAGACAAATTTAAGCGAAAGCTCAGTTGAGGTTCCGAAGTCGTAGATGTGCTCGAACTTCATCCCGGGAGCAATTACCTTTCCAAGGGCGACTTTCATGCTCCTATCGCCGGGATCCACTTTTTCTGAAATGAATGTGCGGCCTCCTATCTCGAAGCTGCTTAGATGCCCACAGCACTCGAGCCAGGTCTGACGCAGAAATTTATCCAGATCCTTCAATGTTGCATTCTCAGGAATCTCAATGTGCATCCAGTACATCGGACTATACCGGCCATCTACCTGCAGATGGATGATCGTCCCTATGGCACTGCCTTTGGCTGCGCCCTTGGCTGCAGACTCCTCGTTTTCTTTAGACCTGGCTTTGCAGGCCTTCAAATGCCTGGCCATCGCCGACTTGGCAAAGGAGCTTTCACAGAAGCAGCAGGTTCCCTTCGAACTTTCTCTGGTCATTGAGATCTTTACGATAGGAGAATTAACCTATAAAGATATTAGGCTGTTCGAATTGATGAGGGCTATTATTGAATTAGACTGCTCTTTGCCAGTTTCATTGGCGTTTGTGGTAGACGTTGATGTAAACTAAAAGTCTACACTTTCTTCTGGGGCTAATACTAGCGGCCTTATGGCGTACTCAATCGCCGTGCGGGCTGCCCCTAACCCCTCTTCGGGGGAATGTTCTGGAAAACATATGCTGTAAGGTTAAATAAGATGGGATTAGCTCATCCCCTATCGTAGAGCCTCCAGTGCCTTAGTTAAAGCCACCAGATCGCCTTCAAGCTTCTCTTTGAGGATGGCCATCGATGATGCCTCACCAAGAACCTTTATCAAGCCCTTTGAAATGGCCGTGAAACCGAATATAATTATAGCTGCCTCAGATGTAAGCACAACCACATCGGTATTCTCCCATCCTAGATGCAGACCTTCCGACCATTCGCCATAGCGATGTGCCCTTACTAGGAGGCCGTTCTCATAAAGAATCAGCTTGTACTCGCTAAAAAAGCCCAAACTCCCTTCAAGCTGTATCCTTTCCTCTCTGGCTAGAATAATAATCTCACGGCGGTAATGCTGCTCGCAGTCTTCACTCAGCAGAGGCACCAGGGGCGTGACCTTTTCCAGGATCGCTTTCAGGACGGCCGCCTCTCTCCAGGGTTTCCTCTTTTAGATTAGTAATCTTAGAGGCCAGAGGCTGAAGCTCATCTAGTGCTGTGCGCAGCTCTGATAACATGCTTGTGGTTACTGAATCGGTCGCTATCAGAACAGCGTTTTCGGAATGGTTTGGGGCGGCCATTTAGATCGCCTCTGATTCTGTGATCTCCTGAGAGGAGCCTCGGACAGAGCCTTTGCAGCAATCGCAGCTCATTATGGCGACTTCGAAGGGAAATTTCAAGTTAAAGACGTGCATAGCCTCGGAGAAATCACCCGCATCCAGGCCAATGTTATTCATCTTTTCAGCCGCTTCCTGGATGCTCAAGAGTTTTCTGCCGATATGAACCATGCAGCACATTTACAAGACTCCTACTAAGTTATAGTATATTTTACTATATTAAGCTTTTCTAAGCTAAATCACATTAAATCATACGACATTAGTCGAAAGACTAATAAACCCAAACGCAAGATATTATGATATGCGTGCG
>CAWDLW010000046.1:0-10210 GCA_963803145.1 Methanotrichaceae archaeon
TATCATGTGAACCTACATAGTTGACTACCTGTGCACCATCACTATAGCCTATCTCATGGCAATCGATCATTCTCCGAATTGTCTGTTCAAATTCAGAATCTTGGGACGCTTTCCTGCCGAGGATGGCGCAGCGAACTCGCTTTTTAAAGTCATCATTCCAGACGCCATCAACCCGATTCTGTTTGATCAGCTCTTTTTCTTCATTGTAATCTAGCACTTCACCAACAACAATGAATCTAGCATCGGCATGCTCAGAATCAATGCCAATTTGTTGGTTACGTGCTCTCCATATATCACGTGAATTATCCTTGAATTCATTTACGAAATCCCAGTTCATGATGGTCTTAATGCTGTCTATACGGATGCCGTCAGCACGATAGAAATTCATCCAATGTGCAAGCTGCACTTTCATATATTGCCGAGCCGGGTATATCGTTCCCCGAGCACCGCTTACTGGGTCATACCCTTCTACTGAATAGTTATATTTGAAAAGCTGGCCACCATAGTTATCCCGGCTATCTTTTTCAGGATCAATCAAGCTTGGGTCCTTCGTCTCTTTGACATGAAAATCCATGAAATTGATGTTTTCATACGGGCAACGATTGGCAAATCCCATAGCCATATCTACAATAAAGCGAATCCCTTTTTGGTGGCATGTTGTGATCAGGTTGATAAGATCAGTAGTTGCGGTGGACCAACCATTACCAAAAGGTGTTCCTAAATCATAATCGGCTGCAAGGTAATTGCTTGTTGCATATCCCCACTGGCGATCTACCCAACTATCAGCAGGCGGAAGCAACTCCAGTGCATTGATGCCTAAATCTATCAGATGCGCCCTTTCTTCTAGTACTCGAATTCCAGCAAAGTTAACTGGTAAAGCGGTCTCCTCTACTAGGGCTAATACGTCTCGGAAGGAGCCCACATCGATCTCTTTGCCACCACTCTCTCCAGATCGCGACCACGATGTAGGAAGTTCGTAGATAACGAGCTGGTTATTGGTTTTAAGATTAGATAGTGTATCAATATCGTTACCCCAATCAGGAACTTCGCCACCGGCATCACAGGCAACAAGCTTGCCCCCTGAAACCATAACAATCCCTGCTGGATCACGGTCATCATCACTGTATGGATCATCCAGACGAGGAGCCCGCAATCTCCAATCCACTGTCCAGGCAGTCGGATCCGTGCATAGAATATTCTTATGAGGCTCTTTGTATGGATTGCTGTCAAGCACCTCGAAAAAGTAGTGATAAATCTGACCATTCTCCAGGGTATCAGGGGGAAGGGATTTCAGAGGTATAATCCAAATATCAGAATGTTCAGGATGTTGTGAGAAATCAAAAGTGGAAGCCAATACTAATTGGCTCGGGTTTCCTAACTCAAACTTGCCTATTACAAGTTTTGGTACTGTTGCAGTATTTGATCGCCATAATACAAAACAATTTTCCTTCAAACGTAAAAGATCAGGTATTACATTCACGCTACTCACTTCCGTTAACGTTAGCGTACATCAACCAATACAACTACCGCATTTAATACAATAACTTATCATGAGCTAACTTCCTTATTCTACTTATTCCTTTGTATTCATGGTACTGATGTAAAATAGGGATGTTGTAGCAAATTGTGAACATTTTCCCTATTATTAATTATAGGCATTTTGTCCACTTTTTTATGCCTTTTTATCTTTATGGTGACCTCAGCTATGCTAAACTACAAAGGCATGAAAAAGAATTTAGTACAATCCCAATTTCGAACCTTAATCAAATGTCCAATTCTGACCGAAGGATTTATGCCTCGATGATTATCGTATGATATATAGACAATTGTCGGTGAAACTGAGGTTATGTAGAGTCCCGAATGTTTTGACTTTATATACTCGGTCTCTACTTTTAGGTTCTATCTCTAACATTTAATTCAGTCTCCATACGATCGAGAAACATTTTCAGCTTGCACCCTTCTGGTAGCCTGGACCAGAAAGCACTATCTGGCGTCTGAAGATACCATTTTGTATCGAGCGATTCATGGAACCTAACAGTGTTATACCAATCCATGAAATTGTCAAAATTATCGAACCTAGACCTGTTCTTTTGGTATGTATCATTCCATTTTTCGAATTTGCCATTTGTCTGAGGGTGTTTGACTCTCGCTTTAATATGGACTATTTTATTATCCTTAAGGAAGTTCTCAAATCTGCTATCGGCCTCTCCCTTTTTATCTCGTTTATTGGCATAGAACTGAGTTCCATGATCAGTCATTACCTGACTGATTCCCGTCAGCCATCCAAAGTTATCCAGCGCCTCCTGAAGGAGCATGATACTATTCTCAGTAGTTTCTGCATCGAACTCTCCGCCTGCGAGAATTCGCCGCGAACTATCATCAAGAACTGCACATACCTTTTTTCCATTGAGCTTACTGGTATGCCAGTCCAGATGTACCAGTGTCAGGCTGTGCTTGCGTTCCCACCTGACCCAAGGTTTTCTACGCTTCGCTTTATTACGGTTTACTTTAGCTTGGCCATGATTCAGCAGAACCTTGTGAATTGTGTTGTGAGGGATATGTTTTCCGTACTTGAATTCTATGATCTTTTCAAGACGCCTTGCCCCCAAATTTTGCTCTTTGTTGGTTTCTAATATCAATCTCTCTGATTCCTCATCAACATCTTTTTTCTTACGTCCAAATTTGTTAATGTTTAGGGGCATCTTGGTTTTCATCCAATGCATCCAGACTCGCTTAACGGTTGACTCGCTGACTTTCATCTCAGCAGCGATTCTTTTGGTGCTGATGTTACTGGTTTTAGCTCGGATTATGTACCGGATCTTTCTTTGTGTTAGCTTTACAACCTTATTCTTCTTTCCCATGCCCCTTTGGTGGGTATATAAAGTCAAAGATTTCGGGACTACACAGTGAAACTGAGGTTAGAAGACAATATGGAAAGTATTATTGCTCAACCCAAATGGTATAGCGGGTTTGATGAGCAGCTGAGGGAGCTTGGCAGAGAAGATCCTGAGGCTTATAGGCAATGGCATGACTGGTATGAGCCAAAGACGAGACGACCTCTATGGCTTAAGCGAAATTCTCTCGAAAGCTTAGATCGGCTTAAGAAAGTTCTTGATGCAGCCATCATAGAAAGAAGATGGACCTGTGAGCCACTGAGGGAAGGGCCCAATAACACTCTTATCGCCTGTGTAGTTAGGAGAGATGCGATCCGATATTGCGGCACTGGGAAGTCTGGAGGAGATGCTTTGCTGGATGCTTATCTGTCTGCACTAAAAGGATGTCGAGGGTCTGAGATTTGCCCGTGGCTGCCCTAGATATATATATATATATATATATATTGATGTACTCCTTATATCTCTTTTTGAAGTAAAAAGCCAAATTCACACAAAATCTATGATTCTCAGATAGGGATTGGATCGCGACCGATGAATGGATATTCGCTCATAGTCGTCTTCAAATATTTTAGAGAAAGGTTTATCTAATTTTTTTCATATATTCAAGCAATCTCCTTGCAATTACCACAAAAGATATGAGTAAGTCGATATCTTACCTCCTTAGTTACATAGTGATATCAGATAAATCATCCGAGGGGAAAGAATATGAGATTTCAATTTTTAGCGATCATATGTATAACCTGGATAGCAATGAGTTATGGGCCGATATGTTTGGCAGAAGTTGGTGAAAAAACGGATAACGGCACCCATAATTTTACTGATGTACCTCAGGAAGTCGTCGTGTGCACTGGATGGCACGCTCTTTGTAGTGCATCCACCAATTGCACAATGCATGGAGACAAGGCTGACTGCGACTGTATGAGGGTTAATGAAACCCATATTGTTGAAACAAGTGAAATCCAGGATACTGCGATCAAAAACCTGACACAGGCCAAATGCACTAATAATCATCCTTGCGATGTAGATCAAGCTCCTGTTTGTAACGCCATCAAGAACGGACAGTATAAAGTGGATAATGTTACGTATAATTGGGTGTCAACTTATTCTTATCGTGGATGGTGCAGTCTTTTGAAGAAGAATCTAACAGCTTGTGATCAAAACACAACAGGCTATACCGGGGATAGGTATTGGGCTGTCTGTGACGCCGCTCCATGCACGGAAAACCAGAATCCATCCAATCCGGATATGCCCTTGAGCTGTCAGTGTCGGGTAAAGAATACACCGTTTGTGGGAGTCAACGACAATTGCACTGGTGACAATGGTGGGATACTATCAAGCTTTCCGCTATGGGCATGGGATTTCCGAAACAACACATACCGGTTTCCTATGCCTGGCTATGAATACGTACAGGGTGCATGTGCCGCGCTGAAATCTGATCCATTGCCGCCACGATGATCTAAGTTCCGACTTAGAGAAAGGAAGAAACCCGCATATATAACTGGAAAATCAATAATTGATAAGGAGTTCATCCCAAACTCTCAGAATATTGACTAACGCGCTTAATTTGGTTCCTTTAACCTTTTTATAGCCATCAACTCCTATGTTTCCTTTTTGCAACAATGCTCTTTGTATCAATGTAACAGTGAGAGATATCGATTATGCCGATTTTTGAAGGATCTATGGCCGGGGATGTTAATGACCGCTAAATATAAAATTACTGATAACCTTCAGACCATACTATTCAAGATTAGCCTGTTGATGCCGATTCTATATTTGCCAATATGTACGGGGTTTGAGGTTCTCTCACGATAGTTCTTCGTTTGCTTATAATCTCTCCAATGCATTGCGGGCATAGTATTCTATATACAAAGCCAAAGTTTTTTCTACAATAAATAATAAATAATGATCAATTAACTTTATGGAGAAACACAGTATGAAACGATCCATAATACTTGCGTGTGCATTGGCCGTGTTAATAGGAACATGCAATGCACAGAATGCGACAACAGGAGATGTGAATGCTTTTAAACAGGCCTTAGAAAAGGATGGATTCACTGTACGAGAGGGCGGATTAGGTTATTTTGATTTTATGAAATTGTATAATATGGGAATATTGCCTTCTGCATATGGGAACAACCCATCCACAAAATATCTGGTATATCTTGTTCCTCCTGCATCTGGAAAGGTAACTGGAATAATAGCAAATATAATTAAGGCGCTTGGAGTAACTGCGAATATAACTCCGTTCCCTAATCTTCGCGCAGATGAAGCCCTTGTTTTCGTAGGAAAAACACCGCCAGAATGCAGATACTTCAGTCTCGATTATTTTTTAATGGAGAGAACATATGGAAATAAGACTCGATGGATCTTCGCCAATCTGGTAGATACAATAAACAACCTAAATATCAAGACTGAAGGAACCCCCAATGGGTTGCCTGGGAATCCTTACAATCAAACCACGATAGTAATCACTACAGCCGATAAAGGCATTGATCAACGCATCCAGGCCGCTGCCCTATCAGCAGGGTATTCGGGCGACATAATAAACACCCAAGTGATTCCTTCAGCTATGTTTAATATGGGTGTAGAGAACAACTCTGATACATTTGGCGTATTCATCCGGCCATCTCTATTCGCAGATGAGCGAGCTGGAGATGCTTACATCGCTAATAAACCCGCCAAAGTCTTCCGTATAACTCCCAATGAATCCACGAAACTGGACCCGTATAATATGCCAGAGATAAGAGTTCGCGGAACGGGCAAAACAGAGTTTGATCTTATGCCAGATTTAGAACAGCTTAGGGAAGCGATTCTCAATAAATATGGCAATTTGAATGCCACTGAGCTTCCAACTAGTCAAGGAGTCCCAGTAGGGAGCGATGGAATTCAGAGAGGAATCGATGCCATAGGCCCTACCAACGATGCATGCTATCTATGGACATCAAACCGAACTGCCGATTTGCCAACGCCGCCTTTCCCCAATCTCTCGCTATACTATGGTTTCTTGCAGAATCCACCAGTTACTTTGGGCAATGATCCCAATGAGTTTATAATCGTCTATGGGGTTAACCATGTAGCTACAGGAAAAGCAACATACGAGAACTTCGTACCGTACGGAGCGGATGCATTTAACGGCGTCGGAATGATCACTGACACGGATTTCAATGGAACCGCCCAGGAATACCTGCCCGATAATCCCAATGCAAAATACCTCTATGTCTACAAGATCGCCAGGAATTGCAGTGGTGATCAGCATTGCTATAAGCTTCCCTACAATGCAAAAGGTTATGGTATAGATTTGGATCAGCCGCTTTTTATTGGGTGGAGGCTCTACCTGGAAAGGGCTACACAAACCGGGCCATCTTACTCAGAGATAGTGTATGATCGGGCCATAAAGTTCAGTCCAAGGAAATAGGGTAAATGGAGCTGGGATAACAGGGCAAATCCCAGCTTTAACCATATAACCTGTAAAATTAATGCGGAAATTCTAAAAAGTAGAAAGGAGGATTAGAATGAGAAAATTTTGGCACTTGATATTGTTGGCTTTTTTGGCCATGGGGATTTGTACAGCACAGGTTCCAAAGGCACAAGTTCCAAACCTAGTTGGAAACTGGTCTGGTTCTGAAAATGGATATTTTGCATCAAACGGATCATATAAACTGGTAGAAAATCTGAGCGTTAATCTTGCTATCGTTGAACAGAAGGATCGCCTCTTTACGGGAAATCTAACATTTCCGTCTGAAAACGGAACAAAAATTACCGAAGACTTATCTGGCGTAATTGGCTTAGATAACAAAACGCTTTACATTGCTGAATTTAAAGACGGATATGACCTAGGGACAATCATTTCCGATAGCAAGATTGAGCTGATATATCTTCAGGAAGGCAAAATGGGAGGGACTTTGCTTTATGATCTTCACCGGATGACCAATCCTTTCCAAAATGTCAAAGGGATAAGATAATAAAAGTATGTGTAACCTCCAAATTCACCTTTTCATTTTTCGAACCTTATGGCCAGAATACAATTTACAAATATGTTCTTCGATCAAATATGCTAAGGATGCGCGATCCAGATTCTATGTTTGATTACTTGTAATCGCCAGGTACTATAATCAACTTACTGCCTAAAGATATTGGTTTTAGAGTAATGTTTACGTGCGGGTGATAGATTCTCGCACGTTTTGTTGGCTTAACAATTTATGCCAGAAGAGCGCATATAACAGTCTGACGTATATGTATTGGGAACAACATTATATGCAATAGGACTCTTCTAACCACAATTGATAAAACGGTTGAAGATCTATCCAAATATATGAAAAACATTAAAATGTTCTATATATTATCTTTGATAGCATTACTGCTTGTAGTCTCTTCTTTTGGAGGACTAGCAGAACCAAATACATCTGTAAACATGAACACCACCGCTCTAAAAGAACTGGTGATAAATTCAGAGAACAACTTAAATTCCTATAGCTTAACCCTGTCTGAAAATGAAGACGTAATGATCGTCAACTCTACCAGTGGCAATACGACCTCCCGGGTCAACATACAGACTCTAGGGGCTGGCGCTATCAATCGCACTAGCAAATCAGCGAAGATAGTCATTGCCTCCCTCGTTCTGCCGATAGGAGATATTGTGGATGCTGCTACCATATCGGCAGAAGTATACTATATCAATGATACTTTATACAGCGAGGCTGACGGAAATTGGACTGCGATGAAGCTGACTTTGCCCGGAGCCTTTGGAACCAATCAGGACATGATGAGACAAACTGCGATGCTATTGAATGCATCCACTATCAGACTTGTAGGTATTGAGGCCATAAATGGCGAAAGGTACTACGTTGTAGAGGTATCTCCCGAGAGCAGTGCAATCTCTTCCTATTTCGAACAGGAGCTTGGTTCTATCAGCTCTATGATTCCCCAGAGCATCGAGAACCTCAGTCATCTCTTCAATAATACTCAACTCAGATATGTCCTCTGGATAAATACGGCCAGCTATCTCCCATCGCAGACGTTTGCCATTGTAAACATTACGACCACGCCCGGAATGCTCGGCTATCCGGGAGGGAATAGCACGGAAATTTACATCAACTCCTCCGACACAGTGAGGTTCAGCGATTTGAATAAAACAACAAATATAGTGCTTCCTGAGGCCGCAAAGAGGGCAGAGATATTGCCTTTAAACAGCTCCGGCATGTCAGTGGCAATGCCTTAAGTCCAGAGGATCAGCAAGAATATGGCCCTTCCGATGATGAAAACCAGAAAATAAGAATGATCGAGGGTAGGGCCATATTTGCCCAGGTATGTATAACCTGATTCCTGCCATCCTTATTTCCATCGACTATAGGGCTGGAAACAATTTCATAAACATCTTTCCGATCTACCAAGGCCAGTGTGTGCGCTCATGACCATATAGCACCATTTTTTTGTTTTAGCTGCTGCCGAAAAATCGTCATGGGGAATTTATCGAAAATTTATTTCATAAAGTATGTGAACGATGAGTTATCTAAAACGCTAGTTAAGCCAATTTTAATAGTTCTTCAAGTTGTATAATTTACCATGGCTAACCGGAGGGATGAATACGTTCAACCTCAAATACATCCTATGATATTTCTCATGTACCAAAAGCTCCATCAACCCCTCGAACAATTCTTTTTTCCATGGCTATTCATCCGATTGATTTCAGGTACGGCACTCCCGAGATGAAGCAGATCTGGGAGGAGAGATTTCAGATTAAAATGCCTTTTCGAAGTAGAGGCAGCTCTGGCGAAGGCGAGAAGGGTTGGACTAATCCCAAAGGGCGCGGCCGTGCAATCGCATGTGCAGCCTCGGCGGCAAGCCCTGAACGAGCAAACAAATTGAGGTGAGATCGGCCACAACATGATGGCTGTCGTCCTGGCGATGTCAGATACTGACCCGACCACGGAGATGGACCCATCTCGGCGCGACCTAAAACGATATACTGGATACGGCCACAGGCCTGCAGATCAAAGCGTCACTCGGCATCCTTGAGCCCAAGCTGAAGAGGCTTCTCTCAATACTTTTAGACATGGCAATGAAGAATAAAATCTCGTCTCCAAGGCGGACTCACGGCCAGATCGCAGTTCCAACGACCTATGGTCTTCGGTTCGCGATTGGGCATCAGAGGTCGCCAGGCATATCAATAGGCTTCAGCAGCTCCGACCACGTGTAGAGGTTGGCAAGATGAGCGGAGCCGTCGGAACTCAGGCCGCCTACGGTCCTCACAGCATGGAGATCCAGAAGATGGCCATCGATATCTTAGCCTCAACGAGGTTGATGTCTCTAATCAGGTCATTCAAAGAGATAGACATGCAGAGATGATCTACTGGATGACGCTGGTGCTCAACGCTGGATAAGTCTTTGTTGAGATGAGGACTGTACAAAGAACTGAGATAGCAGAGGTTGAGGAGGACTTCGGCAAAGAGCAGGTCGGCTCAAGCACAATGCCACATAAACGAAACCCGATAAAGTCTGAGCAGATATGCGGCCTGTCAAGACGTCCGCGCGCAGGTGCTGCCGGCATCGAGAACATACCACTCTGGGATGAGCGCGACCTCACGGACTCGAGTGCGAGCGAGTGGAGTTTCCGGAGGCATTCGTCCTAACGGTCCTCCTGCTCACCCTCGCATCACGTGTCCTATCCAACCTGAGGCTGCGGCATGAGAACATTGAGAGGAACTTAAACCTTCTTCACGGCTTGAACATGGCTGAGAATGGATGGTTGAGCTTGCGAAGAAAGGTGTTGGACGCCAGCAGGCGCATGGATTATGAGAAAAGCATCGATGAAGGCATTTGAGGAGAAACGAGAGCTTGCTGATGTGCTGCTTGAGGAGAAGGTCGTAACTGAGCACCTCTCGCCTGAAGTGATAGGGAGCCTTCTTGATCCCCATAAGTACATTGGCACTGCGGTTGAGCAGGTTGAGAGGCTTAACTAAGTTTCAGCGCTATCTTCAGTAGCGCTGTTGCGGTAGCCGGAATCAATGCAGTAAGGATGTGGCAGCGATGCAAAAACGATGCAGTAACAATGAATTGTATCGGCAAGGGTAATGGTAATATTCGGATACCTCCTTCTTTTGTACAATGCCCAGAGTGTTTCTCCTAAAGCCCGGATAATCATCAAGGACAAATCCGGCGCAATTTTTGATGAAGATCGTCAGTAACACTTGTAGTTTCCGGATCTAAAAAAATAATAGTGGATACTGGTCTTATGGGCGAGGAGAGACAAATTACTGAAGCCCTCGCTAAAAGGGGCATGAAGCCTGAGGATATAGACTTCCTGGTGAATACTCATT
>CAWDLW010000047.1:0-6538 GCA_963803145.1 Methanotrichaceae archaeon
TGACTCTGATAATGCAGATTTTATTACCTTCGCCCCATGCTCGCTCTAGCCTTATATCCTGTAAGTGTTAACCCTATGATCTACAAATGAAAGATGCCTCTCAGATCCCGCATGATAAAATCCTGTGGATACTAAACACCAATGGCCAAAGGATGAAGCAAAGTGAGCTTAGGCGGCGCACTGGGTTAAGGATACAAGAGATTAATCCTATCCATATGGGCCTTGAGAGCGAAGGCCGGATCAGGATTGATTCAAAAGATATCATATCATTATTATAGCTATACCGAACACTAGCACAATTATTTTCATAAACCCGAGAAAATTATTTTTAAAAATACCCTATAAGGCCAGTCTCTTGGCCGCTGCCGATGAGGCTAGAGCAGCAGGGGGGGACTTATGCGCCATGTGGAATATGCCATCCACCTTGAGCGCATAGGAGGCTAGGGCGGAGCCTGGCGGCGAGGAGCCGTATACATTGAACTTTCTGCTGACCTCTATAGGAGGAACTGGAGGCCGGGTTATAAAATTTTTTGGCGCTTAAACATTATGCCAGTTCCCCTGGGTTCTCGAAAGTTTTATATTCGTTAATAAGGGCAATTTAAGCAAGCTATGACCTAGCTTCTATTCAATACTAATAGTCGAATATCTTACCATTAATTAATAATTTGCCCCGACCAATTCGTGATATGTCATGAACCCCTTGGGCCCGTGCATCCCTGAGTAGTTCGGCCAATATAGTATCTTTGCTAGGGTCTCTCCCGGTAGATCTGACCTGGTTATACATCGTTGTGAAAAGCATAACGAAGTCGGATCGTTTAGCTTTCTTCTGTGCATCCGTTAACATTGATGAGGGTTTATCCATAGTCTCACCATAGTCTTTTAGCTTTTTCAGTAGCTATTTAGTATAACAAGTATAAAGAGAATTGGTGTTCTTCGGCTCAATTTGATATCAGTTCTCTGATCGGCCTGCTGGAGGTTGCCATCGTCTTAACCAACTCCAGAGATGAGAGATCGAGTATTTTCATAAACCCAAGAAAATTGTTTTCTATAATGCCCCAAGATCAATCATCTCAAGGCATAACTTGTCCTAGGATGTGGCCACAGATTGCTTGAAGGTTAAAGGATAAACTCGGAAAAATGAGAAGAAATCGAGACCACAAGTTTGGGTCCATACCATCACCTTAACCTTTTGAAATGAATCTCGCATCTAGTTCCATTGCTCGTATCAAAGCTCATCTTGCCATCGATTTGCCTAACAAGGGTATCTATCAGTCGGAACCCTAAAGTCTTCGATTCCTTAATATTTATGTCTCCCTTGATCCCTGCTCCGTTATCACTTACAACGAGCATAAACCCGCCATCCTCCGAACTGAGGTCAACGCAGACCTCGCCGCTCCTGCCATCTGGAAAGGCATGCTTAAGCGTGTTGGAGACCAGCTCGTTTATGATCATACCGCAGGGAATTGCTGTGTTTATATTCAAATAAACGTTTTCTGAATTTACTTTAAATTTGATTTTGCCCACGAGATCGCCGTACGATTGAGATAAGTATGATGCAAGCTGATTTATGTACTCATTGAAGTCAACTTTATCTAAATCTTTAGACCTATACAAATTCTCGTGAACCAGCGCCATGGATTTGATGCGGTTCTGGCTATCCCTGAAAATTTTAATGATATCCTCATCAGTGAGGTACGATGACTGCAGGGAAAGAAGAGCAGAGATAATCTGCAGGTTATTCTTAACGCGATGGTGAACTTCTTTGAGGAGGACTTCCTTTTCATGGAGAGAGGCTATGATTCTATCCTCAGCTTGCTTTCTATCTGTGATATCCCTGATTACACCTACCAAGAACTGATTTCCTGCATTATCGGTATAAGGAGTCTTCTTGACAAGGACCGTAAGAGTATTATCAGCATAGGCGAAAGCCTCCTCGTTTGTAACCTCAGCGCCTGTGTTGAAAACCTCTTCACTATTCTTCCAAGAGATATCGGCCATCTCTTTGGAGGGGAAGATACCACTAATGGTCTTGCCCAGGATCTGCTCCCTAGGATGACTGATAATCTTGCATGCGGCATCATTCACGAGAACCGCCCTATGCTGTCTATCAATGACAAATAATGGATCCCCAATGGCGTTTATTATCTTGTCCAAATAGTCCTTCGACTCTTGCAGGGCTCCCTCCATTCTTTTCTGTTCAGTTATATCCTTGATAGACTCGATAGCTCCAACGATCCTTCCCTGGATATCATATATTGGGGAAGCTACACCCCAAAGATAGGCACCGACTCCTCTCAAGTTGGGAGTGAATGCATATCCTACGAGGATGCCATCGGCCTGACCAAAATCAGAGTATTTTTTCTCTATCTCGGACTGAGGTTCGAGCGCAAGGTCTACAAGTATGGGCCTTCTCTGGCCATAGAAGGGCAACGAATACTCGTAGTCCCCTCTGCCAAGGATGTCCTGGGCCTTGATCCCAGTCATCTCCTCTATGGCACGATTCCAGGCTATGACCTTACCCTCGCTATCTATAACCAAAGTGGCATCGGGCAGAAAATCAATTATGGAAGCTAACTTGCTTTCTGAATCTCGTAGCGCTTCCTCAGCACGCTTGCGCTCGGTGATGTCCTGATTTGCGCCATAGGTCTTGATGGTGTGCCCTTTATCATCCTTGACGACCCCATGTCGAACAGCTATGAAGCCCTCGGTTCCATCCCCACGAATGATCCGATGTTCTACATAGCTTGTAAAGTTCGGGTCTGTAGTCGCCGATGCCTTGCTGATCTCTTTGGCCACAAGCGGGGCCTCTTCTGGAGGAAGAAACTTTCGGGCATAATCCCGAGAGGACATCAGGGGCCCGCCTTCTCTTTCGGCTGTAGTCCTGTATAGCGCATAGAACTGGTCGTCGAATGTGAACAGGTCAGTTTCGACATCGTATTCCCATTGCACCAGTTTTGCCAGATCCATTGCGATCCGTAATTTTGACTGAGTCCTTTTAAGCTCCTCCTCAGCTCGCTTACGCTCGGTGATATCACGTGATATGCCAAGAACGGCATGTGTTTCATTATCATCTGTCTTTAAAGGGACTAAAAGTGTATCCTGCCATGTTTCCATGCCTTTAAGAATCATAAAACCTTCAGTATGAGCCGACAATCCAGTTTCAAAGACCTCATCCAAGAGAAGCTTCTGATGATTGGACACGTCATGGGTGAAGAGGCTGGACCTGGGCACACCGATTATCTCCTCTGGTTGCAGACCTAGCGCTCTTGCGGCAGAGCCGTTTACATACTCAACCTTATCATTACGGCCGATGACATAAATCATATCTTGTGAGGACTCTGCAAGAAGCCTATACTGTTCTCTACTTTTTCGCAGGGCTTCTTCCATAAGCTTTCGCTCAGTTATATCCACTAGCGATACAGCGCTATTCTTTGTCCCTGGTATGACACTAGCACGTAATAGTACATACCTAACTTGACCATTTTTATCAATGGCACGAAACTCATAATTATCCCGGGCAGCATTAGGATCCATCCGTCTTAATTTATGCTGTTGCATCATCCTTTCTAGATCTTCTTTTACGACGAACTCTGTCCAGCTTTTCCCTTCAACCTCCTCCTTTCTATATCCGAGAAACTTTTCGAATATCGAATTGGCCAGCGATATGATGGTATCATCATCAATAATTGCAGTCGCAGTACCAGTATTCTCGAAAAGAGTCCTGTACAAATTCTCTGATTCTTGTAGCGCCTTCTCTGCCTTTTTGCGATCGCTGATATTTACTGCGACATGCACTACTCCTGCCACTTTTCCATTAGCATCCTTGATGGGGTTGGCATGAGATATCCAAGCTTTGCCATCAGGAGTAATCAGCTCTCCTTCCTGAGGTTGAGCGGTTTGAAGAGCCTTCAAGGCCGTGCAGCCTGAACAGGGTGATTCAAGGCCCTGAATGACCTTAAAGCAGCGCATTCCTTTAATTTCGTTCCCAGAAAAGCCGAGATGATTTTGAACTGCATTGTTTATCCAGATGATGTTCATATAGGGATCAAGATATTCGACAGATGCGTTCTTCAGGCCGTCCAGGATAGCGGTTTTCTCCTGCTCCGATCTTCTCAAAGCATCCTCGGCTTGTTTGCGATCGGTTATGTCCTCACCAGAGCTGAATGTTCCGCTAATTCGGCCATTTTCAGTCTTGAGGGTCGTAGTGTGCCAGGCAATAAAACGCTCTTCGCCCTTTTTGGTGAGAACATAACTCTCGTAATATTCAAAAGCTTCAATTTGTCCTGCAATGATTTTTCTGTTGATATCATGAACTCGCCGGCAGTTTTGGGGTCGAAGACAGGTATGTATCCAATCTTTGCCTATAAGCTCGCCTTCCTCATATCCAAGCACTCGGTGACCTTTACGGTTTAGGAAAGTTATTCTGGCCTCAATGTCAAGAGCGACGATAATGACATCTATTATGTTAAGATATTTTTCTACTATCTCTTTCTCTGCGCTATCATGAGATTGGGCTGTTTCCAGACCGGTTATTGCATCACTAAACATGTTCCTCGTCCCTCTTGGTCAAAGCTGATATCGCTTTCATAGCCCTGAGATATTCCTCTACTTTCTTACGTGCGATCTGTCCACCCTTAGGAGTCAAAAAAAATACCTTCCTACTCTTATATTCCCATCACTGGATTAAGAACGAAGTTCCCCCTTCCTCCTAAAAAATGTGGATAACCAGAACCTTGGCTGAGAAAGATATCGCATCTAGGAAAGATCTCTTTGATAATCTCATGTACGCACATGAGTCTTTCGGATAAAATGGACAAAAAAATTATCTTGTAATTTATTTTTACAATACTATCTAATATTTGTTTATATTCTCCTTCCTGAGACATATTTAGATTATCCACTATATACCCTTCCTGCAAATTCAGAATTTTAGATCCAATAACAAATTCGAATATATCAACATTGTCATTTTCCTTTCAAATTCAATTAAATAGAGAACTCGGTCCCAGGGCTGAGATTAAAAGCTGTTATCGCTATCGATTGCTGATCTCCTCGCAAGCCAGCGCAATGCGAGGAGACGCAAAATCGGGCATGGATGTATTATAGCCTATCAATTGCCTCCGAGGTCTCCTTAACTGCTCAAGAACTCCTGCCATAGTATGCCCATTGGCTGTGTGAAGATAAGTAGTTCAGCTAGAAATCAATATCGTTAGGCCATTTTTACAGTAAGAGAATAGAGGAATTAGATAAAAAGAGAGGTGTTTTAGATAAAATTGATTAACTATGCCCTCCTTGTTACCGTTTTGAAATAAGGAGGGGTTAAATAATGGGTCGTGTATGAGAACTACTGAATCGGTGCTCTCCAAGTCATCAGCTCCCACATAGTCCAAATATGATCAGTAATCAATTCAAACATAGCTGGTGTCTGAAATATCCATTTTTTCGGATTCGGATCGAATCCCACCTCTTCCATATCAAGATTTATTTCTAGTTTTAGCGAATCGTGTGGCTTGACAAAATTATACCAAGCCTGGAAAAAATCAACTACATCAGCATGTATTTGCCTATCTTTGCTGAAGTTCATGGTTTTGCGTATGAACCTTGCAAGATGATTCCTGAATGTGAGGTTAATTCTCTCAGCATAGGCTGTATGGATATGTCCTTTTGACATTTGACAAAGCAGTTCTATCACTTCTTTAATATCTCCATAGACGACTCGCTGGGACATGCCAACTACTTTGTCATTGGCTTTATTTTTTACAATTTGGGCATATTTTAGATCAGGAGGTGGAACCAGCACCGGATTAGGTTTTCTTCCAATACCTTTGTATTCTAGCATCTCCTTGATGCCGTAGACTTCGAGAAGTGCGTTGGCAAATGCGTCCCAATCATCGGATACGAATACAGGAAGCGGAGAACCCATCGCTCTTTTCTGTTCTAGCTCTGTAAATAGAGCTATAGCGTCTTCTATAGTTCGACTACCTTCGTGATGGCAAATTAGCAATCGTGATTCAGCACTCGTTGCTGTCAGGCTATATACATCACCGACGCCATCTGGATCATGTGTGCTGACATTTTTTTGTTTTTTTACAGAATGTCCATATTTCGTCTATCTGCACTTGGGTAAGGTGAAGATCGTGCAGGAAGTACTCATTTACCTCCTGACAATGCTTTGCAGCCCTTTTAAGCCATCGACAGATTGTATTTTTATCGTAGCCTGTAGCTCTTGCAACTCCACGAATACTGCCTTTCTCAACAAGCTGGGATAGAGCCTTCAGAACTTCATCATCAGGCGTATTCAGCCCAAAAAAGATTGTCCCGCGAGTCTCACTGAAACAATGACCACATATCCTGCATTTCAACATTGCTCGATCATTCTTTCCATAACGTTCTTTTATCACTATGTTGCCTAAATCTCTCTTGCCATAATCTGAGCAACCGTCATAACAACACCAATAATTGGCCAAATTAATTTCTGACATCTATTATGTCATTATACTATGCATTTCATACTATTTCTTTTATGCGCATACACGAC
>CAWDLW010000048.1:0-19106 GCA_963803145.1 Methanotrichaceae archaeon
ATATCAAATGATACTAAAGAAGGATGTTAAGTATGTCTATAAGAATTGATGGAGTATTTCAACAAGTAGCCCAGAATCGGCACTCGGAAAGCATATTGCACAAGGGCAAAAGATGGAAAGGTCTATGTGGCCGTTTTTGGCTCACCTCATAGGCACCAAGAGCCCAGAAGACAGTCGTTATGGCCATGGGCAGAAACCGCAACTCGGCCAACCTTCAAGATACTCCGAAGGCGTGTAACATTATCATGGAACTGGCCCATGCGATTTCCGATTGGAAAGGGATCAGGGTCTATCTAAAGATGAAAGAGTGTGCAACTTCGGAGAAAAACGCCTCCTATGACCAAAAAGCGAGTCTGCCAACGTTATCTGGCCAAAGAGGCTGCAAAGACCACCACATGTCCGTAGGTGTTACATTAAGCAGGAAGGTGAGGTGATAAAGGATTCTACATCTGGTCACTTTGGGCAGGGCTGGGAGAAATCAATTTAATCAACTTGCCTTTAGGGCTGCCGCCTGCATTGAAAAGACGCACCTGCAAGGGCGCACCTACTACAATATTCGTAAAATAAGTTATGATCCTCCAAACCAGCACCATAACCCCTAAAGATAGCCTGGAGCAAACATAGATATAGGTAGCTCATACTGAGTTCTCACAACTCCGCTGCTTCCCGGTGTAAGAGGAATTCCAGCGAGAAGGACTACGATAAGCTGCGAGGCTATAGAAAAAGAAAGCTCGGATTGTAACCGAGACCTATTAGAAGGACTGAAGGCACAGTAAACTCCACAATCCAAACTAGGAAAGTGAGCGCCAGCATTGCCGGTATTTGGGCCGTGGCACAGTTGGCGAGCTGTAGTTCAGCCTCCCTGAATGTCTATATCTCTCGTTCCATAAAATCAATTATGTTTCCGCCGCCAAATCTCCTTCTAAGCCAGGTCATCAGACCCTCTATATCTCAGGCACGTTCAGGAGTGCCCAAAGGACTATCAGGGTGAAAATGAATATCGCCAGGAATACTGCGCTTACCTGCAGTCCAAAGCCTCTGGTAAAATCTGATAAGGCTAGAAGGATGAGGAGGCAGGCGAGAAAAAAGAAGCTATCAAGAAGCCGCTCAGCTATGATTACTGCAGTTCCGCAGCCGCAGCTAACGCCTCCATCGTTAAGTACCTTTACTCTCATGGGTTCTCCTCCTGCTGATGCAGGGGTTATTGCCGATAGAAAGTTTGATGCCAATGTGGCCTTGAGAGCTATCCCAAAGCTGACTTTGGTTGTCACCAGCGATGTTAAATATTGAAGCCGTATCGCCCAAAATATCCAGAAAAGAATATGTAGCCCTATGGCGAGGATGACGAATCTCAAATCTGCCTTGGCGATAGCAGCCAGCGTCGCAGTGCTGCTTGTGTATCTCAGCACTGCAGCTATGGTTACAATGCTTATTGCTATCGATATTATCATCGCCCATATTCTCTTATTTTTCAGGTCTAAGGCCATTCGGCGTACCACTTCCAAAATCAGGAGGTCAAAGATAGTCTAGAAAATAATTTGTGCTATGTAGATAAAAAACTGGTGATATTTCATTGCTATCGCTTAGCATTACCGATTGCTTTAGATTCGGATCTTAAGATATTGCTAATAGGCCATTTTCTTTATGTGGCTTCCTCCTCAACCCCAATAGGGACTGGGCTTCCTGCTTCAAAGAGTCAGTTGTCCGATCTCTCAACGGGCTCTACATCTCAGCTAGAGAGTAATAGTCGATTGCAAAGTATACAGCATTCATCCTGCCCCCTGAAGGGAGCGGGTCTTCTCTAACTAACTCGACTGTGCCACCCACAGCAATATTTGCTATTTGTTCTGTGACTTTTTGGGCGAAATCACTGCAATTATAACCGAGATATAGTCAGCAATAAATATAAAAAAGCATTTATAGTTGAACGCTAAGGAGATTATCTATCGCTAAGGATACAATTAGTATATAAGGAGCTAAGAGATTGATAAAAGTCTCCCTACTTATAATCTTGATCTTAATGCTGAATCTGGCAGGCGGTTCAGAATATGCTTTTGGATCAAAGGTTCTATCAACAGATGCAGACATAGGGAGACCGCTTAGCGATATGCCTCCGGGAACAACTATTATTGAATATTGGGATACAGGAGCCCCTGGGTATGATGAAAATGATGTGGTGTATCTCCACATAGCTCCTCCCGACTGCAATACGGTATATGCCAATGATGTGCGGCTAGCATCGTTTGGAGAATATCCTGCTGGATCAAAGGTAACATCCCAAGATAAGGATATTGGAATGCCTCTAACTCTGCTGCCTGCAATAATTAACTATCTAAATTTGAATGGCAGTCGAGCATACGATCTTGAAGATCCAGTATATGTACATCAGATTGATTGTGGTTATGGCGATATAGAAACGTCTGCGGCTATAGGGGGCGAGTATCAGGAAAGGCTTCCATATTTTGGCAGCAAAAATCCCTTTGTCAGGGCAAATTGTGTTACTTTTACTGACGGCTATAAATTATTGGTCTCAGATCAATTAGACGAAAGTATTCCTGAAGTAGTTGGCAGTTGGCGAGGCCGGAACATTGAACTAGTTCAAGGCCTCGAAAATGATTATTATCATGTCCTTTATACATGGCTTGTGAAAATAGCCCAAAGCGACATGAGCACTAATGGACCTTCAGTTATTGATGCCATCTATGCAAACCAATTTATTCACACCAATGATATTAGATTAAGCTCGGTCGAAGGGCTGACTGCAGGAACAAAAGTAGTGGATTTTGATATCGATCAAAATAAATTGGTTTCACTGCCACCATTGTTGAGCTTCCCTATACAGGCAACAAGTAAGGCAAGGATTAGGTACTTTGACATAAATGGCAATGGGGTGTATGATTATCCAGATGATGTATACTTAGATTTCCCAGAAGGAGCATTCATGAATTCTGTACTGGTAAACGATGTGAGACTTTCTGGCCCCATACAATAAGATGCCGTTAGTATTTCCCATCAACTGTCCTTCTAATCTATTTCATTCAGGTCTTATCGATAATCAATAACATAAGATATGCCATATACTTTACAATATAAATCTTAGTGCAAATACTGGAGAAGGGATTTGCAATATAAAAATAAAAAAATCTATTTATACTATGATCATTGTACTAATCATAATAATCTATTGAGGTGGATTGTTGATGAGAGTATATACAAAAGCTGCCCTGCTGGCAGTTAGTTCATTGTTTTTAATTCTAAGCGCAGCCAGCGCCTCTGAATATGCTTTTGGAACGAAAGTCCTGCCAACTGATACAGACGTAGGAAAGCCTCTCTTTGCTATGCCATGTGGAACCGCCATTTCCTTCTGGGATACTGGGGTGGTTCCAGGGTACGATGAGGATGATGTAGTTTATTTGCATACCACACCAGCTACTACTGTGAGCGCCAACGACATTAGACTTACACCTTTTGGAGTATATCCTGCAGGATCGAAAGTAACGCCCTTTGATAAGGATATCGGAATGCCTATAATTCCTTTGCCTGCATCGATTCGCTATCTGAATATCTATGGCAGCGTATATTATGATTTGGATGATCCTGTATACATTCATCAAAATCTGCCCTGTTCAAATCCGCCTAGTGTATTTGAGACCATCACCAACGATATCAGATTAACCGAAGTACAGGGACTGATGGCAGGAACAAAGGTAAAGGATTTTGATCCAGATCACAACAAATTGTTTGGCACGAACCCAACGAATTTGGCGCCTATTGGGTTCTTCGATGTAAATGGCAATGGGGTATATGACTATCCTGATGACGTCTACCTGAATTACCCGTTTGGCGTGAAACCTGGCAGTGTGACAGTAAACAATGTAAGACTTTCTGGACCCATATGCCCTCCGATGATTACTCCAGCAGGGCCAAATACTCCTACAGGAGCTTACGACCTTTCGAAGAGATAAGGGTTGAAGTAATAATTCCGAAAGTGGTTTCGATGGCTGAATAGCCAGATATTCAGCCAAAATCCATTTAACCCGACCTCCATTTCATTCAGGCACTTATACTGAGATCATCTTGTCTTTGGAAGGATAATGCAAGATCGAGATGATCCTCAGATAGTGCAGTCCCTTCATACCAGATTTGATATACTAGATAATGATATAAAGCAATAATTGTGCTACGCTGAGCCTTCCGACTATCCATATATCCATATTTTCGGCGCTAAATATCTCTACCCCCAATTGCTTATTTGTACCAATCCAGGCTCTCATCTACATATTTGATGAAGGACATGAAGAACTCTTTAGCCTCACCGCTCATACCTGTAAGAGATATCAGCCTTTGTGCCTCTTTCGCATGATCCCTGGATATAGACTTTGCAGTATCAAGAGCGCCACAATCTCTTATCAAATTCTGTACAACCTCAACATCAGTATGCGGCTTGCCTATCAGCGATGCCAGGCGATTATCTTTCTCAAGGGCAATGACGATGTGCAGCGGCTTCTTCCTCTTAGAGATATCTCCGCAAGGCTCTCTTCCATATTGCTCCTTTGAGGCGAAGGTATCAATGATATCATCCTGGATATCGAATGCATAACCTATATGCTCGGCAGCGCCTGCCAATGTGCTTTTATCATTCTCGGGAGATGAGGCAAGTATAGCACCTGTAAGCATTGATGCCTTGAAAAGCGATGATGCCCTCTTGCTTGCCATGACATTCCATTCATCAATGCTCGGCCTCTTGTGCTCAAAAAGCTGATCAAGGATCTGGCTTTCGTTTACGGCCGCATACTCAGAGGAGAATAGACTTATGGCCTCGATGAGCTTATCAGGTTCGAAGCCTGATTGGAGGACCGCCTTGAGTGAAAGGGCATAAAGCATGTTGCCTGCGAAAAGCGCAGTGCCTGTGCCAAATTTTTCCCCATAGTTCCTTCCGAATATTTTATGGAGCGTCTCCCTCCCTCGCCTCAGGTCTTCGACATCAACGATATCGTCATGAACGAGTATGCTGTGCCTGTAAAGCTCAACGCCTGAGCATGCCCTGATTATTCTATCATCAATCCGCCCGGTGTATCCCTTATAAACTATCAGTGTGCTGCAGGAAGCAAGACGCCGTCCTTCCCTGAGCACGAATTCTTGTATCGTATCATATACATCTGCCATAAATGGGTGATATTCCCTGCTCTCATTCACGGCAAGCTCCAACTGACTTTTAAGATCATCCTCAATAAGCAATCCAAAGTCATCAAGTATGTCTTCGTAGTTCATTGATCAGCCTCACGCGTCAATGCTATTATTAATACAATTATCTTTCCCTGGAATTGGCCTACATAGTTTTAAGTCAATAATAAATCGCTATTAACATCAACAAAGTAGAAAATATCACATATAGCGCTCCAGGTATAAAGTGGGCCCAAAAGTCCGGGCGAATTTTGCGTGAATTATCCAACTGTATCAGTTCTTCATCACCAAAAAACGATTCGGGGTAGCTATGTAGAAATGCTTCGTATATTCTGAAATAGCCAAATTCAAAAAACGAGCTGAGACTTATTAAAATAATATTTGAGATGCCGCCAATTGTCATATCAAATCTAACATTAACAGATCCAAGTAGGACAAATAAGACTCCAAAATGTGACACCGGTATCACGAACAAAATGAGCCATGCAGCCAGCAAACGCTTAATGTTATGAGGTTTTCCTTTCCAGGCGTTGTATGTGTCCCACGGCTTATACATTTCATTCGATCGATCTATTATCAGACCAAAATAAATTGCGAAGAATAATATAAATACTTCTTGTGGTTCGTTGAGGGGCATATTCTACCTATTTTTAGATCTAATCCAGGCTCAAAGCACCAAGAAGCTTGATGAAAGTCCTGTTGCTGTACTCCTCGAAGGTAATACGTAGCTCATTCCTCATATTCATCACACCCCCTTTGCTCTTAGCCGATTTGAACTGCAAGCATTGAAATCGTACCTCCATCTATGCCCTTTACAGGAAAACTGATCTTCTCGCCTCTTTTTCGACAACCTATGACATAAAGCAGAGGCAGATAGTGATCCGGCGTGGGAACGGAAAGCAATGCGTCATCACCCAAGTTCTCATAGTTGATTAGGGGACCATAATCCTCAGCAAGTAGCAATTCTTGCACTTGTTTCTCAAACCGAATTGCCCAATCATAGGGCTTTGCGAGCGGCTGGCTCCAGGCATAGGCACGCAGATTATGCACAACGTTACCGCTTCCGATAATAAGGATACCTTCATCTCGTAACGGCGCTAGCTTTTTGCCGATTTCGTAGTGGAACGATGCTGGTTTAGTATGATTGATGCTAAGCTGCACTACAGGGATATCAGCCTTGGGATATACATGACAGAGCACTGACCAAGTTCCATGATCCAAACCCCATTGATCATCAAGATTCACTGAGTGCGGAGAAAGCAAAGATCTAATAGTGTCTGCCAGGGCTGGATCTCCTGGAGCAGGATACTTAACCTCATAAAGCTCCTGGGGAAATCCGCCGAAGTCGTGGATCGTTCTAGGTGTCTGCATTGCAGTTATGGCAGTTCCAGCGATGTACCAATGTGCGGAAATGGATAGCACTGCTTTCGGCCGGGGGATGCCTGTTCCTATGGCAGCCCATGCCTTTGTGTAAGTATTAGTCTGCAATGCATTCATTGGATTTCCATGTCCAAGGAAAATAGCTGGCATAGTTTCTGTCATTTTTCTTTAACCTCGCAATTGAATGAAGATGGCAGACTTACCAGACATCCTGATCAAATCATACCTATTCAGTTCTCTCTTTCTTGTTCTTATCTTTCAATATGGCTGCCGTCGCAAAACGGTTTGTTCTGTGATCTTCCGCATCTGCAGAGGGTGACCCTGTTACGGATCTCGTACGGTTTGCCATCTGCGGATTCAACTTGGATGCCTCCGCGCACCCAGAGCGGCCCGTGCTCACCCCTAGGAGGATATTCGATAACAACAATGGACTTATCGAATTCGGGCTCTATCACCTTCCCGCTTTCATTGTCAGTGATCACCAGCCGGCCTGATGGGCAATTGCATGCTTCTTCTATGGCAGTGTTCCTAGCTTCCTGATCATCTGATTCTTCCACGAGGTTCCAGATCCCGCCAGCTCGCATGCAGAATCTGGCGTGGACGCAAAGGTGCCTATTATCAGCCAATGTCAACGCAGGACCGCGGATCACTCCCGCCCCTTTATCAAAGGGCTCGTGATCTCCTGCCTCGGTTCCGTCAAACTGAATCTTTGCGTGAGTACCGTCGCAGAAGGGTTTGTTCTTCGATTGGCCGCACCGGCAAAGAGCATACTTCTCCTGCACGGGAAATATCTTCACCTCTCGCCATGTCCGACAGTAGCCTTCATCATCATTGCAGATCTCTGAGATAGTAAGGGGGACTTTGCCGGTGACGATATATGGGCCATTCTTGCTAACGGTAATCTTCACGGAGCTATCCTGGGCTCCTGGTGGGGGTTTCATTTTTTCTGTCATAATTTATCATATCCTCCTTTGAGATACTGAATGCAGGTTCATATATGTTGGTCTCTTCAGACCTTTTTTACATCAAGCCAATCTGTTTCATCCGCTCAATCGTCTTTCCTCGATTACTTTCCGAACGCTGCTCCTACCAGACTTCTGCCCTTATCCCTCCTATAACTTGCCGTGATCTCCCTCACCATCACCATAAACTGCTCCTGGCTGTAGTTTAGCTGGCTCGCAAACCGCTCGACAATGGGCTCGACATTCTTGACGTCCTCACTGCTTATGCTCATGAGGATTATGTTCGCAAGTGCCATTAACTTCAGACCCTCATGCATGAGGGTTTTCTGAATTGCCACGGCACCCAACTGGAAGAATGCCCCTGCCTCACCACGCTTATCATTCAAATCCTGATAGATCTCAAGTGCTCCCATGAAATTTTCCTTGGAGCTGTCCAGATCTCCTTTCTGAACATCTATCGATCCCAGATTGTGAAGAATCATGGCCTCGCTCGATCTGTCACCCAGCGTGTGCTTCAACGATAATGCCTTCTGGAACTCCTCCTGTGCCAGATCATAATCGCCCTTATCCATATCGATTGAGCCGAGGTTATACAGCATTGATGCCATGCCTCTGGTATCTTCTATATTTTCCAGCAGCGTTAATGAATCTGCCAATTTTCCGCGTGCTGATGCATAATCTCCCTGGCGCAGATCGAGCATTGCAATATCCGCAAGCGTCGCAGCCTCGCCGCCGAGATCTCCCAGCCTCTTCTGAATCTCCAACACCTCGCTTAACTTCTCGCGTGCTTCAGCGTTTTTATTCTGCTGCATATCTATGGCCGCCAGGCTGTGTAGAGCTGCAGCCTCATTTAAGGGATCGCTCGATATGCGGCACATATTTGCAGCCTTCTGTAAGCCCTCGCGTGCAAGGTCGTACTTCCCCTGGCGGAAATAGGCTGCTCCGAGACCTTGACATGCGGACGCATCAGGACCAAGGTCCAGGGCACGTAAATACCACTCCTGCGCCTCAACATAACGCTGCTGATCTAGATAGCTCCTGGCGATCCATATCATTGGTTCAGCGCGCTTCTCACTCTCCAGAAGCTCCTCATTCAGCCTTATTATCTCATTGTAGTAGCCGCGTCTCTCAAGGTAGCCGCTTATTTGATCAATGATGGAAAGGGCCTGCTCCTGCTCTCCGGCATCGACCAGATGGCCTTGTGCCTCCATCAGGCAGTCGAGGCGCGAAATCCCAAGCTCAGCCGCATGTCCGGCTTCTGCGAAATCCCTCAGGAAAATTCCAGCCTCCCTATGTGCAGCCCTGATCTGTTCGGGACTCAGGCAGGCTACGAGCCAGCTGCGGATGTGAGACGGAATCGCCCAAAGGTCCCCAACTGGATAAGCAAGAGACAGGTCATGCCATTCCCTTGCCATGCCCACGACCTTGTACTCGAGCTCTCCAGTCACCGCCTCGAGGCCAATTGATTTCATTGCGATCTCATAGATGGCTGCTCTGCTAAGAGCCAGGCATGAGTCCGTTGTAAGGCCATTGTAAAGGCCAGCAGTAAACTCATCGCAGAGATTTGCGTTTTTTACTTTGGCCTTACTCAGAGCCTTACGCATCTGGGCAATACATAGAGGCATGCCTGCCGAAGATGCATAAAGCCCTTGAAGCCCTGAATAGTCGAATTCATTTCTGCTATACTGCTCTGCAATCATGCTATCCTTCAGCAGAAGCTTGATGAACGCAGCCTCAGGCAAACCTCCAAGCTGCCACTCCCAGGCCCTTCTGGGCATAGTCATGGCATCCACCGACAAAGCGTTGCTGGTGATAATTACCCGGCTGCCCTCGCTATACCTGAGCAGATATGAGTAGAGCCCCGCAAGATCCCTGTTCTCAATCTTACCTGTTTCCTTGTTAAGCTCCAAATTATCAAGCAAAATTAGAAACCTGCCTTTATTGAGGGCATTGAGCGTATTCTCCATTTTTTGGTTTAGAGGCATTGGACTCCGCAATCTACCGGCATCATCAGCAAAGCCAGCGCTATCCAGAGCGCTGATACATGCCTCAAAAACCCGAGTGGCACTTATGGGGTTATGCCTGGAGCCATATACTGGTATCAGCTTGTAGCCCTCGCTCGTAAGCCTTTGTGCAACGCTCGTCGCAAGAGCGCTTTTCCCGGCTCCCTTTGGTCCTGTAATCACAACTGCTCTTGCGCTTCCCTCACGCATCGCTGGGATAAGGCGCTCTAGATCGCGTCTTCTATTGACGAAATCCTCCGTATAGCCATCCGTCAAACCGGGCGGAGGCGTCTGTTCATTAGATTCATGAATTGCGATCGCTTTTTTCTCGCTGAAAAGCATAGCCTGATCTGTGGCTGCATAAAGTACAGGCGTGGCATAGATATCGCCTTCTATGCCATGTATTTTGCTAACATCCTGGCGTGCTTGAGCAATTGCAGTATCGATAATCTTTCCGGCAGATAAAGGACTATATAGTGCTCTTGAAATGTCCGCTGGTGCATTCCAGCTCGTTGCCAGAGGCATATATCCAATAATCCCTTGACAAAGGAGGTCCAGGGGAAAAGGTGTTCCTATCTGGCAGCCCCCAAAGATTATACACTTTACCCCAGCCTTAGCTAAGGCAGTGCCTATATCCGAGGAAGATCTCTGATCGGGTTTGCCCTCGTTCTGGAAGGAAAATAATCCCTGCCCAGCCTTCTCCTTTGCCTGGCCTACAAGGTGAACCAGGTGGGGCATGAACTTGCCTGCGCGTCTCAGAAGCTCATCAAAGCTGCCAGTATCGCATATCTCAAAGGATATCTCCAGGCCCTCCATTGCCCTAAGAAATGCGCTCTCCTCTTGCTCATAATCCAGAGGCTCACATGCCATGAATAGAACTCGCAGGGGTCCTGGAGGAACATCCCTCGTTTGCCCGGTAAAGCCTGTTATGTCTGAGACATTTGGCAGGCGGCGTATGCTGAAGCTATCATCGAACCCTAATATCCTTCCATCCGGCAATCGAAGCAGCTCCCATGGCAGAAATAGCGCCTCTGGAACCTTTGATGCTACGACCAGTGAGGCACCTTGATCGATCCTGGATTTTATCTGCCCCCATGCATCCTCGAAGAAAAGATGGAACAGCCCATTTCCAAGGATCTCAAAGTAATCTTTCGCCCCAACAACCTTGCAGCCCTTCTCGAAGAGGGAAGCATATTGTTCCGATATCTCCCTAACTTGCTGAGACTCAATTGGGGAAAGGCCCCTTGATATGATGGTCTGGCCATCGATTATTATGCTGAAATTAAGGATATGCGCGGCAGCAGTGCCTGCCTCAACAATTGAGATTACAACATTTGGTTTCATGCGATCCTCCAAAATAGGTCACGCATCATTTTCCTTTCCTCGTTCATCTTCGCTTCGTAGTTCACAGAACTCCTTCGGCTCCACATGTACGACGACATCTTTAACCCCAACAATTGTCTCTTTAATCTTGTTTTCAACCTCCATTCCGACCTTATGGGCCCCATCTATGGATAGAGAGGAGTCCACTCCTATATGGAGGTCTACAAATATCTCTCCAGGAGTCCCATGTGTTCTGACCCTATGACAGCTGCAGACCCCCTCAACAGATTCTGCAATCTTTCTTATCACACTCTCCTCGATCAGAGCTTTATCCAGCAGCACACCTGAACTGTCTTTCATTATTTCTAACCCAGTCAGGACAATCAGGCCGGTTACAATCAGGGCGATTATTGGATCTGCCAGGGGATAGCCCATTTTTACGGCAAAGAATCCTATTATCACACCTATGGATGCATAGACATCACTTCGAGTATGCATCGAGTCTGCAACTAATATGCTGCTCTTGAGCCTTCTTCCGATTATGTACTCATAGGCGGATACACCTATGTTGACAGCTAACGTTATTCCCATTATTACAAAGCTCAGTACAGTTATCTCAGGCACAGATGGATTCAGAAACCTGTTTATGGTCGCATCGAGGATTTGAAAACATGCGGCAAAGAGGAGCACGGCGATGCCGATGGAGGCAAAGGTTTCGAACTTCGAATGGCCATAAGGGTGCTCTTTATCAGGCGGCTTGGATGCCTGAGCTATGCCGATTATGCCTACTATATTTGAAGTGCTGTCGAACAGGGAGTGCAGGCCGTCTGCGGTCATGCTGAGTGAGTTGGTGAGAATACCGTAGACGCCTTTGGCCAGGGCAACAGCGATGTTTATTATGAAGATTATTATGAGGATGCGCCTGACTGTAAAATAATACGCATTGGCCATTGGAAATAGATATACCCGTGTAAGCAATAAATAATTTTTTGATGGTGAAAGGCGATTGCATGATTTTGACCAGCTATATAGAGTTTGAAACACGTGTTGGAGATGTTACTGATTTAACCGATAGAATATCTTCGGCTGTCCAGGAGTCTGACCTGCATTCGGGAATTGCGACTGTATTTGTGCCCGGAGCAACTGGAGCCGTGACCACGATAGAATATGAGCCCGGCCTGATTGAGGATATAAGAAATGCAACAGAGAGGCTGGCTCCTGAATGCATCGATTATGCCCACGATCTGAGATGGCATGATGGAAATGGCCATTCTCATATTCGAGCCTCGATAATAGGCCCAAGCCTGACTGTGCCATTCCATCAGAGCAGGCTAATGCTTGGAACGTGGCAGCAGATCGTATTTCTGGAGATGGATAACAGGCCGAGGCAACGCAAGGTCGTGGTGCAGATCATGGGCGAATAATTAAGATGAGAACTTTACGCTGGGAGTTTTGTGCCATCCTTTAAGACACAAGGAACTCTGCCGGCAGATTCATGCCAACTAAATCGCTTCTCAATATCACCTTGTGGTTTCCGGTCGCATCCAGAAGCGTAATATTATCCAGGAGCCAGGCGCCGTTCTCGCTTTCCTTTGGGAGGATTATACTGGTTGCATAGATCCCATCTTTAGAGGTACCTGATATCCGACATCCGGGTGTGAATGCGACTGAGGCCGTCTGTGCCCCTGAAGGGCTGCTGAAGAATGCTTTGGCACTCCCCAGGCCGCTCTCATCATCGATGATATGAGCTGTAAGGTTTATGGATCGAGAGGACCCTGCAAGCACCTTTGGTTCAAACCCAAAGCCTGCTAAATCGGGAGGCTGGCTGTCGGCAAGAGCATTACTTCCCATGCCTAGTGGATCTTTTTGGGCTTCGGCGCTTCCTTCAGCATTCCCGAAACATGCACTGCTGCTTCCGAGCTTGATGGTTTTCTCTATAGAGAATACGCCGACCATATCATCAACACTGCTGCCACTTGCTGATGCATGGCCGATGATAGCAGTAATCAGAAGCAATGCAAGCAATAGAGCGCGATAACTCAAACCAACCACAAAGTTGGAGATAGGTGCAGGAAGGATAAAGCTTTTCGTCTATGCTATTCTTATTAGCATAGCTTGTCCTTATATCAGATCTTACCAGCTCAATTCAAATAGGCAGAAGGCCGACGGCAGAAGTACATATGTACCCCTGCCATTTCAGCCTCTTTTTCGATTTAGCTGTGGCTAACCTTCTCACCTTTAAGCGATTACAACTTTAGGTTTTCGTCTCCCGATAAAGTCTTGCTCCCGCCGGGTTCCGGACCAGATACCACAGATGATGTGGCTCGTCCAGCCGACGTAATCCCGTGACGTCTTTCGGCTGAGCGTAGTCTAAGTGCAGCAGCTATAGCTATGATCCCGCCAACTATGCCAATGGCACCGAGGATATATGAAAATGCAACAATTGGAGCAATTGGGTTAGTGATGATTATCAGGCCGAAGAGGAGTCCTATTATCAAGGCCACTCTTGCCTAAAATCACAGTCCTCGATTGCCCAACTGATACAGCTGATCGGGGCCAGATTATTGCTTTCATGAGTTCAAAGAACATTAAAGGAATCGTGGTGTCATCCCTTATTAGCTCGGCTATAACGCCTAGCCTAATGCCTATTGGAAAACTGAGCTTGCAAGTCAGACAGGGAACAGAAGATTTTTCTGAAATTTTAGAAAAGTGGTCCATTTGGAGTATTAATTATCGCAATTGGCCTGCCTGTGAGCTGAGCCTGAAGCCAAGCATCTTCAGATATTGATGGTTGGAAGCTTGGCGTGAAATAATTACTGTCGGCCGTAGCAGTACTATTACTATTTATGATGATAGGAGTGCTGTTAGCCGGTGAGCCGGGATAGTATAATTGAGTTCCATAGCCCGGCGGGATTACTTTGCCATCAGAGAGTGCATAGCCCTTGGGAGCATTTCCCCAATTCCAGAGGCCATATTTGGTCTCGGTAGCAGAAGGAAACTGCGTTCCGTGCTGCTCTAGCCATGACATTCCGAAGTCTCCGCCAACGTCCTGCCCGCCGTGGGCAGTCGCTAAGATCATGATACACAAGGCTATCCAGGTACCCATAACCAATGAAGTCTTCATTTACGATCTCTAATAGTAATTACATCTGTTTCCATAAAAAATGGTTAGTATGCTTAAATCATCGGTATCTGCTACATAAGAAGCAGTTACATATAACAGATACCGTATAAGGTTACATATAATAATAGATACCGTATAAGAAAAGATGCGGCATATGAATATCAATATTAAAGCACTTATTGGACAAATAACAATACTGTTTCTGGTCTTTGCTCTGGCCCTCTTTCTCCCGAGCGACACTATAGACTGGCCAGCTGGTTGGATCTTTCTTGGTTTGTTTTTTGGCTTCGTTATCGCAATCAGTTTATGGCTGCTTAAGCACGATCCTGGACTGCTCCAGGAGCGCATGACGGGATTTAAATCCGTTCAACGTGGATGGGATAAGGTATTCCTGCTCCTGATGAACATCCTCTTCTTTTCCTGGCTGATCCTGATGTCGTTAGATGCTTCAAGGTTTCAATGGTCACATATACCGATATGGCTTCAATTCATAGGAGCGATTATCCTGATCTGCTCATTTTATGTCTTCTACAGGACTTTTCGAGAAAACCCATATCTTTCACCGGTAGTACGGATACAGAGAGATCGGGGGCAGACAGTGGTGTCTACAGGGCCGTATCATTATGTGCGTCATCCTATGTATTCAGCTTTTCTTCTTTTCGTGCTGGGAGCCGCCCTCTTGCTTGGTTCCTGGTATGGACTTCTTTTCGGGCTGATTCTGGTCGGTGGGGCGGCGAGACGAGCAGTGCTGGAGGAACGCACTTTACAAGAGGAGTTGAATGGCTATGATATTTATATGTCCCAGGTAAAATATCGCCTGATCCCATATATCTGGTAAGACGAGGGTTTCATAGCTCCATACTTTGCTGGCTATAATCTTCCTTCAGCTATTGTTAAAGTACTCTAAAAACCATCATCTCCTTCAATTATCTAAACATAAAAACCTGTAGCATGAAGATTTTGGGGCTAGCGCAAAGAGAACGTTTATAACAATAACAACACTTATGACTATTAATAACACTTATAATAGTGCTTATAATAACATGCATGAGCCCTTTATAGCTCTGATGAGGAGATCGTGCCTCAGCATAACATTTTCTATGAAATAGGATGATTTATTTCAGTAGCTCATCTATCAAAAGCTCTCCCTCAGAGGTTATATAGATATCGATATCCTTCGGGACTGCCCTCTTCTTGAAGAGCTGTGGTGCTTTGAGCCTTAGCTGGGTTATTATATCCAGAGAGGTTACCGGCAGCTGTATGGATTTCTGATCTGCAGCTTTGAATATCCCATCAGGAATATCGAAGACATCTGTTCCGCTCGAAACCTTCAGTGAGATGGGCGCACGAATCATCATCCATTGCTCTAGCGTATGCTCTGCTTTTTGAATATTCTCATGAGCCCTCTTCTCAAGAATGCTGATATTCGAGCGCGTAGTTCCCAGTATATCTGCAATCTCCTGCTGTGATTGTCCATGGCTTCTGAGCTGAAGCACCTTGAGCTGTCTTTCTGTGAGAAAGGATTCCTCATCCTCCGAAACATCATCGCTATTGGGCTTCATATCAGTTGGTTGATACAACTATTAGAAAATAAAAGCATCCTTTCACCAGGGCGCCGATGTTCCAGAATTCATCGACGAAAGCTCTTCCTTGCCGAGGATCTGATCAGGCCTGCCGATTCTCACAAGCCTGCCGTCAATGAGCATAGCCACGCGCCCAGCCAGGCGTCTGGATTGGAGCATATTGTGGGTTGCCATGATAACAGTTGCTCCCTGTCTGGGAAGCCCTGAGATTATATTCTCAATAGATAATGCAGTTTTAGGGTCAAGGTTGGCTGTTGGCTCATCCAGCAGCAGCAGCTCAGGCTCAGTCACGAGGGCTCTGGCTAGAGCAGTCCTTTGCATCTCGCCTCCTGAAAGGGTAGATGCTTCTCTATTCTCGTAGCCCATCAATCCTACAGCATTGAGGGCATCCTGTGCTCGATCCGTTCTCTCTTTTCCTCGGATCTTAAGGCCGTACAATACGTTCTCCAGCACACTGCCTTTGAACATGACAGGCTTCTGGAAGACCATTGCCATTCTTCTTCTCGCATTCAGCCTATCGTTTTCTCCCTCAATTGTCATGTCTTTGCCGTCGAAGATGGTGCTACCAGCACTGGGCGCTTCTAAGAGATCTATTATCCGAAGTAGTGTCGTCTTTCCTGAGCCTGTGGGACCTATCAACGCAACTATTTCTCCTTTCTCTACAGTCAGATCGATGCCCTTCAGAACCTCTGATTTTCCATAGCTCTTTCGTATCCCCTTCAGCTCCAGGAACATTTCATCGCCCCTGTATTCGGTTAACGACAAGGTTGATAATTAGGGACAATAGCAGTAGTATTATCCCGAGTGCCAGTGAAAGCTCGATATCACCCATTGACGTCTCAAGGGCTATGGCTGTTGTCAGAACACGAGTGTAGCCTCTGATGTTACCTCCAATCATCATCGCGACGCCGACCTCTGAGATTGCCCTGCCAAACCCGAGGAGAACCGCGGCAACTACAGAATGTTTTGCCTCATTTATTACTGTGAGTATTATCTGCGGCTCAGTCGCACCCAGAGATTTGGATGTCTCTTTAATCTGTACGTCCACGCCCCGCAAAGCCGTGATTGTGAGGCCGATCATGACTGGCGTTATCAATATTGTCTGGCCGAGAACCATCCCTGTTGGAGTGAAGAGAAGGTTTAAGCTGCCCAGAGGCCCATCGCGAGTGAGCAAAAGAAAGACCAGCAGTCCTACGACGACAGTAGGCAGGCTGTAAAGAGTCTGAATTATGTTTATCAGCGCTCTTTTGCCTCGAAAATTATGAAACTCAATAAGACCGCCGAGAGGTATGCAGATCAAAGAGGCAAAAATTATGGAAGCTATTGAGATGGATAGAGATCTGGCGGTTATGCTCATGACCTCGGGATTGAGGGTTACTATCAGCTCTATCGCTCTAAGAAATCCCGCCGAGATCTCATCCAATCGTTACTCCGTCCTCCTTCAGGCTGTGGCGCAGGAAGCATTTGTGGGCACAGCGCACTCAGCTGCTGAGCAGCCGATCTTTGTGCAGTTACCCCTGGCCGTAAAGAAGAGCGCCTGGCCGTATAAATCCTTGCCGAAGTTGGCTATTAGATTCTGGCCCTCATCGGACACGAGGAAGTTTATGAACTTGTTGGCCATCTCGCAGTTCACACCCGGATGCTTCTTGGGGTTCACAGCAATTGCAGTGTAAACGTTCAGCAGATCGTTTCCGCCCTCGATCAGTGGCACTAGCGTAAAGTTGCCCGGATATTTCTTCGTATATGCCATGAAGGTAGAGGTATCGCTGAGTGTATAGGCATTCTTCTCGTTGGTCACCAGGAGAGTTGCACCCATCCCCTGTCCTGTCTCGAGGTACCATGGACCAGAGTTATTGACCTGGGAGTAATTGATGCCCGCCATCTGCCAGAGCTGCTTCTCTCTTGAATAGGTTCCTGAGTTGTCTCCTCTGGATATGAACGTGACCTTGCTTGGGTCTGCTTTGCCCTTCTCCATTATGACTTTGAAGGCTGAGGTGGCGTTCATGCCCTTTACTCCTGCCGGATCATCTTTCGGGCCGACAATCACGAAATAGTTATAGGCAACGCATCTCCTCTCAATACCGTAACCACCCTGGATAAACTGAAGCTCCGCGTTCTTATCGTGGACCAGAAGAACATCCACATCTCCTCGCTGGCCATACTGAATGGCCTGTCCACTTCCGACTGATATGATATCCAAAGATACGTTATATTCTTTCTCGAAAATTGGCTTAATCGCATCAAGCAGCCCTGTGTCATGAAGGCTGGTTGTTGTAGCCAGCTTTAATCGGCTGCTATCGGCTGCACCATACGCGCTGCAAAGCAACGATACCGCAAGGAGCAGCATTGAGATCTTGAGAATTTTTCCCTCCATGAAGATCACCCTTGGTAATCGTAATAGATTACAATAAAAAGGTTATGTTAGCTTTTATGCTAAATGGTATAGGAATTGATTGAAGGGGAAATTATATCATCCGGTTATCATCATCTACTGAAAGCCAAGTGATGAAAAACAAGTCAATACTTATTACGGGCGGTGCCGGCTTTATAGGAAGCCATCTTATCGATGCATTGCTACCGGAAAACAAGATCACTGTTCTGGATAACTTCAGCTCGGGCAAGAGGGAGCATATCGATCACCACATGAGCAATCCTAGCTTCACGATAATTGAAGCTGATATGCTGGATATTTCTGCCCTGGAAAAAGCAGTTGCAGGAAATGATATCATTTTTCACTTGGCCGCCAACCCAGATGTAAAACTCGGTGCCGAAGATACGAGGATCCACTTTGACCAGAATATCCTTGCAACGTATAACCTGCTGGAGGCAATGCGCAGGACCGGCGTCCGGAAAATAGCCTTCACCTCCACATCCACCGTTTATGGCGATGCCTTGACAATCCCTACGCCTGAAGACTACGGTCCTCTTATGCCAATCTCTCTTTATGGAGCATCCAAGCTCGCATGCGAGGCGCTGATCTCCTCCTACTGTCACACATTTGATATGCAGTCATGGATATACCGCTTTGCAAACATAGTTGGCGAGCGTGGAACTCATGGCGTCATCGTAGATTTCATAAGGAAGCTCAGGGAGAATCCAAAGGAGCTTGAAATACTGGGATCGGGAAGGCAGTGCAAGTCATACCTTGAGGTGAGGGACTGCACCCAGGCGATGATATACTGTGTCGAGCATTCCGGGGAGCAGACGAACATATTCAACATCGGTTCCTCTGACTCAGTGAATGTAACGGATATAGCGAATATTGTTGTAGAGCTCATGGGTCTCTCTGGAGTGGGCTATAAATATACAGGCGGAATCAACGGCAGAGGCTGGAGGGGCGACGTGAAGCTAATGCAGCTCTCAATTGATAAAATTAGAAGTCTGGGCTGGCATCCAATGCACAGCTCGGCAGATTCAATCAAGGTTGCTGTGAATGCTCTTCTGAAAGACGAAATGCTTTAGGCTGTTGTGAACTCCTCCCACGGCCTGAAGGCCGGGGACTTCCCGCTCCGCCCTTCGCAATCCCGCGAGTTAAAAATACTAAAAA
>CAWDLW010000049.1:0-47747 GCA_963803145.1 Methanotrichaceae archaeon
TCTACACTCTCGGTATTTGAGTGAATGAGCATCGCAAAATTAGTTATGGAGCAATTGGCAACTTCAGTTCATGATATCTGATTGTTCTCTGACAATCATTTAGAGATATCCGGCAACTGACATTTAATTATAGTTTCCCAACAGCCAACTAATTTAAGGCTGACATATTTATAAAAATTTAAATACGTTGATAGCTACTATTATCATTGTGGTGATCCAATGTTCGGGTCGATTTCAGAGGATTTGAATCAACTGCAAAATGGGATAAATAAACTTATGGGATATCTTGGCTTGCCCGGCGAAAGTCAAATGAATTTAGAAGAAGATGTTATAGTGCCTATGGTGGATGTGAAGGAAACAGATGAAGCTGTCATAGTCATTATGGATTTGCCCGGCGTCGATAGAAACGATGTAGATATCTCCATATTCGATAATACACTACGCGTAGCTGCTGAAAGGAATAGTGAGAAAGAATCAACAAAGAGGTGCTTCTATACGCAAGAGCGTACATATAATAGGTTCGAACGCGCCATTGATTTGCCCGTTGCTATCAGGGCAGATGAAGCTAGGGCAAAGCTGGAAAACGGAATACTCGAGATCACTCTACCTAAAGAGATAGTAACAACCAGAAAGCGTGTAACCATAGCTTGAATATCGCTAAGAATTATTTCGAACACCTATTGTAGTTTATGCTCTAGCTTGCAGCATATCGCTGCAAGCTCTCATTTTTCTGCCTTGACAAAGCTTACTGCAAGGGATTGCAGAGAATATATTGAATTATTGAATGCAAGCTAATACTTGTTCAAAAATTATAAATATTTTAGAATGCAATATAGAATATAATAAATGTTTAGGATGGTATGAGATGGCAAATATAATCACCTGGATATTCGCGCTCCTATTTCCAAGCATTCGGAAGATTTGGCACAGAAAAGTCCTGAAACTCAGACGATGTTGCCGCCTTTAAGGTACTGTTGGATTTTGAGATATGTTCAACAGATTGAACATTTGGTCCGGCATCTACCGATGTCTTTTGGGTGGCCACTGAGACCGTCACACCATCAGTGGTCACTACAATATCGCCATCCAAATCAGTTCTGTAGATCCTTGAGCCCACTGATTGTAGAGCCCCAAGGGTCTTTTGCGATGGATAGCCATAAACATTGTACATTCCCACCTCTATAATAGCTACACTCGGTTTGACCTTACTTAAGAACTCAGAGCTTGTAGCTCGATCACTGCCGTGATTCGCAACTTTTAGAACATCGCTTTTCAGATGATAACTTGAATTAAGGAGGCTATTCTCTGGCCCGAATCCTGCATCTCCCATAAGCAGGAACGATATATTTCCATAAGTTACCCTGAGGACTACTGAATTGTCATTTATATTATCAAAGTGGGTTGTAGGAGACAATACTTCAATTTTTACACCGCTATCGAAATCTATCAGTTGACCAGCCTGTGCGATGCTATGAACGATTTTCTTTTTATTAATCTGATCTGTGTATGCATCATAGACCCTAGAGGTATGAGCTTCGCCACCATCTATAGCCTGCATAACCTCGAAGTTGTTCAAAACTTTCTGCAAACCGCCTATATGATCTGAATTGCTATTGGTAGCTACAAGAAGATCTATCTTTTTGACTCCATTGGCTTTCAGGTATGAAGAGACCGTTGAACCTGCATAGGACTCGCCTCCATCTATAAGTGCGTTCTTGCCTGCAAACTGGATAAAGATGCTATCGCCCTGGCCTACGTTCAGGAAATGGACAACTAGGTTATCAGAAGCCTCTACTGAAGTTACAAAGATCAAGATAGACAGCACCGTGAGAATGTATATCTTCAGGCATGGTTCATTCATACCTCAGCCCCCTGGCGGTATTAGGGTTAATACTTCAAAAGAGTTACGCTGGTCACAGGTTAAATCATACCTAAATCATACATATATTTCCCAAATCGAGTCGTCTTCCCAGAAAGCCTAGATTGCCACTGGCTTAGAGCGACATAGTGGTATATACGCTATTTGTATGTTATTCATACTTTTTTGTCATTCAATTCTGCTCTTATTGTGATTTTCTATTGTTTTAAGGCCCAGGCCGTAGGGCTGCTCTCTTCGGTATAGTTCTATGACATTCACCCGAAATGCAAAACTACTTGAACCAATGCATTTAGGGAGTTATCCAGGCGGCGAATGAGTGCAGGCCAACTTCCTTTAGAATATCATATTCTATATGCCTGCGCTCCGCTACAGCCTTATTAATGTCAGATAATTAATCTCTGAATGGGCTGCGGCATAGTTGTAGCTAATGATTTCAAGCCTGAAAGTGCGATAAATCCTATGATCGATCATGTGGTTATCTCAAAAGCATTGCCATAATACCCTTCTAGCTGGTTGTCAAGATCGGGTAGAGGCATATTATACTTTATGATTGTAATTATTAATTTGTGGCCATTCTCATTTTTATTTTCCAAACTCAGCACATATTGGGTATAACCATTAGCTACATGTTGCACCTCATTTTTGAGTGGGCCTATCACATTTACCTTATCGAACCCAGGTATATCTACTATCACATTTTAAGGTCCTGCCTTTATAGCTCCAACTCCAGAGACTAATTAGCCCAATAAAAATGCGGACAGAGGCACTATTTGCTTAAGTTCGCAATACCTTGAGATTCTGAAGGAATGAATTTGTAATCTCATCTGGTAATGAAGATTTGACTAATACAATAGTATTGCCTCTTTCGCCATTTCCATCCGGGCTGTATGCCGAAATCGAATAAGGCGTTAAGGATTTAGATTCTCGAACTTGAGCCATGAGACAGGACGCATTTCCGATAGGTATCTTATTCCAATTGACTTTGTAGGATTGTGACTTGATCATATCTGTTATCAAGTTCATAAGTTTCGGCTCTGTTACGTCTGTGCTATTCCTGTAGTCATCGATTGTAACATTGATCGTCTTTCCCTTTAAGGGATATTCATTTAATTGGAAAAAATATTTATCGAATCCATTCTGCTTTATAGGCTCGGTGACGTTAATAGTAGGTTTTCCAGGAACATCTATAGTATATCCGATTGTGAACGGCCCTACAACTACATTATCAGATAAACCAGATACAACTGCTGGTACAAGCAATAATATCAGCATCAGAAACAAGACCCATTTGGCCGTTTGAGCTCCCTCCCACAGTTTGAAGCAATACTCGATTGGATTTGAAGAGCATCCTATGGTATTAGTAATTATCTATCTATTGGCCTTCTCACTTTATGCGTCTGTGGGTAGAAATATGGAACGTGGCCTATAATCTCTTTTTGCCCCGGATTAATAGTGCCGCGTGTTGGGATGAGACAAGCCAATCCTTTATAGGTGGGCAGCCACAATTGATGATATGGCTGAAAAAAACCGACCCCAAGGCAAAAGCAAAAAAGCGATGACCAAAAAAGCAAGGCAAGAAAAGAAGAAAGTGAAATCATGAGCGAAGCCAGAGATAGAAAGATGAAGCGTAAGCGCAAACTGGATGAAGAGAAGGCCATTAAAGTCATGAGAGCTTGCAGGTTCAGGCGGTATGATGAGAATAGGTGAGCCCTTCTTTTTTTGAGCTCCGAATGTTTGAGTTGGTTAGAAGCATAGCCGTGAGCTATACGAGCCAGCCAAGATCCTAAGAAGATCTTAAGGAGAGCGAAGAACAAGCTTTTAGGGCGATCACTATCAAAGCTTTGGCGCTGATTAAGATGGATGAAGCTGAGAGACTAAATTTCCTAATTGACAAGCTGGGATCCGAGAAAGACACGCCTCCCGAAAAGGCAGCAGAGCGGCTTGAACTCCTTAAGGCAGCAGAAATGCTTGAAAACATGCTCGATATGCACATGGATGAAGACACCGAGAAGGAGGCCGAAACACGTTTTGAGATTTCAGGCGGAAGGAGAAATTATGGAAAAGAGCGCGGGAATATAATCAAATTCATGGATTCATTAACTGAAAGGCTGGATCGATATTTCTCAAGGAAGTAATGCGGCTGATGATCTCTTTTTTGTGCTCCATTTAGTTGCATTTTTCTTGTATCGATAAATAATGTGGTCTACTCTTTGAGTGAATGAGCTTTGCCTCTTCTGGCAATCCAATTTGTTATGATGCACTAGGGCTTCTGACCATAATTTATATTTCTTCCAACAACTCCTATAACTATATGAAAAATATGAGAATATGTTATTCGCTGTTTCTAATATTATTTTTATTTGCAACAGCATCTGCCCAATATGTTGTCGAGACACCTGCAGGCAACATGAACGCAACGGCTCTTAAGGAATTGATAACAGAATCAGAAAGGAATTTAGAAGTATATCGTTTCACCCTTGCTCAAGACGAGCAAGTAGAAAGAATTAACCTTACGACAGGCAGTACGATAAACCAGGCCAGGCTCATTACCCTTGGATCAGGCGCCTTCAACCTTACCGCCAAGGCTACGAAAGTAATAACGGCTTTACTCTCCTATCCAGTCGGCCAGGAGGAAAATGCAATCTCCATGGCCAATGAGGTATATGTACTCAACAATACCATATACAGCAAGGTTAACGGCAATTGGACGGCAGTGAATCTGCCACTGCCTGAGAGCGTCTGGACAACACAGAATAGACTCAACCAATCTGCTGAGCTCGCAAACGCATCCGATATCAGGCTTCTCGGCACAGAGGTCATAGATGGCGAAGGCGTCTATGTTGTGGAGGTCATTCCTAAGATGGGTGCAATCTCCTCCCTGATCAGCAATCAGCTGGGACCGGGCTTTTCAATCTCTTCCATAAATCTCAGTGCTCTCTTCAATAACACCCAGGTGAGATATATTATCTGGATCTCTATGGATAGCCACGTTCCTGTGGCTGAATATGTCCAGACAAACATAACCATAAATTCTGGAGCGCTGGGCCTATCTGGCAGAGGAAACATAGTGAATCATATTGATTCCGTCACCACATTGGAGTTCAGAGGTTTCAATGAGTCCGTGAATATTGTGCTGCCTCAGCAGGCAATGCAGGCAGAGATGTTACCATTAACTGGCGCCCAGATATCACCATCAGGTTCTGCGATTTCCCAAGGAGCTTCGCCCCTAGATCCGCCATCTCCCAGCTATACCAACGCTTTGACGCCTGATATGCAGCAACAACTGTGGTTGGCGGAAGCATACGCATTCCTCAACGGAGGTTCCTACTCCTATAACAGCCCTATCTACGGTTCCCCTAATATGGCTTACTACGCAGGCTCCTATTACCCATACTATATTCCCTATTACTACCCGTACCCGATGAACTATGCGCCATACACATTCCCGGCACAGGGATATATCACACCCACGCAGGGATATGCTACTACCACACCAGGGTATACAACACCTGCACAGGGATACGCTACTACCACATCGGGATACACCACACCTACACAAGGGTATACTACGCCTACACAAGGGTATACTACGCCTACACAAGGGTATACTACGCCTACACAAGGGTATACTACGCCTACACAAGGGTATACAACCTCTGTGCCGGAATATACCATGATGACTGCCGGTAATTCATCTATTGGCACTTACTTGACCGATGGCAAAGGCATGACCCTGTACCATCTGTTAAGCGATCAAGGAAGCTACACCAGCAGATGCACCGATGCCACATGTACGGGGATCTGGCCTCCGTTCTACGTGAGAAGCATAAACGTCCCAGTTAACTTGAACCCGGCCGATTTCAGCACAATAACGGTTAACGGGTACAAACAGTATCAACAGACCACTTATAAGGGCTGGCCTCTCTACTATTTCTATAGGGATGCTAGGCCGGGGGATATCTATGGCCAGGGCCTAAGCGATAGCTATGGGATTTGGTCTGTAGTGAATCCTGAGATCACCAACACATTTCCGACAAACTTCCAATATCAATCCGTCGGAGCTGCAGCGACTCAGTATCAATACCCTACGCAGCAACCATCTACAGTAACGATATCGCCTTCTCCGCCAGCCTATACAACACCATCTCTATATCCATCCGTTCCCACACCCAGACTGGTAACTACACCTGTATCCGGCAACGTGCCGGTGACCATCAGCTATCCCGGATCAGGTCCTTTTGACGTATACTTAGATGGAAACTATATCGGCACAGGATCAGGTGGCAGTTTCAGTTTCAACGCACCAGGAGGCACTCACAATGTGAGGGTTTGGGACGGCAGCTTCGACTATGAGCAATCATTACTGTTCCAGAACGGAGTGCCTAAGATAATTTATGTGCAGGCTGTGTAGCAGCGCCCATTATCTGCTTTACAGCCCATTTTACTTTTTAGTTTACTTGTACTTGTTTATCTTCCTAGTATAGCATCGAATTCATTGGATTTCTTGCTAATACGGCATTACTGCAAGGCCTGGGGCATCGAAGTCGCTTAGTACCAATGTATCTTTAACTGTAACTTCAACTCTAGAATTGGACACGCTCTCTAGTCCAACATCCATTGAGGCAGGTGCTAGTGTGAAAGCTATCTCTGCATCCATCTTCTTCGGGATACACTTATCTACTGTTAGCCAGACAGTATAGGAAACATTGCTGTCTTGCAATAGATTATCGCCTTCCAATAGGTCATTAGAGCTTGCATCTTGCAGCTGGATTGGTGCAGAGGATTGAATTGACGATGCCTGTGCTGCCAGTATATTGCGTAATGTACTTAGTTCAGGCTTAACCTTAACCTCGTAGCATTTCTGGCCGTCGATAGTCTCTGTGCCAATCATCTCGATATTTGAGCCGCTGATGAGATCTGCGATGCCCTTGAGCTTATTTCGCTCGTCAAATGATTTTGTTGGGTCGGATACCACAGACATGGTCCATTGGCCATCAAGTTTATTATACAATTTGTCATCGATAAGAGTAGTCTCTATATCTTGTTCATCGATGATGTTGCCATAGCTATCCAGTTTCATCGAGCTGGTAGATTGTTTCGCACTTCTCTCTCTTAGATCGATCAGACCTGTTTCATCTTTGGTGGTTATTTGTTCGTTTTCAGGGCATGGACCTACGAGTACAATGTTCATCTGAGCTTTTTCAGAATATCTATAGCAGCCTACGCTCTGAACAGAGGATAGCATCAATCTCTTGGTATTCTCTGCACAGTTGCTCTGTGGAGCAACACTGCACGGTGGACATACTTTGCTTTTGCTGCTCGGGCAGATAGCTCCGCAATTGCAGCTTGTGCCTGTTACACAACCGCTTCCTGTAGGACAAGCTGATTTTGTTATACAGACGCTACATGAAGGATACCGGGAATTTGTTATGCAATTGCCAAAAGTCGGGCAGGTTGAGCCTGTCGGACAATTGGAAGCTGACGGGCATGATGTGCCCGACATACAGCTTGTGCCAGTTGGGCAGGCTGTGCTGGTTATGCAGCCATTTTCAGTTGGAATGCTGGAGCCGGTTATTACTTGACAGCAGCCTGACGCTGTCGGACAGGAGGGACCGCTCGGGCAGATGCTGCTGGTTGTACAACCTGCGTCAGTCGGACAGGATGCGCCGGTTGTGCAGCTAGCTCCTGTCAGACATCCAGCTCCCGTAACACAGCCGGACCCTGTTGGGCAATCAGTGCTCGTCGGTGCTCCCGAACTAGTTATTACTTGACAGCAGCCTGATGCTGTCGGGCAGGAGGGGCCACTTGGGCAATCGCCGCTGGTTACGCAGTCCGCACTAGTCGGACAAGCCGAGTTCGTTACACAGCCACTACTTGAAGGGCAGACAGAATTAGTTGTGCAGCCTGCACTTGTCGGACAATTTGCGCCGGAAGTGCAGTCAGCTCCTGTTAGACAGCCTGTGCCTGTCGGCGCTTCTGAACTAGTTATTACTTGACAGCAGCCTGATGCTGTCGGGCAGGAGGGGCCACTCGGACAGCTGCCGCCTGTTGCACAACTTGCTGCAGTCGGACATGCCGAATCGGTTGTACAGCCATTGCCAGTTGGGCAGCTCGAGCCAGTTGTACAGGTTGTTCCTGTTGGGCAGCTTACACCTGTTGCACAGCTACTCCCTGTGGTACAGCCAGAGCCTGTTGTGCAATCAGGGCCAGTTGGCGCATCCGAACTAGTTATTATTTGGCAGCAGCCTGATGCTGTCGGACATGTCGGGCCGCTTGGACAATCGCCGCTCGTTACGCAATCCGCACTAGTCGGACAAGCTGAATTTGTTATGCAGCCGTTACTTGAAGGGCAGACAGAATTAGTTGTGCAGCCTGCACTTGTCGGACAATTTGCGCCGGAAGTGCAGTCAGCTCCTGTTAGACAGCCTGTGCCTGTCGGCGCTTCTGAACTAGTTATTACTTGACAACAACCTGACGCTGTCGGGCAGGAGGGGCCACTCGGACAGCTGCCGCCTGTTGCACAACTTGCTGCGGTCGGGCATGCCGAATCGGTTGTACAGCCATTGCCAGTTGGGCAGCTCGAGCCGGTTGTACAGGTTGCTCCTGTTGGGCAGCTTGAACCTGTCGGACAATCGGCTCCGCTTGGGCAACCGCTAGTCGTAGTGCATCCCGAACTGGTAGCACATTTGGAGCCGGTTGGGCAAAATGCAGCAGATACACACTCAGTACAGCTTGGGCAAGAATTTCCCTGGCAGCTTCCTCCAGTGGGGCAACTACCACTGCTAGTTAGGCAGGTGCTTCCTGATGGACAAGTTGAGCTGGATGGACAATCTGATCCTGTAGGGCAGACGGACCCCGATGGACAGCCGATTCCTGTGGCACAGCCAGATCCTGTTGCACAAAGTGAACCTGTCGCGCATGCGATTCCTGTTGGAGAACCTGAACCAGTCACACAGCTGGATCCTGTTGGACAGTTTGTATTGGTTGGGCAGCTTGACTGAGTGGGAGATGTACAGCTAGTTGGGCATATGGCATTGTTGTTATATCCTTCGGCAGAGCTTGCCTCTTTGATAGTGCCCGCTTCTTTGACAGTGCTGCTTTCTTCCTGGATAGCATTTGGTTTTTCGATAGTGCTTGCTTCTTTAGGATTGCTTGCATCATTAATAGCGTTCGGTTCTTTGATGACATCCTGTTCTTTAATAGCACTCATTTCTTTAATAGAGCTCATTTCTTTTTCAGCGTTTGCATCGTTAAGTGCCATCGATTCTTTGATAGCTGCCGATTCTTCCTTAAAGCTAGAATCTTTGATAACGCCTGAATCCTTGGTGATGCCTGATCCATCGGTAACGTTCATTCCTTTGGCACTAGTAAAATTTAATGTAGTAATTATGATAACTAGTAGTAATAATATAGGCCATATCTTCATAACCGCCCACCCTGGCAACTGCTCAATTTTATATAAACTACATATCCCTATTTTTTAATTAAGTTGCAGGAATTTTAAGTGCTTACGTTATGTCATTAGAAGATATCCATATGGCGGATTCTTAGCTTTTAACGAAATAAATGATGGGGCGCTCTAAGTATTCTGTTGCACTATTATAGCCGATGATATTAGATAATCATACTTCTCTTCGTAAACTAACTTTTAGAAATATAGGAATAATAACTATTTCTGGTTTTATTCAACGATTGCTGGTTTGATAAGATCATACCTTTTTGCCAAAATCGGAAGAAGGGGAAACGGTATTATCTACGATATCCTTGCCCGTCATTTTCATGAATGCCTGGACTATGTGATTTCGCATCTCCAAAGACGTACTGCCTAACGGCGTCGAACCCTTTAATGTTCAATGCTTTGCTCATGATCGCCTTGATTCGCGACATACCCTCCATGTTGAAATCGGCTACCCAGGGGCCAACACAATTTTCGCCATAGAGTGCCGTAGCAAAGGACTCCGCCAAGCCCTCAATGATGATATATCGACCCACTGTGATGTTGACCGGATCCCAGTTCATGCCGGAGATATTATGATGTGCCTCATGAGCGAGAGCTGCCTGGAGCCGTGAGAGGTTATAATCAGTGACCTCGATGGTTTGTTCACAAAGACCGAGAGCATTTACTCGTTCAAACTTTCGTATTGACTCAATCGCCCTATCATCCAGCATCTCTGGCATTAGGAACGCCCAGCCCTTGAGCACGGCTAGCGCATCATAGCCTCCCGGCTGAGCCTTCATGGGGACACCGAAGACCTTGAACATGCCATCATATGGCCCCATTAGTTCCCCCATAAATATCTCATACTTCTTTTGAATATCTTGCTCTTCATCCGCCGAAAAGTAGCTGTGTACACAGGCTCAAGAGCATCGGCCAGAGGTAGACATCATAGGCATTTTTTGTGTATTTTACTCAAGTTTTACAGAGTCCCATTCGCAATCGGCTTTGATTTTTTTTCGATGTGAATTGTATTCAATATGTCCATAATCTCAGGCAAAGCACCAATGATTGTAATCTCTATCTCCATGCCAATTCTATAACCTGAAGAATATTCGATACGACCAGCGCTATTTACGCCCATTACGACATATCCAGGATTATTATCGATCGTCCGATATTCTATGGACGCAGTGCCATCTATAATATGGAACAATTTTGCCGCCTGTTCGGCTTTATACTCCAAGCTATCCGATATTGGATTACCGTATTCATTTATGCTAATTTGAGCCTTGGCGGCATCATCAGGAGTATTTCTATCTCTTATTTCCAGGCCATAGAAGACGATTGCTTCACCTCCAGGACCCTTCCTTGTATCTGAGTACTGAGGCTGATAGATCAACGTCTTTGTCGTGTTAATATCAAACGAAACATTGTATGGGCCTGTTGCAACGGTCACGGGTAAGGATGAAGCTACCTGAGGCAAACATATCGCCAAAAAGAGGAACGTGACCATTAACTTCATCTGCCGATTGTATGGATGCCAGATAAAAATAGTTTGTGTTCTAAGCCAAACCATCGATCCAAGAGCCCAGAGAATTCCAGATCTCCTTTGGACCTATTCTCAAGAGGAAGACTTCGGACCATAACGATTTACAATCAAAGGTAGCAGGCCACAGCCGGTCTTAAGTCAGATGAGTTCGCTCCGTATCCCAGCTTCTCTCCTTCCTCCTCAGATTCATCACCTCTACTTCGCCATTTTGAATGTATAAAATAGAAGAGGGTCATGCCCTATTACCACAATCGTATGGTGATTCCGTTCAAGGACCGTCTTGAGTTGGAAGCCATGCGGACAAAAATTCGATTATACTTACTGGTAAGCGATTTAGGAAATTCTTTTACGTCAGGTCCTTTTACTATTCGTTCCCCATTTCATGAGCTTACTTTGCAACTCGTCTATCTGTATAGGCTTACTTATGTAATCATCCATACCCTCTTTGAGACATCTATCGCTATCGCCTTCAAGAGCGAAGGCCGTGACGGCAATGATCTTTGGCCCATCATGCCACCGCTCGCGTATTCTTTTGGTGGCCTCTATGCCATCCATCTCAGGCATTTGGATATCCATCAGAATGACATCATAGGCATGACGTTCTAATGCTTGTAGCACCTCAAACCCATTGGCAGCTACGTCCGCATCGTATCCAATCTTATGAAGCATTTGCAGGCCGACCTTCTGATTCACTGGATTGTCCTCTGCCAATAAAATATGCAAGGGATATGGTTGGCTTGACTTCAGATCAATCTCCGGCTGTTGGATGATCTTTTTAGAACTGACCGGCACTATAGCTGTGGCTGTTGCATGGATTGTAAAGTGAAATGTAGAACCCTTGCCCGTTTCAGACTCAGCCCAAATCATTCCGCCCATCATTTCAACTAGACGTTTGCTTATAGCCAGTCCTAGACCCGTTCCGCCATACATACGTGTAGTTGAGGCATCAACCTGGCTGAATGGTTGGAATAATCGGCTAATCTTATCCTCAGGTATCCCAATTCCAGTATCTTTGATTGTAAAGTGGATCTCGTGGTTATTGCCTTTGAACTTTCTGCTAGATACCGCTACCGATACTTCGCCTTTATTCGTGAACTTAACGGCATTGCTGAGCAAATTGATTAAGATTTGGCGTAGCCTGGCATGATCGCCCATAATTGTTCTAGGGGCACTAGAATCGATGACATAGTCCAGGTTCAGGCCTTTCTTAGACGCCTCTATAGCCAGCAAATCCAAGGAATCATCAACGCAATCTTCAAGATTGAAGGGCTGTGTCTCTAACTCTATTTTGCCACTATCGATCTTCGAAAAGTCGAGGATATTGTTGATGACCGATAGCAAAGCCTCGCCGCTAATTCTGATGGTATTCACATAATCTCGCTGTTCTTCGCTCAGATTAGTTCTCTGCAGAAGCCCAGTCAAACCTATGACTGCGTTCATAGGAGTTCTTATCTCATGGCTCATGTTTGCAAGGAACTCAGATTTGGCTTCAGTCGCTGCCTCTGCCTCTTCCTTAGCCTCTTGCAAAGCCATCTCAGCAAGCTTTCGTTCAGTAATATCACGCGCAAACCCAAGCATGGCTGGGTTGCCGTTTAAAGTAATCTTCCGTGTATTCAATTCCACAGGCAACTGAGTGCCATCTGATCGCACGTGACAGCTCTCATAAAAATTTTCTGCGTCTTCTAGAGTCTTCAAACGCCATGATGCCTTAGAGGCAATTGATGCGGGAATAATATCAAACACGCGACGAGTAAGTAGTTGCTCGCGGGTATACTTAAGCTGTTTGCAAGCAGCTTCATTAACTTCGATGAAGCACCCGGTTTGGTCTGCAATGAAGATCGCATCTGGGGCCATTTCGACAATGGTGCGAAACCTGAGTTCACTCTCTTTTAATGCCACTTCGACCTTTTTTCGCTCAGTGATATCAGTCAGGAAATTCAAAGTAGCCGGTCTTCCGTCCCAGATGATCGATACTGCCGAAATCTCCATCCATATTATCTTTCCATTCCGGTCTACAATCCGAAAGGCATATAATTGAGGTGCATCTTCACCCGCTAGCCTTTTCAGATGGTTATTTGTCACCATCTCCCCATCGTCCGGATGAATGAACTCTACGAACGGCCTAGACATCAACTCTGGCTCTGTGTAGCCCATAACTTTTGTAAATTTGGGATTGGCAAATTTTATTCTACCATCCTGAGCAACTAAAATTGATTCATTGGCATTCTCAAACAGCAGACGATATTTCTCTTCTGAAGCTCTCAGCGCATCTTCTGCTCGTTTGCGCTTTGTAATATCTTCAACGGTTCCATCAAAATGCAGGCCATCCTCATCTTGCACTATTTTGGTATTCATCGAGGTCCAAAACTTAGTGCCGTCTCTGCGCTGGACTTCAAGCTCGAATCCTTCAAGGTAGCCTTGTTCACGGATAAGCTTTATTGCCCTGTCTCGATCCTGAGAATTAACATAGAGCTGATGACCTATGTCTGTGACAGAAGCTAACATCTCTTCAGGGGATTTATAACCAAAAAGGCGTGCAAAAGCCGGGTTAACGCTGATATATCTACCAGATGGTATGCTCTGATATAAGCCCAGAATGGAATTCTCAAAGATATTCTGATACTTCTCTCTACTTCTCCCTAAATTAGCCTCGTCCTGCTTGCGCGCGGTGATATCACGTATGGATTCTATTGCTCCGATTACATGGCCCGAAGAGTCATAAAGAGGGGCAGCTTTTCCCCAAATGTAAATGCCACCGTGCCCGAAAGATGGAATACAGATTTCACCACTGATGCTAGTGCCATCACGCTGCAGATTCCCATATTCTTTTTCAACTTCATCATTTGGTTTTAAGACCAGATCAACCAGGATAGATCGTCTGCACTGGTAGAATGGCACAGCATATTCAAAATTTCCTTTCCCCAGAATGTCTTTGGCTCTTATCCCAGTCAGATCTTCCATAGCCTTATTCCATGCGATTACAATGCCCTTCAGATCTATGGCTAAGATAGCATCAGGTATAAAGTCTAGGATTTCTGAAAGTCGGATGGCTTCCATATCGTTTGCTGAAAAATTGTGATTGAAACCATGACTATGGACTTGACTCATATCAGCTTTCTCTTCTCCGGTCATAAACAACCTGAACTAGTAGTTGAAACCCTATATAATTTTGTTTATACTATTTTATAATTTGGGCTCTCACCACGATCGATGGATGCAGGGATGTGAAATCAATCTGATGTACCAAGGAGCTTATCTTGCTATGACAACGTATAAATATAATAAAACTAATAGACATTTCGCTATGGAAGGTGATGCTTGTATGAATATCAGCGGGAGCCTAAGCAAGGTTTTGCTTATAATGATTATTATTCAAACATCCAGCATTTGTATGGCCCTCAGTGATTGTCCATGTAACGCAGGTAATCATAACGTACCAAATACTAGCCCAACTACAAACGATCCGGCTATTAGTATTCAAAATATTTCCGGCATAGCTAAATTGGTAACCGAGAGCAACCATGAACTGCCCCCAGCCCACATGATAGCCAATGTTCCCTGGCATCAGCAGCTGAATGCATTGGAATGCGGTGAGGGTGCCCTTGAAACTGTATATGATTACTGGGGTACTGATATCGATCAAAAGCAAATTGCTGATGTGGCCAGGACTTCTTCAGCAGGAACCTGGACATATGATATGGTCAGAGCAGGCCAGTTTAGCTATATGAGTGCAGCTCAAGGGCGTTTTTATCCAGGCAATGTACCAATTGCCGGTTATCCTGCCCGGCCTCTAGGATATGCTGCCTTCTCGTATTCTGGGAATAATTTCTGGATGAATGATCTTAAAGCGCTCATTGCCGCAGATATACCTGTTATAGTTCTGACAACATACAATCCAGATGGCACAGGCGGGGGCCACTATAAGACTATCATAGGCTATAACGATACTGAGAAGGCCATCTACTTCAGTGATCCCTGGGGGCGAGATCTGTTGCATAAAACGAATTTTACAGGCATCACACGCTGGACCTATAATGAGTTTCAGAGCGGCTGGAATTACTCTGCAACAGGGGAGGGCCACCCTTACTTCGGTATGATATCCCTTCCATGGAGTGTTGGTGTAGGAACTCACGGCAGCCTCAATACAGGCAGCACAGCAATTATCACCGCAAATATAACCTATCCTTGTCCGTCACCCTTTAACCAATCTCAATTCCTAGCTAAGAGTTGTACAGCCGATATTACCTTACCTGAAGGCATGAGCCTTGCTTCCGGATCGACTAGTATTCCGCTGGGAAATATCAAGGCTGGATCAACCATCAAGACTAGCTGGAAGGTGAATATTGATAAGCCTGTGAGCGGAAAATCAGTCGCAGTAAAAGCCCAAGGCATAATATCTGGCCACGTGCCCGAAGCATATTGGACCGGAATGGGCATCGTCTATCCGCCCTACAATTATACGGATGCCATTGGAGGATATGGATCTATAGCGCTTTGATGTAGCAATTTCCGGACCTTCAATAACGAAACGAACATATTTTTATTTCTTTTCTATTTGCGTATATGCCGTTGCCGCAAACACGATGGTTAATAGATAGTTTTTTCCATTGTTATCAACCCATAAAGCAACAATGCCATTATTCAAAAGCATTATATTCACCAAAACCTTTGACAATACCCATGAAGCTCATAACGCTTATACTGTCATTGATATTGTTATTAGGAGTTGTATCAGCCGAGGTTCCCCAATGGGTTCAGCCTGGAATCTATGCAACATATAGGACGATCTCGGGAGGCTGGGCTAATGGTGCGCCGACGGAAAACAATGCAGCTGAATTCTACATAACTAATAAGGTGGACGAGGTCACAGATGAAGGCATCACGGGAACTAGCTCAGTATACAATCCATATACAGGTCTGACCCAGAACCAGGATTTTTCTTGTATGGAAGGCACTGCCTGCTCAGGAAGATTCTGGCTTGATCCAAATAATCCCTCAGGGTCGTACAAAGACGAAACCGGCGTAACCTATACCTTTGCTGGCAAGACGGCTTACTCAGCGGCAGGCAGAAGCTGGGATGCTGCCACAATGGTTTATCAAAACCCTGGGAGCGGTGTGACATATACAATTATCTATGATACTAAATCAGGATTGATTCTATCTGGTTCTCATGAATATCCCACTGAGAAGATCTATATGACACTTCAATCAACGAATGCCAATGTATGAATCTCTCGATAGTTGAGGTTCTTACCCTAGGCCAAGATTCTCGCTTGGAGGATTAGGCTTCCAGGATCGCTAAAGTACCTTGGAATTCATATGCAATTGTAAGAGAGCATGGTTTACTGGGTGAAGGTATGGAGAAGGTGGCATTTGCCATGCCGCAGTTAGGATGAATTAATTGAAAATAGTTATCTAAAGTCAAGAGCTATAAGTGCGGGAGACTATATTCAAACCCCGAACACCTACGCGACTAGCGCCATCAATCACAACCTTAACCGTAGGTGTCAGAGTAATTTATTCTTTCCGAACTAGACGAACTGCCTTGATAGCCTTAGTAGCTTTAGAAGTTTTAGTAGCATGCTCAGGCTTTAGTGAATGTACATAAGCTGTTCTGGATATCATAGCAGCAAGTGTATTGTGATGAGATATAGGATTCGGTTGTGGTCGCCATCACAGCACATTCGCCTCATTCTTTTCCCGACTCGGTTAATTCAATATTCTTTTGTGTGTGGAAGGACCCTGAATATCTCTCCTCGCCTTTTTTAATACCGAAACCACAGCCGACTTGATTCTCGATCTCCCAGATCCCATCAAATGCCATCTCTGTATTACAAGCTACTGTATTATTGATGCGGTTGATTGAACTGATAATGTCCGTTTCGCTCTTCTCCACATGGCTCATGTTGGACCACTCGTTGATACTAGCCCCATTACCACTGTAGAATAAAGGAGAATGTAGACTCTTTATGCTTATGAGCTGTCCTCCATCAAAAACCAGATCGCTCTTCTGATTGAAATTGACTGCTGCGCACCTCTTGCTCATGCTACGCTGGGATTCAAGGCTTATAGATCCGTTACCTTTCAGCCAGCCGCTAGAATCTAGAGCATGATCGCCAAAAGACCCTCTTAGAGAAACATCCCCAATGCCTTTGACCACTGATGACTCATTATAGAGCATTCCATTATCATTTGAGGCCTTCTGATCTTTGAAGTGCCCCAGATCATTGACAGGAGCCAGATGCAGCTCTCTTCGCCCATCATCAGCCGCCTTTGCACTGTCTGTGAGCTCCGCTGACAACAGTATTGAAGCAAAAAAGACTACGATAGCACTTATGGCGATGAAATCCCTCTTCACTAAGAGTCTCATAGCCAAACAATGTATATATTTATTTGCTAAGGATCCGAAGCAAATAGCAGTTAGTCACTTTGCACTTGAATAGCTGGCACCGATATCGGATGAACCCTAAAGCGAACTTCGAGGCGATATGTTGATGAAGGGTATGAATCCATCGTTGAATTCCATTAGAACTTGATATGGAAGATTCAGTTATGAGCTCGGATAGCGAAAATTGGCAAGGGTACGAATGGACTGCACTCTCAGTCACTACAATAGGCACCTTACTCGTTTCTGTCCAGGAGACTGCGCTGCTTATCGCGTTACCTGATATCTTGATACGTTTGCAGACCGACTTCCTGACTATAATGTGGGCGATCCTGAGCTTCATGCTGGTCACAACTGCAATTGTACCAGTTATTGGACGTCTGGCGGACATGTTCGGTCGCAAAAATCTATACAACACAGGCTTCGCAATCTTCACTTTGGGATCGCTTCTCTGCGCCTTTTCTCAACCCCAGTTCCATGGCTGGGATTTTGTGTTCGCTCGCATTGTCCAGGGCTTCGGCGGCGCAATGCTCTTCGGAAATGGCGCAGCTATAGTGACGGATGCCTTCCGTAAAGGCAGGATCGGACTTGGCCTTGGTGTGAACCAGATCGCGCTCGCAGCAGGCTTCATGCTTGGGCCGGTCATAGGTGGGATCTTGACCGCCATCTCCTGGCAATGGGTATTCCTTGTGAATGTTCCCTTGGGCATCGCGGGAACTATTTGGGGAATAATTAGGTTGCGCGAGCCAGTCTCTTTGCCTGCAAAACAAAGCTTTGATTGGCTGGGCAGTTTGACCTTCGTCTTCGGCCTGGGATCGCTTCTCCTGGCAGTCTCGTTGATTGCCTTCCCGCTTATAAGCATCAACTACGTTTATGCCTTGTTTGTTTGCGCTATATTCGGTCTGGCGGCATTCCTTCTTGTGGAGAGGCGAGTTGATCAGCCTATGCTGGATTCAACGCTCTTCAAAAACAGGCTTTTCGCCCACGCCTGTGCAGCCAATGCCTTAAACGGGCTTGCTAGAGGAGCAGTGCTATTTGTTCTGATATTTTTCCTTCAGGGACCTTATGGCCAGGATCCAGTACGGGCAGGAATAATGATGGCTCCCTTTGGAGTGGCTTTCATGCTTGTGGGACCAGTTTCAGGGCACCTCTCAGATAGATACGGCTCAAGAGGTCTGGCTACTGCCGGTCTGCTGGTATCTGCTACTGGATTGGCTGGTTTAAGCACCATTGTTAGCACTACACCGTACTGGATTATAGCCATGCTTATGGCCCTGATGGGCGGAGGTTCAGGACTTTTCGCTTCACCCAATATGAACGCTATTATGTCCTCAGTGCCCCCAGAAAAGAGAGGTATTACCGCGGGCACCAACGTCATGCTCATGAACACGGGCAGCATGCTTAGCATAGCTATAGCATTTCCCTTGGTGCTCAGCCGCATACCCTTGGATATTATGTTTCATGTCTTCCTTTATGGAGGGGGCATGAATGGCACACCTCAGGCCCTAATGGATTTTGAAATGGGGACACATGAGGCATTCTTGGTATCATTCGCTGTAACCCTTATGGCAGCATTAGTATCATTCCGGAGGCCTTCTCAACGGTCTATGGAACTTGCGTTGAGGAGTGAATAAGTATGAGTAAGGATACCAGCTGATCTCAGTTGGCATGGTCCCGGCCTTATCTGAGTTCCCATCATTGCCCGCTGACCCTAATCTTGGTGCGATCAAAAATTGTCAAGCAGCGTAAAGAAAAAGGCTGATACCTTTATTCTGGTTGTTGGAGGGATGTATGGTCTGGAAGCAGAGAATGGAAAATCCGTGACGGATCTAGAATACCTGAGGCTGAGGCAAAAGCATCCTTTGCTATGTGTTTGTGCAGAAACTTATTCTTATCGCGCTCCCGATTTGGCAGAAGAATCAAATAATAATAGCAATCAGCGGTATCTCAAATCTAGCGAAGCCTAAATAAGCATGAATAGACCAGAAACCCCTTAATGAGCAACATGAAACGCTTGATATTTATATTGTTTCTGCTAATGTTGATGACTGCTCTGACATATAGCCAGACACCCATTAATCTGGACGGCCCCGGAAGCTTGAGCTTACTGAATAGCCTGACCAAAAGCCCTCTGAATCAGACCAATGGTACTCTGAATCAGACCAATGGTACTCTGAATCAGACCAATGGTACTCTGAATCAGACCAATGGTACTCTGAATCAGACCAATGGTACTCTGAATCAGACCAATGGTACTCTAAATACAACTAACCAAACGGCAAATCTGAATGGGAACAAAGGCACATCTTCTTCCGATTTCTGGTCATGGGGAACTAGGCCTAAAAACTACTCTGGCCCTGGGCCTAATAGCGCTGGTAACTCCGCAAATGACCCTCTTACAGAGACTAGCGACCTTAAAGACCTTAACGACCTTAGTGAGCAGAATAGCTTTGCAACTGCCTAGCAACTGCCTAGCAACTGCCTAGCAACTGCCTAGCAACTGCCTAGCAACTGCCTAGCAACTGCCTAGCAACTATTCACTCAGCTAACGCCGTTTTGGCTATCGATTTTTTAGTGTTAAATAGTAAACTAGCGTTGAAGTATCGGTAACAGAAAGCAATCCCGAAGAGCCGACATCCTTATAATCGTTAGAACTTGTAGGGTCGGCCCTCCTCTACAAGTGTTACATTCTCGAAGTTCTGGGCAAACCAATCTCTTGCTTCAGTATGAATGGGAACTATATGCTCTGGATCTATCTGATCGATAGCCCAAGTAATGTCTTCTTTAGATGCGTGGCCAGAAGCATGGAATCGTTTATCAAAGAATGGCTTATATTCGCCTCCATCTTTTTTCTCGATAGAGAATCCAGCCGGAATTATATTGAAGCGCTTAAGCCAGTGCCAAAGCCTCACAAAATCGATCTCCATTTCCTCATTAAAAGCCTCGCAAGCCGAATAAATATATGTCCCACCATTCGGCTTAATATCCAATACTGAGTAATCCAATATTGCCGCAGTGATCCACATGGGCATGGCTTAGAAGAACTGCAGATACATTTAGAGCCGGAAACTGGCTCATAGAGAGATCGGCAGGTACGAGGTCCGGTCGATAGATATTGAGCTTGGGAAGTAGGTCGAGGTACATCAAGTCATGAATACCGCGAGTATCGCTGCTCTTTATCCTATCCGCAGCAAGATGCGGGGATTACTTTTAAAAATTGACCCAAATTTCTGAGTAGATTCATAATCAGAAATTTATTGATAAGAATCGAATTATCGAATAGTCTAAATATATCCGGCAAAACCGCCGGAGGATATCAATTCTTATTATGGATCTTATTAGTTAAATCCTGCTTCGGTCTGCTGACTTCTTCTTTGGTCTCTTAGACTCGTTCTTTCTCAGAATCTTGTAACCTTTTCGGCCGTATTGTCTCAGATTATCACCTGCCCAATCATACAATCCTGGGTGCTGTAGAACCACGATGTAGATAGACCATATGCTCTGAGGAAATATATATAATACTCGCAGAGAATCATAATAACTGCACTACAATAGATTAAATCAATAATAGTAACTCAAACCTTTACTAAAAGCGATAACCTTTAAAAGAGAAAAACGGGAGCATGCGCGCTAGTTTGACTCATTGCCCTTTACAATCTTTAGCTGCTTCTGCTCGTTCATCTCCGACATTTGCTCGGCCGGGAAGGCCAGAACGTCATGGATGACGGGCGAAATCATTTGCGCGTCATATCTTGGAACTTGTGTCGCACAAACTGATTTGCGCGTCATAGATGACATGCTAACTCACTCATACTTCTTTTCTATTATGCGAGAAGATCTGGTAATATATATCGGAGGTCTACTTCATTTATAATAGCGATCAAAATAGAATTGGATCTAGCCCCTCCAATTTTGTTTTGCCCGCTTAAAAATCTCCTCCACAGTCTGATCCTCGTAAAGTTTCTTGGAGATTCCAACATAACCCGTTGGCTCGCTGTGGAAGAGCAAGAAATCTCATAGCTTCGGCTGGACCCAAGGCTTTGTTCAGCGCCTCTATTCCCAATACCCTCAATTCAGCTTCGTCCATTGCCTTTGCCCGTTCTGTCATAGATCCTCGCTTCTAATGTGATCTGCTGGATTTGAGATCGACATTTTCAATCCCAATCTTCTGGCCTGGCGCACAAGTTTGTCGTCGCAATTTAAAGCCGGTTCTCTTACTTTTCAGAAAATCAGAGCCACTTCATAATCCAAGTTCAGCTTTGACTTTATTCCAGGACAAACCATCTTTTTTAGTTTCTTCGGATAGCCTTGCAAGCTCCTCGGCTTCCTCCAAGCTTATCTCCTCCCAAAGTATCTGGCTCAAGTCTGCAATATCTTTCGCCGATCTCTTTGATTTGTGCTGAACCCACGCTTTGCTTTTGCCATCTCTCATATCATGCGTATATTACTTTAGTTCTGCCAACAAGCTCTAAAAGCCTTTCGTACTCTCCGATTTTAAGAATCGTTTACGCTAAATGGCTCCTTCAACTATTTTGATTTCCTCCTCCGTCAGACCATACAGCCTGTAAACGATCTGATCAATCAGCGTATCCGTATCTTTGATCCGTCCCATGAGCGGCTGCAGCTTTCCAACAGACGCATCGAACTCCCGCCGCAGATCCTCCTGATTATCACGACCGGATGGATTGAAATCCTTCAGCTTTCGTTTGTTCTTCTTGAGGATAGCCAGCATCTCGTCAAACTGCCGCTTGTAGTAATCCTGAACTTTTGTTTTGGGCGTCAGGTCCTCGACCTTGGCCCCGATCTCCGTCTCAAGCCAGCTCAGGAAGCCCTTGATCTCCTGCTGCTTCTGCTTGTTCATCTCCAGCATCTGCTCGGCCAGGAAGGCCAGCAGGTCGTGGACAACATCGGCCCTCTCCCAGGCTGTGATGAAATTTCCTTCGGCATCCTTAGGGAGGCAGGCTTCGACGCTGGCCAGGATCTCCTCGAACTTCCCGGCTTGGTAAAGTGCCTTCAGTTCTGCAACCAGGCGGGCCCGCTCGGGCTCGGGGGTATTAGAATTGAAGTGAATTGCAGGCAAACTGGCAATCTCTCTTGTGCTAACATGATTATTTGTGCTAGTTAACCTGAACCTCCATTCCAATAACTGCGAATTTAGCAAGGCGAGCAGCGTTAATTCCTTTTCGCCTTCCAGTATAGGAAAATATGAGATGCTGTCAAAACAATATGATGGTGACGGCAATCTAGCAAATATCAAACGACGCCAATCATCTAATGCTGCATTGCGCTGATAACCTATACGCTGCGCTCTTGTATGTGCAACTTTTTCCCCGTGGACTTGTTGCGCGTATCTTTGAACATCGATGTATTTGTCGGTTCCTTGTTTTGCCTCGTCTAGAAACTCATAGCGTTGAATATTTCCTCCTCTAAACACTTTTGGGCCAACAACAGGATCTGTGCTCAATAGCTGCGCTAGACCTGTCTCATTAATTTCTCCCTGATAAGTCTTAATCGAATCCCCAATCCGACAACGTCTTTCTGAAGCAGAATACAATTTCTTTATTAAATTAGCAGCGAGATCTGATGCCAGTAATGGAATAGGCAGATATTCTTCATCAAGCATTTTCGGTATAGATTCCTCACATAAATATCGACCGCTTATTTCATTCAGGTAACGCCCCGGATGGTTTACAACCACGAAAGAATTGATCTCTTTGCGGGAGTTCTTAAATAATACAACACATGTTGGCAATTTGGCTTCGGGAAATACCCTTCTTGTAGGGTCATCCTTTTGAGGAAATGCATCAATACTTTTTATACTAAAATTATTTATTAAGTATTTTCTTAAATTAGCTGTTTGTTGATCTGCAAGAATCGACATCGGGATTATAAGTCCAATCGTGGCTTCAGGGCAAACAAGAGAACCTGATTTAGCGACCATTAGGCGAAAGAGATCTATTTTCCTTCCTTGAGCCGGAAATAGATCTTTATTTGATTCAATAAAGGTCATAAAGCTGGAAAGGTCTTCTTGTCTTTCTTTTTCGGCCAAAACATCATATGGTGGGTTACCTATCACTGCATCCCAGCCAGCGGTTTGTTTTACCGTACCCTCTTCAAAGAATATCTCCGGAAACTCTAACTCCCAATGGAAGAATGCTCTCTGATCTGCCATTTCCTGAGCTTGCTTGAACCACTGCCCCCACGTCTTACGCTTCCACTCAGCCTCGTCTCCTGCCACGCCCCAGAACATGTCGTGGTAGACCATCTCTGCGTCTTTGTTCTTCGTCGGTTCAATCTGGTTTCCAAAATACAGGCTTGTGTGAACGTTGGCAATTGCCTTGGCCTTGGTGTACTGCGGCAGCCCTTTGAACTCCTCGAAGACCTTCTCCTTCCGTTTGATGTCGGAAAGAGTATCTTCTTCGATTCCCTCCAGCTCTCTGATCTTGCCGATTAGGTTCTTGATGAAAAGAGGCGATACGAAAGACGGCAATGATGTCTGGTTCTCATCTCTGCTCTTTCCGCCCGGATAGTTCTTCAGGTCCGAAAGCCTTGCGCCGATGAGACTGTTGCCTTTCTTCAGCCGGTGATCAAGGAAGCTGAGAGGCTTGTCCTTGCTGATGGTGTCTAACCAGAGGGACACTTTGGCCAGCTCCACTGCCATATCGTTCAGGTCCACGCCATAAACGCAATGCGAGACCGCCTCCCTCTTGGCCCAATCGTTTGTGAACTGGCCGTCATCCTCAGCTAGTCCAGCCTCGATATCATGTTGAGCTGCAGCCATCAGCTTTACCGCAAGGAACTCAACTGCGCCAACCAGGAAATGGCCGCTTCCCATGGCGGGATCGAGGACCTTAACCGATAGAGTGGCGTTGACATAGCTCGATTTGCTCCCTTCAGCAGCGCTCCATCTTTCCTCAACTACGGGACCGATGGTGTTTGCAACGATGTAATTCACGATATAATCAGGAGTGTAATAAGATCCCGTGGCCTTCCGCTCGCCTTTGTCCGTAGTCAGGTAAAGCTCGCCCTTCCTCGCCCGATCGAACTCTTCAAACTCCTCGAAAGCCTTCTTCTTGCTCTTGGCCTGGTTGTACTCCTCAAGCGTTGCCCATCGGCGCTCTTTTTCGCTGCCAGCGACGACCAAATCGCTTTCGGCTACCATTACCTTGTATTCTAAAAGCCCTTCATAGATGCTGCCCAGGTGCCTGATCTCCAGTGTAGAGTAGTCTACAAATCCTATCCCGCCCTCGCCAACTCCGCTTCTCGATAATAGGTCAACGGCATCCGCCAGAAAACTGTCTCCAATAGTCCATTTATCGAGCTGGCGATTCTCCTCCGGCTCGAAAAGACCTCCGTTGTAAGCAGGAATGTGGATTATATGATCGATCTTCAGCTCTTGGCTTCCTTTATCGATCAAACGGAATAGACTCTTGAGGCTGCCCCAAAGCGATGTGCTTGTCGGCATGTAGTAATGCTGTGCCGGGCCGTCCTTCTTTGAAGCGACCTCTTTCTTGATCTTGTCGAAGCTGTGAGAATCTCGGTAGCTTTCGTTTCTCAGGTCCAGAAGGCCCTTGCCCTCAGCGTAGAGAAGGAATAGCAGACGATAGAGAAGAATCATGGTGTTCTTCTGAACAAGCTCTCGAGTCTTCGGGTCGTTGTAGTCAAGCTGGTTCTCAGGCCAGGAGAAGAATCCTTCAGCTATCTTCTTCATCGCCCGGTAGACATTCTCCTTTAAGTTGTCCCCTATCTCTTTGGCATAGTCGGCTGAGCCTTTCAAAACCGTCTCAACGAAGACCTCGCCTTCCTCATTGGGCAGAAAAGCCTCACGCCGGAAGAAATAGTAATAATACTTGAACCCCTCAAGGTCGTTATTCTTCAACAAAGATACTAGATCAACCTCGTAATAAACATCAAGCGGCTTATCTTTGCGGTAAAGACGCCAATGTCGCCCGTTTGAGAGGATTCCCCAGTTTACTCCGGTCTCATTGAGATACAACCACATCTGAAAGCTGGGATTTCTTCTTTTATCCTGCCTGTCCTTGCCGAATCGATCAAGCTCTACATCCCACCGCTTCACCTCGCCAATGGCAAGAGCACCAGTAAAGAAGGACTTTGAATCTGCGGACTTATGTGCGTCATCGATAGTCTCCTGAGCGGCAAAAAAGGCGTAATCGGGTGAATCCGACCCACTTGACTCTTGGACTTCATAGCAAGGTAATATTTTCTTGAATATTATGGTGTAAAATCGTTCTTCCAGCTGAGACTCCTTTAGACCATCGAAAAAGGCGCTCTGGGACGTGTAGACTCTCTTAATTGAATTGAAAGCCTCTACATGCTCTTTTTTCTTCCATTCGGGCGAGCTTTGAATTAGGTTCAATAGATAGTGATTGGAGAATAGATTGCGGTTGTTAAATACGAGATTCTCAGGCAACACTTGGCTTTCACCTTCCATGGTCTTCCACTCGTTATGCTAGATCTTCAATCACTCATGGTATTGCTGGGATTAACCCTCCGAGCCATCATCCACTGCTTACACGAAAAAGCTTACGGAGGAAATGTGAAGAGAGCCATACCAAAATAACTATTACTACTTTAGCCATATGTAAGATGGCGATAATTTGAAGAGGTAGTGACGATGACTATCCCAGATTTCCAGAGCCTCATGCTCCCGATACTGAAGTTTGCTGGCGACAGCAAAGAACATAGCCAAGGTGAACTCAACGAGGCCATGGCTGGGCAGTTCAAGCTTACTGAGGCTGAGAGAAAAGAGTTTTTGCCAAGCGGCAGGCAGCCAAGGTTTGAGAATAGAGTTGCTTGGTCGCGCGTCTATCTGAAGAAAGCAGGACTCCTTGAGAGTACTGGCCGAGGTAGGTTCCACATAACAAAGCAGGGAATGGAGGTCTTGAGGGATAGTCCTCTCAGCATTAATACCAAATTCTTGATGCCTTCTAAGGCCCTGCCCTGAATATCCCTTAAGTTTTCCTATGTCCAGTATCATCCTCTCCTAGAGTGCAAATCTTTCGTAAAGGTCCCCGCCGGAGGCAGGGTCAGGGGACCGCCCGGCCTTGAGGGCAGCTCAGATAGCTCTCGCGGGCGCCGCAACGCCTCGCGGTCACCCCCAAAAGAATTGTTAGTAGAATTGATGAGGGAATCACTTAGTAATTCTGTCTACGGGTAATCATGAGCTGGAAGCTGTGAGAATAAACATTCGATCATATTACTGGTAAGTAATTCTGAAAGTCACTCTAAAATCAGTGTGCAATGACTTAATTTATGTGGGTGACGGGATTCGAACCCGCGAACCTCTACAGGACAGGGCCCTCAACCCTGCGCCTACCTGCTTTCCTTCCAGAAACCCCATTATTCCATTGAAAGATACTGATTAGATCGTATCATTTATCTCTTCGGGCAATAAAGTTTGAGCAATGTTAAATCTTATAGGTACATCAATAGTCAAGCTTCTTATCCATCCGAATGCCTATGACTAGAGGGGTCCCCTTGGCAGAGCCTCACAAAAAGTCCTGCATAAAGCCTTATCCTCGGCCTGATAAAAGAGAGGACATAGACCTCCTTGAAGGGCTCGACGACGAGTACGATCTGATAGTTATCGGAGCGGGACCCTCCGGACTTTTCTGTGCCATTAATTCCAGCCAAAAGGGAAAGAAGACCCTAATCCTGGAAAAAAAGAATTCGCCAGGGCATAAACTGCTAATCTCAGGCCAAGGGCACTGCAATATAACAAACGAGGCAGAGATTCAGACGTTCCTCGAACACTATGGAGAACACGGCCGATTTTTGCGCCCGGCCCTCCTAGGGTTCACAAACCATGATCTAATCCGATTTTTCGAAGATCGAGGGCTGGCTATGATCCGGGAAAAAAGAGGCAAGATCTTTCCGGAAACACTACGATCCAGGAATGTGCTAGATGTTATGATCAGGGAATGCGAAGCCAAGAATATTCGCATATGCTACAATCAGGTTGTGAGATCGATAACCAAAACAGAAGACAAATTCAACGTGCACTGCATAAATCGTACATATCTATCCTACAACCTTGTCATAGCTACGGGTGGATGCTCATATCCCGCAACGGGCTCAAATGGTGATGGATATAGATTTGCCAAGGATTTTGGTCACAGTATCGCTGAGGTCGGTCCAGCACTGACGCCTGTTATCATAAAGAATTATCCTTTCAGAGATTTGGCCGGGCTCTCCTTCCCGGAAATGAATATATCTCTCTATCGCCAAAAGAAGATAAGGGACCAGCGAGGAGATATTTTATTCACTCATCAGGGACTTTCAGGACCAGGAATTCTCGACCTATCAAGGTATATTAGAGCGGGAGATACTTTGAGGCTCTCCTTTATGCCCAGGGAAAAAAAGGGCGAACTGGAGAAATGGTTGCAGAATAGAGCTCGATTGGATGGAGGAGTTGAACTAAGATCAATACTATCAAGCCTGCCCAACTCAGTGCCTCTTTCCCCTAAATTGATAAAGAAAATCCTGGAGACCTCTGGGATTGCCATAGACTTGAGCTTAGCTCACCTGACCCGAGAGATGCGGACTCACCTTATCGACAATTTGACCGGCTTACCACTAGTCGTCTCTAAACTAGGCGGATTTGATATCTCCATGGTCACCAGGGGTGGAGTTGAATTGAATCAAGTCAACCCTAAGACGATGGAATCGAGGCTTGTCAAGGGATTATATCTGGTTGGCGAAGTGCTAGACGTGGATGGAGACTCTGGTGGCTATAATCTACAAGCTGCATTTTCAACAGGCATGCTATCCGCCAGAAGCATTAAAAATAATTGGGCATGAATTTAATAATTTAAAATTAGACTGCAATAAATTTATAAATCATTAGTTTCTATCTATTTGTTGGATATATTACCTCGCAAGGCCGTAATCGTGGGACTCCGAGACCTATCTTTTATAGCGGTTACGGCCTGGCTAAATTGCTTACTTATCCCTATCCCCAATCATACCCTACCCCATTTAGTTCTTTGACATTTTAACCAATCCTTCGAAGAAATTGATGATCAATTTTGATCTACTTCTTATGTAGAAATAATTCCACCTCTGCAGGAATATGGGGCACCTTGTAAAAATATGGCATAGGCGCGAAATAACTTTTATCCAAAATCTCAAACCTATTATTTTTTATCAATTTTATCAAATTATCCTCATGAGGAATTGAAATATGCGATTTATCTTTATCGAGGAAGCCAAATATTTTTCTCGGCCAATCTTCGATAGGCAATGAAATTATAAGATATCCATCATCTTTAACCGATGAAGAGATTTTCTGAAAGTTCTTATCTAAGTTATGTGTATGCTCAAGGACATCTAGGGCTGTTACGACATCGAAATATTTTCTGGGGTAGGGAAAGGCTGTATCAAGATCTATAACCTCAAGCTGTGATTTGGGTACAATTTCTTTTGCTCTCTCGATCGCATATGCAGATACATCACATCCATATGTTTCATCAAAAAAAGGCGCCACTTCATGTATTAAAAATCCAAAAGCACAACCCACATCTAGGTATCTTCCCCCTCTATTATACTTTTCGATAAATCTTATTACTTCTTTAAAATATATCTTAGAGTTAATTTTATCATAACACACATAATTTGACTTTATTTTCCCATAAAAGTAATCTTTATCGAAGAATTCATCCATAATTGTTATACTCTTCCGTTTTTAACCTACCATTAATTTTCTTCATTATATAGTTTATGCTTATGATAGAAATTACCTATTTTATCGAAGTAATATGAGAAGAGATAGTCATTCCATTATAATTAGTACAACAACTTTAAATATTTTTAAGTATAATTAGAATAGTTTAATCGAAGGGATACCCTCCGCCAAATTTCCCTTAGGAGATTGAAGTATGACAAAATTCCATATTGAATGGAAACAATCCTCAAAGATACCAGACGATCCCGTTAAGCTAGCAAAGCTATACTTGTCACATATGGAACAGATTAAGGCAGATCTGAAATCGGGTAAGTTGAATGATTTTAGACAGTATAGTAATGGGTCTAGCGGATACCTTCTCATAGAAGGAACCGAAAACGATGTATTTACCACTCTGATGAAATACCTCCCATATGTTGAATTCGATGTAAAGCCAATTGTTAATGTGGATCAGACTATAGAAGCAATTAATAAAGCTCTATCGATGGCAAAGTAGGACTGCTCGTTCAGTAGGCGATTCTATTTTTTAATCCTAGATTATTTCGAAAATTGCCACCAGCCTTTCTTTTTGGCCTCTTCCGTTTGCTGGCTGAGATCCTTCATTTGGGGGCATTTTACAGCATTTATCATATCTTGGACTCTTCATTTAATAGCTCCAAGGTCTTTGAAGATATGCCTTTTAACATCAGATCAGAAGCTAGATCCTTCATGCTAATCCTCTGTAAGACGGATTCAATCTCAAGTGCCCTTCTTGCCTTTGGACTTAGCTCCACCCTGTTCGAACCATCGTCTCGTACTCATTGAGATAAACCTCCTCACATTTCAGAGTCTTGATGAAGCTTTCTGCAAATGCATTATCGTATGGATTGCCCTTTCTGGACATGCTGATCTTGATGTTATGCTTTCAAAGACAATCGATATAATCTTTTGAGGCGTATTGGACACCCTGATCCGAGTGATGAATAAGTCCCCGCATAGATTCCGTCCATAGCCCGGGCCTTTAAGATGTCCTAAATTATCGTGTTTGTTGTTTGGATTTAGCAAATTAGGGTTTTTCCTCCATTCATCTCAACCTTGTAAACACTGAGACTATCAAGCCACAGCAAAGGTTTCAATTCCTTGGCTTCTTCAAAGGCTCTGCCTTGCTTATCCCGCGAGTATCAGCCGCTCCTAGAGTGCAAATCTTTCGTAAAGGTCCCCGCCGGAGGCAGGGTCAGGGGGCCGCCCGGCCTTGAGGGCAGCTCAGGTAGCTCTCGCGGGCGCCGCAGCGGCGGGACTCCAGCATGAAAGCCGTTTAATAGGCTCGCCCTCATGTGCTCATTCCCCAAATTTAGGCATTCCATTGAAACTTGATGAGAAGACCATACGAAGTTTATGCATCTGAAAAGATTATTAGTAGTGGATAAGGGATTGCAGTATATCTATTACAAGCTAAGGAGATGCCCTTAGGGATGCATAGGCTGCAACCTTTTCTAGATATTATCCATTGGATCAATGACCTCTATGAAATCTATCCTCTTGAAAGCTCGGTCATGAGTCATTAGCTTCTTAATTTCTAGCTCCTCCATTGATGCCAGGATAGTAGCATCTCGACCACCAATACCCGTTTGCGAATATTTCGCTAGATATTCAATCGATTTTTGGGCATGATACTGGTCGAAATCAACGATTTTCATAGGATATGAAAGGAATATATTCATCTTTCTCTTTCCTTCCTACGAAGATCAGGCCTCCCATATTTTCTTAACCTCTAGAGGATCAATCTTTGAGCTCTCAATGCATCCTCTCAATTCTTTTTTGAATTGAGCTTTGGCGATAATAGGCTTAATCACCATGTTCCCGTCTTCGAACCTTACTTCCACCTCGTCTCCATCCTTTAGACCTGCCTTCTGTATAATGTTTTTAGGAATCGAAAGTTTATCCCCCTCAAGTCTAGCCCTGATCATTCATCATCACCAATTAGCTTCATGTAACTAAACTTAAATAAATCTCTCTAGGAATTCCAAGAATCAGCTTTCACAAAAGGGTTTTAATGCGGGGGACAGGATTCGAACCCGCGAACCTCTACAGGACAGGGCACTCAACTCGGCTCGAAGCTTCGCTTCTCGCCTCGCCCGCTGCATAGCGTTTTTCTTAGCTGGGAATCTTTAACATATCAAAGTTCTGCTCCCTGACTGCCTCGCGAGGTGTAAAAATGAAGCAGAGGCTAGGGATTAATTGGAAGGTAAATGCCTTCCAGATAAGCTGCAAAGATATAAACGCTACCTAAGGGATAAAGGCGTTAGGCAAAGCACTCTGGATGATTATCTGTTAAGGGCCGCGAAGTGTCTTGAATTCTGCGGTCAAGAACAGCCTTCACCTGAAACAGCACAACGATATCGGGATTCTCTGATGGACAGAGGCCTAGCTAGGTCATCAATTAATAACTACTGCTTTGCGATCACGAATTATCACAAGATGCTTGGCCAAGAAGTAAAGTTCCCATTCTTGAAGAGAACCAATGAGATCCCCTACTACTTCACAGCAGATGATGTCAACAGGATATTTGATAAAATAATCAATATTAAGCATCTGGCGATGTTCAAAACAGCATTCTATGGTTGTTTGCGGGCCAGCGAGCTTTGTCACCTCGAACTTGAAGATTTAGACCTAGACAGACTCGCCGTAAAGGTCCGCGATGGCAAAGGTGGAAAGACCTCTATAGTCTACATTTCTGAGGACGCTGCAGAAACCCTGAGGAATTATCTTGCAATAAGGCCAGACTTTGTTTTAGATGGCAAGAAGCCATTATTCTTTACAGACCGTAGTGGTTGGTTTGATCGAAAAGAGATCTATTGGCTTGTAATTTACTACAAAGATTTGGCAGGAATTACAAAGAAAGGCGGTGCACATGTGCTTTTCAGACATACACCAGCATCTCTTATGGTTAAGAACGGCTGTGATCTCCTGACCATTCAGCATGTCTTACGCCATAATGACATAACAACTAGCATGCGATATCTGCATTTAGCTGATGACACAAAACGGGCTAAGTATGATATGTTCCTGAAGCTATAAAGTGATGAGTGCTCAGACCTAATGCCAATTTTTTTCCTGCTCTTGATTCATATTACGGATAGTACGGTTTTCACTAACTTTAATTTACTATACTATTCCTTCTTTGTGGGGTAAAATAGAGAAAAACCGTACTAAGTGTACTATGAAACGAAACATCACTTCGGAGTCGTTTATTTAGCATTGCCAGTATCCACGAACATCATTACCTTCTTGATCTGGCATTCAAGAGTCCCTTTAGCCTCTGCCTAATAGTTTCATCTATTGGATAACAGCCATTAGCATCAATTGTACCTCCTGCCTCGAAAAGAGCCTCTTCAAGCATATCATAAGTTATGCCAAGCCAGATAGCATCTGCCCTTTCCATGAAACCAGAAGTACAGTTATCTATCCATGCTAATCGAATGCGCCCATCCAGCACTTCAAGATAGGGGTTCTTTGTCTTGGCCAAGCTCCTGCATTTTTGGACAAAGGGTTCTGATGAGATCACTAAATCGTATACTGATACCACCGCCTAAAAGGGATTGCTGGAGGCAGCTATGAAGGGCGTCGCAATAGGGGCGAGCTCTCCCAATGAGACGTAGCATTGATAGCCTAAGACGGTCTCAGCGCGCTGCGAAAGTAATATAATGATCAATGGTGTCTAAGCCCTAATTAGAATAATGCCATGCCACTTCTATTCGATTTCAGGCTTATATCTAATTCATAATGATGGCACAGTCCTTTCATTTTAATATTTTATATTCAATGTATATACGCTCGCGAACAGTCGAATAAATTATTAGGATGCTTGTAAAATACTTAAAGTATTTTTTAGGAAAAAGAGTCTATCAGATAAATCAAGACTATAAATGTTTGAGATAATAATAATTAATATTATAACAGTATCCGATATTTGCTTGTTTTTATCTATAGATTATAGCAAAGTATTTATAATGGTATTCTTGTTCCTGGCCATTATGGAGGGATCGAAGAACATAGAATATAATCTTTTATTCTTGATAATAATCTTTCTACCAATATTGTGCGCTTTAATAATTTTGGGTGATTCAAAGATTGAATTAAGTTCTAGCGATAATGTACAATGGAGAACTGTTCTAGATCCCCAGGAAAGATTCTACGATCCCACTTGGGTTACATATATGAGAGAATTCAAAGCAGGCGATGGCGGAGGTCACGCTATCAAGATTACATTGAAGAATTTTTCCGGAGGCGGGATTCCTTTTGCATGGAAGTCTAACAAAAAAAAGGGCCTCTATGAAAAATTTGAATTTTTTATCAATAATACAAGTCAAGTTATCTATGATAAATCATCTGAATGGGAAAATGTAACAGGTTATAAAGTATTTAGACCTGAAGAATGTTGGTGGAATGTATCATACGAATATGGTGGAAAGATTTGGATCGCATTTCCCCCCACTGAAATAATGCAGTTCCCAACACCGCCAGTACCGCAGGGACCTATTTTCGGCCTAGTTGGGGATAACTTTGATTATTCTATAGCGAATCGTATTTCATCAACTAATAAATTTAATTATATATTGGATTGGGAAGATGAAAGTCCAAATACAACTGCAAATCTCTTACCAAATGGCATGAGTGCAATAGCCAATCACACATGGACTAGGTCTGGGGAGTTTAAAGTCCGAGCAAAGATATTAAGTGAAGAGAGCAATATTAGATCAAGTAATTGGTCCTACCCATTAAGTGTAATCATCTATAAAAAAGAGGAAATTAATCCAGGAGATAATTTAACCTTTAAAACAAATAATATTGAAAATTTCACAGAAATAATAATTAATAGCTCGTTAAACATTATTAGTGATTGCATTAAATTTGTAAATAAAAATCATGTAAATTTAACATCCAAAAATGAATATACGACAATAAAAGGAGGATATATTTTATCCAAAATGATAGAGCTAAATAATGCGAATAATATATCCATTGAAAACCTAATCTTTGATAACTTGGAAAGTGGAATTGAATTATCCAATTGTCATAACTGTTTTATAAAAAATAATCGTATAAATGTTTCTAAAGTGGGATATGGTGTGAAATTGTGTTCAGGAGACAAAAATACAATTAAGGATAATCAAATAAAACTAATAAATCCTCCAAATCCTGCCCTTAGCATCTGTCCAATCGGTGTTTGGATAGAAAGTGGAAATAGCATTTGGATCATTAATAATAATATATATACTCCCAATTTTGATAAACAAGTACTCGGATATGTGTTCGAAAAATGTGAAGAATTAAAGGATATAACCATTAAACCAACATTCAACAGAAAACTTGTTATCAAATATGGAGACTGCGAAGGTGTATGGAATACCAACGAAGATTTCCACGAATTCGGCGAATGTGAAATCCCTGATGATAATAATTTATTAAATGTGTGGCATATTCCATGATCAAAGCTAATATTTTATTCATCGTTTTAATTATATTATACCTAATTACAGGCAGTCAAGCCGATCAGTCAAATACGGGAATATCCCAAGCATTAATGAATCAATTAGGGATAGGTTCAACTGGTGAATATAATGGCGGTTATGTGAATCCAGGAACAAACGCGGGAGGTAATTTCGCTTCTGAAAATGAGTATTTTAAAATAAAGAGAAATACTACCATCAATTATAAGGGTTTTATTTCAACAAATAAGCCCAATTTCGTCGAAGTCACAATTCAAGGGTGCGGACGAACATTTAGCAATATACTTATAAAGGAAAGCATTGATCCCGATTTAGGAAATTTTAAAAATTTGAGTTTTTTTAAAGAGAACCCTTTCACTTCAACTCATTATGAAATTAAAAAATATGAATATCCAGTTAGTGATATTGGAGAATCATTTAATAATATGAGTGATAATTATTATATAAAGAATAATACTATGTATGCAAAAGTATCTTTTTTAAATTCGGGAGAGAATGTAAAATATATTTATGAAATAGAGTCAAAAAAGCCAGGAATTTTTGATGTCCTCACGCAGGTTAGGCTTAACGGTTCTATACATCAAGATTTGGAAAGGCAAGATCAAATTGAAATTAGACCTCCCGAACTTCAGGTAGAAACACAATGTGGCCAATCCTTTGCCGAAAAAGATACGCCTTTAAATATTACCTATTGTATTTTATATAAACAGGGGTGGTGTAAAGAGCCAATAATTTTTAGTATGAAATTTAATCAGTCAAATAATTATGAAATACTATTTGTAAATAATTTACCATATCACTATGAGTATTTCAACCAAACGCTTGATCCTTTAATAACAACAAAATTTCCCATAAAAATACAATATAAGGATGCGGGAATGTATTCAGCTCCTCCTTTAGATATAAAGGGCGTAACCGTATCCCAAAATGCGGTTCAAATCGATGTGAAAGAGAGTTATTTAATAAAGAAATTAAGAAGATAATGTAGTTTTGTTTTCGCTCGTAATATCTCTCATGGCGATTTTTATTGCGATAATTGACTATTTAAGATCTCGAAAAGAAATACGCGCAATAATTCAGGGTAATATACCCAAAGAATCCACAACGTATAGTAAATTAAAAGACGATTTAACCTTTGAATTTTCTTTTATGATTCTACTTGGAGGCGCTTGGATAATACTTAACCTTGTCTTTTCATTATCAAGTATATTTATAATAATTTTACCCGTTATCATTTTAGGATTAATTTTGGTTTTGAAGTACGTGCTGATAAAAAATTATAAATAAAATGATAAAATCAAGCCTATTTACAGATTTCAATAACAAAAGACTATAGGCATACAGGACAAATCCTGTCAAGATTACTCCAATCGTTCATATCTTGGATAAATCTCTCCAAAATCCTTTGACTGTCACTTCTCTCGTAACAATCGATATGATATACTACGCAAGAATGACCACATATTTAAATTAGATATGCTTTAAGTACCTAAAGTACTGACGATTGATATCATGGTTCGAAAGAGGCCCACACAACAAGTCATCACCGATATACTCCTTGCCTGCTAAGGAAATGGAGCCAACAAAACAGATGTCGTTTACGATTCCAGGCTCAACTTTAGATCTGCTAGACCTAATCTGGAGAAGCTTTCTGCCGATGGATTGCTGGAAATTGTGCCAACAGAAAACAGATTTATGCGGGGGACGGGATTCGAACCCGCGAACCTCTACAGGACAGGGCCCTCAACCCTGCGCCTTTGACCTGGCTTGGCAACCCCCGCTTGAAAGGGTTTGATCGGCTTTTGGCCTTTTCTTTTATCTTTTAGCCGATCTTCACTTTAACTTTAGATCCTATGTTAATTCGGCCAGCTTTGCATCCAGTGCTTCTGCCCGCTTCCTGATCTCGTCCGATGCCCTAGACACCAGCTCCTTGGCAGGCAGCGATCCGCCACTCTCTATGCTTAGAACGAAGCTATCGAGAATAGGCGTGAGCTTCATCACCCCAGCCTCGCACTCATCGACGCAGAGCTTGCAGAGAGAGCATTCCACTGTATTTGTAGCTTTCGCTCTGCCGTCCTCCATGACGAGCACATTCCTTGGGCAGACCTCGACGCACTTTCCGCATCCTGTGCAGGCGCCGACCTCTATACTCGGCAGGTTCTTGTAGCCGCAAAGTGTCCCGGACTGCCACTTGGCATGATCCTTGCCTACACGCTTTGTGGCAAAACCCTCTATTACTAGCTTCTCGCCTTCCCCAAGAACGACAATAGGGATCTTATCGAAGGCTGGCTTAATGCTAGGGTCAGTGAACTGGATATCCTTTGAATAGACTGTCCCTGGCCCTTCTGCCGAGAGCATGAATTCTATGCGGCACCCAGGACAGCCAGCACCTCCACATTGGCATTCTTCAGGTCTAGAGAACTGATCTAGATCTTCAGCCTGCAAAGGCACAAGCCCGAGCCTGAGAGAGATCTGCTCATCAAACAGGACAGATGTGTTATCGTATATGCTTATCTCGTCTATCGCCAGCACCGGCACTTCGCTCATGCAGGCCCTACGAATTCCGTTCGCAAAAGCGGCAGTAACGCCGCTGAGGAGAAACCTTATTCGGTCCTCCCTCAGCTCAATCAGCTCGAACTTCAAACTTACACCCTTCGACCCCTCTTTCCACCCTTCGGCTTTGTGCCGTCATGTGGGATTGGGGTCACATCCTCTATTCTGCCGATTCTAAGTCCTGCTCTTGCCAGGGCCCTTATGGACGCCTGAGCACCTGGTCCAGGAGACCTCTGTCTATTCCCGCCCGGCGCTCGAACCTTAACATGTACGCCTACAAGGCCCTTATCCTTAACAGCCTCAGCCACCTGCATAGCCATCTGCATGGCCGTGTAGGGTGAACTCTCATCCCTCGCTGCCTTCACGACCATTCCGCCTGAGATCTTAGCCAGCGTCTCGGCTCCTGTCAGGTCGGTAATAGTAATAATGGTATTGTTGAAGGACGAAAATATATGGGCAATGCCCCATTTACCATCTGCCATTTATCCTTCCACCCTGAGTGTCTTGGATGCCCTTTCTGGATGGCCTTCCTGGGTCATGGGCGATCCGATATAATAATCAATGGTCATCTCCTCGCCGCGCCTGACAAGATAGCTCGGTATAGTCACCTTTCGGCCTGAGACCTGAATGTGGCCGTGGGTTATGAACTGTCTGGACTGCCTCAGCGTATTAGCAAGCCCTTGGCGGTAGACCTGAGTCTGTAATCTTCTCTCCAGTATATCAGCCACCTTCATAGAGAGAATAGCGTCAAGGTCACCGTCTTCCTTAAGCAGGCCAAGCCTCTTTAGCCTGTTAAGAATAGCCTCAGCCTCTGGAGGAGCCTGGCCCACTGCCGCGGCTGCAAGCAGATTTCGGCTGGAGTGCCTGTACTTTCTTAGAAATGCCTGAGCCTTCCACAGCTCCCTCTTGTTGCGGAGTCCGAATGCCTTTACTATCTCCACCTCAGAAGCGATTCTATCGGCCTGCCAGGGAGTGCGTGGCCTGCTGTACATCTTACGGTTTTTGCCTGGATATCCCATCTAAACCACTACTCCTTCTTGGCGGGAGCTGCAGGTGCAGCTGTTCCTTCCCTCTTCCGACTTACGCCAACAATAGCGCCTGTTCTGCCCGTAGACCTTGTGCGCTGTCCTCTGACACGCAGGCCACGTTCATGTCTGATGCCCTTATAGCTCCTCATCTTTTTCATGAGGTCGAGATCTTCTCTCACCGCCATCGTGAGATCCATGCCCATGACATGCCTATCCGTGCCCGTTGTCATATCCTCACGTCTGTTCATCATCCAAACAGGCAATGTCTGGGTCGCCTCTTGCTCTATTACCCTCTTTAGAGCATCGATCTGATCATCAGGAAGTCGTCCTAGTATAGCATAAGGATCCACTTTTGCCTTATCGGCAAATATCCTGGCAGTCCTTCGGCCCACGCCCTCTATAGCCTCTAGGGCCATGTGGACCTGTCTCTTGCCTTCCAGGTCAGTATTCAATATGCGGACTATATGCTTGAGTTCATCGGCCTCTACGGCCTTCTTCGGCTTCTCATCAGCCTTCTTTGGTTTCTCTTTTGCCAATTTATTCCTCCAGAAGTTTGCCCTCTGAAGCAGCCCTGGCTATAAGCCAGCGCCGCCCCTCGTCACATAGCGGGGCGTATTCTCGGATTAAACGAAAACGCACTGCTCATACATAAGACTTATGATCTGTCGCCCTCGCATCATCAGCTTAAGGTGACATTTGAACCGAGGCTCTTCATGGCCTGGAAGAACCCGGGGTATGAGACATCCACCGACTCAGCCGTTTTAATCCTGGTTCCGCCTGCGATAATGCCTGCAACCGTCAATGCCATGACTAACCTGTGATCATCATAGCCGTTCACATCCGCCCCATGCAGCTTTCCGCCTATAACCTCAAGGCCGTCGGGACGCTCACTTATATTCGCGCCCATCTTGTGAAGCTCAGTTGCCATAGCATGCAGACGGTCAGTTTCTTTATGTCGCACGTGCTCTGCATTATACACAACAGTCTTTCCTTTTGCAACTGCGCCGAGTACTGCTATTGTCGGAACTAAATCAGGCGTAAGGCTCGCATCTATATCAATGCCTTTCAGCTCGCCGCCCTTGATCTTCAGATCGCCCAATTCCATATCCCAGGATACTTCTGCACCCATCCTGCGCAGAATATCGATGATAGCAGAGTCTCCCTGGCGAGACGGCAGGATTCCCTTGACAGTTACCTCACCACCTGTAACTGCTGCCGCCGCCAGGGGATAAGAGGCCGAAGAGAAATCGCCAGGAATTGTATAGCCTCTTAGGTTGTATGTCTGATTGCCGGGCACAAAGAACTCTTGGGCCTGAACATCAACGCGCACTCCTCCGTCGTTAAGCATATCCAAAGTTATCTCGGCATATGGCCTCGACTTCAGCTTTCCCTCGATTATGATTCTGCTATCGTCTTCAGCTAAAGGCGCTGCAATCAGCAGCGCCGAAAGAAACTGGGAGCTTACGCTGCCATTTAGCTTTGCTGTGCCGCCTTTTATTTTTCCTTGGACCACAAGAGGCGCTTTTCCATTTTTTCGTATGGAAAACGCGTTTGCACCCAGATCATTCAAGGCGCTGAGCAATGGTCCATTTGGCCTTGTGCGAATTGAGGCATCTCCTGTAAGCACAGCACCATCTGTGATGGCTGCCACTGCAGAGCAGAAGCGCATTGTGGTCCCCGAGTTTAGAACATTGATTATATCCTCTGGAGTCCCGGGACTATCTGAAACTCCCCGAATATTTATCTCATCGTTCAATGAAACTTCGGCCCCGAATGCCTCAGATGCTGCGATTGTGGCTCGTGTATCCGCGGAAATGAGGGGCCTCTTTACAATGCCGCCAGGTCCGAGAGCAGTGATCAGAATGGCCCTGTGAGTATAACTCTTTGAGGGCGGAGCGTAGACCTCGCCCGAAATCTCAGAGCGCTCAACTGATGCTATCATAATCGAGGGATGGATCTGGAAGTATAAGAAGTATGCTATGTCATAGCCTGGCATGGGGCTCATTTAATGACTTGGATTAAAATATAGAAAACAGCAAACAAGGAGACCCCACTCTCCTGCCCGGCCGTTTTATCTTACGGCATTTACCATGTTACGACATTAGACGAATATAAACCTTACGCTTGTCGTGCCAAAATTAATGAGAATTTATTATCATTACCCCTACTATTATTCTAAGTTAGGTACGTATTGAAAACAGATTTAAAAGCAATACCCTGGCTTGATGCCTTGTCAATACATATCAAGTCTCTCCCTGCCAAGGCGATGTATAAGAATCCCCTCTGGATATTGCCTTTGCTAGCCCTGCGGCCTCATCCGGGGTCAGCTCCTCAGGTCTCATCTCTAGCATAGAGGCATCCAGCTCTGCCTGTCGCTCCCTTGAAACGCCCATCGCTAGAAGAGCCCTCTTAATTTTCTTTCTTCGGCAGCAGAAAAGCCCCTCTACGAATTTGATGAACTCCACAGCATCCACCTCATGCTCTTTGGGTCGGAGCCGAACAACCGCCGATTTAACCGCAGGTACAGGCCTAAAGGCCGAACGAGGCACGACCTCCAGAATCTCTGCCCGGCTGAGATAGCCTACAATCATTGCCAGTCTACCATATTCATCCGTGCCGGGCTTTGCAAGCATGCGTTTTGCAAACTCTTGCTGATACATAAGCACCATTAGCTCAAAAGGCTTGCTCAGAAACCGAAGCGTTATCTTCGAAGATATCTGATATGGCAGGTTTGAAACTATTTTGTTATACTCCGGAATATCAACCTTCAGAGCGTCTCCCTTTATTACATTCACATTTGGGAACCTGCCCTGAAGATCAGCTGCTAAACCCGGATCTACCTCGATAGCATATACTTGGCCAGCTCGGGAAGCAAGAACCTCGGTGAGATTTCCGGTCCCTGGACCAACCTCTAAAACCCGATCACTTCCCGTGAGCTCCGAATAATCAGCAATACGCCTCAAAAGGGCTTGGTCAATAAGAAAGTGCTGACCTTTCTTCATCTTGCACGGGGGAGAGTTGTGAAGATTCTGTACTTGATTTTGTCGTCCATCAGCTCATCCTCGATGCGCTTGGCGATTAGCCTTTCAGGATAATGGAGGCCTTTAACCCTATCAGTCAGATCCTTGAAGCTCTTGAAGGGCCCCTTCTTCCGCTCATTTAAAATTGCCCACATCAGCTTCTTGCCTATACCCGGCAGAAGCTCGAGTGCATGCATACGTGTAGTGATCGGCCCGGCATCGTTAAAAAACCGAATGAATCTTGGCTCATTATCGAGCACAATCTTCTGAATCTCGAAGGGCAGCTCAATCTTTGCATTATTGGATAGCTCATCGTAATAGATTCTGCGGTTAACATGATCTATCACATCCCTTTCTCCACTGCCGATATAGACACGATCCCCTATTTTAGGAACGATGCCTTCTTTTGGGGTCATCTCCATGAGAACAAAATTAGCTTCACCCATCCCTTGAATAAGTGGCTGCTTTTGGTAGCTCCTGGAATCGGGGATGCGTCCATAAGGAAGGTAATCGAGAACGCGAGCTAATTCTTCCTTCTTAGGTGGTCTCCCCTCAGCCAAGCTACCCTACCCCCGCAGTGCGATATCTAAAATCCTATCAAGTTCTTCTTCGCTGAGAGTAAATCGCTCTTTAGCATAAATTGCTCTGAGTTCATCTTTGGTCTTCGGCCTGATGTCGGCGATCTTTATGGCTATCTCCTGCGTCATCTTCTCGAGCTTCATAAGCTCCTCTACTATGCGCTTGCTTTCCTCCGCTGATCCTTTAGCGAAAATCTCTGCATGCCTCATCGCCCGCCGAAGCTCATAGCCCAGTTCCTCCTCATCAGCTCTACTGAGCTTGATCTGATCGAGAATCTCCTTGACCTCAGCCAGCGTCAGGAGTTCCTCCTTCACTATAGACTTAACTATCATTTATTCAAAGCGACTGCAATCATTTGTTCTGAGCGACTAAATGTTCGGGCAATGCGATCAGAGTCTTAGTTGCATCGCCATCTGTGATTTTGAGAACAAAGGCCCTGCCTCTTTTCCCCGTGATCTCTCCTGTCCTGCCATGGAACTTAGGATGAGGCATTCCCTTATGCTTGCTTGGATCAAGGAGTACATGGACCTTCTGACCAGGCTCAAACTCCTGTATTGCCCTAATAACTGGTGAAATGCCTCTGCCCCTGACCGGTTTACTCAGCTTGTCTCTTGTTTTCCTTCGCATTCCATGATTATGTCCCATTTAATTCTCCACCTACATTAACTACGTCCAGCTCTACAACCACCGCGTCAACTCTAAGACCGTCCGCAAGATTCGGACAGGTCCTGCCGCCATCCCCCGAGATAAGCTCCTTAATATAGAGGCCACTATCGCCCCTTATAATTATGCGCGCCCTGCGGCCTGTGAACTCGATTAGATCTACATCATATACATTTCTTACCCTGAGTTTATCTGCTCTTCGGTGAGATACGCGCGTTGGCGTACGCTGATCGACAGACCCTACCAATTCATTGAGCACCAATTTAAGCTTTTCTTCCGCCACTTCCGTCCCGAACTCAACCAGGGCAGAATAAGTCTTTCCAAAGGCCGCCTCTTTGAGGCGTTCCACCTCTTCCCCTTTAGCAGGCCGAAGCCCCGCGACTTCTACCTTGCCCTCCGTCCTGCAGTTTATTTCATCTTGCAGTACGCTCGGATCAAGCTCCCGTTTTCGCGGCCTCACAGCCTCGACTATGAAGGGCCTTCCAGTTCCGAGCATTAGGGCATCTATATCCTCGCGACCTGCGCCATGAAAGACTGTATCCTCCCCACCGCTAGCTTCCATTACGGAGGGACGAATAAGTTCATCCACAGATTCCTGGTACATCCTTCCCGTTCCGCTACAGCGTGGGCATCCTTTTCCATGACATATGCGACAGGGCCAACGAGTTTGAGGTATTCCGCGAACAAGTTTTCTATAGCGACCATAGAAGAAGATAGAGGCAACCTGAAGCTCAACTTCACTCTTCTCCAGGTTCAAGTGAATAATGATGTCAGGCTCCTTTAGGTCAGCCTGCCTTTCAGTTCTCGCTGCGATGAGTTTTCCAATCTCGCGATTTAACTCAGACTTGAAGGGCTCTGCATGCTTAGAGCCGCCATCTGCCAAGAGCAGCTCTTCGTTCTCGGCAAGAAGGCCACTCATCTTTGTACCGACAAGGAATGTGCTGTACTCCCAGCCATCCAGGGCTTGAACTGCTTTATCTGCCCAATGATCTAAGTTTTCGGGCTTCATTTCGCCCAGGCAAACCCAGCATTTTGACTCTTCATCCTTCAGTCCAAGCTTAAGCCGCGCACTACGTGAACTGGGAGAAAGGTCCTCCAACAGAGCTTTATCATCTGCAGATGATCCTCGCATTGCGAGCACTGTTTTTAACGATCTTCCGCGCTCAGCGTTTGTAAGACCTGTTGATAGCATGGCGAACTGCCGACCTAGGCAGCTATCGCAGATCGGTCCGAGCTTGATTATCCTGCGAGCTGTCTCCAGGATATCCTCTTTTGTGTTTTCTAAATTTGTGCACTCATTACTCATCGAATTCATATCTCTTTCAAATCTCTACGATCAAGCCCATTATTTATGAGTTATATAAAGTCGAGCCTGGAAGCTACGCATATGAACCCCAGATAGCAATGGACTTCATCGAACTTTGAGGCTGCGACGATAATGGTTGCTATAGCATCAGCATCTGAAATAAAACCACCAGAAAAGCAATAGCAGGGGATATCCATATATCCGCCTGCTCTTTGCAAAAATAAGAAGCGATTGGGATCTGGGCCTCTGGCCTAACGCCGCATTATCTTATGATGTAGCGTTTCCCTCCCAATCCTTATAGTAATCTTTGTAGAAGTCCGATTCATCCTTCAGCTCTAAAGTCTCGTCAATGCTGCCATTGCTGCCATGGTCTATGCTCAGAGGGATGCTGGTTCCATCGCCCTTCCAGGCCAGGAAGTCCAGATAGAGGGAATCGTTCGGCTTGAGGATGATTTCATCATTCCCGAAGAACTGCTCGCCCTTATCATCAAGGCGGTGCATCAGCAGCCCGTACTTGCCTGGCTTATTATTTCCTATCGTATCGAGGATGAATTTGCCGTGATTCAAATCCAGCTCTGCGCTGAGCTTTCCGCCCGATTCCACCTGGACGCCACGGACCACAAACTCATAGTCCGCCTCTTTGGAATCAGTTCCGATGATGATGTCAGGGGACTCGGTATAGTTGGTCGTGTAGGTGAGCCTGTGGTCTTCTCCGGCATTCGAGACATCGATATGGTCCTGCTCTTCAGGATCAAGCCATAGATCCTGCACAAGCAAGTCGTATCCCGGTCCTATCATGGTCAGATTATGATCGCTAGCCTTATCCAACCAAGTGCCGTCAACCATTATGGAGAAGTTGAGGCCCTCTGGCAGGAGATATTCTGGCCCTGATTCTGCATTGCGCCGAGAAGTCCCTTCTGTCGGTCTGCTGTCTACATGGCTTTTTATTTTGGCCTTGGGAATTTCGTTGATGAAGGTACCATTGCTGATCCGTCCTATTCTTCGGCCATGCTCATCAGTGATGAGCAGGTCGGCCAGGCCTTCCAACCATATCTGAACGTACTCTTCGCCCTTTATAACAGAAACCGAACCAGCTTTAACAACTTTTTCTTGTTCAGAATTATCATCACAGAAGGGGCATTCTTGCTGCTCCATCCGTTCGGAGTTGGGACTCAGGGTAATGTTTTTGCCTGTATAAATATCGGCTTCTCCTTCTGGTTCTGGTGTAAACTCAAAGGTGAAGGTGTCGCTATTGCGATCGAGCTCAATAGTCCTGACAGTATCGGGGTAGTTGGGATCGTACACGCTGATTTTGCCCATCCCATCCCCTTCTTCCTCGGCCTCAATAGGTGTTACCGCATGGCCGCCACCAAGACCGGATCCGCTGACGCCGAGGTAATAGGACTCCTTGGCATCTTTCCCTTCTGCCTGGATGCGCTCCAGCGTATCCAGAACGGCAGTAGGTCCGCTGATATTATTGAGATCTGCCGGCACCTCGCCATCTGTGACCCACCAATAGGCAATCTCCCTCTGGAGAGGTTCGTTGTCTTTCAGAATCAAATCGTGAGCATCCGTGCCTCCAAACTTTTCAGGATCTACCAGCCCCTGATACATGAGAATACTTAGAATAACCATGCCGCCGCAGTGCCCTTCGCCCATTTCCTTGTTGTTCTCCTCCATCCAGCGTTCTGCAGGAGGCGTTAGGATGCATGTATCGCCATTGATGTAGGAACAAACTTTATCCCCAAATAAACGTCTGACCTCTACAGGGGTTAGGTCTATAGTCGATGTATCATTGCCATAATTTTCAAAGCTGAACCCGTTGATCTCTGGGTTAAAATCATCCATAGCTTTTTCAAAAGTGGGAGCCTTTTGGCTTGCACCATCTCCATCAGCCTGATATTTTCCCCCTGGTTCTTCAGCCCACACTGTCATCAAACTCAGGGCAAAGAACATGCCCATAAAAGCTAAAATATATCCTCTCATTCTCCCATCACCCGCAAATTAGAAGCTATTTTTAAATCAGCTTGCCCTCAATTTGTTGATTAAGTATATAATATAAACGGCTAGCTAAGAGAGTGATGAGTTAGGACACGTTATGAATCAATTCACAAATTATTTATAGAAAAATTGATGAGGAATGCTGAGGGATTGGCCTGAAAACGGAAATAGTTTCAATGTTATTGGTGATAGCGTTATCTTCCATCATATGCCTGACAGCAGCTGATGCTCCCCATGATCAAATCTCATCCCAACAGGGAGCACTAGAGAAGGAATGGTTCGATAAAGGAGATTCTCTCCTTCAGCAAGGCGATCAAGAGGGAGCCATAGCAGCCTTCGATAGATACATCGAACTCAACAAATCTAACTCGCTGGCCTGGATAGGAAAAGGCACAGCCCTATTGCAGCTGAACCGATTTAACGAGTCTCTGGAGTGCTTTGAACAGGCCTTCAATCTGGAGCCCTCTAAGGATGGAAAGATGTACTGCCTGATTGTCGAGTCACAAATTCTAAAGGGATTGGGCAGAGACCAGGAAGCGGCAGCCGTTCTTGAGAAAGTCCTGAAGATACAGGCCGACTATATTCCTAATGGAACAATAGTTGCGGATCTGGGCTTCAGACCCGAGCAAGACGGCTTCACCTTCGGGAATTACGGCGAGGATTACCCTGGGAAGCTGACGCCCTCGGAAGTGCGTCGCCTATTTGGTCCTGATGCATGTGACTGTGAAAATGGAAGCGTTTGCGAGCTTACCCCTCCAGGAACCTACTGGATGGAGATGGCCAACGATTTCATAAAAGGAGGTCATTGCATGGGGCTGGCCACTCTGAGCCTTCTGTTCTATGACGAGATTAAAAATGCTACAGAGTTCGGGAGCGATTCAACCCATGACCTGATAATCGATGGCAACGTCCCCCTGCAAAGGGAAGTTGCCTACTGGAGCACTATGCAGCTGATCGAGCCCACCAAAGGTTCCTTCATAAACGAGACCCCAGATATCGTATTAGAGAGGCTTATCCAAGCCCTTCAGGACAGAAATAATACCTCTAATTCATACACTTTAGTAGTATCCAAACCGGACGGAAGAGATGGTCACGCAGTCACGCCTTATGCCGTTGAAGACCTGGGCAATGGAACCTATGATATATTGGTATACGACAACAACTTCCCTGATATCACCCTCCCAATCCAGGTAAACCGCACAACGAATACCTGGTCTTATGATGATAGCCTGATCCCTAATGCATCTGATGAGATCTACAAGGGCAATGCAACCACCAAATCTTTAGAGCTGGTCCCAATATCCGAGGAGCTGAAGCCCCAGTATTGTCCCTTTTGCGAAAACAGCAGCGTAAATATATCCCAGATCTGGCTAGATGGAGAAGGCAATTTGCTGATAACTGATAGCCAGGACCGACGGCTGGGCATTATTGACGGCCAGATGGTTAATGAGATACCCGGTGCTGAGGTAATATATCCAATGGTCGATAGGAGCGATCTAGGATTGACTAAGTCCCCTATATTCGAGATACCTAACGAGTATACCACCTCGTCTGGAGTGAAGATCCCAGGAAGCGCCTTAAATATAACCATTGATGGTGATAACTTCCAGAGGGCTAGCCTTGCCAATGTGACCCTCATAGGGCCGGGATATGTTCTTTTGGTGGCGGAAATACATCTCGATCCAGGCCAGAAGGATTATCTGGAGGTCTCTCCTGCATCAATGCTCGCATATCGACCATCAGGTTCTGAATCTCCAGTGATGGTCATGGGCAAGGAAGTCAATGATACTCAATATGAATTCATATTGAGAGGCGCTCACCTCACCAATGGAACCTATATGGTCATGGGATTAAAGGACAGGGACGGTATATTCTATTTCATGCCTTATGGCACAGAGGCGAGCAGTTCATATGATATATACATGGTTCGCGCGAATGAGACAGGAGAGCAGATTTTCGGGCATGAGGGCATCATAATAAAAGGAAATGAAACTGCTGAATTCCACTTTTTGGATTGGCACGGGAATGGAACGCCCATGAGGATGAGCATAAGCCAGGAAGGGAACCAGTCCAAGAGTTCAGTAGAGCTGAAGGATGTAACCGATGAGGTCGAGAAGGAGGATATATGATTTATGGACTTGGATTCTCCATGT
>CAWDLW010000050.1:0-7139 GCA_963803145.1 Methanotrichaceae archaeon
CAGATTAAGGGCTGAGCAACACGTGACTAAATCACATTAGCTATCCAATCCAAGCTGGCAGCTATACAGACTCGTTCGTCTATTCGAGAGCTTTTCAGGGAAACAGTTATTAATGGGATCATCAATCCAAAGGTGCGGGCCGGGCCCGTAGCTTAGCTTGGTTGAGCGCACGGCTGATAACCGTGAGGTCACGCGTTCAAATCGCGTCGGGCCCATTTTTCCAAAAATAAAGATTTTTAATTTTATCTCTGGGATATATCACCTTCGACTATCAAATTCATAAGATGATCGAAGCCCACAGTCTGGCACCAGCCGGATCTCTCGAATATGCCCATGAAACAGACTCCAATGAGCTTCTTGTAGTTGATATCTGATAGGGCGGCATTCAAATCTTCTGCCTTAACTCCAATTTTAGGCATGGCCATGCCTCCAAGAACAACGACAGCATCTGCATCAGGGCTGACATGATCTCCAAGCTCAAGCCCATACTCTGTAGCGATGATGGCCCGAGTCTTGTCGGCCTGAAGCCCAGGCATGAATGCGAGATGCTTTTCCTTCACGGGATATCCTAGGAGCAGGGCAAAAGGAGTGCAGAACCCTGGGGAACCGATGAACGTTATTTTTGCGTCATCCTTGACGAGATCACGAAAACCGTTCAGCATTCCGCCAAGGCCCTTTACGTCTTGAATTTTCTCCATAAAGATCGAGATTATAATCGCGAATCCAGGCTTTATATTTTTACCTTGCAGTATATTGATGGGCAGAGCGGGAAGACCTAACCGATATCATGAAGGGTAAGAAGAACAAGAAGCTCGGAAAGTGGAGCTTTGCAGAATTGAGAAGCATTATAGAGTACAAGGCGGCAGCTATCGGAAAGTCAGTAATAGCTATAGATCCGGGATATACTTCTCGTACTTGTTCCAGATGTGGATTTCAAAAGAAGGAAAACAGAAATGGCAGAACCTTCAAATGCAAGAGTTGTGGCTTCCACGTCGATGCAGATTTGAACGCTTCCAGGAACATCGCTACCTTCAGTAGACCTGATCGTAGCAGGCTGCAATGTCAACCAGCCAATCGTAGCCCAATATAATCGGAGCTACAAGCCCCCGTCCTTTAGGGCGAGGCAGTTGACACTTTTACCTTAAATAGAAATAGAACCTAGAATAGTTTATATGGTTGATGTGGTCATCGTGGGCGCCGGGCCCGCGGGAATGTTCGCAAGCCTTGAGCTCTCCAAAACGAAGGCTCATATCCTTCTGATAGATCAGGGCAGGGATATCTCTGAGAGAAATTGTCTTATGAAGGATAAAGGGCATTGCCTACATTGCGATCCATGCCATATTATGTGCGGCGTAGGCGGTGCAGGAACCTATTCAGATGGCCTTCTCAACCTTCATCCGGATATTGGCGGCAACCTTGAACATCTGGCTGATGACGATGCCTGGGATCTTGTAGATGAAGTTGATTCCGTATTCTTGAGATATGGCGCGCCATCTGAAATACAGGTGCCGTCCTCCGAGGACGCTGAGATGCTGCGCCGAAAGGCTGCTGCGGCAGGCGCCCGATTCATCCCTATAAAACAACGCCATATGGGCTCAGATAGGACTCCGGAGATCATCGAAGCATTCAAGAGAGATCTCGAAAAGAGAGGGGTTAAATTTCTTCTCGCCGCCCGCGTTGTCGATCTAATAGTCGATGGCTCCCAATGTATGGGCATTAGGTTGGAAGATGGAACTGAGATCAGGGCCAACAGCACACTTCTTGCGATGGGCAGAATCGGCGCACAGACAATAGGAGAGCTTATCGATAGATATTCAATAAAAGCCAGATACGGGCCGCTGGATGTTGGAGTTAGAGTTGAGGTTCCATCGATAATAATGGATCCTGTGACCAATATAAATCGCGATCCAAAGTTCCATATCATCACTCATAGATACGATGATTTTGTGAGGACATTCTGTACAAACCCCGGTGGTTATGTTGTTAAAGAGGAGTACCCTGATTTCATAGCCACAAATGGCCATTCAATGACAGATCACCGCTCTGAGAATACCAACTTCGCATTCCTGGTGCGTCTCACGCTGACGGAGCCTGTTGAGAATACTACAGCTTACGGTATGTCCATAGCCAAGCTCGTAACCACCATCGGCGGCAGGAGGCCGGTGATACAAAGATTGGGAGATCTTCATCGTGGGCGAAGATCGACTGGTGACAGGATAGCCAGAAACCCAGTCAGGAACACACTGAAGGATGTCACACCCGGCGATATATCCATGGCCCTGCCCCAGAGAATCGTCATGGATATCATTGAAGGCTTGGAGATATTGAATGAGATTGTACCGGGCGTTAATTCAGACTCAACCTTGCTCTATGCACCTGAAATCAAGTTTTATGCCAGGGAAATAGGCGTTGATGAGAAGCTCCAGACAAATATACGAAACCTTTATGTGGCTGGGGACGGCGCAGGATTATCCAGAGGGATAGTGACTGCTGCGGCAACGGGTCTTCTGGCAGGAAGAGGCATAGCATCGGATATGGGCCTTAAAATATAACCGTGGAATTAAGGCTATAACTAAGGCCTGATTCTGCCTGTCGATTCAAAACGTTTATGAGGATAGAGCCTTTTCTGGTCAATTTGATGTCTAAGAGATCTGTGGATAAAGAGAATAAAGTCAAAAAGGCTATCGAGCCGGAAGCATCAGGAGTGCCTCTTAATATCGCCGAAGGGCCTGTACAGGAGCCTGAAGGCGGGATGAAGGCAGACCTATACTGGTATGCTGGCCTGTTTTTAGCGTTTCTGTTCTCACTTTACTTGCGTGTAGTCAGACCAATGGGCTCTGTCTTTGTAGGCGATACAGTTCGTTTCAGCAGCGAGACTGATGCATGGTATCATATGATGCTTGCAAAGAGCACGGTGATCAACCTGCAGCGCCTCTGGTTCGATCCTATGACCAACTTCCCTTACGGCACCGCCCTTCACTTTGGACCATTCAATAGCTGGACGATAGCTATATTCTCCCTTATCTTCGGCTTAGGGCATCCAAGCATGCATACAATCGAGGTGATTGGTGCACTTCTGCCTGCAGTCCTTGGAGCGCTTCTAGTGTTTCCCGTATATCTGATCGGGAAGGAGCTTGGAGGCAAAAGCAGTGGCCTAATATCGGCTCTTATAATGGCGGTATTACCTGGAACACTATTTGCGCGGACAACTCTGGGATTCACAGATCATCATGCAGCCGAGATTTTCCTCAGCACATTGACGATGGCATTCTTCCTGATGTCAGTGCGCTCTGGCAAAGGCATGACTTTAGCCTCTGTTCAAAAAAGTTGGTCGGACTTCAGGATGCCTCTCCTTTATTCCGCATTAGCAGGCATATCTCTTGGGCTATACATAGATGCCTGGTCATCAGGCTTTCTATTTGAGGGCATAATTCTGGCATTCATAATGATTCAGAGTGTGGCCGATCACCTCAAGGGAAGGGGTGTTGAGCATCTTAGCATATCAGGCGCGCTCACATTCTTTGTAGCTGCACTTCTGGTTCTGCCATTTGTGAAGCTTTACAATGGGTTCAGCAACTACATGTATTCTCTTTTCCATCCCACGATCCTCATTCTGGGCGTCATCGCAGTGATCGTGATATCCTTCCTATCCAAGTTCCTGATAAAGAGAGATTTCAGCAAGTACTATTACCCAGGAATACTGGCAGGAATTATCGTGCTGGGGACGGCAATTCTTACTCTTATCGTGCCTCAGTTTACAAGACCTCTATTCAGTGGTATAACTATAATGTTTCAGGCCAGGACCGGCGGTGCAGCGACTGTGGGAGAGGCATCTCCGTTCTTTGATTATGGCGGCGAATTCTCCTTGGCGAATGTGCAGCTCAACTTCCCAGGGTTAGCTAATATCGTCGTATTATCGCCATTTTTCCTGGCTCTCGCTGCATTAGTAGTGCTCCTTGTGAGGTACATCAGGAAAGACCAAAAGCCCACTGATCTCGCAATCATCACATGGTCGGTCATCATACTAATCCTCACACTAGCTCAAAACAGATTCGCATATTACTATGGCGTGAATGTGGCAATTCTCACAGGATTCTTAGCGATCTGGGCTCTCCAACAGGTTGGGTTCAATGAGCTAGATAAATGGAACATAGATACAAAGGATACTGCAAAGTTGCTGAACAACTTGAGAGTTCTGTTGGTAGCAGTAGTAATATTCCTAGTGGCGATATTTCCGAGCCTCCAGATGAGCATGGCGGTTTCTCAGTACCCGGGCACCTTGTATGATGAGTATCCCGACTGGGTTACATCCGCAAATTGGATTAAGGATAATACCCCGAGCCCAGGCCTCGATCTTTACAAGATTTATCAATATCCCTCATCAGGAACGTTCTCCTATCCTGATACAGCCTATGGTATCATGTCCTGGTGGGACTACGGTCACATAATCGAAACAATTGGCGAGAGGATACCTAATGCAAATCCATTCCAAGAAGGCATAGGCAGTGTAACCAAAGGCGTGCCTGGTTCATCCCCCTTCTTCCTGGCCGAGAATGAAACACAAGCGGAAAGGGTCCTGACGAATCTCGATAAGGGAAGATCTCCATACATGAACACGAAATATATCATGATAGATTGGGAGATGGCGACAGGCAAGTTCTATGCAATGACGGCCTGGAGCAATGTTCCAATAACCAATTATTATGGAATATTCTACCAGCCACAGGGTGATAAGCTCGTGCCAGTTAGCGTCTTCAGAGACCCGTTCTTCAAGACGATGACTGCTCGCCTGTTCTTCTTCGATGGAAGCGAGACACCTGTCACAGATGCCATTGGAATAGCCTACCAGATGGCAGAGCAGGATGGAACAAAGTTCCCAGTGATAGCAGAGCAACCGTTGATATCCAAGAACTACAGCGAGCTTCTTGATTTTGTCAATGACAGCAAGAGCAAAGGATATCTATCTGAGATTGTGAGCAAGAGGGCTTACACATCCATGACCACTTCAGTTCCTCTCGAAGCGCTTCAGCATTTCAGGCTCGTACATGAGTCCGAATCCGTCGTGACATACGATGGCCAAAAGGACGTCAAGACCTTTGAGAATGTCCCGGGCGCTGTGATAAAGGGAACAGCACCTGTAGGAACTAAGGTCCTCATAGGGGTGCCTATCAAGACAAACAAAGACAGGGAATTCAACTACATACAGTCCAATACAACTGATTCGAAGGGCGAATTCACTCTAGTAGTTCCCTACTCGACTGAAGGTCCAGCTTCATGGGGCACAAAGTTCGATACTGGTCCTTCAGGGCCTTATCAGCTGGTTGTAGGCGATAAGGTCTACGAGGTCAAGATCCCAGAGGAGTATGTTATGTCAGGCAGCGTAATTACTGTGGGGTAATTAAGATATGAAGCTCCTTGAGGAGATGAGCTGGCCTGAGATCGAAGCTGGTCTCAGGCAGACACCGACCATAATATTACCCATCGGGGCAACTGAGGAGCATGGACCCCACCTGCCGATATTTACGGACACTATACAGGCGATTGAGGTGGCAAGGGAGGCTGCACGCAGGCGGGATATATTCCTCGCCCCGCCTGTACATTATGGCATCTGTCGCAGCACACGAGGCTTTCCCGGCACGATAACGCTTGAGTATGATGCCCTGAAGACATTTATCCATGATATCCTTCTTTCCTTTTACGAGAGCGGCTTTCGAAGGGTCCTAATATTGACTGGGCACGCAGGTGGTCAGCATCTTTCTGCCCTGAAAGGCGCATGTCAGCAGGCTGTCTTGGAGCGCGATTTCCGAGTGAGCCTCGTGTCTCTGTTTGACCTAATAGATTTCAATTCTGTTGAGACGCCAGGGGATGGCCACGCTGGTGAGGTTGAGACTTCTCTTATGCTTCACATTCGTAAAGATCTGGTAAAAGGAAAGCCTGAAAAAAATTTCCCAGGCAGGCCCAGATTTCTTGTGTTAAATGACGTAAGATACCTGATGGGCAACGGGATAATGGGAGACCCGAGCAAGGCGTCACCTGAAAAGGGCAGGGAGTTCTTCGAGATGGCTGTTTCTGGGGTTCTTGGAGCGCTGGATGAGATAGAATCGTATAAATAGTGAATAAACTATTGAGCAATATGCTGATAAAATTATATAATGGTCATTGCTTTGCACCACAAACAATGACTTAGGGAGTAAGCGAGAGCCTTTCAAGGGTTCTTGCTTTTCTCTAATTCTGGCTCATGCCTTTCTAGATATTCTTCGATGGCTTCAACCGCTATTTCACTTTGACCTCTGAAAGATCCGGTCTTCTTGTAGACATAATCTTTCAATCTTTTCTCCAGCTCATCGGGGAGATACACGTTTACTCTTCCCATGCTTAAGCGCTCCGCTGATATAATTTAAACGTGTTATGGTGCCGTCACACCATAAAAGTTTTATATCTATCGGTGCTATAGTGCTATGGTGCGAAGCAATGTCGAACATTCTTGAGCTCAAGCTGCCGATAACACAATCGTTAGAGGCTGTAAAAACTTTACTAACCAGGATTTACCATGGCCATGACCTAATGCCCTGGAGAATTCATCATCATCTAAGGCTGAAGGCGTGGATGGAGGAGATCTGAAATGAAATCCTCTATTTCTGGAAGCATGGAGCGCGCGCTGCCAAAGGCTTCTATGGCCTTGGAGGAGATTAATAGAATTCTTGATGACCTTCAGCCCTTGGCGCCAAGAATTAATGAGCTAAAAAAGGAGATCCTTGAAAAGGAGGGCGAGGTCTTAAAGGCGATCTTGGAGAAGGTAACACCGCTTATACCGCTCCTGAGCAAGGATTATGAAGCGTGCTATCGTCAAGATTTGATTATTCTTGAAAATAGCCAGAGGGTGAATTTTGAAGGAGATGCCGCTTTTTATTCTGAGCATATGCTGATCCTATATGAGAACGGCCGATTAATAGATCAACATCGATATGGAGAGACTGTAACTAGCTCAAGGATTGGATGGGAAATCATTGAGGAGACTGAGCTAAGCTCTATGGCCGCCATAAACGCTTATGGCCCGGAAGCAATCGTAGAGGGTTTGACAAAAGCAATTGGAGAGGCATCGCGGATAGCTATCCGGAAGGATGAGCTGGAACTTAAGC
>CAWDLW010000051.1:0-44897 GCA_963803145.1 Methanotrichaceae archaeon
TAACGACCATTTTCATTCTATGGACGCGATTCAACTTCAATCTGAAAGACATAGCATTTTGTAGTTGAATGCATTTCGTTTGGTGGTAACAAAACAAAAATAAATTAGCGAGCAGCCAGCTTATGCTGGCCTCGCTCTTCCGAATCTTCTGTAGATATCCATTTCGCTTGCTGTAGGCTGCACCTTCTTCATGGCCTCATCGAAGTGCTTCTTTTCGATCTTGTAATCGCAGAATTGGGCCTCTTCCTTGGCCTTTCCGCTGATCACGCACTCCCTGATTGCCAGCATCGCGGCCTCGCTGACTATGGCCGATAGGTCAGCGCCCGAATACTTATCGGTCCTCTTGGCGATATCCTCGAGGTTGATATCCTCGGCCATGGGCTTATTAGCCGTATGAATCTTCAGTATCTCCAGCCTTGCCTTCTCGTCCGGCAAGCCAATCTCGATAAGCCTGTCGAACCTTCCGGGCCGAAGCAGTGCAGAATCAATTATATCTGGCCTATTTGTGGCCGCTATCACTATTACGTTATGCAGTGCCTCTAGACCATCCAGCTCAGTCAGGATCTGGGATATCACACGCTCGGTTACGTGGGAGTCTGCTGTGCCTCCAGCCCTGGACGGTGCAATAGAGTCGATCTCATCCAGGAAGATCACAGCTGGTGCTGCCTGCCTGGCCTTGCGGAATGTCTCGCGAACCGCTTTCTCCGATTCGCCCACCCACTTGCTCAGGAACTCGGGTCCTTTTACGCTTATGAAGTTAGCCTGGCTCTCGGTTGCGACAGCCTTGGCAATCATTGTCTTTCCCGTTCCAGGAGGTCCATAGAGCAGGACTCCTTTAGGAGGTGTCGCATTCATGTGCTGGAAGAGCTTGGCGTATGTCAGAGGCCATTCAACTGACTCTATAAGCTCCTGCTTCACATCTCCTAGACCACCTATATCGTCCCAGTGAACATCCGGCGACTCAACCATGACCTCACGCATTGCTGACGGCTCCATCTCCCTGAGCGCATCGAGGAAGTCATCGTTGTTGACCTCGATCTTATTTAATACCTCTACAGGTATCGATTCTACTTCTAGATCGAGCTCAGGCAATATACGGCGCAGGGAACGCATACCTGCCTCACGAGCGAGGGCTGCCAGATCTGCTCCGACGAAACCGTGGGTTACTGCTGCCAGCTTCTGCTGGTCAACATCCTTGGAGAGCGGCATCCCACGAGTATGGATCAGGAGAACCTCAAGCCTTGATTCCTTATTAGGAACGCCTATCTCGATCTCACGATCAAAGCGTCCTGGCCTTCGCAGAGCTGGATCAAGAGCATCTGGCCGGTTTGTCGCGCCTATAACGACGACTTTCCCTCGCGCCTCCATGCCATCCATAAGTGCAAGGAGCTGTGCGACAACACGGCGCTCTACCTCGCCTGTTACCTCTTCACGCTTGGGTGCAATAGAGTCGATCTCATCAATCAGGATGATTGAAGGCGCCTGCTCCTCAGCCGTCTTGAAGAGCTGTCTTAGCTTCTCCTCGGACTCGCCATAATACTTAGACATGATCTCCGGGCCGCTCAACGTCTCGAAATGAGCGTTCGTTTCAGATGCCAGGGCGCGGGCGAGCAGCGTCTTTCCTGTGCCGGGAGGACCGAAGAGAAGAACTCCTTTGGGCGCCTCTACACCTAAACGCTCGAACAACTCAGGATGCTTCATGGGCAGCTCTATCATCTCTCGGACTTTCTTGATCTCAGGCCCGAGTCCTCCTATGTCCTCATAGGTAACCCTGGGCACAGCCTTCTCTTCCTTTGCGGGCTTCTCAGAGATCTGTATTGTAGTCCGATCTCCTATGACGACAGCGTCCTTGGCGGGCGTGACTCTGACGGCCATTAACTCTATCTTCCTGCCCATGACGCTTATCTCTATGATGTCTCCACGGGTTATGACACGGCCCTCCATGTACCTCTTTAGGTACTCCTCGCCGCCGGTTATGCGCAAAGGAACTGTCGGAGCAAAGACAATAGTGTCTGCAGGAGCTGATTGGATTACCTTTACAGTAATGCGATCATCGATGCTGACACTTGCGTTTCTCCTGATATTACCATCCAAGCGAATTGTTCCTGTGCCCGTGTCATCAGGATAGCCTGGCCAGAGCAATGCTGCAGTCCTCTTCTTTCCTTGGATGCTGATTACATCCCCGGCCTCCCAGCCCTGTTGCCTGAATACTGTCGGGTCTACTCTGGCGATGCCCCTTCCAACATCAGATGGGCGTGCCTCGATAACTTTAAGTGAGATCTCTTCGGCCATAAAAACCTCCGATATAAATATTCATTCGCCTCTCAAGCTTAAGTAATTTTTTAACTGTTCTATTTCACGATTTGATATTCTGAACTTCGATTCATACTGGAAGACTAAATTGCAGGATAGTTCATTGATCTACTCAGATCTTTGCGAACGCATCTTGCATTTACTTTCCAGCTACCGTATACTTGTGATTACTAACCTATAGTTAGTGATGTTTAGTATTTAAACTTTATGTAGGATGTGGCTTTGCACGTAAAGCCTGTTCTGCACGCAAAGTCTAAGACTTGCACGTAAAGTGACAGGTACATTCATTGCATTGGTTATATTCTTCGATAAGCAATTTGATTAAACTTTGGAAATATTAAGAGATCACGATCTAGCGTCTAGGTTCTTTTTTATGGGCTTCGAAGTTGAATTTTTTTAGCAGCCACTCTAACAATGCCTCTTGGTCTTGTATTGTAGCACGTCGTACTTGGGCAAGAAGCAAAATGCGGTCAGGTTTTGGCGGTGAACTATTCTGCAATCCCTCATTACAATTCGTGCAAACCGCCCTTAAATTTTGTGGGGAATCATCGCCTCCCTTCGATTTATCTATAATATGCCCAATTGTCAATCGGACCGTTCTCTCTGAATTGAATGGGTCCAGGTCACCTGCTGCCATGCCGCACATTTGACAGGTATACCCATTTCTTTCTAAGACATACGCGCGTGTTTCCTTTGATACATCGCGTTTGAAGGCAGGCAATCGCGCCGTCGTTTCCAGAATATACTGATTCGGCTTCAAATCGGCGCGGTCCTTATGGGAAAGTATTTGGTAGCCATCCTCATTACGAAGTTCTCGGACTCTGCGAGCCCACTCTACCGCACCACCGCTGGCGGCTTGGATATCACGCGACTCCAAGACTCTTCCAATGTTGTTCATGAAATATTCAAGGATTTTTTGTTTTGACCCTGGTTTTCTTGGCATTCTTAGTTCGCACCTTACTCATTTCGACATACGAAGGATTGATCTCTATTAGTACCGACTCACGGTTAAGTTCTTGCGCGGCGAAGCCCGTTGTACCGCACCCTCCGAAAGGGTCAAGGACCGTATCGCCTTCGCTGGAGCCCAATAGAATGCACCGCCGCGCGAGCTCTCTGGGGAATGCCGCTGGATGGCCACAGGCATTCGGGTCAGGCCCCAGCACCCAATAATTTCTAAGATTTGCCCCCGTTGGTTCCCTCACACCATCTGGGTTGTAGTAGTATTTTATGGACTTTGCAAATAAGAAAATATCCTCTGTCGCGTTTGTCGGTCGATTTTTCACGCTTTCAGGCATTGCAGATTTCTTTATCCACGTTATTCTTGAACGCAATATCCATCCATCTGCCTGCAATGCGAAAGCAACGCGCCAAGGTAACCCCATCAAATCTCTGTCTTTCAACCCCCAACAGTTAGGAACCTTACAATTGCGCCTCTGGATTAGTTTTCTTGTATTCCCAACAATCGCATTCGGGCCACAATTTCCCACACCACCATTCCTTGCATAACCGTCCCCCACATTCAACCAGAGAGTCCCATCCTTGCGCAACACGCGACGGACATCTCGGAATATTTTTACGAGATTTTCGACATAAATCTCTGGTGAGGGTTCGGCCCCGATTTGACTTGGATGATCATAATCTCGCAGGCCCCAATACGGCGGTGACGTAACACAACATTGTATGTATTCGGCTTGTAATGTCGGCAGCACTTCCAGGCAATCCCCTATTATTACTCTAGGCGCGAACAAATTTGCATATCCGATCATTATACATTCACCGATCTGTGTTTTCTGAGATTGATTTTGGGTTCAGTCTCTTATAGACCTTAGCATTTTCATTACCCATGCAATCATCCTTTCCGGTGGATTCAGCCTCCATACTAATAGGCTCTAACTTGACGTAAAGTTTCCCATTTTTAGAGGGGACAAATTGCCACCTAAGCGTATCACCTCCCTTTGTACGAAAAATGGGATCCACCCAGACGTCCTGCATGTAAAGTCTAAGGGATGCAAGTAAAGTAGGGCCAAAAAGGCCCTTTACGTGCAAAGCCGTGGATGTCAGTCATTGAGGGTTAGATATTCTAGCGCATGCATCCGCGGAAGGCAAAATGATAACGGCGTTTAGCCTCATATCCCAAAACGCGTGCATAGGCAAAGCTATGCGCGAATCGAGACATGAAATTATAGTGCTTCTCTCAACTTTTTGCCTTATACTTTTCCTGCCTTAATCCCATGTTCTTTCGTCGCTCTTCGTGTCTTTGTGCCTTCGTGGTTGGCCGTCACTGAACGCTCACCACAAAGACACGAAGGCACAAAGAACGGGTTTGGAGGCTCGAATTTATTGGGCAATTAGTCGAAAGAAGGACTATAGTAATAATAAAAGCAAAAATAGGTTATGCTATCTGTGATGCCATAAGATAGGGCAATTTGTGATCTAATGCTGCCCGACTATGCCATGAAGATCTAAAGGTACAGAGCCGCTATATACCAAGCCATTACTCAGCAATCGAGCTATTCTTGATCTCAGGATGGTCTCTCATCTCAGCTTTTCAGCCGTCTCTTCCATTGAACTCCGCTCTGCCATGCTAGCCAAGATCTTCGGAGACTCCTGGAAGCCCTCGAGGGCATTGAAGAACCTATCCAGAGGATCGCCTTTGTAAGTTGGAACCAAGAAGATGTGGGTATGAGGTATCCTTCTCCCCCGAGCATACATACAGACAAAATCAGGCTTGAATGCCTTCATGATTCTACCAGCCACAATTCTTGCTACGCTGAAAAGACTTTCAGTCTCCCGAGCAGTTAGATCATGCCACCAGGGAACATGCCTTTTCGGTATCACTAAGCAATGGCCCTCAGCAAGAGGGTTGATGTCAAGTATCGCCAGCGATAGATCATCCTCATAAACTCGATGGGCCTCTGCATTGCCAGCAACTATTCGGCAGAAGATACAGCGATTATCACTGCTCTGATCATCCCCGGTCATTGTAACCACATCTACCTCAAAGTCTTCAAAGATGATCTTATCTATTATTCTTCGCATCAATAGCGACTAGAAAATCGTCCATGATCTTGTTAAATTCTTCTGGTTTGTCCATTTGCAGCCAGTGGCCAGTGCCCGCCATCCGTATGTAGGGCAGGCTTGTATCGATCCTATGAAGACTGAAGGGCATATCGTTGAGATGGGTGATTATAGATAGCTTTGGCCCATGATAGCTTCGTAATGCAGGAAAAGGATCATACTCAAGAGTTGCCTTGAATGTGCCTATAACTGTCTCACGCGACGTATTTCGTAAATCTTGCAATATCTTTTCTCGTACGTCAGGCCTCGCTCCAACCAAGAGCTGGCTATAGTAGTCTTCGATGACCTTAGGATAGTAATTCGACTCCAAGGCCGAGAGGAATTGGCGCATCTGCTCCTCCGGCACCATTCTCGCATCACCTGATGGATCGGCAAGAAGAAGTCCTGCAACCCTTTCGGGGTGCGAGCCCGCATATGCTATGGCTACTGTTCCCCCAAAGCTGTGGCCTATGAGGACAAACTTATCGATACCTAAATTGTCGGCGACCGCATCTACATCTTCGGCTTGAGATTCAATCGAATAGTCTCCATCTTTGGGAGGCGGAGAACGGCCATGCCCTCGCAGATCAAAGGCTACAGCACGCCTATTCGTTCGCAGATGCTTAAGCTGAGCGTCCCAGTGCGAAGAGTTGCCCGCCAGGGAGTGCAAGAATATTACAGGCATTCCACCTGATCCGCCATCATCTAAGCTGAGGCGAGGAGTTCTTGCAGTTGCTTCAATATATGATAAAGCCGTTTCTACCATCTTTATAGCCTGTGGATCTTGCTGCCGCAGTACCTCACCAAACTTATGCTAGCTTATACGCCGCACCCACCGCCAGACTCGTATGCTTCTCTTACCTTAGCCAGGGTTCCAGAGGACAGTTTTCCCAATAGAACCTCAAAGAATACATCCGCATACTCCGGATAGAGACATCCAAGGCTCTCCGAGCCGTCGATCACACGGTCTGTCAGATAGTTCAGATCCTCTGTAGATAGCCGCTTCAGCCTCTCACCGAAGTCCCTTTCATCCTTTGAGTGGTGGTTTGCAACAGGGGGCAGTATGTTCATATACTCCAGATCGATTCCCTGAGAAATTAGCTCGTCGAACTCAGGGACGAGCTTTCTAAGTATCTCCCTATCCTTATCGCTAAGCTCCCTTGCCATAGAACCTCAATGTCAATATCGAAATAAAGTTTAGCCTATAGACTGGCCTAGCCTACGGACTGGCCGATCCATTCGAGGTAGCGTTCATCGCCTCCAACTATTGGAATTGCAATGATCTCAGGCAGCTCATAGCTGTGGAGCTCCTTTATTCGAGCCTTGATCTTATCCGCCAAACTCTGCTCGGTCTTTATTATCATCAGCTCCTCGCGCTCGTCTGTTAGCCTTCCGTTCCAAACAAAATACGACCTGATCTGGGAAATATTTACACAGGCTGCCAGTCTCTCCTCAACAAGCGCTCTGGCAATCTTGTCAGCACCACCTGGAGGCGCGGTGCATAATAGTATCATGAACTCAGTCATGTCCTACCCATCGCTCCCCGTTCGTTGCTAGCTCCTTCTTCCAGATCGGCACTCTTGCCTTGAGCTCCTCAATGATGTAGCTGCATCCTTCGAACGCTTCTCTTCTGTGGCTAGCTGCACAGACTATGAGTGCAATATTATCCCCAACTGAGAGAGAGCCGATACGGTGGATTATATCAACAGACTTCAAATCGAACTTATGCACTGCCTCATCGCGTATCTTTTCAAGCTCCGGCAGGGCGGCATCTCTGTAAGCCTCAAGCTCCATCCTTTGGATGTTATCGTTTCTGACTGTGCCAAGAAATGTAACGATAGCACCGACATCCTCTCTTTTTGCCTTGCTTACAATCTCATCTATAGAGAAATCTCTCTCGGTGATATCGATCATGAGCTATTTCTTCCACACATTCTGGTAATCGACTTGTGTTGGCTCGACCTTCAATTCACCCTTTTTGAGAGAGGCCTTTATCTTCTCCGCTTCACGGTTCCTGAGCCTCTGGATCTCCTCCTCCGACTCAATAGTCATGACGAAGGCTCCATGGCACGGTTTGACGTAGGTGAAGACAAGATTGTTTCCCTTAGCACCTATGGCGATAGGAGGAACACCTATGATGTAGTAATCTTTGAAAATCTTATAGCCCGGATCTACGTAATAGACCTCATCAGCATTCTTTTCAATGAACTGACGGGCCTCCTTGAAGGATGTCCTCTCAAGAAGAAGCTTATACTTCATCTGCTCAATACAGCTCATAGCTCCACCCTGTCCAGCTTGCTCTTTAGTGGAATGGGGTTGTGAACAGCCTTTGCCACAATCTTTTCTGCAGGGAACTCTATTGTATCTGCTAGCGCCTCCGATCCTTTTCCAAAGACCACTGCATAGATTTTCGCCTGCGATATAGCGCTTAAAGTGGCTGCATAAGTCACTCCGGCATCATTGTGCATGAAGGCAAAGCATATATCAAAGTCCCTCTTGCGCTCAACTATATCCGCGATACACTGATCTACATCAATCGTGTTCTTAACATAATAGCCCTCTGGATCTGCCACCATCAAGAGCTTCAGGGCCGCATCTGTGCCTGCGAGCGTAACGTTGAAGCCCTTCTTGTTCAGCATGTTTGAAAGGTAGAGAACTATACTCGTCTGAACAGGAACCTCAGGGCAGCCCATCATAAGAAGTACATTACGACCTGCCATCTTTTATCATCCCTTGAGCACCATTTTTTTCAAACTAGATTAACCTATCATTCTCTCGAACTTTTCCATAGCTATCTTAACATCCGTTTCATGAAACTTTAGGATTGCCTCTTCCTCAGCCACCGTGCACAATCCTTACGATTTTTAGCTCATCCTCTGCTCGAGCCATCTCAAGCTCAGAAACTATTTTACCGTTCTTCGCAACAATTACCTCGACAGGATTTATATCCAGCAGCTTCAGAATATCCTCTATAACCATTGTTTCAATCGATATCTCTTTTGTAACGCCATCCTGTAATGTTATCTTCATCTTATCAAACATCTCTATGGGGAGTTATATCACATCCGGTACAGGGAAGACACATGGTCTTGGCCTCGTCGGCACGGAGGTCCTGTTCATCCAGCGCCTTCCTGACATACCGCGAAAGCTTAAGCAGCCTTTCTGCAGAGGGCCTTTGAACCTGGACTTCGCCTGCTCTCAAAGGATGTGGCGATATTGGCCTGAGGATTGGTATCACACCCATCTTTGTGAGCAGGTCTACGCCCGATGTGACGCTATTATCGCTCTCGCCGAGGCCGATGATGAAGTTCGATGCAACTTTGTTTCTGCCGAAAATCTTAACTGCTTTCGCTAGCGCTTCCAGGACAAAAGCCAGCGATAGTCCTGGGCAGTACAGCATAAAGATCCTAGGGTCCATTGTCTCAACGTTATATTTTATCTCAGTGGCTCCGGCAGCGAAAAGCTCCTCTGATGAGGTATCCGTAGGATAAACCGAAACGCCAATCGGCAAGTCACATCGCTCACGTAGTGTCTTTACTATCTCTACAGCCTTTCTTACCTCATCCTCAGGCGACTCAGCCACACCACTTGTAAGAGAGATTGCCCTGAGATTTCCGGTCTGTTTTGCTTCTTCCACCATCATCAGGATCGACTCTGTGCTCTTGATTTCGCCATCGAGCTTTGGCACAGGGCAGAATTTGCAATCATAGACACATCTCCCGCTTATAGTCAGGTACGCCTGCTCAGGACAGTGGCTAAGCGCTGGCTCAAGCTTGCCTGTAACAATTATTTGTCCATCCCTGATAACTGCTACATCGGAACAGCAGCTTACTACCTTCAGCGGTGAGTTCTTGTTTATAGATAGCCTCACCCTGTGGCCGCCGGATTTTATGAAGAATGACTCGAGACCTGCACCGGGGCCTGCGCTGGGAATTGTCGTCCTAGTAGCTTCTCTTAAAAGACCTTCGTCGATGTCGGCGCTGTCTATGCTTACCAGCAACGCCTTGATCTCAGCATTCATCTCCATTTTTGCGCCTCAAATAGCCTCTATGGGCTTGAAAAGGCTATAGCCTATTGATTGTGCTCTGCTGCAGCTAGCCGGAATTATTCGTTAAAGCCAAAGTCCGGATCTAAATGGATTGATATCGCCTTGTAGCAACTTAATTAGTCGTTTTGCCATCCCAGCCCAGTTCACGATTGTTAACAGGCCATTAGAGATGGTTTTGTATATAAAAATTGGGGTTATGGCAAAGGAATATTTTCAGATTTATGCTCAAAGTTACGTAATGCGACTTATCTTAAGTTGTTTTCAGAGTTATTAACCAAATAACACATAAATATAAAATCCTCATGGTTCTATGAATCGTTACTCAAGTATGAAACCCGATATACGGCACGAGTTTTTATAGGGATACATAATATATTCAGTATCTTAACCTGCAGTTGAAACTCAATAGCCTTTTACTTCCTATTGGGATTACTACTGGCAATATTTTAGCGCACTCAGTTGCCGTGCGGGCTATCCCTAACCCTCATTCGGGAGAGATTTTGGAAAACGCATGCCACAAGTTTAATCCTATTTAGAAATTTTTATATGTTATGAGAAGTATAATGTTTTATCAAGCTTCACGGCGATATATAATCGTTTCTTTTCGCCAATCAAGCGGTCGCTGGAATATCCTTTAAGTTTAAAAATGGAGGAACAAGATGGACGTACTTGAAATAATTAAATCGGATCATCAGAATTTACTGGATGGCATTGCTCAGCTGGAGAAGAATGCCAAAGGCTCCAGAGAGGATAAATTCAACGCTGTAATGAAGAATAATTTGGATCATATGAAGGCCGAGGAAGATGTCTTTTATCCTGCGATTAATCAGCAGGCTCCAGAGGCTATGATGAAATCCATTGAGGCGCATAACATCGCCAGACTCTCCATGGATGATCTCTCTCTAACACCCAAGGAAGATCCTTGGTGGGTAGCAAAGCTACAGGTCTTCAGGGATATATCTTTAAGCCATATCCGGGAAGAAGAAGGCCCTATCTTTGATATCGCCAGAAGCATCATGAGCAGCAACGAACTTCAAGAGATGGGTAAGCGATTCCAGCATGCAAAGAGGGCTAGCATACCGCGTCCACCGGCTGAAGAAGCATCTGCAGGCAGCGGTAAGTGAAGTAGTTTTAGCATCCAAAATGTAGGTGATAAGATCCCCAGCAAACTCCCCGGGGACCATTATCCCTTCCAGTAGTTTAGATTGCATTAATCGGTTTTATATGTTGAACATATAAAACAAGGCCACCATTTGCCCGAATACATTCCCCTGGATCTTCGTAATTTTTCCTTTAAGCTCAACGGGCTCTTCCTTTGACTGGACAGCCTGTACAAGCGGGACTGCCAGAACTACCAGAATCAAAGCTTCAGCCAACCTATTCCAACCCATTCTTATCACCTTGTTCAACTATTGGCCACACCATAACGGGATGTGCAGTCAGCCCACGGAAAGCCCTGGAGCGAGTCAAGTTCTCGCAATTAGCAGGACTATCTCTTGTGAATCTTTAGTATTTCACAGCAATCACGTAATTTGTTGATATATGATAATTTGGATTTAGGCAATTACTGTTGGAAAATGAGGAAAGAATTCGCTGCAATTTGTCGATGTATATTCCTTATAGCTTGTTTATTGAGTCTTAATAATCCATTTTTAGCACTTGGATTCGCGGGACAAATGGCGGTGGAAATCAGCCGCACTGGTGAAAATCGGGATGTATAGATTCTTCAAATTTGTTTTCCGGATGCTCAACGGCTCTTTGATTTTTATGTAAAAGATCTATTTACATTTCATAAGCATCTTTTCAATTTCTATCCTCATCTGCTCTAACAAATTCTTTTCCATGTTAGCCTTCTCACAGTGCGATGCAACCTTGGGGTTACAGTTAACAAGAACATCCATTGCCCTATTTGCCATCGACTGGCAGCCCAAGTCCTCCATATCAGACAAGAATAAAGACATGCGATTAGCAAATTCCCTGCATTTCTCGTAGTTGGCTATAGCTTCATCGTGCAGCTTACAAAGCTGCTCAATCTCTCTGTTAATCTCCACCCAGTTTTGTCTATCCATAACTTTAGGGTCCATGGCCTACAAAGTCCGTGATTTTATGAAGCGGCGTATATACGCAGAATGCGTATAAGGTTTCTCTTAGTTATGGTAATTATTCATTATTGATTAACTACAAAATGCCGACAACTATTGCCGCTATCCTCAGGTATTTGTGTACCTTCACGTATGGTTAATAGATGGATGCCGGGGTGACTGACCGGTTAAGTGCGCGGCTGCAGACCGCGAGAATTGGGTTCGACTCCCAATCCCGGCCTTATGAGGATTCATAATACTCTGAGTGGCGATAAAGAGCCACTACAGACAATTCACAAAGGTCGTATCAATCTATTTGTTTGCGGTCCGACCGTTTATGACGATTCCCATATCGGCCATGCCAGGACCTACATCGCCTTTGATGTAGTTGCTCGCTATTTCAAGTACAAAGGCTTCAGCGTTTTCTACCTGCAAAACATAACCGATGTGGATGATAAGATCATCAATAGAGCCGCTGAGCTGCACGTTTCACCCTTAACGCTGGCACGCAAATTCGAGCGAAGATACCTGGAGGATATACGTGCCCTTGGAGTAACTAACGTCAACCTTTATGCCAGGGCAACTGAGCATATCCCTGAGATCATCAGCCAGATAGAAAGGCTGGTGGAAAAAGGATTTGCATATGAGACGAAGACTGGCGTTTACTTTGACGAGTCCAAATTCGACGATTTCGGGAAGTTGTCGCATCAAACCACAGAGGACCTGGAGAAACACAGGATAGAGCCGGACCTGAGCAAGAGGAACCCTGGAGACTTCTCCCTCTGGAAGAAACGGCAAGATGGAGAAGAAGTTATCTGGGACTCGCCCTGGAGCGAAGGCCGCCCCGGGTGGCACATAGAGGACACGGCCATTACCGAGACCTACTTTGGCCCTCAGTACGATATCCACGGTGGAGCAATGGACCTGATATTCCCCCATCATGAGGCTGAGATTGCACAAATGGAGGCGGCCTCTGGAAAAAAACCGTTGGTTAGATACTGGATGCATACCGGCTTTCTAAACGTAAAGGGCGAAAAGATGTCCAAATCGCTGGGAAACTTCATCACAATCAGAGAGATGCTTCAACGGTACGATGCCGAATCATTCAGGTTTTTCGTTCTTTCTGCACATTACCGAAGTTCTATTGATTTCTCCGAAGCAGCTCTCGAGCAGTCAAGCAAAAGCTTGGCGAGGATTCGTCAGCTTGCTAGGATCATAGACGAGCAAATCGGGATGAATAAAGAGATTAATGAAGAGAGTATCCCACAATCATCGGAAACTGAAGAGATCGATGCTAGTGTGGTTGAGGCAAAAACAAAATTTTTGGAGCATATGGATAACGATTTCAATACACCTTATGCTCTTCGTGTTATCTTCGAGCTTGTAAGAGATGTGAATCGGCGCATAAGCGAGAAGACGATTTCTAGAAAGGCGCTTTTCGATGTTAAGGCTTTTCTGGAAGAGGCTGGAGAAATCCTCGGCTTACGCTTCTCTGGGGCAGAGAATGAGGCTATGGGAGCTGCAGAGGATTTGACTGTAAACCTGATTGAGCTCTTGATCGATATACGGCAGAAGCTCCGTGAGAAAAAGGACTGGCAGCTTGCGGATGAGATACGAGCTAGGATGAATGAAGTGAACATCGTCCTAGAGGATACTAAGACCGGAGGTGGAGGATACACGATTAAATGATCATCTAGAGATCTGCTAGTTATCTTACTCTATTTTTCAAGTTTTGATGCTATCCGCCTAAATTCGATGATATCCTGGTCATTAGTAAAGAAAATGTATGTAGCTGCCCTTAAAAATGGGCAGCTATCCAGTGCTGTACCATCAAAGAAAGATGGCGTAGCCTGCTATAGGACCCCAATCGTTCTACTCGTCATTTTTGGCGTAGAAGTCAAGAAGTCCCTTGTAATTCTCGTTGTTCGGATTCTCCTTGATAAGGTCATCCAGAGCCTGCTTGTAGACGGAAGTATCGATATGCTTGTCAATGTCCTCGGAGGAATGAATGTAACCGATAGTGTTCACCATCTTCCACCACTGCTCGATTGCCTTCTTGTTGGGGTCAGGGGAGTAGTCGAAGTGCTCAGAGTATATCGAATCGAGGATTACTTTAACGTCAAAATCCACATATTTCTTGACATCAGCTACAGTCTCCTGCGGATGGGTTTTGATAAAATCATACGCCTTGATCAAAGCCTTCTCGAACTTGACGTATGTGTCCCTATCCTGGGCCAGCGTGCTGCTTGTCACGACGAAGCGGCAGCATGGGTGGTTTGGATAGAATGTATCGCCATACTGGACGATCTTTAATCCTTGGGTCTCAGCGACCTGCTGATATGGAAGCCATACGATCCCTACATCAGCCTTGCCAGTCTTAACTGCATCAAGCACGACAGAAGGCGACTTGAGCTCCTGGATGGTCACATCTTTCGACCAGTTGATCCCAGCCTCATAGAGTGCATTTCTGAAGACTACGTCGCCTGTAGACATTCTTACTGTTGCTATGGTTTTGCCCTTGAAATTCTTTATATCGGAAAATTCCGCAGCGCGGCTCGACAGGGCAATAACTGCCGCCCCCTCTCCCATGAGCCCACCGATGTACTTTAGATCAGTCCCCTTGGCGATGTACACAGCCGGCGCTGTCGATCCCATGGCTATGATATCGAGCTTACCCGCAGTTAGCGCATTATATCCGTCTGCGCTATTGGGGAACTGAGATAGCTGCACGTCAAGACCCTGTTCAGTGAAGAATCCCTGTTCCTTGGCAACGAAGGTGAGAGCATGTCCAGATGTGGGCAGATATCCAAGCCGAATTACCTTCGCTGCCGAGGAATCGGCCATGGCGGAAGTGGTCAAAAGCCCTATCAGCAGTATTGCTATTGTCATTAGATTATAGAATCTTTTTAACATATTCTTCCTCTTTCGTCAAGCGTTTTCTTGTATTAAACAAAAGTATAACGAAGTTAGCAAAATTTGCCTCAATGCATAGAAAAGAAATTTGATATTTTGCGTTCAATTGAGAAAAATACCTTCAGAATATCAACCTGTAGGCAATTTGCCCGATCAGACAAATTTTTATGAAGGCTTCATGAACACTCTCTTATGGGAATCGGCATTGCCCTAGACCTGGGAAGCAGCGGCTTTCGCGCTCATGCCGTCGATCTTTCTGAAGGCGACATCCTAATGGGAGCCAGCACATTATGCCACCCACTACCAGGCGGCAATGTCGTCGACCATATACTATTTTCGCTGACTTACGGGCATGGCCTCGCCCATGATATCGTGATGGGGACCATTAACAAGCTTATCGAATCAATAACGATGCCAAAGGAGGTCGAGCTGATTGCAGTCTGCGGAAATCCAATTCAGCTCTCCATATTCACCAATGGAGAGCTAAGAGATCTAGCTTTCAGCCCTGATGCGATGATGCGAAAGGGTATCTGCGTCCCTACGAGAGATGGACAGATCCTTGATGCCAAGTCGCTGGGCCTCAATGCCCGCTGCGACGTACTTGTTCCCCCATCCATCAAAGCAGAGGTTGGCGCTGATGCCATCGCCATGATTATCAAGTCAGGCATGATACAGAAGAAACTGGCCATCGCTATCGATTTTGGCACTAATGCAGAGATGGCTCTAAAGTCTGAGGGCTGCATATTCGTGGGTTCAGCCGCGGCTGGACCTGCCATCGAAGGCCAGCACATCAGCCACGGGATGCTGGCAGCTCCCGGAGCCATCTGCGACATGGAATATGATTGGGGCTGGAAATGTAAGGTGCTTGATGAACAGATGTTGCCCAAAGATGGCGATACAGTGGACTTCACAGAGAGAAAAATGATTACGAAGCGCAACATTCATGCCGTAGGGATCACGGGCACTGGTATCATAGCGCTTATCTCCATAGGTCTTGGTGCTGGATATATCGACCCGCCCCACATAGCCATCAATTCCGGGAAGCTGTCGCTGCAGGATGGCATTGAGTTCGGAGAGGAGGATCTCCTGGAAGCTGGCAAGGCCTTTGGAGCTATGAGCGCAGGCGAAAAGACCCTGGCATCAAGCGCAGGCATTTCTTTGGAAGAGATCGATGACTGTTTCATGGCAGGAGCTGCCGGGAGCTATGCAGATCCTTACAAAGCAAGGGATGTGGGGCTAATACCCTCCAATACGAGGATTGTGCATCAGCTTGGGAATACGTCTCTCGAAATGGCCGCGGACCTTGTATCCGGCAAGGAGACACTGGAGGGAATGCATAAGATTGCGGACTGGACGAAGCATATCTCCTTCTCCACGAGCGAGACGTTCAAGCAAAATTATCTCTCGGAGTATGCCTACTGGTGTGAAGGAGCACGTTATCCGAAAAAGAAGGCTGGTCCAACCGCTGATAGGTCAGCTATGGAAATTGTCAGGGCTGTGAAAAATGTAGCAAGAATCCCTACGAAATATTTCCGCCTCATCTACTGTATCCCTTTCTTAAAATCCCACGAGCAGTGCATTCAGATCTGTCCGAGAAAAGCTCTTCTGCCGCGAGATGGCTGCTTTGAGTTGAATCTGCAGCGATGTCAGGGTGCGTCATGCCTCAGGTGCGAGCACGCCTGCTCTGGGTTCAAGCTTGGGGTTAATCGAGTTGAGATCCTAGAAGTTTGAGATTAAATTTTGGGTGAATAGATGAGCAAATATCAAGAGAATGTAGTTCCTTTCGATGGTACAACCTGATGGTAAAAAGCTATAAGTTATCGGAAAGAGAATTAATGATGGTGAATTAGGATGAAAGATGAAGTATTTTTCGGAGAGGGAATGGCCAAGGTAAAAGAACAATATCCCGACCTATACAACGCGATCGTGGGATTAAACGAGGCCGCATACACAGGCAAAGCCATTGACTACAGGACACAGAAGCTGATCGCACTTGGCATTAATGCCGCAGCCTCCGATGACCGAGCCACAAAAAAACAAATGATGAGCGCCATGAAGGAGTTCGGCATAACTAAAGACGAGATAGTCGATGTCCTGCGAGTGGTTCTCCTGACATCTGGAATGCCCCCTTTCACCAAGGCCATGAAGATACTGTATGAATTGGTCGAGAAATGACCGATAGGGTTCACCTTGATTTTTTGGCGGCCTTCCTGTTCCCGTTTGGATTTTCTCTTCGATTCCATACTTCATCCATTCTCTTCTCATGGAAACACTGCCGATAAGCTGCCGATGTATTGCCGATATTTTGCCGATAAACTATAGGATCTAGCCCAGCGTGAAGGATTTGAGACCTCCAGCCATCCGTCTTTAACCCAAGCTCCAAGAAGGTTCCTGGCCATGCGCTCTGATAGGCCCAGCTCTTCAGCCACTTCTGGAGCAGTGATGGTCTCTTTTTTAGCAAAGAGGCCCAAGACTACCCTTGCTCTGTGATCCAGGCGGCGCAAATCCTCAGGCTCAGCGGGCGTTCCATTCTCTGCACACTTCTGGGCCCTCTGCCTGACGGCTTCGAAGACCTCTGCCAAAGTGGATATGAAGTATTACATCTGCTAGCGATAAGTGTTTTTCAAAGATTAAGTAAAGATCCTGTCCGTCGATTCCAATTATAGACGTTGGCTGAAGTCTTTGAAAGGCATATACACTATCGGGCGAGAAGTTGCCACATGTAATGAAAATACCACGGCCAATTCTTGAATGTCCTGAAGCTCGACCATGCAAGGCTAGCAGATCCTTCTCAATAATTGGGTTCGTTTGCCACCTTGCTTCAATCAGATAAAACTGATGCTCGAATTCAATACTTCCGTCTATTTGTTCTCCGGTATTTCTGAAAGATGGTCTCGGGTTGAACCCATAGATTTCAAATAGATCATAGAGCAATTTTTGGCGTATATGCTCTCTGCCCTTTCTTTCAAGCTCCTGCTCTTCATGGCGAAATCTGAAATCTGCATACTTGAGAAATATCAGCCCTAGGACCGGCAAAGAATACTCAGAAGCTTTCAGCTTGGAGTTGACCCTAAGTTCGTCAGCCGCACCCCAAAGGCGCTTTTCGATATCGTTGTGGTTTCCGGGCACTATTGTTTCATCTCTTGGAGTATCTTGCCTCGAATTTTGGCCTGGTTCTTCAAACCAGAACATATCCGGAAATCGTTCCCTCCAGCGAGCATTATCGATTCAATACGATAAAAGGCTTACCGACGCCAGATAAAAAGGCAGACAGACCCACTCATCAGCCTTAAGAATTATCGTTTTCTGAAACCTTCCCCCGTAGAGGGGCTAGGGGTAGCCCGCGCGGCGACTGAGCGCGCTAATAAAACCGTTAGTTTTAGCCCCGAAAGATGCATTGAGCTAATTGTCATTTCATTCTTCATGTGTGATTCAACATCTATCCGAAATCATTGTGTTTTATAGTCTGATCGAACTTGACTTTGCTACATTAGGCGCAAAACCTTTGAAATTAAGGTCGACTTAACTAGAAATGGCATTAGCATGCATGCCGATGCCTTATTGCAACGTATCCAGTGCCTTAGCTAAAGCCGCCAGATCGCCTTCAAGTTTCTCTTTGAGTATAACCATCGATGATGCCTCACAAAGAGTCTTTCTCAAGCCCGTGGAAATGGCCTTGAAACCGAATATATTTATGGCCATTTCAGGTGTAAGCACAACCTCATCTGTATTTTCCCATCCCAGGTGCAGACATTCGGAAAATTCGCCATAGCGATGCGTTCTCACTAAGAGGCCGTTCTCGTAGAGAATCAGCCTGTACTCGCTGAAAAAGCCCAGACCCTCATCGAGTTGTATTCTCTCTCCCCTGGTCAGGATGACAATCTCACGGCGGTAACATTGCTCATAATCTTCACTCAGCAGAGGCACCAGAGAGGTGGCCTTCTCCAGAATCGCTTTTAGAACGGTCGCTTCTCTCTCCAGGGTTTCCTTTTTTAGATCGGTGATCTTGGGGGCTAGAGGATATAGCTCATCCAGTGCTGTGCTCAATTCTGATAGCATGCCTGCGGTTACTGAATCGGCTGCCATTGTGTTAATTGAATCGGTCGCTATCAGCGAGGCGTTTTCGGACTGGTTCAGGGCGGCCATTTAGACAGCCTCTGCTTCTGTGATCTCCTGACCGGAGCCTCGGATAGAGCCTTTGCAGCCATCGCCGCTCATTTTGACGACTTCGAAGAGATATTCCAAGCTAAAGACGTGCATGGCCTCGGAGAAATCACCAATATCCAAGCTCATGTTATTCAACTTCTCAGCTTCTTCTTGGATTATCAGGATTTTTCCATTGATTCGCACGAAGCCAGACATCTCAAATCGCCCTTATGTCATACCTTAGCATTCATGGTATAAATATGTTACCAACTTTTCTATCTTTGGTAGGTTTGGTAAGCTAAATTAGCATAATTACCAGTAAAGGTAATATAATGACGGCTGGAAACATGATCGATATGAAGCTCGGAGAAGTCTTGCCTAATTGCGCAGACCGCGAAGTAGAGAAAATCGAATACAAACAACTCGATAAATATGGGAGGTTATATATAGCACCTGAGCTGGCGAAAAGGAATTTTGTGGTCATACTACTTCCACCTATCGCGGGAGATAAGGAAAACTTCGTTAAGGTTGGTAGAGACTCCTAATTAACCAAAACTTTTTCATTCGATTCTATGCTTTGGTGCTAACATTAATGGTTATTCTAGCGCGCTCAATCGCCGCGCGGGCTACCCCTAACCCCTCGCTGGGGGAAGGTTTTGGAAAGCGGCAGACTATAAGGTCGATTAGGATAATTCAAGATCGTACACTCGGGAACTGTTCAGACTTCGCATTTAGGCTTAATTGCTATAATTTGATGGAACAAGCAGCGAAAGAAGAGCGATACAGAAAATGGATTCACTTAAAATAACCCCATGGATATCTTTTCCGTTTCAGCTGAGACCATGATCGAGCCATTTGCCTTTGCCTTCCTGATCATCTTAGTCGCCATGTTTATCAGGGCCCTGACTGGCTTTGGGTCTGCTCTGATCGCTATTCCTCTTCTCTCCATTCTCTTTGGAGCGAAGTATGCCATTCCGTTCATACTGCTCTATGAATGTCTGATTGATATCATGATACTGGGCAGGGATGGTTTGAAGCTGAAGAACGATATCAATCGGGCCTGGCCATTTCTGATAACGGGATTAATAGGTATACCTCTGGGGACGGAAGTTCTGATCCTATCCAGCGAGAGGCTCTTGAAGATTGTGATAGGCACGGCACTCATCATTTTCTCAGTGCTGCTTTTATGGAACGTGAACCTGAAGTTCAAAAGAGATAGGTTTGGAACTGCAACGGTTGGCCTTTTAGGAGGTTTTCTCTGCGGCAGCATAGGGATGCCAGGACCTCCCATGGCTCTGCTTTTGAGTAGCCAGGGAGCTACGAAAGATGAGTTCAGAAGGCTTATAGTGATCTTTCTTACTGTAGTCGATTTTTTGACTTTCTTTTATTTCCTATGGATGGGTTTGATAAATGCGGATATGCTCCTGCAGAGTTTGAAGTTGCTGCCTTCTCTGGCGCTAGGGTTCCTGGCAGGAAACTTTGCTTTCGGCAAGGTCGATGAGGTCACCTTCAGAAGGCTGACCTTGGGGATTACCTTCATAGCAGGATTGTTGCTTATTTCAGTGCGCTAAAATATATTATAACCAATACAACGAACTTCTCAGCCAATGTTCGGGCAAAATATTATCTTATAATTCACTATGATACAGGTAAAGCTGATACATGTAAAGCCCACATCTTAGATCAGCGGGACTGAATCGGGTATGCTACTGAGAGTCAACGCCAAGAAATCGTCGCCCTTAAATCGGTCATACAGCTCTCCAAACAACTGGATGACTAAGTTCCTCACCATCTCACCAGTCAGATGATCAGCATCCTCCCTGGAAAAGAGCATCAATATCAACTCCACAGGCTCAGTGCCTTGAAAGGGTGGAAGAACATATCTCACGCCCCGTAGCTCTTTCATGCCCAGGCTTTTATAGAATTCCAGCCGCTTTATTTTTGTCTCGTCCTTATCCAAATACGGATTTTCGATCTCGATGAGGAAGAAATTGGGCTGGACCTCCTCCGTTTTGTCGAGAATGTGCCTCAAGAACGCCCTGCCCATTCCTGTGCTCCTGTACTCCTTGGCTGTTGCCAGATAATCAACAAGTACGAAAGGCGTGCCCTTTAAAGGATAGAGCAACGACATCAGGACGATCTCGTTCCCTCTTTTGCCGATCATCAAGTGACTTCTGCCGCTCTTTATCATCTCTTTAATTGAAACTATGGGACGCCGCTCATTCTCCGGAAACGATTCAACATAAATCCTAATGGCTTCTTCGAATTCGATAGAAGACGTATCTGCGATCTTATAGAAATTCACAGAAAAGCATTCGTAAGCTAAATTAAGTAGTTCTCTATTCGCTCGCGACATTTGATCCTTCAACCCATTTATCTCCTTGAATTGAGGTTGACGATGAAAGTACATTATACCCCAGGTTTGGGCAATTGGCAAAGTTAGATTGAATAGAGTTACGAAGGGATTAGACGCTACCGTGCTGGTAAAGCTCGAATCCTTCAATACACAAAAACCGCGTAAATATGTTTGTTTGCGGTCCAACGGTCTACGACGACTCTCACATAGGCCATGCAAGAACCTATATCGCCTTCGATACGGTAGCACGCTATCTCAAGTATAAGGGATTCAGCGTTTTTTATCTTCAGAATATAACAGATGTGGATGATAAGATCGTCAATAGAGCCGCTGAGCTTAGCGTCTCTCCTACAGACCTTGCACAGAAATATGAGCGAAGATACCTTAAGGACATGCATGCGCTCGGCGTAGAGAACGTTAACCTTTATGCATGCGCCACAGATCACATACCTGAAATCATAGATCAGATAAAGGCGCTAGTAGAAAAGGGATTTGCATACGAGACAGAGACGGGCGTTTATTTCGACGAGTCTAAGCTGGAGGATTTCGGAAAGCTATCGCACCAGACAGCCGAAGACCTGGAGCGGCATAGAATAGAGCCCGACCCCACAAAGAGAAATCCTGTCGATATTCTCTCTCTGGAAAAACGGGAGGACAGCGTTGATGTTACCTGGGATTCGCCCTGGGGCAGAGGGCGTCCAGGCTGGCATATAGAAGATACAGCAATCACAGAGACCTATTTCGGCCATCAATACGATATCCACGGCGGCGCTATGGATCTGATTTTTCCACATCATGAAGCTGAGATCGCTCAGATGGAATCAGCTTCAGGGAAAAAGCCGATGGTGCGATACTGGATGCATACAGGATTTCTGAGGGATATGGGAATCATCCTGGAAGATTCGAAAATCAAAAGCTGATATGCAGCTCAAAATGCATGAAGTGGTCAATAACAGTAGATCTCTACTTCATATTTATCACAGATATTCATAATGTTTTCTGAAATCTTTACCTTTTATCCCAATTGATGCTTCTTAAAAGTTAGAAATACTCAAATATTGCCGCCATAAAAAGCCTTATATTGTTCTATATTAGATCAATAATTGGTGAACTAAAAAATGAGGGATCGCCTTTGCACCACTCGAGGATGAGAGTCCTCACCTGAAGATAGAGCGGCTACCGCCGTCGGCAAAGCTTGTTTTGAAGGTGCTTGAATCAGGCAGCCTTCTGACGCAGAAGGATATAATAAGTAAGACATATCTTCCTGCCAGAACCGTTAGATATGCGCTAAGCAGACTTAAGGAGGAGAATCTCCTGGAAGAGCGCTTCTACTTCCAAGATGCGCGCCAGAGCCTCTATGGGCTGAATGCTCAGACCGAGGAGGTGGTAATCGGATAATCCTTTTGGTTTATCCGTGCGCTTTTCCAGAAGAATTGATGGAGATTAAAATGCTTCCTATTAAATTGCAGCTTAAAAGAAAGCAAGCAGATGGCTATGTAATACCACTTGGGCCAGTTAATCTGGTCAATGTAGTTACGGATGTAGGAATGGTGGGTTGTGGGGCCTTTGATGTAGCAGCCTTGAATAACTTCGGCTATCCTGCAGCCAAGGTCAGACCTTCTAAGGGTAACTCGATTGCTACTATCGATGATCTTTTGGATGGAATTGTCAAAGAGGTGAACCCAGCAGCAGAAAAGCTGGGTTTGAAAGTTGGCATGGCTGGCAGGGAGGCGCTCGACCTGCTTTAATCCTTTTTTAGCCGTCTGCAATCTGAGGTAATATAGCCAATTCGTCGCCATTGGCGAGCCTTGTATCCAGGCAGTCGAGGAAACTTATGTCCTTTCTAGTTTTTATGAGAATGGATTATACGAATCCAACCATATTCGAATCCGTCCTCATCTGCAAGTCCCCACGAGCCTGCTTACGCCATCGCTGGTAACCATCCCTATGATCCTCTGGCCATCATCCACGACAGGAAGGGCAGATATATTGTACTTAGTCATTCTTTTGGCGGCGCCTTCGATGGGATCATCCGACTTTGATGTGATCACATCGCGTGTCATTATCTCCTCCAGGAGAGTGTACTTCAGAGCAACGGCCTTTGAGACATCCCAGGCGGTAACTATGCCCTCCAGCCGTCCATCCTCTGAGATAACAGGCAGGTGAGTAACTCCCTCATTCATCATGATCATGGCGGCATCCTCGACACTTGAACCTTGCCTTATGGTTACAACCTCTTTGATCATAACGTCTCCAACGGATGTGTGTGAGAGAAAGTTGCCTATGGTGTAGTTCATCTGACCCGATTCTAGAAGAAACGCATCATGGCCGTAGTTCGATTTTATCTCGCAGTATCTGGCATCAACATCATTTGCAGTCAGCGCTTCAACGATCTCTTTGGACTGGTATGAGGGGTATAGCCAGTCCGAGCTTATGGATAGCACTAGGAACTTGGCCGTCACATTCCTAAAGGCTTCGGCCAGGGTGCCATCCTTTGCAAGATCGAAGTAATCTACCGCCTTGGTAATATAGAGGTATGAGTTGGCATCGAACCTCTTTACGAAGGTATCTCCATGGTAACGTAAGTAGCTCTCCACCTGGAAGTCTAGACCAAAGTTGAAGCCGTACTCGCTTCTATCCTGAAGTCGTCGACCGAACTTCTGGTGCATTGATTCATCGCTAAGATATGTGATATGTCCGATCATCCTCGCCAGAGAGAGGCCTCTCGCAGGTGCAGTCTTTCCGTAGTAATCCCCTTCGATCCAGTCGGGATCGGAGGTGATCGCACGTCTACCCACCTCATTGAAGGCTATCTGCTGAGGCGATGAATAGGCACTCGTAGCTATCGGAACTACTAACCTGACGGCGTCCGGGTAGGAGACACACCACTGAAGAACTTGCATGCCTCCAAAGGAGCCGCCTATAATGGCAAAGAGCCTTTTAATTCCCAGAAAATCGATCAGCCTTTTCTGAACATCTACAATATCCTTGACTGTGATTACCGGGAAATCCAGACCATAAGGCTTCCCTGTCTTTGGACTAACGGAGGATGGGCCCGTCGTGCCTTTGCATCCTCCGAGAACATTTGAGCAGATTACAAAATATTTATCGGTATCCAATGCCTTTCCAGGACCGATAACAATGTCCCACCAGCCTGGTTTCTCCTCGCCTTTATGCCAACCGGCTGCATGGGCGTCTCCTGATAGGGCATGGCATATCAGCACGGCATTGCTCTTCTCATTATTCAGCTTGCCATATGTCTCATAGGCGATTTCGACGTCATTTAGCCGATCGCCATGCTCAAGGACGATCTCCTCCGGAATGTTGAAGCATCGAGTCTCGACTAAGCCGACAGATTCCCGCTTCATTTCACAGCCCTGGCCAGCGCCTGATCTAGATCTGCGACAATATCCTCTACATCCTCAATGCCTATCGAGAGCCTTATGAAATCTGGTGTGACGCCTGTAGCCGCTTGCTCAACGGGTGTAAGCTGCTGATGTGTTGTGGATGCTGGGTGGATCACAAGGCTCTTCGAATCGCCGATGTTTGCCAGATGCGAAAAGAGCTCCACCGATTCGATGAACCTCTTGCCTGATGCAAGGCCGCCCTTTATGCCGAATCCAATGAGAGCACCATAGCCGCCTTTCATGTACTTCTTTGCAAGTGTATGGCTGGGATGATCTTCCAAGCCGGGGTAGTTTACCCAAGCCACAGCTGGATGCGCCTTAAGGTATTCTGCAACCTTAAGGGCATTCTCCGAGTGCTTCTTCATGCGTATGCCTAAAGTCTCCAAGCCCTGCAGGAAGAGAAAGGCATTGAAGGGACTGAGGCATGGCCCCAGGTCACGAAGCAGCTGCACTCGTACCTTGAATATAAATGCAACATTTCCCATGCCGGGAAAGTTGCCGAAGGTATCCCAGTACTTCAGGCCATGATAGCTCGGATCGGGCTCCGTAAACTCGGGGAATTTGCCGCTCGACCAATCGAACCTGCCGGAATCTATTATGACTCCGCCAATCGAATTTCCGTGACCGTCTATGAACTTTGTAGCAGATTCTGCAATTATATCCGCACCATGATCTAACGGCTTCACCAAGCCGACCGCCGATGTATTATCGACCACTAGTGGAACTCCGGCATCATGTGCGATCTCAGCCAGCGCCTCAAAATCAGGAACATCCAGCTTGGGGTTGCCGAGAGTCTCTGCATAGATGGCTCTTGTTTTATCAGTGATGGCCTTCCTGAACCCTTCAGGATTTGTCGAGTCCACAAAGTTCACCCTTCGCCCGAGCTTCGGGAATGTGTAATGAAAGAGCTCGTAGGTTCCACCGTAGAGATTGTTGGCCGAGACAATATCATCTCCCAGCTGGCTGATACCCAGCAGCGCTAGCGAGATAGCCGATTGGCCAGAGGATACGGCCAAAGCACCTGTGCCGCCTTCTATGGCGGCGATACGCCTCTCGAAGGCATCATTGGTAGGATTCATTATCCGCGAGTAGATATTGCCAAGCTCCTTCAGTGCAAAGAGATTGGCTGCATGATCTGTGCTCTTGAAGACATAAGATGTAGTTTGATAGATTGGAACTGCTCTTGAACCCGTTGCCGGATCGGGACTTTCCTGTCCTGCATGGACTGCAAGGGTATTCAGCCCATATTTCTTTTTGTTCAAATTCTCTTGGCTCATGTTGCCTCTAATTTACATTTAATCCATATTTTTCGGCGATCTCGATGAACGATTCGGAAGTGTATTTTATCTGGTCCCACGTGAGGCCGTAGGTATTCAGCTTCCAGGTGCGAGTGGCTCCTGCAAACTCACCAGCGATTCCTCGATCCTTCAGCTCATCACTGAAGAAGAAACCTCGTCTCTTATGTGTTTTAGCAACTACATCGAAGCTGCCGGTTGTATCCACCTTTGTGAGGGTATGCTTCCTTGGCCACTCGCTCAGGACCTTGGAGCCCTGAATTCTCAGGAACTGCTCAAGGAAGTAGTTTGATTTGCTGACCTCCTCATCCCAGTGCTTTGTCCTTTCCAGCACCGTTGGGAAGGATGCAATCATGGAGATCAATGTGCCTCCCATGAGCGTGCAGCCCATGTTCTCCACTTCCTTGATGCCGAACTTGCGCTTTGTCAGATCTCCAACCATCTGGGTTGTTCTGAAGATCTTCGAGGCCCATTCGTCTGTTGTTGCAAGCACTCCCGAAGGCGCAACTGATGCCATGCTTTTATGTGCCGATCCGACTATGAAATCGGCGCCTATTTTTTTACCATCCACTGGCCTTACGCCGACCGCATAGGCTCCATTGCAGAGAAACGGCACATCATATTGCTTTGCGACCTGGGCAATGCCGCAGACGTCATGCTCATTTGCAAACTGATAATCGTAGTAATCGATCATTATGAGCTTGGGAAGGCTGCCTGTCTCCTTATGCACATTCTCGATCTTCTCTGCAACTGCATCAGCTGTTATAATATTGCGATTATTCAAAGGGACCTCCATAACTCTGCCGCCCGCAACCTCGACCGCCAGGAACTCAGTATAGTGAGCCAGCGATGAGACTATCACGCTGTCGCCCTTCTCAACTAGCGATTGAGTGACTGCCTGAAAGCCGCGCCGGGCACCTGGAACAACCCGTGCCTGATCCATGTTGACAAATTTGGCGAGCTCCTGGTGAAACTCCTCAATTGGCGGCCTGGTTATCTTGTCCAGACGGAAGGGCTTTCTGCAGTAATCGCAGGTGGAGTAGCCATCACCATAGGAGATTATGGCCTTGCGCGCCTCAGGCGTGAGCCTGCCAGCAGCCTGGATAGGATGGATATTTATGAACTCCTCCTCACGAGTTCTTGGATCAAGCTTGCCGCCGATTTTATTGCAGGATGGCTTTCCGTCGCCATTCTCAATGCCATCAATGGCTATTTTTATCCTCGAAATTGTGCTCGAGAGCCGCTCCTGCTCAGCTTCGCTAAGCCCGGTTGGCAGCGATTGCCTGAAGATCTCTCTTAGATCCTCTAGCCCGAAGAGCGCCTCATAGGTTTTCTGAATTTGCAGTCTCTTTTTCAACTCCAATTTACGGCCTCCAAAGCCCCAATAGGCATCGAATATTTTATTAGCAGATGCAACAGGGGCTGAGTTCACGGTTGTGAACATCAGATAACAATTGTTATGTATATAAATATTTCGACTTTGGGTTCTGTAAAGTTGGCGGTTGTTTAGCGATTCCAAAGAATCTGTCAAAACTCGGTTGTTAGAAGGAGATTCAAACACCCTCAAATTTTTATTGATCCATATTCAATTCATATTTAACCCTCGAAAGTTTTGGTATTCTAAGACTTGAAATAAGTTTAATAAAGAACTTCTACTGTTGGTGCATTCTTTATCGTTCATTTCGAATGTTAAATCCAACCTTTACAAATTGTGCATATTTACCATTTTATAGTAGCAAGGTATTTATATCCACGATGAATATATGCGATTTAATTGACATATAACATACATTATGGCGACAAAGGCAGAGAAAAATAAACTAAATTAGAAATGAAGGAGTCCTCAGCTCCGACATTCCCAAGCAAAGCAAGCACAACCCCTAGCATTACCGGAGGTTATCAATGATGATAAGTAACTTCAAGCAATATAAACCTTTTGCATTGAAAGAGACGCTAGTAAAGCATACAAATAAAGTACTCCATCGCTTTGAGTTGAACTATTCTCAAACCCGTTTTTACAATGATCTGGTATCGCCTTTGCGAACAAGTTTCTCCTATAAGGAGGGTCAAAATGATCGAAGAATTTATTTTCGCGCTCTTGGCAGCGTTAATACTCGATCTAATAAGGCGCATGTCAAGAAATATCGTAAAACTATAGCAAAGGAGCAAGCGGGGCAGGTATGGGCATACTTTTGCCCCGCAAGCCTTTTTATTTCCCTTTATTCTCCTCCACAATCGCAAGATTTGATAACAGCTAAAGGGATTAGTATGTATAGATATAGTACTATTCAAGCCTTTTGGTCTATCCAAAATCGAAGGGCTTGCTCGATGGCTATTTTCATGTTACCTTTCTTCATTCCAAGCTTTCTAGCTACGGCTTCGCGAAATTCAGCATCTAACTTGTCATCTATTACTAAGCTGATTTGCCCCATCAATATCTGTAATGCTAGTTATCTAGATATAAAGTTATCGCTTTATCTAGATAACCATAAACTATATATCTAGATAACTAGTTATCTAGATATCATGGGAAAGGAGAATTTGATTGCGATGAAAGACGTTAGAGAGGAAAAAGGTAAACAAATTGTAGATCAAGATCACATATTCCAAGTCACTACTACCTCTTTCGTTGTAAAATCGCAATCAAGCCCTAGATTCTATAATGTCGATAAGACTTCTATAGGCTGGAAATGCAATTGCCCCGATCATAAGTTCAGAGGTTCAAAGTGCAAACATATTTGGGCAGCGCAATTATGCTCAGGAATTAAAGAGCAGGCAAAGCGAAACATTGTATTAGAGCCAGTGAAAATTTCAGATTGCCCCTATTGCCATTCGCAGAACATCAAAAAGTATGGTGCTAGACATAACAAAGATGGGGATCTTCAGAGGTTTGCCTGTAAGGATTGTGGCAGAACATTCAGCATTAACATAGGCTTTGAGCATATGAAGCACAATCCAAAAGCAATAACAGCAGCCATGCAACTTTATTTCAGTGGCGAGTCCCTACGAAGCACACAGAGATCATTGAAACTTATAGGTGTCGAAGTGTCTCATCAGACCGTTGCCAACTGGATTGCAAAGTATACCAGAATCATGAAGGCATACGTGGACAATATCAAGCCTGATGTAAGCTCAACTTGGCGAGCTGATGAGGTATTCCTCAAAATAAAGGGGGATCTCAAATATCTGTTTGCCTTGATGGACGACGAAACCCGCTACTGGATAGCTCAAGAGGTCGCAGATACCAAAGATAAACACGATGCAAGAGCCCTTTTCAGAGAGAGCAGAGAGATTGCAGGCAAAAGACCTGAGACACTAATAACCGATGGACTCCAATCATACCATGATGCCTTCAGAAAGGAATTCGCTACAAGCCGTGCCCCTCAGTCTCAACATGTTAATGCAATTCGTCTTCAAGGATCGAAAAACAATAACAAAATGGAAAGAATAAATGGCGAAATTCGAGATCGAGAGAAGACCATGAGAGGCTTAAAGACTAAAACCACCCCAATCTTACAAGGGATGCAGATCTATCATAATTACATAAGACCTCATGAGGCCCTTGATGGGAAAACACCATCTGAAGCATGTGGTATTGAGATCAGGGGAGATAATAAATGGATTACATTGATTCAGAACGCGAGTCAGAAAGTGAAAGTTAAATAGCGAAGGTGGCAGGGATAGGAGTTGAGGAAGAGAATAAATGGATGAGATTGCTTAATAGGAGTATAAAGAGCAATAACCATTCATAACTCTCTCTTTAGTATCACTTCGATGGATGCCTATTCCTTGCACCCCTCATTTGATTCATTTCAGTTTCTAACTCGACCTGTTTTTCAGCCAAGACATGAATAGAATCGGCAAAATCTTCCAAAAGCCCTTCAATATTGTCAATCTCCATTTTTTCGCCTTTTTCCTTTTGCGTCTTAAAGAATTGATTCCACATATCACTTCTATTCAAGACGTTTTTTATGTTTTTTATAGGAATTCTTTCTGGCATGTTGTAGAAAGAGAGCTTACTTATGGATATAGTTTATCGCCTATCTTAACGCGAGCGCCTTCTGGAAAGCAAAGAATTATTTTACCTTCGCGTATTTCCTTGAATGCCGATTTGATATTAGCCTTAAGTTCTGTTGTGCTTTCCATTATCTGTTCTAGTTCACTAATTCTCTTTGAAGATCGATTTTCCATAAAATCACCTCATAACTTTTAACAAAAATTGATTAGTTCTAACTAAAAGCGCTATAAAAACGAGCCTAAAGCATTTATATTCTCCCTTTAAAAAGCCTGAGTTCTTTAATATTTAAAAATCGGATTATTGATAATTTATAAACAATTAAATCTTATGCGTGATAGAATTTTCTTTCCTTTGTGAGAATATTAAATATATGCACATCATTAAGTTTAAATCCTGGCATGCTTTTAATTTATCTTAGCAACTAGATTCAACGCGTTTTCTTTTCTTCACGACAGAAGAGAAGATGCTGAGAGGATAGTTGACTACGTAAATCGAGGTGAGATATTTGACACGAGAAATCGTGCACGCAGTGAAAATTGTATTGCACCTCATACTGCTGCTGATGACTGTATTAGGCTATTAGCAGTAGCGTAGCCCGAAATTGCCAAGCATTCGCCACATTCACTAGAATGCTTGGCATAAGTACGGCGCGAGTTCTTTTTTAGAAGATTGTAATAATGAGAATGGCAGACTCAAAGAGCCCGCCATTCAAGGATATTAAGTCGAGCCAACCACAGCCAGACTTCAATCCTCCTACCTATGATACCTAGCGCCTCACCACGCACGACCGTGAAAGAGGCCATTCTTTCTAAAGCTTGTAGTTTCGCAGACCACGACAAGAGCCACGCAGTGATGAAACTCTTGCGTAGCCCGCTACCGATGCCACATATCGGATATGCTACGCCTTAGAAATTGGACATCGATAGGTAATACTTCTTTTGAAGGAAGTAATATTTAGCTTTTCTCTCTTTAATTCGCTTTTAGAGCGCCTTTTTAAACTTTCTTGATTAGCAATCGATCGATTTATATCTTTTCTCCCTAAATGCGCGATAATCATAACATATTAAACATATTTATTCCATTAGCTGGCATTTAGCAACATGAGGTTGTTACGATTCCCTTATCCGCCGACCATCATGCAACAATACCAACAACCGATTTTTGACACCAAAAGATTCAGACCAAAACAACCTAAGACTTTACAGAACCTCTGGCCAAAACCGTTATATCCGTAACAATTGTTACATTACCCAGTTAACAATTGTGAATAAAGGTATGTGGATGCTGGGACGCCAGAATGGCCTGCTATGGATCATAACATTAGCGCTAGCAGGATTTGCAGCTGCACAAGGCTACCCTGTGCTTTTTCAGCTATGGCTTCTTCTCGCATCAGCTCTGTTTTTCGGCAATCTTGCAAGACGCATGGGCCAGCCTGCAGTGCTTGGCGAGATACTGGCAGGTATAATTCTTGGGCCGACTGTACTCGGCTGGCTGGCACCAGATGTGCAGCCCTGGCTGTTCCCTAAAAACCAAATTGTCCAGACGATAGCGTATATTGGGCTGATACTGTTTGTATTCACCGCCGGCCTTGAGGTCAATCTGGCCTACGTAAGACGCCGAAGACGAAGTGCTCTGCTTACCAGCATCTCAGGCGTAATTCTGCCATTTGCACTGGGATTTGGTATGGTCACTCTGCTGCCTTGGCTATGGAGCATTCCGTCTGGCGATCTGAGAATCTTTGCGCTCTTCATGGGAACAGCTCTCTCCATATCAGCCCTTCCGGTCATAGCCAGAATCCCCTCATGGATCTCGATCTCATGAAGATGGAGCTGGGCTCAATGATAATAAGTGCCGCAACGATCGATGATATCATCGGGTGGTCTCTCTTCGCCCTTATCTTGAGCATCTTGAATACCGGAATGGGCCTGGCGCTTAACCTGAGCCTGACTGTAGGAGCCCTTGCTCTGACAATCTACTTAATACATTTAGAAGCTAGAAATGATGCTATATTGCATTCTCGTCATATTGGAAGCCTCATAGATATAGTGGCGATATCCATGCTGGCCATATCATTTGTAGCTGAGGCCATAGGTACTCACGGCATCGTATGTGCCTTCCTGTCAGGAGTTATCCTCTCTCAGAGGCACGTTAGACGAGACCTTATCCTGAAAAATATACGTCCTCCGGCCATGGATATACTGGTGCCGATTTATTTTGCCTCCATAGGGCTTAAAGCAAACTTTGTAACCAACGTCGATCTGACCATTGTTATTCTAATTTTCATAGTGGCCTGTGCAGGCAAGATTATTGGAGCAAGCTCTGGAGCAATGGCTGGCGGTATTGCTAGAAAAGAAGCATTAGCAATCGGGTTCGGAATGAACGCCAGAGGGGCAATGGAAATCGCTCTAGCATCCGCTGCACTAGACTACGGCTTAATCGACCAGCGTATCTTTGTGGCCTTGGTAATCATGGCTCTCGCAACATCGATGATTAGTGGCTCGATGATCCAGCATTTCATATCTAAGCCGCTTAGTGAAGGATATTCAGGAATCAGGCCATCCTCCTCGATCCATGATTGATAAAAATTATAGGTTATCTTCGGAAACAAATCAGAACCGATAGGTCGATAGGGGATAAATAGAAGACATGCAAAAATCGAATATTACTATGGCTATTATTTGCAGCACAATTTCTCTCACTTCGCCTCACAAGCGATTGTCTCCTGAGCCGCGAACATCGATTCTTCTGCGCTCAGAGAGTCCCTGCAGCTCCTCATATATCACAGAAAGAGCTTTATCTTGAGCTTCCAGGTGTTCAAGAACGATGCGAATCTCCTCTTCCGCCTTTTCATTTACCATGCAATTATGGCACATCCTGACCCTATCTCGCTCGTCCTCCCTGTTTTGGCTTATCATGATAATTGAGGCTGCATAAGCGGCTTCAAGGGATAGAACCAGGTTCATTAAAACGAAAGGGTACGGATCCCAGCGATAAAACCATCCCGAAACATTCAGCGCTGCCCATGCACCGAATATAATAGTTTGCCATATGATGAAATTCCAGGAACCAACCGTTCTGGCAATCCAATCGGCGGCTCTTTGTTTATAGGTAATATGCTCGCCGCAAATCTCATCGACATCGCAAACAGAAGGATGCTCATGCTTATACGGCTCAGGAAACTCAAGCTTATTCAAAGGCATAAATTAATAGACCGGACGAGTGTTTTATAAATACTTTTTCGAGACTCATAAGAGTAAACACAAAATCTAAAAAAGGGTTAACGATCTTCGCGTACTGGTCCAGATCCGGCGAGAATTCTATATCTCATACTTGTGTTGCCTTAAAGGAGGCTGTATTCAGCCCATACAGACTCTGACGTGCATCTTGGAAGTAAAAGCACTCCTTGATCACGCGCTCATCTTTAAGCCTGCTTAAGGCATACCGGACAGTTCTCGGCGGAAGGTCTGTCTTGCTTATGAGATCCTTCTGCGTCAGAGGACCATCAGATGTCAGGACATTGAAGACAAGCCGTGCGGAAGGCGGCAGATACTCTACAACATCCAGATCAGGCGGACCTACTTCATCAGAATAAGCTGAAGAAGCACTAGGATATGTGCTTACTTTGCCAGAGTATGGAGAAACTGCCCATGCGCCTTCCTTGCTCTCCGAACGGGAGCTGCCCTTGCCGAGGTAAGAATAGCCAAGACCGTACACTTCTATACTGGAAGATGGCGAGATCTGACCGGGACAGACGCATATCTGGGAAGTGCAGGAACCATCTGGGGTTTTGCCGCAGCAATCCATCCCTTTTGAACCGCCACAACACCCGGACATGCAAGCACAATTCTTTCCAGTGGGCATTGAGAGAGCGGGGGCTACAATAAGGCTGAGGATTGCTAACGTCACGAGCAGTTTTATAATCTTCATCCCACTTACCTCCAGTTCCCTCTTGGAGTTCACAATTGTGAACTCCATAGAAAGGAGGAGTTATCAATATATAAAAAGCTATCTGAATATACGATGAGTTATCGCCTAAACTTGGACAATATATATTTGGCCGCCCTGGAACGCCTAATTATAGCGGCCCTGAAAAGCAATCATGTGCAAGCATATTGACATTTTCATTGGACTTTCACCACATATATGCATATTTATTTGGAATATATTTACTAGTAATCACAATTAGCTGCGCAAACTACCACCGACATTTGCCTAAACCCAAATCGTCATATGGGATTGAAGTTTATCTTCTTGATGTAAGCTGTGCGCCAGTCCACTGGATGATAGGTGGGAATCGAATGAAGAAATTAGCTATAATATCAACAATCCTGCTTTTTGCAGGAATCGGATTGACTCTTGGAGAAACTGGACATTGCGGCTGCTCAGGCAGTTCAACATGTCTGCAAGCCACATGTGCACCGAACTGCGGAGGCTCGTGTGTTCAGGGTGCCAATATTGCATCCCCATGCGGAACCAAATGCCCCAGCAATGGGTGTGGGTCTGCAGGTGGCTGCCTTGCTTGCTGTGGAGCTAACTGCGCTGGCTGCTGCGGAAACTCGGCTACTCATGGCACTCCTGCTGCATCAACATGCGGAGCCAATTGTCCCATTGCAGGGTGTGGGGCGGCCGGCGGCTGTCAGACTTGCTGCGGAGCTAACTGTCCTGCCTGCTGTGGAGGCTTAAATACTCAGAGTACACCTGCCGCATCGGCATGCGGAAATCACTGTCCTACGGGAAACTGTACAGCGGTTGGCGGCTGCCAGGCTTGCTGTGGAACTAACTGTGCTGCCTGCTGTGGTGTAGCCAATAGTTAAGCAACTCCTGAAGGTAGGTATACCTACCTCACTAATTTTTATCCCGGTCTGATTTGAAGCTTGAGTTTCACCAATTTACACCAAAAGGCTATGCATATGCTACATCAATACATTATCCTGATCTAAATCGCTTGCCTATACCCATTCTGTGCGGATAACACAGTTAAATGACTGCTGCTCGACTGAAATGGGCATCCCACAGTAAAGCTAGTACAAAATTTTATCTGCACATCTGTCACCGATTTATGGAAAACATAATTATAACTATTTAGAGAAATATGATATGATGGAGTGATATGAGGATCATCGATCCAGTCTTCAAAATGGAATGCAACGTTAGGTATGCCTCATTCAGATCAGAATATGAAGGCAATATCTACTGCTTCTGCAGCCTCGCCTGTAAGAAAATGTTCGATAAAGATCCAAAGAAACATCAGGATTTTGGTAAGAGCGTATGAAAATAGTTATTGCAGATCCCATATTTCTCACTGAAGAGTACAGGAAAAGGCTGGAAGCACTAGGCGAGCTGGAGATTTATGATAGCACGCCTGCATCTCAAGAGGAGTTTCTTGAGAGGATAAAGGATGCTGAGATAGTAATAGTAGGAAGATATGGCTTTACAGCCGATGCTTTTCACTATGCCCCAAAGCTGAAAATGATTTCCCTGTGGCAGACGGGCTACGATAATGTCGATCTTGATGTGGCGACCGAACAGGGTGTGGTCGTCTCAAATGTCCCCAATTACGCCTTTGACTCAGTAGCTGAGTTTGTCTCTTCGCCCTTGCACTTGATCTGCTTAGGAAGGTCCGTATTGCCGATGCGAGGCTACACAAAGGAAAATTCGATTGGAGATGCTATGTTGGCAGACAGCTCATGGGCAAGACTATAGGAGTGCTCGGAACAGGCGATATAGGAAAGAGGGTTATACAGATCGCTCATGGGTTCAACATGAATGTATTATCCACCACTGCTCACCCAAGCCCTGAGAAGGAAAAGGCTCTAGGAGTGAAGTTCGGAAACCTGGATACACTGCTTAGAGAGAGCGATATCGTAACCTTGCATGTGCCTCTAACGCCTGAGACAGAGCACATGATAGGTGAACGAGAGCTGGCCAAAATGAAGCCCACTGCCATCCTGATCAACACTGCAAGAGGCAAGATAGTGGATGAAGCTGCGTTAATAGATGCTCTCAGGTCGAGGAGGATCGCCGGAGCGGGCTTGGATGTCTTTGAGGAGGAACCGCTTCCAATGAATAGCCCACTACTAGAGCTGGACAATGTCCTGCTGACACCCCATATAGCATTCCTCTCAGAGGAGTCGATAGACGAGTGCACATATATCTGCATCGAGAACATAGAGATGTTTTTGAAGGGCAAGCCCCAGAATGTGGTAAACCCCTCTGTGCGCAGGGTAAATGTAAAGTAATTACAGCCCCGAAATTCTATTAGATATATCCCCACGGAAGCTATACGGATGGTTGAAGAACCACAGAAACCATATGAAAATGCCAAGCATAATATGGCAAAGCATCCGGACAAGCCTCATGAGGCATACGGCGGAAGGCATGAAGGCCATACCCTCGAAGACTTCAAGAGAAGATTCACAATATCATTAATACTAACAATTCCCATCCTGGCACTATCACCATTTATCCAGAGCATATTTCAATTTGAACTGAATGCCCCTGGCTCGATCTACATCCTTTTCCTGCTCTCCACAATCGTATACTTCTACGGCGGCTATCCCTTTTTAAAGGGTCTTTTCCGCGAGATCAGGGATAATAACATCGGAATGATGACCTTGATCGCCACCGCCATCAGTGCTGCCTATTTTTACAGCTCCGCTGTGGCCTTCGGCTTGAGAGGCGAGGTATTCTTCTGGGAGCTTGCAACGCTAATTGATATCATGCTTCTCGGTCACTGGATCGAGATGCGTTCAGTTCTTGGAGCCTCACGTGCTTTAGAGGAGCTGGTCAAGATAATGCCTTCTGAAGCCCATCTGATGAAAGATGGTCAGACTGTAGACGTCAAAGTTGAGGATTTAAAACCAGGAGATGAAGTTTTGGTTAAGCCTGGCGAAAAAGTGCCGGTAGACGGAGTTGTGATTGATGGGGGAACAAACGTAAATGAGTCAATGCTCACTGGTGAGTCAAAGCCTGTCCCCAAAAAGATAGGAGATCCGTTGATAGGTGGGTCAATCAACGAAGAGGGCGAAATAGCCGTGGAAGTAAAAAAGGTCGGCTCTGAGACCTATCTAAGCCAGGTTATCGCCTTAGTCAAACAAGCTCAGGAAAGCAAGTCAAAGACACAAGACTTGGCTGATAATGCAGCCCGCATGCTTACAATAATATCACTCAGCGTCGGAGCCATCACCCTTGTGGTCTGGCTTTTCTTTGTCAGAGATTCTGCCTTCGCAATCGAGAGGGCAATCACTGTTATGGTCATATCCTGCCCACATGCCCTAGGCCTGGCGGTTCCACTTGTGGTTGCAGTCTCGACATCTTTGGCTGCAAAATCCGGCCTGCTGATCAGAGATAGACAGGCGTTCGAAAAGGCAAAGGATCTTCAGGCGGTGGTCTTCGATAAGACCGGCACCTTGACAGAAGGCCGCTTTGGCGTAACAGATATCATTCTTCTCACAGAATTGAGTGAAGCTGATGTTCTTGGCCTGACAGCATCACTTGAGGCAAGCTCGGAACATCCGATTGCGTCAGGAATCGTGAACAGCTCCAAGGATAGAAACATCGAACTTCGGCAGGTGCATGACTTCAGGGCGCTTCCCGGAAAGGGCGTTGAAGGCACGATCGAAGGCAAAAGGCTGCTGGCCGTGAGTCCAGGATACCTGCGTGAAAATAAAATCGATCTCAAGGACGAAAGGATAGAGAAGCTCGAGCAGCAGGGGAAAACTGTCATCTTTCTGCTCGAAGAGAACCGGCCCATCGGTGCCATCGCTCTGGCCGATATCATAAGAAAAGAATCCAGAGAAGCCATTGAAAAGCTGAGGGCAATGGGCATAAAATGTATGATGCTCACTGGAGACAACAGATTTGTAGCCAGATGGGTGGCTGAAGAATTGGGCATGGATGACTTTTTTGCCGAGGTTTTGCCTCATGAAAAATCAGAGGCGATAAAAAAGGTCCAGATGGATTACATAGTGGCAATGGTTGGCGACGGGGTGAACGATGCTCCAGCGCTCGTACAGTCGGATGTGGGAATAGCCATAGGTGCAGGAACCGATGTTGCAGTTGAATCTGCAGATATAGTACTGGTGAGAAATGATCCAAGAGATGTTGCCTATATAATTACGCTATCTAGGAAGACCTACTCAAAGATGTTCCAAAATTTGGTTTGGGCCACCGGATATAACGCATTTGCAATCCCACTTGCTGCGGGAGTTCTTTACAGCTATGGCATACTGCTGAGCCCTGCCGCAGGTGCGATACTAATGAGCGCAAGCACTGTGATAGTTGCCGTAAATGCAAGGCTGCTGAAGATTTAACGTCAAACTGGCTACACCAATGTATCGTGCCATAAAGAGGTTTCTTAGAGCCGATAATTACCCAGAATTATGGATTAGCTAGAAAGCCATGGGGATATCGATAAGATATCGATTTCTTAGTATCTGCTGAGATCTGCCAAAGCAGGCAAATCACCCGAAAGCTGCAAGTCAATAATTTTAATTGCGTCAGATATGCCGAACTGTCTAGATTATCTCTAAATAAGATTATAACCTAGTAGATAGTTATTTAAGATGGTGAAAATCCGCTTGTTGACTAATCCTGTAAGCATGCATGACCTTGGTTCAGGACAATGAAATTGGCTGACTCAAATCAATTATATACTAGTAGGGTAACAGGGCGAATTATTTTCGATTAAGTGATATATATGCCAGAAAATAAAAAATACGTGCTTTGGTTCGATGAAATTGGCATCGAAGATGTACCATCAGTAGGTGGAAAGAATGCCTCTTTAGGTGAGATGTACAGGGAGCTGACGCCTAAGGGCGTAAAAATTCCCAATGGCTTTGCCACGAGTGCCGAGGCATATTGGCACTTTCTAGACTCTGCAGGCATCCTGGACAAGCTCAAGGAAACGCTTGAGGGCCTGGATAAGAGCAACGTGAAGGATCTCGCCACACGCGGCAAGAAGGCACGTGAGCTTATACTGAGCGCAAAGCTGCCTGATGACCTTTGGGATCAAATCAAAGCTGCTTATGATAAACTGGGCAGGCAATACGGCAAGGATCCCGATGTGGCGGTTCGAAGCTCTGCTACCGCAGAGGATCTGCCAACAGCATCCTTCGCAGGCCAGCAGGAGTCATATCTGAATGTTCGAGGCTACGATGAGCTAAAGGATGCAACTATCAAATGCTATGCATCGCTCTTCACAGACAGAGCGATATCCTATCGTATCGATCAGGGCTTCGACCAGTTCAAGGTCGCTCTGTCAATAGGCATAATGAAGATGGTCAGATCGGACCTGGCATCAAGCGGCGTCATATTCACTCTCGATACAGAGACAGGATTCAGGGATGTCGTATTCATCACGGGCGCCTATGGCCTGGGCGAGAACGTTGTACAGGGAGCAGTAAATCCGGACGAGTTCTATGTCTTCAAGCCGACGTTCAGAAAAGGCTTCAGGCCTATAATCAGAAAGACGCTTGGTGACAAGAAGATAAAGATGGTCTATGGAAGCGGTAGCGAAAAGGCGCTCACAAAGAATGTGGACGTTCCTGAAGCTGACAGAAGAAAGTTCTGCATCACAGATGATGATGTCCTGACGCTTGCAGGCTATGCGATAATCATTGAGGAGCACTACTCCGAGAAGGCCGGCAAGGAGAGGCCAATGGATATAGAATGGGCCAAGGACGGAACCAATGGAGAGCTGTTCATAGTCCAGGCAAGGCCAGAGACAGTTCAGTCGCAGAGAGCAAAGGATGTCCTGGAAATATACCACCTGGAGAAACGTGGGTCCGTTATCGTTATGGGAAGAGGTGTCGGAGAGAAGATTGCGAGCGGAAAGGCACACATCATTCCTGATGTAAGCCAACTATCATCCTTCAAAAAAGGAGAGATACTGATCTCCAATACAACGACCCCTGACTGGGAGCCTGTGATGAAGATTGCATCCGCTATAGTCACAAACGCAGGCGGGAGGACTAGCCATGCAGCCATCGTCAGCCGAGAGTTCGGGATACCAGCAGTAGTTGGAACCGGCAATGCCACTGAGAAGATCAAGGACGGCCAGGAGGTGACTGTGAGCTGTGCGGAAGGCGATATGGGTGAGGTCTATGAGGGGTTGCTGCCCTTCAACGTTGAGAGGGTGAGCCTGAAGGACCTCACCAGGCCGAAGACAGAGATTATGATCAACCTTGGAAATCCTGAGGAAGCATTCGCCACATCTATGATCCCCAACGACGGTGTCGGCCTGGCACGCCTTGAGTTCATCATAAGCAGCTACATCAAGATTCATCCAATGGCGCTTGTCCATCCGGATAAAGTAAAAGATGAGTCGATGAGAAGGCAGATCGATGAGCTTACCTACGGCTATCCGAATAAGTCCGATTACTTCATAGAGAAGCTTTCCCAGGGTGTTGGAACTATTGCAGCTGCCTTCTATCCTAAGCCGGTAGTCGTCCGCCTGAGCGATTTCAAGTCTAACGAGTACGCCAATCTGATCGCAGGCGAGTACTTCGAGATCCAGGAAAGCAATCCTATGATTGGGTTCCGTGGGGCCTCACGCTACTATAACGATAGATACAGAGACGGCTTTGCACTGGAATGTGCAGCGCTGAAGCGTGCCCGTGAGGAGATGGGGCTGACCAATATTATTATAATGATACCTTTCTGCCGCAGGGTTGAGGAGGCGAAGAAGGTTCTGGCAGAGATGGAGAAGAACGGCCTCAAACAAGGTGCCAAAGATCTGCAAGTCTATGTAATGTGCGAGATACCGAGCAACGTTATGCTTGTGGATGAGTTCTGCAAGCTCGTCGACGGCATGTCCATAGGGTCAAATGATCTGACACAGCTGACGCTCGGAATCGACCGAGACTCAGAGCTGCTTGCAGCAGATTTCGATGAACGTGATCCGGCTGTGCTGAAGATGGTGGCATTATCGATTCAGGGAACGAAGAGAAACGACCGCCACAGCGGTCTATGCGGCCAAGCTCCGAGCGATTATCCAGAGTTTGCAGAGTTCCTAGTGGAGCAGGGTATAGACTCTATATCCATCAACCCCGATACAGTGATGAAGATAACGCTCAAAGTTGTGGAGACGGAGAAGAGACTGGACAGGAAGTAACATTCCTGTCCTTTGCTGCTATAGAAATATGGTTCCAGCATTGTATAGATATTGATGGAATCACCATATTATATTGCTATTATTATCTGCCATCGTTGTCATTAAATGGCAATAGGATAATGACTAGTGTCCTGAAAAGTTTAACAAAAGTAAGCATTGAGTTAGAGAGGAGGGAATAAATTAATGGTTACACAGCCGAAACTATTTGCCCTGAATACCTTATTGCTTATCTCACTGCTTTTGCAGCTTGCGATAGGAATATGGCTGTTTATGATTACCCATGGATTTGTTTCAGAATCGACAACAACATGGATTAACCTCCATGTTATCAATGGCCTGATCCTTGTAGGCCTAGCGCTGATACACATTTATATGAACAGGAGATGGATAATACTGCAACTTAAAGGGCCCATGACAGGAAAGAAAAAGGCAGTCCAAACAGATCGGAAAACAGAGAAATCCAAATAAGGGAGCGAGAGATGATACGGCAGATCTTTCCGTAGATCTATCCCAATGTTACTTTTATCTTCTAAATTTTATCCTCGGAAGGGTCAGTATTGCGCAGTAGCGTCGCAAGATCATTTACTTTCACAGGCTTTGCGATATAGCCATCCATGCCAGCTTCCAGACACTTCTCTTGATCTCCGTCCATTGCGAAGGCTGTAATGGCTACTACCTTCGGCCCATTGTCAGGCCAGAGCTTTCGTATCTCCTTTGTGGCAGTAAGGCCATCCATCTCAGGCATCCTGATATCCATAAAGATCAGGTCATAAGGCCTGATTTGGAGAGCCTGAAGGACCTCGACACCATCAGCCACTGCATCAGCTCTATAGCCCAGACGTTTGAGCATCTCAACAAGAACTCTCTGATTTGAGGGATTGTCTTCGGCTACAAGAATGCTTAGAGGCTTCTGGCTTGAGATATTTTCATACTCAGTAGCGTTATCTTTCTCACCTAAGTCCAATTGTTTTCCCGAAAAGGCCTCGGCTTGGATAGTGAATCGGAAAGTTGAGCCTCTGCCTTCCTCGCTTTCAGCCCGGATCTCGCCACCCATAAGTTCCACAAGCTTCTTACTTATGGCGAGTCCGAGCCCTGCGCCATCACGCTTGCGGCTCATAGTATATTCGAGCTGTGCAAAGGGCTTGAAGAGCCTGTCCATCTTATCTTGAGGCATTCCAATGCCCGTATCCTTAACTGCAAAAGTTATCTGGCGCTTGTTGCCTCCTAGGTCTTTGGAGGAAACCGATACGGATATATCTCCAATATCCGTAAACTTGACTGCATTACTGAGCAGATTGGCCAATATTTGCCTGAGCCTTCCTGGATCGCCAAGGATAGTATCCGGTGTGCCATAGCTGACAGTGTAGGCGAGGTTCAAGCCCTTTTTATCAGCCTGCACTGCTACCATATCCAAAGATTCCTCAATGCAAGCCTTGAGGCTGATAGGTTGAAGCTCCAGCTTTACTTTCTCCTTTTCTGCTCTCGAAAACTCAAGGATATCGCTGATGATTGATAGGAGAGCTTCGCCACCGTTCCTGATCCTCTCAATGTCCTCCTTCTGCTCTTCTGTGAGATTATCAGCCAGGAGGAGACTTGAGAAGCCTATAACAGCATTCAGGGGTGTCCTAAGCTCGTGGCTCATATTCGCAAGGAACGCAGCTTTGGCCTCGACTGCGGCTTCTGCTGCCTCCTTGGCTGCAATAAGATCTTTCTCGGTCTTCTCATGCTCTGAGATCTCCATCTGAAGCTCTTCATTGATTACTTCGAGGTTTTCTTTCGCATCGGATAGCTCAGCGGTCCTTTCCTGGACCCTTTGCTCAAGCTCGTCCTTCGCTTTGCGCAGAGCCTCCTCCATATGCTTGCGCTCGGTGATGTCATGACCTACAAGCAAATGCTGGCCGGGAAATATGTTAGCTATGCCAATGGCCTCGACAGTACGAAATGTCCCATCTCTATACCGAATTCCTGCTTCTCCTGCAAACCGGCCGGTTTGTATAAAGGCTGGCCATGCGACTGATAGATCAAAACCTAGATCGAGATAGTCCGACAGGAGCTGACCTACAAGCTGTTCGTGAGGTACGCCCGTGATAACGCCAGCTCCTGGATTAGCATTGGTGCAGCGCATATCGTCATCAATGGTGATGATAGCATCTTGCGTTGATTCGAAGATCGAACGAAATCGCTTTTCGCTTCTACGAATTTCATCTTCTGCCCGCTTCCGCTCGACAACCTCCCTCTCCAGATCCGTCTTGGAGGCGGTGATGGTTTTCAGGTTTGCCGTCATCTGGTTGAAGGCCTTGGCTAGCTCGCTGATCTCATCGTTCTTTTTCTCAACGATTGAATAATCTAGGTTGCCGGAGCCGATAATTTTCGCTCCGGCCTGGAGATTCGATATCGATGTTAGAGTGCGCCGATAAATCAGGATGTAATCAGTAAGAAGAAATGCCATAAAGACGCCCATGAGTGCAAAGATGAGAAGGTTATTTCGCTGTTTCGTCTCCTCTGCCTGCTGGCTTAACATCTGCGCCAGGCGTGAAGCATCAAAGACCATTCCCTGGGTTTGTACTCCAATCCTGCTCCCTGAGACCTGAATAAACGCCAGATCAGCCGTGTTTTGTTGGGTTTGAGGTGCACTCTTAACTTTCGATATTATATCGTTGAAGATTTCATTCAAGCGCTGCCCGTTGGCCTTGATATTATTGGCGAGCACTTGTTGATCAGACTGCTCAACAGTCAGATTTGAGATATCTGCTGAGATCGAAGAGTATTTGGATTCCCATCGATCGATCTGCTGGCTTTCATGGTACAGAAGATAGTCGTTCGATAAATAGCTGAGCTCACCAACGTTAAGCTCAATGTTTTTGGCAAGCTCCTCCTGCTTGTTTAGCTGCTCCACCTGTTGATTTGTAGCGATCACCGATGCTGAGATGATTGCCAGGGCTGCGCCGAAGAAAACCATGCTGATGATCAACTGAGTCCTTATCCTCATGATTCCTCAATTCACCTGATATTCACAGATTCCGGCTTAACTTCCTCTAAACCCTTCGTGTATATGTAATCTTGGAAATATGGTAATGTCTTCTCGCTTGTTAGGTTATTATTAATCATCCAGCGTCCTTCATCGCTCATGGCGATAAGGATCGATTGGTCCAACGAGAGCGAATACTGGCTGTTGTTCCAGGACGACTTCATGTACGCATCGTCGTAGTGCATCCGCTTCTGAATAATGGCCTTTGCTTCAGCCGGATGCGTGCCCACATAGTCATCAGCCATGGCCAGAGACTCCAGGAAACGGCCGATCGGTCCGGGGTTCTTCGTAATCCAGTCGTCTTTGCAGATTAGCAGCTCATAGGTGTACTTGTTATTTTGTACTGGCAACACAACGACATTGCTGCCCAGGCGATCAGTGATGGTGTCGATATACGGATGCGTTGCGACTACCGCATCTACACTGCCGTTTATTATAGCGTCCGCGAACTGTGATTTGGCGATGTTGATGAGTGTGACGTCCTGCATGCTAATTCCTTGAAGGCTTAGCGATCTGCCGAGATAGAACTGAGATATCGTCCCCATGGAGACGCCGATCCTTTTTCCCTTGAGGTCGGTTATGTTATTGATTCCCCGGTCTCTCCTGCCAACAACGTAAGCATAGTCGCCTTTGTTTATGTTCGCAAACGTGGAGATTTTTTTCTTTTGAAGCGCCATTGTGACAAGGCCGAGCTCCGAAGAGGATCCGATATCCACCTCGCCATTCAGCAATCCATTAACGGTGGCAAGTCCAGAATCATAATATTTTATTGTCACGTTCAGTCCGCTCTTTTTAAAGAATCCCTGGTCTTCCGCTATAAAAATTAGCCCTGCCGCCTCAATGAAAGGCGTTCCTATGGTGATCGACGCAGGCGTTCCAGAATAAGTTGTCGTGGAACTCGCCTGATGCCATGCAACAAATCCTGCCAAGGCGATTACGGCGATAACAGCTATCGCAGCGATAACGCTCGTTTGCATCTTCGCCCCAGACCTCATGCTGATTTTCATGCTTCTCCGATTTAACCTATGATCTCCACAGATTCCGGCTTTACTTCCTCAAGGCCTTTCGTATAAATGTACTTTCTGAAGTCGGGTATAGTCTTCTCGCTGGTGAGGTTGTTAT